>JAUJMV010000015.1:109815-134168 GCA_030446685.1 Thermomicrobiales bacterium | reverse complement strand
CGCGCGACCGCCCGCCGGGGCCGCCCGGCGCTGCCGGCCGTAGACGGCGATCAGGCCCAGGCCGATGACCAGCGTGAAGATCAGCAGCGGCACGATCAGCGGGTTGCGCCCCTCGTCGACGGCCGGCAGGTCGACGATGCGGGCCTGCACGCGCGTGCCGGGGGCCAGGTTCTGCGCGGTGTAGAGGTGGAAGCGCTGCCCGTTCTGCAGCGTCGTCTCGCCGCTGTCCTGGAAGGTCGCGCCCGCCCCTTCCAGCCGCGCCCCGGCGGGCAGGTAGATCTGGAACGATTCGGTCTGGTAGGGGAAAACGCGGTCGAGGACGACCCGCCCATCGGCCGTCGGGAGGCGGTAGAGGTAGGCGAACTGCCGCTCGCCCGGCGGGATCGCCTCCAGCGTGGCGAAGCCGTGCAACTCGGCGTCGTCGAGCGCCACCAGCGTGTTGCGGTTCAGCCCCTGGGCCAGTTGCAGGTTGCCCGCGCCGCGCGGCAGGCCGAAGCGCAGGGTGGTCGCGTCGGGCGCGTTCGGCGGGCCGATGTAGGCGCGGTCGGTGGCGTTGCGGAAGGCGCCGTTCTCGATCACCTGCAAGGTGTCCGGCCCGGCGGGGGAGACGATCATCCGCAGGCGGGGGATCGCGATCGCGCCGGCCTCGCGCGTGGCCGGGTAGACCTCGATCGGCGCGGCGCGCACGCTCGTCGCGCCGTCCTCGAACGCGACCTCCTGGAAGTAGCTGCCCCCCTCGTAGTTGACGCGCAGGAGGTAGACGTAGTCGGGGCCGAGCGGCAGCCCCTCGAACCGGAACCGGCCGTCCTCGCCGACGGTCGCGGCGCGCTCCTCCGGCCGCGACGAGGTCGGCGTCGCCATTTGGAGCAGGACGCGGGTGCCGGCGACGCCGCCGGACCCATTCTTGAGCACGATCTGCCCCTCGATCGCGCCGCCCTCGGCCGCGCGCCCGGCCGGCGGCAGCGCGCCCCACACGCTCAGGGTCAGCAGGAGCGCCAGGCACGGCAGCAACGGGGAGCGGCGTCGGGGGTGACGGTCGCGGAACCTGAACATCTGCATACCCAATAGCATCAGCGGGCGCGCGGCCGGCGGCCATCCGCCAGTCCCGCCGCCGGGACCACGGCGACCGGGCGGGCCTGGCGCTCGCGCCGCAACGCCCGCACCTGCCGCTCCACCTCATCCTCCAGCGCGAACTCCTCGCCGGCGCCGGCCGGGGCCGCGTCCGGCGTCTCCCCCGCGCGGCGCTCGCGCAGGGCGCGAACCTCGCGCTCGATCGCGTCGTCCTCGGCGGCGGTCGCCGTCGCGCGGGCGGCACGCTCATCGAGCAGGCGCAGGGTCGCCAGCGCCTGGCGCTTTAAGTCGGCGCGCTCCGCGCGGTACTCTTCCTCGTCGGCCTTGCCGACCGCGTGGTCGAAGTCCAGTTCGACGATCCGCGCGAAGAGATCGTCGCGCAGCCGTTCGACCGCCCCCGCGTCGCCCCCCGCCTCGACCGGCGCGGCGGCGCCCGCGACGCCGAACGCGCGCGGCCAGAGGAGCGGCGCGAGGACGTAGAGGAGCGCGGCGACCGCGAGGAGGGTGCCGACGACGACCGGCGGGCTCATCGCGCGCCCCCGCTTCGGAAGCGCGCCAGCTCGCGCTCCAGCCGCTCGTCGTCGTCGGTCGCCAGGGCGGGGGCGGCGCCCGTTGCGACCGGCACGCGCGCCGGCTCGCCGCCGCGGTGCCAGCCGCGCAGCACGATCCCGACGACGACCAGCCCGACGAGCAGCGCCACGACCGGCGCGACCCACACCCCCAGCGTGAACCCGCGCGCCGGCGGCTCCGCCAGGATACTGATCCCGTAGAGGTCCACGAAGTGCTGGATGATCTGCTCGCGCGACTCCCCCGCCTCCAACTTCTGCCGGATGACGCCGCGCATCTGCACCGAGACCGTCGCGTTGGAGTCGGCGACCGTCTCGCCGTCGCAGACCGGGCAGCGCAACTCCTTCGAGATCGCGCGTACCTGATCATCGAGCGCGTCCGCACGAGCGGACGCAGGCGCCAGCAGCACGAAGGAGCAGAGGGCCAGCAGGAGCGCGAGGAGGAGGGCCCCCGCCCCCCAGCCCCCCAACCTTGGGGGAGCCTCCCACGTCGGACCGAGTAGCTCCCCCAAGGTTGGGGGGCGGGGGGGGGCGGCCCGGGGGTCGGAACCCTAGTCGCCATAGGCCACCGCCTCGCCGCGCGCCGGCTCGCGCTCGCGCACCGTCGCCGGGCGCGGGACCGGGCGCGGCCACATCGCGAAGACCGTGCCGAAGAGGACGACCACGCCGCCGATCCAGAGCCAGACGACCAGCGGGTTGACCGCCAGCAGGAAGGAGGCGCCGTCGGCGTCCCACCCGGTCAGGACGATATACAGATCCTCCAGGGGCGTGGTGCGGATCGCGACGCTGGTCGTCCCCTGATCCTCGAAGCCGCGGTAGAACGAGCGGGAGGGCAGCATCTGGCCCAGGACGCGCTCGCCGTCGCGGATCGTCAGCACCCCCTCCTCGACGCGGCGGTCGGCGTCGGTGTAGGTGCGGTGGCCGTCGAACTGGACGGTGTAGCGCCCGACTTGCGCCGTCTGGCCGGGGGCCAGGGTGACGCTCCGCTCGGTCTGGTAGACCTGCGAGCCGATCACCCCGAGCGCGATCGCGACGATGCCGAGGTGGATCACGTAGCCGCCGTAGCGCCGGCCGTTGCGCCGCAGCAAGCCCCAGAGCGCCGCCCCGTAGCCCTCGCCGGCGCCGTGCCGGCGCGCCCGCGCGCCCTGGTAGAACTCCGCGACGATCGTCGCCGCGACGAAGAGGCAGGTGAAGACGCCGACGACCGCCGGCGGCTGGCGCAGGCCGGCGACCGCCAGCGCCGCGGTCAGCGCCGCGGCGGCGGCGAGCGGCGGGAGGAAGGCCCGGCGGAGTTGCCGCCGCGACGCACGCCGCCAGGGGAGCAGCGGGCCGATCCCCATCAGCGCGACGACCGCCAGCAGCAGCGGACCGTTGACGCGCTGGAAGTAAGGCGGGCCGACGCTGACCCGCAACCCCTGCGTCGCCTCGGCGATCAGCGGGTAGATCGTCCCCCAGAAGATGGCGAAGGTCACGGCCAGGAAGAGCAGGTTGTTCAGCAGGAATGCCGCCTCGCGCGAGAGGAGCGAGTCGAGGTCGCGGTCGGCGCGCAAGGCCGGCATCCGCAGGAAGAGGAGCGCGACCGAGCCGACGGTGACGATCGTCAGGAAGGCGAGGTAGTACGGCCCGATCGCCGACTCCGCGAAGGAGTGGACCGACTGCAACACCCCGCTGCGGACGATGAAGGTGCCGAAGATCGAGAGGCAGAAGGTCAGGATCACCAGCGCCATGTTCCAGACCTTCAGCGTGCCGCGCCGCTCCTGGATCTGGATCGAATGGAGGAAGGCCGTGCCGGTCAGCCAGGGCATGATCGCGACGTTCTCGACCGGGTCCCAGCCCCAGTAGCCCCCCCACCCCAGGACGTGGTAGGCCCACCAGGCGCCGAGCAGGTTGCCGAACCCGAGGACCGCCCAGGCCCAGATCGTCCACCGGCGCACCAGCGGCAGCCAGGCGTTGTCCACCCGCCCGCTCAGGAGCGCGGCGACCGCCAGGCAGAAGGGGATCGTCCAGCTCACGTAGCCGGCCAGCAGCATCGGCGGGTGGATCAGCATCCCCCAGTCGCGCAGGAGCGGGTTGATGCCGCGCCCGTCGAACGGGACCGGGCCGGCGAGCGGGGCGAAGGGCCGCGCGACGAAGGTCAGCAGCAGGGTGAAGAACGCCTCGACCCCGAGCAGCACGGCGATGAAGTGGGGCAGCAGCGTCTGGGCGATCGCGCTGCGCGCCCGCCACAAGGCGATCGTCGCCGCCATCCCGAGGAGGCCGAGCACGGTCGCCCAGTAGAGGAGCGACCCCTCCATCCCGCCGTAGAAGGCCGCGCCGACCAGCGCCTTCGACATGTCGCGGTTGGAGTGGTTGTAGACGTACTCGATGCTGAAGTCGTGCCGCAGGAACGCGGTCACCAGCAGCGCCGACGCCAGCAGCAGCAGCGACGCCAGCGCGAAGACGCTGTGCCGCGCGCTGACGACGAACTCCGCCGCCCCGCCGCGCCGCCCCCCCACGATCGCCGCCCCCGCCCCGAAGAGGGCGATCAGGAACGCCGCCAGGAGGATGATCTGTCCCAGGTCCGCCACGCTTCGCTCCAGTCGGGTAGTCATCAGTCGTCAGTCGTCAGTAGGGACGGGACAAACCGATCGGCTCTCGTTCGACCCCTGATTGCTGACGACTGACGACTGACGACTGACGACTATTTCGCCGCTTCCTCGAACTTCGACGGGCACTTCGCCAGCAGGGTGTCGGCGGTGAACCGGCCGTCCGCGCCGTACTTGCCCTCGACGACGACCTCGATGCCCGGTTGGAAGATGTCCGGCACCGCGCCCTTGTAGGTCACGGGGAGCGCGCCGCCGCCGTCGGCCATCGTGAAGTGGATGATCGATCCGGAGCCCTCGCGCGCGATCGCGTCCTCGGTGACGACCCCGGCGACGCGCACCTGCTTGCCCACCACGGCGGACCCGCCCGCCCGCAACTCGCCGACCGTCTGGTAGTAGACGTTGGTGCGCAGGCCACTGTAGACCAGGAAGCCGACCGCGCCGAGGATTACCAATGCGACGATCGCCAGTTGGCGCCGCTTGCCCCTCCGCCGCGCCGCCAGCCCCTCGCCGATGGCGGCCTGCGGGAACGCCTGCCCGATCGCGCGCTGCGCCATGCCCTCACCCCGTCGCTCTTGCACGCGCGCCCGTCCGGCCGCGCGGCCTGCTGTCGTCCAATCCTGCGCGCCGCCAGCGTCGGCGGTTCGGGGGGCGGCGCAGCGGTGCGTACTGTAAGTGTACCCGACATCGCCCGGCCGATCAGCCGCCCAGCGTCGCCTCGTAGATCGCCTTGAGGATCGCCGCCAGCAGGACCGTGATCGCCCCCAGCCAGAGGAGCAGCCGCGGCGACCCGAGGAACTGGCGAACCGCGGCGGCCCGGCCGGCGGCCGGGCGGCGCTTCCGCCGGCGCCCGAGCCCCTGCGCGATGCCGAACATCCAGAGCGCCAGCCCGATCTTGAGCACCAGCACGATCCCGTACTCGGCCGTCGCGCCGCGCCCCGCCAGCCGGTCGAAGGTCAGCAGCACCCCGGAGACGATGAAGACGACGATCGCGGCGTTGACCCAGCGCCCGAACTCGCGCCCCGCCGCCGCGCCCACCCGCGCGACCACTGCCCCGGCCTCGCCTTCATCCGCCGCCTCGCGCAGCCGCGGCCCGAGGATCAGCGTCGCGTAGGCGCCGCCGCCGAGCCAGACGATCGCGGCCAGCGCGTGCGCCCAGCGCATCAGCACGATCAGCGCCTCGCCGAGGTCCACCGGCGCACCGCCTCAACCCGCGGCGGCGGAGGAGCCGACCGCCGCCATCACGGCCGCGCCGCCAGCGGCTCGAGGATCGCGTTGAGGCTGCTCGCCGTGATCGGCCCGAGCCACTTCTGGGTCAATCGCCCGTCCCGGTCGATGAAGAAGGTCTCCGGCACGCCGGTGACGCCGTAACCACCGACGGCGATCGTCGCGTTGGCGTCGCGGGCGACCGGGTATGGCACCTTGTACTGCTCGACGAACTTGCGCACCTCGGCGTCGGTGTCGTTCCAGGCGATCCCGACGAAGGCGACATCCCGCCCCTGGAAGCGGCGGTAGGCCGCGTTCAACTCGCCCGCCTCGTCGCGGCACGGCACGCACCAGGAGCCCCAGAAGTTGAGCACGACCACCTTGCCGCGCAGATCGCTCAGCCGCAACTGCTGGCCCTCCAGCGTCGTCACGGTGAAGTCGGGGGCGGGCCGGTCGAGCGGCACCAGCGCGCCCTTCGCGACGTTCGGCCCGGCCCGCAGCCCGTAGAAGAGGAGGCCGAGCAGCGCGACGACGCCGGCCAGCACCAGCAGCGCCAGCCCGCGGCGTTGCCGCCAGGGCGCCGCGACCGGGCCGCCCGCCGACGATCGGTCCACCGGCGACTCGAACTCCCCGATCTCCGCGGCCTCTCGCAGGCTGGTCTCCGCCACCGGCTGCACTCCTCGAATCGGCGTCCGCGCCGTCTTGCTCGGCCCGTCTGCCCGGCATTTTCCCCGGCAGCACGCGACAAACAGCGCTGGTAGGGATAGTATACCGTAGCCCGATGGGGGGAACAACGCGGCTTGCGCGGGCCGCAGTGCGGCGTTCCGCGCGGTGCGTCTCCCCTCTCACGCTCACAGGGGTGGGTCGAGGCGCGCTGGCGACTGAAGTCGCGCCTATCGGCCCGCGGGCCACGAAGCCCGGCCAAGCCGGGCTAGGACCCACTCAAGCAAGATGCCTGTCACCCGTCGGGGGAACCCAGGGCCAAGCCCGATCCCGGTCCCCGGCAAGGAAATGGGTGACCTGCAGCGCACGCCCTCCAGGCAGGGCGGGCGCGACTTCAGTCGCCAGCGTGACCAACCTTCCCTACCCCGTGAGCCCTCCGAAGGGGATGTGGAGGGGCGCGTCCCGGCGATGGCACGCGCCGTGCGATACTGGCAGGGCCAAGCGCGCCGCGCGCCCCCAGGGCAGCGTCAGGTTCAACGCTTGGCACTTTCTTGTCCAGCGTGCCATCCGCCCCCTGGCGCCCCGCGCTTTGCGCCCGGCTCGGCGCACGGCTACAATCCCTTCATGCCGCCGGTATCGGGTTCGTCGCCGGCGCGCGGCCGCAACGGGCGATCCCGTGTCCCGACAGGTCGTAGCGGAGAGCCGGCACAGCGATGGACACCGCCGCGAAGAAGACGGTCCTCCGCCTCATCCCGTACGGCTTATACGCCGTCACCGTGGCGCACGGCGGCGAGCGCAACGCCTTCACCGCCAACTGGCTCGCGCAGGCGGCCTTCGAACCGCCCGCGGTGATGGTGGCGGTCGAGAACGACGGGCGCTCGATCGCGCTGATCCGGGCCGGCGGCGTCTTCACGGTCAACATCTTCGGCGCCGGACAGCGCGACCTGGCCGGGCGGCTCGGTCGCTCGTTCGCGCGCGACCCGCGCAAGCTCGACGGCGTCGCGCACCACGCCGGAGAAAATGGCTGCCCGATCCTCGACGACGCGCTCGGCTTCCTCGAATGCCGCGTCACCGGCGAGCTGTCGGCGGGCGACCACACGGTGTTCGTCGGCGAGATCACCGCGGCGGGGGTGCTGCGCGAGGGCGTGGGGCGCGTGGAACGACGAGCGACGAGGGGCGCGGGAACGGGGCCGATGGGTGAGGGTCCTGACGGCTCGGGCATCTGGCGGGCGGCGAGCGGGGGATAGGCGGTAGCGATGCTGTTGCTGTTGCTGGGGATCGGGACGTGCCCGGGGGAGGCGGGGACCGCTTCTGGTTCGGGACGTTGCCCTGGATCGTCGGCCTGCTCGCGGTGTCGGCGTGGTCGAGCCGCGCCCACCGCCACTACCTGCGCCTCTACATGGACAACTACGGCGCGGCCAGCCTCCTGCCCGACGACCACGAGGCGCTCGGCGGCGCGCGGCAGTACATGAACACCACGCGCGGCTTTCGCATCAACCGCCGCCTGCGCGCGATCGTCTGGGAGCGGCAGAAGGAGCCGGTGCTGGAGGAGGCCCGCCGGGGCGTGGTCCGGCGCTGGCGCATGCTGTGGGGAGTGATGGCGGCGATGGCGCTCTTCGCCCCGGTGCTCCCCGGCATCCTGGTCCCCTGCTGAACTGGCGACGGTCGTTCGGCCTCGCCCCCACTACGGAAAGGCGCCGCGTGAACAGGCACGACAGCGAGTTCGACCCCGACGCTGACGACGACATCGAGGACGCCGGCGCGGGCGGAGGCGACGACGACGACTTCGTCGACGAGGACATCGCGCGCTACATCGTCGACGAGATCGCGCGGGCGTTCGGCGCGCACGAGCGCGCGGCGCGCGGCACGGTGCAGCGCGTCCTGCCGCTGGGGGAGATGCTGGCCCTCTTCAACCTGGCCGACCAGTTCGGCCTGATCGACCGCGTCCGCGCCGACCTCGACGCGCGGTTCGACGGCAACGCCTACCTGGCCTTCTCGGAGGCGATGAAGGACGCCCTGCTCGACCGCGGCTTCGGTCCCGGCGGCGGGGCGGCGGTGGGGGCGGGGTGGCCCGCGCCCCGCACCGCCGCGCGATGGCGGCCCGCGGCGCGAGCGCCCCGGCGACCCCGGTCGCGACAACCGCTCCGGACCCGGCCGCCGCGGTCGCACCCGGCCGCCGCGCGGCGTCGCACCGACGCCGATCGGCGTGGCCGCCGCGCGGCGGCGGACGCGCGATCGTCTGCCGGCTCGCGGGGCGTAGGGCGCCGCGATACCCCCGCCCCCGTCACGAACTGACCTGGAACGCGCCCGGCGCTGGGCGGGAGGCGAAAACCGTCGACCCGCGCTTCCCTGGTGTCGGCGAGGCGACGAGCTCGGCCCGGTCTCCAGAGCGTACAGTCCCAGCGGACCGTTCTCGCGAATCGTCCGCCGCGTAATCCCGAAGGTCCGCTCGTCTCGACGGCCCCGATGACCCCACCCAGATGAACACGTAGCCCAATGCGGGCCATCGCCCTGTCCTCCTCCTGGGGGCCCTCCGCGCGATACACTGAGATAATCTTCATAATCCGCCTCGGCCACGCGCGATAATCTTCATAATCCCAGCCGGCCCTGTCCTCCCGTTTCCGCCACGTGCGTGAGCCTACTGCGGCGATCGTCAACAGATTGATGACCCCACAATGCGCTGGTATCATCGTGCATAATTGCATGGTGCCAGCGCGGTCAACCTCCTCGGACTCGACCGGCAGACGTCCGGCGCGGCCGAGGGGGAGGGAGACCGGGTGCGCTCGCGGTGCAACCGACGCCGGCCCTGTTTCACGGCGATGAGGCGTCGGTGCGGGTCGACGATCTTCGCCGCACTGTCGACAATCAGCGAGGATGGAGGCGCGCCGGCGAGACGAGTCGCCGGGACGGTGGTCGACGACGACCGCAAGATCGTCGATCTCGTCGTCGCTCTACGCGGACGGCGGGGGGCGAGGCTGCAACGATCCTGGTGGTCGACGACGACCGCAAGATATCTCGTCGCGCTCTACCTGCTCCAGGCGTTCGACGGGGTCAGCGCGATCGAGTTGGCCCGGGCGGAGGGCCCGACCCTGGCGATCCTCGACCTGATGCTCCCCGGCGCGAACGGCCTGGTCGTCTGCAAGACGCTGCAGCGCGAGCAGCGCCTGCCGGTGATCATGCTGACCGCGCGCTCGACCGAGGAGGACCGCCTGCGCGGCCTCGACCTGGGGGCCGACGATTACGTGGTGAAACCCTTCAGCCCGCGCGAACTGGTCTCGCGCGTCCGCGCCGTCCTGCGCCGCGTCCAGGGGCGCGACGAGCCGGCCGGGCCGGCCCGGTTCGACTTCGGCCCGCTGCAGATCGACCTGCCGCGCCGCGAGGTCCGCGTGGGCGAGCGCGACGTCGACCTGACGCCGACCGAGTTCCGCCTGCTGCTGGCCTTCGCCCGCGCGCCGGGGCAGGTCTTCACGCGCCAGCAACTGATCGACCGCGCCTTCGACGACGCCTTCGACGGCTTCGAGCGCAACATCGACGTCCACATGATGAACCTGCGCCGCAAGCTCGCGCTGCCGGCCGGCGGCACGCCGGCGATCAAGACGGTCTACGGCGTCGGCTACAAGTTCGAGATGGGGTAGCGCCCCCGCCGAGGACCGAGGACAGAGGGACGGGTGAAGGACGCCTCCGCGGCGCAGCATGATCCCAACCGGGCGGGCAGTTCGCCGGCCTGTGGGTCCGGCTGCTCGCCGCCTTCGCCGCCGTGCTGCTGGTCGGCGCGATCGCCCCGGCGGTCTACACCTGGCAGGCGTCGCGGACGGAGTTCCGGCGGTACGAGGACCGCAACGCGCTGGCGGAGCAGCGGCAATACGCCGGCATCCTCGCCGCCGTCTACTTGCGCGCCGGTGGCAACTGGCAAACCGCAAGCGCGCAATTATCCTCCCGTTCATCCGCCAATTGAACGACCGCGAACTGATCGTCACCGACACCACCGATACCGTCGTCCTGGCGTCCGATGGCGACCTCTACGGCCAGCGCTTCACCGGCGGCAACGCCTGGCGCGCGGCGCCGATCGATGACGACGCCGCGCGCGCGCTCGTCCGGACGAACCCGCAATTGGTGGAGCAATCGCCCAACGGCACGGGCGGGGCGGTCGGGCCCGGCGGGCCCAGGTGACCAACGGCTCTCGCCGTCCCGGTCCCGGCGGAGGGCAACAACACCTACGGCACGCTCTACGTGTCGAACGCGAACACCGTCGCGGCGGCGCGCAGCGAGGCGTTCCTGGCGCGGCTGCGGCGCGTGCTCATCTTCGGGGTGGGGATCGGCCTGCTGGCGGCGCTGCTGCTCAGCCTGGTGATGGCGCGGCGGATCGGGCGGCCCTTGGAATTGGTCACCGCCGCCGTCCACCGGATGGGCCGGGGCGACCTCGGCCAGCGCATCCCGGAGGAGGGGGGCCGAGGCGGTCGAGCTGGCGCGCGGCTTCAACCAGATGGCCGCGAACCTCGCCACCGCGCAGCGCCTGCGCCAGCAGCTCGTCGCCGACGTGGCACACGAGCTGCGCACGCCCCTGGCGAACATCCGCGGTTATCTCGAAGCGATCGAGGACGGCCTGCTGGCGGCCGACGAGGGCACGCTGCGCATCCTGCGCGAAGAGTCGGGCCAGCTCAACCGGCTGATCGACGACCTGCAGGATCTGGCCCAGGCGGAGGCGGGCGCCCTGCGCCTGGACCGCCAGCCGGTCGCCCCCGCCGAGATCCTCGAACGGGCGACCGCGGCCGTCCGCGCCCGCGCGGTCGAGCGGGAGATCATCCTGGTCGCGGACGCGTCGTCCGAGGCCCCGCCGGTCGCGATCGACGCGCGGCGCATCGGGCAGGTCCTCCAGAACCTGCTGAACAACGCGCTCGCCCACACCTCGCCCGGCGGCCGGATCGCGGTCGGCGCGCGGCGGCTGGACGAGCGGTTCGTCGAGATCGCGGTGGCGGACAGCGGCGCCGGTATCGCGCCCGCCGACCTCCCCCACGTTTTCGACCGGTTCTACCGCGCCGACAGCCCCGCGCGCGCGCGACCGGCGGCAGCGGCCTCGGCCTGACGATCGCGCGGCAGTTCGTGGAGGCGCACGGCGGCACGATCGGTGTGACCAGCGAGCCGGGGCGCGGCAGCCGCTTCGCCTTCACCCTGCCGATCGCCCCCACCCCCGCCCCGCCCGACCACCGACCGCGGCGGCGCGGCGAGCCGCTGCCGGTCGGCGGCGCCCACCCCTGATACCAAGCCCTGCTCCCCGCTTGCCGACCGAGTCCCCCTCCCCTCGCAGGGAGGGGCCGGGGGAGGTCACCCCCACGCCGCCCAGCGTTCGCCCGCATCGAGTAGCGCCTTCAGGTGGCCCCACGGATCGCGCGGGTCGGCGCCGGGCGGGAAGTGCAGGGCCTGGACCAGTTGCCAGAGCGCCTCGTAGACCGCGAGCCGCGCCGGCAGGCGGGGGTGGGCGAAGAGTTCGGGGTAGGCGGCGGTGAGCCAGCCGGGGAAGGCGGCCAGATCGCGCCGCGCCGGTCCCGCCCCGCCGTCGCGCCCCCGGTAGAGTTCGGGCTCGCGGGCGAAGCGCAGCAGGGTGTCCAGTTCCAGGTCGGGGGCGGCCGGTCGGGCGCCCTCGAAATCGAGCAGGGCGGTGAGGCGGTCGCCGTCCCACAGCAGGTTGGCGAAGTGGGCATCGACGTGGACGAGCGCCGCCGAATCGCCGGCGAAGGCGTCCAGCCGCTCGGCGATGAACGCGCCCACCTCGTCGAGGAGCGCCCGGTCGGCGCCGGGCACCCGGTGGGCGGCCGCGATCAGCGTGCGGTAGTGGGCGGGCGGCGCGTGGTAGGCGTCCGCGCGGGGCCGCCGGGCGCCAGCGCGTCATCGAGCCAGCCGGTTGGCGAAGCCGGCGGGGAGCGAGACGGCGTGGAGCGCGCGCAGGGCCGCGCCCAGTTGCGCCGCGGCCGACCGCCGCTGTCGCTCGCCCAGCCCGGACCACACCGCCGCCAGCGGCCGTCCCGCGACCCGCTCCATGATCATCCACTCGCGCCGCCCGACGCGCCCGTGCGCGAGGACGCGGGCGTGGGGAATCGCGGGCGGCAGCAGCCGGAGGACGGCGGCCTCGTGGACGTAGGCGTCGCGGAACCGGCCGGACCCGAGGCGCACGACGTGGGCGGGGGCGAGCCAGACCTGGTTCGACCAGCCATCAGCCGGGGCGAGCGGCCGGGCCGGCAGCCCGCGCGACGCCAGCAGGCGGCGCGCGAACGCGGCGGGATCGGTATCCAGGAGCGCCAGCCCGTCCCGGTCAGCCATCGCACCCTCCCCGGCGAATACGGTCACGCGCTCAACGATCGAGGATCGCGCGCCCTCTTTATACTCCCTTCATGCGCGAGGCGTAGACTCAAGAGTAGGAAAGGGGGTGAACGCTCGGGGGCGGCGAAAACCCCGGCACCTGGCGCCATCGGGAACGGTAGACCGCCCACCATCGGACGGCGATGCGCGAGTCGGGGTCGGACACCCCGGCCGCTCCGACAAGAACGCACGGATAACCAGACACAGGAGAGGCAATGCGATGACTATTAAGACAAGACTGCTCGCCGCCGCCGGCGCGGCGCTGCTCACCCTGCTGATCGCGGTGGTGGCGGTGACCGCCGGCGGGCCGCTCGTCGCCGCCGCGGCGCGCGAGGCGACCGGCGCGAGCGCGACCCCCGGCACAAGCGGCACACCGGGCACGCGGGACGCGCGGGCCGGCGCGCAGGCCGGCTGCGTCGACGGCTTCGGCGCGAAGCTGGCCGCCAATCTCGGCGTCAGCGAGGATCAGCTCCAGGCGGCCTACAAGCAGACCCTGTTGCAGCAGATCGACGAGGCCCAGGCCAACGGCCGGCTGACGGCCGAGCAGGCGCAGCGCGCGCGCGACCGCGTCAATAGCGGCGACGGCTTCCCTGCATCCGGCACGGCATCGGCGCCTCCGGCGGCGCGGCCACGGCGAGCCTGGCGCGCGGATCGCCGGCCGGATGGGCCTGTTCGGCGACTCCTTCGACACCGCCGCGACCTTCTTCGGCATCACCCCGACCAGTTCCGGCAGGATCTCCAGCAGCAGGGTTCGCTGCAGGGCGTCGCCGCGAAGTACGGCAAGGACAACGCGACCGACAAGGCGGCCCTCAAGGCGGCGATCGAGCAGGGGCTCCGGCAGAGCCTGACCGATCGGGGCCTGGACGCCGATCAGGTCAACCAGATCGTGGCCCAGTTCTCGCAGCACTTCGACCAGCTCTACACGGCGCAGATCGGGCAGTTCGGCGGGCACAAGTCCGGGACGCCCGGCGACGGGGCGGGCCGCGGGCCGCGCCGCGCGCCGAGCGCCACCCCCGCCAGCACCCAGTAACCCCTCGCCGTTCCTCGCTACACCACCACACGCCGGCGGCGGTCCACTCGGGGCCGCCGCCTCTGTCACCTCTCGCAGCACGCGAAAGGCGCGATCGCCTCTCTGCGACTCTTTAGGATCTCTGCGACTCTTTAGGATATTGGTGCCGCCGGGCGGGTTGACACGGGGCTCCCAAGGCCCGCCCGGTTTTCGGCGTTCCACCGCCGAAAATGCGAATGCGGTTTGAAACCCGCCCCTACGAAATTGCGGAGCCACCCCGAGCCGACACTACGCCCGATGCCCCGCGGCCCGCGCCCTCACGGCGCCAGCCGGAACCGCGCCACCGCCGGGTCGCGGTCGGAGACGCGGAAGAAGGAGGGGTCGCGGGCGCGGCCGGCGGGGTAGTCGGCGTTGAGGTGCGCGAAGGTCGCCCCGGCCAGCGCGCCGCGCAGGTTCGCCGTGACCAGGATGTGGTCGAGCGCCTGCGACTGGCCGTCGAGGATGACGGAGTAGCGCCCCGGCTCCGGCACATCGAGCGTCAGCGGGCGGAGCGGCGCGACGGTCGTCAGGACGCGCAGCGGCTCGGAGGCGAGGGTGTCGTTGAGGTCGCCGAGGACGAGCGCGGCGGCGTTCGGGTCCGCCGCGACGATCTCGTTGACGAGGCCCGCCACCAGTCGCGCCTCCTCGGCACGCCGTGCGGCGGACGCCCCGGCCTCCGGCTCGCCGCCCCGCGCCGTGAAGTGGCCGACGATCAGCGTCAGCGGCCACTCGACCGCGCCGGCGGCGTCGCGCACCGTCAGGCTGACCACCAGCGGCGGGCGCGCGGCCAGGAGGTGGCCGTCGAGCCGGCCGTCGCCCCGGCTGGCGCAGCGCGCATCGGCGTCGGCGAAGCCGTACGCCCCGGTCGTGCAGGCGTTGCGCTGCGTGGCGCGCTCGATCGTCACCCGGTCGCGGCGGTAGAGCAGGCCGACGTTGCCGCCGCGCGGGTCCGGCCCTTCGAGCAGCACCGCGCCGTAGTCGAAGGGGGCCAGCTCGGGCCGCGCGACGAGCGCGTTCAGCACCGCCAGGCTCTCCACCTCCTGCACCGCGACGAGGGTCGGGGCGCCGAGCGCGTCACGGAGCGCCAGGGCCGCCTTGCCCAGCTTCAACGTGTAGTCCGACGCCGTCAGACGCCCCCGGCAGGGCTCGCCGCCCGCGACGCGGTCGCAGGGAGCGGCCCTGTCCGGCCCATCGGCCGGGGCGAAGAAGTCCTCCAGGTTGAACGAGGCGACGGTGAACTCGCCCGGCCCCGCCGGCATGACGAGCGGCAGCGGGTGATCGGCGGGCCGCACCAGCAGCCGGACCTCCGGGAGCTGCTGGATCCGGTACCCCCCGGCCGTGTAGTCGAGCGGGCCGACGATCCCGTCGATCCGGTCGCCGACGGTCACCTCGTAGCGCGCCTCGCGCCCGGCCTCGTCGTCCACGGCGACCCGCGCGCCCGCGCCGCGCGGGTCGCCCGCGAAGACCCGCGTGAGCCCGCTGTCCGCGCGGACGACGCTGAACTCGCCGGAGGCCGCCGTCGGGCCGACGGCGATGCTCTGGGGCAGGCTGACCAGCATCCCCTCCAGGCCCTCGTAGTAGCGCCGGGACTGCGCCTCGTCCGGCTGCGGCCGCAACTCGATCGGGCGCGGCAGGGGATTGCCCGACGAGCGCACCGACAACGCGCCGACCGGCAGGCTGATGTCGATCTCCGTCCGCCCGTTGTGCTCCCGCACCGCGCCGACAACGCTCACCAGGTCGCCGACCCGCACCTCCGGCGCGGCGCGCTCCCCCTGGAAGACGAAGATGCCGGTCGAGCGGTTGGCGCCGGCACGGCCCGGCGTGGCGCGCGCCCCATTGCCGGCGTCGGACGGTTCCTGCACGAAGAAGCCGCGCGCGGGCGCGGCCACGGCCTGAAAATCGGCCGTGACTACCCCCTCGACACGCACCGCCCGGTCGAGGAGCGGGGAGAATGCCCCATCCCCCTGGACCTGGCCGATCGTCGCCTCCTGGCCGCGCGCGGTCGGGCTGGCGGGTTGGGCGGAGGCCCGCGGCGACCCGGACCGGGGGGCGGCCGCTGGCGGATCGAGACCCAGCCGCGGCTCGGTCGCGGCCGGCGAGGCAACCGGCGACGCCCCCGGCGCGCTCGCGCCGGCCCTCACCATCCCGGTCGGGGTGAGAGTCGGCGCGTTGCGGATGGCCGTGCCGGCGGGCAATTCACCGGCGGTCGAGGGTGGCGGCGGGGACGCCCCGAAGCACCCCTGGGCAAACAGGAGGATCACAACCCAGGCGAGCCCCACGGCCCGACGGTGTCGCATGCTGCCCCTTCCCGCCTCGCAACGGTCGGCCCCGCCGCCGAGGGCGTCCCGGGGGGCGTGACGGCGCCCCCCGCCCCGGCGCGGCGCCGTCGCCATCGTCATCGCGATCGGCACGTAGGGAATCATACTCCAAGTCCCGCCTCTTGCCACGAGAGCGTTCGGAGGCGGGAAGGCGGGTGGGCGAATAGAGGACGGCGCGTTTCCACGGTCGGCTTTACGGCCACTACTATCCGCCTACCCGCTTATCTGCCTTCCCACCTGCGAACCGGCGCCTTGCCGACAGCCCGCGACTAGCCGACCACCTACCCGCCACCGTTCCGCCATCTTTTTGCCACAGCCAACGGCCATACTCGGTTGTAGAAAGGAGGCGGCATGACCGAGCGACAGACCAGCCCGATCGCGTCAGCCGGCGGCGGCGGCGCCCGGCAACGTCTTGGGCGCGCGATCACCGTTGGCAAGAGTACGCCGTCGGGCCTGCGCGTGGTTTTCCCCCACCGGGCCGCTGTGGCGCCGGTCCCGCTCCGGTACAATGTCCGTGGCGGAAGAGTGGCCGCGAGTGGGTGGGGGAGAACGATGGCAGCGCCGAACACGACCACTGTCCGGGACGCCGCGGGGCGCATCGAGGGGCGGGTCACCGCCGTCATCCGGCTCGACGACCTGGGCGACGCCGTGCCCCTGGCCCGCGCGCTGCACGCGGGCGGCGTCGCCACGCTGGAGTTCACCTACACCAACCGCGCGGCCGGGCGGGCGATCGAGGAGGTGCGCGCCGCGCTGGGCGAGGCGGTCTGCGTCGGCGCCGGGTCGGTGCTCGACGCCGAGACGGCCCGCGCGGCGATCCTGGCCGGCGCGCAGTTCGTTGTGACCCCGACCCTGCGACCGGCGACGATCGCGCTCTGCCGGCGCTACGCGACGCCGATCGTCTGCGGCGCGCTGACCCCGACCGAATTGTTGACGGCCTGGGAGGCGGGCGCGGACTTCGTCAAGGTTTTCCCGGCCAGCGTCGGCGGGCCGGCCTACATCAAGGACGTGCTGGCCCCGCTGCCGCAGCTCAAACTGATCCCGACCGGCGGGGTGACGCTGGAGAACGCCGCCGACTTCATCGCCGCGGGGGCGGTCGGCGTCGCGGTCGGCGGCGACCTGGTGCGGCGCGAGGCGGTCGCGCGCGGCGATTGGGACGGGCTGACGGCGCGCGCGCGCCGCTTCAGTGAAGCCGTTGCCGCCGCCCGGAACGGCGGCGGCGCGTGACGCGGCGTCGCGCGCGGGCGTTCAACGAGTAGCCCCGGCGCACGGCGCGCCGGCGGGGCGCGCGAAAGGAGGCGCCCGACCAGGCGGGGAGCGAGCCACCCGATTCCCGACGACGCGGCGAGCGAGCCTGTTTGTATCGAAGATGCCCGGCGCCATCGCGTCCGCCCCGCGCCCTTTGGCGCGCACCCCTCGCCGGGCGGTTTTGTAGGAACGCTTGTGGAGGACACCGTGAATGGAGGGAATGGGTCGCGCGGGCTATTCCGCGTGACCTGGCGGTACCGGCGTGGCCTGGGTGAAATCGGGCTGATCCTGTCGATCATGCTGCTCTATTACGGGACGCGCGGGCTGGCGATCGGCCAGGAGGCGATGGCGCTCACCAACGCGCGCGAGATCGTCGAACTGGAGCGGCGGCTCGGCCTCTTCCACGAACCGGCGTTCAACGGCTGGGTCAGCGCCACGCCGGCCGCGCTGCGCGTGCTGAATGGGATTTACACCTATCTGCACCTGCCGGTGCTGATTGCCTTCGCGATCTGGGTGTACGTCCGGCGGCAGGCCGCATACCCTACCATCCGCAACACCTTCCTCGCCTCGGCGGTGGCCGCGCTGCTCGTCTACAGCTTCTTCCCGGTCGCCCCGCCGCGGTTGCTGCCCGGCTACGGCTTCACCGACACGCTGGCCTCGTACAGCAACGTCTCCTACGAGCTGCACTCGGTCCAGCTCTTCTACAACCCCTACGCGGCGATGCCGAGCCTGCACTTCGGCTGGTCGCTGCTGGTCGGGCTGGGGCTCTGCTGGCTGGGGCGCGGTCCCCTGGCGCAGGCGCTCGGCGTCCTGCTGCCGCTGCTGATGCTGATCGCGATCATCGGCACCGCCAACCACTTCGTCCTCGACGCCCTCGGCGGCGCCGCCGTCCTCGGCCTCGGCGGCCTGGCCGGCTTCGGGACGCGCCTGGCCGGGCTCTGGCAGGCCCGCGGCCTGGCCCCCTCGCGCACGACCTCGTAGCCGGGGGCGACTTCCCGCATGGGTGGCCGGGCGGACCTCTCCCCGGCCCCTCCCCTACGAGGGGAGGGGAGCAGGCACGTCTGGCGCGGCAGGTGGCGGCCGACCAGCCCTCCCCGGCTCGGGGAGCGGGCCGTGCCGCCGTTCCATAGATGGTCAGCCGGATTCGGTATGCCGCGGGAACCCGCTGCCTGGCCCCGGTCCCGGCCCGGCTTGGCCGGGTTTATGCCCTTCGGGGTGCTCCGTGGCCGGCGGGCCCACCCAGCCGCGGCTTCAGCCGCCCTGCCCCCCGCACCCGGCCACGCCCCCGCAACTGGCGCGGGGCGGCACAATTGAGTACCATACCTCGCGTGCCGGGCGAACAGGCGAGTAGTTGGTGGGGTGTGGTCGTGGGTGGCGGGGCGAGGAGGACGCGCGGGCCGGGGTTCCGGCTGGCGCTGCTGCTCCTCTGCGCCCTGCTCCTCGCCGGCGGCCCGGACCTGGCGGGGGCGGAATTCGTGCCATCCCCACCCTCCGCGGCCCCGGAGGAGCGGTTCTTCCCGGAGACCGGCTTCGGCACGGCGGGCGCGTTCGCGCGGTTCTGGGCGCGCAACGGCGGGCTGCCGCGCTTCGGCCTGCCCCTCAGCCCGCCGGTCGCCGACCCGGCCGGCGGCGGGCTGACGACCCAGTACTTCGAGCGCGCCCGCTTCGAGTTCCACCCCGACTACCCGCCCCAGTACCGCGTCTCGCTCGCGCTGCTCGGCCTGGCGGCGCTCGGCGACCGCCCGGAGCGCGCCGCGCCCGCCGCCCCCTGCGCGGACGATTGCGCGCTCTTCGCCGAGACGGGCCACACCCTGCGCGACACCTTCCAACGGTTCTGGATCGCCGGGGGCGGCCTGCCGGTCTTCGGATACCCGCTGACCGAGGAGCTGCGCGAGGTCAACGCGGCGGACGGCCGCGAGTATGCGGTGCAGTATTTCGAGCGCGCCCGCTTCGAGCACCACCCGGAGCACGCCGGGACCGACCACGAGGTGCTGCTCGGCCTGCTCGGGCGCGAGGCGCTGGCGGCGCGCCCCGACATCGCGGGGCTGCCGGCGGTGGCGGCGCCGGACGATCCGGGCGCGGGGAGGACGATTGTCCTCGACGCCGGCCACGACCGCTCGACCGGCGGCGCGGGCGGGGTCGAGTACCGCGACACGCTGCGGACGGCGCTGGCACTCCGGCCGCTCCTCGAGGCGCGCGGCTACACGGTCCATCTCACGCGCGCGGACGACGACACGGTCCTGCTGGACGACCCTTCGCTACGCCCGCCGGACGCCGCGACGACGCCCTACGACGCCGGCTACCTCGAAGGCTACGCCCACGCCTCGAAGATCCTCGCACTCGCGCCCGATCTCGCCATCTCGATCCACTACAACGCCGCGCCGAGCGGGCCGGGCGGCGGCTCGACGACCTATTACTGCGACCTCGGCGGCCCCCAGAATCGGCTGCTGGCGGAACTGGTGCAGCGGGAGATCGCCCTGGCCCTGCGCGACCGGGGCTACACGCCCCCCTACAGCCGCGTGGAGGAGGACGCGGCGATCGGCAAGGCCTACGGCCACCTGGCGACCCTCGGCAACGTCAACGAGCCGGCCGGGCGGACGCTGGGCAACCGGATGGCCAGCCTGCCGATTGTGCTGACCGAGGCGCTCTTCGAGACCGATCCGCTCGAGCGCGCCCTGATCGCCGACGACGCGACCCTGGCCCGGCTGGCCGAGGGCTACGCCCGCGCCATCGACGCCTACTTCGCGCGACAGTGACCGGGGTCGAAGGGCGAAGGGCGAAGGGCGAAGGCCCCTTGGTGGCGGGTCCTGGCTCTTGATACAAGCGGAGCCCGTCGAACAGGAGACCTTCGACCTTCAGACCTTCGACCTGTGACCCGCAGCCCCGTAGACCCGCGATTCGCGACCGAACGACGTAGGAAAGGAAAGACGGCATCTTGCGCGCGCAACAGACACTCTCGACGTTCCGGTGGCGGGCGACCGCGCTCCTGCTCCTCCTAGCCCTGCTGGTTGCCTGCAGCGGCCCCGCCACGCCGACAACGACGACGGCGCCGACCGTGCCCCCGGCCGCGGCGGTGGTCAACCAGACGGCGCAGACGACCGCGCAGACGGCCGCGCAGACGACCAGCGCGCCGGCCACCACCCAGTCGGCGCCCTCGCCCGCCACGTCCCAGGCGACCACGGCGCAGAGCGCCCCTCCGCCCGCCTCCTCCCCCACCCGCGCCGGCGCCGCGACGCCGTCCGGCACGCCACGGCCCGCCACGGCGACCGCGCGGGCCACCGGCACCAGGGGATCGGCGACGCCCGCCACGGCGGGGCAGCGCCCCAAGCCCAACACCTCCGGGAACCGGTTGCTCGACAAGCACCGCCTGGTGACTTACTATGGCCACCCCTACTCCGACAAGATGGGCATCCTCGGCGAGTACGACCCCGAGCCGATGATGGCGCGGCTGAAGCAGCAGACCGCCGCCTACACCGCCGCCGATCCGAGCCGGCCGGCGATCTGCACCATCGAGCTGATCGCCTCGGTCGCCCAGGGCTCGGCCGGCGCCGACGGGCTCTGGCTGCTGCGCACCCCCACGGAGGAGATCGAGACCTACGCCAAGCTGGCCGAGAAGCACGACTGCCTGCTGCTGCTCGACATCCAGATGGGCTATGACAGCGTCGCCAACGAGGTCCAGGCGCTCCTGCCCTTCCTCAAGCGCCCCTACGTCCACCTGGCGATCGACCCCGAGTTCCACATGAAGCCCGGCGAGATCCCCGGCGAGGATTACGGCAGCGTCAGCGCCGCCGACGTGATGGGCGCGGCCAGGGTCCTGGCGGACCTGGTGGTGCAGCACAACATCCCCGACAAAGTGCTGGTGATCCACCAATTCCGGCACGACATGCTCCCCGACAAGGAGAACATCACGCCGATCGAGCACGTCCAGATGGTGATCATGATGGACGGCTGGGGCGGGCCGACCGCCAAGATCGCCAACTACGGCGCCTTCGTCCGCGACGAGCCGCTCGAGTACGGCGGCATCAAGATGTTCTACCGCCAGGACGATCCGGTGCTGACCCCGCAGCAGGTCGTCGAGCTCGAGCCGCCCCCGGTGGTCGTCATCTACCAGTGATGAGTGCTGAGTGCTGAGCGGGATTGTAACCTTCCATCGCGATGTAATAGACGGCTCCTCCCGCTCAGCACTCAGCACTCAGCACTCACCCCAGGTTGAGCAGGATCGGCGCGAGGAGGCGCGGGCCGCCCGGCAGCGCGGCGACGGCCCGCCCGAAGCGGTCGAAGGCGCGGGGGTCGCGCAGGCGGGCCTGGAACCACGCCTCCAGCGCGAGCCGCCAGCCGAGGACGCGGCGGCAGCGGCGGTCGTGTTCGCGGAGGGTATCGGCGCCGAAGTCGCCCAGGCGCAGCGCGCGGCGGGCGGTGCGGGCGGCGCTGATCCCGCTGGCGAGCGCGTTGTGGATGCCCGAGCCGCTGAGCGGGCTGACCAGCGACCCGGCGTCGCCGGCCAGGAGCGCGCCGGGCGCGCTGAGCGGCGTGTCGCGCCAGCCGAACGCCAGCGGCCACGCACGCGCCGGTCCGGCGACCCGCGCCCCGGCGAGGAACGGGCGGGCGGGCGATGCCGGGTCGTGGAGGAAGCGGTCGAAGAGGTCGCCGAGCCGATTGGCGCCGGGTTCGTCCGCGACCAGGCCGAGGCCGACGTTCGCGCCGCCCCCCGGCAGCGGGAAGATCCAGCCGTAGCCCCGCCCCGGCCCGCCGACGAAGAAGTGCATCCGACCGTCCAGCCCGCGCGCGCCCTCCACGTAGGCGCGCGTCGCCAGCCCGGTCCAATCCGACGCGGCGCGCGCGACCCCGATCCCGCGCGCCACGACCGAGGTCCAGCCGTCGGCCCCGATCGTCAGCGGCGCGCGGATCGCGACCTCGCCCCCCGGCCCCTGGCCGCGGATGCCGGCGACCGCGCCGCCCGCGTCGCGCAGCAGGCCGGTCGCGCGGACGGTCGCGACGGTCGCCCCGGCGGCGCGCGCTTCCGCCACCAGCGCGGCGTCGAAGTGCAGGCGCGGCACCACCCGCGCGTCGAGCGCGGTGAAGGGTGGCGCGTCCGCCGCGCGCCCCACGCCGGCCCCGACCACGCATCCGCCCGGCGTGTAGAGGATCGCCCCGTCGAGCGGCGGGTAGGCGGCGAAGCGGGCCGGATCGACCCGCAGCCGGCCGAGGAGGTGGGTTGCCCAGGTGCCGAGCAGATCGCCGCAGGACTTGTCGCGCGGGAACGCCGCGCGGTCGAGCAGCGCCACGTCCACGCCCGCCCGCGCCAGCCGCAGCGCCGCCGCCCCCCCCGCCGGCCCCGCCCCGACGACGATCACCTCGTAGCGGTCGCGCAAACCGGCAGCCGATCCACCGACCATGATCCTCCCAGACCCTCCGCCTCACCGCCGTGACCACCCCCGGCGCGGCCATGATAGCATCCCCCCCTGGGGGCACAGCCGCAAGGAGGCAGGAGACAGCTCGATGCATGGGGAGCGCACCATCCACGTCCCGGTCGCGGGTGGACACCTGGCGGTGACCGACGTGGGCGCCGGGCCGCCGCTCTTGCTGCTCCACGGCTCCAATGCGGATCGCTCGTGGTGTCCCCGGCTGCTCGACTCCCTGGCAGCAACCCACCGCTGCCTCGTCCCCGACCGCCGCGGCGCCGGCCAGAGCACCGCCCCGGCCGGCGGCGACCCGACCTGGGCGACGCTGGTCACGGATGTGCATGCCGTGGTGCGCTGGTCCGGCGCGCGACGACCGCTCGTGGCCGGCGCCTCCTGGGGGGCCAAGATCGCGCTCGCTTACGCCGCCGCCGGCCACCCGTGCGCCGGCGTCTTCGGCATCGACGGCGCGGCCTGGGGCAACACCGGAGCCCTGCGCGAAGACATCTACGACCGCATCCCTTGCCCCGTCCGCCTGGTCTTCGCCAGCGAGGCGGCGCGGGAGGAGGACTCGTGGCCGTACACGCTGGAGACGGTCGCGGCCTTCTCCGCCCGGCACCCCCGACTCTGGATCTCCTGGTTGCGGTGCGGGCACGACATCGCCGTGCAACGGCCGGACGACCTGGCCCAACTGATCCGCGATTTCAGCCGGTCCGTCCAGCCCTGCTAACACCGCCACCGCTGCGGGCACTCCGTGGGTCCGCACTACAACCGTCAGCCCACCCAGAACAGGCAGCAACTCCCCCCGTCAGCCCACCCGCTGCTCACCGGGCTGGAGGTCCGGTTCGAGCAGCGGCACGGCTTCCTCTGTGGGATCGTGGTGGGGGTGCGCCTCGTCGTAGCGATGCTTGAGGGTACGGAGCAGCAGGACGACCAGCGCCGCGATGACGACGAGCAGAGTCAGCGCCTGGGCCGCGCTGCCGAGCAGATCGGCCAACACGTCCCAACTGGCGCTGAAGGCGTAGCCGGCCCCGGCGTAGAAGCCGGCCCAGAGGGTCACGCCGATCAGGTTGTAGAGGGCGAAGGCGCGGAACGGGTAGCGCCCGACCCCGGCGAGGATGTTGATCACCGCGCTGAGCGGTGAGAGCGGGAACCGGGACAGCAGCACCGCCGCGCCGCCCCGGCGCGCGAAGAGGCGTTCGGCGCGGCCGATCGCCGCCTCGCCCCCCTTGAACCGCGCGCTCCACCACGCCAGCGCGCCCGCCCCGCCACGCCGCCCGATCGCGTAGCCGACGGCGTTGCCGGCCAGCGTGGCACCGACCGCGCAGAGCAGGAACAGGGGCAGATTCAGCAGGTCGGCCCGCGCGAACGCGCCGACCGCCACCATCAGCAGCGAGGCGGGCAGGGGCAGGCCGATCGCCGCGCCGAGCAGGACCGGGGCGAGCACGAGCACGCCATAGGACAGGAGCAGTTGCAGCAGTTCATCGTTCATCGGTCACGGTCTCGGTCTGGGAGTTGGCGGCGGGCGCGGCCCGCGGCGCGCATCGATGGTCGCGTTGAGGGCGGCGATGTCGGCGTCGAGGTCGCGCCCGTGGCGGGCGGCGAGGGCCTGCAGCGGCGCGCGTCGGTTGCGCGGGGTGTCGTCCAGCCCCAGCGCGTCGAACAGCGCGTCCTCCGGGACGTGGTAGGTCCGGGCGATGTAGGGGATGGTCATCCAGGGGCGCACCCCGACCGCCTCCCCCGTCTGCACCCGGTGCCGGTTGCGCATCTCCAGGAAGGCGCGGCTGCTCCGCGCCCCCACCACCACCAGGAGCGCCAGGCTCAGGACGAGCAGCGCGACGATCAGAATGGTGCGGCGCGCGCGCGGCGAGAGCGTCGGCATCACTCCGTCACCACGCCGC
>JAUJMV010000015.1:96409-109715 GCA_030446685.1 Thermomicrobiales bacterium | reverse complement strand
GCGTACTGCTCGGCCTTCTCGCGCGCGTCGGCCACCGCGGCGGCGCGGGCTTGGCGGATCGCCCCCGCCTTGTCCTCCAGGTCGAAGGTGATGCTGTGGACACGGTTCGCCCCGGCGGCGATCGCCAGGTCGATCGTCTCGCCCAGCCGCGCGAGATCACGCACCGTCGCCCGCACGGTGTTGCTCACCTGGTAGCCCGGCGGGTCGTCGGTCGCGCCCCGGCGCGGGTCGGGGGGCCGGTACGCCTGATGCACGGCGTAGCCGCTGGTGCGCAGATCGCGCTCGGCGATGCCCGCGCCCTTCAGCGCGGCGAGGATCGCCGTCATGCGGGCGGTGTTGTCGCGCTGCGCCCGCGCGAGGTCGGGGCCGGCGATCTCGACTCCGACCAGGAGCGTCGCCAGGTCGGGCCTGACCGCCACCTGGCCCTCGCCGTGGACGCTGAGTGTGCGCGCTCCGCCGGACATCGCCGCCCCCTCCCCGCCCCGGCCCGCGCCGGGCCGCTCCAACCCGTCATCGATCAGATACGCGGCCGAGGGCGGGGAGGTTACTCGACCGCCCCCCGCGCCCCGGACGACGGCGCGGTGTGCCACGCGGATCGGCGCCGGCGACTCGCTATACTGTCGTCGCGACGGACGCCGCCCGCCGCGAAGCGGCAAGGAAAGCGAGGGGGAGCATGCACTTCGCGCGCTTGATCGGCACCATCGACGCACACGCCGGCGGGGAGCCGCTGCGGATCGTCACCGCCGGGCTGCCGCCGCTGCCGGGCGCGACGATCCTGGAGCGGCGCGCGGCCCTGCGGGAGCGCCACGACGACCTGCGCCGCCTGTTGATGTGGGAGCCGCGCGGCCACGCCGACATGTACGGCTGCGTCCTCACCCCGCCGGTGACGCCGGGGGCCGACTACGGCGTCATCTTCATGCACAACGAGGGCTATAGCACCATGTGCGGCCACGGGATCATCGCCCTGACGACCGCGCTGCTGGAGGCGGGGCACTTCCCGCGCGTGGCCCCCGTCACCACGATCGGCTACGACACCCCCGCCGGCTTCGTCCAGGCCAGCGCCGCCGTGAGCGACGACGGCCGCGTGCGCCGCGTCACCTTCCGCAACGTCCCCTCCTTCGTCCACACCGCCGGGCTGGAGGTCGTGGTGGCGGGCCGGGCGCTGGCGGTCGACGTCGTCTTCGGCGGCGCCTTCTACGCGCTGGTCGAGGCCACGGCCCTCGCGCCCGGCCTCACCGTGCGGCCCGACCGGGTCGCCGAGTTGATCGCGCGGGGGGAGGCGGTCAAGCGCGCGGTCGAGGCCGCCGCGGCGATCGTCCACCCCACCGAGCCGGGGCTGCGCGGCGTCTACGGCACAATCATCACCGGCCCGCCGGAGGGCGCCGGCGCGCACAGCCGCAACGTGACGATCTTCGCCGCGGGGGAGGTGGACCGCTCGCCGACCGGCACCGGTGTCTCGGCGCGGGTCGCCGCCCTCCACGCGCGCGGCGACCTGGCGCTCGGCGAGGAGATCGTCGTCGAGAGCGTTATTGGCACCCGTTTCACCGGCCGCGCCGTCGCCGAGGCGCGCGTCGGCGACCGCCCGGCGGTCATCCCGGAGGTCGGCGGGCGCGGCTTCATCACCGGCCTCCACCAGTTCGTGGTCGACTTGGAGGACGAGGCGGGGCGGGGCTTCCTGGTGCGCTGAGACCCGATGCGGCGAGAGGCGGAGGAGGAGCTGAAGCGGATGAGCACGCCCCCCAGTAGCGGACGACCCGCAATTCACGGTCTGATCCTCGGCGCGGCGACGGGAGCACGCGAACTGGACGCCGCCGAACTTCGACGCGTGCTGGAGGGGGTAGCCGGGGCGGGCTTTGATCCGCGGGCGACGGAACGGGCGGGAGGCCGCCTCGCCGGCGTGTCGTGGCGGGGACAGCTACTCAAGGGCAGCGACCGGCTGGCGCCAGCGGAGGTGCATTACCTGCGCCATGTCGTCGTGGCGCGGGAGTGGCCGGCGGGCACGTCGCTGCAGGAATACGTGGGCGGCATCCAGGCAGTCATCCTCGATCCCGCTAGCGCCGTCCTGACCAGCCGCTATCAGGGCGCCTGGCAATTGACCGTTGTCCGCCGCTCGGGGCCGCTGCGCGGTCCCAATGGCTTCGCCTGGGTTCTGGTAGACTATCGCGTACAGACCGGACACTGGGTCACGGCCTATCAGCCGGGGGAGGGATTGCAAGTCCTGCAACGGCCCACCAGGGAGGGGATCCGATGGCTGCGCCGACCATCGTAACCAGCCGCGTCGAACGCAGCCTGAACGCGCTCCTCGCCGAAGTGCGGGAACTACCCGGCGTTGCGGCGGATTGGGACAACCTGTCGGACGGAGAACGGGCCGCGATCGCCCTCGACTGGGACCATCTGATCGCCGACTATCTCACCGAACTGGAAGGCTTCCGGCGCTCCGCCGCGATGACCGCGGAGCAGGAGACCCGCTACCACGAGCTGGTCCGGCATTTGCACGAAGCACAGCCCTTGTTCCGCCGGCTCGGGCTCCAGCCCATTCCCCTGCTATCAGACAAATGACGCCCGGAACAGGCCCAGGTTGATCGCGCTCCCGATCGAGGGGATATCAGGGATGGTCGCATTCGATCAGATTGACTTCCGGGACTCTGTCGTGGGTCGCCAGGCGTACGTCCGTGGGAGCGGCCTCGCGGTCTGGGAAGTCGCCATGCTGCTGCGAGCACACGATGACGACGCGGCGCGGGTCGCCGACTACCTGGAATGGCCGTCGGGCCACGTCGAGGCGGCGGTGCGGTACATCGCGGCATACCCCGACGAGATCGACGCCGCGCTCGCCGACAACGATTCCTACGATCTGGAGCGCCTGAGACAGATCTTCCCCGACATCGAGGTGTTCACAGTGCCGGACGAGGCAGGAGGGTGAACCGCCCCTTCGCCCCCGCCGTCGAGCCGCCCGCGAACCAGGACGGCCCCGCCTGGTGGTTCGCCTTCGCCGGCGACCGCCTGCTGGTGCGGGAGGAGGGGGAGCGGGTCGAGCCGCCCTGGGCGCGCGACCTGGCCGAGATCGGCTTGGCGCCCGTGCGGTGGCAGTACCTCGGCGCGCTGGCTGGCAGCGGCTGCTACGCCGCCGAGCTGGCCCCGGACACGGCCCCGCCCGCCGGGCTGGCGCTGCACCCGCTGCGCGGCCTCTACGGCCGGCTGGAGGACGACCTCTTCGCGATCGCCGGGCGAGCGGTGCAGATCGTCGCCTGGGACCGCACCCACCAGTTCTGCGGCCAGTGCGCCACGCCGACCGCGCCGGTGCCGGGCGAGCGGGCGAAGCGCTGCCCCAACTGCGGCCTGACCAACTACCCGCGCCTCTCCCCCGCCGTGATCACGCTGGTCCGGCGCGGCGAGGAGGTGCTGCTGGCGCGCGGGCGCAACTTCCCGGCGGGCTTCTACAGTGTGCTGGCCGGCTTCGTGGAGCCGGGCGAGTCGCTGGAGGAGGCGGCCCGGCGCGAGATCGCGGAGGAGGTCGGCATCGAGGTGGCCGACCTGCGCTATTTCGGCAGCCAGCCCTGGCCCTACCCCAACTCGCTGATGATCGGCTTCACCGCCCGCTGGGCCGCCGGCGAGATCCGCGTCGACGAGCGCGAGTTGGCCGACGCCGGCTGGTTCACCCGTGACGCCCTGCCGCGCATCCCCCCGAAGCTGAGCATCGCCCGCAAGCTGATCGACTGGTACCTCGCTNACCCACGCCCGTCGCACCACCAGCGTATCACCATAACATTCGCCAGCACTTACGGAAATGGGGCAACCCCAGTGCTGGTCGGGCTCCTGCAGCAGCCACCAGCGGACGTGGCGCGGGGACGGCGGCGTTGTCGCAGCGCCGCCCGGCGCGCAAGTAGGTGACATGGGAGCTCGTGAGTCCCGGCAGGCGGCTGCGGCGGATGCGGACCGGGACGCCTTGCCAGGGCAAATCGGCGAGCGTGCGCCAGTAGTGGCGTTGCTCAGCGAGCGCAGCGAGACTGCGGCTGAGCCAATTATCGGCTCTGCGCCACTTCTGATGCTGCGAAGGCGGGTGGCGGCTACGTGCGGCGTCGACGGCGCGGCCGAGCGGGCGCTGGCGGCGGGGCATCGCGCGCGACCACGGTCGCCAGCCACGCGAGGGCCTCTGGCGACGCCAGCCAGGGTTCCGCCGCTTCCGCGATGTAGGCGACCGCCTCGTCCTCGTCGCCGAAGCCGACGTAGGCGGGGAGGCGACGCGGCAACGGCTTCAGGCCGAGCAGGTACGCCGGCACGAATGGGTTGATGGTCAGCGCCTCCCGGAGCGCCGCGCCCGCCGGCGGACCCGCGCCGTGGCGACGGAACGCGGCCAGGGCGCGGGTATAGGCCCAGGTGGCGCTGCCCTCATCCGGATACCGCCCGAGCAGGCCCTCCAGCGCCGCGTCATCCCCCGTGGCGAGGAGCCAGGTGGCGAGGGTGTAGCGCAGCCCCTGGTTGTCGCCGGGATTGAGGCGCAGCATATCCTGCACATGCCCGATGGCCGCCCGGCGCTCGCCGAGCGCCCAGAGCACCTCGGCCAGCCCCTGCCGCGCCCGCATGTAGGGCCGGGTCTCGAGGATCCCCCAGAAGTGGCCCACATCCTCGCGGCAGGGCTCCGGGCCGACCGCGCGCGCCCCCGCCCGCACCCCCTGCTCGTAGAGCGCCCGGGCCTCCTGCGGGTCGCGGGCGGCCTCGGCCAGCAGGACGTAGGCGTCGGCGCAGTCGGGCGACAGCGCGAGCGCGCGGCGCGCCAGGGCCAGTCGGCGCGCGCCGGTCGTCTCCAGCGCCTGGTAGACCAGCTCCTGCGCCTCCTCCAGCGGGGTGGCGGGCGGCGCGGCGAGCGGCTGCCCCGTGGCCAGCTGCTGCTGGAGGAAGGCGTTGGCCTCGTCGAGGGAGGCGAAGTCGTGGCCCTCGAGCAGGCGGGTGACGGCCCGCATCTGCTGCTCCATCGACCGCCGGTCGAACGACACCGCCGCGGGTGCCTGCTGGCGCTGCCCCGTGCGTGGCTTCCGGCCTGGCATGGCCCCACCTCCTGCCCACGTCGGCGGCCCCGGTCTCGCGGCCCGCGGCGGCGTATTCCCCGCAAGTATAGCGCCGGGGCGGGCGCACCGTCCGTCAACCGGTCGGCCGGAGGACCCGCTGGCGCAGGAGCGCGAACCCGGCGCGCCCGTAGCCCTGCCGCTTGAGGAGCTTCAGCCGCGTAATCTGCCCCTCCACCGGGCCGGTGCTCCACGGCTCGGTCAGCCCGGCCCGCACCGCCGCCTCGTCGGCGCGCAGCCCGGCGGCGAAGGCGCGGAGCTCCCCCGCCGCGGCGCGTTCCGCCGCCGCCAGCCAGCTCGCCAGCCGCTCGCCCTGGAGGGCGCGCAGCATCGCCGCGAAATCCTGCGTGAGCGCGAACGCGTCGGCGAGGTCGGGGTCGGCCGCGCCGAGCCGCGCGAGGTAGGCCTCCTGCGCCGGCGTCCGCCGCTCCGGGCGGCGCAGGAACCAGCGGGCGACGCGCCGGGCCGGCGGCGTCGCCCGGGGCGGGGATACCGCCGTGGGTATCGATGTGGCCGGCCCCGCGGGTGACGCGACCGACGTCGCCCGGCGCAGGTGGGCGACGTAGCGCGCGACCGCGCCCCGCGAGCGGGCGTAGCCGCGTTCACGGAGTTCCCGGTAGAGCTGCAGCCCGTTGCGGCACCCGTCGGCCCAGCGCTGGCGGAGATAGGGCTTGTAGGGGGCGAGGTGGCTGCGATCCCCGCTCCGCGGCGCCCGCTCCGGGAACGCCCCCGCGCGCACGTAGCGCCGGACGGTCCGGCGGCTCATCCCCAGCCGTGCGGCGATCGCGGCCTGATTCAGGCCGCCGGCGGCGAGGGCGCGCACCTCCTCGAAGCGCGCCAGCCGCCGCGCGCGGCGACGCAACGTCTCGCGCGCCGCCGCCGTGGGCGCGGGTGGCACCGACCTGACCGGCGGCGCGGCGTCCGCCTCAGTGGCTTCGCCCGGCGCGCCGCCGCGGTGGTCAACCCGACGCCCACGCCCACCAGACCCGCCGCCGTCCCGACACCGACGCCGACGCGCCCGGCCGCCGTCAACCCGCCGCCCGTTGTCCCCCCGGCCCCGACGCCGACCCCGCCGCCCGCCGTCGCGCCCAATCCCACCCCGACCCCGCCGCCCGCACCGGCCACCCCCACCCCGACCGTGGCGCCGTCGCCGACCCCGTCGCCGGAGTTCCCGACGGTGGCCCTGCCCGACGCCGATGCGCGCCCCTATCGTTACAACCTCACCTACACGCGCAACGACAACCTCGGCGCGGTCCCGCCCTCCGAGAACGGGTACACCGTGACCTGGCGCAGCTACAGCGCTGAGGATGTCGCCGCACTGAAGGATGCGCTCGAGTTGCGCGGGCCGGTCGAGCAGACGGACGAGGGGTTCCGGGTGACCGATCCGGGCACGTTGATCGTCTCCAACGCGGCGAACGGGCTGATCCGCTACGTCGCCCCCGGCGTCACCCCCACCTCCGCGCCCGGCGCCGGCGGGACGGAGGGGTCGACACCGACCATCAGGGGCGGGACGGCGAGCCGCGGGGCTGCCGGCGCGACCCGGACGCCCGCCCCGGCGCTCACCGATGCCGCCGCGTTGGCGGCGGCGAAGACCTGGCTCGATGAGAAGGGGCTGCCCCTGCCCGCGGATGCCGGCGAGGGTCGCGTGACCCGGCCGGTCGCCGGGCAGGTCGCCGTCACCTTCAACCCGCGGCAGCCGGCCGGCCCGTTCCTCGGCGATCCGGCGATCGTCGTGGTCTTCGACGCCGCGAGCGGCGCGGTGCGCGAGGCGAGCTACCGCTGGCCGAGCGGGATCGCCGATCCGACGCTGATCCGCCTGCGCCCCGTCGCCGCGGCCTGGGCGGACGTGCAGGCCGGCAAGGGCCACGCCGAGGTCGAGTCGCCCGTCCCGGCGAACACGCCGCCCGGCACGGCCTTCCGGGGCGCGGCGCGGGCGACGACGGCGCGGATCGGCTGGACGCTGGCGACCAACGACGACGGCACGAGTTATTTGCTGCCGATCTACGTCTTCGAGGGCGCGGCGACCCTGGAGGGGCAGAGCCGGCCGGCCCCCTTCCGCGTCTTCATCCCCGCCACCCCGTGACGGGTGCCGAGTGCTGAGTGCTGAGTGCTGAGTGACCGATGGGCCTGCCGGGGTAGTTGGCGCTCCGTCACGCCGCCGTTTGCCCGTGCCGCGGACGCTGCCGATCCAGATACACTCGACCAGGCGCTTGGTGTGCAGGTCTTCCGCCCCATACAGCGGTGCGCGAAAAGGCCGCTTCATCCCCTGGCCCTGTCATCCTGAGCGAAGCGAAGGATCGCCCTCCCTGGCACCCGCCCCGCGTCCGGCCTCGTCCGGCGCCAGATATCAAACCGTGCCCCATAATGCTTGACACCGCCGGGTAGCACCATTGCCAAGAGCATGCTATCGAGGAGGCGCTCGTCCGATCTGAGGCAGGCCAGGGATGCAGGTTGCGCCTTGGTGACCGAGTCGCCCTGCCCCACCTGAACCGATGCGGGAGCAGGGCTTGGAGAGTCGTTGAGGGTACCTGTGGATTTCTGCGGTGGTTGCGGGAGCAGGGTGGTGACCTGGCGCGACGAGGAGGGATACGAGCGGAAGCGCTGCGCCGCGTGCGGGTGGATCTGGTTCGGCAGCCCAGCGCCGGTCGTGCTCGTGCTGGGAGTTGCCGAAGACGGCCGCGTCCTGTACACCCACAAGGACGCGTGGCCGGACGGGATGTGGGGACTGGTGGCGGGGCTCGTGGAGCGGGGCGAGACGGCGGAGGCGGCGGCATTGCGTGAGGTGCAGGAGGAGTCCGGGTTACACGCGTCCGACCCCGAGTACACCGGGACGGTACCGTTCCGGGATCAGCTCCTCATCTGCTTCCGCGTGCGGCTTGGTCCCGGCGAGCCGCGGCGGGGTAGTGACGCGGACGCCGTCGACCTCGGGCCACCGCAGCCGGGTCGCCTGCCGACCTGGGCGCCCGCGCGATGGCTGCTCGAATCCCACCTCGCCACATCCACGGGCAGCATGCGGATCCGGCCGCGACACCCTTGACGCGGCATTACTATGCCGAAGGAGTAGAGCAGGATGACGGCGGAAGCGGAGGGGCGGCGCTGGGCGCTGACCGGGGGCCACGCGGTGACGCCGGCGGGGATCGTCCGCGAGGCGACGATCGGGCTCGACGGCGGGCGCATCGCCAGCGTGGGGCGGGCCGCGCCGGGGCCGGGGGCGGAGGTCGTCGATATCGGCGGGCTGATGGTGCTGCCCGGCTTCATCGACCTGCACATCCACGGCGCGGGCGGGGCCGACGCGCACGCGGGGAGATCGCGCCGCTGGCCGCGTTCCTGCCGCGCTGCGGCGTGACCGCCTTCCTGCCGACCCTCGCCGCCGACGCCGAGGAGCGGACGCTCGCCGCGCTGGCGGCGGTCGAGCAGGCGCGCGCGGCGCAGGCGGACGGCGCAGGCGGCGCGGTCATCCTGGGCGCGCACCTGGAGGGGCCGTTCCTCAACCCCGCGCGAGCCGGGGCGATCCCCCCGGAGCACATGCACCCCGCCGACCCCGCCCGCGCCGCCCGCCTGCTCGACGCCGTGCCGGACCTGGTGCGGCTGATGACGATCGCGCCCGATGTCGAAGGCGCGCTCGACCTGATCCCCGAACTGGCGCGCCGGGGCGTCGTCGCCAGCCTGGGGCACACGCCCGCCGACTACGAGGCATTCCGCCACGGGGTCGACGCCGGGGCGCGGCACACCACCCACCTCTACAACGCGATGACCGGGCTGCACCACCGCGCGCCGGGCGCGGCCGGCGCGGCGCTGACCGACGACCGCCTCACCGTGGAGTTGATCGCCGACGGCGAGCACGTCCACCCCGCGATGCTGGCGCTGGCGATCCGGGCCAAGGGCGCGGAGCGCGTCGCCCTGGTCAGCGATGCGGTCGGGCCGGCGGGGCTGCCGCCGGGCGAGTACGACTGGCTCGCGCGCCGGGTCCGATCCGACGGGGCGACGGTGCGCCTGCCGGACGGCACCCTCGCCGGCAGCCTCGGCACGCTCGACCGCGCCCTGCGGGTCGTCACCGCGCCGCCGCCCGGCCCCGCCGTCGATCTCGCCACCGCCGCGCTGCTGCTCTCGACCGTCCCGGCGCGCATCCTGGGCCTCACGACCAAGGGCCGCGTCGCCCCCGGCTGCGACGCCGACCTCACCGCCGTCGACCTCACCGGCCAGATCCGCCTGACAGTCATCGGCGGCCGGATCGCCTACGACGGTCGTGGAGCGTAGGGCGCGGAGCGTGGAGCGCGGAGCAGGGCGGCAGGCGGATTCCACCTGCCGCCCACCATCATTCTTCGCTCTTCGCTCCACGCTCCACGCTCCACGCTCCGCGCCCTTCGCGCCCTCCCTCCCGCTCGGCGATGTCGCGCCGGTAGTGGACGCCGGGGAAGGTGATCCGCGCGGCGCTGGCGTAGGCGTGGGCGCGGGCGTCGGCGATCGTCGCGCCGCGCCCGACGACGATGAGGACACGCCCGCCGCTCGTCACCGGCCCGCCCCCTCGCCGGCGCGCGTGCCGGCGTGGAAGACGATCGCGTCCTGGTCGACCGCGTCGAGGCCGGCGACCGGCAGGCCCGCCTCGTAGGGGCCGGGATAGCCGCCCGAGGCGAGGACGACGCCGACCGCCGCGCCGGGCTCCCAGTCGAGCGCGACGTCGCGCAGCCGCCTCTGCGTCAGCGCGACGAGGGCGTCGAGCAGGTCGCCGCGCAGGAGCGGCAGGATCACCTCGGTCTCGGGGTCGCCGGCCCGCGCGTTGAACTCGATCACCTTCGGGCCGAACGCGGTCAGGACCAAGCCGGCGTAGAGGATGCCGCTGAACGGCGCCCCCTTGCGCGCCATCCGCTTGACGACCGGCACCAGGATCTGCGTCGCGATCCGCCGGGTCGCCGCCGCGTCGAGCAGGCTGGTCGGCGCGTAGGCGCCCATCCCGCCGGTGTTCGGCCCCCGGTCGCCGTCGCCGACGCGCTTGTAGTCGCAGGCCGGCAGCAGGGGCAGCACCGTCTCGCCGTCGGTCAGCGCCAGGACCGAGACTTCCCGGCCCTCCAGGAACTCCTCGACCAGCAGCGTCCGCACCGGCGTCCCGAGCGTCCCCTCCTCCATGAAATCGCGCACGGCGGCGACGGCCGCCTCGCGGTCGCGCGCGACGACGACCCCCTTGCCGGCCGCCAGCCCGTCGGCCTTGATCACCGCCGGGAAGGTCGTCTCGCGGCGCCCCAGGTAGTCGAGGGCGACCGCGCTCTCGGTGAAGCGCGCGGCGCGGCCGGTCGGCACGCCGGTCTCGCGCATGATCTCCTTCGCCCACCACTTGCTGCTCTCGATCTGCGCCCCCGCCCGGGTCGGCCCAACGATCGCCAGCCCGCGCTCGCGGAAGCGGTCCACGACGCCGCGCGCCAGCGACTCCTCCGGCCCGACGACGGTCAGGTCGATCCGCCGGTCGACCGCGGCCGCCAGCAGCCCGTCCACGTCGTGCGCGGCGACCGGCAGGTTCTCCGCGACCCCCTTGGTGCCCCAGTTGCCGGGCGCGCAGTAGAGCCGCTCGCAGCGCGGGCTCTGCGCCAGCTTCCAGGCGAGCGCGTGCTCCCGCGCCCCGCCGCCAATGACCAGTACGCGCATGTTCCCCCCCCAGAAGGACGATCGACCACCAAGACGCCAAGAACGCCAAGAACGCAAAGATTCACGATGAAACGATGACCCGCCTGATGCCTTTCGCCAAGGGGTCAACATTGAAGTTCATGAGCAGGCCGAGGTGCTGGCCGATCGCCCGCAAGTAGGAAAGCACCTGTGCGGTATGGACATCGGACAACTCTTCAACGGCCTTCAACTCGACGATCAGGACGTCGCCGACCAGAATGTCCAGCCAGCCCTTGCCAACCTGATGGCCCTTATAGTTCAACGTTACGCATGGCTGGCGGACGAATGGGATCCCGCGCAGGGCAAGTTCAACACACAGCGCCGCTTCATACGCGTTCCCGATAGCCAGGTCCGAGGAGACGGTGAACTTCGATCGCCGCGCCGATGACTGCGTGTGCCAAGCAATCAATTTCATCGGGCAACTCATCCCACCCGATCCTTTGTGTCCTTGGCGATCTTGGCGTCTTGGCGGTTCATCGTTCTTTTACCCTCCGCAAGCTCCACGCCAGCGCCAGGAGTATATCGCTCGCCTGGGCGATAGCGGGCCAGGGCGCGTCCTCGGTCTCGCAGTGGCTCAGGCCGCCGAGCGTCGGGACGAAGAGCATGGCGGTGGGGGCGATGCGCGCCAGGTACTGCGAATCGTGGCCGGCGCCGCCCCAGAGCCGGCGGGCGCGGTAACCTCGCTCGCGGCAGAGCGCCGCCGCGCGGTCCCTGATGGCGGCGTCGAACGGCGTCGGCGGGACGCGCCACTCCTCGGCGACCGCCACCGCCACCCCCTCCTCGGCGGCGATCGCGGCGAAGCGCGCGCGAGTTCGGTCAGCGCCGCGTCGTGCACCGCATCGTCGCGGGCGCGCAGGTCGAGGCTGAAGCGGACGGTCGGCGGGATGACGTTGATCACGCCGGGCTCCGGGGTCAGGGAACCGACCGTGGCGTTGAGGTCGCCGCGCTCGCGGGCCAGGTCGCGCGCCGCCACGACCATCCGCGCGGCGGCGACCATCGCGTCGCGGCGGGCCGCCATCGGCGTCGGACCGGCGTGGGCCGACTGCCCGCGCACGGTGACCCGGTGCCAACCGATGCCGACGATCCCCTCGACGACGCCGACCGCCTCCCCGCCCGCCTCCAGGACCGGCCCCTGCTCGATGTGCAGCTCTACTGTGGCGGCGATCGCGCGCGGCCGGGCCGCCTCGTCCCCCCGGTAGCCGATCCGCGCCAGTTCGGCGCCGAAGCGGCGGCCGTCCCGATCCGGGCGGGCGTAGACCCAGTCGCGCGCGAAGACCCCGGTCAGGCCGCCGGAGGCGAGCATTGCGGGGGTGAAGCGGGCGCCCTCCTCGTTGGTCCAGTCGACGACCTCGATCGGGCGGCGGGTCATCGCGCCGGCGTCATCGAGGGCGGAGACAACCTCCAGCGCGGCGACCACGCCGAGGATGCCGTCGAAGCGCCCGCCGCCCGGCACGGTGTCGAGGTGCGACCCGACCAGGACCGGCGCGGCGTCGGGGTCGGCGCCCGCGCGCCGGCCGTAGATGTTGCCGAAGTCGTCGACCCGCACCGCCAGCCCCGCCTCCCGCAGCCAGCCGACCAGCAGGTCGCGCGCGGCGCGGTCGGCGTCCGAGAGGGCCAGCCGGCTCATCCCGCCGGCCGGCGTCCCGCCCAGCTCGGGCGTCGTCAGCGCGGCCAGCCGCCGCTGCATCCGGGCGAGATCGATGCGCATAGCGCCTCCAGGTTGAGGGTTGAAGGTTGAGGGTTGCGCCTCTTGCACCGTATCTTGCATCCCCTGGGGAAGGGCGGCGAAACGCCATGGCCCGGCTAGCACGCCGCCAACGTTCAACCTTGAACTTTCAACCTTCAACCCGCACCCGGAACAGCCGAAAGGCGAGGCCGACGGCCGGGCCGATGCCGAGGGCGAAGATCAGCGTGCCGAGGCCGGCGGTCCCGCCGAGCAGGATGCCGGCCGCGAGGACGGTCAGCTCGATCGCGGCGCGCACCGGCGCGACCCGCCCGCCCGCGCGCCGCGCCAGCCCGAGCATCAGGCCGTCGCGCGGGCCGGCCCCGAGGCTCGCTTTGATGTAGAAGGCCGAGCCGATCCCGACGACCGCCACGCCCGCGACATCGACCGCCAGGCGCAGCGGCCAGGGGCGGCCCGCGAAGTCCGGCACCAGGCCGAGCCAGAGGATCAGGTCGATGAAGGCGCCGACCAGGATCATGTTCAGCACCGTCGCCACGCCGGGGCGGATGCCGAGCGCCCAGGCCAGCAGCAGGATGCCGAAGCCGACGCCGATGCTGGCGCGGCCGAACGAAAGCCCGGTGCGGTTGGCGAGCCCCTGGTGGAAGACGTCCCACGGCCCCAGGCCGAGCCGCGATTGCAGCGTCAACACGATGCCGAGCGCGAAGCAGAAGAGCCCGGCGACCAGCACCACCAGCCGGCCGCTGTAGCGCAGCGCGCGGGCGGCGGGCGAGTGGGGTGGACCACCCTCCCGCGCGCTGTGCAGCGGGGCAACGGTCGGCGCCGGTGTGCTCTCGGGTGCGATCACGCCCTCCGGTCTCTCCTCGTTATCGTCGGCGCCGCGCCGCCACGCCCTGTCCAACGCGACGGC
>JAUJMV010000015.1:94418-96309 GCA_030446685.1 Thermomicrobiales bacterium | reverse complement strand
CTACCCGACTGGAATTGGTGCAGCGGGTAGCACCATACCCAGCCCATGTCGCGCCGCCGTGATCCCCGGCGATGCAGCGGGTACAATGGTCGGTGCAACGGAGCAGCGCGCGGCGATATGCCAGGCAGCACGACAGGCGAAGGGCGGGGCGCGACGCGGTCACGGATCGCCGCGCCCCCGCTCGTGGCGCGATAGTCGTCATTCGGCACAAGGGGGATGGGCTGTCATGGGACACATTCAACGCACCGTCGTGATCAACGCGCCGGCCGAGGACGTCTTCGCCCTGATGGCCGACACGGGGCGTTACGGCGAGTGGGTCTACCACTTCGCCGGGCTGGATGAGGGGCCGGAGATCCTGGGCGAGGGCGACACCTTCCGCTGGCGCGTCCGCCTCGCCCGGCTGACCCTCAGGCCGCGCAGCACGGTGGCCCAGTTCGACCCGCCCGGCCTCTACATCGAGGAGATCCGCGTCGGCCGGCTCGTCCGCGCCACGCTGACCAAGACGGTGGTGCGGCAGAAACGCCGCAGCCAGCTCGGTTGGACGCTCAACTACCGCGTGATCGGCGGCCCGCTCGGCGTGGCGGCCGACTGGCTGATCGGCCACCGCCTCGCCGAGCGCGCGGTGCGCGAGAGCCTGCAAGGGGCCAAGCGGGTGCTGGAGACGCCCCGGAAGGCGGCGACGACCCGGCCGGGGACGCGGCGGCGGCAGACCGCCGTGCGCTGATCGGCGCGCGGTTCAGGCGGCGCCCGGGCGCGGGGTGATGCGCCCGACGACCTCGACGACGACCGGGTAGCCCCCGACCGCCGGCGGGATCAGGGCGCGCAGATCGTCGTCGTCCGCGGCGAGATAGACCTTGATCCGCTCCCCGCCCCCCTCGGCGGCCTCGATGCCGACGCCGGAGATCCCGCCATGCCGGAGGAGTTGGCGCGCGAGCGCGCGCTTCGCCTCGCGGATCGTCCCCGGGGGGCGCGGGCGGCCTTGCGAGCGGTCCATAGCCCTGTCCTTGTTGCCGCCGGTCAACGGCCCCGGCGCGACCCGTCACCGCACAGTCTACACCAGCCGGACGCGCAGTTGACTCAGGACGGTGCGGATCGGGTTGGCGAAGGTGAGGTCGGCGGCGGAGGCGCCGGCGAAGAGCAGGGCGCAAGCGCGGCGCTCGGGATCGACGATCACCGAACCGGAATCGCCGCCGTCGCTGAAGGGCGTGGTCGGCGGCAGGCCGCGGATGACGGTCGTATTAATGAAGAGCGCCTCGCCGGCCGGGCCGTAGTCCACGCGGATGTCGGCGTCCACGTCGGTGATGACGCCGCGGGTGAGACCGGTGGTGCGGCCGTGTTTCCGCACCACCACCTCCCGCGCCGGTTGCGCGATCCCGGCGATCGCGCCGATCGAGCAGATCTCGCCCAGCACGGCGTCCCCGCCGACTTCGGCGATGGCGCCGTCGACGCTGTTCTCACCTCCGGCGAAGTCGATCGGCACGAACCGTGTCAACGCGCCGATCCGATCCTCGGTGGGGGCGCCGCCGTCGAGCGGGCCGGGCTGCACGACGACGTCGCCGGCCGCCGCGGCGTTCGAGTTCGCCAGCACATGGTTATTGCTCAGGATATAGCGCCGGCCGTTGTCGTCCCGGCCGCTGTCGCGCGCCAGGGCGCCGAGCGTGCCGGCGGTGATCCCGAAATGACCGACCGACACGCCGCCCGGCGCCGGCCGCTGCCGCTGCCGGCGGGCCGGGCTGCACGCCTGCTGCAAAGACTGGATCCGGCCGACCTCCTCCACATCGGTCGGGATGCCGCCGACGGCGGTCGGGACCCTGTCCCTATCGGCGATCTCGGCCAAGGGATACCGCGTCCGCACGTAGACCTTGACGCAGAGCGTGCCGGCGAGGCGCCC
>JAUJMV010000015.1:86093-94318 GCA_030446685.1 Thermomicrobiales bacterium | reverse complement strand
GTCGCCCAGGGGGAGGCTACCGCAGCGATGAACCTCGAACAACTCCTCGAAAGCTGGCGGGCGTCGCCGCGCCACCGCGCCAACATCGCGCACTGGCACACGACCGAGGCGGTCGCGGCGGAGTGGGCGCCGCTGCCGCCCGCGCTCGACCCGCGGCTGGCGGCGGTCCTGCGCGCGGAGGGCCTGGGGCGGCTCTACTCGCACCAGGCGGCGGCCTACGAGGCGGTCGCGGCGGGCCGGCACACCGTCGTCGTCACGCCGACCGCCTCGGGGAAGACCCTCTGCTACACCCTGCCGGTCCTCGACGCGATCCTCAAGGACGAGGCGACGCGCGCCCTCTACCTCTTCCCGACCAAGGCGCTGGCGCAGGACCAGGCCGCCGCGACTCAGCGCCTCGTCACCGCCCTCGCGTCCGCCGCCGATCCCGACTCAGCGCTCGGCGCTCAGCACGCAGCACTGATCAAGAGTCACACCTACGACGGGGACACCCCGGCCTCGGCGCGGCGGCTGATCCGCACCGCCGGGCATGTCGTCATCACCAACCCGGACATGCTCCACGCCGGCATCCTGCCGCACCACACCAAGTGGGTGCGGCTCTTCGAGTCGCTGCGGTTCGTGGTGATCGACGAGCTGCACGGCTATCGCGGCGTCTTCGGGTCGCACGTCGCCAACGTGATCCGGCGGCTGCGGCGGATCTGCCGCTTCTACGGCGCGGACCCGACCTTCGTCCTCTGCTCGGCGACGATCGCCAATCCGGGCGAGCTGGCCGCGCGGATCATCGGCGAGCCGGTCGAGACGATCGATCGCAACGGCGCCCCGCGCGGGCGCAAGGAGTTCATCTTCTACAATCCGCCGGTCGTCAACCCCGAGCTCGGCATCCGGCGCAGCTCGGTGCTGGAGGCGGCGGGGCTGGCGGGCGACCTGATCGGCAACGGCGTCCACACGATCGTCTTCGCCCGCGCCCGCACCACCGCCGAGGTCCTGCTGACCTACCTGCGCGAGAAGCTGCCCCGCCCCGTCGCGGAGGGCGCGGTGCGCGGCTACCGCGGCGGCTACCTGCCGAACCAGCGGCGCGCGATCGAGGCGGGGCTGCGCGCGGGGGCGATCACCGGCGTCGTCAGCACAAACGCGCTCGAACTCGGCGTGGACATCGGCGCGCTCGACGCCTGCGTGCTGACCGGCTACCCCGGCACGGTCGCCTCGACCTGGCAGCAGGCGGGGCGAGCCGGGCGGCGGCAGGGGGTCTCGGCGGCGGTGCTGGTCGCCTCCTCCAACCCGCTCGACCAGTTCATCGTCGGGCACCCCGACTACTTCTTCCGCCAGCCGCCCGAGCACGGGCTGATCAACCCCGACAACCTGCTGATCCTCCTGAGCCACCTCAAGTGCGCCGCCTTCGAGCTGCCCTTCGCCGCGACCGACGACCCGCTCTTCGGCACGGCGGAGACCGGGACGGTGCTGGGCGCGCTGCAACTGCTGGCTGAGGACGGCGTGGTGCAGGAGGTGGAGGACGCCTGGCACTGGACCGACCAGGCCTACCCGGCGGAGGAGATCAGCTTGCGGACGGCGGCGCGCGACAACGTGGTGATCGTGGACGAGAGCGAGCCCGCCCGCCCGCGGGTGATCGGCGAGGTGGACGCCTTCAGCGCGCCGCTGCTCGTCCACAGCGAGGCGATCTACCTGCACGAGGGGCAGCAGTACCATGTGGACCGCTACGACCTCGACGAGCAGAAAGCCTATGTCCACCGCGTGGCCGTGGACTACTACACCGACGCCGACCTGGCGGTGCGCGTGCAGGTCCTGGAGCAGTTCTCCGAGGGGGCGGCCGACGCGCCGCGCGGGCACGGCGAGGTGCTGGTCGGGGCGCTGCCGACGAAGTACAAAAAGATCAAGCTGCACACGCACGAGAACGTCGGCTGGGGCGAGATCCACCTGCCGGAGCAGCAGATGCACACCGGGGCCTACTGGCTCTGCCTGCCCCTGGCGCTGACCGAGCGGATGCAGGTGGCGGAGTTGCAGGGCGCACTGGTCGGGCTGGCGAACCTGCTGGTGACGATCGCGCCGCTCTTCCTGATGTGCGACCCGCGCGACATCGGCGTGGTCGCCGAGGTCAAGTCGCCCTTCACCGGGCGTGGCACGGTGACCATTTACGACAAGGTGCCGGGCGGCATCGGCTTCGGCGCGAAGCTCTACGACCTGCACGCGGCGCTGCTCGAAGCGGCGCACGACCTGATCGCCGCCTGCCCCTGCGCGGCGGGCTGCCCCTCCTGCGCCGGCCCCCCGACCGAGATCGGCGCGCGCGGCAAGCGCCTGACGCTCGGCATCCTCAAGCTGCTGCTCGGGCGGCGGGTCGGGGGGCCGGCGGCGTAGGGCGTCGTGGGGCATTCGACAGCACGCCCGGAGCGCGACGCCGGCGATGCGTCAACCAGACCGCGAACCGCGGCCACCGGGGCTGACCAAGGCCGCCGCTTGACCGCACGGCGGGCCTATCCGCCTGCGCGCCTACTCGGCGGGCCTGGTGTACTGCTCCAGGATCCAGCCCTCCTCGTCGCCGAAGCGGATGTGCTTCCAGATGTTGCCCTGCCCGTCCTGCCTGTCCGGGCCGATCACCTCCACCTCCTCCCCCTCAGGGATGGCGAAGGACCGCTCGCCGGCCGGGGTCTTGAAGACGCGGACGCCCTGCCGGTCGGTGTTGGCGATGATCAGGGCCGGGGCGAAGGAGGCCGACGCGGCGGTCGGCGTGGGGCCGCTGCGCGGCGAGGGCGAGGCGGTACTTCGGGCGCCACCAGGCTGCGGGGTCGCCGTCAGAGCGCCGGCGCCCGCCGTGCCGGTGGTGGCAGCGCCAGCAACCGCGGCCCCCGCGGTCGCCGTGCCGCCCGCCGCGCCGAGCGCCGCGGTCGGCGCGGGGTCGTCGCCGCCGGAGCCGAGCGCGTTGACCGTGATCAGGGCCACTAGGAGGAACGCCGCGATGGCCCCGATGCCGAGCAGCAGCGGCGTTGAGGAGGGATCGCCGAAGCGCAGCGCCGCCGGCCACCAGGTGGGCCAGGCGCGGGCCGCGGGCGCGACCTCCCGCTCGTCCAGGTCATCCTCGCGGGCGCGCAGGCGCGGGTCTGGCACGGCCCCGCCCCCCGCCGGGACGATCACCGTGCGGGTCGCCGTGGCGGTGGCGCCCACGCGCGCCGGTGCCTCCAGCGCGCGGCGGCCGGCCAGCGAGGTGCGCGGCCGCCAGTAGCCGCCGCGCTCCAGGCGCAGCAGGCCCCGCTCATCGAGTTCGTCGAAGATTTGGCGGATGCGCACGCGCTCCGGGCTCTGGACGTAGGCCGGGCCGTCGAGCTCGCCGTTGAGGATGCCGGCGGCGCGGGCTACGGTGTACTCGTCGATCGGGCCGCTGCGGGTCTGCTCCAATCGGGCGACGGCCGCCAGGACCGCCTTCTGCTCCTCATTCATGCCGCCTTCTCCCCAACTGCGGGCGTCGCGCTCGGGCCGCGCCTGCGGCGTTCCCGCCGGCGACCGTTCCGGCAACCGCGGCGCGGCCCTCCCGATACGCCGGACGCCCGGCGCTCCCCCCAATGCGCGCGGGCCGCGCCAGACATCCCCGGCCGGAACCGCTGCCGCGCCGTGCGCGCGGGCGTACTGGGCGGGGACACGCCGGGCGTGCGGGTAGTATACCGTATCGGGCATTGCCGTCGCCGATCGGCGGGAGGCGCGGGTCCGGCGGGGCGGGCGTCCCGTCTGCCGTTGAAGCGAGGAGAGAGATCTTCCACGCGCAGCTCGCGGCACCGCGGGCCGCCGGATCACCGATAGACGCGCTCGTAGACCATGGTGATATGCTCGATGGCACTCATCACGAAGGTGTCGCCGACCGTGCGGAAGCCGAGGCGGCGGTAGAAGTCGACCGCGTGCGTCTGTGCGCTCAGCGTGATCCGTTCGGCGCCGAGGCGCTCCGCCGCGTCGAGCAGCGCGCTCATCACCTCCCAGCCGACGCCGGCGCCCCGATAGGGCGGCAGGACCGCCACCCAGGCGATCTGCCCCTCGCCGTGCCAGACGTGCAACCGGCCGACGCCAACCGGCCGGCTGTCCACCCGCGCCAGCACCTGGACCGCGCCGGGGCCGCGATCGTAGGGGTCGCGGTCCACGACGTCGGTGAGGCGCTGCTCGTCGGTGAAGACGGCGCGGCGGATCGCGATGATCGCGTCGAGGTCGCGCGGGTCTTGCACCTCGCGGACCTCGAGCCGCCCCTGCTGCGTCTCGCTCTGCCGCGATTCCCGGGTGGTCATGCCGCCCTCCTGCCCCCTACTCTCGCACCATGGGCCGGTGGCCCGCCGCGCCGCGGGTGATGATACCACCCGCCCGCGCGCCCGCGGCCGGGTCCCGGCGGCGACGCGGCACGCAGGATACGCGCCACGCCGGGCGAAACGCGGTCCCTCGCAAGGGTCCGCAGGCGGGTAGGCGGGTAGGCGGATAGAGGAGCCGACCACCGTTCCCCTACGGGGGATCGGGCCGACGCTGCTACAATGAGGGGCGGGCGGCACGCGCCACCCGAACGGCGCTCCGCCCCCAGCGACCGCCGACGAACCGCAGACGGAAGGATCCCGATGGTTTCCCCGACGGCCGTGCCGCTGACCGCCCGCTTCCCCGCGCTGGCCGCGTTCCGGCACCGGGGCTTCGCCCACTACTGGTTCGGGATGCTGCTCTCCCTCTCCGGGGTGTGGATGCGGATCATGGTCGTCGGGTGGCTCGTCAACGACCTGACCCGCGACCCGCGCATGCTGGGCCTGGTTTCCTTCGCCGTCGCGTTCCCGGTGCTGCTCCTCTCGCCGGTGGCCGGCGTCGTCTCGGATCGCATCGACCGGCGCACGATCCTGATCGCCTCGCAGTCGCTGGCCGGGCTGATCATCGGCGCCCTGGCCCTCCTCACCTGGCTCGACCTGATCCGCGTCTGGCACCTCTTCGTCGCCTCGGCCTGCGCCGGGGCCGTCGCCGCGTTCGACTGGCCGACCCGCCTCTCGTTCGTGCCGCGCCTGGTGCCGCGCGAGGACCTCGGCAACGCCGTGGCGCTCAACACGGCGGCCTTCAACGGCGCGGGGCTGATCGGCCCCTCGATCGGCGGGGTGCTGCTGCCGCTGATCGGCCCGGCCGGCTGCTTCGCCGTCGGGGCGCTGGCCTTCGCGCCGATCACGATCGTCCTGCTGACGCTGCGCCCGCTCAACGCGCAGGAGCGGGGGGCACACGGCAGTTGGCTGGGCAACCTGCTCGACGGGTTCCGCTACGTCGCCCGCAACCGCATCATCGGGGCGCTGCTGCTGCTCGAACTGGTGCCGCTCGTCTTCGGCCTGACCTACAACACCCTGCTGCCGGCCTACGCGCAAGGGTTCGCGGACGGCCTGGGCCTGCCGTCGGCGCGGGTGCTCGGCTGGCTGATGGCCGCGGCGGCGCTCGGGGCGTTCACCGGGGTCATCAGCGTCGCCGGGGGGTTCGGCAAGCGGGCGCGGGGGCGGGTGATGCTGATCGCCGTCCTGATCTTCGGCCCGGCGCTGATCGCCTTCGCCCAGGCGCCCTGGCTGCCGCTGGCGATCGGGCTGGTCGCCGCGGTCGGGCTGGCCGACGCGATCTACATCACCCTCAACGGGACGCTGGTGCAGACCCACGTCGACGACGCCTACCGCGGGCGGGTGACGGCCTTCTACAGCCTGCTCTTCGGTCTGACGCCGATCGGCAGCCTCCAGGCGGGCGAGGTCGCCAGGCACGTCGGCGTCCCGACGACGATCACGATCAACGGGCTGATCGTGCTCGGCTTCGTCGTCGTCGTCGCGCTGACCAGGCGCTACCTGTGGCATTTGAAGTAGCAAGTCGTCAGTCGCCGGTCGCCGGCACGGGCGGCCCCGGCCCCATCGCCCCGCGCCGGCGCGCGCCTTGCGGCGTGCCGCTCGGAATAGCGGGCGGGCGCGGGACGTTCGGTATCAGGGACAGCTTGCGACCAAGAGGGACGAACGCGGCCGCCGATCGGTGTCCGCGCGCTGCTCCCCGCGATGTGCCGGCAACGGCTACGGTGTCCGGTCCCCGGCCCGCCGGGAACGGCGGCCGGCCTGAGCGAGTGGAAGGACGGCAGGGAGGATGCGGCTCTACAACACGATGAGCGGGCGCGTCGAGGAGTTCACCCCGCGCGGGCCGGACGAGCCGGTCACGATCTACGCCTGCGGGATCACCCCCTACGACGTCAGCCACCTGGGACACGCGCTGGTCGGCCTGACCTACGACGTGCTGGTGCGCTACCTGCACTCCTGCGGCTACCGCACGCGCTACGTCCAGAACGTGACCGACATCGACGACGACATCCTCCGCAAGGCCGCCGAGGTCGGCGTCCCCTGGGACGAGCTGGGCCGCCAGCAGACCGCCGCCTACCTGGAGGCGATGGACCGCATCAACATCCGCCGGCCCGATGTCTACCCCAGGGCGACCGAGGAGACCGCCAAGATGATCGCGCTGATCGGCGCCCTGCTGGAGCGCGGCCACGCCTACGAGCGCGAGGGCAACGTCTACTTCCGGGTCGCGTCCGATCCCGGCTACGGCAAGCTGAGCCGCTACGACCGGGGCGAGATGCTGGCGATCGCCGCGGAGCGCGGCGGCAAGCCCGACGATCCGCTGAAGGACGACCCGCTCGACTTCCTGCTCTGGCAGGCGGCGGCGCCCGGCGAGCCGTCGTGGCCGACGCCGTGGGGGCCGGGGCGCCCCGGCTGGCATATCGAGTGCAGCGCGATGAGCATGCGCTACCTCGGCGAGACGATCGACATCCACGGCGGCGGCTCGGACCTGATCTTCCCGCACCACGAGAGCGAGATCGCGCAGTCGGAGGGGGTGACGGGGGCGCCGTTCGTCCGCTACTGGATGCACGTCGGGATGCTGCGCTACGAGGGCGAGAAGATGAGCAAGTCGCTCGGCAACCTCGTGCTGGTGCCGCGACTGCTCGAACGCTACAGCCCCGACGCGATCCGCCTCTGCCTGCTCGCGCACCGCTACCGCGACTCCTGGGACTTCGCGTACCCGCAGATGGACGACGCGCAGCAGCTCGCCGAGCAGTTGCGGGCCGCGCTGGCGGCATCCGACCAGGGTGACGGCGCGGACGCCGGGATCGCCGTCGACGCGCTCCGCGCCCGCTTCCGCGCCGCGCTCGACGACGACCTCGACACGCCGGCCGCGCTGACCGTCCTGCGCGATCTGGCGGACCAGATCCGCGCGGGTCAGTCCCGCGGCGCCGATCTGCGCCCGGCCGGGGTGCTCCTGCGCGAGTCGGGCGATCTGCTCGGGCTGACCCTGAGCTAGATCCCTCGGGGCCTCCAGCTCGTTGTGCGGTCGGTGATCCCCGGCACGGCCGGTTTCCCCTCACGCGTCGTGGTACGCGAGCGGGCATTGCCGGGCAGGCGGCAGGTGATGGGAGAGGCGACGATGACGGTGCGAACCTTTACCGCGGTGATCCACAAAGAAGATGATCTCTACGTGGCCGAATGCCCGGAGGTCGGGACAGTCAGCCAGGGTGACTCGCTCGAAGAAGCTATCGTTAACCTCCGGGAAGCCACCGAGTTATACCTGGAGGAATTCCCCCTGCCCGAAGCCTCCCCGGTTTTCCTGACCACCTTCGAAGCCAGTTATGCCTGAACTGCGCCACATCTCGGGTGATGAGGCGATTAGGGCGTTGGAGCGCCTCGGATTTGTCCGGGTTAGACAGCGTGGCAGCCATGTCGTCTTGCGAAAGCAACTGCCCGCTGGCGACATAGGCTGTACCGTGCCGCTTCACCGCCGCCTGGCGATCGGCACATTGCGCGGCATCCTGCGTCAGGCGCGGGTCACCCCGGAAGAGTTCACCAGGAACCTGTGAGGGGTCGCGCCCGGCCTTTGTCGCGAGCGGCCCCCCATGACGGCGGCGGGCTCAACGCTCCCGCGCGCCACCATCGTCCGTAGGCCGCGACCCGCGAACAGCCCCCAGCGCCCGCCGCAGCAGCTCAAGGTGGGGCGCCCCGTCGATCTCCTCGCCGTCCGCCAGGAGGAACGGGCCGGCGTAGCAGAGGCCGCAGCGCTGCAAGCAGGAACTCTCGACGACCCACGGTCCGGCGCGCAGCAGCGCGGCGCGCGTCTCGTCGTCGACGTTGTTGAGGCAATATTCCACGATGCCGGGCGGGACCCGCTCCATCGGCCGCTCCCCCTCGCGCCCGAGACGGTCGCCGCCCCGCGGG
>JAUJMV010000015.1:53214-85993 GCA_030446685.1 Thermomicrobiales bacterium | reverse complement strand
GACCCGCTCCATCGGCCGCTCCCCCTCGCGCCCGAGACGGTCGCCGCCCCGCGGGTGGGGGCGATCGGGGGCGCTGCCGCCATCATATCAGCGACCGCGCCGGATCGGGCTCCGGCCGGGCGAGCAGCACCCCCACCGCGCGCCGCGGCGGATTGCTCGCCGGTCACGCGCGCGACGCCTCGCCCCGCACCCCGATGTGCGCGGAGGAAGCCGCCGGGCGTGGCACGAGATGGCGCAGCGGAGCCCGCCAAGGCGCGGCGGGGGCACGGCACGTCCCACACGCGACGGCCGATGCCGTTACACTACTGGTCGGCGGCCGGTCCCAGCGGCCGGCCGGACGCGGGCGGATCCGTTCGAGGAGGTAGCCGCATGCGCCCGTTGCGCGCCATCGGCCGCGCCGTCCTGATCGCGCTGGCGGCGCTGCTGGGCGTCGTCGCGGCCCTCGCCGCCTTCATCGGCGCTGCCGCGATTACCACCCGGCCGGCGCTCTTCACCCTCGCCGGGCTGGCGGCGCTCGCGCTCGGCACAACTGGCCTGGTAGCCCTCGCCTCGCGCGGCCTGGCACCTCCGCGGCGGCGGGCGGTGCGCCGCCTCGTCCCGGCGGCCACCATCGCCGCTACCGTCCCCGCCGCCGCGCTGACGATCTTCCAACCGCTGGGCGACCCGTACCACCCCCCGACGCCGGTGCCGGGGCAGCAGACCTGGGACCTCCCCACCGGCTCCCGACTGGCCTACGCGCGGGCGCCGGCGCGGGGCGCGGCGCGACCGACGCCGATCGTCTACCTGCACGGCGGTCCCGGCGTGTCGGAACTGCCCGAGGCCGTCGCGCACTTCGGGCGGCTGGCGGCGGACGGCTACGACGTCTACGCCTACGACCAGATCGGGACGGGGCGCTCCGCCCGCCTCGCCGACCCGACGGGCTACACGCTGGCACGGCACGTCGCCGACCTGGAGGCGGCGCGCGAGCGGATCGGCGCGGAGCGGGTGATCCTCATCGGGCACTCGTGGGGGGCCACCCTCGCCGCGGCCTACCTCGCCGCCCACCCCGAGCGCGTCGCGAAAGTGGTCTTCTCCTCCCCCGGCGCGCTCGCGCTGCACGACTACGGGACGACCGGAACCGGCATCGTCGACCGCCTCCCGGCGGAACGGCGCGGCCGCGTGAACGCCCTGCTCTACCAGCCCCGCGCCACCGCCGCCTGGGCGCTCACCCAGGTCAACCCGCGCGCCGCGCACGCCTTCGCGGGCGACCGCGAGTTGGACGCGCGCTTCGACCGCATCACCTCCCTCGCCACGCCGGGGCTCTTCTGCGACACCGCCACCGACCCGCTGCCCGTCGACGGCACCGGCTTCTACGCCAACCAGGTCACGCTCATGGACCGCGACGCGGCCGACCCGCGGCCGGCGCTCCGCGCGGCCCGCGCGCCCGCGCTGATCCTCAAGGGCGCGTGCGACTACCTGCCGTGGCGCATCGCCATCGAGTACCGGGACACCCTGCCGGGCGCGGCCCTCGTCTACCTGCCAGGCGCGGGCCACCAGGCGTACCTCGAGCAACCCGGCCCCTACTTCGCCACGGTGCGCGCCTTCCTGCTCGACCAGCCGCCGCCGATCGCGCCGCACACCGGGGCCGAGCCACCGGCCGACTACGCCGGGGCGCGCTGAGGGGAGCCGCGATCGCCCCGCGACGGTCGAGAGGGCGAGCAAGGCCCAGCGCCCTCAACCATGCCTACCACGGCGGCCTCTCCCGTGGTATCATCCCCCGACGTGTCCCGCGGGTTATCGCCGACCAACACGTGCATCCGCCCGCCCCAGCGGCCGATGCCTGTTGCGATGCCCGGACGCCGGCGCGGGGGTGAGCGGAGGAGGGCTCCCGGGCACCGGCGACCGCGCGCATCGGGCGACCGCCCGCCCCGGCCCCGGCGCCCTCTCCGAGTTCGCCAACCGCGATCACCCGCTCGTGCGGTTGAGCAACACGCAGGGGACGGTCCGCGTACTCGACGGAGCCACTGGCAAGCAGATCACGGCGATGGAGCCGGGGTAGGTCTTCGAGGTGCGGCACGGCGACACCGGCTACGCAGTCAGCGGACCGGGCGGCGCGCTCGGCGCCTTCGCCGGCCCGATCCGCTTCGCCCCGACCGAGACCGGAAACCTCTTCCAGGTCGAGAGCATCAGGCGGGTCAACAACCTCACCTACGCCAGCTACCTGACCCCGCGCTACTGCGGCGCGATGGAAGTCGCGCGCGGCGCGGCCACCGCGCCGGGGCGGGTCAACCTCGTCAACATCGTGGACCTGGAGAACTACACGCGCGGCGTGGTCGTCAACGAATCGCCGGCCTTCTTCCACCTCGAGGCGCTGAAGGCCCAGGCGACCGCCGCGCGCGGCTACGCCGTCGCCAACATCGGCCGCTTCGTGCGGCTCGGCTACCCGTTCGACCTCGTCGACTCGCCCGCCTCGCAGGTCTACCGGGGCGCGACCTCGGAACAGCCGCGGGGGGACGAGGCGGCGGACGGGACACGCGGGCTCGTCGCCTCCTACCAGGGCGGGATCATCACCGCCTACTACTCGTCCTCGATGGGCGGCCACACCGAGAACGTCGAGTGGAGCTTCCCCGAGCCGGCCGACCGCTTCCCCGGCGCCAACACCACCCCCTACCTGCGCGGCGTCTACGACGGCGTGGGCGAGGCGCCGGCGTTCGGCGACGAGGCGGCGGTGCGGGCCTTCTGGATGACCCCGCAGCCGCAGACCTACGACTCCTGCGAGCGCACCGGCAACCGCTTCGCGCGCTGGCAGATGGAGATCCCCGCCACCGCGATCAAGGCGCGGCTGATCGCCGGCGTCTACGTGCCGGTGAGCGGCACCCTGACCGGCGACGTAACCGGCGTGGAGGTCGTGGAGCGGATGGACGCCTCGGGGCGCGTCGGCGTCGCCCGCGTCACCCTGAGCGGCGGGGTCGTCGAGGTCAGGGGCTGGCGCAACGTCCGCACGGTCTTCGGCACCACCGCCCGGCCGGAGCCGGCGATCTGCTCGGCGCGGATCACCCCGGCCGGTTTCCCGCTGACCAACCCGAGCGTGATCGAGCCGCGGTACAACGCCGACGGCAGCCTGGCCAGCGTGACGACCTTCGGCGGCGGTTTCGGGCACAACATCGGCCTGAGCCAGTACGGCGCGGACGGGCGCGGGCGGGCCGGGCAGAGCTTCTTGCAGATCCTCAAGGGCTACTACAGTGGCGTGGACATCGGCTCCTGCCCGATCACCATCGGGGGCGGGCGCGGCGACGGCCCGCCGACGCTGCGGCAGCAGTTCAGCGCGCCGACCGGGGGGGCATCCTGGAGATCCGCCCGAACGGGCTGAAGGGGCTGCGCATCCACATTAACGAGACCCACGACCTGACCCTGGGCGCCGAGGCCCTGGCGCAGGGGGTGGTGCGGATCGACATCGGCGCCTACCTCCAGCCGGGCACGAACGTCGTGCAGTACAACCCGGTGGGGAACGAGGGCTCGGCCACGGTGCTGGTGATCGTCGAGTAGCGCCGGGCGGGCGTCGGCCCCCCGCGCGCCCCTCCCGGCGGCGGGAATCTGCGCCTCACGTTCTAACCGGGGACCGGGGTGATGCTTGTCGCCCCGGTCCTCCCGTTGTTCGCTACCGCCAGTTGCGTCCCCTGCGCTTCATCTCGCGCCCAAGACGGGGGCGGGTGAACGCGGCTGGGGCCGGACGCCCGCTCATCTCGCCTAGGAGCGCGAATTGTCGCCCATTCCCGTCCGCCCCCGTCCTCCGCGCGGCGGACGCCGCGTTCTGGCATGGCGCTTGCACTCATCGGTTCGGAGTGATTCATGGCCCGTGGGACCGGGGCGAGCCCCTGGTCTCCTTGAACCAACCCGGGCCTGGGCCGCACGCGCCGCGGGTGGTGGCGGGTCGCGGGGGGACGACCGACCGGTACAGGACGGCCAGCGCCTGGGCAGGGCGGGAGGAGGCGAAGCGATGGCGGCAGGGGCGAGTGCGCCGCGGTTGGGGCATGTGGCGTTCCGCGTGCGCGATCTGGAGCGGAGTATCGCGTGGTACGCGGCGGCGTTCGGCGCGCGGGAGGCTTTCCGGGCGCGCCGGGAGGACGGCGCCCCGCAGTTGGTCTACCTGGAGCTGGCGCCGGGGCAGTTCGTTGAGCTGTTCCCGGACGGCAAGAACCCCATCGAGGAGCCGCCGGAGCCGCTCGGCTACGCGCACACCTGCCTGGTGGTGGACGACCTGGAGGCCGCGCTGGCCCACCTGGCTACGCTCGGGGTCGCCCCTACGGCGCCGCCGCGCGCGGGCCGCGCCGGGCAGGCGCTCGCCTTCATCGCCGACCCGGACGGCAACCGCCTCGAACTGATGGCGATCCCGCCGGACTCGCCGATCTACCGCCCGACGCCCGGCCCGGCCTGACACCACGCGCGCGACAGCGGCCCCCCGGCTGGGTTTGCCGGCAATGAGCCCCGGACGAGGACAAGACGAGAACACCGGCGTCCGCGTCCCGATCACTACTGAGGCCACACGCGAAGCGCCGCCGGCGCGTAGACGCCCAAGGAGCGCCAACGCATGAAGGATGAAGAGCGACGAGCCGCCGGCGCGCGGACCCCGCCGGGCATCCCGGTGGAGGCGGTGGCGACCTACCCGCTGCCCGGGATGGCGATCCCGGACGCGTTCGCGTTCAGCCCGGACGACCGGCTGGTGACCTTCCTGGCGAGCGCGGACGGGGGGCTGACGCGGCAGCTCTACGCGCTCGACCCGGCGACGGGCGAGCGGCGGGTGCTGGTCGCGCCGCCGGGGGGCGGGACGACCGAGGCGAACCTGTCGCTGGAGGAGGCGTTGCGGCGCGAGCGGCAGCGCCAGCGGGCGCTGGGGGTCACGGACTACACCTGGGCGGCACACGGCGCGCGACTGCTGATCCCGCTCGGGGGCGAGGTCTACGTGCAGGACGGTTCGGACGCGCCGCTACGAACGATCGTCGCCGGCGCGGAGGGGCCGGCGCTCGACGCGCGCTTCTCGCCCGATGGGGAGTGGGTCGCCTTCGTGCGGGACGCCGAGGTGTACGTCGTGCCGGCGGCGGGGGGCGAGCCGCGGCAGGTGACGAGCGGGGCGCGGGGGACGGGGCGGACGCACGGGCTGGCCGAGTACGTGGCGCAGGAGGAGATGGGGCGGAGCCGGGGCTACTGGTGGTCGCCGGACAGCAAATTGCTCGCCTTCGCGGAGGTGGACGAGACCGCGATCCCGGTCTACCGGATCGTCCATCAGGGGCGGGACGCGACCGGGGCCGGGGCGCAGGAGGACCACCATTACCCCTTCGCCGGTGGGCCGAACGCGCGGGTGCGGCTGGGCGTGGTGGCGGCGACGGGGGGCGAGCCCCTTTGGCTGGACCTGAGCCTCGACGGCGAGGCGGAGGACCCCTACCTGGCGCGGGTGGACTGGCTGCCGGACGGCGCGCTGGCGGCGCAGGTGGAAAACAGGGCGCAGACGGCGCTGGAACTGCTGCGCTTCGACCCCCACACCGGGGCGCGGACGAGGTTGCTGCGCGAGGAGAACGAGACCTGGATCAACCTGCACGACGCGTTCACGCCGCTGACGCGGCTGCCCGGTCGGGAGGGGGGCGGCTTCCTCTGGGCGTCGGAGCGGACCGGCTTCCGGCACCTGTACCTCTACGACGCGCGCGGCGAGTTGCTGCGCCAGTTGACGGCGGGCGAGTGGCTGGTGGACGGGCTGGCGGGGGTGGACGAGGACAGGGGCTACGTCTACTTCACCGGGACGCGCGACGGGCCGACCGAGCGGCAGCTCTACGCGGCGCCGCTGGCCGGCGGGGCGCCGCGGCGGATCACGCGGGAGCCGGGGTGGCACGCGGTGACCCTGGATCACGGGCGGCGGCGGTTCGTCGACACACACCAGGCGCTGGACCGGCCGCCGGCGGTGACGCTGCGGTCCCTGGAGGACGGCGCGACGCTGCGGACGATCCACGACGAGCCGGACCCGCGCGTGGCGGCATTGGGGCTGGAGCCGCCGGAACCGGTCACGCTGCGGAACCGGGCCGGCGTGGAGCTGCATGCCCTGGTCTACCGGCCGCCGGCCGAGTACGGCCCCGGCCCCTACCCGACGATCGTGAGCGTCTACGGCGGGCCGCACGCCCAGATGGTGACGAACGGGTGGGGGCCGACGGTGGCGATGCGGGCGCAGCACCTGCGCCGGCAGGGTTTCCTCGTCTTCACGCTGGATAACCGGGGCAGCGCGCGGCGGGGGCTCGCATTCGAGGGGGCGATCAAGGGCGATCTGGGGCGCCGGGAGGTGGAGGACCAGGTCGACGGGGTGCGCTGGCTGGTGGACCGGGGGCTGGCCGACCCGGCGCGCGTCGGGATCTACGGCTGGAGCTACGGCGGCTACCTGGCGGCGAGCTGCCTGGCCCGGGCGGCCGACACCTTCCGGGCGGCGGTGGCCGGCGCGCCGGTGACGCACTGGGACGGGTACGACACGCACTACACCGAGCGGTACATGGGACTCCCGCGGGAGAACGCGCGGGGCTACGAGGAGAGCAGCGTCATGCACCACGTCGCGCACCTGCGCGGGGAGCTGCTGCTAGTCCACGGGCTGATCGACGAGAACGTCCATTTCCGGCACACCGCGCGGCTGATCAACGCGCTGATCCGGGCGCGCAAGCCATACGAGTTGCTGCTCTTCCCCGACGAGCGGCACATGCCCCGCGGGCTGGCCGACCGGATCTTCATGGAGGAGCGGATCGGGGCGTTCTTCCGCCGGGCGTTGCTGGGGGAGTAGCCGCCGCGGCCACGACACCCGGCCGCGCCGGATGCGGTTCGGTCCGGCCTGGGGGTGCGTCTCATTCGGCCCAGCGCCCGCAGCGTTCCCGGTAGTCGCGCTCGCAGTCGGGGCAGTAGACCTGGGCCGCGGCGAAGCACATCGCGTCGGGCAGCGCGATGGCGAGCGGGCGGCGGCAGCCAGGGCAGAGGAATTCGCCCGCCGGGGTGGCCGCCGCGCGCCCGTCGAGCAGGGGCGGGGCGGCGGGGGGCGCGCCCGCGGCGGGGGAATCCGCCTGGCGGTGTGGGGCGTCCCGGCGCGGGCAGTCCATAGTCGTGCTCCCTCATCCCCCGCCGTGGGGGCGCGCGTGCCTAACGGCGGCCCGAGCGGTATCCCCGGCGACCGGCTCAGAGGGCGCCGAGGAGGCGCATGAGGCGCGCCCGCTCGACCGCTTCGTCCGCCACCGGCACGAACATCACCAGGGCCTCGTCCAGTCCGCTCGCCAGCGCCGCCCAGGGGCACTCGGCCCCTGGGCGTGGCGGCGGGGGTGAGGGCATAACCCTAGAAGATCCCGCAAAACGGACCACGTAGCTGTGCCGTCGCCGCCCTACTCGGTCCGGTGCCGCTCGTAGAGGGAATTGTCGGCCGCGCGGACGAAGACGAAGATGCGGTTGCCGACGCCCGCCGCCGCCGGGGTGCTGCCCGGGTACAGGTCGCCGTCGAGGCCGGCCCACTCGCTGTAGCCATTGCCGTCGGTCGAGACTTTCTCGTAAAGGGCGCTGTCCGAGCCGTTGGCGTAGACGTGCAGCGCATCGGTCGTGCTCGCCGCCGCCGGCGCCGCCGTCAGGGTGCCGCCGAGGCGGTCCCACTCATCGAAGTTGGTCCCGCTGAACGAGCGCTTCACGTAGAGGGCGGCGTCGGTCCCCATACCATAGACGTAGATCCGGCCGCGGAACCCGGCCGCCGCCGGCGCGGCCTCCAGGATCCCGCCAAGGCCCTTCCACCGGCCGAAGTCGGTGCCGCTGTCCGCGGTCATGGTGTAGAGCGCGTTGTCGGTCCCGCGGGCGAAGACGTAGAGGATGCCGCTGGCGCTCGCCGCGGCGGGGGGCGCGGTCAGGATGCCGCCGAGGCTCTCCCAGTCGGTGAAGTTGTAGCCGTCGGGCGAGGATTTCACGTAGAGGGCGTCGTCGGTCCCCTTGGCGAAGACGTAGAGCCGCCCGTCATTGCTCGCCGCCGCCGGGGCCGCGGTCAGGATGCCGCCGAGGCTGCGCCAGTCGCTGTACTCCCGGCCGTCCACCGTGGACTTGACGTAGAGGGCGTCGTCGGTCCCTCTGGCGAAGACGTAGGCCCGCCCCCTGAAGCTCGCCGCCCCCGGCGAGTCGGTCAGGATGCCGCCCTCCGACGCCCAGCAGGAGTAGGCGCCGCAGCCGGGCCGCGGCGCAGGTGCGGGAGCCGGCGCCGGGCCGGGGGCCGGGGGCGGCGTCGAGGAACCGGGGGCCGTCAGTGCCGCGCCGCCGATGCTGGCCACCCTGATCGTGTTGCCGTTGGTGTTCCAGTACGCGACGTAGGCGCCGCCGTTCTGGTCCGCCACCACCCACGGCCAGCCTTGCGTGGTGGCATCAGGCAGGGAGTCCGCGCCATTCCAGGTGGCGCCATTGTCATCACTGATGTTGTAGACGATCGAGCCGGCCCCCTGGCGTAGATCGGACACCATAATCAGCCGGCCGGTGGGCGACCAGGCCAGGCGCGGCACGACGTAGCGCCCGGCGCCGGTCAGCGCGACCGGCCCCGAGAAGCTCGTGCCGGTCGGCCCGGCCTTGCTCACGTACCTGACTGTGCGGCTGTCGTCCCCGCCGGCCGCGTAGACTGCGTGGACGGCGCCGCTGTTGCGATCGACCGCCAGGCCCATCTGCTCGACCGCGCCGCCGCTCCCCGGCAGCGCGACCGGGGCGCTCCACCGATTGCTAGCAATGTCCCGGTAGGTGTACTGCGCCGCGCCGCCACCCCGGTAGATGACATGCACGTAGCCGAATCGGTCCACGCCAATGCGCGGGTGGTGTCCATCGGACCCCGACACCTTCGTCGCGGCATTGACGCCGCCCGCCGCGTCCACCGACCGGACGAAGACGTTGTAGTTGCCGTCCTTCGCGGCGTAGGCGACCCAGATCGTGCCCGACGGGTCGGCGGACATCGCGAAGCTGTCGGCCCACTGCGCGTCGAACTCGCGCGAGACCGTCGTGATGCCGCTCCAGTTGCCGATCGCGCCCGCGTCCCGCCCCTTATCCAGGCGGCAGTACTGGATCGCCTTGTTCGCGCCGCCTTCCGACCAGGTGACATGGGTCGTGCCCCGGGCATCGATCGCGCAACGGACCGCCAGGGTGTTCGCGCCCGGATTCTGCGAGAGGTTGACGATGGCCGACCAGGACTGGTTGGCGAAATCGTAGATGCGGGCGTACGCGTCGGTGCTAGTACCCGACAGCGGAAATCCATAGAGGGTTGTGGTAGGGTGGGGCGGTTGCGCGACGCTGCCGGCGTGGCGGTGTCGGTTCGCCCCAGGAGGTCCGATGCCCCCGGCCCCGCTCCAATCCCCCTCGTGGTCTCCCCCGCGCAGCAGGCGGTGTTGACCGCCCTGCTGCGGCGGTCGTCGTGTCCGCAAGCCCTGGCCCTGCGCGCCCGGATCGTCCTCGCCGCCGCGACGGGCCAGCGCACCGAGCCGCTGGCGCGGCAGGTTGGCTGCACGCCGCACACGGCCCGCAAGTGGCGGGGCCGCTGGGCCGCCGCCGAGGCGACCCTGGCCGCCGCTGACGGCGACCGCCCGGCCCCGGAGCGGGCCGTCGCCACGGTGCTGGCCGACGCGCCGCGCGCGGGCGCGCCCGCGACGTTCACCGCCGAGCAGATCGTCCACATCGTCAACCTCGCCTGCCGCCCGCCGGAGCAGCTCGACCGGTCGCCGCCTGGACGCCGCGCGAACTGGCGGACGAGGCGGTCAAGCAGGGCATCGTGGACACGGTCTCTCCCCGCACGGTGGGGCGCTTCTTAAATGGAGGCCGATCTCCAGCCCCATCGCAGCCGCTACTGGCGCACCGCCAAGGCCAAGCAGGCTGACCCTGACACGTTCGCGGCGCAGGTCGAGGCGGTCTGCGCCATCTACGCCCATGCGCCCCTGCTGGACGCGCTGGGCGGTCACGTCGTCAGCACCGACGAGATGACCGGCATCCGGGCGCTCGAGCGCGCGGCCCCGACCAAGCCGATGCGCCCCGGTGTCCCCGAGCGCCGGGAACACGAGTACATCCGCCAGGGCACCCTCAGCCTGATCGCCAACCGCAACGTCGCCACCGGCCAGATCCTCGCCCCCTCGCTCGGCCCGACCCGCACCGAGGCCGATTTCGCCGCCCACATCGCCCGCACCGTCGACACCGACCCGGACGCCGCCTGGCCTTCCTGGCCGATAACCTCAACACCCACCAGTCCGAGGCGCTGGTGCGCTTGGTGGCCGCGCGCTGCGGCCTCGCCGCCGACCTCGGCGTCAAGGGCGCGCCGGCGTCCTGCGGTCCCAGGCCCGCCGCGCGGCGTTCCTGGGTGACCCGGCCCACCGCATCCACTTCGTCTACACCCCCAAGCACACCTCCTGGCTCAACCAGATCGAACTCTGGTTCAGCATCCTCGCCCGCCGCGTCCTCAGGCGCGGCAACTTCGCCTCCACCGAGGTGCTGCGCGAGCGCATCCTGGCCTTCATCGCCTACTTCAACCAGACGGCCCGCCCGTTCCGCTGGACCTACTCCGGGCGCACCCTATGCCTCTAACCCGCTATCCTCTTCCGCCACCCTGTACTAGTGTCGAACGTGTTCCACACCACGCAGAGCTTGGTATTGTCGGGGCTGATCGCCAGCGCCGGGCGCGTGTTCGGCCCGACACCGGTCGAAACTGTCACCGCCGGGCTGGGCGCCGCCGCCGCCGGCCCGGTCGGGAAAAAGCCACCGGCCAGCGCCAGCAGCGCCAGCAACGTCAGCAATGCTCGCCAGATGTCGCGCCGAACCATCATCCCCCCTGATCCTCCCTACCCCCGCGCCGGGCGGCCACCGCGACCGCGAGCGCGGCCCCCCGCCCGCCCGGATTCGCACGCCTTCCCGGGCCGCACACGCCCCCACAGGCCCGGTTTGCGTTCGCCCGCTGTTCTGGTCCGGGGAGAGGATACCCGCCCGCCCATTGGCGTGTCAACCGCCAAACGCCTTCTGGCAGGGGCAATTCGAGGTCAGCGAGAACATCAAGGGGGGGGAGGCGGCGAGCGGCTGGGTCAACGTGGGGACACGCCCCCGTCTCGGTGGGCGGTAGGGGCGGGTTTCCAACCCGCCCTGGTCGGTGTACCTCGAACATTGCAGGCAGGGCTACCAGGACGGGTTGGAAACCCGCCCCTACCAGCCCGAGGATTCGCCCTGATCCTGCACGATGAATTGGTGTCGGCGAAGCAGTGGCGCGGCACAACGCCCCGCCGGTGGCTCGGCCGGCAAGCACCACCACACCCCGAGCATCGGGAACGCGGGCCAGACTTAGGGACTAGTTGCTAGCGGATTCGGCCAGGGTAGTATCGGTGGAGGCGGCCGTGGTGTCGGGCGCGGCGGGGGCAGGCGCCCCCGCCGGCCGCGACGCCGCGCCTTCGCGGGCGGGGCGCGGCAGCGGCCTGCCGAGGCGGGCGAGCAGCCACTCGCTGCCGGCGGTCAGGCCGAGGACGACGATGCTGAGCAGGAACGCGCCGACCAGCAGCCCGAAGAGGAAGGCGAAGGCGATCAGGCCGTAGCGCAGCCCGCCCAGCTCCGCCGGCGCGGCGCGCTCCATGTCGCTGAACCAGCGCGCCGTCTGATAGGCGATCCAGACGCTGCCGAGCATCCAGACCGCGCCCCAAAACCGGTCCCACCACTTGACCACGCGCCACCCCTCCGCCCGACCGCGCCATCGGCACGGCCCCTCGCTCTCCTACGGCCAAGTCTCCCCATTATTCTACCACGCCGGTCGATCGGACATTCCATTACGTCAAATCGGGGCGGCCCATCCCGCGCCCGCTTGAACGATGAGACAGGACGATCCTGTACGGAATGCCGACGCGACGCCGCGGCCCCGGCCCTATGCTGGCAGGCAGGCGCCGATGCCGCGCCGCATCGGTCGCCAGGGGGGGCGGGCAAGCAGAGAGGATGCACGGCGGTGGCGGAGGGCGCGCTCGGCAGCCGGCGGTTCGGGGGCCTCTGGCGGCGCCCCGACTTCGTCAAACTCTGGACGGGGCAGACGATCTCCGTCTTCGGCTCGCTGGTCGGGCGCTTCGCCCTGCCGCTGGTCGCCATCCAGACGCTGAACGCCGGCCCGTTCGCGGTGGCCGTGCTCGGCGCCGCGGGCGTCGCGCCGGGGCTGCTGTTCGGCCTCTTCGCCGGGGTCTGGATCGACCGGACGCGCCGCCGCCCGATCCTGATCGGGGCGGACCTCGGGCGGGCGCTCCTGCTCGGCTCGATCCCGCTGGCGGCGGTCCTGGGGGCATTGCGGATCGAGCACCTGCTGGTCGTCGCCTTCTTCGCCAGCCTGCTGACCCTCCTCTTCGACCTCGCCCACCGGGCCTACCTGCCGTCGCTGGTGCGTCGCGACGAGCTGGTGGAGGGCAACAGCAAGCTCGAAGCGAGCGGGTCGGTCGCGGAGGTGGCGGGGTTCGGGCTGGCGGGCGTGCTGGTCCAGGCCCTGACCGCGCCGATCGCCGTGCTGGTCGACGCCGTCTCGTTCGTCGCTTCGGCGGCCGCTCTGCTGCTAATCCGCGGGCGGGAGGCGCCGCCAGCGCCAGGCGCCGCGCCGGCCGCCGGGGCCCACGGCGCCTGGCGCGAGGTCGGGGCGGGGCTGCGCCTGCTGCGCGCCGACCCGACCCTACGGGCCGTGGCCGGGGCCAACGGGACCGAGGCGCTCTTCATCAACATCTTCGTCGCGGTGCTGCTGCTCTTCCTCACCCAGGAGCTGCGCCTGCCGCCGATCCTCCTCGGCTCGCTCTTCGCGATCGGCGGCGTCAGCGCCTTCGCCGGGGCGCTGGCGGTGGAGCGGCTGAACCGCCGCTGGGGGCTGGGGCGCACCCTCCTCGGCGCCTTCCTGGTCAACCGCCTGATGACCCTCTGCATCGCGGTCGCCGGCGGCCCGACGCTCCTGGCGGCGGGGCTGGTCGCCGCGGAGCAATGCAGCGACGCCGCCGGGACGATCTACCGGATCAACCAGGTCAGCCTCCTGCAACAGGTCGTGCCGGATCGGCTGCTGGGCCGCGTCCACGCCGGCATCGGCACGATCGAGCAGGCCGCCACGCTGGTCGGGCTGCTGGTCGGCGGCGTCCTCGGCCAGACCATCGGCCTGCGCCCGACCCTCTTCGTCGGCATCCTCGGCGCGCTGCTCGGCGGGCTCTGGCTGGTCCGGTCGCCGCTGCGCGGGCTGAACGTGGAGCGTGGAGCGTGGAGCGTGGAGCGTAGGATGGGCGGATAGCGGGGGGCGCAGCGATCGGTTTGCCATCCTGCTGCATCCTTCCCGCATTCCTTTCGCTCCACGCTCGGGCGGCCCCGGCGCGGGGGAGCGCCGGAAGGTGGTATGCTTAGGGTAGGATTAACACGAACTCGCGATGCCGGGAGAGGAGGCGGGGGCGATGGAGAGCATGGTCCGCGTGGCGCTGGCCCAGGTCAACCTGAAGGTGGGCGACCTCGACGGGAACGCGGCGACGATTGTCGGGCAGATCGAGCGGGCGCGCGCGGCGGGGGCGGCGATCGTGATCCTGCCGGAGCTGGCGGTGACGGGCTACCCGCCGGAGGACCTGCTGCTCAAGCCGGGGTTCGTGGCGGAGAACGTGGCGCGGCTGCGGCGGATCGCGCCGCACACGCGCGGCATCGTCGCGGTCGTCGGCTTCGTGGACGCGGCCGAGGACATCTTCAATGCGGCGGCGGTGCTGGCCGATGGGGCCTGGGTGGGGACGTACCACAAGCGCTACCTGCCGAACTACGGCGTCTTCGACGAGGACCGCTACTTCATGGCGGGGGGGGCGGCGCCGGTCTTCCGCTTCGGTGATGTGCCGATCGGCGTCAATATCTGCGAGGACATCTGGTACCCGGTCGGGCCGGCGACCCTGCAATCGCTGGCCGGGGCGCGGCTGATCCTCAACCTGAACGCCTCGCCCTACCACCGCGGCAAGCAGGCGACGCGCGAGACGATGCTGGCGACGCGCGCGATGGACAACGACGCCTACGTCGCCTATGTGAACCTGGTGGGCGGGCAGGACGAGTTGGTCTTCGACGGGGGGAGCGTCGTCTTCGACCCCTACGGGCGGGTGGTGGCGCGCGCGCCGCAGTTCGCGGAGCACCTGCTGCTGGCCGACCTCGACCTCGCGGCGGTCTTCCGCGCGCGGCTGCACGACCCGCTGCGGCGCAAGGAGCGGCTGCTGAGCGATCTGCCGGCGGACGATGTGCCGCGCGTGCAGCTCGCGCCCTTCCCGCCGGCGGTGGACACGCCCGCGCCGCTCGACCCGGCCGGGGCGGTCGCGCCGATCCTCGATCCGGTCGAGGAGGTCTACCGGGCGCTGGTCGTCGGGACGCGTGACTACGTGCGGAAGAACGGGTTCACGCGGGTTTATGTTGGGCTATCGGGCGGGATCGACTCGGCGCTGGTCGCGGCGATCGCCGCCGACGCGCTGGGGCCGGAGACCGTGACGGGGGTGTCGATGCCCTCGCGCTACTCGTCGGCGGGGAGCAAGGACGACGCGCGCGACCTGGCGGGGCGGCTGGGGATCGGCCTGATGACGATCCCGATCGAGGGCGCGTTCGGGGCGACGCTGGAGATGCTGGGGGAGGCGTTCGCCGGGACGGCGCCGAACATCGCCGAGGAGAACCTGCAGTCGCGCCTGCGCGGGATCGCGCTGATGGCGCTGACCAACAAGTTCGGCGGGATCGTGCTGACGACCGGCAACAAGAGCGAGCTGGCGGTCGGCTACGCGACGATCTACGGCGACATGGCGGGCGGCTACGCGGTGCTGAAGGATGTGCCGAAGACGCTGGTCTACGAGCTGGCCCGCTGGCGCAACGCGCACGGCGGGGAGGTGATCCCGCCGGCGACGATCGAGAAGCCGCCGAGCGCCGAGTTGCGCCCGGACCAGCAGGACACCGACTCGCTGCCGCCCTACGACGTGCTCGACCCGATCCTCGAAGCCTACGTGGAGGAGGACCGGAGCACGGCGGAGATCGTCGCGGGGGGCGCGGACCCGGAACTGGTGGGGCGGATCGTCCGGCTGGTGGACGTGAACGAGTACAAGCGCCGCCAGGCCCCGCCGGGGGTGAAGATCAGCGCCCGCGCGTTCGGGCGCGACCGCCGCCTGCCGATCACCAACGGCTTCCGTGATCTGGCCGAGCCGGCCGGCGTGGGGCGTAGGGCGTAAGGCGTGGGGCGGATCAGTCTTGCGCCCCGCGCCCGGGGGATTGGGGATCTTGCTGCTCGGCGAGGAAGCGCGCGACGCGGGCGGCGACCTCGTCGGGGGTGAGGGCGCTGCCGTCGAGGTAGAGGTCGGCGTGGGCGCGCGCGTGGGCGAGGCGATCGCCTTGGGTGGCGTGCAGCGCGGCGGGCCAGTCGCCGCCGCGGCGGGCGCTGGTGGCCGCCAGGTCGACGTCGAGGAAGAGGAGGAGGTCGGGCTCGGAGAGTTGCCAGAGGTAGGGGACGCCGGAGTGTTCCTGGGCGCAGGCGTGGGCGTCGTGGCCGAGCGCGCGGAGGCGCGCGGTGAGGGTGGTCTTCCCGGCGGCGCAGGGGCCGACGATCACGATGCGCGGCCCGGCGTTGCCGTCCCGCCGGCCCGCGCGCCAGCCGCTCGGCGCGACCCCCGCCCGCCGCGCCCAGGTCGGGGGCTGATGCGTCCTGCGTTCACCATCTTCCGCCATGGCACTACCTATCAACCGAACGAGTATCCGCGGTCGTGGGACGAATCGCGTCCTGCTGGGCGGCGGGAGCGACCGCGTACGGCGCGGGTGCTCCCCACCCGCCGGCGCTCCGCCCGCTGCCCTCACGCCAGCGGCAGCACCGTCACCAGGCGGCGCACCGGCGGGTACTCGCCGCGCGGGCGCAGGGCCAGGGCGACCACCGTCATGTCGTCGTCGGGGCGGCCGGCGTCGCGCGCCAGCGCCTCGGCGAGCAGGGTGTCGGCCAGGTGTTGCGCGGGCAGGTCGGGGCCGAGGTGGGCGCGCGCGAAGGCCAGCGGGTCGAACGGGCGCTGGTGGCGCTCCCCTGCATGGACGATGCCATCGGAGAAGATCGCCACCTGGAGGCCGGGCTCCGCCGCGAACTGATCGAGCACCGGCTTGGTGTGGCGGCGGATGCCGATCGGGCCGGCGCCGCAGGCGCGCACTTCGTACACACCGCCCGCGCCGAGCAGCAGGGGGGTGTCGCTGTTGCGGCTGGTGATGACGGTCTTGGAGACGAGATCGACCGAGAGGATTTCGAGGGTGGCGGAGACGCGCCCCTGGCGGAAGGTGTGCAGGTAGTCGTGGACGGCGCGGGCGACCGTGCCGTCGCGCGCGCCGTCCTTGAGGAGCGCGACGGCTTTGGCGCTGACCAGCAGGCTCAGCGTCTTGGCCGCCTGCCCGGACCCCTGCCCGTCGACCAGGACGATGGAGAGGCCGCCCGCCGGCCGCTCGACCAGTTCGACCGTGTCGCCGCTCTCGCGGCTGGCGTATTTGTTGGTCTTGGCGACCGCGATCTGGATCTCGAAGGGCATGAGGAGGCTCCGGGTCGGTGTTGGCGGACGGTGTCCTGCTCTATGGTGATGCTTCGCGCGGCGGGATGCAAGGGGTACGGCCCTCACCCCCGCCGCCTGCGGGCGGCACCCCCTCTCCCAAAAATGGGAGAGGGGAGGACCGAGCCCACGCGTGGTGGTGACGGCACGGGCCATCGAGGCTCGCCGCGCCAGTCGCGCGGGCGGGCTTGGAGGTCTGTGTCCGGTTCAACAGATCGCCCGGGGTATATACTGACCGCGTATCCGATTAGGAAGGATCGCAGTAGGCGGAGATGCGGAAGTGGTCATGAACGACTCCTCCCCGATCGTGCAAGCGCCCGGACCTTGACGCGCTCAACTTCGAGAACGTCTCGTTCAGCTACGATCGCGAGAGCGATACGCTCCTCCTCCTTTGTTCGGTCGCGGTCGCCCGGCGGTAATTCTGCCCGGTGACGAGCACGTAGATTTGTGGCTCGACCCGCGGGCGGGAGATCATCGGCTTCCAGATCGAAGGGTATCTGTCGCAGGTGGTCCACGATCACCCGCATTTGCTCGGGCTGGCCGAGCTTTGCTGGGATTGACGCGGACGAGATCGAGCGCATCCGGCGAAGCATCACGCCCGACAAGCGGAAACGGGCCGCTATTGACGCGCTCATCGATCACGGCTTGCCGGCGAGCGCGTAGGACACATTGCACGCGGCGATCCACTGCGCCATCGTGGCCGCGCCGACCAGCGCAACGGTGTCACCACTTCCCTACCAAGCGCGGGGCGAACCGCTACCAGTCGTCGGCTAGCCGCCTCGCGCTGGCGCGTCGGGTCGGAAGAGGGCGAGTTGGGCACGCTGCTCGTCAGAGCACGAGCAGCGTGTTGCGCTGCATCGGGTAGATCTCAGCCTCTTCCCAGAGGTGCTTCCGTATGCTGGTGGCGACGCTTAACTTCGCCCCCGAGGCCAGGAGCGCAGCGACGAGTTTGCTTGCATCGAACAGGAATACTGATTCGATCACCCAGGGACGGGTAGTGCCGGTTGAGGAGACCGGCGGGGTTCGTGGCCCGGTAAGGACCAGGTAATAGTGAGGCTGTTCCCCCGTCGATACGGCCAAGAGCCCATCGTGCTTGGTGTACCACTTGATGTTGACCGAACGATGGTCCAGGGAACCACCCACGAAATGCCCATCATGCGCTCTGTTCGATGCCGACGGGACGAGCCGGATGCCGAAGATGCGCGCGGCGATGTACTCGCCGGTATGGCCGATCAGTGCGGGACGCCCGGTCAAGGACGCGATCAGGTTGTCGATGGCATTCTTGGCCCTGAACAGTTCAGCCAGCCGATGGAGATCGTCCATAGCATTCCCTACCGCGAACCGCCTTACCGGAGAGGGTGTGACGAAGGGGCAGGACCCCGAGGACGACGCCTCCAAGGATGGTGGCACTGTCCCTCTATAGTCCCTCTATAAGTACAGCGGTTCTCGTCATGGTTGAGCCGGTGCTGGGGCAAGGCGTGGGCGTTCAGTTGAACGCCCCTACGGATCGGCCCCGAACGTAACGCACCCCGTCCGCGCACCGCTCTAACCGACGTGGACGCCGCGCGCGGCGTAGTTCTTGGCGTACCAGTCGGCGAATTCGCCGCTCTTGATCGCGCGCCACCAGGGCTGGTTGGCGGCGTACCAGTCGATCGTCTCGGCGAGGAGGATGCTGAAGTCGTGGCGCGGCTCCCAGCCGAGGGCCTCGGCCTTGGCGGTGCTGAGGGCGTAGCGGCGGTCGTGGCCGGGGCGGTCGCCGACGTGGCGGAGGAGGCTGTGCGGCTTGCCGAGGCGGTCGAGGATGCGCTTGGCGACGTCGAGGTTGACCGCCTCGTTGCCGCCGCCGAGGTTGTAGGCCTCGCCGGTCGCGCCCCGGTGGAGGACCAGGTCGACCCCGGCGCAGTGGTCGCGGACGTAGAGCCAGTCGCGGCGCTGGAGGCCGTCGCCGTAGATCGGCAGGGGCTGGTCCTCGAGCGCGTTGGTGATCATCAGGGGGATGAACTTCTCGGGGTACTGGTAGGGGCCGAAGGTGTTGGAGCCGCGGGTGATCACCGCGTCGAGCCCGTGGGTCTCGACGTAGGCGTTGACCATCATCTCGCCGCCGGCCTTGGCGGCGGAGTAGGGGTTGCGCGGGCGCAGGCGGTCGGTCTCGACCGACTCGCCGCCCTGGGGGAAGTGGCCGTAGACCTCGTCGGTGCTGATCTGCAGGAAGCGGCGGACGCCGTGGCGGCGCGCGGCCTCCAGCAGGACGAAGACGCCGTGGACGTCGGTGCGGATGAAGCCGCCCGGATCGTGCAGCGAGCGGTCGACGTGGCTGTCGGCGGCGAAGTTGACGACCGCGTCGCAGCCCTGCATCGCCGCGTCGATCGCCGCCTCGTCGGCGATGTCGGCCCGGACGAAGGAGTAGCGCGGGTCGCCGTCGAGGTCGGCCAGGCTGGCCAGGTTGCCGGCGTAGGTCAGCTTGTCGACGACGACGACCTGGTAGGCGGGGTGCCGCTCCAGCAGGTAGTGGACATAGTTGGAGCCGATGAAGCCCGCGCCGCCCGTCACCATGACCCGCGTGAACGTCCGTGTCGCCGTCACCCTGCCACTCCCTCGATCCGCTCTCGCGCCGTGCGCCTCGCCCGTCCGCGCGGCCGCGCGCCACGACGCGGCGCGCTGTCGTGCGACACGCCGCGTCGGTCAATTCCGTGCGCGGTTGATGATACCACCGCGGCGCGTCCGCTGTCGCGTGGCCGCGGCGCGCGTCTTCTGGTATGGTAGTGGGGCGAACGGGTGCGGGAGAGCGCGGGCGCGCGGGATGAAGCGCTGAGATGATGGGCCGCCGGAACAGGATGGGGCGAGCGCCGGGGCGCGGCCGGTCCGGCCGCTGGGGCGGGATCGTCGCCGACCTGGCGCTGATGATCGCGATCACGCTGCTGCCGCTGCTCACGCTCGGCGCGTACCTCTCGTACCGGGCGGTGCGGGAGGAGCGCACGGCGATCTACGCGACCGCCCGGAAGCAGGCGCAGGAGACGGCGCAGCGCGCCGACACGCTGATCGTCGAGACCCGCGCGCTGCTGACGATCCTCGCCCAGTCGCCGACGCTGCGCGCGGGCGACCCGGCGGCGACGCGGGCCTACCTGCTCGACATCAAGATGCGCTTCCCCTATTACGACGATCTCTACGCGATCGACCCCGGCGGCAGCGTCTATGCGTCCGCGGCGCGGCCGGCCGGCGAGCGGGTCACCGTGGGCGATCAGCCTTTCTTCCAGGCGGCGGTGCGCGACAACCGCACCGTGATCAGCGACGTGATCATCTCGCGCACGACGAGCCGGCCGGTGGTCGTCGTCGCGATGCCGATCCCGGGGGGGGCGGGGGGGGGCGCGGTCGGCCCGCCGACCGGCGCGGTCGCCGCCACCCTCGATCTGGTCTTGCTGCAGCAGTGGCTCGACAACCGCACCCTGCCGCCGCGCACGACGATCACGGTCGTGGACGACCGGGGGCGGGTGCTGGCGCGCAGCCTCGACCCGGAGGGGTGGGTCGGGCGCACGATCGCCGATGTGCCGACCGTGCGCACCGCCGTCGACCGGCGCGAGGGGATCGTCGAGGGGGCCGACGTGGACGGCGTGGCCCGCCTGAGCGGGTTCGCCACGGCGCGGGAGGTGCCGTGGTTCGTCCTGGTCGGCATCCCGCGCGACGCGGTATTCGCGCCGCTGCGCCGGGAGATCGAGCTGATGGCGCTGCGCCTGCTGCTGGCGGGGCTGGCCACGGCGGTGCTGGCGCTGGTGGTGGTGCGCCGGGTCGTCCGCCCGGTCCAGCAGCTCACGGCGGGGGCGCGCGCGATCGCCGGCGGCGACCTCGCGCACCGCATCCCCCTGCGCCGCCGCGACGAGCTGGGCCAGCTCGCCCTGGCGACGAACCGGATGGCCGACGCGCTGGTCGGCTCACTGGCGGCGCAGCGGCAGGCGCAGGAACGGCTGGAGGAGGCGGTCGCCCAGGTCGGGCGCGGCCTGACCTCCGCCGTCGAGCCGACCGCCCTGCTGACGCCGCTGGTCGAGGCCGCCGCCGGCCTGACCCGCGCCGACGCCGGGCTGCTGGCCTTCAGCGATGGGAGCCCGCCGGTCGTCACCGGCGGGTTGGCGCAGTCCGACCCGGCGCTCCTCGACCGCCTGGGGGCGCGCGTGCCCGACGACGCCGCGGCGGGGGCGCCCTTCAGCGCGGCGGACCTCCGGGCGCTAGGGATGGCGAGCTGGCTGCTGGCGCCGGTGCGGGTCCGCGACGAGGCGTTGGGGACGCTGGTCGTCTTCCGCGCCGGGGCCGAGGGGGCGCGGGAACCGGCGGGCGGCCGGGGGGTGGCGCCGTTCGGCGAGGCCGACGAGCGCCTCCTGCGCACCTTCGCCGACCAGGCGGCGGTGGCGATCGAGCAGGCGCGGCTGCGGACGGCGGTGGCCCAGGCCGAGGCGCTGCGCGAGCTGCACCGCCTGCAGACTGACTTCATCGCCACCGCCTCGCACGAGCTGCGCGCGCCGATCACGGGGATCAAGGGGTACGCGGCGGTGCTGCTGCGCGACGATCTGCCGCTGGACGAGGCGACGCGGCGCGAGTGCCTGGCCGGCATCGAGCGCCTGACCGACCGGCTGGCGGTCCAGGTGCGGGCCTTCTTCGACGCGATGCGCGCCGGCGAGGGGCGGCTGGGGCTGCGCCGGGAGCCGGCCGACCTGGGCGCGCTGGCCGCGCCGGTCGTCCACAGCTTCGCGACCCGCGTCACCAGCCACGCGTTCCGGCTGGCGGTCGCGCCGGGGCTGCCGCCGGCACTGGCCGACCCGGCGCGCGTGGAGGACGTGCTCGGCAACCTGCTCGACAACGCCGTCAAATATGCCCCGGCGGGCGGGCCGATCGCGGTCGAGGTGGGGCGCGCGGACGCGGCGACGCTGCTGGTGACGGTGCGGGACGAGGGGATCGGCATCCCGCCGGAGGAGCAGGAGCGGATCTTCGATCGCTTCTACCGCCTCGACCAGTCGGCCACCCGCCACGCGGGGGGGGCCGGGCTCGGCCTCTACCTCTGCCGTGCCTACGTGACCGGCATGGGCGGGCGCCTGTGGGTCGAGAGCCGGCCCGGCGCGGGCAGCGCCTTCCGGTTCACCCTGCCGGTCGCCGGGGCGGTGGGGGGCGGCGCCGCGCCGGCGAATGCCGCGCCGGGCGCGGCGGGGGTGGGCGCGCGATGACCGGGACGCCACCGCCCTCGCCGCTGCTGCTGCTGGTGGACGACGACCGCGACATCCTGCTGACGCTGCGCCTGCAGTTGGAGGTGGATGGCTTCCGGGTCGTGACCGCGCCGGACGGCGCGCGCGCCCTGGAACTGGTCGGGCGCGAGCTGCCGCACCTGGCGATCGTCGATCTGATGATGCCGGGGATGGACGGCTTCACGCTGGCGGCGCGGCTGCGCGAGCAGGCGGACATCCCGATCGTCATGCTGACGGCGATCGACGCGGAGGAGCGCAAGATCGAGGGGCTCAGCCGCTACGCCGACGACTACATGACCAAGCCGTTCAGCTACGGCGAGCTGCGGGCGCGCATCCGCAACCTGCTGGCGCGGGCCTGGCCGCAGGGCTTCTTCGTCACCTCGACCTTCGCGGTGGACGAGGACCTGACGATCGACTTCGCGCGGCGGGTCGCGCTGACCGGGGGGGAGGAGCGGAGCCTGACGCCGACCGAGGCGCGGCTGCTGCACCTGCTGACCCGCAACCGCGGCCGGATCCTGCCGAGCGAGCTGATCCTCGACCGCCTCTGGCCCGACGGCGGCGGCAGCATGAGCTCCCTCTGGGAGTACGTCCGCCGCCTGCGCGAGAAGCTCGGCGACACCCCCGAGGCGCCGCGCTACATCGAGAGCGAGCGCGGCGTCGGCTATCGCTTCCGCGCGGAGTAGGTGCGGGAGCGGCCCGGTGTCCCGTCGCGCCCCACCAGCGCCTGGCACTCAATGTGCGCTTGCCGTGAAGCGGGCGCTCGGCAGCGATCCTTCCCAGCGTAGTGGAGCCTCGGCGTTGTGGCTATCCGTTGTGGGGCCGGGGAGGTCCGGCGAGCGGGGGCGAGGAGGGGCGGCCGGTGGGCGCGAGAATCGGGAACGTCTGGGAGAATGTCCGCTCCAGCCTCTGGTTGGTGCCGGCGCTGCTGTCGGCGGCGGCGGCGGGGCTGGCGGCGCTCTTCCTGTGGATCGACGAGGTGGCGCCGGCGCTGGGCGGGGCGCGCGCCTGGCTCTTCGGCGGCACCGCCGACGCGGCCCAGACGCTGTTGTCGGCGATCGCCGGGTCGCTGATCACGGTGGTGGCGCTGGCCTTCTCGATCACGATCGTCGCGGTGCAGCAGGCATCGAGCCAGTATTCGCCGCGGGTGATCCGCAACTTCATCGAGGACCGCGGCAACAAGATCGTCTTCGGCGTCTACATCGCCACCTTCATCTACGCGCTCCTGGTGCTGCGCCAGATCCGCGCGCCGAGCGAGAGCATTGACGCATTCGTGCCGGCGCTGTCGATCACCGGCGCGCTGGCCCTGGCGATAGTCTGCATGGCCCTGCTGATCTACTATATCCACCATATCGCGACCTCCCTGCAGGTCACGACGATCGCCGAGGAGATCGCCCAGGGCCTGCGCGAGACGATCGAGCACCTCTACCCCACGCGCGTCGCCGAGCCGCTGGCCGATGAGGACGACCGGTCGCCCGCCCTGCCCGACGCGCCCCCGTCGTTCGCCGTCACCGCGCGGGAGGCGGGGTACCTGCGGGCGATCGACGTGGACCAGTTGCTCGGGGCGCTCGACGAGCGGGTCGCCTTCGTGCGGGTCCGGCCCCAGGTGGGGAGTTCGTCTTCAGCGGCGAGCCGCTGGCGGAGGTCTGGCGCGGCGGGGCGGCCGACGAGGCGGGGCTGCGGGAGGCCATCGGCGGGGCGTTCGCGCTCGACCGCGCGCGGACCCAGCGGCAGGACCTGCTCTTCGGCATCCGTCAGTTGGTCGACATCGCGCTCAAGGCGATCTCGCCGGGGATCAACGACCCGACGACCGCCGAGCAGTGCCTCTCCCAGATCGGCGACATCGTCGCGCGGCTGGCGGAGCGCGACTTCCCCCGCCCTGGCGCCGCGCGCCGGAGACGGGGACGATCCTGCTGCTCAACCGGCCCGACTTCGCGGCCGTCGTTGATGTCGCCTTCAGCCAGATCCGCCGCGAGGCGACGGACGAGGTCCACGTCACCGCGTTCCTGCTGGACATCCTGGCCCGGATCGCCCCGCGCGCACGGGCGCCGGAGGGGCAGGGGGCGATCCGCCACCAGGTCGACGAGATCCTCGCCTCGCTCGAGCCGGGCAACAGCCGGGCCGCGAGCGGCAGCGACGCCGACCGGGCGTGGCTGCGCGCGAAAGCCTACGACGTCTTCGCGGCCCTCGACGGCGTCCCCCACCCGGCGCCCCCGGTGGAGCGCCTGGCGGAGCGCCGCACTGAGCGGCGTTGGCGGGGCGGGGGCCGACGACCATGCCGGTTTTGTGGAGGCAGCCCTCCGACCCCCGCCAGGGGGCGTGCCTGCCCGCGTGGCCAACCTCCGGCGTGGCAGGTGGGGCAACGGTATGGGGCGGCTCTGCGGGGCCGCGGGCAGGCACGGGGGCCTGCCCCTACGGGGGGGGCCGCGTCCGCGCGAGAGACGAGAGTGAGGCGATGCGAGGGGGACCGGACAAGCAGGAGTTAGCCGGCGAGCGCGAGAGCCTGCGCGAGCAACTGTTCGATCTGCTCGACCCGGTGATGACCGCCCTCGGGCTGCTCACCGCGGTCTTGCTGCTGATCGAGTTCACCGTCGACCTGTCGCCGCGGCAGGCGGCGCTGGTCGGCCAGGCCCAGCAGGTGATCTGGGCGATCTTCGTCGTCGAGTTCGCCGTCCAGTTCATCCTCGCGCCGGACAAGCTGCGCTTCCTGCGCGGCCACTGGCTGGGGGCGATCTCGGTGGCGCTGCCGGCCCTGCGCGTCTTCCGGGCGCTGCGCGCGGCGCGGGCGCTGCGCTCGCTGCGGCTGATCCGGCTGATCGGCGGGACGAACCGCGCGATGAAGGCGCTGCGCGAGATGCTGCGGGGCCGGCAGTTCGGCTATCTGGTCGCGCTGACGCTGCTGGTCACCGCGGCGGGGGCGGGCGGGGCCTACGTCCTCGAGCGGGGCCAGCCGGACGCCAACATCCAGACCTTCGGCGACGCGCTGTGGTGGGCGGCCTGCCTGGTGACGACGATCAACAACGAGAAGTTCGCGGTCAGCCCGGAGGGGCGGGTGCTGGCGGTGCTGATGCGGATCTACGCCGCGGCGATCTTCGGCCTGATCACCGCCAATATCGCCTCCTATTTCGTCGGCAAGCGGCAGGAGGAGAGCGCGGCTGCCGCGGCCTCCGGCGCGGGGGGCGGCGCCCGACGCGGTGGCGGAGGAATTGCGGCGCCTGCGCGAGGAGGTGCGCCGGCTGTCCGCGCCGCCGGCGGGGCTGACCGGCGCCGGGCGCCTCGACCGGCCGGAGTGAGCGCGCGGCCGGCGGCGGGGTGCGGCGCGGGGGAACGGGGTGGGGGCGGCCGACGGCGGAGCAGCTCCGGTCGATCGCGCAGGCGCTCTCGCTGGTCGCCGAGGCGATCGGCGCGGCGGTGGTGCTGGTGGCCCTCGTGCGGGGCGTGTGGATGTACCTGCGCGACCTGATCGGCCGGGACAAGGGGCCGTTCCCGCGCGAGAGTATCCGGCTGGATGTGGGCCGGTCGCCGGCGCTGGCGCTGGAGTTCCTGCTGGCGGCCGACATCCTGCGCACCGCGGTCGAGCCGACCTGGGAGGAGATCGCGCGGCTGGCGGCGATCGCGGCGATCCGCACCGCCCTCAACTTCTTCCTCGACCGCGAGATTCGGGAGGAGCAGCGGGAACTGCAATGGCGCGAGGGGCGTCAGGATTAGTAGACAGTGCAGCGGCGGGCGGCGCGCGGCGGTGGCCGGGGCCGGCGCCAGGAGGGGCATGATGTCGGAGCAGGTTCGCGCCGCCGCGCGCGCGCGCGCGCCGAGGCCGACGGGCGGCCGGCGCCCACGATCCTGGACGCGCCGGCGCGCGACGGCGAGGCCGGGGGGAGTGCGTCGTCGACGCGCGGGGGCTCCAGAAGAAGTTCGGCGACAACGTCGTGCTGCGCGACCTGTCGCTCGAGGTCGGGGCGGGCGAGATCTTCGGGCTGATCGGCCCGAGCGGGTCGGGCAAGTCCACCACGATCCACCTCTGCTGCGGCCACCTGCGCCCGAGCGGCGGTTCGGTGACGGTGCTGGGGCAGGACCCGGCGCGGTTCAGCGCCCGCACGCGCCGCCGGATCGGCTACATGCCGCAGGGCTTCGTCCTCTTCCCCGACCTGACGGTCCAGCAGAACCTCGCCTTCGTCGCCGGGCTCTACGGCATGTCGGAGTGGCGCTGCCGGGCCGAGATCCGCCGGACGCTGGAGCTGGTCGAGCTGTGGGACGCGCGCGCAGCGCGCGGCGCGGGCGGTCTCGGGGGGATGCAGCGGCGGATCGCGCTGGCGGCGGCGCTGGTCCACGACCCCGACCTGCTCTTCGTGGACGAGCCGACCGCCAACCTCGACCCGATCCTGCGCGCCAAGCTCTGGGCGCACTTCCGCGGCCTGCGCGAGCGCGGGCGCACGCTGCTGGTGACGACGCAGTACGTCGACGAGGCGGAGTACTGCGACCGGGTCGGCCTGATGTACGGCGGCGCGCTGATCGCGACCGGGCGGCCGGCGAGCCTGCGGCACCAGGCGTTCGGTGGCGACATCGTCGACATCACCGTCGAGCGCCCGTCGCGCCAGTACGTGGCGACGGTGCGCGGGCTGGCCGGGGTGCGCGACACCGAGACGGGCGAGAACGAGACGCTGCGCGTGACGGTGGAGGACGCCCAGCGCGCCATCCCCCTCCTGCTGGACGCTCTCGAAGCGTCCGGCGCGACGATCCGCACGGTCGCGCAGTACCAGCCGACCTTCGACGAGGTCTTCATCCGGCTGATCGAGCAGCACGGCGACCCGCGCCCGGCGCTCGGCCAGTTGCAGACGAGCGCGGCGTGACGAGTCGGGCAGTCGGGTAGTCGGGTAGTGGACAGTGGAGGCCGCATGGCTGACTGTGAAGCGCTCGGCTTCTTCTATCCGACTACCCGACTACCCGACTCAGCGGGGGAGCGATGCACAGCCTGACCCAGATCTTCGCGGTGATGCTGAAGGAGTTGCGCGAGCTGCTGCGCCGGCCGGTGCTGGTGCTGACGCTGGTGCTGGGGCCGCTGATCATCATGCTGATCTTCGGCGTCGGCACCGACAACGTCGTCCGCCCGCCGACCGCGATCGTGGTGGTGCCGCCGGGGCGGGAGCGGCCGCAATTGCTGCAGGACTACCAGCGCCAGTTCAACCAGTTCCTGAGCATCAAGGAGTACACCAGCAACGAGGAGTACGCGCGGCTCCTCCTCGCCAGCAACGTGGTCGACACGGTGATCATCCTGCCGCCGACGGCCTACGAGACGATCGCCGGGGGGGAGCAGGCCAAAATCACCGTCCTCTACAACGAGATCAACCCGGCCCGGCGGCAACTGGTGCCGGACTTCGTGCGCGTCCTGGCCGGCGATCTCAACCGCGAGATCTTCCTGCAGAACGCGAGCGAGCAGCAGCAGGCGCTCAACGACGCCTCGGCCGATCTCAGCCTCGCCCTGACGGCGCTCGATCTGGCGAACGCGGCGGCCAGCCGCGGCGACCGGGACGACGCGCGCCGGCAGGTGGACGTGGCGCAGGCGGCGAGCGCCCGGATCGATGACGCGCTGGCGCTGCTCGGCCCGGAGGCGGCGCCGGTGCAGGGGGAGGTCCAGCGGGCGCGCGCGCGGCTGCAAGAGGCCGACCGGCGGCTGACCCAGGCCGAGCGTGCCCTGGCGACCCCCGACCCGCGCCCCTTGAGCGAGCAACTGGGGCTGGCGCAGACCCGGCGCAACCTCCAGAACCTCAACGACGCGCTCGAGCGGCTGACCTCGGTCCCCCCGGAGGTGGCGATCGCGCCCCTGGCGGTGGAGACGCGCGACGTCACCAAGCTGGAGTCGGACATCGTCTCGTTCTTCGCGCCGGCGATGCTGGCGCTGATCCTCCAGCACGCTGCGGTCAGCTTGGGGGCGCTGGCGATCGTGCGCGAGCGGCTGGCCGGCACCTTCGAGCTGTACAGCGTCGCGCCGGCGACCGGGCTGCACATGCTGCTCGGCAAGTACCTCGCCTACATCCTCTTCGTGCTGGCGATCGGCGGGGTGATGCTGGCGGCGCTGCTCAGCCCGCTGCTGCGGGTGCCGCTCTTCGGCAGCCCCTGGCGGCTGGCGCTGATCCTGGTCCTGCTGACGCTGGCCTCGATCGGGCTCGGCTTCGTCCTCTCGCTGCTGGCGGTGTCGGAGCGCCAGGCGGTGCAGTTCGCGATGCTGGCACTGCTGGGCGTCGTCTTCTTCAGCGGCATCGCGCTGCCGCTCGACGCGCTCCTCCAGCCGGCGGTCACCCTGTCCTACCTGCTGCCGGCGACCTACGGGGTGACGCTCCTCCAGGACGTGATGTTGCGCGGCCTGCCGGGGGAGGATCTGTTTTACCTGGCGCTGGGGGGGATGGCCGCCGGCCTCTTCGTTGCCGCGATCGCGCTGCTGTACTGGCGCATGCGCCCGGCCTGACGCGGGGCGCGGGGCGCCGGGCGTAGGGCGTGGGGCGTGCCAGAGTGGCCGCCGGTTGAAACCGGCGTCTCGCGGGCCTACCGGCCACGAAGCACCCTGAAGGGCATAAATACCCTGCGGGGCATAGACCCGCCGCCGCGGGCTGAGGCGTGGAGGGGGCCGCGCTGGTGTGCCCGCCGGACGCGTCGCCATCCGGCTTCCCCCGCCTCGGTGGCTGCCCGGATGGAGGAACCGCTGCCCTTGGAGGGCCGTTGTACGGGGGGGCGTTGCCGGACTCCCCCGGAAGACGGACCCCGGCATCGGGCGAATGGCCGATGGGCGCGGGCGCCGCGCGATGCGAGAATGGGGGGGCCGGAAATATGTGGCCGCGCGACCTCCGCGCGGCGACCGATCCGCTGGCTTTGATCTGCCGGAGTCGTCGTGGTCGGCTTGTGGCGGGATTGGTGCGGTCGAGGCCGGCCGCGACCGGGAGAGCGAGGGGTTGAGATGCGCGTTGGTCTGCCGCAATATGCCCTGGCGCTCCGCGCCTGCGCCGTGCTGATCGTCGCGCTGCTGCCGGCCCTGGCCGGGCCGGGGGCCGCCACGGCCGCCCCGTCGGCCGCCGGGCAGGAGGGCGCGGCCAGCGTGCAGACGATCCGCCGGTTCAGCACCAGCGAGCCGGTGGTGGTGCTCACCTTCGACGCCGGGGCGGACCGCGGTTACGCCGGCTCGATCCTCGACACGCTGGCCGCCAAGGGTGTCAGCGCCTCCTTCGGCATGACCGGCGAGTGGGCCTTGCAGAACCCCGACCTGATCGCGCGGATCGCGCGGGAGGGGCATCACTTTATCAATCACACCTGGTCGCACCGCTCGTTCACCGGCCTCTCCACCGGCGCGGCCCCGCTCACCTCGGCCCAGCGGGCGGACGAGCTGCGGCGGACGGAGAACCTGATCCGCAGCCAGGTGGGGGTGGAACTCCAGCCCTACTTCCGCCCGCCCTACGGCGACTACGACGACTCGGTCCTGGCGGACCTGGGGGCGAACGGCTACGGGCTGAACATCATGTGGACGATCGACACGCTCGGCTGGCGGGGGCTGACGGCGGCGCAGATTACCCAGCGGACGCTGGACGCGACCGTGCCGGGGGCGATCGTGCTGATGCACGTCGGCGCCCAGTCGCAGGACGGCCCGGCGCTGCCGGGCATGATCGACCAGCTCCGCGCGCGCGGCTACCGCTTCGCCACGGTGCGGGACTTCCTGCCGGGGCGGGTCTACTTCCCGGAGACCGGGCATTCGCTCGGCGGCCGTTTCCTCGGCTACTGGGAGGCGAGCGGCGGGCTGCCCGTCTTCGGCTACCCGCTGACCGACGAGGCGGTCGAGCCGGGGAGCGGCCTGACGGCGCAGTACTTCGAGCGCCAGCGGTTCGAGCGCCACCCGGAGAACGGGGCGCCCTACGACGTGCTGCTGGGGCTGCTGGGGCGCACCGACGCCGAGCGGCGCGGCCTGGCGGGCGGCGCCCCCTTCCGCCCGCTGCCGGCCGGGACCGGGAGCGACGCCAACTGCGCCTTCTTCCCGGAGACCGGCCACCGGCTCTGCCACGGCTTCCGGGCCTACTGGCAGGGCCACGGGCTGAACTTCGGCGACCCCGGCACGTCCTATCGCGAGTCGCTGGCCCTCTTCGGCTACCCGATCAGCGAGGAGTTCCGGCTGACGCTGGAGGACGGGCGGGAGTACACGGTGCAGTACTTCGAGCGGGCGCGCTTCGAGTGGCACCCGGAGAACGCGGCGCCCTACGACATCCTGCTCGGGCGGCTGGGGGTGGAGGTGCTGCCGGCGCGGTAGCGGGGGCGGGGCCGTTCGGGATGTTGTAGGGGCGGGGGGGGCCTCGATCGCGCGGGAGGCGGGCCGGGCGGGCCGGGGTACCCGCCTGCGGGTCGGGGGCCTGCCCCTACGGGGGGCGGGCTGGGCTGGGTGATTGGGCGCGAGCGGTTTGCCTCCGCCTGCCGGCGTCAGAACTTGTGCCCGAAGTCGGCCGACAGGGTGTACTCGTGCGGGCTCCAGGGTTCGCGCCAGCCGTCGTCGGCGAAGCGTTCGGGGCGGAAGGGGGCGAGGTCGACGGTCGTGGCGCGGCCGGCGACGATCAGCTCGGCGAGGCACTGGCCGACCGCGGGGCCTTTCTTGAAGCCGGCGCCGCTGAAGCCGACGCAGAGGTAGAGGCCCGCGACTCCCGGCGCCGCCCCGATGATCGGGTGCGCGTCGGGGGTCATGTCGTAGAGGCCGGCGTGGCCCCAGAGTGGCGTGGCCCCGGCCATCGCGGGCATGCGGCGGGCGAGCGCGGCGAGGGCGGCGGGGGCGAACGCGGGGTCGGGGCGCTCGTCGTAGCGGTCGGGATCGACCGGCTCGTGCGCGCCGGCCCCCAGGCCGACCAGTGTGCGGTTCGCGCCCCAGTCGCGGCAGAAGTGGCCGGCGGCGGTGTCCACGTAGGCCATCGTCCCCTCGCGCGGCATCGCGGCCGGCCGGTTGACGACCGCCACCTGGACGCGGATCGGTTCGAGCGGCACGGCGACGCCAGCGGTCGCCAGGAGGGGCGCGGCCCAGGCGCCGGCCGCGCAGACGACCGTCCCGGCGGCGACCGGGCCGGCGCTGGTCTCGACGCCGACCACGCGCCCGCCGGCCGCGTGGAGGCCGACCACGGTGGTCCCCTCGCGCAGCCGCGCGCCGCGGGCGACGGCGGCGTCCAGCAGCCCGCGCGTGGCGGCGATCGCGTCGACGTAGCCCGACTCCGGCTCGTAGGCGGCGACCGGGATGTCGTCGAAGCGGGCGAAGGGTTGCAGGCGGCGCAGCTCCGCGGCGGGCAGCACCTCGGCCCGGATGCCGATCGCGCGCTGGAGGGCGACGTTGGCCCGCATCCGCGCGACGTTCGGGTCGTCGGGGCCGGTCATCGCGACGGTGACGATCAGCCCGCAGCCGACGTAGCCGCAACTCCCGCCGACGATCTCGCCCCAGCCCTTGAAGGTCTGGAGGCTCAGGTGGGCCAGGGTCGCCTCGGGGCGGTTGCTGTAGTGCTGGCGCAGGAGGGCGCCGGTCTTGCCGCTGGCGCCGGAGGCGACGGTGCGCCGCTCCAGCACCAGCACGTCGCGCACGCCGCGCCCGGCCAGCGCGAACGCCAGGCTGGCGCCCATGATGCCGCCCCCGACAATGACGACTTCCGCCCGATCAATCATGCCCGTCGCTCCCGTGAGCGCCCCCCCGACCCCCCAACTTTGGGGGGAGCAGGACCGGGGCCAGTCCGGTACCTCTCCGGAAAGTTCGTCCTGTGCCTGTGATCTTCCCCCCGGGATTGGGGGGCCGGGGGGGCGCTTCCATCAAGCTGCTCGTCGGGGCGAGGCCCAGGCGATCCAGGCCGCCAGGAGCGCGGTCATCGCGCCGACGAGGGCGAGCATGGCGGCGTAGCTGACCCCGTCCACGATCGCGCCGAGGAGCGCCGCGCCGACCCCCTGACCGAGGAAGAGGCAGAAGGCGAAGAGCGAGACGGCGGTGCCGCGCGCCTCCGGGGCCAGCTCGGTCGCGCGCGTCTGCAGGGTGCCGTGCAGCAGGTTGTTGCCGAGCCCGAGCAGGATGGCGAGGGGCACGAAGGGCCACCAATGCCCTATCAGGGCGATCGCCAGGAAGCAGAGGCCGCAGAGCCCGCCGCCGAGCCGGATCAGCCCGCCCTCGCCGACCCGGCGGACCAGCGGCCCGACCAGGCGGCTGTAGAGGATGCCGCCAAGCCCGAAGCCGCCGAGCATGAAGCCGATCGCGAGGTAGGGGAGGCCGTGCCGCTCGCGCAGGAACGCGCCGAGGTAGGCGGCCCCGCTGAAGAGGAACATCCCCTCGACGAAGACCGCGCCGAGGACCAGGCGCGCGGCGGGCGCCCGCAGCAGGCGGCGGTAGGGGCGTCCCCCCGGCGCGCGACCGCCGCCCGGCCGCTCGGCGGTCGCACGCGCGCCGCGCCAGAGCGCCAGCCAGACGCCGGCGGCGGCGAGGGCGGAGAGGAGGAAGGTGGGGCGCCAGCCGGCGTACTGGCCGAAGACGCCGCCGAGGCTGGCGCCGAGCACCTGCCCCAGCCCCAGGAGCGCCAGGAAGCGCCCGAGGGCGACCTGGCGCTCGCGGTAGGCGAAGTGGTCGCCGATGTAGGCCATCGAGAGGGGGATCAGCGCGGCGGCGGCGGCGCCGGTCAGCAGACGCAGGGCCGCGAGCCACGGCAGGGTCGGGGCGAGGGCGCAGGCGGCGGTGCCGAGGGCGAAGAGGGCCAGGGCCGCGGTCATCACGCGCAGCTTGCCGAGGCGGTCGCCGAGCGGGCCGTAGCCGAGCTGGCAGACGCCGTAGGGCAGGGCGTAGGCGCTGACGATCAGCGCGGCCCGCCCGACGCTCTCCCCGAACTCGCCGGCGATGACCGGCAGCAGGGGGTTGATCAGCCAGACGTTGGCGGTGACGATGAAGGCCGCCGCGCCGAGCAGGCCCACCGAGACGTGCGCCGCCGGCGCGTCCAATTCCGGCGGCGTCGCCACCGCTTCCGTCCGTGCCGCCATCTCGCTCCC
>JAUJMV010000015.1:47238-53114 GCA_030446685.1 Thermomicrobiales bacterium | reverse complement strand
CCGTCGTGCGACTTGCACGGCGGCGTTGTGCTTGCTATACTTGGTTCGTGGCAACCAACGCCTCGCAGGGAGTGGGGGACCAGCCCCGCTTTTTTTTGCCCCATGGCGCGGAACGTGGCGCACCCCACTCGTTCATCATAGCCGGCCCCACGGTGCTGCCCGCGTCACGCCTCCCGGGGGCGGGCTTTGCCCGGTTGCCGTGCCGGGCGAGTATCGCGCGCCGGGCCGTGCTACGCTGGGACGGGACGCCGCCGTGTGTCGACGGTCTGACACGGCGGGCCGGTACCGCCACTCGTCGGCCCGTACCCGAGGCCCGAGCTGTCGCCGCGGACCACAGACCGTAGGAGGTTATGAGCGATGAAGAGCGATTTCTACACCGCCATCGCGCAGATCGCCGCCGAGCGCGGCATCCCCAAGGAGGCGGTCCTCAACTCGGTGGAGACCGCGCTGAAGACGGTCTACAAGAAGGAGGCCGGGGTCGAGGGGGATGATAACGTCACCGTCGATCTCGACCCGCAGACCGGTGGGGCGCGCATCTTCGTCCACCGCGAGGTCGTCGAGGAGGTCGAGGACCCGGTCCACCAGATCACGCTGGCCGACGCGCGCAAGGAGAAGCCGACGATCAAGATCGGCCAGACGCTGACGGTCGACCGGACGCCGAAGAACTTCGGGCGGATCGCCGCCCAGACGGCGAAGCAGGTCGTCCTCCAGAAGATCCGCGACTTCGAGCGCGAGACCGTCTACAACGAGTACGCCGACCGGATCGGCGAGGTGCTGAACGGCACGGTGCAGCGCGCCGACGAGAAGGCGGTGATCGTCGAGCTGGGCAAGGCCGAGGCGGTGATGCCGGCGCGCGAGAAGGTGCCGAACGAGCGCTATCGGCCCGGCCAGCGCCTGAAGGTTTATCTGGTCGACGCCAGCAAGGAGCAGCGCGGCCCGCAACTGATCGTCTCCCGCGCCCATCCGGGGCTGCTCAAGCGGCTCTTCGAGTTGGAGGTCCCGGAGATTTTCAGCGGGGCGGTCGAGATCATGGCGATCGCGCGCGAGCCGGGGATGCGCTCGAAGGTCGCGGTGGTGGCGCGGCAGGACAACGTCGACCCGGTCGGCTCCTGCGTCGGCATCCGCGGCGTGCGCATCCAGAGCATCGTCGGCGAGCTGCAGGGCGAGAAGATCGACGTGATCGAGTGGGCGCCGGACCCGGCCGGGTTCGTCGCCAACGCGCTCAGCCCGGCGCGGGTCCTCAACGTGACGCTGAACGAGGAGGACAAGACCGCGCGCGTGCTGGTGCCGTCCGACCAGATGTCGCTGGCGATCGGCAAGGAGGGGCAGAATGCCCGCCTCGCGCACAAGCTGACCGGCTGGCGGATCGACGTGAAGGACCCGGAGTCGCTGATGGGCCAGAGCGGCGACCTGCTGCGCCAGGCGCAGGAGGAGGCGGAGGCGTCGGTGTCGTCCGCGTTCGACGATCTGGCGGTGATGGGCCGGCAGCCGCGCCTGGTCAACCGGCGGACGCTGATGATCACGATCAGCGGGCGCGAGTTCGGGCCGCTGCCGGAGCACTTGGCCGGGCTGAGCGCCGACGTCGAGCTGGAGGGCGACACCATCAACGTCTACTACAACCGCGACTTGCAGGCGCGCTTCACGCTCGACAACGAGCCGCTGCCCCTGCACGACGACGCGCTGACCGACTGACGAAGTACGAACGACGAACGACGAAGTACGAGCAAGCAGCGCACGCCATTACCATCGCGCTCTGATTTGCCCCCGTTGTTCGTACTTCGTCGTTCGTACTTCGTACTTCAACAAGGGGGGGTGGAGCGTGAGCGAGGCGAAGGCCGCTGCTCCAACCAGGCCGAAGGCGAAGAAGGGGCCGCGCCCCAAGCATGTGCCGCAGCGCACCTGCGTCACCTGCCGCGAGACGGGCGCCAAGCGCGGCCTGATCCGGCTGGTGCGGACGCCGGAGGGGGCCGTCGAGGTCGATCCGACCGGCAAGCGCAACGGGCGCGGGGCCTACCTCTGCAACCGGGTCCGCTGCTGGGAGCGCGGCGTCAACGACCGCATCCTGGGCCGCGCGCTGCGGCTGGAGGGGCTGACGCAGGAGAACCGCGAGGCGCTGCTGAAGTACGCCGACGAGCGCGTCCCGGACGACGAGGACGAGGACGAGTAGCACCTAGCAAGGGGGCCGTCTGGCCCTGTTACTGACGACCGATGACTGACGACTGACGACTACCAGGAGGGGTGGATGGCACAACGATATGGTACTCCGACCAGCGGTGGCGGCGGCGACGAGGGCGATTTCCGGCGGCGGCGCAAGCGGCGCGGGCCGCGCGGCGGCCCGGGGGGCGGGTCGACCTCGCGCTCGACGATGCGCCGGATGGCCCCGGTCGGCCCGCCGAAGACGGTGATGCTGCCGAGCATCCTGACCGTCGCGGAGCTGGCCGAGGCGCTGGGGGTCACGCCGATCGCGGTCATCAAGGAACTGATGGCCCTGCGGATGATGGCGACGATCAACCAGCAGATCGACTACAGCACCGCCGCGCGGGTGGCCGAGGCGCTCAGCATCCCGACCGAGGAGCGGGTCAACGAGACGCGGCGCGGCGCGGCGACGATGACCGCCGAGGACCGCCAGCGCGAGGCCAACGAGGATCCCGAGGCGGTGGCGCGCCCGCCGGTGGTGACGATCATGGGCCACGTCGACCACGGCAAGACGAAGCTGCTCGACGCGATCCGCTCGGCGAACGTTGCGGCGGGGGAGGCGGGCGGCATCACGCAGCACATCGGCGCCTACCAGGTCGAGCTGCAGGGGCGCAAGATTACCTTCCTCGACACGCCGGGCCACGAGGCGTTCACGCAGATGCGCGCGCGCGGCGCGCAGGCGACCGACATCGCGGTGCTGGTGGTGGCGGCCGACGACGGCGTGATGCCGACGACGCGCGAGGCGATCGCCCACGCGCGCGCGGCGAACGTGCCGCTGGTGGTGGCGATCAACAAGATCGACCGCCCGAACGCCAACGTCGACCGGGTCAAGCAGCAGCTCGCCGAGATCGAGGTGGTCGCCGAGGACTACGGCGGCGACGTGCCGACGGTGGAGGTCTCGGCGCTGGAGAAGCTGGGCATTGACGACCTGCTGGAGGTGATCCTGCTGGTCGCCGATCTGCAGGAGCTGAAGGCGAACCCGCACCGGCCGGCGGCCGGGGTGATCGTCGAGGGGCGGGTCGACGGGCAGCGCGGCGTGGTGGCGACGGTGCTGGTGCAGAACGGCACGCTGCGGCTGCGCGACATCGTCGTCTGCGGGGCGACGTGGGGCCGGGTGCGGGCGATGAACGACGACCGCGGGCGCAAGGTGCGCCAGGCGCCGCCGAGCATGCCGGTCGAGATCCTCGGCCTGCTGGCGACGCCGGAGGCGGGCGACATGCTCCAGGTGGTCGCCGATGAGCAGGAGGCGCGCGCGGTCGCCGAGGAGCGTCAGGTGCAGCGGCGCATCGGCGTGAGCCCCGACCGGCCGCTGCGGCTGGAGGAGCTGGGCCAGCAGATCCAGAGCGGGCGCGCGAAGGAGCTGCGGATCATCCTCAAGGCCGACGTGCAGGGGTCGCTCGGCGCGCTGCAGAACGCGCTGAGCAGGATGGCCGAGGAGCAGACGGTCCAGTTGCGGATCATCGCGCAGAACACCGGCGCGATCAGCGAGTCGGACGTCTCGCTGGCCTCGGCGTCGAACGCGATCGTCATCGGCTTCAACGTCCGCCCGGACGCCGCCGCCCTGCGCGCGGCGAATGCGGCGGGGATCGACATCCGCTTCTACGATGTCATCTACAACCTGGTGGACGACATCCAGGCGGCGATGAAGGGCCTGCTGGAGCCGGAGACGCGCGAGGTGACCGACGGCTACGCCGAAGTGCGCCAGGTCTTCCGCCTGCCGAACCGCGTCCAGGCGGCGGGCCTCTACGTCCTCGACGGCCGGGTGCTGCGCAACGACCGGGTGCGCGTGCTGCGCTCCGGCACGGTGCTGCACGACGGCACGGTCGGCTCGCTGCGGCGCTTCAAGGACGACGTGCGCGAGGTGGCCGCCGGCTACGAGTGCGGCGTCGGCCTGGACGGGTTCAACGACTTCCAGGAGGGCGATCAGCTCGAGTTCTACCACGTCGAGCGGGTCGCCGCGAGTTGAGTCGGCTGGTCGGGTAGCCGGCTGGTCGGGTAGAGGACGAATACGTCAGCACTACTCGGCTAGCCGGCTACCCGCCTCCTCATTTCCAAAAGGAACGCCATGCCTACCCGCCGCACGGAACAGGTGGCCGAGGTGCTGCAGGCGGAGTTGAGCGAGTTGCTGCGCCGCGAGATGCGCGACCCGCGGCTCGGCTTCGTCACCATCGTGGGGGTGGACGTCAGCCCCGACCTGCGCAACGCGCGCGTCCACGTCAGTTGCTACGGCGACGAGCAGGAGCAGCGCGCGTCGCTGCGCGCGCTGCGCAACGCGGCGGGGTTCCTGCGCACCGAGATCGCGCGCCGGGTGCGGCTGCGCACGGTCCCGCAACTCAACTTCCGCCTCGACCACACGATGGCGGAGGCCGAGGCGGTGCAGCGCACGCTCCTCCAGCTCCGGCCGGAGCTGGAGGCGGCGGAGCGGGCCGAGGGGCGGGAGGGCGACCCCGAGGCCGCGCCGGACGACGGGCGGTGATGGCGCCGGCGGACGAGCGCGCCGCCACGGACCCCTACTTCAAGAAGATCATCCCGTTCAATCAATTCGGCCTGCGGTTGCGCTTCCGGGTCTCGCAGGACCTCTTCAGCAGCTACGATATCGACGCCGGGACCCGGTTCCTGCTCCGCACGGTGGCGGAGGGGGGCGGCGACCGCCGGGCGATCCTCGACCTCGGCTGCGGCTACGGCCCGCTCGGGCTGACGCTGAAGGGGCTGCACGAGGGCGCGGCCGTCCATCTGGTGGACCGCGACGCCCTCGCGGTCGAGTACGCGCGCCAGAACGCCGAGTTGAACGGCATCGCCGGCGTGGAGGTGTACGGGAGCCTCGGCTACGACGACCTCACGCGGCGCGACTTCGACCTGATCCTCTCCAATATCCCCGCGAAGGCCGGGGAGGCGGCGATCGCGCACTTCCTGCGCGACGCCGCGCGCCACCTCGCGCCGGGCGGCCTGGTGGCGGTCGTGGTCGTCTCCCGCCTGGAGCCCCTGGTCGAGCGGTTCCTCGGCGCCCTGCCGGAGGCGGCGATCCTGCTGCGCCGCGCCCGCGAGGGGCATACGGTCTTCCACTACCGGTTCGCCGCCCCGCCCGCCGGGCCGGACCCGGACGGCCGGGGCGCGCTGGAGCGGGGCGTCTACGACCGCGGCGTGGCCCGGTTCTCGTTCGGCGACCTGACGTTCCCCTTGCGGACGGCCCAAAACCTGCCCGAGTTCGACGCCCCCAGCCAGGCGACGGGGTTGCTGGTGGAGGGGCTGTGCGGCCTGGGGCGCCCGGCCGTCGAGCGCGCCCTCTTATTCAACCCAGGCCAGGGCCATGCGGCGGTGGCGGTGTGGGAGACCCTGGGGCCGGGGATGATCGACCTGATCGACCGCGATCTGCTGGCCCTCCGCTACGCGCGGCTGAACCTCGCGCTGAATGGTTGCCCCGGCGAGCGGGTGAGCGTGGCGCACCGGGTCGGCATCCCCCCCGCGCCCGGCGGGCGGGCCGATCTGGTCGCGGGGGTGCTGCGGGAGTATGAGGGGCCGGCGGCGGTCGCCGCGGCGGTCGAGGGGGGGGCGGCGCGGCTGGCGCCGGGCGGGGCGCTGGTCGTGGCGGGCAGTTCCACCGCCGTCGCGCGGCTGGTCGCGCACCTGCGGACGCGGAAGACCCTGCGGGTCGAGGAGCGCCGGAAGCGGGCGGGGCACGG
>JAUJMV010000015.1:45587-47138 GCA_030446685.1 Thermomicrobiales bacterium | reverse complement strand
CGCGGCGGGCGGCGTGGGAGGGGCCGCGAAATCATTGGTAAGGGTTTTGCGTACTGGTGTTGATCCGCCCGGTGTGCGTCCGGGCGGGCGTCAGCGTGGGTGCTCAGTTGGGCAATTGGTAAGGAAGGGGCCGGATAGTGGGACAGGTGGTTGAACCGGACGAGACCTACCGCGAGCGGGCCGCGGCCCTCTGGCCCGCGATCGCGGCGGCGCGGCGCATCCTCTGCCCCTTCCACATCAACGCTGACCCCGACGCGGTCGGTAGCACGCTCGGGATCTGCCACCTGCTGGCCGGGGCGGGCAAGGCGGTCACGGTCGTGGCGAGCGACGGCGAGGTGCCGGCGACGACCCGCTTCCTGCCCGGCGCGGGCGACATCGCGCGCTACGGGGGCGGGCCGCTGCCGGACGCCGACCTGATCCTCGCGCTCGATTCCTCCGACCCCGAACGCCTCGGCGACCTGTTCGCGATTGGGCGGGAGCGCTTCGCCGCCGGCCCGACGCTGGTGATTGACCACCACGTCACCAACACCCGTTTCGGGACCGTGGATGGCGAGGCTGCGGGGGCCAACTTCGTCGACGAGCGGGCGGCGGCGACCGCCGAGATGGTCTACCTGCTGGCCCGCGCCTGGGGCCTGCCGCTGGCGCCGGAGGCGGCGACCTGCCTGCTGGCCGGCGTCTACGGCGACACCCTCAGCCTGCAGACGACCAGCACCACGCCCCGCACCCTGCGCGTCGTCGCCGACTTGCTGGCGGCGGGGGCCGATCTGACCGGCGTCGTCAACAACCTCTACCGCACGCGCCCCTACAGCGCGGTCAGGCTCTGGGGGGCGATCCTCTCGCGCGCCGCCTGGTCCGGGCAGGTCCTCTGGAGCGAGATCACGCCGGAGATGCTGGCCGAGGCCGGGGCGGGCGACGGCGAGGCAGGGGGCGCGATCAACTTCCTGACCGGCACCGTCGGCGCGCGCGTCACCGTCCTCCTCCACCGGGGCGAGGGGGAGTGGCGGGCGGGCCTGCGCACGCTCGCCGAGGGGGTGGATGTCGCCGCGATCGCCGCCCGCTTCGGCGGCGGCGGCCACCGCAAAGCCGCCGGCTGCCGCATCGCCGGCGGCCCCGCCGAGCGCGATGCCTTCCTGCGCGCCGTGGACGAACTAACCGCCGGACAGATTGCGGATTGCGGATTGCGGATTGCGGATTAGGCGCGGGCGGGTGGGGGGTGGGAGGCGAGAGGGCCGAGTTTCAGGCGCGCACGAAGGCGTATGCCTTGCGGGTGATCCGGCTGGTCGAAAGGCTACCGCCCGGTACAACCGCCAGCGTTATTGGCCGGCAACTGCTGCGCTCGGCAACATCGGTCGGCGCGAACTATCGCGCGGCCTGTAGGGCCAAGTCACCCGCGGATTTCATCGCCAAGGTGGGCATCGTCGAGGAGGAGGCCGACGAGAGCCTGTACTGGATGGAATTGCTCATCGCGAGCGGCATCATGTCACAGGCGCAGTTGAGCGCCCTGATGGCCGAGGGCAACGAACTCGTCGCGATGACCGTCGCCTCGATCAA
>JAUJMV010000015.1:43472-45487 GCA_030446685.1 Thermomicrobiales bacterium | reverse complement strand
ACAAGGAGGTGGGGCTGACCTCGCACGACGTGGTCGCGCGGGTGCGGCGGATCACCGGCGAGCGCAAGGTGGGGCATACGGGGACGCTCGACCCGGCGGCGACGGGGGTGCTGCCGGTCTGCCTCGGGGCGGCGACGAAGGTGATCGAGTACCTGCAGGACACGACGAAGACCTACTACGCCGAGGTCGTCTTGGGGGTGGAGACCGACACGGACGATCTGGAAGGGCGGATCGTCCGCGAGGCGCCCGCGCCGCCGCTCGACGCCGCGGCGCTCGACCGCGCGCTGGAGGGATTCCGCGGGCCGATCGCGCAGATCCCGCCGATGTACGCGGCGATCAAGGTCGGCGGGCGCAAGCTGTACGAGCTGGCGCGGGCCGGCGAGACGATCGAGCGCGCGCCGCGCGCGGTGCGGATCGACATGCTGGCGCTCCTGGGTTGGGAGCCGCCGGTCGCGCGTCTGCTGATCGATTGCAGCAAGGGGACCTATATCCGCGCCCTGGCGCGCGACATCGGGCGGGCGCTCGGCTGCGGCGGCTATCTGCACCGGCTGGTGCGCCTGCGGACCGGTCCCTTCTTCCTCGACCAAGCGCTGACGCTCGGCGAGCTGGCGGAGGAGTTCGGCGAGACGCCGTGGCCGGAGCTGGCGCTGCACCCGGACGCGGCGCTGCTCGACTGGCCGGTGATCGTCCTCAACGAGTCCGGTACAATAGCCTGGCGGCAGGGGAAGGCGCTGCCGGCCGGCGGGGGCGCGGACGGCGAGCGGTGCCGCGCCTACTCGACCGACGGCGACTGGCTCGGCCTGGGGCGGTACGATGCGGCAGTGGGGGCCTGGCGGCCCGAGAAAGTGGTAATCCTGTGAGCGTGCTTCCGGCCGCGCCCCGCGCGCGCGTCGTCTACGACCTGGAGGAACTGGCCGGCGGCGAATGGGCCGTCACGATCGGCCGGTTCGACGGCGTCCACCTCGGCCACCGCCACTTGCTCGACCTGACCGCGGCGAGCGCGCGGCGGCAGGGGCTGCGCAGCCTGGCGATCACCTTCGAGCCGCACCCCGAGCAGGTGCTGCGCCCCGAGCAGCCGGTCACGCGGCTGACGACGGCGGCCGCCAAGGAGGCGCTACTGGCCGCCAGCGGGGTCGATGCGGTGGCGGTCCTCGCCTTCACGCCGGAGTTCGCGCGGCAGCAGCCGGAGGAGTTCATCGCCCGGCTGCTGGCGACCGCCCGCCCGCGCGAGTTGTGGGTCGGCGCGGACTTCGCGTTCGGGTACAAGCGGTCCGGCACGCCGGAGCGGCTGGCGCAGTTGGGTGCGGAGCACGGCTTCACCGTCCACCGGGTGCCGCGCATCCGGCTGCACGGGACCGAGATGATCAGCGCGACCAACGTCCGCCGCCACCTGGGGGTGGGCAACGTCCGCCTCGCCGGGCAACTGCTCGGGCGGCCCTACGCCCTGAGCGGGATCGTCGTCCACGGGGCCAAGCGGGGGCGCCAGATCGGCTACCCGACCGCCAACCTCGCCCCCCCGCCGGAGCTGATCGTCCCGGCGCACGGCATCTACGCCACGCTGGTGGACGTGCCGGGCGTGGTCGAGCGGCACGCGGCGATGACCTCGATCGGCGTGCGCCCGGTCTTCGACAACGGGGAGCGGACGGTCGAGGCGCACCTGCTCGACTGGAGCGGCGACCTCTACGACCGGCCGCTCGATCTGCACTTCCTCGAATGGCTACGCCCCGAGGAGCATTTCCCCTCGGTCGAGGCCCTGGTCGAGCAGATGGCCCGCGACGGCCTCGCCACCGGCGAGATCGCGCGGGAGCATCGCCTGCGCGCCGCGGCCGATGTGCCGGTCGGCGGCGAAGGCGGGCGGAGTCTCGAGTAGGCAGGGCCGGCCCGTCGTCGGATCGGTCGCCCCCGGCGATCACGGCCGGCGAGGGGGCGGCCGACTGGTCGCGAGGAATGCGGGGTCTCTCGACCAGTGGCACCCGCACGCGCGGTGTGCCTGTTGGTAGGGGCGGGCTGCAAAC
>JAUJMV010000015.1:0-43372 GCA_030446685.1 Thermomicrobiales bacterium | reverse complement strand
CAAACCCGCCCCTACAATCCGATCCGATAGTTCGCCTTATCTTTCCGAGTGCGCCTGGCTGTGGGCGGGGACGCCGGGCCAGAATCCGCAATCGCCAATCCGCAATCCGCAATGAGGAGGGGGCGCATGAACGTCATCTTCGTGTCGATCGACAGCCTCAACCGCCATTTTCTCACGGCCTACGGGCAGTCGATCGAGTACCCCGTGGAGACGCCGAACCTCGACCGCTTCGCGCGGCGGGCGGCGATCTTCGACAACCACTACGCCGGCAGCCTGCCCTGCATGCCCGCCCGCCGGGAGTTCTTCACCGGCATCCAGGAGTTCCTCTGGCGGCCGTGGGGGCCGGTGGAGCCGTTCGATCTGCCGCTCGCCCGCGCGGCGCGGCGCGACGGGGTGGTGACGCAACTGGTCACCGACCACTTCCACTATTTCCAGCACGGCAGCCACGGCTATTACGAGGACTACCAGGGGTTCGAGTTCATCCGCGGCCACGAGTACGACGCCTGGCGGACGGCGCCGCGCGAGCCCGACCCCGATTTCCTCCGGCAGATCCTGGCCGCCAAGCCGGCGGACACCGGCTTCCTCAACCGGGCCGCCTACGCGCGCAACGCGACGGCCCTGCGGCGGGAGGAGGATTTCTTCGCGCCGCGGGTCTTCGCGGAGGCGAGCCGCTGGCTGGAGGAGAACCGCGCCTACGACCGCTGGCTGCTGGTGGTGGACAGCTTCGACGTCCACGAGCCGTTCCACTGCCCGGAGCCCTACGCCTCGATGTACACGAACGAAGATCCGAACGACCCCGAGCTGGTCCTCTGGCCCTACTACGGCCGCACCGACCAGGGCCAGAGCCGGCTCAGCGAGCGGCAGATCGCCTTCGTCCGCGCGCAGTACGCCGGCAAGCTGACGATGGTCGACCGCTGGTTCGGCAGGCTGCTCGACACGCTCGACGCGCTGGCCCTCTGGGAGACGACGACAGTCGTCGTCACGACCGACCACGGCCACTACCTGGGCGACCACGGCTGGATGGGCAAGCCGGACGCGCCGCTCTTCGACGTGCTGGCGCGGACGCCGCTCTTCGTCTGGTCCCCGGGCAGCCCCCTGCACGGCGGGCGGACCCCGGCCCTGACCGCGGCGGTCGATCTCTACGCGACGATGCTCGACGCGCTCGGCGTCCCGGCGCCGGAGGCGACCCACAGCCGCAGCCTGCGGCCGCTGCTGGCGGGGGAGACCGACCGGCACCGCGACTGGGCGCTCTACGGCTACTGGGGCTCGACGGTCAACGTGACCGACGGGCGGCACGCCTACCTCCACCCCTGCCGCGCCGACCTGCCGGTCTACTGCTACTCGACGATGATGCTGCGGCCCTACGGCTGGTTCGCGCCGCCGGAGCCGCAGCGCGAGGCCGAGGCGGGACGCTTCCTGCCCTACACCGATTCCCCGGTCTGGCGCTACCCGGCGCCCTCCCGCCCGCGGCACGACCGGCCGCTGCTCTTCGACGCGGGGCGCGATCCGGGGCAGCGCGAGAATCTGGCGGGCGGGGGGAACGCGGACGAGGGGCGGCTGCGCGAGTTGCTGCGCGCGGCGCTCCGGGAGGTGCGGGCGCCGGAGGAGCAGTACGCGCGGTTGGGGCTGGCGTAGGGGGCGGCGGTCGCCGCTCCCCGCGGCGTGTGGTATGGGCAGGGTCGAGGACGATTGCACCACAGAGACACAGAGAACACAGAGAACGCGGGGGTATTGTCCAGAGGGCGCGGGGACATTGTCCAGTATCGGGGGAACAGCGAGGCGGTGATAGTGGCCTGGTGTAGGCACCGACGCGTCCCGCCCTCCTCTACATGGGGTATTACACGCCGGGGCGGTGTGCATTGGTACGCGGCTTCTGGCACGCGGCGTGCGAGTTTGGCCGGCGGACGGCGACAGCGAAGGTTGGAAGGAGGGCGTTTGTGGTCACGACGGAGCGGATCGCGCTGACCGACGAGCAGAAGCGGCAGTTCTACCAGGACGGCTTCATCAAGCTCCTCGGCATCGTGCCGCGCGAGCGGGTCGACGCGGCGCTGCGGGCGATCAACGCCGCGCTCGGCGAGCGGGGGATGCACCCGGACGAACTGCCCACCCTGCGGGCGCGGTCCTACTGCCCGGAGATCCAGGACGCGCCGGCGATCACCGGCCTGCTGCACGAGACGCCCCTGGGGGCCTGGCCGAGTCGGCGATCGGCCCCGGCCGGATCCGCCCGGTCGGGCGCGGCCAGATCGCGCTGCGCTTCCCGGTGCTGACCGCGCCGGCGGAGCCGCGCCCCCACATCGACGGGATGTACTCGCCGACCAACGGGGTGCCGAAGGGGAGATCCGCAACTTCACCGCGCTGGTCGGCGTGCTGCTGAGCGACCTGCCGGGCGTCGCGGCGGGCAATTTCACGGTCTGGCCCGGCACGCACCGCCTCTACGAGGGGTACTTCCGGGAGCACGGGCCGCAGGCGCTGCTGGAGGGGATGCCCCGCGTGGAGCTGCCGGCGCCGCAGCAGATCACCGGGCAGGCGGGCGACGCGGTCCTCTGCCACTACCAGCTCGCGCACGGCATCGCCGTCGCCTTGACCTTCGGGTGGGCGCCGAGCCGGTCGATCTCCTGCACCGCCAGCCGCGGGTCGCTGGTGGAGACGGCGAGCGCCAGCAGCAGCCGCTCGTCGCGGGCGATCCAGTGTTCGAGCGTCCAATCGTTGAAGGCGCGGCAGAGCGCGGCGGCGAAGTCGGGGTCGGGGAGGATCGACGCGCCGTAGACGCTCGAGCCGGTGAGGAGGGCGTGGTCGACGTGCCAGAGGTCGAGGTGCTGCTCGCGGAGCAGGTCGTAGTCGTCGCCGCGCTGGCGGCCGTCGTGCTTGGCCGGGTCGCAGCCGTCCGCGACGGCCAGGTCGGTGCGCGCGGCGTTCCTGGCGACGTTGAAGTAGCCGGAGCCGGGCAGCCGCAGGCCCTGCTCGATCGCCTGCTCGCGGTAGACGCGCGGGAGGTAGGGGAAGAGGTCGTCGGGCTTCTTGATGCTCTGGTGCACGTCGCAATCGATCAGCATCCGGTCGGTCCCCGGCTGCCCGGACCAGCCCGGCGCCGTAATCGGTCGTGCTCCCACCGTCGTCGCCATTGCGCCCTCCTTGCGTGCTCGCGCTTCCGCGCCCTCTGCGTCCACGTCCCGGTCGCGTCGCTCCTTTCATCGGTGGTGGATGCGGGTGAACGGGTGTGTGCTTCCAGCATAGCAGATGGCGCCAAGTCTGGGAGGGTGGAGGGCGGCGGGCGGCGGGTGGAGGGAAGAAGGCGGCAGGCGGAAGGCCGGACGGGTGGACGGGCTGGCGACTGAAGTCGCGCCTATCGGCCTGCGGGCCACGAAGCCCGCCTACGCGGGCTGGGCGTAGGGTCAGGCTCCGAGGCATCTCCATTGGCACATAGCTTGGGGCAACCCTAGCTGATCCTGGTTCGTCGCCGCGCAAATCCCAAGCGCACACCCCTCATGTAGACGCCATGTGCGCTTCGGTTTAGTAGTACAACGCGAGAACTCGCGTGCTACATCCGGTGAGTCGGCGCAAGTGGCGGGAGCGATGGCACGTTGGGTGCGGGCTGTTGGTAGAGCGCCACTCGCAGGAGAGGGGAGAAGAGCAGGCATGCGACGATATTGGTGGTTGTGTCTGCTGCTCGTTCTGGTTGCCTGCGGCGGCCCGGTCGCGACACCAACGGCCAATTTGGCACCGACGCAGACGCGCGCAGCCGAGCTGGCGCAACTGGCGACGCTGACCGTGCCGATCGCCGCGCCCACCGCGACCGCAGCACCAGCGGCGACGGCGGTCCCACCGACGACGACCGCGCCGACCGCCGCGTCCACCCTGGCCCCGACACCGACGCGAGCGCCGACCGCGACAAATCCGCCGTCACCGCCGGCTGCGCCGACGCCAGCGACGCTCCCGCAAGTCGGGGAGAAGGCGACCGGGCAGGGCTTCGCCGTCACCCTGCACGCGGTCCAAGACCCGGTGCCGACGGAACAGTACTCCAGGCCGAAAGACGGTTTCCGGTGGGTCGCGGCAGACGTGACCGTCGAGAACACCGGGAGCGGGAGGATCGGCTACAACCCGCTCCACTTCAGGGCGAAGGCCGCCGATAACCGGGAATACAACGCCACCGTCGGCGGCCCCGCGCCTCGGCTCCAGTCCGGCGAGCAGCAGCCGGGCGAAGCCTCGCGCGGCTGGGTCACGGTCGAAGTGCCGACCGACGCCCGGCTGTCCACTCTGACCTACGATCCGACCTTCGGGCGCAGCCGCGTGGTGTTCGACCTCTCGTCCGTACCCACGGCGGCAGCTCCTCCCGCCCCGCCGACGCCCACGCCGGTACCCACGCCGACAGCGGCGGCGGCTCCTACGGCCCCGGCGAGAGGTGGGAGCGACTACGCGCTTGAGCACGCGGGGAAGTTCGGCGAATGCCGCATCACCAACTCCACGAGCGAGTACTTCGTTGTGGTCAAAGGCGCGCGCGCCCTGCCGTTCTGTCGGGACTGGATCTCCCGCTACCCGACGTACCGCTTCTTCGGCGAGGCGCACTTGCTGACTACGCTCTGGGAAGGCAGCGGCGCGGGGAGCAGCGTCTGGGTCGGCTCCGTGCATCGCACGCCGACCGATGGCACGCGATGGATCGTGCCGGAAGCGCAGCGCCTCTGGAACCTGCCGTAATCAGCACACGCTTGCTGCATCGCCAGCGCGACGGTCCCACCCATGGGCGGGTCGCCTCATCACGGCCCCTCGTCGGCGTACTGGCGGATCGGGCGGGGCGGGGACTGGCGGTGGGGGCGGGCCAGCAGCGCCGCCTCGTCCAGTTCCAGGCCGAGGCCGGGCGCGGTGGGCAGGGCGATGTAGCCCCCCTCGGCGACGAGCGGGGCGCGGGCGATCGCGCGGCCGGTCTCCTCGTAGTTGACGAAGTACTCGGTGATCAGGAAGTTGGGGATGCAGACGCAGAGCTGCAGCGTGGCGGCCAGCCCGACCGTGGTGCTGTTGTAGTTGTGCGGCGCGACCGCGACCGCGTAGGCCTCGGCCATCGCGGCGATCTCCTTCAGTTCGAGGATGCCGCCGCAGTTGCAGATGTCGGGGTTGATGATGTCCGCCGCCCCGCGCTCGAAGACCGGCCGGAAGTCGAGCTTGGTGTACAGCTCCTCGCCGGTCACGACCGGGGTGGCGATCTGCCGGCGCACCGCGGCGAGCTCGTCGAGCTGGCGCGAGGAGACCGGCTCCTCGTACCAGAAGGGGTCGTACCCCTCGATGGCGCGGGCCACGCGGACGGCGTGCATGGGGGCGAGCCGCCGGTGGACCTCGATCAGCAGGTCGACGTCCGGCCCGACCGCCTCCCGCACCGCGCGCACCCGGTCGATCGCCGTCCGCTCGGCCTCGCGGTCGATGATCTCGCGCCAGGGGCCGGGGAAGGGGTCGAACTTGAGCGCGGTGAAGCCGCGGTCCACGACGCGGCGGGCGGCCTCGCCGAGCGCCTGGGGTGTCCGCGCCCCGCCCCCCCAGCCGTTGGCGTAGACGCGGACGCGGGCGCGGCACGGCCCGCCGAGCAGGTTGTAGACCGGCTGCCCGGTCGCCTTGCCGGCGATGTCCCACAGCGCCTGCTCGATCCCGGAAAGGGCGCAGTAGAAGTCCATCGCGCCACGCTTGCCGGCCCAGTCCAGGTACATCACCGTGGTGAAGTGCTTGATCGCGAAGGGGTCGCGCCCGACGAGGTAGCGGGCCATCGCCTCGATGTGGGCGACGATCGCGCGGTCGCGGTCGGCCTGGGTGTAGGCCTCGCCCCAGCCGGCGATCCCCGCGTCGGTCTCGACTTTGACGAAGAGCCATGCCTTGCCCGCGCCGGGATCGACCAGGAACGTCTTCACGTCGGTCACGCGCATCGTTGCCCCCCTGGCGGCTTGGTCGCGGCCCGCGCCCCTATCCTAGCACGCGCGGTGGCGGGCGCGGCGTTGACAGCCGCACCGCCCCTTGCTACGGTGTGGCGCGCGGTGGGGGCTGCCCGCCGCGCGGGGCGCGACGGTTGCGGAGGCGGGATGCAGTACCGGCGGCTGGGCAAGACGGGCTGGCAGGTCTCGACGATCTCGATGGGCTGCTGGGGGATCGGCGGGCAGTGGGGGCCGGTCGAGGAGGCGGAGGCAATCCGCACGATCCACGCGGCGATCGACTTGGGCGTCAACCTCTTCGACACCGCCGACTCCTACGGCCTGGGGGTGAGCGAGGAACTGGTCGGCCGGGCGCTGCGGGGCCGGCGCGACGGCGTCTACGTGGCGACGAAGGTCGGCAACTTCGCGCGCCGGGTGGGCGCGCCGCTCAGCTACACGACGCCGCACCACGTCTACCTCTGCTGCGACGCCAGCCTGGGGCGGCTGAAGCTCGACACGATCGATCTCTACCAGTGCCACATCGGCGACCTCCAGGACCCGTCGGTCTTCCTGGAGGCCTTCGAGCGGCTGGTCGAGCGGGGGAAGATCCGCGCCTACGGCATCTCGACCAACACGCCCGCCGTCGCCGAGGCGTTCGATCGGGCGGGCGGCTGCGCGGCGGTGCAGCTCAACTACAGCCTGCTGAATCAGTCCGCCGCGGGCGATCTGCTCCCCTGGTGCGCTGCGAACGACATCGGCACGCTGATCCGCGGCCCGATCGCCCAGGGCGTGCTGGCCGGCAAGTTCACGCCGGAGACCCGCTTCGACGACTCGGTGCGGGCCGGCTGGAACGAGGGCCGGGGGCGCGAGCAGTTCGTGCGGCGGCTGGAGCAGGTCGAGCAGATCCGCTTCCTGGAGCGGCCCGGCCGCACGCTGGCGCAGGCGGCACTCCAGTGGGTCCTCGCCAACCCGGCCGTCACCTGCGCGATCCCCGGCGCCAAGAACGTCGCGCAGATCACCGCGAACGCCGCCGCCGCGGACGGCGCGCTCACGCCCGACGAGCTGGCCCGGCTGGAGGAGATCGCGGCGGGCTGGTAGCCGGGCGTCGAGGGGTTGGCGGGCGGGCGGATGCGCGGAATGTGCCGGGGGGGCCGTCGGCCCCCCCGGCTCACGGCTACTGCGCCGCGGCGAGGCGGGCCTTCTCCTCTTCGAGCATCCGCTGCTGGCGGGCGACCCGCTCCGGGACGACGCGCTCGCGCTCCCCGGTCGGCCGGAAGTCGAGGCGCTCGACGCCGAGGCCGCGCAGGACGGCGCGTTCGACCGGCGAGAAGTCGGCCGGGTCGGGCCGGTTGAAGTCCATCGGCTCCAGGAGGTGGACCGGCGGGTTGGTGATCATCCGCGGCAGGCCGAGCAGGTTCTGCGACTTGGCGTGCAGGACGTAGGGGTGCAGCAGGTAGACGTCGCCGGCCTTGCCGGTCGCCTCCACGAAGTCGTGGCACTGCTCGATCAGCTCCTGGCGCGGGAAATCCTTCGGCAGCACGCCCTCCGGGTGCGCCGCCAGGAAGCGGGCGACGACCGGCACCGAGTCGGCGGCGACGAAGGTCGCCCCGCCCTGGGGCAGCACGTCGGTCCAGAGGACCAGCGTCAGGAGGCCCTGCTCCGGCGAGTCGAGGAAGTGCCGGAAGAAGTCGCCGTCCTTGTGCCAGCCCTTCACCTGCGGGGAGGGCGGGTCCCACGGGCGGTCGGCGCCCTCGCGCAGGTTGACGATCAGGCCGTCGCCCCAGGTGTAGGGGGTCTTGATCCGCTCCTCGCCCCCGAGCAGGTCGCAGACGGCGTCCCAGACCTTCGGCGCGAACTCCCGCACGTCCCGCCGCTGGTGGGTGGGCATGTGGATGACCGCCTCCTTCCAGGTCGAGGGGTCGGCGGGGTCGTAGCCGAGGCGGACGAACGCCTCGTCGGCCTTGGCCTTGGCCGCCTCGCGCGGGAAGCAGTCGTGCAGCACGGTGTAGCCGCGGGTCAGGAACTCTTCCACCTGCTCGTCGGTCAGCACCCGGTACGCTTTCGGCATGTCGCCCTCCTCCTGTCCGCCCCCCGCCCGCGCCGCGGCGCCGGCCCGGCCGGGGACTCCGCTTCCGTTCCCGCCTGGCTCCGTCCGCGAGATTGACCTGGCCCCGCGCCGTCGCTATATTGTATACTATCGCCAGCCAGCAGCGCGCCTATTGTGCGGACACCACAGGCCAGTGCCGGTTAGCGATGGGCCAACGTCGGCCCGTGATTCCCTTCGCCGTCTCCGGGGTGTGGGCTCGGGATCGGCGGCGCCGCCACCGCCTACCCCTCGTCGGCCCTCGCCCGTCCTCCCCCGGCTGCCGGGGTGGTTCCGTGCGTCAGGGGGGCAGACGCCCCGCGCGCCGTGGCCGGCGGGCGGCGGGAAGGGATGGCGCAGGTGGCTGGATGTCCGCGCCGACCGGCGCGGCAGGGCGCCAGAGAGCGGAAGGTGCAGATGGTCGCTGGTGAAGGAGGGCCGACGATGACCGAAGGATCGCGCCGCCCGCGGGTCGTGACCCGGCGGAATTTCCTCTACTTGTCCGGGCTGGCCGCGACCGGGGTGGTGGCGACCGCCTGCGGCGGCGGGGCGCCGCTGCCGGGCGCGACGCCGCAGGCCCCGGCGACCACGGGGGCGCAGCCGACCAGCGCCGCGCAGCCCCAGGCGACGGCCGTGCCGGCGCCGACGCTCGGCGTGCAGCAGGCTCCCAGGGGTGTGCAGGCCTCGCCGACGGCGCAGGGAGCGGCCGCGCCGGCGGTGACGGCGCGGAAGGAGGCGCCGCAGTTGGCCGCGCTGGTGCGCGAGGGCAAGCTGCCGCCGGTGGAGCAGCGGCTGCCGAAGGCGCCGCTGGTGGTCCAGCCGATCGAGAAGGTGGGCAAGTACGGGGGCACCTGGCGCAACGTGATCCTCGGGGGGGCCGACCTGGCCACGCTGACGACCACGATCGGCTACGAGCACCTGGTGCGCTGGGACCGTGACTGGGACAACATCGTCCCCAACGTCGCCGAGTCCTACGAGGTCAACGCGGACGGCAGCGAGTTCACCTTCAAGCTGCGCGAGGGGCACAAGTGGTCCGACGGGCAGCCCTTCACCGCCGACGACATCATGTTCTGGTACGAGGATGTGAGCCTGAACAAGGATCTCAATCCGGGCGGGTTCGGCTCCTGGCTGAAGAGCGGCGGCAAGGACGTGGTCGTCGAGAAGATCGACAACCGCACCGTCAAGTTCAAGTTCGCCGCGCCGAACGGCCTCTTCCTGTCGTTCATGTGTACCGCCAACGGCTCCGGGATCACGCAATATCCCAAGCACTACGCGCAGCAGTTCCACAAGAAGTACAACCCGGACGGGGTCGAGCGCCTGGCGCGGGAGGCCAATCAGGACGGCTGGATCCGGCTCTTCCAGACCAAGTGCTCCGGCATCCCCGGCACCCCCTACAACGCGGTCTGGCAGAACCCGGAGTTGCCGACGCTGCACGCCTGGGACATCACCGCGCCCTTCACCGGGACGACGCGCGTGACCGCCGAGCGCAACCCCTACTGCGGGCGGCCGTTGGGTCTGACTATATATATATTAGAGTCCTCGGTACATGTTGGACTCGCGGCGCTCCGTGCGCGCGTTGCCACCGGGATGGTCGCTGGGGAGGTATAGATGGTCCGTTTCTGACGACCCAACGTCTATAGTACTAACCCTATACATGATTCACCGGGCGACCTTTCCCCGGCGGAATAACTTGGCGCCGGCCGGCGCGGCAGGGCGTCGGAGAGCGCGATGCGCGTGCGGGGGCAGGCATGCCCGATGACGAAGGAGGACCGACGATGACCGAAGGATCGCGCCGCCCGCGGGTCGTGACCCGGCGGAACTTTCTCTACTTGACCGGGCTGGCGGCGACCGGCGTGGTCGCGACCGCCTGCGGCGGCGGCGACGACGCGCTGCCGGGGCAGACGCCGACCGCGCCCTCGCCGGCGGCGCAGGCGACCGCCGGCGGGGCGCAGCCGACCGCGGCGGCCCAGCCGACGGCGGCCGCCCAGCCGACGGCCGCGGCGCAGCAGCCGGCGGGCCAGCCGCCCGCGGCGGCCGCGCCCACGTCATTCAAGGAAGCCCCGCAACTGGCCGAGCAGGTCAAGCAGGGCAAGCTGCCGCCGGTGGCGGAGCGCCTGCCGAAGACCCCGCTGGTGCTCACGCCGCTGGAGAGGTCGGCAAGTACGGCGGCACCTGGCGCAACGCGCTGCTGGGCGGCGCCGACCTCGCCCAACTGACCCTGACGATCGGCTACGAGCACCTGGTGCGCTGGGACACCGAGTGGAAGAGCGTCATCCCCAACGTCGCGGAGTCCTTCGAGGTGAACGCGGATGGCACCGAGTACACCTTCAAGCTGCGCGAGGGCCACAAGTGGTCCGACGGCAAGCCCTCAGCGCCGACGACATCCTCTTCTGGTGGGAGGATTTCGTCCTGGACAAGGATCTCAACGCGGGCGGGGTCCCGGCCTGGCTGAAGGCGGGCGGCAAGAACATGACCGTCGAGAAGGACGGCCCGTACACCGTCAAGTTCAAGTTCGCCGCGCCCAACGGCCTCTTCCTGCTGAACATGGCCACCTACAACGCCTACCAGATGCTCGCCATGCCGAAGCACTACCTCCAGCAGTTCCACAAGAAGTACAACCCGCACGAACCTGGACCAGTTGGCGCGGGAGGCCAACCAGGATGGCTGGGTCAAGCTCTTCCAGACCAAGGGCGCCGGCATCCCCGGCACGCCCTACAACGCGCTCTGGCAGAACAAGGACCTGCCGACCCTGATCGGCTGGATGATCACCGCGCCCTTCACCGGCACGACGCGCGTCGTGGCCGACCGCAACCCCTACTACTTCAAGGTCGACCCCGCGGGCAACCAGCTGCCGTACATCGATCGCTACACCGCCGACCTCACCCAGGACGCGGAGGTGATGCTCCTCAAGGCGATCAACGGCGAGCTCGACCTGGTCTACCACAAGATCAACAACGTGACCAACAAGGCCGTCTTCACCGACAACCTGCAGAAGGCGAACTACAAGTTCTACGAGGTCGTCGGCAGCGGCATGAACGGGTGCATCATCGCGCTGAACATCAACGCCAAGGACCCGGTCAAGCGGCAGATCTTCCAGAACAAGGACTTCCGCATCGGCCTGTCGCACGCGATCAACCGCCAGCAGATCATCGACGTGGTCTACGTCGGGCAGGGCGAGCCCTGGCAGGCGGCGCCGCGCCGGGAGACGGCGTCTCTTCAACGAGACGCTGGCGAAGCAGTACACCGAGTTCGACGAGAGGAAGGCCAACGAGCACCTCGACAAGGCCTTCCCCAAGAAGAACGCCAGGGCCTCCGCCTGGGGCCGGACGACCAGCCGATCGCCTTCGTCGTCGAGGTCGCCGGCACGGTCAGCCAGGCCTGGCTGGACACGATCAACCTGATCCAGCCGATGTGGCGGAAGGTGGGGTGGAGATCCAGGTCAAGAACGAGGACCGCGCCCTCTTCTACTCGCGCAAGGACGCCAACGAGCACGACGCGGCGATCTGGGGCGGCGACGGCGGCCTGCGCGACGGGATGCTGGACCCGCGCTGGTACTTCCCCTTCAACAACGAGTCGCTGATTCGCCCAGGCGTGGCGCTACTGGTACAACCCGCCCGGCCAGCTGCTGCTCCAGCCGGAGGAGCCGCCCGCGCCGGTCAAGCAGCAGATGGCGCTCTACGACGACATCAAGGCGACGATCGACGAGAAGGAGCACGCCGAGCTCTTCAAGCAGATCCTGGCGATCGCCCAGGACCAGTTCTACGTCATGGGCATCGTCCTGCCGCCGACGGGCTACGGCGCCGCCAAGAACAACTTGCGGAACGTGCCGGCGAAGATGCTCGGCGCCTGGCTCTTCCAGAAACCCGGCGGTGACCAACACGACGACCTTCTTCTTCGAGTAGGCGGGCAGGCGGCGAGGCGGATAGGCGGGCAGGCGCCCGCTCGGTCCGACGCCGGGCGGGGCCTCCGTCGCGCTTACAACTTGACAGATCGCCCCGCGCGGACGATAGTGGCGGGCGGCCGACAACGCACGCGCGGAGGAGTGGGGGCGATGGCGCGACAACCCGCGCATCACGCGGCTGACGGTGCATCAGTACCGGTGGCCCCAGGAGGACATGGGCTATGATTACAACGGTTTCAACCATGTCTACCAGCCGGGCGGGCGGATCGAGTCGACCGGCTACGTCTTCACGATCGAGACCGACGCGGGGTGACCGGCGAGTACGCCGGCGGGATGGGGATCTCCTACGCCCAGGTCGCGATGTGCGCGCAGTACCTGCTCGGCAAGAATCCGCTGGAACGCGAGAAGATCTGGAACGACCTCAAGCGCGCCCTGCGCAAGCACGACCGCTTCGGCCTCGGCCCGATCGACATCGCCCTCTGGGACCTCGCCGGCAAGCTCTACGACGCGCCGGTCTCCGAGCTGCTCGGCGGCTACCGCCGGACGCTGCCGGCCTACGCCAGCACCACCCACGGCGACGAGAACGGCGGGCTCGACAGCCCCGAGGCGTTCGCCGAGTTCGCGGTGCGCTGCAAGGAACTCGGCTACCCCGCCTTCAAGATCCACGGCTGGGGCGGTGGCGAGCGCCCGGCGAGCATCCGGCGCGAGGTGGCGACGGTGCTGGCGACGCGCGCGGCGGTCGGCCCGGAGATGGACCTGATGCTCGACCCGGCCTGCGAGTACGAGACGTTCGCCGACGCCCTCACGGTCGGGCGGGCCTGCGACGAGGCGCGCTTCTTCTGGTACGAGGACCCCTACAAGGACGGCGGCCTCTCGGCCTTCGCGCACAAGAAGCTGCGCGAGTTGATCAAGACGCCGCTCCTGCTCGGCGAGCACGTCCGCGGCTTCGAGCTGCACGTCGACCAGATCGTCGCCGGCGGGACCGACTACGTCCGCGCCGACGCCGACTACGACGGCGGGATCACCGGCGTGATGAAGCTGGCGCACGCGGCGGAGGGCTTCGGCCTGGACTGCGAGATCCACGCGCCCGGCCCGGCGCACCGCCACTGCATGGCGGCGATCCGCAACACCAACTACTACGAGCTCGGCCTGGTCCACCCGAAGGTCGGCGGCAACCGGGAGGGCAAGCGCGTCTACGCGAGCGACTACTCCGACGCGCTCGACGCGATCGACGCGCGGGGCCACGTCCCGGTCCCGCAAGGCCCTGGCCTCGGGGTGCCGATCGCCTGGGACTGGGTCGCGGCGCACGAGGTCGGCAAGGTCGTGTACGAGTGATGAGTGATGAGTGGGTGCTGAGACGTTCCAGGCGGCCATCAAGGGCGATGTACCGCACGCCCCTCGCTCATCACTCAGCACTCAGCACTCAGCACTGCGAGGGGGGCGGCGATGGAAGAGCGGGAGTTCGGCCGGAGCGGGCTGCGGACGTCGGCGATCGGGTTCGGGACCTGGCCGATCGGCGGCACCTTCGTCAAGGAGGGTTATGGCGGGGTGGACGACCAGGGAGGCGATCGCGGCGATCCGCCGCGCGGTCGATCTGGGGATCACCTGCTTCGACACCGCGCCGGCCTACGGGCTGGGCCGGGCGGAGGAGATCCTGGCCGAGGCGCTCGGCCCGCGCCGCAAGGACGTCGTCGTCGTCACCAAGTGCGGCATCCCGTTCGTGCCGGAGGAGCGGCGCTTCGGGCGCAACGCCACCTATGACCACATCATCGAGTCGGCGGAGGAGAGCCTGCGCCGGCTGCACACCGACTATCTCGACCTGCTGCTGATCCACTGGCCGGACGAGGGGACGCCGGCGGAGGAGACGATGCGCGCCCTCAACGAGTTGCACCGCTCGGGCAAGGCGCGCTACATCGGCGTCTCCAACTTCTCGCCGGAGCAGATGGCCGATTGCCTGCGCCACGGCCCGCTCCACGCCGAGCAGGTCGGCTACAACCTCTTCGACCGCCGGCGCGAGGGGGAGACGTTCGCCTTCTGCCGCGAGCACGGCATCGGGATCATGGCCTACGGCCCGCTGGCGCACGGATTGCTGACGGGGCAGTTCAGCGAGGAGACGACCTTCGGCGAGCAGGACTGGCGCGCGGGCGGCAAGGCGTTCGGCCTGCCGATCTTCGAGCGCGAGAACCTGATCCGCAACGTGCGCGTGGTCGAGCAATTGAAGGGGTTCGCCGCGGAGCGGGGCTACACGGTGGCGCAACTGGCGCTGGCCTGGGTGCTGCGGCGGCCGGAGGTCAGCGTGGCGCTGGTGGGGCGCGCACCGCCGCCGAGATCGAGGCGGCGCTGCCGGCGGTTGAGTGGCGCCTGGACGAGGCCGACCTGGCGACGATCGAGGGGATCATGCAGGGCGCGGCCGGCAACGGGTAGGGCCGGCCATTTCGTCGGGCCGCACCTGCTGGGGGCGCGGGCTCTGGGGGGCCTTCCTGCCCGGTATAGTCCTCATAACCGCCACCGACGACCCATCCAATCCTGAGCGGCTCATTGCCGACGCGGGCCATCTCCTGCTGCGCGGCCCGTCCACGACGGGGCCAACCAGATGGTCCTCGCGACGTCCGCCCCGCTGGCCGTGTCGCTCAGCCCCTTCCCCCAGGCGGCTCTCAGCCCTTTCTCAGCGAACCATCAGCCCCTCTCAGCGCGCGCTTCACGGCCGTCTCAGCTTGGCGCGCTATCCTGCAAGGAGCGGCATGGCGCGGCGGGCGGGCGAGCTGCCCCTGCGGATCAGCTGCTTGGGCGCGCGGATGGTCGGGGGCGTCGGGCGCGGGAGACGCGGCAGGCCGGGGTCTGGGAGTCGGTGGGCGATGAGGAGGAAGCGCGGCTGGTCGGGGAGGCGCGGCGCGGCTCGATCGACGCCAGCAATGGGCTCGTCCGCCGCTAGGACATCGAGGACACCCGGTTCCTCCTGGCCCACGGGGCGCTGGACCGCTTCCGCGAGGGCAACTTCCGCGCCTGGGAGGAAGCGCATCGCCACCAACCGCTGCTACGACGAGCTGGTTCGAGGCGCTCGGCTTCGAGCCGGCGGTCGGCTGGCCTCTCGCGCGCGCGCGGGAGCCGGAGGCGCGCGCCGAGCGCCGCGAGCTGGGCCGCGCGCTGGCCGTGGCGCTGCGCCGATTACCGGACGAGCAGCGCGTCGCCGTGGTGTTGAGCGTGGAGGCTGGGCCTACCACGAGATCGCCGCGATCTTGGCCGCTCGGGACAGTCCGCTCGCGGATCAGCCGGGGGCGGCGCGGCTGCGCGCGGCCCTGCGCGACGCGTTCCCCGATGGCGAACTGCCAGCGGCCGTCCCGCCCCACCCCCAGCCCCCGATCCCGGCTTACAGCCTATCCGAAAAGAGTTGCGGGAGCCGAAGCCCCCGCTCATCACTTCCCCCAAATCTCCCCGAAAGCTCCTCTCCCAGATTGTCGATCTCCCCCACCCCAACCGACTACTCAACGTCACACCCCTGGTGACGCACGGACACCTAATGCGAGGAGAATCGCGATGACGATCGCGGACATCCGCCCAGCCATGCCACCGATCGGGACGGCAGGCGCAGATCGCCGAGCTCCGCCGGCGCGAGAAGGCGCACACCCGCGAGGCGACGCGATCGCCGCCGCCCGCCGGCGACTGCCGATGATCGAGGTCGATGCGGCGACGCCGCTCATCGCGAACGGTCCAGTCACTCTCCTCGACGCCTTCGAGGGCCGGTCACAACTGTACGCGTCGTACCACATGTGGCACCCTGGCCGCCCCGCCGCCGACCAGTGCGAGGGCTGCACGTTCAACACCGGACACGTGCTCGAGCTGTCATACCTGCACTCGCGCGACGTCACCTTCGCGGTGTTCTGCGAGGGCCCGTTCGGGGAGATCGACCGGTATCGGGAGTTCATGGGCTGGGAGATGCCGTGGTACGCCGTGCCCGAGGGGTCCCTGGACCGGATAGCTCGGGGGGCCACTTCGGCATGAAGGCGTGCTACCTGCGCGTGGGCGACCGCGTCTTCGAGACCTACTGGACCACCGGGCGCGGGTGCGCGATGGGCAACTCCTACCAGATGCTCGACATGACCGTCTACGGTCGCCAGGAGAGCTGGGAGGAGTCGCCCGAGGGGTGGCGCGGCGCTTCGATACCAGCCGCGGCGGCAACGCGTTCCGCCTGGACGGGCGGCCGATCTCGCAGTGGTCGCGGATCGCCGCCGGCCGCTCCGACGACCTCGGCACCTCGGGCGCCGCCGACATTGAACACCGCTGCCACTAGGATACGAGGTGGCCGATAACGGCACGATCGGAGGGCGGCGGGGCTTCTACAGGCCCCGCCGCATCTCGTCAACGATGAGCAGGGCATGCCGAGAACAGTGGCAAACCGAGCCCTTCGCTTGCGATAGTATACGAAAACCACCGTCGATAGTGCGGGGTAACTGGCGACAAATCGACGTGAAGGATCGCTAGTCGTTCTGAGGCCAGAGGCCCTTCCTCATCCGTTGCTCGTCGGCGCCGAGCTGGCCGGCGGGGCCCCAATTGGATTCGACCCCTCAGCCGCTCTCGCCGATCTGCACCGGGGCCCTTACGAAAGGTGCGGTGGTGTGGTAGGGTGGGGCATGGAAGCGCAACTGGCCGCGAGCGCGGCACCCTCACCGACCCGAGACGACCCGACGATCTGGCGCGTGGACGACGCCCTGTGGGCGGAGTTGCAGCCGCTGCTCGTGGTCGACAAGCCCCGCAAGAAGCCGGGGCGCAACCGCAACGATGACCGGCCGATCCTCGACGGGCTGATCTGGCTGGCGCGCACCGGCGCGCAGTGGGCGGCCTGGCCGCGCGACCAGTTCGGCCCCAAGTCCACCGCCCATGACCGGCTGCAAGAATGGGTGGAGTACGGCTGCCTGGGGCGGGCGTGGGCGCGCCTGCTCACCGAGTACGACGGCGAGATCGGCCTGCAGTGGGAGTGGCAGGCCGCCGACGGGTGCATCGTCAAGGCGCCGCTGGGTAAAAAAGGGGCGGCGGCGAGGCCGAGGCGACCGGGGCGAACCCGACCGACCGCGCCAAATGCGGCGCGAAGCGCCACCTGCTGACCGAGGGGCGGGGCATCCCCCTCGCCACGGTGCTCTCCGGGGCCAACCGCCACGACATGATGAAGCTGGCCGACCTGCTCGACGCGGTCTCCTCCCGCCGCCCCCTTCGGCTCCGGACCAGGAGCGGCACCTCTGCCTGGACCGGGGCTACGACTACGATCAGTGCCGCGAGGAAGCCACCGCGCGGGGCTACACCTCGCACATCCCCGCCAAAGCCAGCGCCGCCCGGCGCGTGCCGCCACCGGGGCACGCCGACCGCCATCCCGCGCGCCGCTGGGTGGTGGAGGCGGCGCACAGCTGGTTCAACCGCTTCCGCCGCCTGCTCGTGCGCTGGGAGAAGAAGGCGGCCAACTACCTCGGCTTCGTCCAACTCGCCGCGATTCTGATCATCTACCGCAAGCTGCGCCATGCCCGTACACCTTCCGGATAGGCTGTAAGCGGCCACCGTGTGAGGCACTGCCTCAGGGCTGGAAGGACGGGCGTTCACGACAGCGACGCGGAGGGCGGGAGAGAGGTCACAAGGAAGGCGAATGAGGGACGTGGAATGATGAAGACGATGAACATTGATTGGCGGCCGCTCGCCCTCGTCGCGCTCGCGCTGCTCTTCCTGGCGCCGCGCGGCCCCTACCTGACCGTCGTACTCCTCGCCCTCGGCGCCTGGCTCGCCGTCCGCGTCGGGCTGGCCGCCTGGCGCCGCGCGGAGGGGCAGGCGGCCGGGACGAAGGTCACTTACTGGCGCGGGCGGCGCATCGAGATGCCGCGGACGGGCGGCGGCTCGCCCCGGCCGCGGGTCGTTGGGCAGCGGCTGCTGGCCGCGCTCTGCCTGGCGCTGGGGGTCTGGCTGGGCGCCGCCGCCGTGCTGGCCGTCGCGCGCCTGGTCGCCGGCTGACACGGTGGGTGGCCGCCGGCGGCGGCGCCCGCGCTCGCGTCGTGCGGCCGCGATCGTGGCGGGGCGGTGGCGAGGTCGCCGCGAAACTCTTGCCCGTCCCATCCGTAGAGTGATTACCCGGTCCCCATCGAGCGGTGTCGTCATAGCGGAGGGACAGCATGGCACAGTCGGCAACGTCGCCCCGGCCCCCCGGCAACCCGGCCGAGGCGTATGAGCAGTTCTTCGTCCCGGCGATGTTCGTCCCCTGGGCCGGCGAACTACTCCGGCGGGCGGCGCCCCGGCCGGGCGAGCGCGCGCTGGACGTCGCCTGCGGCACCGGCGTGGTGGCACGCCGCGTCGCCCCGCTGGTGGGGCGGGCGGGACGAGTGGTCGGCCTCGACCGCAGCCCGGCGATGCTGGCCGTGGCCCGGCAACTCCCGGCCCCCGAGGGCGCGCTGATCGCCTGGCGCGAGGGGGACGCGGCGGCGCTGCCGTTCGCCGACGGGGAGTTCGATCTGGCGCTCTGCCAGCAGGGGCTCCAGTTCGTCCCCGACCGCGCCGCGGCGGCGCGGGAGCTGCGGCGCGTCTTGGCGCCGGGCGGCCGGGCGGCGGTGGCCGTCAACCGCGCGCTCGCGCACAACCCCTTCTTCCGCGAGTTCAACGGGGCGCTGGCCCGCCGCCTGGGGTCGCCGTCGCCGCTGGTGCCGTTCTCGCTCGGCGAGGAGGGGGAATTGCGCGATCTCCTGACGGGGGCCGGGTTCCGCGACGTGGCGATCGAGGCGGTCGCGCTGACGGTGCGTTTCCCGTCCGCCGCGGACTTCCTGCGCCTGAGCGTCCTCAGCTCGGCCGTCGTGATGCCCGACCTGGCGGGTCTCGACGAGGCGGGGCGCGACCGACTCGTCGCCGACGTCGAGCGGGAGGTGCGCGACACCTTGCGCGAGCATCGAGAGGGCGACGGGTTGGCCGTCCCGATGGCGGCGCACATCGCGCTCGCCCGGATCTGAGCGGCATTGTGGAGCGGGACGCGGGTCGGGCAGGGTAATCACCCCGCCCCCGCCCGTGCGCCCAGGGCGCGCCGCCACGGGCTGCCCGCGTCGCGCCAACGCCGGGTGGGATGCACTGCCGGCCCCTCTCCGGGGACGCGGCGCGTTCTGCCGGGGCAATCTCCCCCTTCGCCCGTCGGCGGGGGCCTGACATCCACGCAATCGGACGCGCGCCGGCCGGGGTGTTCTATCGCCCCAGCCGGCGCGCGATTTCGCCGATACTCCTTGAGGAAATCAATATCGGCTTTTATCCCTCTTGACAAATGGGCCGAACGTACATATTGTATTCAAGAAGGGCATTGATTTGTATTGAGTCCGCCGCCGAAGGGGTACGGGCCTGCGCGCCGCCCAACGCCCCTATCGCGGCAGAGCTTGAAGAAGGAGCGAGCGCCGTGGCCTATTCGGCGGAGATCAGCCGCACCAACCCCTCGTGCTTCCTCTTCCTGATCGACCGCTCCGGCTCGATGGAGGACGACTGGGCCGGCGAGCCGGGCAAGCAGAAGGCGGAGGGGCTGGCGACGATCATCAACCGCCTCCTCCAGAACTTGGTGATCAAGTGCGCCAAGTCCGAGGGGGTGCGCGACTACTACCACGTCGGGGTGCTCGGCTACGGCGGCAAGGTCGAGCCGGCGTTCAGCGGCCCGCTGGCCGGGAAGGAGCTGGCGCCGGTCAGCGCGATCGCCGACGGGCCGGCGCGGATCGAGGAGCGCACGAAGAAGACCGACGACGGGGCCGGCGGGCTGGTCGAGCAGACGATCAAGTTCCCGATCTGGTTCGACGCGGTCGCCGGAGGGGGTACTCCGATGTGCGGGGCGCTCGCCCGCGCGCGGCAGACCCTCGCCGGCTGGATCGGCGAGCACCCGGCGAGCTTCCCGCCGATCGTGATCAACATCACCGACGGCGAGGCGATCGACGGCGATCCGACCGCGGCGGCGGAGGGGCTCAAGGCCCTGACCACCGACGACGGCAACTTGCTGCTCTTCAACCTCCACCTGTCCTCGCAGCGCGCCGCGCCGGTGCAGTTCCCCGCCAGCGAGGACGGCCTGCCCGACCGCTACGCCAAGCTCCTCTTCCGGCTCTCCAGCCCGCTGCCGCCCTTCATGCGCGGCGTCGCGGAGCAGGAGGGTCTCCCGGCGGACGACGGGGCGCGCGGCTTCGTCTTCAACGCCGACATGGTCTCGGTGATCCAATTCCTCGACATCGGCACCCGCCCGAACAACCTGCGCTGACGGCGCGGGTACGACCGGGGAGGGGGGCCGCGATGTGGGTGCTGACCGATGCGCGTTGGCTGCCGAAGGCCGGCAACGCGCGCGACGAATACGAAGACGCCTGCTGGCCCGCCGGGGTCGGGCGGGGCGGCGACGGGCGCGCGCCCTTCCGCTGCGCGATCGCGGACGGCGCGACCGAGACCTCGTTCGCGGGCTGCTGGGCTGAGGCGCTGGTCGGGGCGTTCGGCGCGGGGCGGTTCGACGCCGAGGGCCTGCCGGGCGCTCTCCCGGCCCTCCAGCGCGCCTGGCGCGATCGGGTCGGCGCGCGGCCGCTGCCCTGGTACGCCGAGGAGAAGTTGCGCAGCGGCGCCTTCGCGGCGTTCCTGGGGCTAACGCTCTCCGCGCCCGCGCCCGGCGAAGCGGGGGGCGCCTGGGAGGCGGTCGCCGTCGGGGACAGTTGCCTCTTCGCCCTGCGCGGCGAGCGCCTGCTCGGGGCCTTCCCGCTGGCCGCCCCCGAGGAGTTCGACCGCCGCCCGACCCTGATCGCGAGCGAGCCCGCCGGCAACGGCGCGCTGGCCGCGAGCATCGAGCGGGCTGGCGGCGCCTGGGAGGGGGGCGACGAGTTCTTCCTGCTGACCGACGCGCTGGCCCGCTGGTTCCTCGCGGCGACCGAACTGGGGGACGCGCCCTGGACGGCCCTGCGCGCCCTGACGCCCGGCGCCGACGGCGCGGACGCGGCCGAGGCGGACGAAGGGTTCGCGGGGTGGGTCGCCGGGCTGCGCGGGGCGGGCGACCTCCGCAACGACGACGTGACCCTGCTGCGCGCCGTGGTCCACGCCGATCCCGCCCCGGCCCCCGCCGCGGCCGAGGATCACTGCGATGCCGGCGGGGAACCGCCCGCCGGAGGCTGAGGCGATGCCCTGGCCGAGTCCGCAGGACTATAACGAGGCGATCCAGAATCCGGGGCTCAACTGCGACGATCCCGATCTGCGGGCGGCGACGCCGGACCTGACCCCGCTCGGCCTGCCCCGCGCGATCACCGGCGGGTTCGCCTCCGTCTACCGCCTGCGCGGCGGCGGGCGGGAGCGGGCGGTGCGCTGCTTCCTGCGCGAGTTCGCCGACCAGCAGCAGCGCTACGCCGCGATCGGGCGGCACCTGGCCGCCGCGCGGCTCCCCTATACCGTCGGGTTCGACTTCCTGCCGCGCGGCATCCGCATCGGCGGCCGGTGGTACCCGGTCCTCAAGATGGCCTGGGCGCCGGGCGAGCCGCTGAACGCCTACATCGAGCGCCACCTGGGGGACGGGGCGGCCCTGCGCGCCCTGGCCGACCGCTGGGTGACGCTGCTGGCCGACCTCCGGCGGGCCGGCGTGGCGCACGGCGACCTGCAGCACGGCAACGTGCTGGTGGCCGGCGGGCGGCTGCGGCTGCTCGACTACGACGGCATGTTCGTGCCGGCGCTGGCGGGCGGGCGCAGCCACGAGGTCGGCCACCGCAACTACCAGCATCCCCTGCGCGCCGAGACCGACTTCGGCCCTGATCTCGACCGCTTCGCCGGCTGGGTTGTCTATCTCTCGATCCGTGCCCTGAGCGTCGAACCGGCGCTGTGGCAGAGCAGCGGCGCGGGCGACGAGCAGTTGCTCTTCGGGCGCGCCGATTTCGAGCAGCCGCAGTCGTCCGCGACCTGGCGGGCGCTGGCGGCGCTCCCGGACCCCGCCCTGCGATCGCTGGTCGCGGACTTCCGCGACTGCCTGGCGGGCGGCCTCGCGGACGTCCCCCCGCTCGACGGCCTGGCGTCGCAACGGAGCGTCCGCAAGGTCGCGGTCGCGCGCGTCAAGCCGGCACGCGGCCCGGCCCCCGCCTGGGTCGCCCTCGGCGCCCGGCCGGCCGCGATCCTGCCCGGCACATCGGGGGCGGCCTGGCTGGTGGACCACGTCGGGCCGGCCGCGCCGATCGCGCTCGGCGTCTCGGGGGCTCCGGAACGCCGGCTCGGCGCCCTCGTCCTCGTCCTGGCGGTCCTGCTGGCGGCGATCGCCCCGGCGGGCCTGGTCACGCCCGGCCTCGCGGCCCTGGTGATCGCGCTGGCCCTTGCCGGCCTGCCGGTCGGCCTCGCCTGCCGCTTCTGGCGCCTGCCGGAGGCCACGCGGAAACTCGGGGCCGCCTGGCGCTGCTGGCGGGCGCGGGCGGCGATCTCCGGCAGCGCGCGGGCGCTGGCCCGGCTGGCGCGCGACCGGGCCGCGCTCGACCGCCACGAGGCCGCCGCGCTCGCCGCGCTGGCGGCGCAAGGGCGGGATCTGTCCGACCGGGAGCGGGCCGAACTGGCGGCGGCCGAGGCGATTTTGACCCCTTTCGTGGCGGAGGGCCAGGCGCTGCGGCAGGCCGAGGCCGCCGAGCGCGCCGCGGCCCTCGACGCGCTGCGGGCGCGGGCGCTGGCCGACGGGCTGGCGGCGCACCCGGTCGTGCGCGCCGATCTGCCGGACCTCGGCGCGCGGGCGAAGCTGCGCCTGCTGCTGGCCGGGGTCCGCACGGCGGCCGATGTCGTCGCCGTCCACCCGCCCCCGGCGCCGGGCGGGCCGGCGGATGGCGCTGCGATCATCGAGGGCGCGGGCGGGCGGCGGGTGGCGGTGACGGGCGTCGGCCCGGACCGGGCGCGGGCGCTCCTCGCCTGGCGGCGGCGGATCGAGGCGGGGTTGCGGCGGACGCTGCCGCGGGCGCTGCCCCCGGAGCGGGACGCCGCGATCGGCGGGAAGTACGGGCGCCGGCGGGCGGCGCTGGCGCGGCGGGAGGCGCGGGCCGTCGCGCGGGCGGGCCGTCGCCAGGACGCGATCCGCCGCCGCTACCGGGCTAGATGCGACAGGCAGGCCGAGGCCCTCGCCACGACCCGCGCGCTCTACACGGGGGCGTGCCGGGAGAACGAGCGCCGGGCGCGCGAGCGGCAGGCGCTCCTCGCGCGACAACGCCGGGCGCTGGCACTGGCGGAGCGCGAGCGGGCCGCCTATCGGCAGATCACGTTCGACGCCTACCTGCGGCGCATCCTCTTCCCGCGCGGCGGGGGATGATCCGCTGGGAAGCGTGCATGAGAGCGCGTCTGACCAAGTGGGCGCGATTATACTGTCCCTGTTGGCGAGCGGCCTCGGGCGGAGTAGCAGTGGGTTCCCTGCATCGATCGCCCACCGACCCTATCGTAGGGAGAAGGGCGCAATGAGTGAGGCGATTTTAGAGCAGGTCAAGCAGTTGGCGGCGCGCTTGTCGCGCGCCGAGAGGGCGCGGCTCGTGGAGTGGTTGGGAACAACCGTGGATGATCGGCCGGCCGCGATCGGCTCGGCTACTTCCCGCTCGCTCTATGGCGTATGCGCCGATCTCGGCCCCGGCCCAACCGACGCGGACATTGACGAGGCCCGCCGGGAGCTGTGGGCCGCCTTCCCGCGCGAGGATATTGCCTGATGCTGGCCGGCGTCGCCGACACCCATACGGTGCTCTGGTATCTCTACGCAACGCCGCGCCTTTCGCCAACGGCCAGGGCGTTTCTCGAGACGGCCGCCGCAAGTGGCGACCAGATCGGCCTGTCGTCGATCACCTTGATCGAGATGGTGTAGCTGATCGAGAAGGGCTGGATCGCCGCCGAGAGCTTCACCCGCCTGGCGGTAGCCCTCGAAGATCCAAACGGTATGTTCCTCGAGGTGCCGCCCGATCTGCAGATCGCCAGGGCGCTCTCGCGCATTGATGCCGCAAGCGTGCCGGACATGCCCGACCGCATCATCGCCGCGACGGCGTTACGTTTCCAGGTTCCGGTTGTCAGCAGGGATAGCAAGATTCGACTATCCGGCTTACTGACGGTCTGGTGATCCTCATACCGAAGCGGCCTGGAGAGTTACGCCTTCGCGCCCAGCCAAAAGGCTCGCTCAACCGGCCCGCAAAGAACAGGAGCATCGCTCGAACGATTGATAACAGTGCCCTTCGCCCCACAGCTCATGGCCCACAGCCCACATGCGGCGCCCCTGGTATACTATCGGGGTCAGCAGCACCGGGAGTGGCCCGCGACGAGGGGGCCGTAGCGCGGAAGGGGGGCGGCCGATGGCGGCGACGGCGGTGAGGACCTATCAGCTCTACATCAACGGCGAGTGGACCGACGCGACCGGCGGCAGGACGTTCGCGGTCCACAATCCGGCGACGCGCGAGCCGATCGCCGAGGTGGCGGACGGCGGCGCGGCCGAGGCGGAGGCGGCGGTGCGCGCGGCGCACGAGGCTTTCCCCGCCTGGTCGAAGCGCCCGGCGGACGAGCGCGCCGAACTGCTGCACAAGACCTTCGATCTGCTGAAGGCCCGCGTGGAGGAGCACGCCCGCATCCTCACCGAGGAGAACGGCAAGCCGCTGGCCGAGTCGAAGGGCGAGGCGACGATCGGCGCGGGCTTCGTGCGCTGGAACGCGGAGGAGGCCCGCCGCGCCTACGGCGAGGTCGTCCCCAGTCCGGCAGCCGGCAAGCGCGTCCTCACCTTCCGCCAGCCGGTCGGGGTGGTGGCGGCGATGACGCCCTGGAACTTCCCCTACTCGATGATCACCCGCAAGATCGCCCCGGCGCTGGCGGCCGGCTGCACCGTGGTGCTGCGCCCGTCCAGCGCGACGCCGCTGGTGGCGCTCGAGATCGTGCGGGCGTTCGACGACGCCGGCTTCCCGCCCGGCGTGGTGAACATCGTCACCAGCCGCTCGGCGGGGGAGGTCGCCGACGTCTTCGCGACGAGCGGGCTGGTCCGCAAGATCACCTTCACCGGCAGCACCGAGGTCGGCAAGGAGCTGATGGCGAAGGCGGCGGGGACGGTCAAGAAGGTCTCGCTCGAACTCGGCGGCCACGCCCCGATGCTCGTCTTCGACGACGCCGACCTGGAGGCGGCGGCGCAGGGCGCGATCGCCTCGCGCTTCCGCAACGCCGGCCAGACCTGCATCTGCACCAACCGCCTCTACGTCCAGCGCCCGCTGGTGGACCGCTTCTCGGCGCGCGTGGCCGAGCTGGCGCGCGAGCTGAAGGTGGGGAACGGGCTCGACGGCGACACCAAGGTGGGGCCGCTGATCGACGAGCGCGGCTTCGCGAAGGTCGAGGACCACGTCCGGGACGCGGTGGCGGGCGGCGCGACGGTGCTGGCGGGGGGCAAGCCGGCCGAGCTGGACGGCGATCTGCGCGGCTACTTCTACGAGCCGACGATCCTGGCGAACGTCGCGGCGGACGCGAAGATCCTCCACGACGAGACGTTCGGCCCGGCCCTGCCGATCGTCCCGTTCGACAGCGAGGAGGAGGCGATCCGCCTGGCGAACGACACGCCGTTCGGCCTGGCGGCCTACTGCTTCACGCGCGACGTGGGCCGCGCCTTCCGCGTCTCCGAAGGGCTGGACTACGGCATCGTCGGCGTGAACGACCCGCTGCCGACCGCGCCGCAGATCCCGTTCGGCGGTTACAAGGAGAGCGGGCTGGGCCGCGAGAACGGCAGCATGGGCATCGAGGAGTTCCTGGAGGTCAAGGCGGTCACCATCGGCCTCTGACCCACCGCTAGTGGTAGTGGTAGGCGCGGCGCCCCCGGCGGGGTTGCCGGGGGGGGCGCCGCGGGTGCTGGCGTGGTGGGGGGTCGGGGGGCGACGACTGAAGTCGTCGCTGGGGGCTCCCTCCGGTCGCCACAAAACCTGCCTGCGCGGGTTGGGGCGTGGGAAGATACGGAGCTGCCCAGGTAGCACTTGCATGCCACCGCCCTCAGCCCCCGAAGGGGGGCTTCGTGGCGAGCGTTAGCGAGCCCCCAGCGACGACTTCAGTCGTCGTCGGCCCCCTTGCCGGCGTGCGCTGTTCGGGTCGTCCGCGGGGCATTGCTTTTCCCAGGTGCCGGGGGTATGCTCCGCGACGGAGGACGGGAACTACGTTGGCGGAGACCGGCTTGGGATGGCCCACCCTCCGGTGCGGGCGCGACTGAGCGGGCATAATTCGTGCGCTGCGGCGGGGGAGGCCGGGGGCGTGCGGACGCCGCGTTGGGGAGGAAGGCGTTGACCACCGCGATCTGCACGGGGAGTTTCGATCCCGTGCATCTGGGGCATCTCGATGTCGCGCTGCGGGCGGCGCGCATCTTCGATCGCCTGATCTTCGCCATTTTCGCCGGCGGTGGCAGCAAGGCCCCGCTCTTCACGCCGGAGGAGCGCGTGGCGATGGCGCGCGACGCGCTCGCCGAGGCGCCGAACGTCGTCGTTGACAGCTACACCGGTCTGACCGTAGACTACGCGCGGCGCGTGGGGGCGATCGCCATCGTGCGCGGGGTGCGCACCGTCTCGGATTATGACTATGAGTTCGCCCAGCGGCACATGAACAACGCGCTGGCGCCGGAGATCGAGACGATCTTCTTCATGACCAGCGCGGAGTATGCCTTCCTCAACTCGAGCCTGATCAAGGAGGTCGCCCGCGGCGGCGGCGACGTGAGCAGCATGGTCCCGCCGCAGGTTGCCGAGGCGTTGCGGCGGAAGGTCGCGGGGCGTAGCTAGAGATGCAGCAAGCGGCGGACATCGCCCTGCGTGACGAGCGGGCGCAGAGTGGAGGCGGAAGAGTGGACATCATGTACCTGGTCGACCGGCTGGAGGCGCTGGTCAATTCCAGTCGTCGTGTTCCGCTCAGCTCCCGGATCATGCTGGAGGAGGAGGAGGTGCTGGCGCTGGTCGAGCAGATGCGCCAGGCGCTGCCCAAGGAGCTCACCCAGGCGCGCAAGGTGCTGCAGGAGCGCGATCAGATCCTCAGGGGCGCGCAGGGCGAGGCCGACCAGATCCTCGACCTGGCCCGCAAGCGCGCCGAGTACATGGTCAACAGCGAAGGCGTGCTGAACATGGCGAAGGAGCGCGGCGAGCAGGTGCTCGGCGACGCCCAGCGCGACGCCCACGCGACGCGCCAGGAGATCGAGCAGTACGCTGTCGAAGTCCTCGGCAACCTCGAGCAGCAACTCCAGATGCAGTTGCACCAGGTCCGCAACGGCTTGCAGGAGTTGCAGGGCCAGGTGGCACACGACCGGCGCTGAGCCGCATGGTCGCGCCCCGGCCGTACGCCCACCCCGCGATCCGCGCTTGACGCGGTATCCGCCGAATCGCTATACTGTACTGTCTTTCCGCCAGCGGCCCAGGATCCTGGGCCGTCGGTGTGTCAGGGGCAACGCTACGCCCCCTCCGGCGGGCGTCGGGGTGCGGGCAGGATACCGGGTTAGCATGGCGAATCAACCGACGAGCCGGTTCGCGCCGAAGCCGGCGCGGCTGAGCAACGACACCACCATCCACGTCGCGCAACTCTTGCAGGAAGTGGTCGGCGCGGCGCGCCAGGCGCGGGTCGCGCTGGACGGGCTGCCGCTGGACGAGGACGCGCTCGCGCGCGGGGTCGAGGCCGAGATCAAGCTGACGCGCATCCCGGCCGGCATCCTCGCCGCCGGCGAGGTCGCGGCGACGGTGACGGTCCCCTGCATCCGCTGCCTGGAGGACGCCGCGGTCCCGGTGCGGACGGACTTCGCCGACGAGTACCGCCCGACGGTCGACGTGATGAGCGGGGCGGAGATCTCCCCCGAGGAGGCGAACGAGCACGAGGCGGAGTACTTCACCATCGGCGGGGATCACGTCCTGGACCTGCGGGAATCGCTGCGGCAGGCGATCATCCTGGGGCTGCCGATGGCCCCCCTCTGCCGCGAGGATTGCCCCGGCCTGGCGGAGGCCGTGGACGGCGCGGGCGATCCGGACGACGGGCGGCTCGCAGTGCTGGGCCGCCTGCTCGACGGCGGCGAGGCCGGCGACGCGGTCGCGGATGACGGGCGCAAGCCGGCGCGGCGCACCGGGAGTTGACGTGGGGGGCCGGGCGAGCGGGCGAGTCGAAGCATGAGCGTGGGGCGCGTCGCGCCCCCGGACGAGTGAGAGGGGAACGGCCATGGGAGCGGTACCGAAGCAACGGGTCACGCAGGCGAAGCAGGGCATGCGGCGGCAGCATCACGCGGTCAAGATGCCGCAGTTGATGACCTGCCCGCGCTGCCGCGAGCTGAAGGTGACCCACGAGGTCTGCCCGAACTGCGGCACCTACAACGGGCACCAGGTCTTCGAGGTCGAGGACAAGTCGCAGCGCCGGGGGCGCCGGTAGGCGCGCCCGGCGGCGACCGAGAGCAACGAGGGGCTGCCGCCGCGGCAGCCCCTCGTTTTCGTCCCTCCGTGAGGGGCCGCGCGCGGTCGTGCTACGGGCGGATGGCCTCGGCGGAGGTGACGGTGCGCGCCTGCGGGTCGAAGTAGAGGCGCGGCTTGACGTTCGGGTCGCGCCCGAAGAAGACCAGTTCCCAGACCGGCGCGTCGATCCCCTGCTGGCTGTGGATGTCGCCCGGCGGCGCGGCGAAGTGGACGACATCGCCCGGATCGAGGGTCTTCTCCCAGTCGACCTCCACCTCGGCGTAGCCGGGGCGCGTGCCGTCGTCGAGGCGCCGCCAGTGGATGTAGCGGTCGCGCCCGGCCACCACGCAGACCACGCCCCAGGAGTGGTGGTTGTGGACCGGCGTCTCGGCCTCGTGCGGGAAGCGCGCGAGCATCAGCGCCAGGGTGCCGTCCGGCTCCTTGTGGATCTCGCCGCCGCGGATGTCCATGCCGTGCGTGCCCTGCCGGGCGGTGCCCTGGCCGGTGCGCGCCAGGATGCCGGGGTCGCGGGCCAGCCGCCGCAACCGCTCGCCGATCGCCTCGCGGCCCGCCGCGCCGGGGTCGTCGCCGCCGGCCGGCACGAGCCCCTTCACCTCGGCGATGAACTCCGCGATCCCGTACCGGGCGTTGTCCCCGCTCGCGCTCATCCCCTTCCCTCCCTTCGATCAGTGCCGAGTGCTGAGTGCTGAGTGCTGAGTACGACTGGGACGTTTAGCACTCGGTGGCGGATAGTCCCCCCACTCAGCACTTCAAAACTCGCGCCCTTCGAGCGCGTCGAGGAACGCGTACAGATGGTCGGTGCGCGCGAGGCGCGGGGCGAGGGCGTCGAGCGCCACGCGGGCCTCCTCGTGGTAGCGGGTGACGTAGCCCTGGCAGTGGCGCGCGATCCCGGCGGCGTCGAGGAGGGCGAGGACCCGCGCCACGCCGGTGTCATCGAGCCGGGGGGCGCCGTAGAGCGCGCGCAACTCCGCGCGGGTCGCCGGGTCGGCGCGCTCGTCGAGCGCGACGATCGGCAGGGACTGCTTGCGGCGGCGGATGTCGTCGGCGGCCGGCTTGCCGGTCTGCGCCTGCGTTCCCCAGATGCCGAGGATGTCGTCGCGGACCTGGAAGGCGAGGCCGAGCGCCAGCCCGAAGCGCGCGAAGCGTTCCGCGGCCTCCGGCGCCGCCTCGGCCAGGACCGCCCCGGCCCAGGCGGCGTAGGCGAGGATCGCGGCCGTCTTGCCCTCGACCATCGTCAGGTAGCGCGCCACGCCGCCGCCCCACTGCCCCTCGTGGCTCAGGTCGAGGTACTGCCCCTCGACGATCCGGCGGGCGGTGCGGTCGAACTCGCGGGCGAGCGCCAGCACGCGGTCGGTGGGGACGGCGTGCGGCGGGTCGGCGAGGGCGTAGAGCGCGTCGTGGGCGACGGCGAAGAGGGCGTCGCCGACGTTGATCGCCTGCGCCGCCCCCAGCGATGCCAGACCGTCTCCCGGTGCCGGCGGTGGGAACTCTCATCCTGCACGTCGTCGTGGACGAGGGTGAAGTTGTGGAGGAGCTCGACCGCCGCCGCCGCCGGGACCGCGCGGGCCGGGTCGGCCCCGCAGGCCTCGGCGCACCGGACCAGCAGGAGCGGGCGCAGCTTCTTGCCCCCGTCGGCGCGGGCCGGCGCGAAGTCGCGGTCCACCCAGCCGAGGTGATAGCGCAGCATGCCGTAGAACCGTTCGAGATCGTCCGCCCCCGGCCCGTGCAGCCGCGAGTCGTCGATCTGCCGGCGCATCGCCGCCTCGATCGCCTCGCGCAGGTCGGCCGGCGCCAGCGCCGCGTGTACGCCTTCCATCTTCCCTCGATGCCCCATCGCCGGTTCCCGCGGCCCGCCGCGCGGTTCCAAGCGTGACTATAGCATAGCCGGTGGCGCAGCAAACGGACAGCGGGCGGTAGCCCCGGTGCAAGGGCGGGCGACCAGTTTGGGGATGTAGGGGCAGCCCTGTGTGGCTGCCCGCCTGGCCGGCCACCACCGCCCTCGGCAGACCACGGCCGTGGGGCGGCCCTGCGGGGCCGCGGGCAGCCACACAGGGCTGCCCCTACCGGCGCGACGCGAACCCCCGCGGCGGGAATGGCGGCGACTGGCCCGGCGTTACCATAAGTGCCAGGCCCCGCGCGACGGTGGTTCGCGCGGGTGGAACCTCGGCCGGTGGCGATGCGTATCTAGAGTGTAGGCACGCGGAGTGCTATATTGCGGCAGGCGACGCTGCCCGCGCGTGCCGGCACCGCTGGTACGTCCTATCCCGCTACCGACAGATGGGCGCTAGGAGGAGCATTCGACGATGTTCTTTGACCCACGCTACTTCATCTTCATGATCCCCGGTATCCTGCTGATGCTCCTGGCGCAGTGGAAGCTGCGCGGAACCTACGGCAAGTATCGGGAGGTGCCCAACAGCCGGGGGGTGACCGGCGCGCAGGCTGCCGAGGCGGTGATGCGCCGGGCGGGCGTCTACGATGTCGGCATCGAGGCGATCCCAGGCGAGTTGAGCGACCACTTCGACCCGCGCGCGAAGGTGCTGCGCCTGTCGGAGCCGATCTACTACGGGCGCTCGATCGCCTCGTTAGCTGTCGCGGCGCACGAGGCGGGCCACGCGGTGCAGCAGCACGTCAGCTACGCGCCGATGACCTTGCGGACCGGGTTGGTGCCGGTCGTCAACATCGGCTCGAACTTCGGCTTCCTGGTCCTCTTCGGCGGGCTGCTGCTGAACTCGCCGACGCTGGCCTGGGCGGGTGTGCTGCTCTTCGGGGCCTCCACCCTCTTCGCCCTGGTCACGCTGCCGGTGGAGTACAACGCCAGCGCCCGCGCCCGCGAGCTGCTGGAGCAGGCCGGCCTGGTGACGCGCGACGAGTACGGCGATGTGCGCTCGATGCTCAACGCCGCGGCGTACACCTACGTCGCCTCCTTCGCGGCCTCGCTGCTGACGCTCCTCTACTACGTCATGCTGGCTGCCGGTGTGGGCCGCAGCCGCGAGTAAGCTCCCCCAATTCGGCAGAACGTCCAGTGCCGCGCCCATCTCGGGCGCGGCGCTTGGCGTTTACAGGGGATCGGCATAGTCGTTGAGTACGCGCCCAGGAGGGTCTTGGGCGTTCATGTCCGCAAGCGGGTACCCGAGGCCCCTACCGCCGATGCCGAAGCGTGACGGGAGCTGTTCGAGGACCGCTCGAAGGGGGCAGATGATCGGCCCCCGCCGCGCGCCTACAGGTAGGGGCGCACCGTCCCGGCCATCTGGGCGAGGCTGGCCCGCTCGTCGCCGGGGCCGTCGAAGATCAGGACGTACTCGCCGGCGAACCCCGCGGCGCGGGCGAGGTCCAGGCAGCGCCCGAAGTCCGCCGCGTCGAGTTGCCCCGCCGCCGGGAAGTCGGCCTTGGCGTGGACCGTCTCGGCGCGCGGCAGGATCAGCCGCAGGTCGTCGTACTTGCCGGCCCCGCGGTAGTTGCCGAAGTCGGCGCAGAGCCCGACCCGGCCGTCCAGCCGGTCGAGGATCGCCAGCAGGGTGGCGGGGTGCAGCGCCAGTTGCCGCCAGTTCTCGGTGATCACGCCCACGCCGCGCTCCCCGGCGTAGGCCGCCAGCGTCGCCAGTCCGGCCGCGCTCCGCTCGACGGCGCCGCCGTCGTCGGGCGCGGCCTCGCCCGCGACGACGCGCACCCGCCGCGCGCCAGCCGCCGCGGCGACGTCGATCCAGCCCCTGATCCCCGCCAGATCGCGCTCGCGCGCCGCCGGGTCGGGCGCGGTGAGATCGCCCTCGTCGATCAGCAGCGTCGTGAACGCCACCCCCGCCGCCGCCAGCCGCTCCCGCAACTCCCGCAGGTAGTCAGGGTCGGTGCGCGGGAAGTGGAAGTGGCAGACCTCCAGGTTGCGGACGCCGAGGGCCGCGGCCGCCGCCGGGGCGTCGAGTAGCGTCAGCGTCCCCTCGCCGTAGGGGAAGCGGGGCTCGCGCGGCCCCGCGGTCAGCGCCAGGCCGGGGTAGGTCGGCCCCAGCGCCCGGTGCAGGCTCCACGATGACACGGCTAGTTCGGGCATGGTCTCAACTCCTCTCCTTGTTAGAGCGCCCCCCGGTCCCCCAACTTTGGGGGAGGAATTGGCAGGGTCAGAGGCCGATCGGGAAAGCTCGCGGCTGGCCCTGGTTTTCTCCCCCAAAGTTGGGGGCCGGGGGGTGTTCTCCCGGTGCGCGACCCCATTCCGCAATCCGCAAGCTGCAATCCGCACTAGAGGGGCAGGCCCAGGATGCGCGCGGCGTTGCCGCCGAAGATCAGTTGCAGTTGCTCGTGGGTCATGTTCATGAACCGGCAGATGCGGAGCTGGTCCTGCAGGTAGCGGAGCGCGAAGCCGCGCGGGAACCAGCTCGAATCGCTGCCGAAGATGATCCGCTCCGGCCCGACCGTCTCGAAGAAGCGCTGGAAGAGGTCGTCCAGCGTGAGCTTGTAGGGCATCCAGCGGACCCACTGGTTCGAGCCGGAGGTGTCGACCAGCACGTTCGGGCAGGACCAGCAGAGGAAGAGCAGGTCGGTGACGTACTGGATGCCGAAGTGCGGGATGACGAACTCCACCGTCGGGAAGTCGCGCGCCACCGGCTCCAGCCGCGCCGGGCTGATGTTGGGGTGGTAGGAGACCCCGCCGGCGGCGCCGAGCATGCCGAAGTGGATCAGCACCGGGATGCCGAGCCGCTCGCAGGTCTCCCAGACCGGGTAGAGCGCGCGGTCGTCGATCGCGACCGGGATGCGCGGCGCGAGGAGTTTATAGGCGCGCAGCCCCAGCACCGTGACCGCCCGCTCCAGCTCCCGCGCCGCGTCCGGCCGGGTGATGTCGTGGTGGGCCATGCCGAAGAAGCGGTCGGGGTAGAGCGCCACCGCCCGCGCCAGCTCGTCGTTGTCGCGCCCGGTGACGAAGCCGATCCGCTCGAGGCCGTGGCGATCGAGTTCCGCCGCCCAGCGCGCGGCCTGCTCCTCGGTCGAGCGCGGCTCCGTCTCCGGCTCGGGGAAGTCGAACGCCAGCCGCCAGCGCGCCTGCATCCGCGCCACCTGCTCGCGGCGGGCGGCCTCGCGCTCGGCGCCGCCCCCGCCCGGCCGCGCCTCGCGCGTCCGCAGGCCGCCGCCGCCCTGCGCCACGTCGCCGCGGATCGGGAAATGCGCGTGGAAGTCGATCACTTTCAGGTCTTGGAACACCGCTCCCCCAGTGCGGATTGCGGATTGCGGAGTGCGGAATAAGGTCGCAAGGGGCGGCTCCGAGTCGCCATTCCCGCGCGATTCCGCACTCCGCAATCCGCACTCCGCAATCGGTTCACCGGACGGTATAGTACTGCCGGGCCTCGATCGTCGGGCAGTCGAGGCGGTCGGGGTCGTGCCCGTCGCGGGGGTCGACCGCGAAGCGCATCACGGCCCGGATCACCTCCTCGGCGGTGGAACGCTCCTCCGGCCGCTGCGCCGACCAGTAGTCGGCGGCGATCGCGCTGATGACCGGGGTGGAGAAGGAGGTGCCGGCCCAGTAGACCCAGCCGGTCTCGTTGGCGCCCCCTTGAATACGAGTTCCTCGCCGGAGTAGATGCCCTTGACCGCGTCCACCGGCGAGGTGTTGGTGTCGATCTCGCCGAGCTCCCCAGCGGCCCCGGCCGGGCCTCGCCGCCGAAGGTGGCGACGCCGTTGCCCATCAGCCGCACGTCGCCGCGGTTCGAGAAGTCCGCCCGCCCGCCCGGCCCGGCGACCGCGGCGACCCCGAAGACCCGGTCGTAGCGCGCTGGCCAGCGCGGCTCCGGCCGGCGCGGCAGACTGCCCCGGTCCGGGAACTTGGGGAAGTAGTCGTTGTCGTTGCCGGCCGCCGCGACGATCAGCACGTTGGGGTGCGCCTCCAGCCAGCGGACGACGATGTCCATGGTGCTCATCAGGTCGGTGAGAAATTGCTGGACGGCGGCGATCGTGGTCGGGTGCTCTTTCGCCAGCCCTTCGAGCGCCGCCTGGAGGTCGTCGTAGCCCGCGATCTCGTCCGCCAGGTCGGCGAAGGTCGCCTCGAGCCATTCGCGCAGGATCTGCACGCCGGGCGGGATGGCGAAGCCGAGGCTCATGTTGACGACCAGCCGCTGCGTCGGGTCCTTCAGCAGCTTGCCCGGCAGCGCGAGCAGAACCGGCGTGACCGTGCGCATGTCGCTGACGCCGTAGCCGCCGAGCACGCGGATCAGGTGGACCGCGCAGCGGGGGGCGATGTCGTGGACGATGCCGGCGGCGAAGAGGCCGTGGTCCTCCAGGCGGTAGGTCGGGCTGGTGAAGTCCGGGTCGGCGCCGTCGATCGCGTCCCGCCAGTTGGGCAGGTAGCCGTCCAGGTAGGTGAAGGCGTCGCGCGGGATCGAGAGGCCGGGGTCCTCGTCGATCCTGACCCGCGGGCTGTCGGCTACCGCGCGCAGCAGCAGGTTGTCCGGGCAGGCGTCGGCCCGCTCGATCACGTCGGCGCGGGTCGGGCTGGTGTCGAGGATTGCCACGACGACGTCGGCCGGATCCTCGCGCGCGCGCTGGCCCTCGACCAGGTAGGAGAGCTCGTCGTTGGCGAACTCGAAGGTCCAGCGCCCCGGCCCCGGCACGGTTGGGACGGGCTTCGGCTTGGCGCCCGGGCTCGGGCAACTCAACTGGGTCGCGCTGCTCAGCCAGTTGGGGGTGACGGTCACGATCCGCTCGGCGCCCCCCTCCCCCTCCTCGGCGCCCCGCCGCAGGCGCTCCCAGGCGAGGAGCTTGACCAAGCGGCTGGTCCGCTCGGCGAGGACGTGGTGGGCGTGGTCGCCCCGGCCCAGCGTGGTCTCGCCGAACCCGTAGAAGCAGAGCGTTGTCGCGGCGGGCGCCGCCTCCTCCTCGACTGGGGGGATGACGACCCAGCGCGGCACGTCGTCCTCCCCCCGCGTGTTGTCCGCGCCCCCCAGGGGCCGGATGTCGAACCAGCGGAGCTTGTCGGGATCGTCGAGGATCGGCCGCCAGTACCGGAGCGGCGCCAGGTCCTCGTCGATGCTGTCGCGCTTGCCGTCGAGGTCGGCGCGCCGGAGACGGTCGAGCGCCCGGCGGAACTCCCGGTCGAGGCCCCGAGGCACCCGCTCGAAATAGAACTCCTCCGGCTTCGCGGCGGACGAGACGGTGACGCAGACCTGGCCCGGCACGAATAGGACGACGCGGTCGCGGTTGACGTTGCCGTGCTCCATGGCTCCTCCCTCCACACTCTTGGCCCATCGTGCCGCCACTCGTCGCCGGGGAACTGGGTTGTTGGTAGGGGGCAAACCCGCCCGGTCGGCCTCCCTCCCAGTCGGCGGTCGGGCTGCGCGGGCGGGTTGCAAACCCCACCCTACGCAACGACTGCTCCGGTCCGCTTTATCCCTCGCAGGCGTCGCCGACGCCGACCAGTTGGAAGGGCGCCCAGAGAAACGGGTGCGGCCCCTCCTCGCGCAGGGCGGCCAGTTGGGCGGCCCGCAGCGCGGCGCCGGGGGGCCGGCCGGCGCGCAGCCCCGTGTAGAAGCGCGCCATCGTCCGCGCGGTCGCGCCGTCCTCGACCCGCCACAGGCTCTGCACCAGCGTCGTCGCCCCGGCGTAGAGGAAGCCCCGGCTCAGGCCAATCACCTCGTCGCCGCCCACCACCACGCCGCGCCCCGTCTCGCAGCCGCTCAGCGTCACCAGCGCGCCGTCCAGGTCGAGGTTGAAGACGTCGGCCGCGCCGAGTTGCCCGTCCGCCAGCTTCAGGTGCGCGAAGGTCGGGTTGTCCAGCCGCGCCTCGCCGTGCGCCGCCAGGTGCAGCACGCCGTGGCGCGGCGCCCCCGCCAGCGCCGCCCGCGTCGCCCGCTCCTCCAGGTGGCATTCGCCGGGGAGCAGCGCCGCCACCGCGCGGGCTTCCTCCAGCACCAGCGGCAGCCGCCCGCCGTCGCTGTGCGCCAGGATCAGCGCGCTGTCGGGAGCCCGCCGGGGCCGCTCGGCGCAGAGGCGCAGGAGGTTGCCGGAGGGGCAGGTAGCGACCTCGACCGTCTCGATCAGGTGGCGCTCCCCGTCGTGCAGCGCGTGGAAGGGCACGCCGTGGGCCGGGCCGTGCGGCACGACGATCAGCCGCTCACGCCCGGCCAGGGCCGGCGCGACCGGCCCGATCAGCGCGCGGTGGAGCCCTTGCAGGATGCCGCGCGCGTTGCGCGCCAGCCCGTCGAGCGCACCCCCGGACGCCAGGGCGCGGGCGGTGGCGTCCAGGTTGAGTTGCCACGACTTCAGCAGGCGCGCGAGCGCCGCCGGCCGCGCGTCGAGCGGCGCGACCGCCAGCCCCTCGCGCGTCAGGACGAAGACCGCGCTCCCCCCGTCGTGCAGGTAGTATTCGAGCAGGACCGTCCGCTCGTCGAGGAGGGGGCGCAGCCGGTCGTGGCCGGCGGGCGTCGCGGTGAACCCCTCCAGACCCTCGGCCTGGCGCAGGGCCAACCCCTCCAGGATGCGGCCGATCCTCCGCTCCCGGTCCCGGATCGCCGCCTGCAACGTGGCGATCTCGGCGTCCGGCGGGGCCTCGCCCCCGGCGCCGGGCCGCCGGGCCAGGCCGTAGCCGTAGAGCCGGTTGTAGAACCAGTCGTGCTCCTCGCGCAGGTGGGCCAGTTCGGCGGCCAACCCCCGGTCGGCCGCGCCGCGCACCTTCACGCGCACCGCCGGGTGCGCCGCCAGGTAGTCGACCAGCGCGCGGGACTTGGCGCGCTCCAGGGTGGCGAAGGCGTCGTCCGCCCGGCCGAGGTCGAGGCAGCAGGCGATGGCGTCGTGGTAGACCTGCAGCTTGTCGTCGAGGAAGTTGGTGCGCAGTTCGAGCGCCAGCCGGCTCTGCACCCGCTCGATGCTCTCCATCGCCGCGCGGTACTCGTCGAGCGCCCGCCCGGCCTCACCCCGCGCGCGGGCGATGCCGGCCAGGATGTACCGGCCCTCGTAGGCCAGCCAGGACAGCTCGCGTTCGCCGGCGGCGGCCAGGACCGACCGTGCCAGCGCCGCCGCCTCCTCGGGTCGGTCGAGGGCCAGCAGGGCGCGCGCGCCGACGAGCTCGGCCTGCGCCTGGCGCACGACCAGCCCCTGCTCGGCGAAGAGCGCCCGCGCCCGTCCGGCCTCCTCCAGCGCCGCCGGCCAGTCCTCCTCCTCGAGGTGGAGTCCCGCGCGCAGGAGGGTGGCGAGGCCGACCTGGCCGGTGAGGCCGGTGCGGGCGAAGGTCCGCGCCGCCTCGTCGAGGAGGGCCAGCGCGCGCGCGCCGTCGCCCAGGCGCGCGTGTGCCAGGGCGCAGGCGAAGCGGGCCTTCGCCCCCTCGGTCGGGGTGCCGCAGCGGTCGAAGCGCGGCACCGTCTCCTCGGCCAGCGCCAGCGCCTCGGCCGGGCGGTTGAGGCGCAGATAGCACTCGGCCATGCTGAGGGCGGCCCAGGCCGCGTCGACGTCGTGGCCGTCCCGGTCGAGCGCCCGGAAGGCGTCGCCGTAGCGGCGCAGGGCGCGCGTGTAGTCGCCCTGACTGGCGTGGACATCGGCGATGTAGAGGTCCTGGCGCAGCATCGAGACCGTCTCGCCGTGGCGCAGGAAGACCTGGCGGGCCTCCTCGTGCAGCGTCAGGGCGGCCGGGAAGTCGCCCAGCAGGGTGAGGATCATCGCCCTGTTGGTCTTCGCGCGGGCGGCCCGGTCCTCGGCCGCCGGCCCGAGGTCCTCGAAGAGGCGCTGTGCCCGGTCGTAGAGGCGAAGCGCCTCGTCGTAGCGCCCCAGCCACTGGCAGACGATCGCCCGGTTCTGGTCCAGCCCGGCGGCGCGGATCCACTCGCGGTGACGCACCAGGACCGCGTAGGCCGGCTCGGCGGCCGCCAGCGCCTCCGCGCCCCGCCCGAGGAGGTGCGCGGTGTAGACCCACCCGGTGTAGGTCCTGGCCCAGCCCACCTCGTCGCCCAACTGGCGAAAGACACGCCGGGCCGCCTCATAGAGATCGAGCGCCTCCTGATAGCGGCCCAGGTTGCGCAAGGCGTCGGCCCGCGCCAGCAGGCCGAGCGCCCCGTGCCGGGGCCGCCCGGCCAGATCGGCGGCGACGATCAGCGCTTCGGCCAGGCGCAGGGCCGCGTGCGTGTCGATCGCGAAGAACCGCTCGGCTTCGGCCTTCAGGCGGGGCAGCAATTCGTCGGGGTCGAAGTGGGCAAGGCAGCGGGCGGCGAGGGCGCGCCGTTCCGGTTCGTCGTCCAGCGCGACCAGACGGCCGATGGCGGCGTCGAGGTCCGGGGGGACGTCAGCGCGCGAGAACAACTCCTTCGACGACGATGTGCTCGTCCCCAAGCGCCACCTCCAACCCATAGGTGCCGGGCGCGACCTCGTCGAAGGCGAAATTGCCCAGGTCGTCGATCTCGGCCGTCTCCGTCGCGCCGCCCGCGGCGCTCAGGATAGCCGAACCGCCGTCCGCTGTCACGGCCCCCCCGCCCTCGCGCCAGAGCAGCCCGTCGAGGCTGAGGCGGCCGCGCCGCGCGCTCGGGCCGGTGCTGAGGCTGAGGGTCAGGTCGCCGGCGCGATAGGTCCGGGTGTCGTCGTCGTCCGCGCCGCGCAGTCCGGCGTAGGCCCCGCGGGGCGGGGCGGCGACGAGCGTGGCGACGAGGCGCCGGACCCGCTCGACCGGCCCCGGCGCGGTGGGCGCCGGCTCGGCGGCGAGGAAGCCGCGCAACTGGCCGATCTCGGCGGCGCAGCGGGGGCAGTCGCCGAGGTGGGCGGCGATCCGCCGGCCCTCCTCGGGGGCGAGCAGCCGCAGTTCGTACTCGCCGAGCACGAGCGGGGAGGGGCAGTCGATCCGCCGCAGCGCCGCGCGCAGCCGGTCCTGGGAGCGGGCGTAGGCGCGGGCGCGGGCGGCGCAGCCGGGGCAGCGCCGCAGGTGCTCGCCGACCGCCGGCGGGGCCTCGCCGTCGAGGAAGGCGAGCAGGTCTTCGGGCGCGATGGTCCCGGGCTGAATGCAGTCCACAGGCCGGACCCTCCTTTCGCCCTATTGAACGCCGGCCGGGGGCGTTTTCGGGCAGCCGCCCGGCGCTACCCCGAGAAGGCGCGGAGCGCCGGGCTGCGGCGCAGCCGGTCGAGCAGGTTGCGCTTGACGCGGTAGACGTCCGCCACCGAGGCGAACCGCTCCGGGTGGCGCTCGTAGACCTCGCGCGGCTTCAGGTCGAGCGCTAGGCAGAGACGGGCAACGGTCCGCTCGGCCTCGTCGCGCAGTTCGGCGTTGACCGCGCGCCAGAGGTCCTGGGCGTCGAGCCGGTCGAGCACCTCGGCCGCGGCGTCCGGCGCCGCGCCGATCCCGGCCTCGCGGTCGAGCAGCGCCTCGGGCGGGGCGGGCGGCCGCGCGCGGACGGCGTCGAGCAGCACGCTGTGGGCGCAGAGCTTCAGGTAGCGCAGGAGCGCCGCCAGGCTGGGGAAGGCGGCGAAGCGCTCCGGCCCCACCGCGCTCCAGAAGCGGTCGAAGGCACGGTTGGTCCAGTACTCGTCGTCCTCACCGGCCGCGGAGGCCGCCGGGTGGAGCCTGATCCAGCCCAGGACCAGCCCCCGGTACTGGGCGAAGGCGGCCCCCCAGGCGGCCTGGTCGCCCTCGACGATCGCGCGGCGCAGCAGTTCCAGGCAGAAGCGGTCGTCCGACGGCTCGCGGCGCAGGAACTTGCCGGTCTCCTCGCGGCAGCCGCCGACGATCTCCGCCAGGGCCATCTGCCCGAACCCCGCGCCCATCGCCCCAGCCACTGGCCCCCCCGCCCGCGCGATCGCGCCCCTCCCTCGCGGCGCCCGTAGCATACCGCACTTCGCGTCGCGCCAGGCGCTCGTGCGCCGGATTGTCCGCGAATGCCCCAATCCCGCGCGCCGCCGCGTTCAGTTCATGGCAGGACCGCTCGGCGGGGGCGTCCGGCGCTCCCCGCTGTCGGGTCGGCGGAGCGGTAGGGGATGTAGGGGCAGGCTCCCGTGCCTGCCCGCGTCACCCGCCACCCGCAAGGAAGGTGGGCCGCGGCGGTAGGGCAACCGGGCGCGGTGCCCGACCGATCGGACGGGTAATCGGCCAGGCGGGCAGGCACGGGGGCCTGCCCCTACGGGGTGACGATCGTGGCGATCGCGGACGCGGGCGCCCGGCGCGGCACGAGCATCATGGTGAGGAGTGGATCCGATGCCGTCTGACTACCGGGAGGACGAGGGGGTGAAGCCGCCAGGCGGGCGGGGGCGCGAGGCCGTGCCGCCCGGCTGGAAGCTGTATCGCCCGGCGCGCGCGCCCCTGACCCTCGCCTACCCGCCCGACTGGACCGCGAGCGAGTCGGCGATCGCCGGCCGGCTCTTCTTCCGCCCGCCGGACGGCCACGACCCGATCAGCGCGCACGTCATCGACGTGATCCAGGCCGCGACCGCGACCCTCAGCTTCGAGGAGGTGACCGCGCCGCTCGCCCGCTCGCTGCGGCAACTGGTCCACGACTACCGCGAGACAGCCGCGGTGCGGCTGCCCGATCTGCTGCGGATCGACTACACCGGCACGGTCGTGCTGCCCGGCCAGGGGACGCTGTACTTCGTCCGGCGCGGGGCGACCCTCTGCGCGCTGCACTTCTTCGTGCCGCGGTCCACCGCCGCCCGCCACGCGGCGGTCCTGGAGGCGATGCTGGCGTCGGTGCGCCTCACCGCGGAGGAACCGGCCACGCCCCCACCACCGGGCGACGAATGGGCGGGCGGCTGCGCGTAACCCGCGCGGCGCCCGCCTCCCCTCCCGAGGGTCGGGAGGGGAGGCGGGGCGGAGGGCTACCCGGCCGCCCGCAGCAGCCCCCGGTCGGTCACCAGGTCGAGCGCGAGCGTCTTGTAGCCCACATCGTCGAAGAGGACGACGATCATGTCGCGCTCGTAGCGCATGACCAGCCCCTCGCCCCAGGACCGGTGCGCGACCCGGCCGCCGAGCGGGAACGGCCGGTCCTCCGCGTCCTCGTCGGCCCGCGCCGCCGCCCCCTTCTCGAAGCAGACGTCGCAGTTGCCGCACGGCCCGTCGAACGCCTCGCCGAAGTAGTTGAGCAGGTAGGCGCGGCGGCAGCTCCGCGTCTCGGCGTAGCCGCGCATCATCTCGATCCGCGACTGGGCGAACTGCCGGTGGTGCTCCTGGGCGCGGGCCGCCTCGACCGCCGCCGCGTCGAGGTCGCCGGCCCGCTCGCCCTCGGCGACCGCGCCATCCGGCCCGATCGCGACCGCGGCGACCTCCTCCAGCCGGCTGAGCGCCGTCATCAGCTTCGACTGCGACAGGTCGGTCTCCTCGCGCAACTCGCGCGGCTCGACCGGCCCGTCGTGCTCGTGGACCGCCCGCGCGACCCGCGCCACCTGGTCGACGTCGACCTGGCCGCTCCCGGCGAAGAACCGCCGGATGCCGAGGTCTTCCGGCCGGTAGCAGAGGAGCGCCCGCGCCGGCGCCCCGTCGCGCCCGGCCCGCCCGATCTCCTGGTAATAGGAGTCGAGCGAGTCGCTGATGTCGGCGTGGCAGACGAAGCGCACGTCCGGCTTGTCGATCCCCATCCCGAACGCGCTGGTGGCGACGATGACCGCGGTCTCGCCGGCCATGAACGCCTCCTGCACCTCCTCGCGCTCCGGCCCCTTCATCCCGGCGTGGTAGTGGGCCGCGCCGATGCCGCGCGCGCGCAACGCCGCCGCGATCTCCTCGGCGTGCCGCCTGGTGGTGGTGTAGACGAGGCCCGAGCCGGTCAGCGCGCCGACCCGCTCCAGCAGCACGCGCCGCTTCACGTCGGCGTCCTCGAACCGCTCGACCTCCAGCGTGATGTTGGGGCGGTCGAACCCCCGCGCTACCAGCGCCGGGTCGCGTATCGCGAGCCGTTCGATGATCTCCGCGCGGATCGGTGGGGCGGCGGTCGCGGTCAGCGCCAGGACTGTCGGGCGGCCGAGCGCCTCGATCACCGCCCCGAGCCGCAGGTACTCCGGGCGGAAGTCGTGCCCCCACTCGCTGATGCAGTGCGCCTCGTCGACGACGAAGAGCGACGGGCGCGCCGCCGCGAGGCGATCGAGCACCTCCTGGTTATTGAACTGCTCCGGCGCGAGGAAGAGGAATTCCAGCGCCCGGTGCGCCAGCCGGTCGAAGACTGCCTCTCGCTCGTCGGGGGAGACCGTGCCGTTCACCTCGGCCGCGCCGTCCACCCCGCGCTCCGCCAGGCCCTCGACCTGGTCGCGCTGGAGGGCGATCAGCGGCGAGACGACCACGGTCGGCCCCGGCAGCAGCGTGGCGGCGATCTGGTAGATGGCGGACTTGCCCGAGCCGGTCGGCATCACCGCCAGCGTGTCGCGCCCGTCGAGGACGGCGCGGATGGCCTCCTCCTGCCCCGGCCGCAGCCCCTCGTACCCGAAGACCTCCCGCGCGACGCGCTCGATCTGGTCGGCCCTGTCCCGCGCTGACGCCGGGCGCTTTTTCTGCTTCACCGTTCGTGCCTGCTCCTCTACGTTCCCCCCCGCCGCCGGCGCCCCCGCTCCCGGCGAGGGTGGGCGGGGGCCTCCCGCCGGGGGCGGCGAGGCCCGAATACCGTGTGTCGTCGGTCGTCGGCGGCTGCCGCATACGGTCGCCCCACGACGGCCAGTTGCCCAGTGGGGGCAAAGCACGCACTGTGCCAACAAGTGGCACCGGGGGGAACAGGTATCGGTTCTCCCAGCGGTGTATGCGGCGGTGGCTCGCCCCGCGGGGGCGCCCCCCCGGCCCCCCAATCCTGGGGGGAGAGGACCGGTTCTGACCGGGTGGCACACCCCAGCAACCGGTGGCATCGCCAACGTTGGGAAGACCATCGCTTACACAAACAGGCGTCCGCCTGGCCTCGGTTCTGCTCCCCCCAAGCGTGGGGGGCCGGGGGGGCGCTTCTCACCACCCCTTGCGTCGGCCCCGGTTGTCCATCATGATTCCCGGCGGCACGGCAGCGACCTGGCGATTGCGCCCCGGATACGGTGGGGCGGTGCGCGGGCGGATGGGGGTGGCGTGGCGGGCGCGCGGGGCGGGCGCGAACTCGGGGGCCGGGGCGGGGCCTGGCGGGTGCTGCGGCACCGCGACTACCGCCTGCTGTGGCTCGGGCAACTGGTCTCGATGGCCGGCACGCAGATCCAGGTCGTCGCGCTGGCCTGGCAGGTCTAC
>JAUJMV010000014.1:120977-154837 GCA_030446685.1 Thermomicrobiales bacterium | reverse complement strand
CGACCGGGTACCGCCATGGCGCCCGCGACACCGCTTGCCCAGTCCCGATGGCGACGTTGCACAGACCCTGCTCTGCCCCCGCCGGCCCTTGCGCCCGATCCGCCGATCCCGTACGATGTGCCGCACCAGGGGAGGGCGCGAGGCGCCGGGCCGCCGGCCGCGTGACCTCGCGATGGCCATGACCGAGCGGTACGGGCAACACCCGCGAAGGAAGGAGCGTGAGACCAGCATGGTGTACATGAGGCAGGTCGGCGCCCGCGTCAAGCGCAAGGAAGACCCGCGCCTGATCACCGGCAGCTCGAACTACGTCGACGACTTCAACCCGCGCGGGGTCGGCCACCTGGGAATCCTCCGCAGCGTCTACGCCCACGCCAAGATCAACGGCATCGACACCAGCGCCGCCAAGGCGCACCCCGGCGTGATCGCCGTCTTCACCGGCGCGGACGTGCCGGAACTGGACCGGCCGATGCCCCACGGCGAGGGCGAGACCGCGGGCGGGCAGAAGGGGATGGTCGGCATCGTCACCGCGCCCCTGGCGACCGATCGTGTCCGCCACGTCGGCCAGGCGATCGCGGCGGTCGTCGCCGAGGACCGCTACATCGCGCGCGACGCGCTCGACCTGATCGTGGTGGATTACGAGCCGCTCGACGCGGTGATCGACATCGAGGAGGCGGTCAAGGACGGCGCGCCGCAGCTCTACGACGAGGTGCCGAACAACACCGCCTACACCTGGACCCGCAAGCGGGGCGAGGTCGACGCCGCCTTCGCCGAGGCGGAGGTGACCGTCACCCAGCGGATGAACAACCAGCGCCTCGCCGCGATCTCGCTGGAGACGCGCGGCGTGCTGGCGCAGCCGGACCCGCTCAGCGGCGGCCTGACCGTCTACACCTCCACCCAGAACCCGCACTCGGTCCGCGCGGAGATCGCCCGGACGCTCGGCCTCTCGGAGATCGAGATCCGCGTGGTCGCGCCGGAGGTCGGCGGCGGCTTCGGGGCGAAGATTAGCTCCTACCCCGAGGAGATGATCGTCGCCGCGCTGGCCCGCAAGCTCAACCGCCCGGTCAAGTGGATCGAGACGCGCAGCGAGCATCTGCTCGCCACCCACCACGGGCGCGGCCAGATCAACGAGATCTCGCTGGCCGCCAAGCGGGACGGCACGATCACCGGGCTGCGGATGCGCTGCCTCGCCGACCTCGGCGCCTACCCGCGCGACGCCTCGGTCCCGCCGCTTACCGGGATGCTGATGTCCGGCGTCTACGGGTACCAGAACGTGGACATCGAGATCCGCGGCGTCTACACCAACACCATGGCGACCGGCGCCTACCGCGGCGCGGGGCGCCCCGAGGCGGCCTACTATGTCGAGCGGATCATGGACGTGCTGGCCGCCGAACTGGGGATCGACCCGGTCGAGGTGCGCCGCAAGAACTTCATCCCGCCCGACGCCTTCCCCTACAAGACGCCGACCGGCCCGACCTACGACAGCGGCGACTACAACAAGCCGCTCGACAAGGCCCTGGCGGCCGCCGACTACCAGGGGCAGCGCGCCGAGCAGCGGCAACTGCGCGCCCAGGGGCGCTACCGGGGGATCGGCGTGGTCACCTTCACCGAGATCTGCGGCTTCGGCCCGTTCGACAGCGCCAGCGTGCGCGTCGAGCCGAGCGGCAAGGTGACGGTCGCCACCGGCATCTCGCCGCACGGCCAGGGCCAGGAGACGACCTTCGCCCAGATGGTCGCCGACGAGTTGGGCGTCTCGATGGACGACGTGATCGTCGTCCACGGCGACACCGCGCGCACCCCCGCCGGCAAGGGGACGATGGGGTCGCGCGGCCTGGTGGTCGGCGGCTCGGCGCTCTTCAAGACGCTGGGGCAGATCAAGGAGAAGGCGACCAAGATCGCCGCGCACCTGCTGGAAGCCTCGCCCGAGGACATCGAGTTCCGCGAGGGCAAGTTCGGCGTCAAGGGCGCGCCCGACCGCACCAAGACGCTGGTCGACATCGCCGCGGCGGCCTACAGCGGCTCGCTGCCCGACGAGATCGGCACCGGCCTGGAGGCGACCGACTTCTTCGCGCCGCCCGGCACGACCTTCCCGTTCGGGGCCGACGTGGTGACGGTCGAGGTCAACCCGGAGACCGGCGAGGTCGCGCTGCTGCGCTATGTGGCGATCGACGACTGCGGCCGGGTGATCAGCCCGCTGCTGGTCGACGGCCAGGTCCACGGCGGGCTGACGCAGGGGATCGCTCAGGCACTCTTCGAGGAGGTCGTCTACGACGAGCAGGGCCAGCTCGTGACCGGCACGCTGATGGACTACGCGGTGCCGAAGCCGGAGTACGTGCCGATGTTCGAGAACGATCGCACCGAGACGCCCTCCCCGCACAACCCGCTCGGGGCCAAGGGGATCGGCGAGCTGGCGACGATCGGCTCGACCCCCGCGGTGGTCAACGCGGTGGTGGACGCGCTGGCGCCGTTCGGCATCCGCCACCTCGACATGCCGCTGCGCCCGCAGCGCATCTGGCAGGCGATCCAGGACGCCCAGGCCAAGGCGCCCGCCGCCGCGGACTGAGGCGCCGCCATGAGCCGCACCGGGGCGCTGGAGGAAGATCCTCCGGCGCCCCTTTTCCATGCCCTCACACCACCCCGCGCCGGCATCTGCCGCACGCATCCCAGGCTATCCGGTGTTTGGCATATCTCGTGCGGACACCGCCGGGTGTCGGCTCCCTGGGGAGCATTGCAAAGGAGCGAGCCATGGGCATCCTCACCGGTTATCTGCGACACGCCCGCATCCTGCTGGCGATCCTCGTCGTCGGGCTGCTGCTGGCCTGCGGCGACGAGACGGAGAACGCCCGCGAGGCGGAGGGGAAGCTGCCGGTCACGCCGGGGGCGATCAACGAGTTGCCGACCGATACGCAGCGCCTCCCGGTCACGATCGTCAACGGCGCGTTCGACGCGGAGCGCTACGCGGCGCAGCCCGGCGCGATCCGCCTGAACGTCACCACCGTGGGCGGCCCGTACACCCTCTCGATCGGCGATCTGGTCCCCGCCGAAGTGCTGCCGGCGAACGCCACGACCGAGGTGGAGTTCACCGCGCCGGAGCCGGGCGAGTACCCGATGAGGCTGACCGGCCCGGCCGAGGCGACGGCGCTGCTGAACATTCGCCCGCCCGGTCGGCGGCCGGTAGCGCCCCGACGCCCCCGGTCGGCCCGCGCAGCTCGATCCGCCCGGCGACATCATCATCGCGGAGGGCCAGTGCCGCGCACGATCGAAGCGATCACGGTGCCGGCCGAGCAGACGGGCGACGCTCCTCGAACGCGTCAAGGGGCTGGACGGCGTGACCGGCCTGTCGCTCCAGCGCGCGGCATCTCGCTCGACCCTGCACCGTGGTCGGCGCGATGGTGATCATCCGCGCGACGAATGACGGCGCCCGCGCCGTCCTCACCGTGCTCGACGCGCTGGCACGTCACCGAAGGGGCGCGATCCTCACCAGCGAGCCGCGCGGCGCTGGCGCTGGCGTCGGGGAACCTGGCGCTCGCCGGAACGGGATCGACCGCGAGGCGGTCGAACGAGACGATCTGGGAGGAGATGGCGCGTGCATCCTGCTGCGGCCCCCGGCGGCGGCGCCGCGATCCCTCGGCCAACTACCTGGCGCGGGTGATGGCGCTCTCCGGCGGCGTCGCGGCGGTGGGCCTCTGGACCGACACGCTGCACATCGTGGTCGGCGCGCGGCATGGTGATCGCGCCCGTCGCCCCGCCGCCCCCAGTGTCTATTCAAGGTCCGCCCTGCTGCGGCGGATTCCGCGCGGGCTGACCGGCGGGCCGCCGCCACACCGTCCGCTGGCCGCGCGCGGCACCGCGCCCGACCTTGAATAGCCCCTGACGCCGCCCAGCCCTTTCCTTGACGCTGATCGTGGTGACGGCTATAATGAAGGTCTACTGCCCGCTCGTCGCGGTCGAGTCCTGTGTTCGGCATGGGTGGCGGTAGACTGGGCAGAGGGTCGTAGCTCAATCGGTAGAGCAGCGGTCTCCAAAACCGCAGGTTGCAGGTTCGAGTCCTGTCGACCCTGTCAAAGCCCCGGGTTGGGGCGACTCGGGGGCAGAGCCGTAGGCTTGCCCCCATATTGTGTGACTGCGGCAAGGCGTTCGGGATCCACGGCGCGGCGACGGCGGGGCGCGGTTGGTCGCGGAGGATGGTGACGACATGGCGAAGCAGAACCCGGCCAGGACGGCGCCCAGGCCAGCGTCGCGCCCGAACCCGGCGCGCCCGACCCCGGCGGCCGGCAGGGCGCCAGCGCCCGCCACCACGCGCCCAGGGACGTCGTCGCGCTTCGCCGGCCTCCAGCGCGGCTTCCGCGACACCCTGGCCGAGTTGCGCAAGGTGCAGTGGCCCGACCGCACGACGACGCGCAACCTGACGCTCGTGGTGATCGGCATGTCCACGGCCCTCGCGGTGGTGTTGGGCGCGTTCGACTACGTCCTGACCATGCTGGTCGAATGGCTGATCAGGTTGAATAGCTGATCGGGTTGGAGGACGCCGACCGGCACGGCAGGGTGGCCGCGCGCGGAAGGCGACTGGAGTGACGGCGGTGGTGCAGGAAACAACGAACGAGACGCCGCGGGTGCGCCGCCGGCGACGCGCCGAGGGTGGTGAGCCGGACGGCGCGGCGCCGAGCGCGGCCCAGGCCGAGGCGCAGCCGGATCAGCCGCACTGGTATGTGATCCACACCTACTCGGGGTACGAGAACAAGGTCAAGAAGAATCTCGAGCAGCGTGTCAGCACGCTCGACATGACCGACAAGATCTTCGAGATCGTCGTGCCGACCGAGGAAGAGATCGAGATCCGCAACGGGCAGCGCCATACGGTGCAGCGCAAGGTCTTCCCCGGCTACGTGCTGGTCAAGATGATCATGTCCGACGACTCGTGGTACGTCGTGCGCAACACGCCCGGCGTGACCAGCTTCGTCGGCATGGGCAACAAGCCGACCCCGCTGGGCGAGTCCGAGGTCCAGGCGATCATCAAGCAGATGGCCGCCGAGGCCCCGCGCGTCAAGGTGACCCTGGCGGTCGGCCAGGCCGTCCGCATCATCGATGGCCCGTTCGCCGACTTCCAGGGCGTGATCGACGAGATCAACCAGGAGAAGGGCAAGGTCAAAGTGCTGGTGTCCTTCTTCGGGCGCGAGACCCCGGTCGAGCTCGACTTCCTGCAGGTCGAGAAATTCGTGAAGTAGCGTCAGGAGGAGGAGTGGCCAAGCGCGTCAAGGCGATCGTCAAGTTGCAGATCCCGGCCGGCAAGGCGAATCCGGCCCCGCCGGTCGGGCCGGCCCTCGGCCAGCACGGCGTAGCGATCATGAACTTTGTCAAGGAGTACAACGAGCGCACCGCCTCGATGACCGGGCAGATCGTCCCGGTCGTGATCACCATCTACGAGGATCGCTCGTTCGCCTTCGTCACCAAGACGCCGCCGGCGGCGGATCTGCTGCGCCGCGCGGCCGGCATCGACAAGGGGTCCGGCACGCCGAAGCGCGACACCAAGGGCCGGATCACCCAGGCGCAGTTGCGCGAGATTGCCGAACTGAAGCTCAAGGACCTCAACGCCGTTGACCTCGACGGCGCGACCAAGCAGATCGAGGGCACCGCCCGCAGCATGGGCATCGAGATCGTTGCGTGACGAGTTTTTGGTCGTCGATCGTCAGTAACATTGAAGAGAGACTGAGGCGCTCCCTTGCCCTCTCGCCTTCTGACGACTGACGACTGACGACTCGCAAAGGTGGGAGGGCTGACGCCCGCCAGGACCACGGGAGGAAGAGACCGGCATGTCCAGCAAGCACGGCAAGAAGTACGCGGAGGCGGCGAAGCTCGTCGACGAGACCCGGCACTACGAGCCGCGCGAGGCGGTCGAGTTGCTGAAGCGCGTCGCTTTCGCCAACTTCGACGAGACGATCGAAGTCCACTTCAAGCTCGGCATCGACCCGCGCCACGCCGACCAGCAGGTGCGCTCCACCGCCTCCCTGCCGCACGGCACCGGCAAGCAGGTGCGCGTCGTCGTCTTCGCCGAAGGCGAGGCGGCGCGGGTCGCGCGCGAGGCCGGCGTGGAGGATGTCGGCAGCGACGACCTGATCCAGCGGATCGAGGGCGGGTTCCTCGACTTCGACCTCTCGATCGCCATGGCGGACCAGATGGGCAAGGTCGGCAAGCTCGGGCGCATCCTCGGGCGGCGCGGCCTGATGCCGAACCCGCGCAGCGGCACGGTCGTGCGCGCGGTGGAGGATCTGCCGCGCGTCCTCGACGAAGTCCGCGGCGGGCGCATCGAGTTCCGCAACGACCGCACCGGCCTCGTCCACGTCCCGATCGGCAAGAAGAGCTTCAGCGAGGAGCAGATCGCGGACAACATGCTCTCGCTGGTCGAGGCCGTCAACCGCGCCAAGCCGAGCGGGGCCAAAGGTGTCTACGTCCAGAGCATCACCCTGACGACGACGATGAGCCCCGGCATCCCGCTCGATGTCGCCACCGCGCTCGGCAGCGCCGGCGAGCGCCGCTAGCAGGGGATGGAGGGGCGAGGATTGAGAGAAGTTCGGGGAATCGCTATTGGCGGCCCCGCGCCACCTCTCTCAATCCTCACCCCTCCATTCTCAATTCTCGTAAGCCGTGGTATACTGCCCCCGACAAGTGAACAGCCCTCTCTCTTGCCGTAGACCGTCGGCGCGCGCCGTCACAGCGTGGCGCGCTTAATCAGGACCGACCGAGGCCAGCGGGCAGCATTCCCCAGACGCGCGGCGCCAGCCGGTCGTTTGCGGCGTTCGCTCCCTGTGCCTCCTCGGGCATGGGGAGTTTTGTTTGTCCGGCACATCGGAGACACAGTTGATCGGGAAAGGGGGTGAGAATCGATGCCAACACCGAAGAAGGTGGCCGAGGTCGCGGAGCTGCAGGAGATGCTCTCGCGCGCGACGCTGACCGTGGTCGCCGACTACCGCGGGCTGAAGGTGAGCGACCTGCAGGGCTTCCGCACGGCGCTGCGCGCCATCAATGGCGACGCGCGCGTGGCGAAGAACACGCTGGCGACGCTGGCGGCGCGCCAGGTCGGCCAGGAGCAGCTCAGTGAGAGCCTGGCCGGGCCGACGATGCTGATCGTCTCCTATGACGACCCGGTCAGCGTGGCCAAGGCGGTGGGCGACTTCGCGCGCACCTCGCGCATCCTCCGGGTGCGCAGCGGCCTGGTCGGGCAGCGGCTGGTCGACGAGGGCGGGCTGGCGGCGATCGCGGCGCTGCCGTCGCGCGAGGTGCTGATCGGCCGGGTGGTCGGTCAGATCCAGGCGCCGCTCTACGGCCTGGTCGGCGTGCTGAGCGGGGCGATCCGCCAGTTCGCCTACGTGCTGCAGGCGCGGATCGACCAACTCGGCGGCGCGCCGGACGGCGCGGCGGCGGAGGCCCCGGCGGGCGACTGACGAACGACCAGTGACGAACGCCGCATGGTGCTGGCGTTCGGCGACGTGAGGGAAGGAGCGTGACCCGTGGCGATTTCCAGGGACGAGATGATCGCGGCGATCGAGCAGATGAGCGTGCTCGAGCTGTCCGAGCTGGTCAAGGCGCTCGAGGAGCGCTTCGGCGTGACCGCGGCGGCGCCGGTGATGATGGGCGGCGTCGCGCCGGCCGGCGGCGGGGACGGCGCCGCCGCGGCGGCCCCCGAGGAGGAGCAGACCGAGTTCAGCGTCGTGCTGACCGACATCGGCGCGCAGAAGATCCAGGTCATCAAGGCCGTCCGCGAGTTGACGAGCCTCGGACTGAAGGAGGCCAAGGACCTCGTCGAGGCCGCGCCCAAGGCGATCAAGGAGGGCGTGAGCCGGGACGAGGCGAACGCCGCCAAGACCCGGCTGGAAGAGGCCGGCGCCAAGGCCGAGGTCAAGTAACCCCGTCGCGGCGCCCGCCCCGCCCTGGTCCGGGCGGGCGCCGCCTTGTATCCGCCGGATGGCTGTGCTATAGTCATCCTAGAACGGGGCGTGGCGCAGTCCGGTAGCGCACCTGGCTGGGGGCCAGGTGGTCGGAGGTTCAAATCCTCTCGCCCCGACCAGCGATTTTCCCAGCTATGGCTGGGAAACAACAAGTCAAAGGCCCCGCCGGGATCGCCCCGGCGGGGCCTTTGACTGCAATTTTGACTGCAATTGGGTCGCTATGCCCCGCCCCTCTCCTGCCCCCTACTGCCCTCATCCCCATCTCGTCGTCCTCTGCCCCCAGGAGTTCGCCCATTTGCTCCGCCGCACGTTGGCCGAGTCCCGGGTGACGTGGCTGTAGATATTCAGGGTGACGCTGATGTCGCTGTGCCCGAGCCGCTCTGCACCACCTTCGCCGGGATGCCGTGCTTGAGGGCGATCGTCGCGTAGGTGTGGCGCGACTCGTGGAACGTGATGACCGTGACGCCCACCCGCGCCAGGATGCGCGCGAAGTCGCGATCGACGGTCCGCCAGCCGAGCGGCCGTCCCTGGTGGGTGCAGAAGATCAGGTCGTGGTCCTCGTAGCGGTCGTCGTGCTCCCGCCGGTCCTCGTCCTGGAGCGCGCGGTGCTCGCGCAGCGCGGCGAGCCCGAGGTCGGAGAGATCGAGCCGCCGGTTACGCTTCCCCTTCGTCGGCGCGAACGACTTGTCCCGCTGGAGCTGGCGGCGCAACTGGAGGATGCCGTGCGACCAGTCGATGTCGGCCCACTTCAGCCCGAGGATCTCGCCCTGCCGCAGCCCGGTCATCACCAGGAGGATCAGGAAAGCGTGCCAGCGCGTGCCGGCGACCGCCCGCCAGACCCGCCGCACCTCCTCCGGGCTGAGTGTCTCGTGCTCCGGCGGGACGTACTGCGGCAGCCGCACCGCCTGGGCGACGTTGCCCGCGACCAGCTTCCACTCCACGGCCTGGTTGAGCGCCGCGCGCATGACCCCGTGCGCGTTGCGGACGGTCTTCAGCGAGAGTCCGCGGTCGAGCAGCTGCCGGTAGAGCCGCTGGAGCTGCGCGGTGGTCAGGTCGCGCAGCTTCACCCGGCCGATCTCCGGGATCAGGTGCAGCCGGCTGTGGTACTCGTACGACTCGTAGGTCCGCCCCGGCCCTTTGGCTCGACCACATCGCGGATCCAGTCGGTCAGCAGCTTCTCGACGGTCGCCGCCGCCGGGGTCACGGGTCGCCCCTGCGCCTCGTCCAGGCGTGCCTTGAGCATCTTCTGCTGGACCTCGGCTTTGGTCTTGCCGTAGATCGTGCGCCGCCGCCCGTCGACCTCGACCTGCCCGCAGTACCGCTGCCGGTCCGCGCCAGTAGATCGAGCCCTCCCCGTTGTCGCGCCGCTGTTTCCTCGCCCGGCTCATCCGATACCTTCCGTCCGCTCGGCGATCCACGCCTCCAGCGCCCCGAGCGGCACCCGAACGCACCGCCCGATTCGCACGCTCGGCAGCTTGCCGCTCCAGACCAGTTCCCACGCGAGCGTCTTCCCGATCGCCAGGCGCTCGGCGACCTCCTCGACCGTCAGCAGCAACCGCGTGTCGGCCGCCACCTCCGGCTGTACGTTCGCCGCCTTCCCCATCATTCGCTCCTTCCCTGCTGCGCGTCAACGGCCGGTCACGGCGGGGAGGTGCAACGGACCCCCGAATCGGCGCGGGGCGGGACCGACAACAAGCCGGTGGTCAGCCCGGCTGCCCAGACAGCGTCCCGCCGGCGGATCGAGCCACCATGTGCCGGAAAAGGCGTGGCGTTTACCCCGCTTGATCCGGCCGTTACGTTTCCCACCACGAAGATCGCTCGGCGATCGGCACCCCGGTCCTCGCCGTCGACCGTGGCAGTGCCCCCATTGTCGCGACCGGTCCTTTCCCCGATCTGCGCTGGAACTTCCCAGGCAGCGAGGCGGGGCTACAGGGTTATCGCCAACCTTCCCCTCGGCTCCGGCCTTCCCCGGCGACGCTCGGCGTCGTGTCCCCGCTCCGCGAGGGCGAGGGAGCAGGTACCCGCAGTCGCCCCATCGCGCGGGGCTCGTCGGTTCTCGTCGGCCCCCGCGCCCCCGAGCGGCCGACGGATGGGGCGATCGGCGTCGGCAGGCCAGGAGAGCCAGTGGCGCCGGTCGTGGGGCGTCGCGGGCGCGGCCCAGATCGCGCCACCCGGACCCAGGGGTCGCCGTGCATGAGCCCCGTCGTCGTCAGCAACACCGGCAGCGGCGTGGCACGAGCGGCGGCACGGGCGCTTTCCGCCCGGCGCACCGCCGACGCCACCCGCTCGACCGCCGCGAGCTCCTCGGACGCCTGTGCGGCCCGCCACGCCTCGCGCGACTGCCCCGCTTCCCAGGCGACGGTTTGCGTCTCCATCACCACCAGGATCGTCGGGAAGCCCGCGTAGTCGCGCCGCCAGCGCCCCCGGTCGAGCCAGCGCCCGTAGGCGCCGAACTTGCAAGCTGACGCGGGCAGCCCGGCCAGCCCGCGGTCGTACTCCAGGAAGAAGCCGACTCGCCGTCCCGCCCGGCGGTAGACGCCGTAGCCGTCGGGCTGGACCTGCCCCTGGGCGCAGGCTGCGCCCCCTCCCAGGCGACCAGGGCCCCGTCCTCCGGGCCGCCCGCCCGGCGCGCCGCGGCGGCACCGGCGTGGAAGGCCACGAAGACCGCGTCCGCGCCGAGGGTGTGGGCCAGGTTGCGGAGGAGGATCGCGCGCTGCCCGACCGGCGCCTCCAGGCCGCCGGCGAGCCCAGCTGCGCGACCGCCGCGCCGAGCGCGAGGTCGTGGCGGCCCGCGACGGCCCGCAGCCCCGCGAGTGTGGCCTCGGCCAGCTCCAGCCCCGCCCGGTCGGCCCAGTCCCGGCCCAGGTCGCGCCGACCGAGCGGCCGCACTAGGCTCAGGTCGCGCAGCCTCCCCCGGCGACGCCGCACCTCGCCCTCCCCCGGCCGAGCGCCGTCGCCGCGCCCGCCAGGGGCAGAACGGGTGCCGCGCGATCAGGTCGAGCAGCCGCCAGTCGTCCGGCGTCAGCGCGAGTGCGGGGGTCGTCGCCGTGAAGGGGGATGCCCCTGGGCGCGGGAACGTGCGCCGGGGGGTATTGTCAACTTACGAGCAGGCGTAATTGGCGTGCGATACTGCCGGCATGAGAGATGAAGTTACGCCTGACCTACGCCGGCTATCGCTACGCCGGAGATCATCAGCTACGCCATCTGGCTGTATTTCCGGTTTGCGCTGAGCTATCGGGACGTGAAGGTTACTGGCGGAGCGCGGCGTGATCGTGACCTACGAAACGATCCGCCGCTGGAGCCTGAAGTTCAACCAGCCTTATGCCAACGCCTTGCGCCGGCAGCAAGCCGCGGCCGGACAAGTGGCACCTGGACGAGGTGTTCATCCAGATCAGCAGTTGCGCAGCATTACCTGTGGCGGGCGGTCGATCAGGACGGGCGCGTGCTCGATATCCTCGTGCAGGCGCAGCGCGACAAGCGGGCGGCGGTGAAGTTCTTTCGCAAGCTGCTGAAGGCTTGCGGTATGTCCCGCGCGTCGTCATCACCGACAAGCTGGCGAGCTACGGCGCGGCGAAGCGCGGTGTTGCCAAGTGTCGAGCACCGGCGGCACAGGGGTTGAACAACCGTGCGGAGAACTCACCAACCGACGCGGGAACGCGAGCGACGGATGCGGCGGTTCAAATCACCGGGCACGCGCAACGCTTCCTCGCCCGGCCCGATCGCGAACCATTTCCGCCCCGCCGCCATCGCCTGCCCGCCGCCGACTACCGCCAGACCCGCAACGCGCGCCGCGACCTGGCGCGCCGTCACCGGCACCCCAGCGATACCTGACGAGCGGCACCTCCTATTGGAGCGCGCCCTCACACTCTCACCGCTTACCCGCCACATCGTAAGTTGACAATACCCGCAGCGGTACCACCCGGCCGCGGTCAGCGTGGCGGGCCCTGGCGGCCCCGGCAGCGCGCCCCGCTCGGCCCGGTGGCGCGGGCCGGCGGCGGCGGGCCGCGGCGCCGAGCACTGCCGCGGGCGTCCCGGCCGCGCGGCTGCCGCCGCCCCCGCCTGCCGCGCCGCGCGCCTGCTGGTGCGGGAGGCCCGTGCGCCGGTGCGCGGCCGACGACGTGCTGGTGCTGGCCGCCGGCTTCGGGCTGGCACTGCTGCAGGGGAAGGGGCCGCGCGCCACGTGGCCGGGCGGCGAAACGCCCCCTTCGGCGGGCCGCCACCGCCCGCCGGCAGGCGCGCCCCGGGGGCGCGCTATCCCCGCCCCCGCCGCCGGACCGGGTGGCGGCCCGGGCGGCGGCCTGGGCCGCCCCGGTGCGCCCCGCCGCCGGCGCCGACAGCCCCCACCGCCGCCGGCGCCGCCATCCACGACCCCGCGCCCGCGGCGGGGCCGCGCTCCGCGCCACCCCGCTGCCGCTGGCACCGCGCGCGGCGCGGGGGCTGCTCCGCCGACCGCTGGCCGGCGGGCGGCTCCCCGCGCGGCCGAGCAGAGGCGCGGCGCGGCCCCTGGTGCGTCACGCGCCCCCGAGACCTGCCGGCGCCTGCCCAGGCGCGCCCACCTCGCCGGGGCCGTGCCCTCCTCCGCGGCCGCGCCCCTCCGCCCGGCCGCCGCCGGCGGCGGCTCGCGCCCCCGTTCCCGCACGACTACCCTTCCCGGCGCGCCGGCCGCGAAAAGCGGCGGTGACCGGCCATCTCCCCGCACGGGCCGGTGGGGGCAACGCCGCCGCGCGGTCTGCGCCGGTGCCCCGGCCGGTGCGGGGGCACGGCCGGGCGGCGCGGCGGCAGCGAGTTGCGAGACACTGGAGTCAAGGATATGAGCGTCGATCTCATCTACAACGATCCGCCCTTCAACAGCAACGCCAACTACAATATCCTGTTCAAAGAGCAGAATGGCGCTCGTGCCGCCGGGCAGATGAAGGTATTCACGGATACGTGGCGGTGGGATGAGGCGTCGAGCCTTGCCTATGACGAACTGATCGCTTCTGGCGGGCGGAAGGTGGCGCAAGCAGTTCGGGCCTTTCGTCAGCTACTCGGCACGAGCGATATGCTCGCCTATCTGGCGATGATGGCCCCGATTGGTCAGGTTGCATCGCGTACTGAAATCGACGGGTTCTTTTACCTTCATGGCGACCCGGCGGCGAGCCACTATCTGAAAATCGTGCTGGATGCGATCTACGGCCCGGCGCAGTTCCGGAATGAAATTATGTGGAAGCGCACGACCGCCCGCAGCGGAGCCAAGAAGTTCGCCCCGTCCATGATGTGATCCTGTACTACAGCAAGTCGCAGCAATTCATTGTGGAATGATCCGCGCTCGGGATACGAGGATGCGTACCTGGACAAGTATTATCGTTTCGATGATGGCGATGGGCGGCTTTACTGGCAAAGGCGGACCTCTGCGCAGCAGGCACGCGGAACGGGCGATCAGGCGTTCCCTGGTGCAGCATCGATCCCATAACGAGATGGTGGAAGTTCACCGTTGACCATCTCGACGAACTGGATGCCGCGGGGCGTATCTACTGGCCCCCGCGCGGCACCATGCCGCGAGTACAAACGCTACCGAGACGAATTGAAGGGGAAGGTGGTCCCCGACTTCTGGGATGACATCGATCGTATCAACCCGGTCGGCGCGGAGCGCTGGGCTACCCGACCCAGAAGCCGCTCGCGTTGCTGGAACGAATCATCGAGGCGAGCAGCAACGAGGCGACGTGATTCTCGATGCTTTCTGCGGTTGCGGCACCGTTGTGGTGGCGGCTGAGGCGAGCCATCGGCGCGCTGGATCGACATCGATATGCACCTACGCGGCGATGGCCGTCATTCGCAATCGGCTCGATACGATGTTTGGGCCGGGAACGGCCCCGAGCCGTAGGCGAACCGGAGACGCTAGAGGATGCCACGGTACTCGCGAATACCGATCGCTACCAGTTCCAATGGTGGGCATTGGGCTTGGTCGGCGCGCGACCCACGGAGGAAAAGGGCGCGGATCGCGGCATCGACGGGCGGCTCGCCTTCGATGACGAGGATACGGGCTACCTCAAAGAAGTGGTCTTCTCCGGTCAAGTCCGGGCCGATCCCGTCGAACCATATCCGCGAATTGCGTGGCGCCATTGAGCGCGAGGGGGCGCCACTCAGTTGCGTTGATTACCGCTTCCACCCGCGAGCGCGCGAGATGCGCCGCGAGGCGGCGAGCGCGGGCACCTACGAATCCCCGCGTTGGGGCGGTATCCGCGTCTGCAAATCCTGACGATAGCCGACCTACTCGCCGGGAAGCGGCCAGTTGCCCGCCGCTGAGTCAGGTCAGCACACCATGCCAGCAGCCCCCCACCATAAGCGGCCCGCCACAACCTATCAGCGCCCGCTCCCCGGCGCGAACTTGGTGGATGTGACGCTCTCCTGCAAATTACCGTCCTAAGGTGTCGCGGCGAGTAGCCGGTCTGCTGGGGGTACGACGCTCGGCGCACCAGCGCTGACCGTCACCTCGACCCCCAGCTGCCACAGCCGCCCGCACCAACCGGTCCACGGCCGCCGCAGGTCGTCGGCGCTCAGGTAGTCGGCCCCGAGCTCGCGATACGGCTCGCGGCGGGCGGTGATGACGTGGTAGGCAATGATCAGGAGGCGGTGGGCGACCGCCATAATCGCCGCTTTACGCGCCACGCCGGGCGGCGACGCTGGTACTGCGCGGCGAGGCCGTCCTTTCATCCGCGCCGTGCTGCCTGGACCAACGCGGTCTTCAGCCAGGCGTTGCCCTTGCGCGTCCGGCCAGGCGCTGTCGCCCGGCGCTCTCGTTGCTGCCGGGGGCGACGCCCGCCCACGCGGCCAGGTGGGCGGGCGTGGGGCTGCGCATGTCCAGGCCGACCTCGGCGACCAGCAGCTCCGCCATCGCGCGGCCGATCCCGGGGATGGTGTCCAGGAGCTCGACGACGTCCTCGGCCTCGTTGACCGCGCTCATGGCGATCTCCGCGTCGAAGCGCGCGATCGTCTCGTCGAGCCGTCGATCTGCGCGAGCAGCTCGGTCAGCGAGGAAGCGGTGGTGCGGCTGGAGCCGGCCGCCGGCGCCCGCTCCAGCTGGTCGCGCTTCTTGCGCAACGCCTTGGCGAGGTCGTACCGTCGTCTTCCTCCCCATCGAGCAGGGCGGCGAGGATGGCGCGCTGAGACCCCCGCGACGTTGCTGACCACGGCGGTGAGCTTCAGGTTGGTGCTCTCCAGCACCTTCTGCACCCGATTGACCAGCGTCGCCCGGCCGCGCACGAAGTTGGTACGCTGGCGCGTCAGCTCGCTCGCGCTGGTGGCGCGGCGGGATGAAGCTCGGCTGCACCAGCCCGTGGCGCAGGAGCTCAGCGATCCACTCGGCGTCGCGCATCGGTCTTGCGCCCCGGGACGGCGGACGCTGGGCGTTGAGGAGCCAGACCTCGAAGCTCCCTCCCAGGATGTTGAACACCGGCTTCCAGAACTCCCCGGTGCTCTCAACCCACATGGGTGCAGTCGCCCGCCGTCAGCCAGTCGGACAGGCGGAGCAAATCCTCGCTGGTCGTGCCGTAGGTGCGGGTCTCGCGCCGCCATTCGCCGTCGTCAGTCAGGACGATCCGGCAGACCACGGTGCGTTTGTGGACATCGATGCCGCGCAGCGCTGGAAGAGCACTTCATCGGCGTTTCTCCTGCTCCTCGTCCGCGGCGTCGCGGTGGCGGGCGTGGATACCCATGCGGAAAAGCTCTCCTACGCGCTCCGAAGGGCCGGGGCAGCAACCACTGGTGCTTCGGGGGTATCCGGGTCAGACTCCCGTTCGGGCCAGGGGCACCAGGTTCACACACGACCGCGGTGCCCGCCACCCACGCCAGAGGCGAACATACCCCCATTGCATCCCCGCCGGTGCGCCACCGGCGGCGCATGCCGACTTCTCCTGCAAATTACCGTCCTAAGGTGTCGCGGCGAGTAGCCGGTCTGCTGGGGTACGACGCTCGGCGCACCAGCGCTGACCGTCACCTCGACCCCCAACTGCCGCAGCCGCCGCACCAGCCGGTCCACGGCGCCGCAGGTCTCGTCGGCGCTCGAGTAGTCGGCCCCGAGCTCGCGATACGGCTCGCGGCGGGCGATGACGTGGTAGGCAATGATCAGGAGGCGGTGGGCGACCGCCATAATCGCCCTGCGCGCCACGCCGGGCGGCGGCGCGCTGGTACTGCGCGGCGAGGCCGTCCACTTTCATCCGCGCCGCGCCGTGCGCTGCCTGGACCAACGCGGTCTTCGGCCAGGCGTTGCCCTTGCGCGATCAGCCGGAGCGCTGTCGCCCGGCGCTCTCATTGCTGCCGGGGGCGACGCCCGCCCACGCGGCCAGGTGGGCGGGCGTCGGGAACGCGCATGTGTCCAGGCCGACCTCGGCGACCAGCAGCTCCGCCATCGCGCAGCCGATCGAGGGATGGTGTCCAGGAGCTCGACGACGTCCTCGGCCTCGTTGGCCGCGCATCGCTTGGCGATCTCCGCGTCGAAGCGCGCGATCGTCTCGTCGAGCCCGTCGATCTGCGCGAGCAGCTCGGTCAGCAGGAAGCGGTGGTGCGGCTGGAGCCGGCCGCTCGCGCCGCGCTCCAGCTGGTCGCGCTTCTTGCGCAACTTGCCCTTGGCGAGTCGGCCAGCACCGTCACGTCTTCCTCCCCATCGAGCAGGGCGGCGAGGATGGCGCGCCCCGAGACCCCCGCGACGTTGCTGACCGGCGGTGAGCTTCAGGTTGGTGCTCTCCAGCACCTTCTGCACCGATTGACCAGCGTCGCCCGGCCGCGCGCACGAAGTTGGTGCGCTGGCGTCAGCTCGCGCAGCTCGCGCTGGTGGCGCGCGGCAGGATGAAGCTCGGCTGCACCAGCCCGTGGCGCAGGAGCTCGGCGATCCACTCGGCGTCGCGCACGTCGGTCTTGCGCCCGGGACGGCGGACGCGCTGGGCGTTGAGGAGCCAGACCTCGAAGCTCCCCTCCAGGATGTTGAACACCGGCTTCCAGAACTCCCCGGTGCTCTCCAACCCCACGTAGGTGCAGTCGCCCGCCGTCAGCCAGTCGGGCAGGCGGAGCAAATCCTCGCTGGTCGTGCCGTAGGTGCGGGTCTCGCGCCGCCATTCGCCGTCGTCAGTCAGGACGATCCGGCAGACCACCACGGTGCGTTTGTGGACATCGATGCCCGCGCAGCGCGGAAAGAGCACTTCCATCGGCGTTTCTCCTGCTCCTCGTCCGCGGCGTCATGTTGGCAGGCGTGGATACCTTGCGGAAAAGCTCTCCTACGCGCTCGGGGGCCGGGGCAGCAACCACTGGTGCTTCGGGGGTATCCGGGTCAGACTCCGTTCGGGCCGGGGGCACCAGGTTCACACGACCGCCCGGTGCCCGCCACCCACGCGGGGCGGAGCATACCCCCATTGCATCCCCGCCGGTGCGCCACCGGCGTACGCTCTATGTCAAGCCTCCTATGTCAAGCCTTTGGCCGGTTGGACGTGGCGTCGGTGCCTGGTGCAGCCTGCGAGGCGCCCTCGCAGGCTGCGCAGGTCGAAGGGCTCGGGCGACCGCGCCGGCATACGAGGCGTCGTGCTGCTGGCACGCTGCCACTGCCGCCAGATCGCGCGGACGATGTAGCGTTTGAGGCGCGCACCGCCTCGCGGCGGGTCTTCCCCTCGCCGAGCCGCCGGGCGAGATGGGCCGGGCCGCTGGGGAACAGCGGGCTGGGTCAGCGCGATCCGGTACACGATGGCGTTGAGCCGGCGGTTCCCGCCGCGGTTGAGGCGATGCCGCACCCGCTCCGCCGAGGATGCCTCGACCCGGTGCGACCCCGGCGTAGGCCGCCGAGCTGCGCGTCGCTGCGGAAGCGACGGCCGGGGCCGAGGATGCCGGCCAGGGCGCCGGCGGTGAGCAGGCTGATCCCGCAGATCGCGGTGAGCGGCGAAGCGCGGCGCGGCCGCGGCCGCGATCTCCGCGGTGAGCGCCTTGATCTGCTCCAGGGCCAGCTTCAGGCGCTGCGCCAGCCAGCGGACGGCGGCCGCCCGCTGCTGCTGCGTCGGCGCGCCGTCCGTGATCGCGTGCGCCTCCAGCGCGCGCAGGCCGCCTGCGTCTGCTTGGGCAGGCGCGTCGCGTAGTCCGGGTCGAGCTGGAGCAGGAGGTGATGCGCCTGGTTGTACAGCCGGGTGGTCTCGGCGACGCGATCCTCGCGCTCGGTGACCAGCAGGTCGAGCGTCGCCGTGTCGTCGTCGATCGCGACGACCGGCGGCGCGCCGGCCTCGCGCCAGACCAGCAGCGCCACGGCACGGGCGTCGAGGCGATCGCTCTTGTCCGGCTTGCGCGCTGCCGCTCCCGCGCGGTCCAGCGCGGGTTGACCGTAGACCTCCGCGCCCGCCGCGACCAGGTGCCCCGCCGGAGCCGCGCCCGTAGTTCCAGGCGCCCTCGACGCCCCAGCGGCAGCGTGCGCCGAGTGCGTACCCCAGATCAGCAGTTGCTGCCAGCCGCCGGGGCTGTTCGGCCCGCGCCACTGCGCCACCTCGCGCCCGGCCGCGTCCAACGCCACCGCCATGTGGACCCGCTTGTGCGCGTCGACCCCGATCGTGATCATCCCGCCCTCCCCATTCTCCCGACAATCGCGCAGCTCTGGGGCGGACACAGGACTCTCTCGGGTCGGATGACCGGCTCCTATCAGGTCACGCCCCCAGGAGCCCGGCGTGAAGAGCGACAGGTCACATGCAGGGCACTTGGCCACTCAAGCAACGGGTCAGCCCACCACGCCGCGCTTGAGTCCGCATTGTCATAGAGAGCCACAACCTATCAGCGCCCGCTCCCGGCGCGAACTTGGTGGATGTGAGCAAGCAAGAAGATACCGCCGTACCACCCTTGCGGGCGGTCGGCGGTAAGCAGGAACGCGGCGCCGGGGACTAGTCCGTCACCACGGTGGTTTGCCCGGTGTCCCGCCCCGGCAATAGAGTGTTGCCGAGGGAGGTGGGCGATGGCGAAGAAGTACGTGGTGGCGCTGATGGCGGCGGAGCGGGACAGCCTGGAGGCTGACGCGCGTCGGGGGTCGGCGAGTGCGGCGGCTGAAGCGCGCGCTGGCGCTGCTGGCGGTGGACGCGGGGGACAGCGACGTGGTCGCCGCCGGGAAGGCGCGGCTGAGCGTGGACACGGTGGAGCGGCTGCGCCGCCGCTGCGTCGAGGGGGGCTGGAGGCGGCGCTGGGCGAGCGGCCCCGCCCCGGCGCGGCGCGGGCGCTGGACGGCAAGCAGGAGGCGCACCTGGTGGCGCTGGCCTGCACCGCCCCCGCCGGCCGGAAAGCGCTGGACGATGCAACTCCTCGCGGACAAGCTGGTGGCGTGCGGCGTGGCGGCGCCCGTCAACTGACGAGACGGTGCGGCGGGCGCTCAAAGGGCGGTGAAGCCCTGGCAGCGCAAGCAGTGGTGCCTGCCGACGGTGGGCGCGGAGTACGTGGCGGCGATGGAGGATGTGCTCGACCTGTACGCGGAGCCGTACGGCCGGCCGAGCCGGTGGTGTGCTTCGACGAGCTGCCCTACCAACTGGTGTCGGAGACGCGCGCCCCGCAGCCGCCGCGCCGGGGGCGCGGGCGCCGGCTACGACTACGAGTACAAGCGCGAGGGGACGGCCAACCTGTTCATCGCCTTCGAGCCCAAGGCGGGCCGCCGCCGGGTCGCCGTGACCGCCCGGCGCACCGCGGCCGATTTCGCCGAGCAGATGCGCCGCCTGGTGGACGAGGACTATCCCCACGCGCGGCGGGTGCGGGTGGTGCTGGACAACCTCCAGCACCCACACCCGGCGGCGCGCGCAGGCGTTCGCCGGCAGCGGAGGCCCGCCGCATCCTGCGGCGGCTGGAGTTCCACTACACCCCGAAGAAGCACGGCTCGTGGCTCAACCAGGCGGGAGTCGAGTGGAGCGTCCTCGGCGGCCAGTGCCTCGACCGGCGCATCGGCGACGTGGAGACGCTCACGCGCGAGGTCGCCGCCTGGGGCGCCCAGGACCGCAACGCCGCCAAGGCGACCGTGGCCCTGGCGCTTCACCACGCCAGCGACGCCCGCACCAAGCTGGCGCGGCTCTACGCAATCATAGTGGCGACGGACTAGGCGAACAGTTGCCACAAGCACGGATCGACGCCAAGTTCGTGCATCGAGAGGATCAGCACGCAGATATTGTGGCAGAGAATCCTGCAAGAAGGGATTTCGTTGATCTGCGCGGTGTCGCCCTTGCTCCGCAGATGATCCACGAACTCCCCCTTGATCATGCTGAGGTGGATTCGACGTTGCTGCGCTTGTGGTAGTGCTGTAGGAAGTCGTCGCGGTTCAGATTGTAGTGGTACCACATCTTCCACCAGACCGCGCATCCACCGCCCGCCCCAGTTATGTTGCTCTTGAAGGGGATATAAGGCCGCGCGCTGAGGGCGTCCGCCACGCGCAGATTCCTGATGCTGGAATAGGCTTTGTCGGCGGATACCTCCATGCCCGCCGCCTTCAGCCCTCCCCGGTCAGTGCCTGCAAGTACCCGGCGAGGCGGTCGAGGCCGACGTTGCCGCCGCAGACGAGCGCGACGACGTTGGAGCCGGGGCGCGCGGCGACCGCGCCGCTGAGGAGCGCGCCGACGCCCGCCGCGCCGGCCGGCTCGGCCAGCAGCTTGGCGCGTTCGAGCAGGAAGAACATCCCCGCCAGGATCGTCGCGTCGTCCAGCAGCACCACGTCGTCGACGTAGCGGCGCACCAGCGCGAGGTTCAGCGCGCCCGCGAAGGGGGCGGCCAGGCCGTCGGCGATCGTCTCGACGTGGTCGAGGCGGACCACGTCGCCGGCGCGCAGCGCCGTGTACATCCCGGCGGCCCCGTGCGGCTCCACCCCGACGATCCGCAGGTTCGGGCGCTGCTCCTTGAGCGCCACCGCGACCCCGGCGATCAGCCCGCCCCCGCCGATCGGCACGACGATCGTGTCCGGCGCCAGCCCCCGGCCGAGCGCGGGGAGGTCCTCCAGGATCTCCAGCCCGGCGGTCCCCTGGCCGGCGATGATCGCCGGGTCGTCGAAGGGGTGGATCAGCGTCAGGCCGCGCTCGCGCTGCAGGCGCTCCATCTCCGCGAACGCCTCGATCGTCGAGGGGCCGAAGAGGATCACCTCGGCCCCGTACTCGCGCGTGGCGGCGACCTTGCTCGGCGAGGCGGTCTCGGCCATCACCACCGTGGCGCGCACGCCGGACGCCGCCGCCGCCCAGGCGACCCCCTGCGCGTGGTTGCCCGCCGAGACGGTGATGATGCCGCGCGCCTTCTCCTCCGGGCTCAGCGACTCGATCCGGTTGAGCGCGCCGCGCGCCTTGAACGCGCCGGTCTTCTGCAGGTTCTCCGCCTTCAGCCAGGCCGTCGCGCCGATCCGCCCGCCGAGGGTCTGCGACGACAGCAGGGGCGTGTGGTGGATGCGGTCCCGAATCCGCTCGCGCGCCGCGACGATGTCCGCCAGCGCCACCGTCGGGCTCTCGGTGGCGCCGCCCCGCCCGTCCCGCCGCCCCGTCTCGCTCCCGCTCACCCTGCCGCTCCGTCCTAAACCTTCGCCCTATCCCATCCCGGTCGTCGCCCCTGGCAGGTTGGAGGACGTTTCACCACAGAGGCACGGAGTGACGGAGGAGAGGACACAGAGTCCAATCTTTTCGTCCTCTCCGTGAACTCTCCCTCGTCCTCTGTGCCTCTGTGGTGAGATTGTCCTCCCTGCTGCCTATGCAGGCGCTCGGCCACGCGAGGCCGCCCCCGTTACTGGACGATGCCCTCGTAGATCATGTCGAGGGTGCGCGCCTCGATCTCCTCGGGATCGACCGCGGCGCGGGCCTCGCCGGTCTCGGCGGCGGCGCGCGCGACCGCCGCGGCGACCTTCGGCGGCACCCGGTAGCTGATGCTGTCCGGGATGATGAAGTCCGGGCTCAGCGCGGCGGGCGCCACGAAGTCGGCGATCGCGTGGGCGGCGGCGATCTTCATCGCGTCGTTGATCCGCCGCGCCTTGGCGTCGAGCGCGCCGCGGAAGATGCCGGGGAAGGCCAGCGAGTTGTTGACCTGGTTCGGGTAGTCCGACCGGCCGGTCGCGACGACCAGCGCCCCCGCCCCCTTCGCCTCGTCCGGGTCGATCTCCGGGATCGGGTTGGCGAGGGCGAAGACGATCGGGTCGGGGGCCATTTGACCGATCATCGCCGGGGTCAGCACGCCGGGCGCGGAGAGGCCGATGAAGACGTCCGCGCCGGGCAGCACGTCGGCGAGCTGGCCCTTGCGGCGCTCCCGGTTGGTCACCGCGGCGATCTCCTCCTTGAACGGGTTCATCCCGGCGCGGCGCCCGGCGTAGACCGCCCCGGTGCGGTCGCAGAGGATGATGTCCCCCGCGCCGACCGCCCGCAGCAGCTTGGTGACCGCGATGCCGGCCGCGCCGGTGCCGTTGATGACGATGCGGATCGCGTCCATTCGCTTGTCGGCCAGCTTCAGCGCGTTGAGCAGCGCCGCCAGCACCACCACCGCCGTGCCGTGCTGGTCGTCGTGGAAGACCGGGATGTCGAGCGCCGCCTGCAGCTTCTCCTCGATCTCGAAGCAGCGCGGCGCGGCGATGTCTTCGAGATTGATCCCGCCGAAGGTCGGGGCGATCGCCTGGACGCTGGCGACGATCTCGTCGGGGTCGCTCGCCGCCAGGCAGACCGGGAAGGCCTCCACCCCGCCGAGGGTCGAGAAGAGGACCGCCTTGCCCTCCATCACCGGCAGCGCCGCCTGCGGGCCGATGTCGCCGAGGCCGAGGACCGCGCTGCCGTCGGTGACGATCGCCACGAGGTTGCCCTTGGCGGTCAGGTCGTAGACCTGCATCGGGTCGCGGCGGATCGCCTCGCCGGGGGCGACCGCGGCGGGCGGCACATAGAGCATGTTGAGGATGTGCTGGTCGCGCACCGGGATCTTGCTGCGGATCTCGAGCATCCCGCCGTAGCGCTGCCGCAAGTGGATCGCGCGCTCCTGCAAGGTCGCCCCCAGCGGCAGCCGCCCGGCGCCGTTGGCGGCGACCGAGCTGTTGGCGGTCGCGCCCTCGTAGACGATCGCGCGGGTCCGCTCGGCCTCCAGCCCGGGATCGACGTCGCGCCGGGCCTCGCCGCTGGCGCTGGCCGCGCGCACGACCGCCGCGGCGATCGCCGGGGCGACGCGGAAGTCGAAGATCGGCGGCAGGATGTTGTCGGCGTGCAGCCGGTCCTCCGGCACGGCGTCGGCCAGCGCGCGCGCCGCCGCGTCGAGGATCGCCATGTTGATGTCACGCGCCCGCGAGTCCAAGAGGCCGCGGAAGACGCCGGGGAAGGCGAGGGCGGGGTCCATCTGGTTCGGGTAGTCGGAGCGGCTGGTGGCGATCACCCGCGCCCCGGCCGCCCGCGCCTCGTCCGGGTCGATCTCCGGCTCCGGCGCGTTGCAGGCGAAGACGATCGGGTCGTCGGCCATCGTGCGGACCATCGCGGCGGTGAGGACGCCACCGGCGGAGAGGCCGACGAAGACGTCGGCGCCGGCCAGCACGTCGGCCAGCCCGCCGGTCCGCCGCGCCCGGTTGGTCTCCTTGGCGAGATATGCCTTGGCCCAGTGCATCCCCGCCGCGCGGTAGGGCGTCAGCGCGCCGTAGCGGTCGCAGACGATCACTTCCTTGGCCTTGGCCCGGACCAGCAGGCGGGCGGTGCCGATGCCCGTGACGCCCGCGCCGTTGACGACGATCGTCGCGTCCTCGATCCGCTTGCCGACGACCTTGAGCGCGTTGTAGAGGCCGGCCAGGACGACGACCGCGGCGGCGTGGTGCTGGTTGGAGAAGACCGGCACGTTGGCGGCCTTCTCCAGGTGGTCGGCGACGGTGAAGGAGTTGGGCGCGGTCATGTTGTCGAGCGCGATCGCCCCGAAGGTCGGCGTGAGGCTGTAGAGGGTCTGGACGATCCGCTGGATGTCGTGGGTGCCGAGGCAGATCGGGAAGGCGTCGATGCCGGCGAAGGTCTTGAAGAGGACCGCCTTGCCCTCCAGCACCGGCAGCGCCGCCTCCGGCGGGGCGTCGCCGCGCCCGAAGAGCGCCGAGCCGTCGGTGACGATCGCCACGGTGTTGCCGCGCGAGGTCAGGTCGAAACTCGCGTCGGGGTCGCGCGCGATCTCCAGGCACGGCTCGGCCACGCCCGGCGTGTAGACGAGGCTGAGGACCGAGCGGTCCTTGATCGGCACCTTGCTGCTGACCCCGATCACGCCGTGGTAGCGCCGGCGGTAGCTCAGCGCCTCCGCCCATTCCTGCTGGTCGCTCATCCCCTCTATCTCCCTGTTGCGCCGGCGCCCGTAACGAGCGGGCGTGCGGCACTGGCGGTTGTCCTGGCAGGCCGTGATCCTCGCCCACCCGCCGTGTCTCGCCAGAGTTTCGCACAAGTCCGCGGGAAGGGCTACGCCCCCGCGCCTCGCGACCGGGATTACTTCACGATGTAATACTCCACCCCCTCTTCAACCAGCCACTGTGGATCGGGCAGACCGCTGCCGCCAAGCTGCCCGTCAGGGCGGAGATATTGGTGGACGACGGCAATCTTCTCGTCCGTCGCGCTATAATAGTAAACAATCTGGGAGCGCGTGCCGGGCGGCTGACCGGCCGACGGACGCGCGAGCCTATCCCGTTTCGCCTCCTGGCGAAACTCCCCCGCCCTGGCGCGTTCCCAGTACCGGCCGTGGTTGAATCGCCGCCGCGGTTCGTCCTGCGTGACGATGCGCCTGGCGGAGGGAGCCGGCATGAAGACCTCGATCGACCTGGAACTCCGCCGGCACGTCGCCCGCTACGCGGCGGGCCGCATCTCCCTCGCCGAGCTGCGGGAGCGGATTGCCCCCCTCATCTGGTCGGTCGAAGAGTACCACGACAGGAGCGCGGAGCAACTCGCCCACGATCTGGCGCTGTACTTCGCCGAGTTCAGCCACGGCGATTGGACGGAAGACGAACTGCGCGCCGAACTCGCCGCCCTGCACGCCCCTCCCGGCGAGCAGACGCCTATCCCTCCGTCATAGCCCCGCCGTACTGCCCGAAGACGCCGCGCAGCGTATCGCAGACCTCGCCGACCGTCGCGCCGAGCCGCAGGGCCTCCTTCATCGGGTAGAGCAGGTTGTCGGCCCCCTCGGCGCAGGCGCGCACGCGGTCGAGCGCCGCGCCCACCTCGGCCCCGTCGCGCTTGGCGCGGAACTCGCGCAGGCGCGCGATCTGCAAGTCGACCGCCGCCTCGTCGATGCGGAAGACCGGCGTCGGGGCGTGCTCGCGCTCGACGTACTTGTTGACCCCGACGATGATCCGCTCGCCGCTCGCCAGCGCCGCCTCGTGGCGGTAGGCCTGCTCGGCGATCGCGTCCTGCACGTAGCCCTGCTCGATCGCCGCGACCGCCCCGCCGCCCGCCGCGACCTCGGCCATCGTCGTCTCGGCTTTGTGCTGCAGCTCGTCGGTCAGCGCCTCCACGAAGTAGGACCCGCCCAGCGGGTCGGCGGTGTCGGCCGCGCCGCTCTCCTCGGCGAGGATCTGCTGCGTCCGCAGCGCCAGGACCGCCGCGTCCTCGGTCGGCAGGCCGAGCGCCTCGTCGAAGCCGTTGGTGTGCAGGCTCTGCGTGCCGCCGAGGACCGCGGCGAGCGCCTGGTAGGCGGTGCGCACGACGTTGTTGAGGGGCTGCTGCGCGGTCAGCGACGAGCCGGCCGTCTGGGTGTGGAAGCGCAGCGTCAGCGACCGCTCGCTCCGCGCCCCGAAGCGGTCGCGCATGATCCCCGCCCACATGCGCCGCGCGGCGCGGTACTTGGCGACCTCCTGGAAGATGTTGTTGTGGCCGTTGAAGAAGAAGGCCAGGCGCGGCGCGAAGTCGTCGACCGCCAGCCCCGCCGCCAGCGCCGCCTCGACGTAGGCGATGCCGTCGGCGAGGGTGAAGGCGATCTCCTGCGCGGCGGACGAGCCGGCCTCGCGGATATGGTAGCCGCTGATCGAGATCGTGTTCCAGCGCGGCAGCTCGCGCGCGCAGTAGGCGAAGATGTCGGTGATCAGCCGCATCGAGGGGCGCGGCGGGAAGATGTAGGTGCCGCGCGCGATGTATTCCTTGAGGATGTCGTTCTGGATCGTCCCGCCGAGCCCCTTGGGGTCGGCCCCCTGCTCCTCCGCGACGAGCTGGTAGAGGAGCAGCAGGATCGCGGCCGGCGCGTTGATCGTCATCGAGGTCGTCACCTCGCCGAGCGGGATGCCGGCGAAGAGGCGGCGCATGTCGTCGAGGGTGCTGATCGGCACGCCGACCCGCCCGACCTCGCCGAACGCCTCCGGCGCGTCGGAGTCGTAGCCGATCTGCGTCGGCAGGTCGAAGGCGACCGAGAGGCCCATCTGCCCGCGCGCCAGCAGCAGCCGGTAGCGCTTGTTGCTCTCGTCGGCGGAGGTGAAGCCGGCGTACTGGCGCATCGTCCAGCGCCGCCCGCGGTACATCGTCGGATAGATGCCGCGCGTGTAGGGGAACTGGCCCGGATCGGGCAGCGCGCCGTCGGCGGCCCAGTCGTCGGCGCGGTAGACCGGCTTGACCTCGATCCCCGAATCGGTCTCGACGGCCCGCTCGGCCGGCGGGCGCGGCTTGGTGTCGGTCATGGCGGCCTCCTCGGGTGCGGAGTGCGGAGTGCGGAGCGCGGGATGCGGGCCGGCCGGCGGCACGGGCCGTGGTGCGGGAACCGTGGCCCCGCGGATGGGGCCAGTATAGCGCACGCGTCACAGGTGAGAGCCTCGTGAGTCCTCCGCGCGCAGCCCCCGCCCCTCCCGGCGCCGCGCTACTCCATCTCCTGTTCCGGGTCGGGTTCCAAGCGCCTGACGGTCGGGATGCGGTCGAAGTCGGTGTCGTAGCTCAAGATCTCGGTGATCCCCAGCCGCTCCATGTGCGCGACGGTCAATGCGTCCTCGAAGTCGAGGAAGGGGTACGACGCGTACAGGTCCAAGGCGTGCAGCAGGCTCCGCTTGTGGGGGAGTTTGAGGCCCCGGAGGGCCACGATCGGTCGCAGGCGGGCGCTGATGTCCGCGGGACGCAGATTGTAGTGGCTGCGGGAGGAGAGGACGTAGGCGACTTCCGTCAGGATCGCCTCCGATGTAGTGACCTCGTCAACGGCCGGAGTGGGAGCCGCCCTGCTACAAGGAGCGGGGTGCGGTCCGGCCTCGCGGAGAAGCCAGCGCGTGGCGCTTGAGCAGCACCGATCCCGCGCCGACGATCCACCCGCGCAAGCGCCGCCTAGGCCCCCGCCCGCCCCAGGATCGCCGCGAAGTGCGTCGCGATCTCCCCCGTCGGCAGGTCGAGGGTGGCGTCGCCGACGGTCACTTCGAGACGGTGGAGGTCGGGGAGGGGGGGCGTGGCGAGGCGATCGAAGGTCCAAACCCCCGTCTCGGCGGCGCGCCCGATCGAGCGCGGCCGCGGGCGCCCGGTCGCCGCGCAGGAAGAGGTGCATCATGGGGGTTTGCGGCGGGTCGGGCAGGACCTGGACGCCGGCAGCGCCGTGAGCGCGGCGGCGACCTCGACCGCCTTCTCGCGGTAGCGCGGCATCCGGTCGAGGCGCGTCCGCAGGCCGTGGCGCGCGGCGATCACGTAGGGGTAGAGCTGGACGAGGGCGCCGCCGTGCCGCCGCTGCCAGAGGGCGCCGCGGCCACCAGATCGGCCGGGCCGGCGAGGGTCGCGCCCGCGATCCCGCCGAGCCCCTTGTAGAAGGAGACGTAGGCGGAGTCGAAGAGACCGGCGATCTCGGCGTAGGGTCGGCGGTAGAAGGGCGCATGGACATCCCAGAGGCGCGCCCCGTCCAGGTGGAGCGCGGTCCCGCGCTCGCGCGCCCAATCCGTGATCGCCACCAGCTCGTCCCAGGCGGGAGCTGGCCGCCGATCTCGCGCTGCGGCAACTCGATCAGCAGGAGCGCCGCCAGCGGCTCGGCGACCTTGCGGAGATCGTCGAGCGTGAGCAGCCGCTCCGCGTCGCCGACCGGCACCCCGTTCAGGCCGTGCAGGCGCTGGTAGCCGAAGTGCTCGTGGCCGTCGAGGTGGTTGCGCGGCGACGGTGCCGGCGACGTTGCGCGGCCCGCGACGGTCGGCCCAGATGCGCAGCGCGATCTGCTGGCACATCGTGCCGCTCGGCATGAAGACCGCCGCCTCCTTGCCGAGCAGGGCCGCTACCTCCGCCTCGAACGCGGCGATCACCCCGCCCTCCCCGTAGCGGTCGGCCACCAACCCCGGCTCGGTCCATTCGGCCAACTCCGCCAGCGCCTGCGCGGCGAGCGCCGGTAGTGGTGGCTGAGGAAGCGCGTGCAGGCGCGGCGGATGGCGTCGGCGACAATGGCCGCGCGGCGCGGCGGCGGACATGGACATCAGCGACCGGACGGCCGCTGAGCGGACATGGACATCACGCCTGACCATCCTGCCCTTGTTGCACCGGGCGCTGGAGCGCGAAACAGGCCGCCGCCTTCCGCTCGTCGCCGCGGGTGGTCAAGTAGCGTAGCAGAATGTTCGTGTCGAGGAATTTCACGGGCACCGCGCGCGTTGCGCGATCCGCGCGGCATGCTCGTCGAGCTTCGCCTCGCGGCTGATGGCACTGAAATCTTCCGGCCGTTGGAGCGGCTCGACCGAACCGTAGGCCGACAGCCTCCGCCGGCACGAGTCGGGGTGAACCGTCCGCCGGCGATTTTATCAGTCGGACTTTCCCTCGTCCCCCGCGAAGGCGATTTTATCACGCTGGTTTGAGCCCCAGGACGCGGCGCACCTCCGCCGGGATCGTTACCTGGCTCCCGTTGCGTCAGCGTCGTGAAAATCGCTTTCATCGACCAAACTCCGTGCGCTGTTCTTCCATTCAATGTAATGTACCAATTGCATTGCTCTCCAATCAACGCATTACCGTGGTGACGATATACCGCTCTCTTGCCCGACTTCGGCAGGTTGGCTCTTCGATTCGTCGCGGGGCGGAACGATCGGGGCGCGGCCGTCGTAGATACAAGTGGCCGCGCCCCATCCCGCGAGCGAGCAGGACGGCCCTGCCCGCGGGCGCGGCGACCTCCGACACCCTGTCGGCCACGAGGTCCCATGACGACTCCCGGCGCCCGGCGGATGCGCTCCGCCGCCGTCAATATCGGGATGGTCGGCGTCCTCGCCTTCGCCATCTCCGGCTGCGCCAACACCAACTCGACCGCCGAGCGCCGGTGCGTCGACCAGACGAACGACACCGTCGTCAGCGACGATTGGTGCGCCGACGAGGGTGGCAGTGGAAGCGGCGCCCGTGGCCCCTACGGCTGGTACTACGGCGGCCGGACCACCCGCGGCAAGGTGACCGGCGGCTCCTACACCCGGCCCAGCGGCGTCGACAGCGGCGGGTTCGGCGAGAGCGGGCGCTCCCGCGGGACCGGCGGCTGATGCGCCGCCACGCGACCACCCCCCGCCCCGGCCACGAGCGGATCGTGCGGGACCAGGGGCTGGTGTACAACAACACCGTCCTGCCAAACGGCGCGATCCGCCCCTTCTGGGACGAGTCGGTCTATTACGCGTTCACCCTGGACGAGATCCTCGGGCTGGAGCGGACGGTCGGGGAGCTGCACGCCCGCTGCCTCGAAGCGGTCGAGCACGTCATCACCCGCCGCCGCTACCGCGATCTCGGCATCCCCCGCTCGCCTGGCGGGCGATCGAGGAGACCTGGGAGCGGGACGCGCCGTCGCTCTACGGGCGCTTCGACCTGCGCTACGGCGGCGACGGCCCGGCGAAGCTGCTCGAATACAACGCCGACACCCCCACCTCCCTCCTCGAAGCGGCGGTGATCCAGTGGCACTGGCTGGAGGACGCGCACCCCGGCCGCGATCAGTGGAACTCGCTCCACGAGCGCCTCGTCGCGGCCTGGCGGCGGCACCGCCCGCGCCTCCCCAACGGCCGCGTCCACTTCGCCTACACCGCCGAGGAGACCAGCGGCGAGGACCTGCTGACCGTCACCTACCTGCGGGAAACCGCGCGGCAGGCCGGGCTCTCCACCGCGACCCTCACCGTGGAGGAGATCGGCTGGGACCTCGCGTGCCGCCGCTTCGTCGCCCCGGACCGCGAGCCGCTGCTCACGGTCTTCAAGCTCTACCCGTGGGAGTGGCTGATCGCCGATCGCTTCGGCCCGCGCGCGCTCGACAGCCTCCGCCTGACCGGCTGGATCGAGCCGCCCTGGAAGGCGATCCTCTCCAACAAGGCGATCCTGGCGATCCTCTGGGAGCTCTTCCCCGGCCACCCCAACCTCCTCCCGGCCTACCTCGACGGGCCGCGCGACCTGGCCGCCTACGCCCGCAAGCCGATCCTCGGGCGGGAGGGCGCCAACGTCGAACTGGTCACGCCGGGCGGCGGCTACGCCCGCCCCGGCCCCTACGGCGAGGAGGGCGCCGTCTACCAGGGGTACGCGCCCCTCCCGGACTTCGCCGGCACGTACCCCGTCCTCGGCGCGTGGGTCGTCGACGGCGAGCCCGCCGGCCTCGGCATCCGCGAGGCGGACACGCTGATCACCGACAACCAGAGCCGCTTCGTCCCGCACCTGATCGACACGCCGCGGGACCCGCGCTAGGGCGCCGGCGCGTCCACCACCGGGCGGGGAGCGCCGCCGGGTCGCCGGCGCCGCGGGCCGGCGCGGGCGTTGCCGCCGCCCGGCGGGCGATGGTGCGGATCTTGCGTCGGGGGCTGCAATCATCGGCCGGGCCGGATTCCCGCACGCGAAACCCGCTCGGGCTTGTATTCTACCGGGGGTTCGGAGTATACTAGGGGCTATCCGGCCGCGCGGCGGCCGCGATCCCGCGACGACAATTCGAGCAGCCAAATCGAGCGGCAGTCCTCCAGGCAGCGCGCCCGCTGCCGGAGGGGCTTGGTGCATAGGCAGAGTGGAGGACGGGGGGAGCGATGGGCAACTATCTAATCAGGCGGCTGCTCGGGATCATCCCGCTGCTGCTCGGCATCACCGTGCTGGTCTTCCTGCTGGTGAACGCCGTGCCGGGGAATCCCGTCGGCGAGTACATCCTCAACCCCGGCACCCGGCCGGAGGACGTGGAGCGGATCAAGCGGTCGCTCGGGCTGGACCAGCCGCTCTACAAGCGCTACTTCACCTGGCTCGGCAACGTGGTGCAGGGCGACCTGGGTCGCTCGATGAAGACCTTCACCCCGGTGCTCGACGACATCCTGGCCCGCCTGCCGAACACGCTGAAGCTGACGGTCGCCGCGTTCGTGCTGGCGCTCCTCTTCTCCATCCCGGTCGGGGTCTACTCGGCGGTGCGGCGCAACAGTTGGTTCGACAACATCGCCACCGTCGTCTCGGTGGCCGGGGTTTCGATCCCCCGCTTCTGGTTCGGGCTGATCCTGATCCTCGTCTTCGCGGTGCGGCTCGGCTGGTTCCCGTCGGGCGGGGTCGCCTCGATCCGCGGCGATAGCGGCGTCATCGATCAGCTCAAACATCTGATCATGCCGGCGATCACGCTGGCAATCGCCGAGATGGCCGGCTGGACGCGCTACATCCGCGGGCAGATGCTGGAGGTGATCCGGCAGGACTACATCCGCACCGCGGCCGCCAAGGGTCTGCGGGAGCGTGTGGTCATCTTCCGCCACGCCCTCCGCAACGCGCTGCTGCCGCTGGTCACCCTCTTCGGCCTGGCGATCCCCGAGTTCTTCAGCGGCGCGCTGATCATCGAGACGATCTTCTCCTGGCCGGGGATCGGGCGGCTGACCTTCGACGCGGCGGTGTCGCGCGACTACACGACGATCATGGGCACGGTGCTGATCAGCTCGATCCTGGTGATCCTCGGCAACTTGCTGGCCGATGTCAGCTATGGCCTGCTCGACCCGCGCGTCAAGCAGGGCTGAGCGGGACGACGAACGGCGAGGGCCGGCGGCGGGGTGGGGCGAACCATCCGGGATGAGTCCCGGTGGTGAACAAGACCAAGGCTGATGCGCCACTGCGGCGCGGATGATAGAGGAGGGGGCGATGGCGAGTAGAGGGACCGAACGGGTCGGTGGGACCGGGTCGGCCGTCCCGGCGGGCGCGCCGGTGGCGGATCGCTCGCGCTTGGAGCGGGCTGCGGTCAAGAAGAGTCCGAGCTACGCGCAGCGGGCCTGGCGGCGCTTCCGCCGCAACCGGCTCTCGTTGGCGGCGATGGTCGTCTTCGCGCTGATCATCCTGTTCTCCTACGGTGCGCCCCTGATCTCCCGGTTCGTGACCAAGCAGGACTACGCTGCCCAGAACCTCACGGCGACCTGCTGCGTCCGCCCCGGGGAGACGGCGACGCAGACGATCATCGGCGGGCCGAACGGCATCGATACGGTCACGAACAAGCACTGGCTCGGCGCAGATGAGTTGGGCCGCGACGTGCTGACGCGGCTGGCCTATGGCGGGCGCATCTCGCTGACGGTCGCCTTCCTCGCGCTGACGGTCGCCCTCACGATCGGCCTGTTGATCGGGGCGCTGTCCGGCTTCTACGGCGGCTGGATCGATAACGTGCTGATGCGCCTGGTGGACGTGATCATCGCCATCCCGGGCCTCTTCATCCTGATTCTGATCTCCTCGATGGTCAACAACAACCGCGTCATCACCAGTTCCCCCTCTTCCGCTCGGCGGGTTGGCTGGTGCTGCCCTTCGTCATCGCGGCGCTCGGCTGGACCGGCATCTCCCGGCTGATCCGCGGCGAGTTCCTGTCGATCAAGGGGCGCGACTACGTCGAGGCGGCGCGCGTCCTGGGCGCGAGCGATGGGCGGATCATCTTCCGCCACATCCTGCCGAACGTCGTGCCGATCATCATCGTCTGGGCGACGCTGGCGGTCCCGGGCTTGATCCTGACCGAGGCGGCGCTCTCCTACCTCGGGTTCGGCGTGCAGATCCCGACCCCCTCGTGGGGCAACATGCTCAGCAACGCGCAGGAGTACTTCACGCGGGCGCCCTTCCTGGTCGTCCTGCCCGGCCTGATGATCTACGTCACCGTCATGGCGGTCAACCTGATGGGCAACGGCCTGCGCGACGCCCTCGACCCGCGCCTCAACGACTAGACGAAGTACGAACGACGAACGACGAAGAGAGACGGGCGTCCGGCTACAACGTCGGACGCCCGCTCCTTGTTCTGTCTATGCCGCCTACCTATACTTGCTTTGTCGTGTGGCGTCCCGCCCCGCTGCCGCGTGCCTTGTGTCTCTCGCCCCACACCTCAGGGGGTGTCCGCGTAGCGGCTTTCCGGTGGCACGCGGTCAGGGGATAGTGTAGGCATGAACGGCGAGCGACGGTCCGGCGTTGTCCGGCCAGTCGTTCGTACTTCGTACTTCGTACTTCGTACTTCACTGGAGGGTTTTCCTTGGCGCAATCGCGGGCCTCGTCCCTGCGTCCGGCCAACGTCGGACTGCTGCTGATCTTCCTCTTCCCCCTGGCGCTGCTGATCCTCGGCTGGTCGCTGCGCGGCCAATTGCCGGCGCCGAAGCCGCGCCCCGGCCGGCTGCCCGAGATGCACTGGTCGGCGGCCACCGCCATCGATACGCCGCGCGACGACTTCGGCCTGGCGGTCGTCGACGGGCGCGTCTGGGTGCTCGGCGGGATGACCGGCGAGCGCGGCAACAAGCTCGACAGCGTCGAGATCTACGATCCGGCGACCGGGGGGTGGTCCTACGGGCCGGCGATGCCGAGCGGGCGCAGTTCGTTCCGCTCGGTGGCGCTCGGCGGCACGATCTACTCCTTCGGCGGCTCGGCGAACGACGACTCGACGATCGCGCTGGCCGAGGCGCTCGACACGGCGACCGGGCGCTGGCGCACGCTGGCCCCGCTGCCGACCCCGCGCTTCGGGCATGCGATCGTCGAGACCGGCGGCCTGATCTACACGATCGGCGGGCACGACGGCCGGCGGGGTGTCGACGTCGTCGAGGTCTACGACCCGGCGACCGATCGCTGGTCGAACGCCGCGCCGCTGCCGACCGCGCGCTACAAC
>JAUJMV010000014.1:112369-120877 GCA_030446685.1 Thermomicrobiales bacterium | reverse complement strand
CGTCACACCGACGGCTTGAGCTGGCAGCCGTCGACCGCGATGTTGGCCCCGGTGACCAGGCTGGCGCGATCCGAGGCGAGGAAGACGACGACGTTGGCGACCTCCTCCGGCGTGCCGAAGCGGCCGAGCGGCAGATCCTCCGCCAGGAAGCGGGCGATCCGCTCGGGGTCGCGGCGCTGGCGGCGCTCCCAGCCACCGCCGGGGAAGAGGATCGAGCCGGGGGAGACGGCGTTGACCCGGATGCCGTCGGGCGCGAGATCCTTCGCCAGCGAGCGCGCGTACATGATCTCCGCCGCCTTCGCCGCGTTGTAGGCCGGCGCGCCGCCGGCCTGCCAGCCGGAGACCGAGGCGATCAGCAGGATCGCGCCGCGCCCTTGCGCCCGCATCGCCGGGATGGCGGCGCGGCTGGCGCGGACCGCCACCCCGAGGTTCACGTCGAGGGTGTAGGCCCAGGCCGCGTCGTCGTCCCCGCCCCGCCCGCCGCCGAGGTTGTTGACCAGGATGTCGAGCCCGCCATAGTGGGCGATCGTCTCCCGGACGACGCGCTCAGCCTCGTCCAACGCGGTGAGGTCGGCCGGGACGGCCAGCGCGTCCGCCCCGCCCTCGCGGATCCGGCCGGCCGTCGTCGCGAGGTCTTCCGCGCCGCGCGCGCAGAGGGCCACTCGGCAGCCCTCCACCGCCAGCCCGGCGGCGATCGCCGCGCCGATCCCCCGGCTCGACCCCGTGACGAGCGCGACCCGCCCGCGCAGCCCCAGGTCCATACGGGCTCCCCCTAATCGCCCGGCGCCTGCTCCGGGAACCCCTGCGGCTGCCGCGGGTAACCGGCGGGCACGGCCAGGGCCGGGGTCCGCGCGGGCATCGCGGCCGGTTTCAGGTCGAGGACCGTGTCCCGCGCCGGCGGGGTCGAGACGAGCAGCCGGTACAGGCCGAGCGCGCGCCGCTCGTGGCGCGCGAGCCGCCAGCCGGCCCGCTCCAGCAGTGCCGGGGTGTCGCGGTTGACGTGGCAGCCGCCACTCAACTTCAGCCAGACGGGCGCGATACCGTCGAGGATCGCGTCGAACCAGCCGCGGTTCGTCCGGGTGTGCTCCACCTGGATCAGCGTCCCCCCGGGGCGCAGCACCCGCCGCGCCTCCTTCAGCACCCCGATCAGGGCGTCGTCCGGGATCGAGCAGAAGACGAGGGTGGAGACGACGATGTCGAACGAGGCGTCGGGGAAGGGGAGCGCCTGGGCGTCGGCCTGCTCGACCCGGTAGCCGCGTCGCCGTGCCCGTTCCCTCGCGGCGGGGATCAGTTCCCCCGCCGGCTCGATGCCGGTCACGCGCGCGTCGGGACCGTAATGCTGGAAGGTGAGGCCGGTGCCGACCCCGATTTCGAGGATGTCCCCCGCCAGCCCGCCGACCATCTGCCGCCGCAGGCGACCGAGACCCAGCAGGTCGAACGACCCGATGATCCCGTCATAAACCTTCGCGCTCTGCAGCACACCTTTCATCGCCGCTCCTCTATCCCTCCACCGCGCGCCCGCGCCGCCGTCCGTTCCGGCGGGGGCCGTCTCCATCCCCGCCGGGCGGCGCGCTCCGTGGCGGCGCCTCTTCCGAAAGCCCCGCCGCCCGCGGCTCACATAACGCACGGAGCGTACCGCGAACTTCTGTCCGGGTTGCCGACGGGGGACACGCGCTGTCTAACGCGATTTGCGTGCCACCGCCACTCCGATCGCGGGACAGGGAACTCGCCGCGCCGCACCGGGGCGGCGTCGAGAGGGGACCAATCCGGCACGATACCTCGCTGTGTCCGGGTTCGTCCTGGTAGGGGCGCGTCCGCGTCCGATCCGCCCGATCCCGGCGCCCGGCGCCGGCCGCGCGAACGGCAAAATCGCGAAACGAGCCGCGGCCTGGCGGGAGGTTTTCCCCACCAGCACAGGGAGAAACGCGGCCGGGGCCGGCGGTGAGGGGGGGCGAAACACCCCCCAAATGGCCGCAATTCGCCCCGTGCGCGGTGGGGTTGGCAGGGCTGCGGAGTCCCCGGGCCGGCGGGCCGCGCCGCCTCCACCGGGCGTGCCGGCCCACTCCCGCCCTCTCCCGCGTCGGTCAGCCCGCCCGTTGCAAGCGCAGGCCGCAGCGTTCCAATAGCGGCGCGACCGCCGCGGCCGGGTAGGGGAGCGGGTCGCGCGGGCGGCCGGGGCCGTGGGAGTCGGAGCCGGCGGAGCGCAGCAGGCCGTGGCGGTCGGCGAGGCCGGCGTAGAGCGCCCGCTGCTCGGGCGTGTGGGTGGGGTAGTCGACCTCCAGCCCGTCGAGCGGCACGGCGGCGAGGAGGCGCGCGAGATCGCCCGCGCCCAGCGGGGCGGGTTCGTAGCGGCCGGGGTGGGCGAGGACCGTCTGCCCGCCGCCCGCGTGCGCCGCGGCGACCGCCCGCGCCAGCGGCACGTCGATGTAGAAGGGGATGCCCAGGCGCTCGGTCACGAAGGCGTTGGCCGCCAGGATCGTCGGGGCGAGATCGTCGCGGATCAGCGCGTCCATCACGTAGATCGGCAGGGGCGGGCGCCCGCCGACCGCGTCGTCGAGCGACGGCACGCTGTAGCCGCCGGCCCGCAGCGCGGCGATCGCCCGCGCCGCCGCCTCGATGTGGCGGCGGCGCTGCTCGTCCACCAGCGCGCGGAAGGTCGGCTCGGCCAGGTCGGCGCCGTAGACGAGCAGGTGCCACTGCCGCTCGTCCCAGCGCACCGACAGCTCGACCCCGGTGATCAGCGCGATGCCGCGCCGCGCGGCCAGCGCCGCCACCGGCGCGACCGCATCGATCGTGTCGTGGTCGGCGACCGCGATCGCCCGCAGCCCGAGCGCCGCGACCCGCTCGACCAGCGTCTCGGGTGTCCAACGCCCGTCCGAGGCGCGGGTGTGCAGGTGCAGGTCGAGCGTCGCGTCGGACGGCAACGTCGCGGCAGCGTCAGGCATACGCTCCATGTTCCCTACGATTCGGTCATGCTATCGCCGCCGCGATCTCGCTGGAGTTTCGTTTGCGACAGCGGGAAGAGCAATCGCCTTGCCGGATTCATGTGGTGCTCGGGCATAGTTCGATTGCCTCAGTGTCGTGCCACAGCCTGAATTCCCCGTCACGGTATTGGTCCTTGAAGACTCCCCGGTCCCACACGTCATCATAGGAGCCGTCGTATTTGCTCGCGATCTCGCAGATGCGCAGCACGTTGCTGTGCTGGTAGAAGAATAGCCGCACGCTTTGGTGTCCTCGCGGGAAGACGTAGCAGTCGCCCCTGGCCCGCTCCATCTTGTTCACCTGCTTCCGCATCGCGGTACGCGGCAAGATGCTCAACTTCCGCAATTCCTTCTTGTATTCCTCCCGCCGCGACGGCTCCGCCTCGGAGTAGGTCTGCCAGGCGCGGTGGGACAAGTACAGCGGCTGTTCGATCCCGGCATCTAAGCGACGTTGTAGGCGCTGCCGTTGCAAATCCTCCTGGTGCTGCCTGCGCTGGCGTTCGCGTTCTCGCCGCTGTGCTTCCTGCCTGGCTTGTTGTTGCCGTGCTCTTTCCGCAAGCTGCCGTTCCCGTGCCATTTGTCGCGACTGCTCGCGTCTCCGCTCCCGCTCCTCCCGCTCCTCCCGCTCGCGCATGCACAGGGCGATGCGCGCGGCCTCCGCCTTCCGCGAGCCGAGCGGGTACATCTGCGTGTGGACGGCACGCCGCAGTTCCCACAACGCCATAGCGCCGAACAAGGCCAGGGCTTCTTCCTCGGTCATCGTCACGATGCCCCAAGTTCCGTACCGTCTGCCGCCTTCACCGCTTTAGGTTGCCACCGATACGTCCCTCTGCCGGTGTTCGTCCCCGATCATCGTGCGTGACCTGATGATGAGCAGGAGCGTGAGCGCATAGCCGCGGGGTGATGCGGGTCCCGATAGTCGCCTCCGCCTCGTGGGTAAGGCCGCTGGGGCAGAGGAAGCGCGACGGAATGTTACAGCCCCTTTCCCACGATGGCGGCCAGCAGGCCGCCGGCGGTCAGCCAGTAGTAGACGAGATACGCGCCGGCCAGCAGGAGGAGGATCGCGCCGAGCGGCTGCGCGAAGCGCCCCGCCCGCCGGACCCGCCCGAGCAACCCGTGCTTGCAGAGGGCGGTGAGCAGCGTCAGCACGGTGATCACGAAGCCCATCCCGGCCGCGTACAGCAGGTACTGGGCGGCCGCGGCCGGGACGCCGTCGGCGGCGAGGGTGCTCCCGACCACCGCGAGGAAGACCGGGAGGGTGCAACCGAGCGAGGCCAGGCCGTAGGCCAGCCCGAAGAACAGATAGCCGCCGCCGCCCGGCCGGCGGGCGCGCGGGCCGAGGCGGGCGGCCAGCCCGCCGGCGAGGCCGGCGTGGAGCGCGCCGCCGTCAAGCGCCCGCCCGCCAGCCAGGATCAGCAGCACGCCGGCCCCCAGGCCGAACCAGGGCAGCGACCCGGCGAGGGGCACGGCCGCGGCGCTGAGGACGATCCCGGCGGCGCCGAACAGCAGCAGGAAGCCGGCGGTGACCAGGAGGCCGATCCAGATCGCCCGCAGGAGTCGCCCGCCGCGCCCCGGCCGCGCCCCCTCCCCCTCGTCCCCGAGGTAGAGGCCGAGGTAGGCGGGCAGGAGGGCGAAGCCGCAGGGGTTGACCGCGGCGACCATCCCCGCCCCGAAGGCGTAGCCGAACGGCAGCGCGAGCGCCGCGCGGTCGAGCAGCGTCGCCGAGGCCGCCGAGGCCGCCTCGACACCGCCGGTCAGCCCGCCATCGCCTGACCCGGCGAGTAGGGCCGCCCCGGCCGCGGCGCCGCCGGCGAGGACCGCGACCAGCGTCCCGGTGGATAGGCGGCGGACTCGCGCCGGCCGCAGCACTCCGTCGGTCATCGCTCCCCCCATCGCGTGTGGCGGGCGGTCAGTCGACCAGCTTCCTGACCCCGTCGCGCACCTGCCGCTCGGACAGCCCCCCGGTCCGCTGCTGCACGATCGTGCCGTCCGCGCGGAAGAAGACGGTCGTCGGCACGCCGGTGACATTGTACAGCCGCAGCGGATTCTCCTTGGCGTAGGCCGCCGGGTAGGTGATCCGCAGGTCGCGCAGGAGGCGCCGGGCCTCCTCCTGGTCGTCGAACTCCGGCGCGAACGATCCGACGTCGATCCCAACGAAGATGACCCGCCCTTCGTATTCCGCGGCGACCCGCTGGAAGGCCGGCATCTCCGCCACGCAGGGCCGGCACAGCGGCGCCCAGAAGTTGAGGACGACCGGCTTGCCGTGGGCGAAGACGCCCGACAACCGGGACTGCTCGCCGCCGAGGACGTCCGCGCCCTGGTAGGCGGCGATCCGGAAATCGCGGACGGCGGCCTGCCCCGCCGCCGCTGTCGGCGCGGGGCGGCTCGTCCCCGCCCGCGCGGTCGGCGAGGCCGCGGGCGGCATCTCCGCGATCTGGCCGGAGGCGAAGCCGGTGCTGCCGCCGCAGCCCGCCAGCGCAGGGAGCAGGAGCACGGCCAGCGTCGCGAGGAGTTTCAATCTGCTCATCATCCCTCCCGATGCGATCCACCCTCCGTACCTACGTCACCCGCGCGGCCTGTATCACACCCCCGGCCCCCGCCCGCCCGCGCAATCAATCCCGCCGCCCTCCATCCCCTGCCCGGCCTCGGCGTGGCAACCGGGAGGGCCGCGCCCTACGCCGCGTCCAACACGACTTCGACCTCGATCGCGCGCGTCCGCGGGGCCGGATCGGATCGCCGTCCTCCCGCAGACCTCCAGATGTCCCTCGATCGCCTCGCGGATATGCGCGTCACCTCTTCCAGCGTGTCGCCAACCGAGACGCAGCCGGGCAAGTCCGGCACGTAGGCGGAGTAGTTGGTCTCGGCCCATTCGATGATGACGGCGTAGCGCATGCCTCCCCTTCATCTGAATCGGCCTGCTGCTGGATGGTGTTCCACGTCCCCGGCGCGCGATAGAGGCCAACTCGCCGGGGAAGAATCGCGGCCGGACTTCACGGGGGGCGGGCGATGACGAGCGATGGGCGCAATCACGCCCGATGCTGCTTGTCTTCGGCTGGCTTGGGTGCCATGGCGGGGCCGCAGCCCTCGGCCAGCGCCATCGCGGGGTACTCCGGCGTCACCATCGCCACGCGGGCGCGCGGCTCGGGGATCGCCTCGCCTCCATACTCGCGGGTCACCTCGATGTGCAGCGCCATCGCCTCGCGCATCAGGGCGATGGTCTCCTCGATCGTGTCGCCGGTCGCCACGCACCCCGGCAGGTCCGGGGCATAGGCGGAGTAGTTGCCGTCCGCCCACTCGACGACCACGGCATAGGCCCCCGGCGGCCCTCCGACCGCCAGCCCGCCTGCCTTTGGCTGCCGATCCACGGCCCCTCCTTGAGTTGCTCGCCGACCTTCACCGTCGCCATCGGCGCCTGGCCTCCTCAAGTGTAGCACCCCGCCTCAGGCGATCGTCGCCAGCGCCTCCCCGATCCTGACCGTCTGCCCGGCCTTGACCGCGAGCTGCCGCACCGTGCCGTCGCGCGGGGCGGCGATCTCGTTCTCCATCTTCATCGCCTCGATCACGCAGATCAAATCGCCAGCCGCTACCCGCGCCCTCCTCGACCGCCACGCGCAGGACCGTCCCCTGGATCGGGCTGGTCAGCGCGCCGTCCGCGGCGGCGGTCGGGCGCCGGCCGCCGCGCGCGGCGGCCGGGCGCGGCCGGGCGGGCTGGGGGGCGCCGGGCGCCGCGCCGTCCTCGTCGTGGAGGCGCACGGCGAAGCGCTTGCCGTTCACCTCCAGGGTGTAGCGGCGCTCGGCCGGCTCCGGCTGCCCCTCCTCCCCCGCGGGGGCGATCTCCTGCGGCGCCAGGTCGCGCCCGACGCCGTCGCGCTCGATCCAGTCGGTCGAGGCGTCGCCGGCGAGGAAGACCGGGTGCGCCAGGACCGCGCGGTGGAAGGGGATCGTCGAGGCCACCCCGCCGATCGCGTACTCGCCCAGGGCGCGCTCCATCCGGGCGATCGCCTCGGCGCGGTCGGCCCCGCGGGCGATCAGCTTGGCGATCAGCGAGTCGTAGCGCGGCGAGATCGTCGCGCCGGCCTCCACCGCCCCGTCGATCCGCACGCCGGGGCCGCCCGGCTCGCGATAGAGGGAGATCGTGCCGGGGGTCGGCGCGAAGCCGCGCGCCGGGTCCTCGGCGTTGATGCGGCACTCGATCGCGTGGCCGCGCAGCGCGATGTCGTCCTGCCCCCACGGCAGCGGCTCGCCCGCCGCGACGCGGAGCTGCGCCTTGACCAGGTCGATACCGGTGACCTCCTCGGTGACGGTGTGCTCGACCTGGATGCGCGTGTTCATCTCCATGAAGTAGAAGTTGCCGTCCCGATCGAGCAGGAATTCGAGCGTCCCCGCCCCCTCGTAGCCGACCGCGGCGGCCAGCGCGACCGCCGCCGCGCCCATCCGCGCCCGCAGCGCCGCGTCGACCGCCGGCGACGGCGCCTCCTCGATCAGCTTCTGGTGGCGGCGCTGCACCGAGCACTCCCGCTCGCCGAGGTGAATCACGCCGCCGTGGCGGTCGGCCAGGACCTGGATCTCGACGTGCTTCGGCGCCTCGATGTACTTCTCGACGTAGAGCGTCGGGTTGTTGAAGAAGCTCTGCCCCTCGCGCGCCGCCGCCGCGAACGCCTCCGGCACCTCCGCCGCCGCCCGCGCCACCCGGAAGCCGCGCCCGCCGCCGCCCCCCGCCGCCTTCAGTGCGATCGGGAAGCCCGATCGCGCGCCGAACGCGGCGGCCTCCTCCGGCGACCCGACCGGCGCGCTCGTCCCCGGCACGGTCGGCACGCCCGCCGCCTCCGCCAGCCGCCGCGCCTCGATCTTGTCGCCCATCGCCGCGATCGCCGCCGGCGGCGGCCCGACCCAGGCGAGCCCCGCGTCGAGCACCGCCCCCGCGAAGCGCGCGTTCTCGGCCAGGAAGCCGTAGCCGGGGTGGATCGCCTCCGCCCCCGCCCGCCGCGCGACCGCGACGATCCCCGCGCCGTTGAGGTAGGGCCGCGTCGCCTCCCCCGCCTCCACCACGAACGCCTCGTCGGCGTAGCGGACGTGGGGCGCGTCGCGCTCCTCCTCGCCGTAGATCGCTACCGTCGTCACGCCCAGCTCGCGGCAGGCGCGCATCACGCGCACGGCGATCTCCCCCCGGTTGGCGACCAGCACCTTGGCGAACATCTTGCTCCTTCGCGGTCGGGCAGGGCGGGCAGGCGGGTAGGCAGATGGCGAAGGGGGCTAGCCCGATCGCCGGCTGCGTGGCCCCCCTCTACCCGCCTCCCCGCCTTACCCGACTGACGTTGCCCCAGCCGACGCGCCCGCCGCGCGGTCGGGCGAAGTCCTGCCCCTGGCTCGCCAGCCGCCCGGCGAGCGCCCAGCGCCGTTCCGGTGGCGTGGGTGCGGGCTGCGCTGCGCGCCGCTCCGCAAGGTAGGCCGCGAGCGCGGCGGCGATCGCGGCCGCCTCCTCGTCGGTCGGCAACGGGTGGACGCGCGCGCCGGTCGGTCGTTCCAT
>JAUJMV010000014.1:75486-112269 GCA_030446685.1 Thermomicrobiales bacterium | reverse complement strand
CCGCCTCCTCGTCGGTCGGCAACGGGTGGACGCGCGCGCCGGTCGGTCGTTCCATGATCCCTCCACACGGGCGCCCGCGAGTGGCCGGACGCCCGGCACGGCGACGTATTATACCGATATTCGGTCGCCCGTCCGGGCCGGCTACGCCGCGGGATGGGGGCGAATCGCGCGGCCGATCGTGATACCGGCGACCACCCCCCGACCGCCCGACCCCGCACGCTCACCCGGTAGTGGCAGGACGCCGCGTGATTCTTGGCCCGGCGCCGCGTTCATTGCGTAGACGGCCGGGCGGCCATTCCCCGCCACCCTCGGCCCCCGAGCCGTGTTGGGAGCGGCGGCCGGCTCCCCTGTTCGCAGATGTGGCGGGCGGCGCCTTCGCGCGCCTCGCCCGCCGGGCCACGTTCGGGAGGGAGCGATGCCGCGCGTCAAGATCGCGACGTTCAACATCGAATGGCTGGCGGCGGTGTTCGGCGGCAAGTGGGCCTCCTGGGACCCGCCGATCATCCCCGCCTCGTTCCCCGGCGCCACGCTCGGCGACATCGCGCTGGAGCCGATCGCCGACGTCCACGCGCTCTGCCGCCGGGTGGCCGGCGTCATCAGCGGCCTGGACGCGCAGATCATCGGGCTGCAGGAAGCGCCGCCGCTCAGGGCGCAGATGGAACTGTTCGTCGCGCAGTTCCTGGGCGGCGAGTACGTCGTCCACCACTCGAACGCGCGCTGGCAGTCGATCAGCGCGCTCGTCCACCGCTCGATCGCCGACCGGGTGACCGCCTGGCAGCCGGATCTGCCGGGACCGGGCGCCGCCTGGTCGAACATCCCGTACTATCCCTGGGGGGGTATCGCCGCGGCGGATCGCGAGGAACATGCGCTGTACCGGCACCCGCTCCTCCTCAGCTTCACGCCGGAGGCGGGCAAGGAGCTGCGGGTCATGGTGCTGCACACCAAGTCGAAGTTCTCCAGGCTCAAGACGCTGGCGCAGTGGGAAGCCCGCGAGCGTGGGGCGATCCTGGACGCGCTCACCACCCGGGCCAAGCTGGCGGCGGAAATCCGCCGCGTGCGCGAGTTCCTCGACCGGCAGTTGTCGGCCGACGGCGCGCCCCGGTCGTTCATCGTCATGGGCGACCTCAACGATGGCCCGTTCGCCGAACTGCTGGAGCGCGAGTTCCTGATCCGCAACATCATCGACGACCTGGTCGGCTCGCTCCTCCACCCCGATCTGCACCTCCGGCACGCGATGACGCCGGAGACGTTGCGCACCGCCACCACCACCCGGTTCGCGGACCCGCTCCAGGGCGGGGCGATCGTCGAGGAACTGATCGATCACATCCTGGTGTCGCCGGCGATCTGGCAGAAGCGGGGCGACTTCCGCGTCCGGGCCAACTCCTGCCGCGTCGAGGCCGCGGTCTACGACGCCCACAACGACGACACCGGCCCCCAGCGCCGGCGCGAACTCCGCCCCAGCGACCACAAGCCCGTCTCGGTCGTCCTCAACTACTGACCGAATGCCCGCGCCCTACAGCGGGATGTTGCCGTGCTTCCTGGGCGGCCCGGCCTCGCGCTTGGCGAGGCAGAGTTCGAGGCCGCGGATCAGCCAGGGGCGGGTCTGGTGCGGCTCGATGACCGCGTCGACGTAGCCGCGCGAGGCGACCTCGTAGGGGTTGGCGAAGCGGGCGCGGTAGTCGGCGGTCAGCTCGGCGGCGCGCGCGGCGGGGTCGGCCGCCTCCTGCAACTCGCGGCGGAAGATAATCCCGACCGCCGCCTCCGAGCCCATCACCGCCACCTCCGCGCTCGGCCAGGCGGCGTTGAGGTCGGCGCCGATGTGCTTCGAGCACATCACGCAGTAGGCCCCGCCGTAGGCCTTGCGCACGATCACCGTCAGCTTCGGCACCGTCGCCTCGGAGAAGGCGTAGAGGAGCTTGGCGCCGTGGCGGATGATCCCGCCGTACTCCTGGTCGGCGCCGGGGAGGAAGCCGGGCACGTCCACGAAGGTGACCAGCGGGATGTTGAAGGCGTCGCAGCAGCGGACGAAGCGCGCCGCCTTGTCGGAGGCGTTGATGTCGAGCGTGCCGGCCAGGTGGTTCGGCTGGTTGGCGACGATCCCGACCGCGTGCCCGGCCAGCCGCGCGAAGCCGACCACGATGTTGCGCGCCCAGAGGGGCTGCACCTCCAGGAAGTCGCCGTCGTCCACCACGCGCGCGATCACGTCGAGGATGTCGTAGGGCTTGTTGCTGGCCTGGGGGATGATCGTGTCGAGGTCGGGGTCGGCGCGCGCCGGGTCGTCGGCCGGCGGGAGGTGGGGCGGGTCTTCCAGGTTGTTGGCGGGCAGGAAGGAGAGGAGGGCGCGGACCTGCTCGAACAGCTCCGGCTCGTCGTCGGCGACGAAGTGCGCCACGCCGCTGACGCTGTTGTGGGTCAGCGCGCCGCCGAGCGCCTCCAGCGTGACCTCCTCGCCGGTGACGGTGCGGATCACGTCCGGCCCGGTGATGAACATCTGCGAGATGTCCCTGACCATCAGGATGAAGTCGGTCATCGCCGGGGAGTAGACCGCGCCCCCGGCGCACGGCCCGGCGATCACCGAGATCTGCGGGATCACGCCCGACGCGCGGACGTTGCGGTGGAAGATGTCGGCGTAGCCGGCCAGCGAGACGACCCCCTCCTGGATGCGCGCCCCGCCCGAGTCGTTGATGCCGACCAGCGGCACGCCCATCTTCAGCGCCAGGTCCATGATCTTGACGACCTTCTCCGCGAAGACCTCGCCCAAGGAGCCACCGAAGACGGTGAAATCCTGCGAGAAGACGCAGATCCGGCGCCCCTCGACCGTGCCGTAGCCGGTCACCACGCCGTCGCCGAAGGGCCGTCGCTGCTCCAGGCCGAAGTTGTAGGAGCGGTGCTGCGCCAGGGCGTCGAACTCGACGAACGAGCCGGGATCGAGCAGGAGGTCGATCCGCTCGCGCGCGGTCAGCTTGCCGCGCGCGTGCTGGCGCGCGGTCGCCGCCGGGTCCTGCTCCCGCGCCCGCTCGACCAGCTCGCGGAACTGCTCCAGCTTGTGCTCGGTGTCCTGCCGGACGACTTCCTCTTCCCGCCGATCGATCGTCATCGCTGGTCCTTTCTCCACCACAAAGGCACAAAGACCACAAAGGCCACAAAGTCAATCGCTACTGGAGTGGCCGGGCTCACTACTTGTGGATGCAATCTCCTTTGTGGTCTTTGTGCCTTTGTGGTCCTCCGTCCGTCATGCGCCGCCGAGGCGCTTCCACCAGGGGCGCTTCGGGGACGGCTCTGGGGATGGGGGAGGGGCGGCCGGCTCGGGCTCGCCGCGCAGGGCGCGGGCGCGGCGCGCGTCGTCGACCTCCGCTTGGCCAGCCGCGCCGGCCCCGCCGCCGGCCGGGGTCAGGTACTTGTTGTCCGGCACCGGGAGGTACTGGCTGGGGCCGGGGTCGAGGCCGGCGGCGGCGAGCAGCTCGCGCCGGACCCGCTCGGCGTGCTCCGGCTCGGCGAAGTAGTAGCCGATCACCTGGCGCATCTGGCGCACGGCGTCCTCGTAGTCCGGCGTCGTGCGCTGGGCGTGAATGATCCGCCCGCGGTTGGCGGTGGCCTCGAAGCCGTAGGTCACCTGCCAGCCGTCGCCCACGCGGATCAGTTCCGCGATGGCCTCGCCTTCGCGCCAGGTATAGCGGCCCGCATTGCCGACGCCGGTCATCCGCTCCCCGATCCTTGACACCGCGCGCGGGCTCACGGCCCGGCGTCGGATCCGATCCTCGATACCGCGCACCATCATAGGCGATGGGAACGGCAGGCGCAAAAGGCCACCGGTGCGATCCCGCCCGGCGGGGGCGGGACAAGAGGAGGGGCCGGCGGTTGGCGTCCCGCCGGCCCCGTATTGGAAGGATCTTCAGAGGATGGTGTGGGGGGAAATAGGGGAGTGGAGAGGAAAGTGGAAACTTACACTGCTCTCACGCCGTGCGACGTTCGCCTCCCCACCGCTCGCCCCTCGTTCCCGTGAGACGAATCGGCAGGCCGCTAGCCAGGCTTTCCAGCGACACCATTCGCGCCGTCAGAACACGCTTCCACTTGTCCCGAGTAGTCGCAAATCGCATGCCAACGCACACCCCGCGCCCTACGCCGCGCGCGGGCGCGCCTCCTCGCGCCCGTCCACGTCGGCCTGCGCCTCCGCCCGCTCGACCGAGCGGATATAGGGGGTGAGATCCTGCCCGCCGCCCCAGATCAGCAGGACGACCATCGCGCCGTAGACCGGCAGGTGGCCGACCAGTTCGGGCCAGCCGAAGAAGGGGAGCGAGAGGTTGAATGGCACCAGGGCGGCGAGGATGACGAGGCGCGGCAAGAGCCCGGAGATCAGCAGCGCGCCGACGGTGACCTCGACCAGGCCGGCCGCCAGGATGAAACCGTTGTCGGTGAGCGGGAACGGCGTCGCGGTGGTGAAGTTGAAGTTGTGCGTCCGGACGAACTCGCGGGCCAGTTCGAAGTTCCAGAGCTTCTCGGTGAAGCCGAGGACCACGACGGAGAAGCCGGTCAGGACGCGCAGGGCCGGCACCGCGTAGGGCAGCAGGTGCAGGCGCGGGTGGCCGAGCCGCCCGATCTGCGCGTCGACCGAGAATGGGCCGCGCCCGGTGATGTAGAGGAAGACGGCGATGCCGAGCAGGCCGGCGTGTTCCAGCACCAGCAGGGGGTGGAAGAAGAACATCCCGAGGAGCCCGGTGACGGCGAGCAGGACGGCGCCCGCGCGCGTGAACGCGCCGTAGAGGAAGCTGACCGCGACGATGATCTGCGCCATCGCCAGCAGGCCGCCGAAGAGGTTGCGCGGCAGCCCCAGGTTGGGGGCGAAGAGGTGCAGGCTGACGCCGCTGACCAGCAGCGGGATCGCGGCGTGGACCGCCAGCACCGGCGGCAGCCAGGCGTAGAGGTTGTCCAGCGTCTTGATGCCGAGCCGGTCGAGGGCCAGCCCCGCGCCGCGCCGGCGGGCGAGCAGCCGGTCGGCGCCCCAGGCCAGGCCGATCGCCGCGGCGATCACCCCCAGCGCCAGCAGGGTCGGCCAACTGAAGACCGCGCCGGGCTCGATCGCCCGGTCCCCATCGTCGACGAACCAGCGCTCGTGCGCCGAGGCGGCCGGGGCCGAGAGCATCACCCCGCATACGGCGAGCGGCAGCGCCCGCGCCAGCGCGCGCCACCACCGACACCGCTTGTTCTCTTGTCGTCTCATGCGTGCGTCGCTCCTCTAGCCCGCCGCCGGCCCCCCGGCGCACCGGTCCCGATCCCATTCTCCCAACGCCCCCCGATCCTCGCCAACCGCGTGCCAGCGGCGGGCGGGGCGAACGGCGGGCGCGCTACAGGATGCGCCCCACGCGCGGCAGCCGGCGGATCAGCGCGCCGACCGCGAAGGAGAGGGGCACGCCAACGAGCGTTACGAGGGCAAACTTGGCGAAGGGGGGCAGTGCCACGCCCGCCAGGGCGAACTGCAGGCCGACGACCGGCCAGAGATGCAGGACATACGCGGCGTAGGCGTTGGCCGCGAGGTCCCGCAGGATCGGACCCTGGGTGTTGAACCGCTCGCGGGCCAGCGTCAGCAGGCCGGCGCAGAGCCCGACGCAGATGATCGCCTCCCAGCCGCTCCAGATGAGGGAGCCGCGGTTGAGGCCGCCGGCAGCCAGCAGTCGCCAGCCGCCCAACCCGTAGGCGTAGCGCAGCGCCGCCGCCGTCAGGCCGATCGCCAGCAGGGCCAGCCCGGTGCGCGCGGGGAGGCGGCGCAGCCAGTCGCCGCGCGCGGCGAGGATGCCGACGATGAAGAGGCTGAGGTACTGCGGCAGGTGCGCGATCTCCGCCGGGACGATGCCGAGGTTGACCCAGCGATCGACCGGGAACCGGACGCGGACGGCGAAGGTGACCAGGGCCAGCGCGACGGTGTAGAGCGCGATCGCGCGGGGTCCGGGGACCGGCAACCGGCGGGTGTCCCGGCGATCCGCCGGCCGGGCGAACCGCCGGCGGGCCGCGTAGCCCGCCGCGTAGACCAGCAGGTGCGCGATGAACCAGAGGTGGGCGAACTCGACGCGCCACTCGCCCAGGTAGATGCGGAAGAAGTAGGACCAGAATGAGCGGCCCGCGCCCTCCGGCGAGCCGGCGTAGTCCAGGTAGGTGAGCGGGCCGAAGACGGCGAGGCCGAAGACGAGGAGCGGCAGGCCGAGGCGCAGGGCGCGGTCCCTGAGGAATGCGCCCGCGCCCTTGCGGTCGTAGGCCCCCGGCAGGAAGTAGCCCGCGATCAGGAAGAAGAGGCCCATGAAGAAGGCGGCGTTGACGCTGAAGAATGGCCCCAGGATCCCGGCGCGCTCGGCGTCGAAGATCGGCCAGTCGCCGCCGGTCGGCCCGTAGGCCTGCCCCGCGTGGTGCGCGATCACCAGGACCGTCAGGAAGACGCGGATGTTGTCGATGAACGCCAGCCGCGCCGACGCGCGCGGCCGGGCGCTGGCGGCCACGCCCGTGGTTGCGCCCGTGGGTGCGCGGTTCGCGACGAGTGGTGCGACCATCCTTCCCTCCTGCCCGATCCCGTCTGGTTGCCCTCCCAGTAAGATAGAGCAGGGGCAGGGCGCGCTCATCAACCCGCGAGCGGGTTTCTCTCCTACCGTGGGGGGAGCCGGCGCGCGCCTCCGCCCTTCCCACTCCGGCCTCGTGCGATCGGGGGCGGGGAGGGGCGGCTGCCGCCCCTGGCATACACCTTGCCCTGGCCGGTGGCGCGGGTCGGGCCGGCGCGGGCCGCGGCGCGCGGCGGATCGCGGAGGACGGCGGGTGCGACCGATCACCGGTAGTGGGCCACGGGTGTCGCGGCGGCGTCTCCTCGGCGGCGGGGCCGCGGGCCTCGCCGCCGTGCTGTTGGCGGCGGAGGTCGTCACGCGCCGGGAAGGGGGCGGACTGATGGAACGAGGACGCGGCAGGCAGGTGGATGGGGAGGCGGCCGGGGAGGGGCGCCTGCTGGCCCAGCCGAGCCAGCAGGCGGGCTCGGCGGAGCCCGGCTTGCACCCGCTGGGGCTGGACGGCCCGCGCGACGGCCTCCTCTACGTGCCGGCCGGCTACGATCCCGGACAGCCCGCGCCGTTCACGCTGCTGCTGCACGGCGCGGGCGGCAACGCGCGCCACGGCCTGGCCCCGCTCCTGCCCCTGGCCGACGAGGCGGGGCTGGTCCTGCTCGCGCCGGACGCGCGCCGGCAGACCTGGGACGTGCTGACCGGCGGGTACGGCCCGGATGTCGCCTTCATCGACCGGGCGCTGGTGCAAACGTTCGGCCGCTACGTGGTGGACCCGGCGCGCCTGGCGGTCGGCGGCTTCTCCGACGGCGCCTCCTACGCCCTCTCGCTCGGCATCACCAACGGCGCCCTCTTCACCCACGTCCTGGCCTTCTCGCCGGGCTTCGCGTCCCCGGCCGGGCGGCAGGACTCGCCGCGCCTCTTCATCTCGCACGGCACCCGCGACGAGGTCCTGCCGATCGACTACTGCAGCCGGCGGATCGTGCCGGCGATGCAGCGCGCCGGCTTCGACGTCCTCTATCGGGAGTTCGACGGCCCGCACACCGTCCCGCCGGCGATCGCGCGCGAGGCCCTCGATTGGTTCCTGGCGGGGCGGGGCTGAGGGAGGGCGCGAGCCGATCCCTAGTTTGACGGCCATCCGACCCCCGGCTATCGTCGCCACCAGCGCCTACGATCGTTCCTCGGTCGCCTGGAGCGCCAGATGTTGTCGCGGCAACGTAGCTGCCCCATCACCGAGACGCAGGGCTTGGGGATGGGGAGGCGAACAACGGCCTAAACGTTGCTCGCCGCCGGTAGGGATACCCCTGTTGCCCCGAGGCAGTGGCGCCGTTCGTCATGCCCGCGCGGCGACGGTCCGGCGCTGGGCGCCCTTCCATCCCCCGGCCTGTGGTGTGACCCGTGATCCTCACACGACAACGCCTGGGAGGAGCCGATGAACCACGAAGAACTGCGCCGGATCGCCGCGTCGGTTGCCACCCGTCGGGGCTGGGACTTCGCGAGCATGCGGACGGCGCGCGATCCTGTGCCGTGGGACTACCCGACGGTGGTGCGCGCCCATCTGCGCCCCACGAGCCGCGTCCTCGACATCGGCACGGGCGGGGGCGAGAAGATTCTCAGCCTCGCGCCCTCCTTCGGCACGGGCGTCGGCATCGACGCCAGCGCCGAGATGATCGCGACGGCCTGCGAGAACCTCCCCGCGGCGCTGGCCGGGAAGGTCTCGTTCACGGTGATGCCGGCGGAGTCCCTCCAGTTCCCCGCCGCCTCCTTCGATGTCGTCCTCAACCGTCACGCGCCGCTGGACCTCGCCGAGGCGGTGCGCGTCCTGCGGCCCGGCGGCGTGTGCATCACGCAGCAGGTCGGCGCGCGCAACACGCGGAACATCTGCTCGGTCTTCGGCTGCGATCCGGGAGGCGCCTACCCTGACGAAGACCAATCGCTGCGGAACACCATCGCGGTGCTGGGCCGGGTCTTCCGTGAGGCCGGCTGTGCCGTCACCGCCTGGGGCGAGTACGACGTGCGGTACTGGTTCCTCGACGTGGCGTCGCTGCTGTTCTGGCTCCAGGCGATCCCCCTGCCGCACGACTTCACCATCGAGCGGCACTGGCGGCAGGTCGACCGGATCATCGCGGCGTGCGGCACGCAGCAGGGCATCGAGACGAACGAGCATCGGGAACTGCTCATCGCGCGGAAGCCGTAGCCCAGGGGGACCGCGATCCCGACCTGTCCCCTGGGAGATGTCTGGGGCGGCCTCGTGGGGCCGCCCCACTGTCCTGCACCGGATGCACCACCAATGATGGTAGCTATTGTCCCGCAATCACCATTTGTGACTCGATCCCCTTGCTTATTGGCTGACCGGCAGCACGTCGAGGAACACTCGCACTGTCACGATCTCGAGCGGGCCAAGTCGAGCGTCACCGGCGAGGCTCAGGAGGTCATCGTCGCCCGTCACCAGGTAGTCGGCCCTGCCCCCCAACGCGGCGGCCAGGATGTGATTGTCCTTCGGGTCGCGCACCTGGAGCGGCAGCGGCTCCTGAAGAGGAACACGGCGCGTCTGCGTTTCAAGCAGGGAGAAGAGCGCCTGTAACTCGTCGTCGGGGATCTGGTAGCGTTCCACAATCCGCGGCCTGCTGAATACCTCCGTCACTTCACGGCGTTGCGCGTCGGAGAGAAGGAGGAGAAAGGCATTACGGCGCCAGGCGTCGAGCAGGGCGGCCGGGTTGCCGCGCTTGCTGACGGTGCCGCTGACGAGGAGATTCGTGTCGACGACGGCACTAACGAGCGGGGCGCTCATGCCGCTCCCGGCGCACCGCCTCGACCTCCTCTGTCACCTCGCGCAGAACGTCGTCCGGGTCATGCGCCGCGTTGCGCTCTCGCACCCGATCGATAGCGGCCCAGCCCTGCACAGCCGCCTGCTGCCGGAAGCGTTCATACTCCTCGGGGCTAATGATGACCGCGACCGCCTTGCCCTTTCTCTCGACGATGACCGGTTCTTTGGTGTAGTAGACCGAGCCGAGGACATCGCCGAAGTTGGCCCGCGCCTCGCGCGTCGATACCGTCTTGACCATCGCGACACCTCCTTCTGTGAACTCGTCCTACCATTTTACTACACCGCATACATTGTGTAAAAAACGGCATTGTGTACACAAACGGCCTGCCCGAATCCGCCGAGATGCGGTGGGCAGTGTAGGCCGGATCGTGCCCCAGTCGGAAGCCCTCTGGGGTCCGCACCCCTGCCGGAAGGCGGGGCGGCGGGCGCCCTCACGCGCCCGGTTGCACCAAGCCGTGGTCGAAGGCGAAGACGATCGCGGCGGCGCGGTCGCGCAGGTCGAGCTTGTCGAGGATGTGGCCGATGTGGCTCTTGACCGTCGCCTCCCCGATGAAGAGCGCCGCGCCGATCTCCTGGTTGGTCGCGCCGCGCCCGATCAGGCGCAGCACCTCGCGCTCGCGCCGGGTGAGCGCGGCGATGCGGACGGCGGCCGACGCGCTCGCGGTCCCGGCCGGGGCGGCGGCCCGGTAAGCGCTCAGGACACGCCCGGCAACCGCCGGGTCGAGCCAGGCCCCGCCTTCCGCGACGGCGCGGGTGGCGCGGATCAGGTCCTCGGCGGGCGCGTCCTTCAGCAGGAAGCCCGCCGCCCCAGCGCGCAGCGCCGCCGACAGCACCTCGTCGTCACCGAAGGTCGTCAGGACGAGGACCGGCGGGCCGTCCGGCAGCGCGCGGAGGCGGCGCGTCGCCTCGACGCCGTCCATCCCGCGCATCCGCACGTCCATCAGGACGACGCCGGGCCGCAGCGTCGCGACCGCCGCCAGCGCCGCCGCCCCGTCGTCGCACTCCCCGACGACCTCGAACCCGTCTTCCGGCCCGAGGATCATCCTCAATCCGGCCCGCACCAGCGGCTGGTCGTCGACGAGTAGCACGCGGATCATGGCCCTCCTTTGCGGGGCGGGTAGGCGGGTAGGTGGGTAGAGTGCGAAGGCATGGCGACCAGTCGCGCCGCTCGTCCGCGGTCACTACCCGACTACCCGACTACCCGACTACCCGACTCACGACCACCCGCCTCCAACGGGATGACGCACTCCACCAACCAGCCGGGGCCGCTCTGCCCGGCGGCGAACCCCCCGCCGAGTCGGGCGACCCGCTCGCGCATGCCGACGAGGCCGAGCCCCGAGCCGCCCGCCGTGTCGGGAGTGACGATCGGCGGGCTGCCGGGCTGCGGGCCGCCGTCCTGGATGCGCAGGGTGACGAGGCGGTCGCCGATCGTTAGCGTCACCGCGACCCGCGCCCCCGGCGCGTGCTTGGCGACGTTCGCCAGCGCCTCCTGCGCGATGCGGTAGAGGTCGAGCCCGGCGGCCGGGGAGAGGCGCGCGGGATCGCCCGCGCTGTCGAGGCGCGCGTCGAGCCCCGCGCGGGCGTAGCCGGCGACCAGCTCGGCGATGTCGGCCGCGCCGGGCAGCGGCGCCGCGTTGGGTCGCGGCCCGGCGTCGCCCTCGCCCGCCAGGAGCCCGACCGTGCGCCGGATGTCGGCCAAGCTCTGGCGTCCCAGGTGCTCGGCCTGGGCCAGCGCCTCGGCCGCGCGCCGCGGATCGCGCCCGAGGATGTGCCGCGCGCCGGTCAGGTGGAGCATCGTGATCGACAGCGAGTGGGCGATCACGTCGTGGACCTCGCGCGCGATCCGGCGGCGCTCCTCCGCCGCCGACTGCCGCGCGATCTCCGCCTGGGCCGCGCGCAACTCTGCCGCCGTCCGCTGCTGCGCGACCAGCGCCCGCATCGAGACCCAGGCGAAGGCCACGCCCACCGCCCAACTGATCCAGTCCTCCTGGTTCTCCCAGCGGATGAAGAACGGGGGGATCAGGCTGCCGAGCGCGAAGGCGAGCGCGAAGAGGCCCTCGCGGCGCGTCCCGGCGGCGTAGGCGGCCCAGCCAACCGTGCCGATCAGGATGATCGGCGTGAAGAGATCCCAGCCGAGCGCCATTAGCGCGGCGACCGCCGCGCCGACGATGACCAGGACCGTCGGGCGCGGCCAGGGGACCCCGGCGATCTCCAGCCCCCAGGCCGCGACGACGACGCCGACGAGGGCGTTGCGCAGGGCATGGTTGCCGTGCGCCGCCTCGCCGCCGTCCAGCCACAGCGTCAGCGCCCCGAGCAGCAGCGTCAGCGCGCCGAGCACCAGCGCCAGGCGGAAGGCCTCACCGTCCCGGCGGCGAAGGCGGGGGTGGGCGGCCGGCAGCCAGTCGTAGTGCGGTCGCCCGCGCGCCACCGGCCGCCCGCCCGTTGCACCCCCGACCGACTGCCGGCCGCCCACCCCCGCACTATCCCAGCGCGCTCGCGTAGAGCGCATTGAACAGCAGGCGGTAGGTGCCGCGCGCCTGGGCGCGGAACTGCGGGCGGATGCCGAAGAGGATCGCGCGGCCCCGCCCGACCGGGGCGTCGACGATCGCCGCCTTGCCGGCGACGTGCCCCGGCCCCAGCACCCAGCCGCTGAGGAGCGGGTTGCTCAGCGGGTAGCGCGCGACCACCGCCGCCACCTCGCGCCCGCCGCCGGCCGGACCCGCCACGTCGAACGCCGGGCCGTGCATGAAGAGCGCGGCCACGTCGCGCTCGTAGCCGTAGCCGACCGGCTGCTCCGGATCGACGATGATCCGGAAGATCGCGCCGGGGGCGTAGAACTGCTCGGCCTTGACCCCGGCGAGGGCGTCGGTGACCGGCAGGTAGAGCTGCTCGATCGCCAGCTCGCAGGCGCCACCCAGCGCCACCAGCGTGCCGCCCTCCTCCACGAAGCGCCGCAGGTTGGCGGCGCCCTGCTCCCCGCCGATCCCGCCGCTGAACTCGGGCGGGTAGTCGGCCGCGCTGTTCCCCTCGAGGATCTCCTTCGCCGCCTGGTGGGGCAGGACGAGGCAGTCGTAGCGGTCGCCCAACCCACCCTGGCGGATCTCGCCGTCGCGGACCGTGGCGAAGGCGAAGCCGTAGCGTTCGAGGATGAAGCGGGTCCAGCCCTCGTCGATCCCGTTCGGCCGGTGGGAGCGGTAGAGGCCGATCCGTGGTTGCCGCAGCGGCCGGCGCACGTCCGGCAGCATGCCCGGGGAGAGGAGCCCCAGCGTCAGCCCGTGCTCGCGCGCCAGCCGTTCGAGCGCGTCCGCGTCGAGCCCCTCGACCACGAACGCCCCCGGCGCGAAGGATCGCCCGCCCGCCTCGAACGGCTCCGCCGTGCGCGCGACCCGCGCGCCGTCCGCGAGCAGGCGGTTGACCGCGCGGGCGCTGCCGTTGGTCTCCGCGCCGATCAGCCCGACGGTCGCGGCGTCGCGCGCGCGGCCCCCCTGGCGATCGCGCGGCAGGGCGGCGGGGCTGACGATCCGCGCCGAGGTCTCCCGCAGATCCTCCGGCGTCACCGGTTCGAGCGCCGCCTCGAACGGGTGCTCGATCTGCACTGTCTCGACGCCGAACTGCAGGCCGAGCGTCTGCGCGGTGATGTCATAGGGCGGCTTGGGCGGCCCGCCGGGGTAGAGGCGCAGGTCGGGGTAGTGCTGGATCTCCAGCAGCGTCTTGGCGAAGGGGCCGTAGGGCTGCGCCAGCGGGATCACGTAGCTGCCGGCCGGGTACTGCACGCCGTCCGCGGTGAAGGGCGCGGTCGCGCGGGCGATCTCGACACCACCGGTCTGGAGCGCCGCCAGGAGTTCGTGCGCCGCGCCGGGGTCGCGCCCGCCGGCGGGGAGGACGAAGGCGTGGGGCGCGGTCCGCGCGACGGCGTGCTGGTGGACGCGGTAGAAGTTGCGCAGCCAGCGGTCGCGCGCCCGCGCCGCGTTGTTGAGGAGCGCGTAGGTGGCGATCCGCTCGTAGTCGACGATGTCGCCGATCGTCCACTCGCCGCCGCCGCGCCAGGGGAGGGGATGGTTCGAGGTCGCCACGCGCGGGTTGAAGCCGCGCGCCTCGCGCAGCCGGTCCTCGGTGAGGGTGATCGGCGTGCAGATCTTGCAGGACGCCGCCTCGCTGAGGATGCGCACGCCGCCGTGGTAGTGCTGGTAGGCGCGCGAGGGGGAGAAGGCGTCGAAGATGATCCCGGTGGCGACGCCCGCCTTGCCCGCGGCGGTGAGGTCCGCCACCATCGCCGCGCCGAGCTGGTTGATCTGCTGCTGGAGGATCGGGTCGACGTTGGGGTCGTAGGGGTCGATGTAGGGGGGCAGGAAGAAGCGCGCCCCGTCGGCCATCATCTGGTGCTGGTCGAAGACGATCTGCGGATGCCAGCGGTTGTGGATGCGCTCGACCGCCAGGCGGTTCTCGACCTGGGTCAGCATGAACCAGTCGCGGTTGTTGTCGTGGCCGGTGTAGGTGTGGTAGAGGGTCGGCGGCGCGGTCCCCTCGTGCGGCGTGCCGAGCGTCTTGGTGTACCATTCGTAGACCAGTTGCCAGCCGTCCGGGTTGAGCGACGGGACCAGCAGCAGGATCACCCCGTCGAGGATCGCGCGCGTCTGCTCGTCGTCGCCCGTCGCCAGCTCGTGCGCGACGTTGAGCGCCATCAGCGTCGAGCCGACCTCGGTCGAGTGGATTGAGCAGGTCAGCAGGACGACCGTCTTCCCCTCGCCGACCAGCCGCTCGGCCTCCGCTTCATCCGTGATGCGCGGGTCGGCCAGCCGCCGCTGGATCTCGCGGTACCGCTCCAGGTCCGCCAGCGTCTCAGGCGCGGCGATCGTCGCCAGCACGAAGGGCTGCCCCTCGGTCGCCGGGCCGAGCTCTTCAAATTGCACCCGGTCGCTGGCCTCGCCGAGGTGCCGAAAGTACGCCACCACCTGCGGCCAGGACGGCAGCTTACGCGCCTCGCCCGGCGTGAAGCCGAGCATCTCGGCGGGCGACATAATCCCTCTGCCGTTGGCGTCGCTGGCGTTGCGCGCGCCGCTACCGTTCGGTCCTTGCACGACGACTCCTCTGTTTCGCTACTCTCGCTCACTTGGCAGGGGCCGCCGGTTGAAACCGGCGTCTCGCGGGTGCCACGGCGCCACGAAGTCCGCCTGCGCGGACTGGGGCCGTTGGTACTCAGCGCCTCCGGGGCAGGCAAAAGTGTTAATACGTCCCAGCCCGCGGCGGCGGGCTTCGTGGCCGCAGGCCCGTGAGACGCCGGTTTCAACCGGCGGCCCTCCCCCGGCAATCTCCATACTCATCCGCCGCGCCCCCCTCATTGCGCCTCGTCAAGCTCCGCGATGGCCTCGCGCCACACCCGCGGATCGCCGAGGCGGATCGCTTGATCGATGCCGACGTTCTCCAAGAGCAGGCCCAGCATCGTCAGCCGCTCCTCGTCCGTCCAATACAACTTGCCGTCGGTCATCTCCGTCTTTTCCGGCGTCGACTCGTAGCGCGCCCATACCTCATCCCCTTGCCACGAGCGACCTTCCCGACGGATATCCCATTCCGGCATTTCCCTTGCCTTTTCTTCGTCCACCTGATCATGCCCCCGCTTCCGAGCCTACGGCTGCGACTCATCAAGTTCTAAACCGTAGAAATCCGCCAGCGCCGCGACGCAGTTGAGCAGGTGGCCGATCTCCTCGGCGAGCCGCTCCTTGCTCGGGTCCTTCGCCCAGCCCGCTTTCGTCCCGATCCGCTCGAGCAGCGCCACTTCCTGGGCGACCTCGCCGAGTTCCTCGGTGATCGCTAGCACGATCTCCGGGGCCGAGCGGAATGGTGCCTGTCCCTGCCGGCGGTGTTCACCGTCCACGCATGCTCCGATGATCGCGCCTATCCGTCGCTCGTCGTCGGCCGCCCGTCGCCCGGCAGGGGCCCGGTGAGGATCGCCTCGACCCGCTCTCCGGCCGCGAAGGGCTCACGGCGGGCGGGGAGGGCCAGCAGGGCGTTCGCGCCGACCAGCGAGGCGAGGCGCGAGGACGCCTGCGCGCCGGTGGTGGCGGCGACCAGCCGCCCGCCCGCCCCCTGGCGCACGACGGCGCGCTGGAACTCCGGGCGGTCGCCGGGGGTGATCGGGTGGGCGAGGGTGACGGCGACGCGCGGGCGGACCGGGTCGCGGTGGCCGGCGAGCTTCAGGAGGGCGGGGCGGACGAAGATCTCGAAGCCGACCAGCGCGGAGACCGGGTTGCCCGGCAGGCCGAAGATCAGCTTGCCCTCCGGGGTGGTGGCGAAGTGGAGCGGCTTGCCCGGCTTCATGAAGAGGCGCCCGAACCGCACCTCGGCCAGTTCGTCCAGCAGGCCCTTCACCAGGTCGAGCTGGCCCATCGAGACGCCGCCGGAGGTGATCAGCACGTCGGCGGCGGCGAGGGCGTCGGTCAGGGTCGCGCGGGTCGCGGCCTCCTGGTCCGGGGCGATCGCCGAGCGGACGACCGGCACGCGCAACTCGGCCAGCGCGCAGGCGAGGGCGTAGCGGTTGGCGTCGCGGATCTGCCCCGGCCCCGGCCGCTGCCCGGGCTCGACCAACTCGTCGCCAGTGCTGAGGATCGCCACGCGCGGGCGGGGGTGGGCGAAAACCTCCGCCTGCCCCAGGCTCGCCAGTAGCCCGGTCTCCGCCGGGCCGATCGGCGTCCCGGCGTCCAGCACGCGCTGCCCACGCGCCAGGTCCACGCCGATCGGGCGGATGTTCTCGCCGGGCGCGATCCGCGCCTGCCCGATCTCGACCCGCCCGTCCGCCTCCCGCGTCCGCTCGACCATCACCACCGCGTCGGCCCCAGGCGGCAGCGGCGACCCGGTGGTGATCCGCGCGACGGTGCCGGGGCGCACGGTGAGGTCGGCGACGTAGCCGGCCATCTGCTCGCCGATCAGCTCGCGCCAGCCGGGGCCGTCGGCGGCGACGACCGCGTAGCCGTCCATCGTCGCGGCCGGGAAGGGGGGCAGATCCTCGGCGGCGACCAGCGGCTCGGCCAGGACCAGCCCGTAGGCCGCGGTCAGTGGGACCCGCGCCGGCGGCAGGCCCGGCGCCGCGTCGAGGACGCGCCGCAGGGCCTCCTCCACCGTGATGCTGTCCGCCGGCACCGGGATGACCATCCGAATGCTCCTCTTTCCCCTGTGTGGTGACGACCATCGCGGTAGCGCCGAACGCCGAGCCGCATCATAGCACACCGCCCTTCGTCCCCCAACGCGCGCAACGGGCGGCGGGTAGTGGTGATGGATTTGGCGAAAGATGTCGAGTTTGCCAACATCCTAATCGGGGTCAATTCCTCAGTTTCATGATGCTTGTGGCCGATCTGGGGTAAGAATTTATGTATGCCTTACAGACAAATATCCCTACGACCCTGCAACGTAGCACGCGATCTGCGAAAGTAGGCTGCGGACCTGGCCCGATCCACAGTGGTGTAAGAGACCACACGGATAGGCTGGAAGAGAGAGGAAGAGGAGGATAAGATGCAGGGCTGAAGAAGCGCTTGGCATCCGTGGTACTCGCCGGTTCCATCATGGCCGGGACCGCGCTGGGCGTGGGGGCAGCGCCGCCGCAGCAGGGCGCAGCAGGAGTGGCTAACCAAGTCGTTGATGCGCTGGTTGTCGTGCAGGCTGCGGGCGTTGATGTGGCGCTCGTCGAACTCAACAATTCGCTCAACAACCTGACGGCGCTGAACAACGTGCTGAACAACAGCCCGATCCTGAGCAACAACGACATCGACATCACCGTTGGGGATGTCAACATCCTGAACAATGTGGTGACGGTCGGCGACATCACGCTGAGTAACATTCAGGTGACGGCGCTCAACGACTTCCTGAAAAACAACAACATCGCCTTGGATGATGTCGTGGGCATCGCTGTCCTGAGCGGTGGTGATCTCCTCGTTTTCACGAGGTAATCACTTCCGTATTCGGTTAATCGGTCTTCAGTGCCAGGTCCGGCGATCGAGGGGAGGCATATGCCTCCCCTTGACCTTTTGCCCGCTGGTCGCGAAGCCAATCCGAGCATGATACATCGCAACGAGATCGGATTGGCTAGCGGTAACGCCCGCGCAGCGCGTTATACCGGACGCGGACCACGTCGCGGAAGTTGCGGATCGAGTCGCGCACGCTGTCGACCTTGCTGTCGGCGACGTACTGCCACACCACCGGGACCGCCGCGATGCGGTAGCCGCGCCGCCGCGCCAGGTAGAGCAGCTCGACGTCGAACGCGGTCACGGCCGGGCCGGCCGGCGGCGGCTCGTCCTCGCGGTAGAGCAGCAGGGCGCCGAAGAGCTCGCGGGCGACCGGACCGCGCAGGATCTTGAAGCCGCACTGGCTGTCCTGGATGCCGGGGAGCGCCAGGAGTTGCACCAGGGCGTTGAAGACGCGCCCCATCAGGTGCCGGTAGAAGGGCTCGTCCCGCCGCACCGCGCCCCGGCCTTCGCGCGAGCCGATCACCACATCGTAGCCCTCGGCGAAGAGGGGGATGACCCGGTCGAGCGTCGCGATCGGCGTGGCAAGGTCGGCGTCGGTGAAGCCGACGATCTTGCCGCGCGCCCGCGCCACCCCGCTGCGGACGGCGTAGGCCTTGCCCCGGTGCGGGTTCGCGACGACCGCGATCCGCGGGCAGCGTGCGGCGGCAGTATCGGCGACGGCGAACGTGTCGTCGGTGCTGCCGTCGTCAACGACCAGCACCTCCCAGGTATAGGGCTGCTCATGGAGGTAGTCGGCGATCGCGCGCAGACTCTCGCCCAGCCGCGCGCCCTCGTTGTAGGCCGGAACGATCAGGGACAGGTAGGGCGTCGGCGTCTCCCCCGGCTGCTGCTCCACCCTCGGCTTCCACTCCTCGCGCACTCGCACTCAGGGCGGCAAGATCGTCCGTCGACTGCCGGCAGCCGAGTAGGGGCCGCACACCACGCGAAGAGCAATTGTAGCACCGGCAGGGTGTCAGCGGGGCGGCAGCGGAGGCGGGCGGGGTGACGGGGTGGCTACGCGCGCGCCGGGGCGGGCAGCCGCGCCCCGTACTCGCCGAGGATGCGCTCGATCTTGGCGCGGAAGGGGCGCCAATCGGTGCCCGTGGGGAAGTGGTAGAAATGCTCGTCCTTGAACGCCTCGACGATACGCCCCTCGAGATCGATCAGCTCGAGGTTCGACAGCCTTGCCTTCAGTTCATCAGGGACCAGCAGGTGTGTGATCCAGTACTGCGGCGTTTGATGATAGAAGATGTCATCCGGATCTTCCAGAAAGACGATGATGCCCTTCTCCTGCGCCCATTGCATAACCTGAGATTCCGACCAGCCGAGGAATTCCCCGAGCATCTCCTTCCACATGTCCAGATAGTACTGCTTGTAATCGGTGACGATGAACTGCTGGATCATTGACTCGTCTCCCATTGCTGTCAGGGTACGGCAGTAATACTATCAACGATGAGTCTCGCGATCCCCATCCCTTCAAACTTGAATTGTGGTGGCAAACTCTTGTCCGGTGCGCGTGTACCGTAGGGGCCGTTCTTGCCGACCGATCCGACGACAAGTTCCTTCCCGGTCAGCCCGTCCTGGTAATACGCCCGATAGGCGTTGTCGAGATCGTCATCAGCCACATCGAGGCGGTCGAGCGCCGCGAAGACTTCCGACTCAATTCTAACACGTACTAATAGAGGGTGTCCCCCACGGATTGCTTTGCGACGTGCCCAAATCGCCGCCACTTGCCTACCCCATCTGGTGTCCTCAAATGTGTAGAACCCGACGCCGAAGTCCCCACTGCCTCGCCGGGTATCGATAGTAGTGGCATTACCCCAGAGGCTGGATGTCGTGCCGTGTACGAAGTACACCCACCCCTCGCCATTGTCCGCCCGCACGGTCGAAGCGGATGCGTCACCGGGAGTGCTCGCCCCACCCGCTCGCGCCGGCGCCGAATCTCGCATCGGGCGGTTGGCGCCGCCCGTCCCCTGCTGTTCCGCGGCGCGCGCGTTCGGGTCGAGCAGCCGCCGCTCGATCCGGGCCGGGTCGGGCGCGTAACGCGCCTCCAGCGCGCGGCGCTTGCGCCAGAAGCGCGGGGCGAGGAGGAGGCCGGCGAGCATGCCGCGCAGGGTGGCCCGCGCCGCCGCGCCGCGCCAGGCCCGCGCCGCGCGCCAGGCCCGCCCCGCCTGCGTCGCGGCGATGCGCGGCCAGTGGCGGCGCAGAATCGGGCGCGGCAGGTCCTTCGCCAGCACCAGCAGGAGGTTGCGGCCGACGTAGTAGGAGGCGAGCGGCCCGCCGCCGGTCGCGCTCAGGCGGTGGTAGACGCGGGCCTGCGGCGCGAAGACGCTGCCCCAACCGGCCAGTCGCGCCCGCCAGTTGAGATCGACATCCTCGCAGTACATGAAGAGGTCTTCGTCGAACGGACGGCCGGGCGCCCCCCGGTCGGCGGCCAGGTGGTCGAGCAGGGCGCGGCGGTAGAGGGCGGCGCCGCCGCACGGCCCGAAGGGTTCGGGCGCACGGTCGTACTGCCCGGCGTCGCGCCGCCAGACGCCGCGGTTGACCGGCAGGCCGGTGACGGTGTAGCCGTCGCCCGCCGAGTGGAGGGTGTCGCGCCGGTCGAAGAGGAGCAGCTTCGAGGCCGCCGAGCCGGCCTCGGGCGCGGCGTCGAGCGCGGCGACCAGCGCGGCCAGCCAGCCCGGCTCGGCCTCGGTGTCGTTGTTGAGCAGGGCGACGAACTCGCCCGCGGTCGCCGCGATGCCGTCGTTGAAGGCGGCCGCGATGCCGCCGTTGCGCGCGCGCCGCAGCACGCCCACCTCCGGGTAGCGCGCGGCCAGGAGCGCCGCCGTCCCGTCGGTCGAGCCGTCGTCCACCACGAGGACGGCGAAATCGCGGTAGGTCTGGCGGCGCAGCGCGTCGAGGCACCCCGGCAGCAGCTCCGCGCCGTTGTAGGTCGGGACGATCACGGCGACGCGCGGGGGGGGGAGAGCCGAGTGTGGGCCGCCCTCCCCCGCGCCCCAACCTTGGGGGGAGCCTCCCACGTCGAACCAGGTAGCTCCCCCCCGGCTTGGGGGGGGGGGGGGGGGCGGCCTCGCGGGGGGGCGACTCCAACTCAGCCCTACGGACTCAGTCTTGAGTTCGCCCATCTCGGCGAGGCAGCGGCGCAGGCCGTCGCGCCAGTCGGGCAGGGTCACCCCGAGGGCGGCGGCGGCCCAGTTCGCCAGGACGCCGTTGGCCGGGATCGTCGCCGCGCGCTTGAAGGCCGCGGCGGGGATCGGCTCGACCGCCACCGCGCGCCCGGCCAGCCGGAAGATTTCGACCGCCCACTCCTGCCAGGAGCAGGAGCCGTCGTTGGTCAGGTGATAGGTGCCCCAGGCGTGGGTGCGCGCCAGCTTGAGGAGGCCCGCCGCGAGGTCGGCCGCGTAGGTCGGCTGGCCCCACTGGTTGGCGACGCCGGAGATGGGGTTGCGCCCCTCTCCGGCCAGGCGCAGCATCGTGCGGACGAAGTTGCGCCCCTCGGCGGCGTAGACCTGGGACGTGCGGACGATCAGGTGGCGCGGCGCGTGCCGGCGCACCTCCTCCTCGCCGGCCAGCTTCGACGCGGCGTAGACGCCGAGCGGGTTGGGGCGGTCCCACTCGTGGTAGGCCGCGCCGGGCGGCTTCGTGCCGTCGAAGACGAAGTTGGTGCTGACGTAGACGAGCGGCACGTCGCGCGCGGCGGCCAGCAGCGCCAGGTTGCGCGTGCCGAGCGCGTTGGCGCGGAACGCCTCCTCGACGCGCGTCTCGCAGCCGTCCACATCGGTGATCGCGCCGGCGTGGACGATCAGCTCCGGCGCGAACTCGGCGACGACCGCGCGGGCGCGCTCCAGGTCGGCGACATCCAGTTCGTCGCGGCCGGGGGCGTAACTCTCGCCGTGGCCCGCGTGGGCGACCCGCAGCGCCCGGCCGAGTTGCCCCCGCCCGCCAGTGATCAGGACCCGCATGGCCGCCTCCCGGCGCGCGACGACCGCGAGCGGCCCCCCCCCGCCCCCCAACCCTGGGGGGCGCCTCCCACGTCGAACCGGGTAGCGCCCCCCAGGATTGGGGGGCGGGGGGGGGCGTTCCTGCTAAGCACGGCGCTCCTGTTCCTCTCACTGCTGGCTGGCCCGTGACCCTGTCGCCCCAATGGTACTACTATCGCGGAAAACGTACAGGGTGCCGGCCCTTGTGCATTTGGTGGCCTGCCGCGGGCGGGTGGTATACTCATCTCTAGTGGTGGAAGCACCGACTGTGCATTCCGCATGGATGAGCGACAGCCGTGGGCGGCGGGGAAGGATGGTGGGGGCGGGACGATGGCGGTGATGACGGCACCCGGCACGACCTACGAGACGGTCATCGGGCTCGAGGTCCACGTCCAGCTCCTCACCCGCAGCAAGATGTTCTGCGGCTGCAGCGCCGACTACTTCGCCGCGCCGCCGAACACCCACGTCTGCCCGGTCTGCCTGGGCCTGCCGGGCGTCCTGCCGGTGATCAACCGTGCGGCGGTCGAGGCGGCGATGATGACCGCGCTGGCGCTCGGCTGCACCATCCAGCCCGACAACAAGTTCGACCGCAAGAACTACTTCTACCCCGACCTCCCCAAGGGCTACCAGATCTCGCAGTACGATCTGCCGCTGGCGGTCAACGGCGCGCTGGAGTTCGCCGTGGGCGGCGAGACGCGGCGGGCCGGGATCACGCGCGTCCACATGGAGGAGGACACCGGCAAGAACCTGCACGCGACCGACCCGGCGACCGGCGCCGGTTACAGCCTGGTCGACCTCAACCGGGCGGGGGTGCCGCTGCTGGAGATCGTCGGCGAGCCTGACCTGCGCTCGCCGGAGGAGGCCCGCGCCTACCTGACGACGATGCGCCAGTTGCTCCGCTTCCTCGGCGTCAGCACCGGCAACATGGAGGAGGGGGCGCTGCGCTGCGACATCAACGTGTCGCTCCGCCCGGCGGGGAGCGGCGCCTTCGGGGCGAAGGTCGAGATCAAGAACGTCAACTCCTTCCGCGCGGTCGAGCGCGCGCTGGTCTACGAGGTCGAGCGGCAGCGCCGCGTCCTCGACGCGGGCGGCGCGATCCCGCAGGAGACGCGCGGCTGGTCCGAGGAGCGCGGCCAGACCCTCGGGCAGCGGTCGAAGGAGGTGGCGACCGACTACCGCTACTTCCCGGAGCCGGACCTGCCGCCGCTCAAGATGGACCCGGCCTGGATCGAGCGCGTCCGCGGGCGGATGGCCGAGTTGCCGCGCGCCCGGCGCGCGCGCTTCGTCGCCGACTACGGCCTGCGCGAGGCCGACGCCGCGTTGCTAACCGAGTCGCGCGCGGTGGCCGACTACTTCGAGGCGACGCTCGACGGCGACCGCCGCCCGGAGCGCGCCCGCCTCGCCGCCAACTGGATCACCGGCGACCTCTTCGCCGCGACGCCCGACCGGGAGGCGCTCGGCGACTCGCCGCTGACGCCGGCGCGGCTGCGCGGCCTGCTCGATCTGCTCGACGCCGGCCGGATCAACCGCACGACCGCCAAGCAGGTCTTCAACGAACTGCTGGCCCGCCCGGACGAGGACGCCGCCGCGATCGTCGAGCGGCTGGGCCTGGGGCAGGTCAGCGACGACGCGGCGATCCGCGCGACCGTCGGCCGGGTGCTCGCGGAGAACCCGAAGCCGGTCGCCGACTTCCTGAGCGGCAAGGCCGCCGCGAAGGGCCGGCTGGTCGGCGCGACGATGAAGGCGCTCGGCGGGCGCGGCGACGTCGCCGTGGTCAACCGCCTCCTGGACGAGGAGCTGGCGCGACAACGCGGCGGCTGAGCGGGGCGGCAGGGTTCTTGCAGAGGAGGCCCTGCCGTCCCTTTTGCGCGTTGCAATCGGCGAAGGTGGGGGTCGGCGGGTCGAACGTCAAAGGTCTGAACGTCGAACATTTTTCCACCCGCTATCCACGGCCCGGTAGTGGGCTCGATCGCGCAAGAGGAGGACGTTCGACCTTCGACCTTCAGACCTTCGACCCAACAAAAGGAGCGGAGCAGTGGCTGTGAACGCACGACGGCGTGGGGCGCAGCGGCACCGGGTGGTGCAAGCCGAGGCGGGCGCGGGAGGGCGGAACCTGTTCGACATGGCGGTCGAGCAGTTCCACGCCGCGGCCGACCGGATGGGGCTCGACGACAACCTCCGCCGCATCCTCGGCGTCTGCCAGCACCAGTACACCGTCAACTTCCCCGTCCAGATGGACGACGGCTCGATCCAGGTCTTCGAGGGGCATCGTGTCCAGCACAACGTCGCGCGCGGCCCGGCGAAGGGGGGGATCCGCTTCCACCAGGACGTGACCCTCGATGAGGTCAAGGCCCTGGCGATGTGGATGACCTGGAAGTGCGCGGTCGTCGGCATCCCCTTCGGCGGCGCCAAGGGCGGCGTCACGGTCGATCCCCGCGGGCTCTCGCGGGGCGAGCTGGAGAATCTCACCCGGCGCTTCACCGCCGAGATCAGCCCCCTGATCGGCCCCTACAAGGACATCCCCGCCCCCGATGTGAACACCAACCCCCAGGTGATGGCCTGGATCATGGACACCTACTCGATGCGCGAGGGGCATTCGGTCCTCGGCGTCGTCACCGGCAAGCCGCTGACGGTCGGCGGCTCGGAGGGGCGCGGCGAGGCGACCGGGCGCGGCGTCGTCTACGCCGCGATCGCCGCCGCCAAGGCGCGCGGGCTGGACCTGACGGGGGCGCAGGTCGTCGTGCAGGGCTTCGGCAACGTCGGCTCGGTCGCGGCCAAGCTGAGCCGGAAGGCCGGCGCGACCGTCGTCGGCATCAGCGATGTCACCGGCGGCTACTACAACCCTCGCGGGCTCGACATGGCCGCGGTCCTCGACTATGCGCGCGCCAACGGCTCGCTCGGCGGCTACCCGGACGCCGACCGGGTGACCAACGCCGAGTTGCTGACCCTCCCCTGTGACATCCTGATCCCGGCGGCGCTGGAGGGCCAGTTGACCGGCGCCAACGCGGGCCAGGTCCAGGCCCGCCTGATCGTCGAGGGGGCCAACGGCCCGACGACGCCGGAGGCCGACGCGATCTTCGCGGAGCGCGGCATCTTCGTCGTCCCCGACATCCTCGCCAACGCCGGCGGCGTGACCGTCTCCTACTTCGAGTGGGTGCAGGCGCTGCAGGCGTTCTCCTGGACCGAGCGCGAGATCAACGCGCGCCTGCGCAACATCATGGACCAGGCGTTCGCGGCGACCTACCGGACCGCCGAGGAACACGGGGTCAGCATGCGCACCGGCGCGCTGATCTGCGCGATCGGCCGCGTCGCCGACGCGGTGACGGTGCGCGGAATCTATCCGTAGTCGGGCGTCGGGAGTCGGGAGTAGAGAGGAGCGATGGGCCAACTCGCGCATTGCCCGTCTGTACTCCCGACTCCCGACCCCCGACTGCGCAGGAGGAACGGACGACATGGTAGTCGAACTCCGGGACGAGCAGCGCCACGAGCAGAGTCTCTTCGCGATCGCGGTCGAGCAATTCCAGATCGCCGCCGAGCGGATGGGGCTCGACGATAACCTCCGCCGCGTCCTCAGCGTCTGCCAGCACGAGTACACCGCCAACTTCCCCGTCCAGATGGACGACGGCTCGATCCGGGTCTTCACCGGGCATCGCATCCAGCACAACATCGCGCGCGGCCCGGCGAAGGGGGGCATCCGCTTCCACCAGGACGTGACCCCCGACGAGGTCCGCGCGCTGGCGATGTGGATGACCTGGAAGTGCGCGGTCGTCGGCATCCCCTTCGGCGGGGCGAAGGGCGGCGTCACCGTCAACCCGAAGCTGCTGTCGCAGGGCGAGCTGGAGAATCTGACCCGCCGCTTCACCGCCGAGATCGGCATCCTGATCGGTCCCTACAAGGACATCCCCGCCCCGGACGTGAACACCAACCCCCAGGTGATGGCCTGGATCATGGACACCTACTCGATGCAGCAGGGCTACTCGGTGCCGGGGGTGGTCACCGGCAAGCCGCTGACGATCGGCGGGTCGGAGGGGCGGGCCGAGGCGACCGGGCGCGGCACGGTCTACACGATCGCGGCGGCGAAGCTGCGCGGGTTCGACCTGGAGGGGGCGAAGGTCGTCGTCCAGGGCTTCGGCAACGCCGGGGCGGTGGCGGCCACGCTGATCGGCCAGCTCGGCGCGACGGTGGTGGCGGTCAACGACTCGACCGCCGGCATCTACAACCCCAACGGGCTCGACCCCAAGGCGGTGCTCCGGCACAAGCAGGAGACCGGCACGGTCGGCGGCTTCCGCGGGGCGGAGCCGGTCTCCAACGCCGAGCTGCTGACCCTGCCCTGCGACATCCTGATCCCGGCGGCGCTGGAGAAGCAGATCACCGAGCGCAACGCGGGCGAGATCAAGGCGAGCATCGTCGCCGAGGCGGCCAACGGGCCGACGACGCCGGAGGCCGACCTGATCCTCCGCAGCCGCGGCGTCTTCCTGATCCCCGACATCCTCGCCAATGCGGGCGGCGTGACCGTCTCCTACTTCGAGTGGGTGCAGGCCCTCCAGGCGTTCTCCTGGACCGAGCGCGAGGTCAACTCCCGCCTGCGCAACATCATGGACAAGGCGTTCCACGATGTCCACGCCACCGCGGAGAAGTACGACGTGGACATGCGCACCGCCGCGCTGATCACCGCCGTCGGCGCGTCGCCGACGCGACGACGATCCGCGGGATCTACCCGTAGCGGGGCGGGGGCGCAAGGCCGAGGTCGGCAGGGGCGGGGCGGCGCGAACGCGCCGCCCGCCCCCCTTGGTGGTCGGTTGGGTCCGCCGGCGTCAGGGGGCGCGCTTGGCCTCGATCTCGATCTCCAGGATCACGCCGTTCTCCGCGCTGAGGAAGCCGGCGATGTCCGGGATTTCGACGCCGAAATCGGTCATGTTGAACCCGGTCGTGGCGGTGCCGGTGAAGGTGTCGCCGACGACCTTGCCCTTGGCGTCGAACGTGACCTCCTTGGTCACCGTCCGCACCTTCAGGTCGCCGACGATCTTGAAGGTCAGCTCCTGCCCCTCGGTGTACGGCGTGTCGGGGAGCCCTTCGAGGCGCTTGGGGGTGAAGGTGGCGGTCGGGTACTGGCTCGATTGGAGCCAGTCGCCCTGGAGCGCCCGGTCGCGCCGCCCGCTGTCCGATTGCAGCTTGCTGATGTCCACGGTGATCGTGCCGATCCGGCTGGCCGACGGCCGCTGCTTGTCGATGAAGATGTCGCCCTTGATGTCGCCCGATGAACCGACCGCCGTGGCGACCCCCCGGCCGACGAACGTCTCCTGGACCCGGTAGGTCGCCTTCGACTTGTCCGGCACGATGGCGTAGCGTTCCGCGTTCGCGGCGCCGGTGGCGGGCGCCGCCCCGGCGGCGCTCGGCGAAGCGGCCGCCCGCGTCCCCGTGGCCGTGGCGCCGGCCGCGGAGGTCGCCGCCGCCACGGTGGTGGTGATGGCCGCCGCCCCGGTCGCCGCGGCGGAGGTCGTCGCGGCCGGGGTGGTCGCGGTGGTCGAGGCCGCCGGGGCGGTCGTGCCGGCCGCGCCCGTCGTCGCGCCGCCCCGGCCACCGCCGCCGTGGTCTGCCCGGACGAGGTCGTCGTGGCGGTGGGGTCGGCGCCCGCAGGCCGCCAGGAGCAGCGCGAAGAGGACGACGGCGATCGCCGCGATCGGATTGGTCCGTGGGCGCGTCTCCATGCCGAGTATTCCCTTCCTTGCGTTGTACTCGCCTGTCATGTCGTCAGCCGCGCCCCCTGCCGCCGGCGCGGCCCCGGGTCCGGTGCGCCACCCTTCCGGCGCGCTGGGCACTCGCGGGCGCGAGCCGCCCGGGGTGACACGCCACATGCTACCGATACGCCGGTGAACGACCGGTGGATTCATCGTCACGCGCTGCCGGCGGCCCCCGCCACGCCGGACGGCGGGCGTTACGGCCGACTGCCCCCGGTCGTCTCTGCCTGCTATGACGCACGCGCCGGGCGAATTGTTCCTGCCGGGATCTTCCTGGCACTCGTCATGCGGGCGGCGATGGCGGGTGGGCGCCCCCCGCGCGTTGGTGGCGGGCGCCGGTGCGGCAACGTTTGGGACGTGGCGATGCGGCGGAGGACGGAGGGGAGGAAAGGCCGATGAGCATGAACGACGTGTCGCGCGATCACCGGGGCGCCGCCCGCGCAGGGGAGCGGGCTGAACGAGCAGGGCGGCTGCGCCGTGGACTGGGCCTGGCTGCGGGAGAAGCGGATCGCGCGCGTCACCAATGGCCTCGACGACCTCGTCGTCGAGTTTGCCGACGGCACGACCTTCACCGTCCGCGCCCTGCTCTGGGAGGGCAAGCCCTTCCTGTCGTTCGCCCCGCTGCGGCCCGAGTAGCAACGCGGCGACCCCCTGCCCGGCGGCTACGGCCGCCGTCCGCCGGGGACGCGCCGCCCCGCTCCATCCAGGCGAGCAGCGCCAGGTCGCGCCAGAAGAGGAGCCGGCGCGCGGTGAAGTAGGCGCGCCGGTAGAGCCGGCTGCGCCGCACCGGGTCGTAGTCCACCAGCACGATCCGGCACGCCGGCCCGTCCTCGAGCAGCAGGTTGTGGGCGCGCAGCAGGCTGCGCTGGACGAGGAAGCTCCAGAGCCGCCGGGGAGCTGGCGCGGCCCGTTGAGGTGGCGCCGCTCGGTCGCGCTCGCGCTGGTCCGCCCGTAGAGGTCGGGCATCTGGCCAGTCGCGCGGTACATCGCGCGCGACCGGCGCACGATCCAGCGCGGTTGCGCCGCCAGGCGGCGCGCGCGGCGGGGGCGAGGGTATTGAAGTCGACGTCGTGCAGCGGGCGGCGTGGCGGACATAGGGCTGATCACCAGCACCTGGACCTGTCCCGCGCTGTCGCGCCCGATGACGTACTGGCTGGGGATGGTGTGGCGCGGCCCGAGCCAGGCGATCAGCTCCGCGATATCAGGGCGCGCATCGCCCGCGCGCGGGCGAGCGCCGCCGCGACCGTGTCGCCGGCGTCGCACTTCAGACCCCCCCCGTGTAGCGGCTGTCGTCGGTGCGGTAGACCTCGGTCTCGTTGCCGCCGCCGATCCGCTCCAGATCGGGGTCGCGGTCCAGCACCGCGAAGACCTCGTCGACGTGTATCGTCATCTCGCGACCCCACTACCCCCGATTGCGCCCCCCGGCCGGCCGCGCGCCGCAGCCCTCCATCGCCTCCACAGGAATATACGCGCGACGACGGGGGACGGTGGCAGGAACGGCGGCGGCGCATCGGCGGTTGTCGGGCGGGACGCGGGTCACCCCGGCCCGCCCGCGGATCGCGCGGTGGCGGGGCGAGCCGGGCGGACACGCAGGTCCGCCCCGACAACCCGAAAGGATCTCCCGACACCCCGGAGGGCGCGCCGCCACTTGACAGCACGCCCCGCCGCGCGCAGAGTGCGCGTGCGGCGGGCGGGCCGCGACGCGGGGCGTGGCGCAAGGGATGGTGGGGGACGATGGCTGAGAAACTGCGCGCGGTGCTGGTCGGGTGCGGGAACATGAGCCGGGCCTGGCTGGCCGCGGCCCGCGCCATCCCGGACCTGGAGCTGGTCGGGCTGGTGGATGTGCATGAGCCGGCCGCGCGGACGCGCGCCGAGGAGTTCGGGCTACGGGACGCGGCGATCGGCACGGACCTGGGGGCGGTCCTCGCGCGGGTCGCGCCCGATGTCGTCTTCGACTGCGCCGTCCCGGAGGCGCACCTCGACGTGACGCTGACGGCACTCGGCCACGGCTGCCATGTGCTCGGCGAGAAGCCGCTGGCCGACACGCTGGACAATGCCCGGCGGCTGGTCGCGGCGGCGGCCGAGGCCGACCGCATCTTCGCGGTGATCCAGAACCGCCGCTACCAGGCCGAGGTGCGCCGCCTGCGCCGCTTCCTCGCCTCCGGCGCGGTCGGGCCGCTGACCACCGTCAACAGCGACTTTTACCTCGGCGCGCACTTCGGCGGCTTCCGCGACCGCATGGAGCATGTGCTCCTCCTCGACATGGCGATCCACACCTTCGACACCGCCCGCTTCCTGACCGGGGCCGACCCGGTCGCGGTCTACTGCAAGGAGTGGAACCCCGCCGGCTCCTGGTACGACCACGACGCCTCGGCGGTGGCGATCTTCGAGCTGACCGGCGGCCTCGTCTACACCTACCGCGGCAGTTGGTGCGCCGAGGGCGTCAACACCAGTTGGGAGAGCGACTGGCGCTTCGTCGGCCAGCAGGGCGGTGCCACCTGGGACGGCGGCGAGGGCTTCGCCGCACAGACCGTCGTCAAGACCGGCGGCTTCCGCTCGGAGTACCGCGACCTCGCTCTGCCGCCGCACGACCCGGCCGACGATGACAAGATCGGCGCCCATGCCGGCCTGATCCGCGAGTTCGTGCGCTGCGTGCGCGAGGGCACGATCCCGGAGACCGTCTGCACCGACAACATCAAGAGCCTCGCCATGGTCTTCGGCGCGATCGAGAGCGCGAAGCGCGGGCGCCCGGTGGATATTACCTGGTAGGTGTGGAATGGCGACGAAGGTACGCCTCCTTGATGCCGTCGCCCTGACGGAGGATCTGCCGGAACATGGCCTGTCGCGCGGGCAGGTGGGAACCGTCGTCGAGGTGCTCGCCCCCGACGTCTTCGAGGTCGAGTTCAGCGATGACGACGGGCGCACCTATGCTATGCTGGCGTTGCGAATGGAGCAGTTGATGGTGCTGCATTATGAGCCGGTCGAGGTCACCTAGCTTCCTGGATCGCAGCCCGGACGGTGGCTGGCCGTTGCCGGTAGTCGGGGCGGTCGAAGTCGAGGCCGGACAACAATACGGGGGAGGAGCCATGTCCACGTCCGCGCAGCAGACGCAGACGCCGGGAAACCACACGTTGACCTATCGCCTCCTGAACCACGATCTCAAGGATCCGCTGCGGCGGGTCGAGGTGGCCGCGACGCCGGAGGAGTTGCGCGCGTTCACCGAGGATGGCTTCCTGGTCCGCGAGCGGCTGTTCGCGGGTGAGCAACTGGACCGCCTGCGCGCCGCGCTCGACGAGGTGGCGGCGGCGGAGCGCGCCAAGTCCGGCCGGGGCGAGGGCCTGAGCGCCTCGCGGCGCTTCGGCGGCCTCTTCCTGCGCCACCTGATGGACAAGCACCCGGCCTTCCTGGACCTGCTCAGGTTCCAGCCGCTCCTCTCGGTGGCGCGGGCGCAGCTCGGCCCCCAGGTGCAGGTGCGCGGGCTGTCGGCGCGGATCACCTACCCGGACCAGCCGAACCAGGAGACGCACTGGCACTTCCACCAGCGGCTGATCCCGGACCCGCTCCCGCCATTCTTCAGCCAGCCGCAGACGATCGACAGCCTGATCTACCTGGACGACGTGACCGACGCCACCGGCCCCCTCGCCGTGGTGCCCGGCTCACACCGCCGCACCGACGAGGACCTGCCCGCGGAGGAATACGGCGATCTGCCGGGGCAGATCCTGCTGCGCCTCCCGGCCGGGAGCTGCGTGATGTGCCACGGGGCTCTCTGGCACCGCGCCCTGCCGAACCGGCCCGACGGCACGGTCCGGCGCCTGCTGCTGCTGGGGTACGGCCCGACCTGGATGAAGCAGTCGATCTACGGCGAGCGCCCGGAGGACGGCCTGACGACCGCGCTCCTCGACGGCGCCGACGAGGAGACCCGCGAGTTGCTCGGCGTGGCGGGATGGATGTAGCGCCGGACCGCTGAGGGCCATAGGTAGGGGGCTGGTCGGACGTCATCCGACCAGCCCCCATGCACGCCGCGGCGCGGGCAGGCCGAATTATTCGTGGAGGTCCAGATCGCGGTCGCCTCGCCGGTCGGGCTGGTTCGGGCGTCGCCGCGCGGGGGCCGGTCTCACTCGCCGTAGCGCTCCGGGGCGTAGCGCCGGGCGCCCCAGCCCGTCGCCGCCCCCAGGTCGAGATCGGCGACCAGCAGCGCCTCCTCGCCGTAGGGCGTGTGCGCGACGCACCGCCCGTCCGGCGCGATCAGGCTGGTCGCCGTCTCCTGGTCCGGCAGGGCGTAGTTGGCGCTGGCGAAGTAGATGACGTTCTCGGCCGCCCGCGCGATCATCGCCTTCTCGTAATAGGGCGCGTCCGGGTCGCCCCAGAAGCGGGGCACGACCCCGCGCCCATCGCCCCCCGTGACGTGGGGATGGAAGACGACGGGCGCGCCGCGCCGCGCCTCCCAGCGGACCGTCTCGGGGTAGCGCCACCCCTCGTGGCAGATGGCGATGCCGAACGGCACGCCGCCGACCGCGAAGAGGCGCCGCGTGTCGCCGGGGACGTAATGGGGCTCCTCCTCGGGGGCGATCTGGTTCTTGGTCTGGCAGCCCTGGACCGCGCCGTCCGCGTCCACGACGAAGGCGAGGTTGAGCAGCCCGGCGGGGCTCGCCCACTCCATCGGCACGATCGCCGCCACCCGATGCTCGCGCGCCAGCGCGCAGACCTCCCGCAGCGCGCGCTCCTGCGCGGCCTGGTCGGGCGGCGGCGGCGGCGCCGGGAAGACGGGGCCGCGATAGCCCGGCAAGAAGGTCTCCGGGAAGCAGACGATCGCCGCGCCCCGCGCCGCGGCCTCGGCCAGGAAGCGCCCCACCGTGGCGAGCCCGTCCTCGCGCGTCGCGGCGGGGCGCGGCGACGCCAGCCCGATCCGCCATGTCTCCGGCAGCACCTGCTGTCACCGCCTTTCCGCGCGGCACTACCCCGCGTCCGCGCCCCGCCATTCTAGCACGGCGGGGCCACGGCGCCGGCCCGCGCCGGCCCATTAGCGCTTCGGCCAGGCCGGCGCCGGCGCCCCGCCGGTCGCGGCGGCCGCCAAGGTCGGCTCGCCGGCGATCCGGGCGAGTTGGTCGCCGGCGTCCGGGAAGAGCCTGGTGAGGTGCGCGGGCAGCCCCTCGGTCGTCGCGGGGATGCCGCGCCACTCCGGGGCGTCGTCCATCTGGGCGGGGTCGGGCGTGCCGCAGGCCCCGGCGTAGGCGGCGGTGATGAAACGCTGCGTCTCGCGCCCGCCGTTCTCGCGGATGTCGTCGAGGATCGCGTTCTCCGCGCGCTCGAAGTCGTTGGCCGGGTCGGGCTTGCCGCGCGGCCCCCACCACGACTCCCAGAGCGCCGCCTCGGCCAGGAAGCCGCGATACTCCAGCGTGAGGCACTCGCCGCGCGACCGCGGCGGCCCGTAGGTGAGGAAGTCGTGGGCGTGCTGCCCCTCGTGCGCCAGGACGGCGGCGAGGGCGTGCGGATCCATCGCCAGCAGAATCGGGTGGTAGCGGATCGCGTTGGCGCGGAAGCTGTAGACGCCGAGCACGTCCGCCGGCAGATCGCCGTCGAAGTGCCAGGTAACGCCCCCCCCGGCGAGGGTGGCGGTGAGGTAGCGCGCCTCCGGCACGCCCTCGACTAGCACCGTCGCCGTGGCGACCATCGCCGCCCGGCGGTCGGTGGCGTAGACCGGCGTCCGCACCACCGCCCAGGAGTGGACCTCGTCGCCGCGCGCCGCCAGCGCCTCCGCCCCGAGCCGGCCCAGCAGCACCTCGTAGCGGGTGCCGGCGTGCTCCGGGTGGTGCTCGAAGCGATTGCGCTCGAAGTACTGCACCGTGTACGCCTGGCCGTCGGCGGCGTTGCGCTCCCGGTACTCCTCGGTCAGCGGGAAGCCGTAGACCGGCAGCCCGCCGTGGCGGGTCCAGTACTCGAGGAAGGGGCCGCGCACGGTGTGCCCGGTCTGCGAGAGCAGCGCGCAGTCCGCGTCGCAGGGGACCGGCGGCCGGTCGCCGTGCGGGTTCCCGTCGGCCAGCGCCGCGCCGAGGCGGGTCAGCAGCACCTGATAATCGGCGCCGTTCTCCGGGTGCCACTCCATGATCGCCCGCTCGTAGTACTGCACGATCAGACCATCCGGCCGGCGGCGCGGCTGGTCGATCGGGTAACCGAGGATCTCCAGGCCGCCGTTCGCGCGCCAGAAGTCGTAGAACGCCCCCTCGGCGCAAACCCCCGTCTCCGGCGGGCACCAGCGTTCGCTCGCCGTGTCCGCGCCCGCCGGCCGCGCCGGCAGCAGCCCGAGCGCCATCAGCAGCAGGCCACTGAACAAGATTGTCCGCCCCCGGCGCAGTACCCGCATCACGTCGCCCCCTCCATCGTCCGATCGCGCTCCCGTCTCGGCGCCGGCCCTGCCGGCCCGACGCCACTATAGCACATTACGAACAAATGTTCTAGATAGTTGTGGGGGCAATTTCGTGGTACGTTCGCACCTTCGCGGATTCGTTCGGCGTCCTAGAGCGTGGGGATCGAAGGGCGCCGCTATCGGAGGTGGCCGCCGACTGAAGTCGGCGCTGGGGGCTCGCCGCGCTCGCCGCGAAGTCCGGCCAAGCCGGACTGGGGCCGCCACAGCGGCGCAGCTTCTCGGTTCTGCATATCCTCCGGGAAGATCCAGTCCCCGGCGGCGGACTTCGTGGCGAGCGGAGCGAGCCCCCAGCGCCGACTTCAGTCGGCGGCCCGCGAGATGGCGATGCCACTGGTCGATCCCCGTTCAGCCCCGCGGCCGTGGAGGGGTGGACGGGGCGACCTGAAACAAACCGCGCCGGTCGGATGTTATTACGGCAGCAGGTCTGCACCGTGGCCTGACCCGGCGGCACGACAAAGGACTTGACCCGCATGATGAACCGACGCTCCCCCTCCCGCGCGCGGTCCGCGCGATCGCCGTGGCTAGCCGTCGTGCTCCTGCTGACGATCCTTACCGGGTGCGGCGGGCAGGGTGACGACCAGGCGCCGGTCGGCACGCCCGATCCGACTGCCGCTTCCACGCCAGCGGCGCCGACCGCGACCCTCGCCGCCAGTGCCAGCGCCCCCGGCGCGACCGCAACGGCCGTGGCGACCGCGACCGTCACGGCGACCGCGCCAGCGCCGACCCCAGCGGCCGGGGCAACGCTGGCCGTGACGCGCCCCCGCCCGCGTCCTTCGACGCGGGGCGGGTGGCGCTGGAGGTCGAGCGGGTGGCGGAGGGCTTCCGGCAGCCCCTCTTCGTCGCGCACGCGGGCGACGGCAGCGGGCGGCTCTACGTGGTCGAGAAGGGCGGCACGATCCGAACCTTCGACGGCCAGCCCTTCCTCGACATCACCGGGCGCGTCCGTTCCAGCGGTAGCGAGCAGGGGCTGCTCGGCCTGGCCTTCCACCCGCGTTTCCGCGAGAACGGCTACTTCTACGTCAACTACACCGACGGGGCGGGCGACACGGTCATCGCGCGCTTCAGCAGGGGCGCCGACGGGCGGGGCGACCCCGGCAGCGAGCGGCGGCTGCTGGAGCAGGACCAGCCGGCCAGCAACCACAACGGCGGGATGCTCGCCTTCGGCCCGGACGGCTTCCTCTACCTCGGCCTCGGTGACGGCGGCGGCTCCAACGATCTGTACCGCAACGCCCAGGACTGGGGCACGGTCCTCGGCAAGATCCTGCGGATCGACGTCGACCGGGGCGACCCCTACGCCATCCCGCCGGGCAACCCCTTCGTCGGCCAGCCCGGCGCCCGCCCCGAGGTCTGGGCCTACGGCCTCCGCAACCCCTGGCGCTTCTCCTTCGACCGCGCCACCGGCGACCTCTACATCGGCGATGTCGGGCAGAACCGCTACGAGTGGGTCCACTTCGAGCCCGCGGGCAGCCCCGGCGGCCGGAACTACGGCTGGCCGATCCTGGAGGGCGCCAATTGTCGCGGCGGCGCCTGCGACCGCGCCGGCCTGGTAACGCCGGTCGCCGAGTACACCCACGACTCCGGCTGCTCGATCACCGGCGGCTACGTCTATCGCGGGGCGCGCTCCCCGCTCCTCCAGGGGGCCTACCTTTTCGCCGACTACTGCACCGGCCGCATCTGGACGACCGCGCGCGACGCGGGCGGCCGCTGGGTGACGACCGAGATGCTGCGGCTCGACGCGCGGATCAGCTCCTTCGGCGAGGACGCGGACGGCGAGGTCTACCTGACCGACCTCGCCGCCAGCGCCGTCTACCGCGTCGGCGCCCGCCCGCGCTGAGACCGCCCCCTGGCCCCCCAACCTTGGGGGGCGCGCTACCCGCATCCGGCCGAACACCCGTGGCAAGGCACGGCTTGCCCCCCTCCCCTCGTAGGGGAGGGGCCGGGGGAGAGGTCCGCCCCCGACCACCGCACAATCGGGGTATAATCGTGGTGGGCGCCGTGGTCGGCGGGGGGCGGGCGGGACGGCGCGCGGCACGGACGGTGGACCGAGGAGCAGGGAGGGCGAGATGCCGAAAGCAAGTATCAGTGTCAGGAAACTCCTGCGGACGCTCGACGGGGTCATCACCCTGCGCGGCGACACGGTCGAGGTGCGGGACGAGGCGGCGCTCCAGGGCGAGGCGCTCGATCTGCTGGCCTACAGCGCGGTCTTCGGCGCGGCCCAGGTGAAGGAGGCGGCGCGCTGGCTGATCTGGTCCACGGCCCAGGCGGTCGGCGTCTACCCGGCCTCGATCCACGACCTCTACATGGCGGCCGGGCGCTACGAGTACGACCACGCCACCACGCCGGCGATCAACGTGCGCGGCATGGCCTACGACGTGGCGCGGACGATCGTCCGCACCGCGATCGGCCGCGACACCAAGCACTTCATCTTCGAGATCGCCCGCTCGGAGATGGGCTACACCGACCAGCAGCCCGAGGAGTTCGCCGCGGTGATGATCGCCGCCGCGCTGCGCGAGGGCTACCGCGGCCCGGTCTTCATCCAGGGCGACCACCAGCAGATCAACGCCAAGAAGTACAAGCAGGACCCGGAGGCGGAGCTGCAGGGCCTGCGCCGGCTGATCGATGACTCGCTCGCCGCCGGCTTCTACAACATCGACATCGACGCCTCCACCCTGGTCGACCTCGACCGGCCGACCGAAGCGGAGCGGCAGGAGTTGAACTACCGCCACACCGCCGAGATGACCGCCCACATCCGCGAGCGCGAGCCGGCCGGGGTCACCGTCTCGGTCGGCGGCGAGATCGGCGAGGTTGGCAGCCAGGACAGCACGCCGGAGGATCTGGAAGCGTTCATGTCCGGCTTCCTGCCGGCGTTGCGCGGGCTGGGGACGGACCTGCCGGGGATCAGCAAGATCAGCGTGCAGACCGGGACCAGCCACGGCGGTGTGGTCCTGCCGGACGGCTCGATCGCCGAGGTCAACCTCAACCTGGAGGCGCTCGGCCGGCTCTCGGAGGTCGCGCGGCGCGAGTACGGGATGGGCGGCGCCGTCCAGCACGGCGCCTCGACCCTGCCGGAGGAGGCGTTCGATCAGTTCGCCGCGCGCGGCGCGGTCGAGGTCCACCTGGCGACCGCCTTCCAGAACATCATCTTCGACCACCTGCCGGAGGAGCTCAAGGCGGAGATCTACGAATACCTCGACGACAACCACGCCGACGAGCGCAAGCCGAGCATGACCGACGCTCAGTTCTATTACACCACCCGCAAGCGGGCGTTCGGGCCGTTCAAGGAGCAG
>JAUJMV010000014.1:19685-75386 GCA_030446685.1 Thermomicrobiales bacterium | reverse complement strand
GCCGAGCAGGAACCGCAGGATGCCGTCGGCCAGGCCATGGGCGACGGTGGACGTCTGGCCCACCAGCAGCGCCCGGTCCCGCGGGTTGGTCAGGAAGCCGAGTTCGACGATCACCGCCGGCGTGGTCGGGACGATCGCGTGCCGGTACGCCTGGCCGTTGAAGGCGTAGTAGCCGGTCATCGCGTTGGTCAGATGGGGGTCGAGGGGCTGGCCGGTCGCCGCCCCGTAGCGTTGTTCGATCGCCCCCAGCAGCGCGTCGTCGCGCGACGCGATCACGCTGCTGTGGAAGCGGGCCAGCTTGAAGCCGTTCATTCCGGAGTTGTTGTTGGCGTCGCAGTGGATCGCGACGAAGGCATCGGCCTGGTAGGCGACCGGGACCGTGGCGGGGAGGATGTCGACGGTGACGCCGCGCGCGCTCAGCAGGGCCTCCACCTGCCGGGCGACTTCGCGGTTGATGTCCACCTCCCGGTAGCCGCCGGCGCTGCCGCCCGGTTGGTTCCGCAGCGCCGCCAGTTCCTCCGGCAGCTCCTCGGCCCGCCAGTGGCCGATCTGCAAGCCCACCCGGCCCCCGACCGGCCCCGCCGGCAGCGTCGGCGTGGCCGCCACCGGCGGCGCCGCCGCGGCCGGTGTCGCCCGCACCCCCGACGCCGCGCCGCTCGTCGACTGGCCGGGCGCCAGCCGGAAGCCGTCGTCGTCCCCCCGCCCGGCCAGCGCCCGCACCCCGACCGCCACGCTGGCGAGGAGCAGCGCCACCGCGATCAGCGGCAGCGGCGACGGCCACGGCTGCCGCCCGTCGGTTACGCGCTCGCGCATTTCCCCCACCCCTCCCTGCACCGAACGGCCCTTCGAATTATTAGAACATCTGTTCCGCCAAGAGTATATAGTACGTACGTGGAAAAAGGAAGAGGGTAGCCGGCGGTTGGCCTGCCGTCGCCGGAATGCCGCGCGCCGCAGGGGCGCCGGCGACGATTGTCCGGAATGGCGACAGTATGGCCCGGAACTTGCGGCAGAGGCGCAGACCAAGAGGCGGCGCGGACAGCGGCGGCGCCGGCGATGGTGCCTGGCGCGATAGACGAGATGGAGGTACCGACCGATGGAGGAGCGCACCGAGCAGCAGATCCAGGTCCGGCAGGTCACGCACGTCCAGACGTCGTGGACCGAGCAGGAGCGCGGCGCCCCCGGCGCCTTCACGATCCAGCTGATCCTCGACCACGGCGCCGACGAGTATATCCTCCGCCCGACCGCGGACGATGTCGATGTCCTGCTCGAACTCCTGCGGCGCAGCGACAACGCCACGTTCGACCTGGGCCGCAAGGTGCTGATGTTCGGCAACTTCCCGATCGACTGACGCCCGGCCCCGCGTGCCCGGCGGTGGGCGGGGTGGTTGAAGGATGGGATCATGGCGCTGAGGCAGGCCGAACTGACCGACGCGGTGCGCGAGGCGGCGCGCCCGCTCACCGGCGCGAGCACCGATTACGATCCCCTGCTGGAACTGATCGGCGATGCCCGCGTCGTGCTCCTCGGCGAGGCGACGCACGGCACGCACGAGTTCTACCGCGAGCGCGCGGCGATCACCCGCCGGCTGATCGAGGAGCGCGACTTCACCGCCGTCGCGGTCGAGGCCGACTGGCCCGACGCCTACCGCGTCAACCGCTGGGTGCGCGGCGCCGGCGACGACGCCTCGGCGGACGAGGCGCTCGGCGGCTTCCGGCGCTTCCCGACCTGGATGTGGCGCAACGCCGACGTAGTCGACTTCGTCACCTGGCTGCGCGACCGCAACGCCGCGCTGCCCGTGGACCAGCCGCGCGCCGGCTTCTACGGTCTCGACCTCTACAGCCTCTACGGCTCGGTCGGCGCGGTCCTCGACTATCTCGAACGGGTCGATCCGGAGGCGGCGCGGCGGGCGCGCGACCGCTACGGCTGCTTCGAGCACTTCAAGGAGAACACCCAGGCCTACGGCTACGCCACGAGCTTCGGCGTCGCCGAGCCGTGCGAGGACGAGGTGATCGCCCAGCTCGTCGAGCTGCAGCGGCGCGCCGGCGAGTACGCCGGGCGCGACGGCCAGCGCGCGGAGGACGAGTTCTTCCATGCCGAGCAGAACGCGCGGCTGGTCCTGAACGCCGAGCGCTACTACCGGGCGATGTTCCACGGCCGGGTCTCGTCGTGGAACCTGCGCGACCAGCACATGGGCGAGACGCTCGACGCGCTGCTTGCCCACCTCGACCGCGGCGGGCGGCGCGCGAAGGCGGTCGTCTGGGCGCACAACTCACACCTCGGCGACGCGCGCGCGACCGAGATGGGCGAGGGGGGCGAGCTCAACCTCGGCCAGTTGGCGCGCGAACGGTACGGCCGGGAGGCGGTCCTCGTCGGCTTCAGCACCGACCACGGGACCGTCGCCGCCGCCTCCGACTGGGACGAGCCGCCGCAGAAGAAGCGCGTCCGCCCGGCCCTGGCGGGGAGCTACGAGGCCCTCTTCCACGAGACGGGGCTGCCACGCTTCCTGCTGCCCCTGCACGGCGACATCGTCGGCCCGCTACGCCGGCCGCGGCTGGAGCGGGCGATCGGGGTCGTCTACCGGCCGGAGACGGAGCGCCACAGCCACTACTTCCACGCGCGGCTGCCCGACCAGTTCGACGCGATCCTGCACTTCGACGAGACGCGCGCGGTCGAGCCGCTGGAGTACACCGCCGGCTGGGAGGTGGGTGAGCCGCCGGAGACCTTCCCCACGGCCTTGTAGGGCAGGGAGCGGCGCTGCCCATCCGGCACAGGGGCGAATGTCAGTTGCCGTCAATCGGGGTGTCCGGTGAGGGGCGACGGGAGAGTCCGTCGCCGCACAAGGAGGAGGTCGCGCGATGTCCGCCATGCTCAGTCCGGTCCGCGCCCTCGGCGCAACCGGCGTGACCGTGCCGCTGGTCGGCTACGGGACGGCGCCCCTCGGCAAGCCCGACATCTCCCGCGAGCACGCCGTCCACTGCCTGAACCACGCCATCGACCGCGGGATCACCTACCTCGACACGTCGCCCGACTACGGCAGCGAGCCGCACGTCGGCGAGGTGATGCGGACGCGGCGCGGCGAGGTCTTCCTGGCGACGAAGATCAACCGGCGCAGCAAGGCCGGCGTGCTGGACGAATTGAAGGAGTCCCTCAGCAAGCTCCAGACCGACCACGTCGATCTGATCCAGGTCCACGCGGTGAACGCCTGGGCCGACCTGGAGCAGGCCCTCGCGCCGGACGGCGCGGTCGCCGCCCTCGAACAGGCGCGCGACGAGGGGCTGGTGCGCTTCATCGGGATCACCGGCCACGCCCGCCCGGCGATCTTGGGGCAGGCGCTCGACCAGTACCCGTTCGATACGGTCCTGGTGGCGCTCGGCGCGGCCGACCGGCTGGTGACCAGCCCGGAGACCTTCCTGCTGCCCCGCGCCGCCGCCCGCAACGCCGGGGTGATCGCGATGAAGGTACTGGGGCACGGCGAGTTCGCCAGCCGCGATCTGGCCCTGCGCTACTCCCTCGGCCTGCCGGGGGTCTCCCTGGCGATCATCGGGCTGAAGACGCCGGAGGAGATCGATGAGATCGTCGCCCAGGCCGCGGCCTATCGCCCGCTTGAGGAGGGGGAACTCGGGCGGCTGATCGACGAGGTGCGCCCGCTGGTGGAGCGCGACGCCAACGAGAGCCAGGAGGGCAAAGGCCCCCTCTTCTGGCTCCACGACACCAAAGTCATGGGCTGGGAGAAGCACGACGAGCCGGTGCTGGTGGCCTACTGAGGCGTGACCGGCGGGAGGGGACGGCGCGGTCGGGGGCGGGGGGGCGCCGGCCCCGCCCTACCATGGCCGACCACCGATGGCCTGCCCCGATCTTGCTCCCCTCCCCTCGCAGGAGAGGGGCCGGGGGAGAGGTCCGCCCGCCGCCGTCACGCCGGGCACGGCGCGACGGACTCCTCCACCACCTGACGCAAACCCTCGATCGTGTACGGGCCGTCCTCGGCCACGGCCAGGCAGGTCGAGTTGCGCCCCAGCAGCCGCACCAATCGCGCGCAAGCGTCCGCCCCTTCCACCCGCCATTGCAACTGGCCGCTGCTGAAGAGGTAGGCCGTGCCGGGCCGATCGACGACGATCAGGACAACCGCGCCGTGGTCGCCGGCGCAACGGTAGCGAATCGTGTACTCCGCGTCGGTCATCTGCTCCCTCGCCGTCCCCGCCGCCGTCATCCTGCCGGGCGCCGTTCGGCCCGTGCGTCGTCCGGTTGCGCCGAGCGGCGCAGCCCGGATTGGATCGCCTGCACCGGGTCGGGGTAGAACTCGACCACCCGCGAGCAGGGCGCGTCGCACCAGGTCAGGAAACCGCCGCCCCACGCCGTTTCGGCGACGTAGAACGAAGCCCGCTCGCCGTGCAGCTTCGCCCACCGGCCGCCGAGATTGGTCTCCGTGCGGAGGCCCAGTTCCTGGATCGCGTCCACCAGCCGCGTCATGCCTGCTTTCCCCATTCGGCCCTGTCCACCCGTCTCTTCCTCCACCTTGCCAGTCTAATGGCGAGCGGTGAACGTACCGGTAAAGAGCCGGCGCAATTGTGCGCGAAGTGTCCGTGGACGCCGCGACCGCCCCTGGCGTGCCGACAGGAGGAGGCCGACCGGCGCGAGCGCCGGTCGGCCTCGGATAAGGGAGGGAGGGGAAAGGAGGTGGCGACATATCGTGTCGCCCATTGGAGCGGCCCGGCCGGATGTCGGCAGGCGCGGTGATGGTGCAAAGTGCGGGTCGCGGTCATCGCCGTTGGTCCCGTGGGTGGCATTGCTGGAGGCCGTGCCGATCCCGGCGCCCGCGTCGGCGCATCAACTCCAGCGGCTCAGGGTATAGCCGGCGAAGTACGCCTCCTGGCAGGCCGCGCGCAAGTGCCCGATCAGTTCCGGTCGCTCAACCAGCTCCGCGCACTGGACTTCCAAGTACGCCGCCCATTCCTCGTCGAAGTCGCGCTTCATCGCCAGCGCATCGCCCCCGCGCAGGAAAGGGGTGAGGACGTTCACCCGCGGGTCCTGGTCGTCGCCGCGCTCGCGCTGCGCGACGATCGGCTGCGTTTTCACCACCATGTCCATATCGGTCATCCTTACTGTATGCTCTACCACCCTAGCGGTCCGCCGTTCCGCTCCGGACGGTGGGTGGCGCTCGGTCTTACCACTGCGATTAGTCTAGAGGCCAATAGTCAACGTCCTGGTAATAATTGGCGGGTAGTTCGTAAACAGCGGTGGTCGCGCGGGAGGTGGGGGAAGGTGGCGGGGGGGCGCCGACTGCAGTCGGCGGCCACCCCCCGCGGCACGCCCCCGCTACTTCTTATTGCGCCGCCGCCTGGCCGGAGGGCTGCGGGATGGCGACGGGCGCGCGGCGCGTCACGGCCGCGGCGCCGGCCGCCGCGCGGTCGCGCGCGGCGAGGGCTTCGTCGATCAGGGCGTCCATCCGCGCTGCGGTCGCGTCCCAGGAGGTCCGCTCCAGGACCGCCTGGCCGAGCGCCTGGCGGCGATCCGCCTCGGCCGGGGTCTCGCCGAGGTCCGCCTCGACCTGGGCGACGAACTCCGCCGGCTCGCCGGCGAAGCGGACCAGGCCGCGGTAGTCGCTGACCACGTCGGGGATCGGCGTCGAGACGATCGGCTTGCCCGCCGCCAGGTACTCCAGCGTCTTGGTCGGGCTGATGAAGCGCGTCGCGTCGTTCATGGCGAAGGGCATCAGGCAGACGTCCCAGCCCTTGAGGTAGCCCGGCAGCGCCTCGTAGGGGCGCCCGCCGGGATAGCTGATGTTCGGGCGCCGCGGCAGGCTGCGCGGGTCGATCTTCGCCACCGGCCCGACCAGCACGATCCGCCAGTCCGGGCGGAGCGCCGCGACCGCGTCGATCAGCTCGCGATCGAGGCGCTCGTCGAGGACCCCGTAGAAGCCGAGGGTCGGCGTGCCGGGCCGCGCGTCGGCGGGGACCGGCAGGGCCGCGTCTCGCGCCCCGCCGAAGTGGGCGGCGTCGACGCTGGAGGGGAAGAGGTGCAGGTTCGGGTGACGCCCGCGCCGCGCCTCGTACATGCTGCGCCCGCCGGTGAAGACGACATCGGCCCGCCGCAGCAGCTCCGCCTCGCGCCCGCGCAGCGCGGCGGGTGCGTCCTTGAAGAGGGCCAGTTCGTCCATGCAGTCGTAGACGGTCGCGCGGGCCGGGACCAGGTCGAGCAGCGGGACCGCGAGCGGCGTGTAGAGCCAGGCGACCGGATCGGTCAGCTCCCACGCCTGGAGCAGCTCGGCCAGCAGCCGGCGCATCGTCCGCGTGTCCGACCCCGCCTCGCTCAGGAAGAAGGGCCAGTCCGCCGCGAAGTGCGGCACGCAGCGGACGACGTGCGGCGCGGCGAGCGAGTAGGACCAGTGCGGCGCCGCCTCAGCCCCGGTCGCGTCCGCGGCCGGGGGGGCCGGCTCCTCGACGAAGAAGACGCGCCAGTTGTGGTCGCGCGCCAGGCGGCTCAGCAGGTGCTGCGGGCGCTGGTAGACCCAGTCCCAGCGCAGGTGCGAGAAGCAGAGGAGATCGCGCGGCCCGTCCTGCGGGCGGCTGTCGTGAACCATCGGTTACTTATCCTTGTCGTCGTTCGCGCTCTCGACGAGCGCCCTGTCCGCGCCCGCGCCCAGGTTGTGCGCCAGGCCGGTCTCGACCTCCTCGGCGGACGGCTGGCCGCTGGTGGCGGCGAGGTCCGCGCGGATCGCCGCCGCGGTCAGGTCGCCCCGCGCGGCGCCATTGGCGCCGCCGGCCACCGCCAGCACCCGCTCGCGCCGCGCGGCCAGCGGGCGCACCGGCTCGGGCAGGGGCTGCGGCTGCGCGCCGGCCCAGGTCACCTCCGGCTCCCCTTCGAGGAGCCAGTTGACCGCCTCGACCCCCTGCATCACCGAGTGGTCCATGTTGCCGATCTCGTACATCCAGGCCCCGAAGCGCCCGCGCGAGACGATGTCCTGGCCGGCCAGCCAGGGCTGGATCGTCTGGAGCGCCGGGTCGCGCACCAGCGTCGGCACCGGGTAGGAGTGGTCGATGTGGTAGAGCCAGCGCGAGGCGATGTCGTCGCCGTCCTTGAGCAGCCCGGTGTTGCGCATCCCCTGCTCGACGCGCGCGACGATCGTCGCCGGGTCCTCGTGCTTGTGGGGCGAGTAGGAGGTCTCCGAGAGGAGCGAGTAATGCCCCGGCGGCGCGATGTAGGGGGAGTAGTTGGAGAGGTAGGTCACCCGGTAGAAGGGGCTGGTCTCCTCCGGGTAGTACATCCAGCACTTGGTGCTCGGATTCTCCCCTTGACCCCGATGCCGACGAAGTAGGAGCCGGAGTAGTCGAGGCGCTTGGCCGCCCCATGCACCTCGGCGGGGACGCCGGGGATCATGTCGACCACGCGGTCGAGTGCGATGGTGGAGATCAGGATGTCGTAGTCGGTCGTCGTGCCGTCCGCGAAGGTGACGCGCTTGCGCGCCGTGTCGATCCGCTCGGCCCGCGTGCTGAGGTGGAGGTGGTCCTTGATGTAGGGCACGAACGGGGTGTAGAGTCCGCCCGTCCCGCCGCGCAGCGGGAACTTGAAGGTGTTGTTCGGCCCCCAGCTCTTGTTGTCCTCCTCCAGGATCACGTTGCGGAGGACCTTCTCCAGATCGACCATGCTGACGCGCTCGCCGATCCAGCGGGTGTTCATCAGCGTGGGGTGATGCGCCCAGACCTTGAAGTTGTAGGGCTCCATGAAGTACTTGACGATGCCCTTGCCCATCTTCTGGAGGTTGAGCTCGTGGAAGTTCGCGGGCGGGGCGAACTGCGACTGGTCCTGGATCTCCAGCAGCCCCTGTACGCACTCCCAGACCGCCTCCTTGGGGAGGTAGCGGATGTTGTTCTGGAAGGGATAGGGCAGGTAGCGGTCGCACATCCAGACCCAGGCCTCGCGCATCTTGACCGAGTGGTCCTCGCCGAGCAGCTTGTCGACCAGGCGGTCGAAGTACTCGTAGTGCGAGAACATCACATGGCCGCCGAGGTCCCAGGTGAAGCCAGCATCGTCCACGTAGCTCGAGGCCAGCCCGCCGACGTGGTCGTCCGCCTCGTAGATGTCCCAGTCGCGATAGCCCAGTTCTTGCAGCCGGTAGGCCGCGCCGAGCCCCGTCGGCCCCGCGCCCAGGATCACGATCCGTGCGTCACCCATCGTCGTTCCCCTCTCCTGCTCGCGCCCGTGCCGCCGTGCGCGGCACAACGTATCAGGCGCCCGCTGCCGGACGGCAGCGGCGCCGCACCCTTCCGATCCGCCGACGCCGCGCCTCATCGCCGCGCCGGCCGATCGCCGTGATTGTCCTTCCTCCGAACCCGGGAGGCACCCGAATCAACTGTTGAAAAAAACGACAAGTGCTTTACAAGGATCGATATAGATGCAAGTTCCATGCCATGATGCGACACAGGACGCGCTTAGGCCTCGGCAAAGCGGCGCAACTCCTCCAGAGTATGCGTTGGTGTCGCCGGCACCGCGGTCCAGGGGGCGCGCCGTTGCAGCGCCCGGAGCAGCCGCGTCAGCGCGTCGGGGTGGGTGCAGTAGGCCTGCAACCGCCCGCTACAGAAGAGATAGGCCGTGCCCCGCTCGTCGGTGATGAGCAGGCCGGTCTGCTGGTGGCTATCCGCGGAGCGGTAGTGGATCGAGTAGCGGTTCATTCCTCCCGTCATTCCATCGATCATCCGGGCGAGGGACGCACGCATCGGGGGGCAGTCCTCCCGCGAACAACACGATTCGGGGCTGGCGGAGAATTGGCGACTGTCGGGGGGGCTCCCGCGCGGCCCGCGACTCCCTCTCGCGGGACACCCGCTTGCGCCCGAGCAGTAGGCACACCACGCCAAACCCCTGACCCATGCAGTTTAGCGGAAAGTTGTGAACGTCCTGGTAAACGCCGGTGAAGAATTGTGCCTGCGCGCGGGGGTGACGTGGGGGGAGCTGGCAGTGCGACATCGTGCCGTGGCGACGCCACCCCTGGCGCGGAATCAGCCACCCGTTCGAGGGTCGTAGGGGCAGACCTGGGTGTCTGCCCGCGTGGCCTTCCACCGACGCCCTCGGCAGGGCGCCACGGGCGGCCCTGCGGGGCCGCGGGCAGACACCCAGGTCTGCCCCTACAAACCGACGGACAGATGCGTCTCCACCGCTGTATATCCGGGAACGCGCCGGCGGGCGGCAGGGGCGGGTTTGACCCCCACCCTTTCAGCTACGCCCCGGTCCCGCTTGCCGCCGCGCCGGGGGGCGGCGTGGGGGTGGGGGTCTGATCCGCCGGCGGGACGAAGCGGTAGCCGATGCCCCAAGCCGTCTGGATGTAGTTGGGGCGCGCGGGGTCGTCGCCGAGCTTGTGGCGCAGTCGGCGGATGAAGCCTTTGACATAATGCGTGTCGTTGGCGTATTCCGGCCCCCAGACCCGCTCCAGCAAGAAGCGGTGGGGCAGCACCGTGCCGGCGTGGCGCGCCAGCTCCTCCAGCAGCCGGTACTCGGTCGAGGTCAGCGGCACGACCTCCCCCCGCAGACAGACCTCGTGCGTGTCGAAGTCGATCGTCAGCTCGCCCGCCGCGAAATCGGGGCCGGCCCCCGCGCTGTCCGCTCCCGCCCGCCGCACCAGCGCCCGCAGGCGGGCGAGGAGTTCGAGGTGGTCGAAGGGCTTGGTCAGGTAGTCGTCCGCGCCGAGGTCGAGCGCGCGCACCTTGTCGAGCGTGCTGTCGCGCGCGGTCAGCATCAGGATCGGCACCTGCGAGGACTGGCGGATGCGCCGGCAGACCTCCAGGCCGTCCGGGGGCGGCATCGCCACATCGAGGATCACCAGGTCGGGGCGCTCCTCCACGAACCGCCGCAGCGCCTCGCGCCCGTTCGGCGCGATCGTCACCGCGCAGTCGGGCCAGTGCAGCCGCGCCCCGAAGGCGACCACCTCCGCCACGTCGCGCGCGTCCTCGGCGATCAGCAGCCGGAACGTCATGCTCCCCCTCCCTCGGCCGCGCCCGCTGCGCCGGACGCCTCCTCCCCGCGCGGCAGGGCGATGCGGAGGGTCGCGCCCGCACCAGGATCGCTCTCGACCCAGATCCGCCCGCCGTGCAGCTCGACGAGCCACCGCGCGATCGTCAGCCCCAACCCCGACCCGCCCTGGCCGGTGATGCCGCGCGTGAAGACGCGCTCCAGGTCCCCCTCCGCGATGCCCGGCCCGGTGTCCCGCACGTCCAGCAAGATCTCGCCGGCGTCCGCGCGCCCGGCGATCGCGATCCGCGCGCCGCGCGGCGAGTAGCGGCTGGCGTTGTCCAGCAGGTTCACCAGGACCTGCTCCAGCCGCCGGCGGTCGCCGTCGATCGGGAGCGGGTCGGGCAGATCGGCCTCGATCGTCTGCCCCTTCTCCTCGGTCAGCGGGTGGATGGCGGCGGCGGCGTCGGTGACGACGACCCGCAGATCGAGCGGCTCGTGCTCGAGATCGAGCGCGCCCGCGCGGAGCTGGTTGAAGGTGACCAGGTCGTCGATCAGGCGCCCCAGGCGCTCGGTGTTGCGCCGGGCGTTCTGCAGCAGGCCCTGCTCGGCCGCCCCCAGCCGGTCGCCGGCGCTCGCCGCCAGCAGGCCGAGGCCGGCGCGCACCGCCGTCAGCGGCGTCCGCAGGTCGTGCGAGACGTTGGCGATGAACTCCTCCTGCAACCGGCGCAGGCTGCGGTCGGTCACGTCGTGCGCCACGCCGATCGCGCCGATGATCCGATCCGCGGCGTCGCGCAGCGGCTCGACGTAGGCCCGGAAGAGCCGCCCCCGCACCTCCGACTCGTAGCTGACCGACTCGCCTGCCAGCGCGCGGCGGTGCGCGTCGATCGGGTCCGTCGCGTCGGCGCCCAGGTACTCGGCCAGGGTCTGGCCGACGATCTGGTTCGGCGCCAGCGCCAACGATGCCAGGCCGGACCCGACGCTGGCGGTGAAGCGCAACGCCGGGTCGATCGTCCAGAGGATCGCCGGGATCTGCTCGAACAGGATGCGCAGGCGCGTTTCCCGCTCGCGCAGCTCCTCCTCCGCCTGGCGGCGCGCGGTCACGTCGCGCAGCACCAGCACGCCGCGGCGCTGGCGCCCCTCGGCCCCCCGGATCGGCCGCCCGCTCGCCTCGAACCAGCGGCGCGCGCCGGCGGGCTCCTCCAGGGTGAACTCCATCTCGAACGACTCGCCCCGCGCCGCCCGCCCCCGTGGGGACGCCTCGGGCGGCAGTGGTTGCCCCGCCCCGTCGCGGGCGACCCACGCCTCGGCCGGATCGCCGAAGAGGCGCCGGTAGGCGTCGTTGGTCAGGACCGGGCGGCCGTCCCGGTCGAGCACCAGGACCGCGTCGCTCATCCCGGCAAGGACCGCCTCCAGCCGCGCCCGCTCCTCCTCGGCCGCGCGCGCCAGCTCCTGCAGCTCCAGGCTGCGGGCCTGGAGATCGTCGTTGGTCGTGTTCAGCTCCTCGACGGTCGCCTGCAGCTCCTCGTTGAGCGTCTCCAACTCCTCGTTGGTCGCCTGCATCTCCTCGTTGAGGGTCTCGACCTCCTCGGCCGCCGCCTGCGCCTCCTCGGTGCTGAGGAGGAACTCCTCGGTGGCGGCGCGCAACTCCTCATTGGTGGCGGTCAGCTCCTGGTTGGCGGCCAGCAGCTGATCGTTGACCAGCGCCAGCCGCCCGAGCCGCGCCTCGCGGCGGGCGGCCTCCTCCCGCCCGGCCGCCAGTTGCCCCTCCAGCGCCTGCCGCCCCCGCACGGCCGGGGTGATGTCGCTGACGATGATCAGCACCGCCTCGACCGGCTCGCGCGACCCGTCGCCCTGCTGCGGCTGGCAGATGATCTGGAGGAAGCGCCGCTCGCCGGTCGCGACATCCTCCACGCCGAGTTCGTCGAGGCCGGCGGAGGCGCCGGTGCGGAAGGTCGCCTCGATCGCGTCGCGCAACTCGCGGGCCGGCACGCCCTGGGCGATGTGGATCAGGTCCTCGCCGATCGCCGGGGTGTGGATCGCCAGGAAGCGGCGGGCGGCGCTGTTGATCGCCTGGATGTCGTAGCGCCGGTTGACGACGATCGCCCCCACCGGCAGGCGCAGCAGGAAGCTCTCCGCCAGCGTCGGCAGCCGCCGGCCCGGCCGCTCCACGGGCGGCGGCGCCAGCGCGGCCAGGGCGCGCGCGCGTCGGGGGGCGACTGGGCGACAGCGGCGCCAGCGCGGGGCCGCGCGCCAGCGGCATCAGGATGCGCTCGCCGTGGCGGCGGTAGACCGTGTGCTGGGGGTGGGCCGGCGCGAACAACTCCGCCACCTGGCCGGGCGACTCGGCCTTGCCCAGCGCCAGGTAGCCGCCGTCCCGCAGTGAGTAGGCGAAGATCTGGAGGGTGCGCCGCTGCAACGCCTGCGTGAAGTAGATCAGCACGTTGCGGCAGAGCACCAGGTCGATTCGCGGGAAGGGGGCGCGCTGGCCGAGGTCGTGCTGGCCGAAGACGACCAGGGCGCGCACCGCCTTGCGCACCTCGTACTCGCCGTCGTGCGCGGTGAAATAGCGGGCGACCAGGTCCTCGGGCAGCCCGTCCAGGGCCGGGGCGGCGTAGACGCCGCGGCGGGCGAAGGCGATCGCCTCCTCGTCGAGGTCGGTGGCGAAGATCCGCACGGTGTACTCCGGCAGCCGTCGGCCCAGGATCTCGCTGACCAGGATCGCCAGCGAGTAGGCCTCCTCGCCGGTCGCGCAGCCGGCCGACCAGAGGCGCAGCTCGGCCCCCGCCGGTCGGCCTGGGCGATCAGGTCGGGCAGGATCGTCTCCCGCAGGTAGGCGAAGAGTTCGGGGTCGCGGAAGAACGCCGTCACCTTGATCAGGAAGGAGGCGATCAGCTGCTGGTACTCCTCGGGGTGGGCGTCGAGGTAGGCGCGATAGCCCCGCAGATCCTGCGCGCCGACCGCGACGATCCGGCGCTGGAGCCGGCGGCGGATCGTCGGTTCCTTGTACGAGGAGAAATCGACGCCGTTGCGCTCGCGGAGTTGCGCCAGGAAGTCCCCGAGTTCCCGCTCCTCGTCCTCGCGCGCCGGCGCGTCGCCGCCGTTCGCGAGGCCGCCGCGCACGAGATCGTGCAGGATCGGGCCGATCCGCTCCAGATCGGCGACGATGTCCACGGTGGTGGGGGCCAGCGACTGCGGCATCGCCGGGAAGGAGGCGGTCGCGGGGTTCTGGATGATCACCGTGCCGCCCGCCTGGTTGACCGCGCGCGCGCCCGCGGCGCCGTCCGAGCCCATGCCGGTCAGGATGACGGCGATCAGCCGCTCGCCGTACCCCTCCGCGGCGGTGCCGAGCAGCCGGTCGATCGACGGCTTGGGGCGCCCGGCCCCCTCCACCTGCAGCTCGATCATGTGGTCGTCGATCGAGACGTAGTGGTTGGACGGCACGACGAAGACGACGCCCGCCTCCAGCGGCTCGGGGTCGACGACGGTGCGCACCGGCAGGGTGCTGCGCCGGGCCAGGATCTCCGCCAGGTGGCTGGGCCGCGTCGGGTCGAGGTGCTGGGCGAGCACCAGCGGGGCGGGGAAATCGGCCGGCAGGGTGGCGACGAGCGTCGAGAGCGCGTCGATCCCGCCGGCCGAGGAGCCGATCACCACTAGATGCGAAAACGACTTCCCATCCGCCACGCCGCCTCCCCGGCAAGACCGCGGACAGCCGGCGCACGCGCACCGCCGCGCCGACAATCCCGCTGCCGATCCCCAGGATCGGCCCTTATTGTACGCCACGGCGACCCCGGCGCACAACGCTGGCATGGGGTATTATCTTTGCAAATGTTGTTCCGACGGACAGGGTGAGGACGCCCCCAACCTGCGACCCGCGAATCGGCTCATCGGTTCGGGATGGGTGTGGGTAGGGGCGGGTTTCAAACCCGCCCGGTCGTCTGGCCCCGCAGGTGGAGGTCCGGCAACCGGGCGGGTTTGAAACCCGCCCCTACCACACGGGTAATTCGCCCTGGTCTTGCCCCGATGGGTCGGCTCGGTCCCGCCGTGGTGGGGCGAGCGGTCCGGCGCCGGGGAGCGAGGTTCGTTGAGGGCGTTCGCCGGCCGCCCTCCCCGCCGGCCGCAGCGGTGGTACGCGGCGTGCATCACCCCGGCACTGCTGCCTGTTGTCTCGCGAGGCCGCCGGCCCCGCGTTCGCGCGGAGGAGCCATGACCGGCCCCGGTCACGACATCATCGCAATCGGCGCCTCGGCGGGCGGCGTGGAGGCGCTGACGACCCTCGTGCGCGATCTGCCGCCCGATCTGCCGGCGGCGGTCTTCGTCGTCCTCCACCTGCCGCCCGACGCGACGAGCTTCCTGCCGCGCATCCTGGGCCGCGTCGGCCCGCTGCCGGCCGCCCACCCGACCGACGGCGAGCCGATCGTGCCGGGGCGGATCTACGTCGCGCCGCCCGATTTCCACCTGCTGGTCCGGCGCGGGGCGATCCGCGTGGTGCGCGGCCCGCGGGAAAATCGGCACCGGCCGGCCGTCGATCCGCTCTTCCGCTCGGCGGCGGTCACCTACGGCCCGCGCGCCGTCGGCGTCGTCCTCAGCGGCGCGCTCGACGACGGCACCGCCGGCCTGCAGGCGATCAAGCGGCGCGGCGGGGTGGCGATCGTGCAGGACCCGGAGGAGGCGCTCTTCCCGAGCATGCCCGCCAGCGCGTTGCAGTTCGCGGCGGTCGACCACTGCCTGCCGCTGGCGCGCATCGCCCCGACTCTGGCGGCGATCGCCCGCGAGCCGGCGGGCGAGGAAGGAGCACATCCGGTGCCGAAGGATCTGGAGATCGAAGTGCGCATGGCGGAGCAGAACCCGGCCACGATGGCGGCCACGCCGCCGCCCGGCGAACTCTCGGCGCTGACCTGCCCGGAGTGCCGCGGCCCCCTCTGGGAGGCCCACGACAACGGCCTCCTCCGCTTCCGCTGCCGCGTCGGCCACGCCTTCAGCGCCGAGAGCATGCTGGCCGAGCAGTCGGAGGCGCTGGAGGAGGCGCTGTGGACGGCGGTCAACACGCTGGAGGAGAGCGCGCTGATGGCCGCGCGCCTGGCCCAGGAGGCCCGCGGGCGCCGGCACGACCGCGTGGCGGCGTGCTTCGACGAGCGGACGCGCGAGATGCAGCGGCGCGCCGAGCTGATCCGCCAGGTGCTGGTCAGCGGCCACTCCGACGCAACCGCCGACGCGGAGACCGCCGGGAAGTGAACGCGGCGACGGGTCGCGTCCGACAGGCTCCCTCGCGTGAGAGCCTGTTGCACAGCCGCGGTATCGCCCGTGCCGCGGCCCCAGGGTATGAGCGTGCAGGAACTGGTCAGCGACGAGCGCTGGTCCTCCATCGCGCCCCTCCTGCCGCCGCACCCGCCGCCACCGCAGGGTGGTCGAGCGAATCCTGCCCTGGCCGCACCGCGACCAGCGCCTGCGGGTCCGCGAGGAGCGGCCTCAGGCCTGCCGCGACCGCGGCTGCGCCCGCAGCAGCTCCCGCGCCCGCCAGCGGCGCCAACGCCGCGAAGAGGCTGTGCCACAGGCTCTCAGCGAAGTGTCACCGCCTCCCTGCGTCTGCCTCGAAGATCGCCGAGCTGGCTTCATAAGCAAGTGAAAAACAAGGGTCGCCCGAAGGCAGCCCTCGTAATCGACAGTCGCGTCTATCAGACGGTCACCACTGAGGACGGCGAGTGGGGACATAAAGTTCTAGCGGCTTTCGCCCGCGGTGCTGCCCTTCCGTCTATCGACTCTCACTCGCCCGACAGCAAAGGCAAGTGATAAAAGCAGGGGTCTCGCCCCTCGCGCGCGTCAAGGCATCCTCCCGTATCCCTGCGGGCGCCGCGTGCGGAGCCTCCTCGACCCGGCTACCCCCACCCTCGCCGGGAGGCAGAAGTTCATCAGCCGCGCGTGCCCTGTCGCGCTACGCCGCGGTAGGCGGTCCGAACCAGGCGGTGAGCGCGTCGGCGAGCCCCGGCTGGGTGCGGTCGCCCACCCAGGCCACGTAGCCGTCGGGCCGAAGCACCACCACGGTGGGAGCAGGGACCGTCCCGAGCGCCGGCAGCTCCCACGGACCATCGTATTGGGCGTCGATCGACTGAACGCGATCCGCCCAAGGCGCGATGGCGAAGCCGCCGGGCTCGCCGAAGTTGAGGAGCACCGGCCGGGCAGCGTGCAGCAGGGCGAAGACCCGCAGCGGGCCGCTGGCGGTGGCCAGGTCGAGATCGGGCATGCGGCGCCCGAGCAGCGGGTGTCCTCGCCGAGGTCGTAACGAATGTCCAGCCCAGACATCATCGCGGCGAGCCGCTTGCGCGGCTCGTCCATCCTGAGGAGCTCGGACGTGATATCGCGCAAGGCGTTGGTGCGGTCATCCGGGCGGAGCAGCGCGACTTGCGCCATTGTGTCGCGCAACACGCGGGCAGCGACCGGGTGCCGCTCGGTATGGTACGTATCGAGGAGGCTTTCTGGCGACGTCTTCTTGACGACCTGGGCCAGCTTCCACCCCAGATTCACCGCATCCTGCACCCCGATGTTGAGGCCCTGTCCGCCCGTCGGGTAATGCACATGTGCGGTGTCGCCCGCCAGCAGCACCCGTCCCTTGCGGTAGGACGCTGCCTGCCGAGCCATATCGGTAAATCGGGAGATCAAGTGGGACTGTGGATCCCGAAATCGGTCCCGTAGACGGCGACGAGCGCCTCGCTGAGATCGCCCAGGGTCGGTTCGCCGGTCCGGCCGAGGTGCTGCTCGGTCACGAGGACCCGCACCGCCCCCATCCTCCAACCTGCTCAAGGAATGGATACCGAGGGCGTCGCGGCGTAAGCCCCATGCCGGCTCCTCGGCCATCTCGACCTCGGCGATCAGGTGGCTGATTGTCGGGTCCCACCCGGGGAACGCGATGCCGGCGGCTTTCCGGATCAGACTGCGCCCTCCGTCGCACCCGACGAGATAATCCGCCCGCAGCGACAAGCCGTCGGACAGTGCGACATCGACGCCGGTGTCGTCCTGCGCGAAACCCGTCACCGCACGCCCGCGATAGATCGGCACCGCCAGCTCGCCGACCCAGTCGGCCAGGATGCGCTCGATGTGGTTCTGCCACAGCGCGAGCCCGTAGTTGTGCCGCGTGGGAAAGTCGCTGATGTCCAACGGCATCCAGGCGAACCCCGCGACCTGGGCCACCTGTCCCTGCGCGAGGAACCGATCGGCGATTCCTCGCTGATCGAGGACCTCGATCGTGCGTGCGTGCAGCCCGCCCGCGCGCGAGCCGGTGAGGTCCAGGCTGGCGCGCCGCTCGACGATAGCCACGTCGACCCCCGCCAACGCCAACTCGCCCGCCAGCATCAGCCCGGTCGGACCCCCGCCGACGATCACCACCGCATGCCCGTTCATCGCCACCCTCCTTCGCAACTGTCGCGACTGCGGCTTACTCCGCTGCAGACCAGCATAGCGAGTGGAGAGGGCGAAAAGCGCCGATCGACCGATCGATGTGTGCGCGGCCTCAATGCGCTACAATGAGGACAACGAGGGGGACGAAAAGCTTCCCGCGCCGATGTGTTTCCATAACGCAATTGACGCACCCTACGCTGTCGGACAGGTCCGAACAAGATCGTGGCACGGTCGCCGCCCGAACGCTGGGTATGAGCGCGCGTGGCGTGTTGGCGGACGACCTGTGGGCGACGGCTCCGGCCGCTGCCGCTGGGTAGCCGCGCACCCCTGGCCTGGCGCAACCAGTGCAAGCGCCTGCCGATCCTCGACGAGTGCCGCGACGACCTCCACCAGGCCCTCCTCGACCGCGGCTGCGCCCTGATCTGCCTCCGCCTCCTCCAGCGCCGCGGATGAGGCTGTGCAACCAGCCCTTAAGGATCGCCGCGACCGTCGTCCCGCCGCAACCGCGTCCGGCGCCGATACCCCGACGACCCACCCGTCGTTACGGATCGCCGCCCCCTTCGGATGGTAGGGGCAGGCCCCCGTGCCTGCCCGCCTGACCAACCACCGGCGTCCTCGGCGGGCTACGGCCGCGGGTCGGTCAGGGACGGTGTCCGACCGGTCACGGCGGTGGCGGGCTAGGCGGGTAGGCACGGGGGCCTGCGGATGGTCACGGAACGGGGAGGAGCAGACCTCAACCTGCCCTCCCCGTTCCGATTATCCGTTGCGTTCGTAGTGGCTCAGATGCCGCGGGTGGTCCGGGTGGTCGTCGTGGCCGTCGCCGGCGCGGCGAACCCGAAGTAGGCGGCGATCGCGGCGGTGACCGCGTGCAGCGGAAGTCCGGGATGCCGTAGATCGATCAGGCCGAAGGTCGTCCGCAGGCCCGGGATGAAAGCCCCGACCGCCAGCAGGCCGTAGAAGATCGCCAGCCCGCGGGCGAAGGTGCGCGCGGCGGGCCAACTGCGGTAGGCGACGATGCCGAGCACCCCGATCAGGATGTGGACCAGGTGGTGCAGGACGTTGACCGGGAAGATGCCGAGCAGGCGCCCGTAGCCGGCCTCCACGATCAGGTCGGGCGCCCCAGCCTCCGGCGCGCTGACCAAACCGGGGATGAACCCCATCAGCCCGACCAGCAGATAGACGACCCCGACGGCCAGGGCAAAGTACCGCGTTAGCATGGCTTACCCTCCCGCGGCCCCGGTGACTCCTGGTGGCCGCGATCTCCTCGTTCGCGCGGGCCGCTCGATCCCGCTCCGGCCCCCGCTACCCGCAATATTTGTGCCTAGAAGAAACGATGTGACGTCTGCACTCAATAAGAATCATCGGCAGGGGGCGGTGACGAATACCAATCTTCCCGACGAGCACGGGCCTCACCCTGTCATACTCAGCCTATCCGGAAGGTGTACGGGCATGGCGCAGCTTGTGGTGATGATCAGAATGGTCCGGGCCGAGGTAGTTGGCCGCCTTCTTCTCCGCGCACGAGCAGGCGGCGGAAGCGGTTGAACCAGCGTGCGCGCGGCGCGCGGGATGGCGGTCGGCGTGCCCCGGGTGGCGGCACGCGCCGGGCGATCTTTGGCGGTGATGTGCGAGGTGTAGCCCCGCGCGGTGGTCCTGATCGTAGTCGTAGCCCCGGTCCAGGCAGAGGTGCCGCTCCTGGTCCGGAGCCGAAGGGGCGGCGAGTCGAGCAGGTCGGCCAGCTTCATCATGGATGAGAGCACCGTGGCGAGGGGGATGCCCCGCCCTCGGTCGCGCTTCGCGCCGCGCGGTCGGTCGGGTTCGCCCCGGTCGCCTCGCGCGCCGCCGCCCTTTTTTTGCCCAGCGGCGCCTTGACGATGCACCCGTCGGCGGCCGACCACTCCCACTGCGCGCGGAGCAGGCGCGCCCACGCCCGCCCCAGGCCGCCGTACTCCACCCATTCTTGCCGCCGGTCATGGGCGGTGGACGAACTGGTCGCGCGGCCAGGCCCGAGCGCGCCGGTGCGCGCCAGCCAGATCAGCCCGTCGAGGATCGGCCGGTCATCGTTGCGGTGCGCCCCGGCTTGCGGGCTTGTCGACCACGATCAACTCCGCCCACAGGGCGTCGTCCACGCGCGCGGTCGGGTCGTCTCGGGAAGATGCTCGACCACCGCACCTTTCGTAAGGGCCCGGTGCCGTGGAGAGCGGCGATGCCGAGCGCGCCGGCCAGCTCGGCGCCGACGAGCAACGGATGAGGAAGGGCCTCTGGCCTCAGAACGACCGATCCTTCACGTCGATTTGTCGCCAGTTACGCACTATCGACGGTCGTCCCATACTATCGCAAGCCCGGTTTGCCCCATCAGCATGACCAGCTCATCGTTGACGAGATAGACGACCCCGCCGCCCTCCGATCGTGCCGTTATCGGCCACCTCGTATCCTAGGGCAGCGTGTTCAATGTCGGCGGCGCCCCGCGTTAGCATGGCTTACGGCCGCCCGCGGCCCGCGGTGACTCCCTCGGGCGACTCCTCCCAGCTCTCCTGGCGACCGTAGACGGTCATGTCGAGCATCTGGTAGAGTTGCCCATCGTCGCGTGGTCCGGTAGGTCTCGAAGACGCGGTCGCCCACGCGCGGTAGCACGCCTTCATGCCGAAGTGGCCCGCGCGAGCTATCTCGGTCCGGGACGGCCCTCGCTACCCGGCGTACCACGGCATCTCCCAGCCCATGAACTCCCGTGATCTCCCCGAACGGGCTGCCGCGACTCGCGCGAGTGCATAAGAGCACGTGTCCGGTGTTGATCGGCAGCCCTCGCACTGGTCGGCGGCGGTGCCACATGGTACGACGCGCAGTGAACGTCGAGAATTCGCCCGACCCGCATCGACCTCGATCATCGGCAGTCGCCGGCGGGCGGCGGCGATCTCGCCCTCGCGGGTGTGCGCCTGCTCGCGCCGGCGGAGCTCGGCGATCCCCGCGGTCGATCGTCATCGCGATTCTCCTCGCATTAGGTGTCCGTGCGTCACCAGGGGTGTGACGTTGAGTAGTCGGTTGGGGTGGGGGGAGATCGACAATCTGGGAGAGGAGCCGGGGAGCTCATTCTGAGCGGAGCGAAGAATCGGTGTCCATGCCACGGACGCACCATACGATCCGACGGTGGGCGGCCGCGAGCCGTCGCCTGGGGCACAATGATCGATCGCGCCGCGGACACCGATTCTTCGCCCCGCTCAGAATGACAAGGCCTGGCCCGTGGCGACCCGACTGATCCGGGCTCGGGCGCGAGATATTGGGGTGCGCGCCGGGTCAGCGTCCGCCGCGCGCGGCGATCACCTGGCCGAAGAAGGCGATCAGGCGGTCGGTGTGGTGGTCGAAGGTGAACTGGTCGCGCTGGCGCCAGACGCTCTCCCGCAGCCGGGCCATCCGCGCCTCGTCGCGCAACTGCGCGTCGAGCCCCTCCATGTCGGTGAAGAAGAGGCCGAGGTCGCGGTCGCGCGCCAGCGTCTGGGTGGCGACCACCGCGCCCCGGTTGTCGTACTGCAACAGCGGCAGCCCCGCGGCGACCAGCGTCGCGATCCGCGCGGGGTAGTTCAGGTCGTCCCAGTTCGCCCGGCGCAGGTCGCCGCCGTTCTCGCTGCGCATGAAATGGAGCCAGCCGGCGTCGTAGCGGGAGAACTCGGCGACCCAGTCGGACTGATCGACGTTCGGGTGCAGGTGCAGGTAGTCCCCGGCGAGCGGCCGGGCGCGGTCGATCCAGGCCCGCCACTGGCCCTGGGTGAAGTCGCCGTAGAAGTGGAGGTGGATGCCGCGCGCCGCCAGCTCGCCGACCGTCTCGGGGCGCAGGCCGATCGGCCGGCCCGGCACGACCGTGTGGGGCTGCCCGTCGGCGGCGGAGAGGCGCGGCGATCGCTCCGCGGCGAACCACTCGCGCTTCGGCAGGTCGCCGTCCAGCACCAGCGCCGGCCCCGCGATCCCCGGGATCGCCGTGGCGCACCACTCGCCCATCTCCGGGCTGGAGTAGATCCGCCCGTCGGCGCGCCGGTAGAGGTCGGCGAGCTGCGGCCAGGTCCCCTTCTCGAGGCAGATGAACGGCCCCTCCTTGAAATGCCAGACGAAGGGGATGCCGGGGTTGTGCGTCAGCACCTCGTGCGCGAAGGGGACCGCCTGCCAGTTGAGCAGGGCGTAGATCAGGTCGGGCCGCACCTCTCGGATCGCCTCGCGCCAGCCCGCGCGGGGCAGGTCCTCGACGTGGCCGAAGGGCAGCGGCCCGACCGTGTTGTACCAGTAGGGCTCGGGCATCCAGAGGCCGTAGAGCCGGTGGCCGCGCTCCTCCAGCGCCAGCACGCGCTCGGCGTTGTAGGCCAGTTCGCCGACCAGCAGGATTTTCAATCCGTCGGCGGCGCGCGGCGTGTCCGGGCGCTCGCGGAAGCGGCGGTAGTGCGCGACCTCGTCGATCGGGTTGCCGACGGTGCTGTGGAAGCGGAGTGGCCGCCCGACGCCGTAGCGGGCGCGGTAGGTGTTGACGCCGCCGACCGGCTCCTGGATGATCTTGTGTCCCTGCGCCGGGTGGTCCACCCACTCGCACGACACGCGGCCGGTCCCGGCGAAGTCGCCGCGCGGGCGCAGCCGCGCCCAGAACAGCCGCTCCAGGTCGTCGGTGACGATCTCGTCGCGCTCGACCCAGCGGTCGCCCGTCCGCCGGTGCATGGTCTGCACCAGTTGCAGGGGGCAGCCCGGGATCTGCCCCGGCGCCGACCGGTTGTAACCGTGCCGCATACCGGAGTAGGCCAGCGCCGCGTCGGGGTGTTCGTCGAGGCAGCCGGCCAGCGTCGCCAGGTGCTCGGGGTAGTAGACGTCGTCGGACGGCAGGTAGGCGATCAGCGGCGCCCGCGCCCGGTCGAGCGCCCGGTTGAGCGCCGCCCCAAGGCCCCCGTTGCGCTCCAGCCGCTCGTAGCGGACGCGCCCATCTCGCAGATATGGCGCGACCGCCGCGCCGGTCCCGTCCGGCGAGCCGTCGTCCACGACGAGCGCCTCCCACTCGGTCAGCGTCTGGGCCAGCAGACTGTCCAGGGCGCGCGGGATGAACGCGGCCTGGTCGAAGGTGGGAATCAGCACCGAGACGCGCGGGGTCATCGCGCCCGCCCCCTCGCGCCGCGCCGCCGCGCCGCCGCGCTCGCTATGGGATTCGCGGCCCGCGTTGGCCCCGTAGGGGCAGCCCTGTGTGGCTGCCCGCTTGACCGCCCACCGACGTCCTCGTCGGGCCACGGCCGTGGGGCGGCCCTGCGGGGCCGCGGACAGCCACGGGGGGCTGCCCCTACGGGCGGCCGTGCCGAACGGGCGGCGTGAGACGATATCGGAGCGGCGTGCCAGTCAGTCCACATCGGCCACTACCCGCTCGGCCACGCCGTCGAGCGCGGCGTCGGGGAAGGCCGCGCCCGCCCCCCGCATGGAGGCGGCCCGGGCGCGCAGGCGCTCGCGCAGGGCGACGCAGAGGCTGTGCGCGATGATGACGTGTGCGTCCTCGACCTGCTCGATCGGGTCGGCCGGCACGCGGATCGTCAGGTCGGCCAGCCGGGCGAGGCGGCCGCCGGTGCGCCCCGACAGCGCGACCGTGCGGGCGGCCGACTCGCGCGCCACCCGCGCCGCCGCCAGGACGTTCGGCGAGTTGCCGCTCGCGCTGATCGCAACGACGCCGTCGCCGGGCCGGACCAGCGCCGCGAGCTGCTCCGCGAACACGCGGTCGTAGCTGGTGTCGTTCGCCCAGGCGGTCAGCAGCGGCACGTTATCGGTCAGCGCGGCCACCCGGAAGGGCGGGACGCCGGGGGTGCGCGTCCCCTTGGCGAGGTCGCAGGCGAAGTGCGCCGCGGTCGCCGCGCTCCCCCCGTTACCGAGGACGAAGACGGTGCCGCCGCGCCGGTGGCAGTCGAGGAGCAACTCGGCCGCCCCGGCGATCGCCTCCACCGGCATCGCCCCCATCAGGCCGGCCATCGCCGCGTAGTAGCGCGCGATGTCGTCGCGCGTCCCGATCGTCATCGTTCCCATCCTTACCGCGATTGTTCAGTCGCCGGGCGCCGCCGCCGGCCGGGCCTCGCCCGCGTCGAAGACCCGCGCCCCGGCGTGGTCGAACGCGAATGGCAGCTCCGACAGCCCGCACCCCGCCAGCGCCGCCCGCACCGCCTCCCGGCGCTGGGGCGGGCAATAGAGCAGGAGGAACCCTCCACCGCCCGCCCCGGCGATCTTGCCGCCGAGCGCGCCCGCGGCGCGGGCCGCCTCGTACCAGCCGTCGATCGCCGCCGAGGAGATCTTACCGGACAGGCCCTTCTTCTCCCGCCAGCCCCGGTCGAGGAGCCGCCCGAAGCGGTCGAGGTCCGCGTCCACCAGCGCCGCGACCATCTCGTGCGCCAGCGCCTTGATCCGGTGCAGCGACTCCGCGACGGCCGGGCTGGCGACCGTGTCGGCCTGCTGCTGGCGGAGGATCGTGGCGGCGGCGCGGCTGCGGCCGGTCGAGAAGAGCAGCAGCCGCTCGTCGAGCGCGGCGACGACCCCCGCCGGCAGCCCCAGCGGCGTGACCCGCACCCCGTCCGGGCTGAACGCGATCGCGTTGATCCCGCCGAAGGCGCTGGCGTACTGGTCCTGCTTGCCGATTGGCATCCCCAGCCGCCCGATCTCCAGCCGGCAGGCGAGGTCGGCCGCGCCCGCCGCGTCGAGCGCCCGCCCGGTGTGGGCCGCCAGCGCCCGGACCAGCGCCACCGCCATCGCGCTCGACGAGCCGAGGCCGGTCCCCGGCGGGACTTCCGACGCCAGGGCGAGTTCGGCCCCGCGCTCGCGCAGCCCCGGCTCGCGCTCGAGGAACCACTCGACCGCCGCCTGCGGCAGGGCCAGCGGCCCCGCCACCGGCAGCGCCTCCCCCGCCGCGAATCCCTCCCGCACCCCGTAGTCGGCCGACTCGATGCCGATCCCCCCGTCGCGCGAGGCGCGGATGCCGACCGAGCAGTACCGCGCGATCGCCGCGCTCACCACGAACCCGCCGAACCGGGCGTAGTACGCCGCGAGATCGGTCCCGCCGCCCCCGAAGCTGATCCGCACCGGCGCGCGGGCGTAGGTCGGGCAGGCGGGCAGGCGGGCGGGCGGGTAGCGGACGGAGTTGGGTAGCTGGGTAGTCACGGAGCTTTGCACCCCTCGCACGTCTCTGTCGCCCATCATCCGCATCACGCTCCCGCTCATCGCCCGACTTTCCAGCTCAGTCCGCTACCCGCCTACCCGCCGTCACTCCGCATTCCGCACCCCGCACTCCGCACTCGTCAGGGCCAGCTCGTCTCGGTCAGCGGCGTGACGATCACCTCTTGCAGCGACGATTCGGGCGGCAGGCACACGGCGAAGAGGATCGTCTCGGCGACGTTGGCCGGGTCCTGCAGATGGCGCTCGTCCGGCATCGGGATGCCCTGCTCCGGGAAGCGGTCGAAGAAGTGGGTGCGCATCCCGCCGGGGATGACCGTCGTGACCCGGATGCCGTCGACGCGGCCCTCCACCCCCAGGCCGCGGCTGAACCCGACCAGCCCCCACTTCGAGGCGTGGTAGGCCGAGGCGTTCCCCCAGGCGCGGGTCGCGGCGGTCGAAGCGATGTTGACGATGTGGCCCGACCCCTGGCGCCGCATCGCCGGCAGCGCGGCCTTCGCCACCAGAAACGGCCCGCGCAGGTTGACGCCGATGATCCGGTCCCATTGCGCGACCGTCAGCTCGTCCACCGGGAGGACGTAGTCGGTCGCCGCGCAGTTGACCGCGATGTCCAGCCGCCCGAAGCGGCCCGTCACCGCCTCGACCGCCGCGAAGACGGCGTCGGCGTCGCTCACGTCGCAGCCGAGCGCCAGGCCCTCGCCGTCGCCCGCCAGCTCGCCGGCGACGCGCCCGGCTGCCTCCTGGTTGAGGTCGAGGCAGGCGACCGCGCAGCCGGCGCGGGCGAAGGCGCGGGCGGTCGCCTCGCCGAGGCCGCTCCCCGCCCCGGTGATCAGGGCCACCTTGCCCCGCAGGGCGTCGTCGCTCATGCCGCGCTCCTTCCCTATCGTCGTCAGGGTCGTCGTCGGGATCGGCGTCAGTCCCTGGCCGCCGCGCCCCGGCCGGCCGGCTCCGGCGCCGGGCCGGCGACGGCGTACTCGCGGATCAGCTCGCCGAACAGCTCGGTCGCGTTGCGCGTCCGGTCGGCGACGGCCGTCGGCAGGCCCAGGTGGTAGGTGCCGCTCGGGAGAATGCCGCAGCCGCCGTACTTGCGAATGAGGAGGAACTGGACGACCACCTCCTCCCCGGCGTGCTCCGGCGGCAGCCGCCGCCACCAGGAGAAGCCGCCGACATCGAGCAGCTTGGCGCGGTCGTAGAGGACGTTGGCGCCGCCGATCCAGGCGACCTTGTAGCGCACCGGCCCGCCGTCGGGCGCGAGGCGTTGCCCCAGGTGGAGCGCGTTCGCGGCATTGTTGACCAGGTGCCGCTCCCAGGGGATCGTCTCCGGCGTGAACGGCTCCGGGCGCACCGGCCCCTCCCACAGCTCGATCCCCTGCTGGTGCGGGCGCACGTCGTCGAGATATTCGAGCCCGGTGGCCGGGCAGCCGACGAAGCCGCAGCCCTCCGCCCGCAGCACACCGAGCATCCGCGCCAGCACCGGCGGGTCGAGGAGGACGTCGTCGTCGAGGTACTGGACGTAGGGCGCGCGGCTCTGCTCGAGGAGGAACTGCCGCTGCTCGGCCAGGCCGCGCCGCGGCAGGTGCCGGTGGATCGCGACCCGGTGGCCCTGCCAGCGCAGCGCCCGAATCAGCGTCTGAATCTCGATGCTCTCCAGGTAGGTGGCGTCGTCCTCGGTCTGGTCCGAGATAGTCACGTCGAAGTCGGTGAAGGTCTGCCCGAGCAGGCCGGTCAGCACGACCGCCAGGCCGGTCTTGCGCCCGCAAGTCGGGATCAGCACGTCGATCGTCGCCATGGTCTCGCTCCTGCCTCCAGGTATCGGTGTTCCGCGCCCGACTCGCGCCCGATCGGGACGCATCCCCCTGCCGCCAACCTGGCCCCGACCGATCAGGGGGCGGTGGGGGGCTCGGCTACCAGGTCCCCGCTGTCGTGAACCGCAGCGCCGTCCGCCGGGTGCGGCCCGCGCCCCGCGATCAGGTCCTCGTAGAGCGCCGCCGTCCGCCGCGCGACGGTCGGCCAGGTGAACTCGCGCTCGACCCGCAGCCGGGCGGCGCGGCCCATCCGCGCCCGCAGCTCCGGCGCGGTCAGGAGGTGGTGCAGGCGATCCGCCAGCGCCTCCGGGTCGCGCGGCGGGACGAGGCAGCCGGTCACGCCGTCCGCGATCGTGAAGGTGATGCCGCCGACCGCCGAGCCGACGACCGGCCGCCCGCAGGCCATCCCCTCCAGCGGCGTCAGGCCGAACGGCTCGTACCAGGGCGTCGTCACCACGACATCGCCGGCGCTGTAGTAGTCGCGCAGCACGTCCGGCTGCCGCTTGCCGGTGAAGCGCACCCGGTCGGCGATGCCCAGCTCCGCCGCCAGCCGTTGCAGCGCCCCGATCTCCGGCGTGCGGATCGGGTCCGGCTCGACCGTCTCCCCGCCGACCAGCAGGAGCGTGACCGGCAGATCGCTCCGCCGGCGCAGCAGGGCCACCGCGCGGACGACGTTCCGCACGTCCTTCCGCGGCAGCATCCGCCCGACGTAGGCGACGACCAGCTCGTCCCCATCCGCCGGCAGCCCGATCCGCCGCCGCGCCTCCTCGCGGGCCATTGGGCGGAACTGCTCGGTGTTGACCGCCGAGGGGATGATCGCGACCCGCTCCGGCGGGGCGCCGTAGTCGTCGACCATCTCGTCCCGCTCGCTCGGGCACTGCGCGATCAGCCGGTCCACGCCCCGGACGATCGCCCCCTCCACCGCGATCCGCCCCGCCGGGCTGGTGTCGGCGGCGCCCTGGTGCCGCTGCTTGGTCTTGCCCATCGCGTGGAAGATCTGCACGAACGGGAGACCCAGCCGCCCCCGCAACTCGGTCGCGACCCAGCCGGACATCCAGAAGTTGCCGTGGACGAGGTCGTAACGCGCCCCCTCGCGCGCGATGAATCGGAGCAGGGCGTCGCGGAACGCCGGCATCAGCGGCCAGAGGTCGTCCTTCGGCAGCGGTCGCGGCGGCCCGGCCGGCAGGTTCACGACGCGCACCCCCGGCGCCCAGGCGACGCTCTCCGGCGCGTCCGCGGCGTCGCGGCGGGTGAAGACATCCACGGCGTAGCCGAGCCGCCCGAGGTTGCGGCTGACCTCGTCGACGTAGACGTTCTGCCCGCCGGCGTCCGCGCCCCCCAGCAGGGCGAGGGGGCTGGCGTGCTCGCTGAGGAAGGCGATGCGTCGCGGCCGTTCCATCGGTGCCTGTCCTTGCGTAGTCGGGAGTCGGGAGTCGGGAGTAGAGGCGTCCGCTACCACGAAGCCCACTTTCTACTCTCTACTCCCGACTCCCGACTCTCTACTCTCTACTCATAACTCGCTTCAACGCCGCGTCCCAGTCACGGCGGAAGCGGTCGAGGCCGAAGCGCGCCTGGGCGAGGGCGCGCGCGTTGTCGCCGAGCCGCCGGGCCTCCGCCGGGTCGGCGAGCAGGGCGCGCATGCGGTCGATCAGCTCGTCGAGGTCGCAGGAGACGTAGCCGGTGACGCCGTTCTCGATGACGGTCGGCACCTCGGTCGTCGCCAGCGCGACGACCGGCATCCCGATCGTCAGCGCCTCGATCACCGCCAGCGGCAGGCTGGTGTAGCGCATCGGCGAGAAGAGGAAGCGGTACTCCGCGACCCGGCGGTGCAGGTGGCGGTAGGGGATGTCGCCCAGACCGCCGAACTCCTCGGTCTGCATCCCGGCGGCGTCGAGCGGCACCCGCTCCCGCGCCTGGAGGAAGAGGTCGTAGCCGGCGATCCGCGGGCGCCGGGGCATCCCGTTGACGACCGTGATCCCCCGCGCCAGCCCGCCCCGGTACCGCACCGTCGGATCGATCGCCACGCTGTGCTCGATCACCGTCGTCGGCGTGCGCCCGTTGTCCCACATCAGCCGGTTGTAGTGGGTGACGTGGACGATCAGCCCGTCCGGGTCGTCCATCTGGTGGCGCGAGTCGGTCGGGTGGGGCCGCGGCGTGTTGTGCTCCAGGTAGATCGCCGGCAGCCGGCGCTGCGCGGGGCTGAGGACCTCCGCCGCGACCGCGCGATAGTCCTGCGGCGTCTGGTAGACGATTAGGTCGAGGTCGAGGTCGCGCACCCGCTCCGCCGGCACCTCGCGCACATGAGGGGGCAGCGTCGAGTCGGGGCCACCTCGCCCGCCGTACCCCCCGGCCGTGTCCGCTCGCACCGGCAGGTACCAGTCGTGCTCGACCTGCGCCAGGGCGTTGAGGTAGCCGCCGTGGATGTGCCAGGTCAGGATCTTCAAGCGTCGCATCAGTCCTCCGCGTGGACGGGGCGCGGGTCGCAGGTCGAGGGGCGCGGGCCACACGTCGCGGGGCGCGCGTCGAGCGCGGCGGCGCAGGCGGCGAGGACCGGCTCGACTGGGAGGTCGCGCAGCACCGTCGCGGGGTCGCCCCCCGGCCCGGCCAGCGCGAGGGCATCGACCGTCCGGTGGCGCCCCCGGTCGAGCGGCGCCCACTCCGCCGGGCGACTCGGGCCGAAGAGGACGACGCTCGGCGTGCCGGTCGCCGCGGCGAGGTGCGAGGCGCCGGTGTCGTTCGTCACCAGGAGATCGAGCCGGGCCAGGACCGCCGCGAACGATCCCAGGTCGGTCGCCCCCGCGAGGTCGAGGGCGGGGGCGCGCATCGCCCGGCGCACCGCCGCGGTGATCGCCCGCTCGCCGGCGCCGCCGGTCAGCACGATCCGCGCGCCGTGGCGCCCCGCCAGCGCGTCGCCGAGCGCCGCGAAACACGCGACCGGCCAGCGCCGCGCCGGATCTTTCGCGCCCGGATGCAACCCAATGCGGATTGCGGATTGCGGATTGCGGATTGCGGATTCAGCGGAACCGGTGGTGCCTGGCGTGGCGGCGAGGAGCGCGGCGGCGCGGGCGTGTTCGGCGGGGGCGATCGGGAAGTCGAGGCGCGTGTCGTCGGTGGGGGCGCCGACGAGGGCGCCGAGCCGCAGCCAGCGGCGGACTTCGTGTTCCTCGAAGTCGTAGGGCAGGCTCAGCGTCAGCCGGTCGTCGCCCCCGCGCCGGTAGCCGGCCGTCACCCGCGCGCCCAGGCCGGCGACGAAGCCGTTGCTCACCTCGCCGGCGCCGTGCATCTGCAGCGCGAGGTCGTAGCCCCTGGCCCGCGCCGCCGCGAAGAAGGCGGCAGTTCGCGCGGGATCGTAGGGTGTCTCCATGATCCCGTCGTAGCCGGGGAACGGCTCGAACCGGTCGAGATCGGGCAGCCGCTCAACCATCGCGCGCGCCCACGGCAGCCCGATCAGCGTGATCTCCGCCCCTGGGAAACGGCGCTTGAGCGCGCGGAACGCCGGGGTCGTGCAGAGCAGATCGCCCAGGAAGAGCGCCCGGAAGATCGCGATGCGCCGGACATCGTGCAGGGCGTCGTGCGTCATCGCGCCCCTCCCCCACTGGACGAGGTCGAGGTCGAGGTCGCGCACGCGCTCCGCCGGCACCTCGCGCATGAGGGGGGAGCGTCGAGTCGGGGCCGCCGCGCCCGCCGTACCCCCGGCCGTGTCCGCTTGCACCGGCAGGTACCAGTCGTGCTCGACCTGCGCCAGGGCGTTGAGGTAGCTGCCGTGGATGTGCCAGGTCAGGATCTTCAAGCGGCGCATCAGTCCTCCGCGTGGACGGGGCGCGGGTCGCAGGTCGAGGGGCGCGGGCCACACGTCGCGGGCGCGCGTCGAGCGCGGCGGCGCAGGCGGCGAGGACCGGCTCGACTGGGAGGTCGCGCAGGGCCGTCGCGGGGTCGCCCCCGGCCCGGCCAGCGCGAGGGCATCGACCGCGCGGTGGCGCCCCCGGTCGAGCGGCGCCCACTCCGCCGGGCGGGAGGGGCCGAAGAGGACGACGCTCGGCGTGCCGGTCGCCGCGGCGGCGAGGTGCGAGGCGCCGGTGTCGTTCGTCACCAGGAGATCGAGCCGGGCCAGGACCGCCGCGAACGATCCCAGGTCGGTCGCGCCGGCGAGGTCGAGGGCGGGGCGCGCATCGCCCCGCGCACCGCCGCGGTGATCGCCCGCTCGCCGGCGCCGCCGGTCAGCACGACGCGCGCGCCGTGGCGGTCGGCCAGCGCGTCGGCGAGCGCCGCGAAACGGGCGGCCGGCCAGCGCCGCGCCGGATCTTTCGCGCCCGGATGCAACCCAATGCGGATTGCGGATTGCCGATTGCGGATTGCGGATTCAGCGGAACCGGTGGTGCCGGCGTGGCGGCGAGGAGCGCGGCGGCGCGCGCGTGTTCGGCGGCGGCGATCGGGAAGTCGAGGCGCGTGTCGTCGGTGGGGGCGCCGACGGGGCGCGACGAGCCGCAGCCAGCGGCGGACTTCGTGCTCCTCGAAGTCGTAGGGCAGGCTCAGCGTCAGCCGGTCGTCGCCCTCGCGCCGGTAGCCGAGGTCACGCGCGCGCCCAGGGCGGCGACGAAGCCGTTGCTCACCTCGCCGGCACCGTGCATCTGCAGCGCGAGATCGTAGCCCCTGGCGCGCGCCGCCGCGAAGAAGGCCTCGGTCCGCGCGGGCCGTAGGGCGTCTCCATGATCCCGTCGTAGCCGGGGAACGGCTCGAACCGGTCGAGGTCGGGCAGCCGCTCAACGATCTCGCGCGCCCACGGCAGCCCGATCAGGGTGATCTCGGCCCTGGGAAACGGCGCGGAGCGCGCGCAACGCCGGGGTCGTGCAGAGCAGATCGCCCAGGAAGAGCGCCCGGAAGATCGCGATGCGCCGCGGCATCGTGCAGGGCGTCGCGTCATCGCGCCCGATCCCACGCGGCGGGAGCCGCGGGCGCCGCTGCCGTTGGGCCAATCCGCAATCCGCAATCCGCAATCCGGTCGCCAACAACCGTTCGGCCGCGGCGACGACCTCCTCCGGCGGGATGTCGAGGCAGGGCTGGCCGATCGGGCAGTCGAAGAGATAGCAGGGGTGGCACGGCGTGGGCCGGCGGAGGAGGCGGGAGCGGGTCGCGCGCGGGCGCCACTGCTCCTCGTAGTCGGTGCCGGAGTAGAGGACGAGGACCGGCGTCCCGGTCGCGTCGGCCAGGTGCATCGGCAGGGTGTTGCCGCAGATCACCAGCGCGGCGCGCTCGACGATCGCGGCGTACTCGGCCAGCGTCGCCCCCCCGACGAGGGCGCGCGCCCCCGGCGCCGCCCCCACGACCGTCTCCACGGCGGCCGCCTCGCGCGCGACCCCGGTCACCAGGGACCGGCCAGCCGCGCGCGATCAGGTCGCGCGCGACCGCGCCGCACCGCTCCGCCGGGTAGCGCCGCGCGCGGGCGCTGGCGCCGGGGTGGAGCAGGACGAACGGCGATCGGGGTCGAGGCCGGCGCCGGTCAGCAGGCGCGGGGCGGCGGCGCGCGCCTCCTCCGGGATCGCGACCGCCAGCCGCCGGTCGCGCGCGACGAAGCCCAGGCTCTCGACCAGCCGCAGGTTGCGCTCGACCTGGTGCAGGTCGTCCGGGGCGCCCCGCAGCTCGGTCGTCAGGACCGCGCCGCCGAACTCCTTCGACTCCCCGGCGCGCAGCGGGATGCCGGCCAGGTAGCAGACGTAGCCGGGGGCGTGCGGCGTCTGGCTGAAGGAGGTGAAGATCAGCGCCGCGTCGAACGCGCGCCCGGCCAGGTCGGCGATCAGCGCGCGCTCGCGCGCCGGGTCGAACGGCAGCGGCCCCAGGTCCTGCCAGATCGACCGCCACCCGATCACGTCGTCGATCCAGGGGAGCAGCGGCGCGGCCGCGGCGCCGCCGTGCTCGCCAGCAGCGTCAGCCGCGCCCCCGGCGAGGTCTCCTTCACCGCGCGCAGCGCCGGCCCGAGCATGACGACATCGCCGAGGTTGTCCAGCCGCACCGCCAGGATGTTCCGGGCCTCGCCGCCAGCCGCTCATCGCTCCGCCCCAGTGCCGCGCTCCGAGTGCTGGGTCGCCGGGTGCGAGCGACGTCGATGGTGGAGGACCTGGGGCAGCGCCTCCGTCCGCCCCGTCCGCCAGCGCCGGTCCCCAGCAGCTCCGCCGCGGCCGCCACGACGTCGTCCGGCGTGACCAGGCGCAGGCACTCGTGGCCGTAGGGGCAGACGCGGCTGTAGCAGATGCGGCAGGGGACGTCGTGGTAGAGGAGGTGGTGCGGCGCCTGCCACGGCCCCCACTGCTCCGGCGGGTTGGTCAGCGCGAAGAGCGCGACGACCGGCGTCTTGACGGCCGCCGCGACGTGCATCGGCCCGGTGTTGTTGGTGACCGTCAGGTCGGCGGCCTCGATCAGCGCGCAGAACTCGGGGAAGGGCAGCGTGCCGGCGCAGGCGTGCGTCGCCCGCCGCGTCTCCGGGCGCAGCCGCTCCTGGATGCGCCCGACCAGCTCCCGCGCTCGTCCGCCGCGCCGGTCAGCACGACCGTCGCCCCCAGCCGCGCGACCAGCCGGTCCGCCACCGCCGCGTACTCCTCCCAGGGGTAGGTGCGCGCCGGCATCGTGCAGCCGGGGTGGATGACCACCAGCGGGCGTGCGGCCCCCGGGGGGAGAGGACCGCCGCAGCGCCCCAGCCTCCCGGAGAGGCGCCCGGCTGGCCCCGGTCCTGCTCCCCCAAAGTTGGGGGGCCGGGCCCGCGCCTGCGCCAGGCCCGCGCGGCATGCGCGCCCGCCCGCGCCTCGTCCGGCACCCGCAGGACCAGGTCGCGCTCGTCGGTGCCGAGGCCGAGCGCGCCGACCAGATCGAGGCCGCGCTCGACCTCGTGCATCATCCGCTCGGGGTGCTTGTGCCGGGTCGTCAGCAGCGAGCCGGGGCCGTCGATCGAGGCGGCGGCGCGCGCGGGATGCCGGCCAGGTAGCAGAGGTACGCCGCCGGCAGCGGGCTCTGGCGGAACGACCCGAAGATGATCGCGCCGTCGAACCGGCCGGCGCGGATCGTCGCGATCATCCGCTGCTCCCGCGCGCTGTCCTGCGGCAACCGGCGCCAGGGGTCCATCCACGGCGCCTGGTAGGCGATCACGCCGTCGAGATCGGGGTTGAGCCGGCCGACCTGCGCGCCGACCGGGCTCGCCAGCAGGGTGAGGTGCGCGTCCGGCAGCGACGCCTTGATCGCGTGGAGCGCCGGCGTCGTCACCAGCACGTCGCCCAGGTTGTCGAGGCGCACGGCGAGGATGCGCCGCGCCGCGCGCCACTGCCAATCATCGCCCGTCCCCGCCGCGTGCTGACGGGTCGTCACTCGGCCCTCGCCCTCCGCCCTCGTCGACCCTCGAGGGCGCGACAGGGCGAGGACGCGATCGATCAGGCCGGTGGTGCTCAGGCCGCCGACGAGCGGGAGGATCGCCATCCGCCCGCCGACCTCGCGCACGGCGGCGGCCTCCGGCAGCGCCTCGCCGGCGTAGTCGCCGCCCTTGACGTGGATGTGCGGGCGCAGCGCGCGGATCAGGTCGCTCGGCTGGTCCTCGTCGAAGAGGATCGCGTGGTCGACCGGGTCGAGCGCGGCGACGAGCGCCAGCCGGTCGCGCTCGTGGTTGATCGGCCGGCGCGGGCCCTTCAGGCGGCGCACGCCGCGGTCGCTGTTGACGCCGACGACGAGGAGGTCGCCGAGCGCGCGGGCCTGGCGCAGCAGTTGGACGTGGCCGGCGTGGAGGATGTCGAAGCAGCCGTTGGTGAAGACGATCGTCCGCCCCGCGCGGCGCTCCGCGTCCAGCCGCGCCGCCAGCTCGGCCAGCGTCGGCCGCGCCCCCTGCGGCCCACTCGCGCAGCCCCACCCGCTGGAGCAGCTCGCGCGCGCGGTCACGACCGCCGTCCGCCGCTTGGTGACCGCGATGCCGGCCGCGTCGATGCCGATCCGCGCCGCCTCCTCGACCTCCGCCCCGGCGGCGAGGGCGAGGGCCAGCGCCGCCGTGAACGAGTCGCCCGCCCCGACGTCGTTGGCCTGGGCCACCGGGTGCGCCGGCAGGTGCCGGGCGGCGCCCGCGCGATCGAGCAGCAGCACGCCGTCCGCGGCGAGGGTAATCGCGGCGTGCTCGGCGTCGAGCAGCGCCAGCAGCCCCCGCCCGACCCGCTCGACGGCCGCGAGGTCGAGCCGGCCGGGCGCGGTCGCGGCCTGCCCCGGTTCGACCGCCAGCCGCGCTTCCAGCAGGTTCGGCGTGACGATCGTCGCGCCGGCGTCCGCGTAGCGGCGCGATCTCCTTGGCGTCGACCACCAGCGGGCGGGGCCGCGCCGCGCGCAGTTCGCGCAGACGGCCGAGCGCGGCGTCCGAGGCCGTGCCGTAGCCGTAGTCGGACACGACCACCAGGTCGCGCCCGGCGAAGGCGTCGTCGAGGGCGGCGAGCAGGCGGCGCCCGGCGGCGGGCGAGAACCCGCCGTCCGGCCGCGCAGCCCGCCCCCCTCATCGAAGCGGACCACGTACTGGTCGTCGGCCAGCACCCGCAGCTTGTGCAGCGTGCCGGCGCTCTCGTCCTCCACCAGCCAGCGGTCGTCCACCCCCGCTCGCGCAGCGCCGCGCGCGGAGGATCTGCCCGGCGGGGTCGCGCCCGACGATGCCGAGGAAGGCCACGTCGGCGCCGAGCGCGCTCAGGTTGGCGGCGGCGTTCGCCGCGCCGCCGGGGGCGCGCGCCTCCGCCGTCTTGCGGACGACCGGGACCGGCCCCTCGCTGCACAGCCGCGCGGCGGTCCCCTCCAGGATAGCTGTCGAGCATCGCGTCCCCGATGACCAGCACGCGCAGCCCCCGGAAGCGCCGGACCAGGTCGGTCGCCGAGGTCATCGCTCCCCCTTGCCAGTGCGGCGTCCCCCGCCGGGGATAACCCGCGGGCCGCGGCGTGCGGCATGGGGATCGTGCTCGGCCGGCTCGGACGCGGACTCGCCCCAGCGCGCCGGGCGATAGTCCAGGTCGGCGGCGGGTCGAGCCCCTCGACCGCGCGGATGATGCGGAGCGCGTGCAGCGTGTCGCGCGCGACGAAGCGCGGCCGGCGGAGGGGGCGGCCGGCGGCGACTCTGTCCCGAGATCGACCAGCACCGTGCGGCAGCCGGCCCGGTTGCCCGCCTCGCAGTCGTCGAGGATGTCGCCGACGAACCAGGAGCGCCCGAGGTCGAGGGCGAGGTCGCCGGCGGCCCGGCGCAGCATGCCGGGTTGCGGCTTGCGGCAGGCGCAGCGCACCGCCAGTTCCGGGATCGTCCCCTCGGGGTGGTGCGGGCAGTGGTAGATGCCGTCGAGGCGGACGCCGAACCGCGCCAGCTCGCGCCGCAGGTGCTCGTGCATCCGCTCCAGGTCGCCCGCCGTGAAGTAGCCGCGCGCGATCCCGACTGGTTGGTGATCACCACCAGCCGGAAGCCGGCCCCTTGTAAGCGCGCGCAACTCGTCGCCGATCCCCTCGAACAGGATCAGGTCGGCGGGGCGCGAGGGGTAATGCCGCGGGTGGACCAGCGTGCCGTCCCGGTCGAGAAAGAGCGCCCGGTCGTTCATCGGTCGCGCCCGACGGCCCGCGCCGGCGCCCGGCCCCTGCCTCGATCATGCCTTCACTTCCTTCGATCGCCGCGACTGTGTCACGATCCGCGCTATCTGCCCCCGGAGGCGACAGCACGTTTTCTAATGCTACAGCGCGTCCGTATGCGGAGCATCGGGCAGATGCCCGAAAAGAAGAAGCCTTGCCGGTTCGACAGTTGGGCATTTGCACAACTGAGGCAGCCGTGTCTCGGGCGGCGGCGGGCGGCGGAATCAGGCGTTGGCCAGGTGGCCGAACGAGGGGCTTGCACGCCTGCCGATCGGCCTCGACGGCCGGTGGATGGCGCGGGCGAGCCGGGAAGGGGAACCCCATGGTTCCATAGGGTCGGGTGGATTGCTGTCGAAAGCCGGACAGGGGCGCTGATTCCCCGTTAGATGGCGGCGGTTTGCCGGGTGTGGAGGGAGCGGAGGACGAGCGCGAGGCGGATCTGCACCGCGTCGTCGAAGCGCCGCGGATCGAGCCCGGCCAGCGAGGTGATCTTGTCGAGCCGGTAGCCGAGCGTATTCCGGTGGATCGCCAGCCGGGCGGCGGCGGCGGACGGGTAACAGTCCTCCGCGAAGAACGCCTCCAGCGTGTGCAGGAGTTCGGGCTCGTGGTCGAGCGGGCTGAGCAGGTGGGTCGCCAGGTCGATCTTCGTGCGCTCGTCGGCGATCCCCACGAAGGCCGCGATCCCGAGCCCGTCGAGGCAGTGGACCCGGTTCTGCCCCTGGAACCAGCGCCCGAGCGAGAGCGCGGCGCGGGCGTCCTGGTACGAGCGCGCCAGCCCGCGCAGGCCTGGGTGGTGCCGGCCGATGCCGATGTTGAGCGCCGCGCCGGTGTCGCCGCGCAGGCGGGCGAGGAGGGCGTCGCTGGCGCGCTTCAGCGCGGTCAGGTTGGCCCAGGAGGAGCTGGACCCCTCCGGACTCCCGTCGTCGTCGGCCCAGAGCGCCAGGTTGTGCGTGTTGCTCGCCTTCAGCACGGCCACCTCGCCGCCGCCGAGGTGGGCGCAAATTGTGTCGTTCGGCAGCTTGAAGAAGCTGACGATCGAGCCGATCAGGAGCTGCGTCTGCCGCCGGATCTGCGCGTCGGTCGCCGTCCGCCCGCTCGCGGAGCGCCCGGCACGGAGGATGTAGTCCGCGGCGTCGATCAGGATCACGGCGCGCGGCGGCGCCAGATCCATCCCCAGCACCTTCGCCTCGCGCAGGATCGTCGCTTCGTCGCCGATCAGCCCGTGCAGCAGATCGTAGATGAACTTGTTCTTCAACTCGTGCTGGTTCGGCAGCCGGTTGACGATCGCCGTCTGGCTGATCACCAGCTCGACGATCACCTGCGCCAGCCGGGGCGGCAGCGCCTCGCCGTCGGGCGGCGCGGCGACGATCACCTCGCCCGCCTGCGCCTCAAGCTGGAGCGGCACCCGCAGGCACTCCGGCGGCAGAATGCCGCGCGCCAGGTCGGCGGGCAGGCCGATCGCCCGCGCCTCGCTGCCGGCCACGATGATGCCGCGCCCGTCGGTGACCAGGACCGGGGTGCCGAGCAGTTCCGCCGTGCGCGCGGCGAGCGCGTCGGCGACCTGCTGGTAGTTCGCGGTCGTGATCGTCAAACGCACCCCCTCCGTTCCCGAACCGACGCATTCGGTGCCGGCCTCGGTCACCGCTTGTGAACTGGTCTCCCGCGTCCTGCCTCGCCCTCCTGCCGCGAGCCGCATAAGAACGACAACTATTCCCTTGCGGGACACCGTCGGTGCTCACTTTCGCATAACTCGTGCCAGATGGCGAAATGCCTCGCCGGTCCCGCGCCCGGCGCGAAGCCCCCGATCTGCATTTGCGTCCCCTCGCTTTCGGGTAGGCGATCAGTCGCTGATGCTCGCGCGGTTGGCCTCGACCTCCGCGAACCACCCTTCCAGCGCCCGCAGCATCGCCGCCGCCTGTTCCGGCCGCGCGACGGCCAGGTCGCGCTCCTCGAACGGGTCGTCGGCCAGGTTGAAGAGGAGCGGCGGCGGCGGGGGCGGCACGTCGCGCGGCGGCTCCGGGCCGCGGCGGATGTCGGCGAAGGCGTCCGGCTCGTACTTGAGCCGGTGGTCCATCTCCAGATCTTCGGGCGCGACCCGCAGCGCCTCGCGGATCGCCGGGCGCACCAGTTTCCACGGCCCGTCGCGCATCGCCGCGTTGCACTCGACCAGCGGCGTGTAACGGTTCCACTGCCAGAACCGCCGCGGCGGCGACTCGTCCGGCTCACCCCGCAGCAGGGGCAGGGCGTTCCGCCCGTCGAGGGGCGGCGCGGCCGGCGTGGGCAACCCCGCCATCGTCAGCAGCGTCGGCAGCCAGTCCGCGAAGTGGACGACCGCGTCGAGCCGCCGCCCGCCGTCGAGCCCGGCGGGCCAGCGGAGGATCGCCGGCACCCGGATGCCCCCCTCGAAGACCGTGCCCTTCTGCCCGCGGAAGCCCGCGTTGAAGCGTCGGAGCGAATCGTCGCCGGCGAGGCCGAACTGTGGCCCGTTGTCGCTGGTGAAGAGGACGATCGTGTCCTCGCGCAGGCCGAGCCGGTCCACCTCCTCCAGCAGGCGCCCCACCCCCGCGTCCAGCCGCCGGATCATCCCGTAGAGGACCGCCAGCGCGTCGCCGAAGCGGCCGGTCTCGCGGAAGGGGGCCACGTCCTCCTCCGGCGCCTGGATGGGGAAGTGGGGCGCGTTGTAGGCCAGATGCAGGAAGAACGGCCCCCGCTGGTGCCGCCGCAGGAACTCCACCGCCTCCCCGGTGAAGACGTCGGTCAGGTAGCGCCCGTCGGTCGGGCGGGACGCGCCGTTGTAGTCGAGCCGCCACCGGTAGTAGTCGCTCCAGCCGCCGCGGAAGCCGGCGAACTCGTCGAAGCCGCGCGCGTTGGGATGGTAGCGCGGGTCGAGCGCGCCGAGGTGCCACTTGCCGATCAGCCCCGTCGCGTAGCCCGCCGCGCGGAAACGGTCCGCGAGCGTGACCTCGCGCAGCGCCAGGCGATCCAGCCCGCGCCCCTCCAGCGTGTCGATCGCGCCGGTGCGGTGGGGGTAGCGTCCGGTCAGCAGGGCCGCGCGGGCCGGGGCGCAGACGGCCGACGCCGAGTAGTGCTGTGTCAGGCAGACGCCCTCGGCGACCAGGCCGTCCAGCGCCGGCGTCTGGGGCGAACCGTCGCCGAAGGATCCCGAGTCGCCGTAGCCCATGTCGTCGACCAGGATCAGGATCACGTTCGGCCGCCGCGCGGTCATCCCGTTCTCCCTCGTGTCCTGGGGCGCGGGCCGTGGGCCGTGGCGGTGGGCCGCGCGCTCCCCATCCGGGGGCGGGCGTATCGCAGACGCCCCCTCGTTCCGGGCACGGCCCCCGCGGTTGCCCCACGCCCCACGGCCCACCGCTTACAGCCCACGGCCCACCGTACCCGCTCAGGCTCCGGCGATCCGGGGCAGGCGCGTCGGCTCGCGCGCGATCTCCGCCTGCACGAAGCGGTGCAGGAGCGCGCCCTTGACCGCGGCGTAGGCCGGGTCGTCCCAGCGGTTGCGCCGCTCCTCGGGATCGTCGGCCAGGTCGAACAGCTCGCCGTACTCGTGGCCGCGATAGACGGTGATCTTGTGGCGGTCCTCAATGTAGGTCCGCAGGTGGAGGGCGGTCGGCTGGTGGCGGTTCTCGACCATCGCCCAGTCCCGCGCCCGCTCGGCCGCGCCGCGCCAGACCGGCCACTGGCTGACCCCCTGCATCAACCCCGGCACCGGCAGGCCCGCGGCGTCCAGGAAGGTCGGCGCGAGGTCGACCAGGCTCTGGAGCGCCCCGCTGACCCCGCCGGCCGGCGCCTGGCCCGGCCGGCGGACCAGGAACGGCACGCGCAGGAGGTCCTCATAATGGAACGCGCCCTTGGCGATCAGCCCGTGCTGCCCGAGGAAATGCCCGTGGTCGGTGGTGAAGACGACGATCGTGTTCCCGGCGACGCCGAGGCGGTCGAGCGCGTCGAGGATGCGCCCGATCTGCTGGTCCATGAAGGCGATCATGCCGTAGTAGACCGCGATGTCCGCGCGCAGTTGCGCCTCATCGATCAGGTGGCTGGTGAAGCCGTGGTTGGCGAAGGGCGTCTCACGCCAGGCGGAGTAGTCCGGCCGGGTCTCCTGCGTCTTGCCGAAGTGCGGCGGCAGGGCGTCGAGTTCGCCGGGGACCAGCCGCCCCGGCTCCATCTCCTCCGGGCGGTACCGGCTCGCCCAGGGCTCCGGGACCAGGTAGGGCGGGTGCGGGTCGTGGAACGACGCCCAGGTGAAGAAGGGGCGCCCCGCCGCCACGTCGCGCTCGATCGCGGCGATCGTCCGCTCCGCCGTCCAGGTGGTGTAGTGCAGCTCCGGCGGCAGGTCCCAGGCGTGCCGGCGCTTTGGCGCGGCGGGGTCCGGCGGCCAGGGCTGGAAGTAGTCGCGCCAGTTCGTTAGCCCCCGCTCCTCCAGCCAGATCGCGTAGTGCTGGCCGGCGTGCGCCTCGTCGGCGTGGTTGCGCGCCACCTCGATGTGCTCGAAGCCGTACCAGGGGCCGTGGAAGCCGCGCCAGAAGTCGAGGTCGCGCAGCGTCGGCTGGCACTCCAGCGAGGTCTGATCCGGCGCCGACGCCAGCGGCTGGAAGTGGGCCTTGCCGATCAGCGTCGTGGCGTAGCCGCCGGCCCGGAGGTGGTCGCCGACGGTCGGCACGTCCTCCGGCAGCTTGACGCCGATCGTCCAGGCGCCGTGCCAGGCGGGGTAGAGGCCGGTGATGATCGAGGCGCGGGAGGGGGTGCAGACCGGGTTGGCGCAATAGGCGCGGTCGAACCGCGTCCCCTCGGCCGCGAGGCGGTCGAGGGCCGGCGTGGCGATCCGGGGGTTGGTCACCCCGAGGGTGTCCCAGTGCTGCTGGTCGCTGGTGATCAGCAGGATGTTGGGGCGCGCGTCGGTCATCGTTCCTCCGCTTGGGGCGGCCGCCGGCCGCTCAGCCGGGCAGTGCCGGCGCCGGGGTGAAGGGGATCTTCACCCCGCCCGCCAGGACCGCCTCGACGCCGCCCGCCGCCTCGATGCGCCGCCGCTGGTCCGCCCGCGCGCGGCGGTCGACCTCCTCCGGGGCGACGATCGCCCGCAGCCGGCGCTCGCAGTCGGCCAGGATCGCCGCCTGGCGCGGGTCGCCGGCGAGGTCGCGCCGCTCGTCCGGGTCGTCCACGAGGTCGAAGAGCTGCGGCGGATAGTCGACGTAATGGATGTACTTGTGCCGCTCGTCGCGGAGCATGAAGACGCCGCGCGGCGAGAAGATCGCGTGGTACTCGGCGAAGACGGCGCGGGGGCGGTCGGGCTCGCGCGCCAGCGCCCAGAGCGACCCGCCGGGCAGATCGGCGTCCTCCGGGGCGGGCCGCGCGCCGGCCGCCTCGACGATGCTGGGGAAGCAGTCCACCAGCGACGCGGGGGTGTTGACGACGCGGCCGGCCGGCACCTCCGGGCCGGCGAGGATCAGCGGCACCGCCGCCGCGCCCTCGTAGAGCGTGCTCTTCCACCACAGGCCGTGCGCCCCGAGCATCTCGCCGTGGTCCGAGGTGTAGATGATCCGCGTCTCCTCGCGCAGCCCGGCCGCGTCGAGCGCCGCCAGCACCAGCCCGATCTGCTCGTCGAGGAAGGTGACCAGCCCGTAGTAGGCGGCGATCGCGTTGCGGATCGTCGCCTCGTCGAACGGCGCGTCGAGCGCCTGGAGGCGGCGCTGCCGCTCCAGCGCCGGGTGGCGCGTCCACTCGGCCGGCGTCCAGGCGACCGGCAGCGGCAGCGTCTCCGGCGGATAGCGGTTGCAGTATTCCTCCGGCGCCAGCAGGGGGAAGTGCGGCGTGGCGAACGAGACGAAGAGCGCCCAGGGCGGCTCCTCGCCGCGCCGCCCGCCCGCCTCGCGCAGCCAGCGGGCGGCCTCGGCGGCGCTGGCGCGGTCGTAGCGGATGTACGGCGCCTCGCCGATCCCCGCTTCGAGGACGTGCTGCCGGCTCTGGGGCCGGACCGGCATCTCCCCGCGCAGCAGGCCGTAGAGGTCGCCGACCCCGTCGAGGACGTGCATCGGCAGGCGCTGGTCGGGGAAGCCGTCTGGGTCGTCGGCGCGGCGGTGGTGGAGCTTGCCGATCGTGGTGACCCGGTGCCCCTGCCCGGTCAGCCGGTGGCCCCAACTGGCGGCCGCCGCGCCGGTGTAGGGCGCGGCGTTGTCCCAGGCGCCGATCTGATGCCCGTAGCGCCCGGTCGCGAAGCTGGCGCGGGAGGGGACGCAGATCGGCGTCGGGCAGTAGGCGGCGGTGAAGCGCGCGCCCCCCGCCGCCAGCGCGTCGAGGTTGGGCGTGCGGACGACGGGATCGCCGTAGCAGCCGGCGATCCGGCGGCTGTGCTGATCGGACATGATGACCAGGACATTGGACGGCCGCACGGTCCCCTTCCTCTATCTGCGCCTCGTCTCCCGCGCGTTCCCGTCCGCCCCGGCCGGCGCTCGCGAGCGCGCCGCGGCCTGCGCCACGGCCGTCGCGAACGTTCAGCGTGGCGCGCAGTATATGCGCGCGGCGCCACAACCGCAAGGGCGGCGCGCGGGGCGGGATCCCGCCGGATCCGGGCCGGCGTGTCGCGCGGCAAGGCCGCCCGGGGGCGGCCGCGGCCCCTGGGCGGCCGGCTCTCGGCGGGCGCCCGCCGACGTTACTTGCCGCGCGCGCGGCGCCGGGCGGCGCGGGCCTCGTCGAGGCGGCGCCCCCCCCGCCCGCCGAGGCCGCGCCCCGCCGCCGGCGCGCGGCGCGCGTACTCGCCGCGCCGCTCCCCCGCGGCCTCGTCGAGCGCCCGCCCCCGGGCGCGGTCGCGCGGCCCGGCATCATAGCCGTACTGGTAGGCGCTGCTGGCGGGGAGCCGCTGCCGGCCCTGCCCCCCGATCGCGATCCGCCGCGGCTTGCTCTCCTCCGTCTTCGGCAGGGTCAGCACCAGCTCGCCGTGCTCGTAGCGCGACTGGACCCGATCCGCGTCCACGCGCCCCGGCAGCACGATGGTGCGGCGCACCGCGCCGGCCTGCCGCTCGCGGATCAGGTACTGGCGCTCCTGGCGCTCCTCCTCGCGCGTCCGGGCGGCCTGGATCGTCAGCGTGTCGCCCAGCAGGCTGACATCCACCTCCTCCGGCCGGAAGCCGGGCAGCGCGGCGCGCACGGTGTACGCGTCGGGCGACTCCTCCAGATCGAGCGCCGGGCCGAGGCCGGCGCCACCGCCGGGCGTCGCCGGCCAGACGACGCTCTCTTCCAGCAGCCGGCCCAGCGCGTCGCGCAGGCTCAGCGTATCGCGGAAAGGCTCCCACCGTTGGATGCTCATGGCCTGCACCTCCTCGTGTTGGGGCGCCGCCCCCCCGGCGCCACCCGCGCCGGGGCGCCCGGCGGCGACCAGCCGATACTCCCCCTCACTCCGCCTCACGCTCCAGGGTCTCGCGCACCTCCCACACCCCCGGCGCGGGCCGGGCCGCGCGCACCGCCTCGCGGCGGGTCGCCTCGTCCGGGACGGTGCCGGAGAGGGTGACGACGCCGTCGGCGACCGCGACCGCGACCGCCGCCCGCCCCGCGGCGGTCGCCGGGGCGGCCCGCAGCCGCTCCCGGACATCGGCGGCGATCGCCTCGTCGGTCCGGGGCGGCACGTAGGCCGGGAGCGCCTCCAGTTGCGCCGCGCCGGCGTCGACGACGACCCGGTCCTCCTCGACCGCCGCGACCCAATCGATCGGGACGAGCGTGTCTTTCGGCAGGTGCGCGCCGGCCCGGACCACGAAATGCGTCACGCGCTGCGTGGCCGGGTCGACCAGCACATGGTCGACCGGGCCCAGCTCGCGGTCGCGGCAGACCACCCGTTGCCCGCGCTGGATCGGCAGGAGCCCGCCGGCGGCGGGGTGCTCGCGCTCGGACGCCACGACGCCGCTCGGGGTCGCCACCAGTTCCGGCCGCCGGGCGCCCGCGGCGTCGAGCGCGAAGCGCACGTCCTGGCGCGCGTACTCGAACGGCGGCTGCCAGCCGGGGTCGGGGAGGACGAAGTCCTCCGCGCGGTAGGCCGGCAGCCGCGCCACCTGGGCGCCGCTGAGGCGCAGATCGACCCCGCCGGGCGCGGCCCGCTCGACCGCCTCGGACGGGACCACCACCCGCCGCGTCGCCGGGGCCTCCGACTCCGGCCCCTCCGGCCCCTCCGGCGCGAACGCGCCGGCCACCACCAGCCCGGTCACCCGCCGCGTGCGCGGGCTCATGATCACCGCCTCCACCCGCCCCACCTCGCCGTCGGTGGCGTAGGCGGGCACGCCCACCGGGGGCAGCAGGACGCGCGGCGGCGCGGCGGCGTCCGGCGCCACCAGGAGGTTGACGACGGTGCGGACCCCCGGCACGGCCGCCGCCACCTCCTCGGCCGCCGCGAGCACCGCCCCCGCGGGCGCCTCGCCCCGGAGGTGGACGATGCCCTGGAACGCCTCGACCCGGATGCGCTGGCCGTGCGTGCGCGGATCCCGCCCGAGCGCCCCGGCCACCGCCAGCGCCAGGTCGTCGTCCGCCACGAGTTCGTTGCGCACCCCCAGCACGCCGGATACCCGGCGCACCGCCCGCTCCGCCCGTGCCCGGTGCGTCCGATTCACCACATGGCCGCGCAGCGTGATCACTCCGTCGCGCACCTCGACGCGCACGGTCGGCAGATCCAGCCAGCGCAGGGGCGGCTCCTCCCACAGCGCCGCCTCGGCCTCCGACTGGATCACGTCGTCGGGGCGGTACTCCGGCAGCCGGTCGAGCTGGTCCCGCCCCACGTCCAGGACGACCCGCTCCCGCTCGAGCGCCGCGGCCCAGTCGGTCGGGACGATCAGGTGGCGCCCGAACAGCCCGCGCTCGCGGACCACAATGTGCGTCGCGCGGCGGGTCGCGGGGTCCAGGAGCACCAGCGCCACCTCGCCGAGCCGGCCGTCGCGACACTCGACGCGGGTGCCCGCGGCCAGGGCCGGCGCCGCGCCGCCGCCCGGGGGCTGCTCCCCCCGACCCTCCCGCGCCGGGACCAGCCGCCGGAGGGCGGCCAGCGGCCCCGGCAGGGCGAAGCGCACCTCGCCCGGCGCATAGCCGGCGGGCGCCTCCCAGCCCGCGTCCGGCGCGACGAACGCCCCGGCCTCGTAGCGCGGCCGGGCCTGCAGCTCCGCCACGCTCAGGCGCAGGCGGACGACGCCATCCTCGGCCGAGGCGATCGCCTCGACCGGCACCAGCACCTCCTGCCGCGGCAGGAACCCGCGCTCGACGATCAGGTGGGTCACCTCGCGCGTGCGCGGGCAGACGACCACCTGCCTCACCGTCCCCGCGCGCCCGTCGGTGCCTTCGACGGCGCTGCCGATCCGCACCTCCCAGCGGCGCGACTCCGCGCCGATCTGTTCGGCGGAGAACATCGTCATCCCCTCCTTCCACGAACAAGCCGCCCGGCAACGGCGAGCGGGCCCCCGCGGGGACCCGCTCGCCGTGCCGTCGCCGGTCCGGTCAGCCGGGAAGACGGGGCTCGACTTCGCCCTGTCGGGCTCTCGACTGACCGGGCGGCGGGGGTGGGGAGACAGCGCTCCCCGCCGCGCGATCCCCCGGAAGGCGCCGTCGCCGCGGCCGGCTCACGACTGCGCGCCGCTGGCCAACTGCTCCCGCTGCCCGCCGCCGATCGGGATGCGCCGCGGCTTGGCCGCCTCGGCCTTCGGCAGGGTCAGCGTCAACACGCCGTCGGTGAAGTCCGCCGTGACGTGCTCGACCTCGACCGGGAAGGGGAGCGAGAGCGCGCGGGTGAACTGGCCGTCGTGGATCTCCCGCAGGTACCACTGCTGCCCCTCGCCCGGCTTCCAGCCGTGCCGCGTGGCGGCGATGGTGAGGACACCGCGATCGATGTCGATCCGCACGTCCTCCTGGCGCACCCCTGGCAGCAACGCCTCGACCTTCAGGTCGTCGCCGGTGACGTAGACGTTGAGCGGGAAGGAGTAGGTCGTGGCGCCGCCCGGCGTCAACAACTGCGTCCCCGGGCGGATGAAGCTCCCCTCCAGCAACTGGTTCATCGCCTCGCGCAGGCTGAGCATCTCGCCGGCGGGGTTGAGCGGTCGGTTGAGCATCGCACACACCTCCTTCGGACATCAGCAGACCGTTGCCAATCAACCGACATCGTCAGGGGGGATCCCCTGTGACTACACCCCTACTATAATAGTTTACATCTTCGTTGTCAAGATTCCTCCTCGCTCGGCCGCGCGTTGCCCCCCGCCGACGGCTTGGCCGTCGGGCGCGGGGGGCGGGGCGGACGGCGGGGTCATTCGGCGGGCCAGGGGTCGGGCTCGACCAGGGCCGCGAGTGTCGCCAGGTGGTCGCGCGCCCGCTGGAGGCTCGCCACGGCATCGCCCATGCTCGGCCAGATCTGCTGGTCGAGCCCCTCCTTGATCGCGGCGTAGGTCCCCGGTGTGGGGTGCCCGCCGGCGTCCTGGAGCCGGTCGCGCAACTGCTCCAGCGCGGCCTGGGCGGTCGCGAGCGCATCCCGCGCGACCGCCATGTCGACGACCGCCTGGCCGAGGCGGTTGGCGGTGATCTGCGCCCGCGCTTCCTGATACCGTTCCATGGCCTTGCTCCTTTCCGCTCCTTGCCCGCGGAGTGTCGGGTCGAGGGGACGCGCGGCGCTGCCCCGGCAGCGGCGAGGAGGACCGGGCGCCCGCGCGACCATCGGCGCCTACCTCCTGGAGACGGCGGCGGATCGTCGCCGGCCCGCCAGCGTCCCCAGGGAACGTCCCGGCGGCAGGCGCCCGCCCAGTGATTCCTTCACCAATATAATACTTGACACCAACGTTGTCAATGTCTATGCTTGTTGCGACTAACCGTGCGGCGGGGTGTGCCCGCGGCGGGCGACCGGTCGGCCGCACTTGGCATTGATCCGGTGTGGCGCGATCCGTGAGGGTGCGCGATGGCGGCGACGGCCTCGATTCTGGCGGACCTCTTCATCCTCTTCCTGGCGGCGAAGGTGGCGGGGGCGGCCTTCGCCCGGCTCGGGCAGCCCGCCGTGATCGGCGAGCTGCTGGCCGGCGTGCTGATCGGCCCGCACGCGCTCGGGCTGGCGGGCACGGCCGATCCCGCCCTGGTGGCCCTCTTCCACGGCGACGCCGCGACCGCGCAGGAGGCGACGAACCTGGTGCTCGAACTGCTGGCCGAGCTCGGGGTGATCGTCCTCCTCTTCTTCGTCGGGCTCGAGACCCGCCTGTCCGATCTGCTGGGGGTCGGCCGGCGCGCGGTGCTCGTCGGCGTGCTGGGCGTGCTCGCGCCCTTCGCCGCTGGCTACGGGCTGATGACTCTGCGGGGCGAGGCACCGGCGACGGCGCTCTTCGTCGCCGCCGCGCTCGTCGCCACCAGCACCGGCATCACCGCCCGCGTGCTGCGCGACCTGGGGGTGCTGCACGCGGCCGAGTCGCGGATCATCCTCGGGGCGGCGGTCATCGACGACATCCTGGCGATGATCATCCTGGCGACCGTCAGCCAGTTGGGGCCGCGGGGGACGGTCGACCCGCTCGACATCGGGCTGATCGCCGCCCAGGCGGTCGGCTTCACCCTCTTCGTCGCGCTGCTCGGGGTGCGCGCCATCAGCCGCTTCCAGACCCACCTCGAGCGGCTGCCCCTCGCCAACGCGCCGCTCGTCCTGGCCCTGGCGCTGATGCTCGGCCTGGCGACGCTGGCGACGCGGGTGGGGCTGGCCGCGATCATCGGCGCCTTCCTGGCCGGCCTGGTGCTGGCCCAGGCGAAGGAGCGGTACGCGCTGGAGGACGCCGCCCTGCCGATCTACGAGTTCCTGGTCCCCTTCTTCTTCGTCATCATGGGCACGCGGGTCGACCCGGCCCTCTTCCTTGACGCGCGCATCATCGGCGACGCCCTGCTGATCACGGTGGTGGCCGTCCTGGCGAAGCTGCTCGGGGCGGGGGCCGGCGGGCTGGGCCTGGGCCTGCGCTCGGCGGCGCTCATCGGGACGGGGATGGTCCCGCGCGGCGAGGTCGGGCTGATCGTCGCCAGCCTGGGGCTCTCGCGCGGGCTGATCGCCGCCGAGTTCTTCTCGGTCGTGGTGGTGATGAGCATCCTGACGACCCTGATCGTCCCGCCGGCGCTGACCTGGCTCAGCCGCCCGCGGGTCCGGCGCCCCGCCCCGGCGCGCGGCGAGCGGATGGGCGGGGCGGGCCGCCTCCCGGAGCTGTAAGCCGTTGCCGCAGCCACGCCCCCAGCCGTGCGCGAGGGCGTGCTGGCCGGCCGCCGCCCGGCCGCCGCCCGACCAGTGCCGCCGCGCGGTGGGAACGGATCGACGGGTACACCGGCCGCCCCGGGACGGCTACAATAGGCCGACCGGCCGCGCGCCGCGCCGACACGGTCGTGAACTGCCGCACCGCGCACCAGCGGAGGAGGGTCCGATGAGCGACGCGCCGGTGACGATCGCGATGTACTCCGATGTCCACTGCCCCTACGCCTACCTGAGCGCCTACCGCCTGCGCCGGCTGCGCGACGAGTGGCGCGGCAAGGTGCGGATCGCGCACAAGAGCCTCGCCCTGGAATACGTCAACAAGCAGTCCACCCCCAAGCCGATCCTCGACAACGAGACGCCGATCCTGATGCTGGAGGAGCCCCGAATCCCCTACCAGCCCTGGCACCGCCCCGACAGCGAGTGGCCGGTGACGATGTGGCCGGCGTTCGAGGCGATCAAGTGCGCCGAGCGGCAGGACCCCGACCTGGCCGACGACCTCGACTGGGCGATCCGCGAGGCGTTCTTCGCCGGCAGCCGCTGCATCTCGATGCGCCACGTCCTCTTCGAGCTGGCCGAGGGCGTCGGCCTGGACCTGGCGCGCTTCGCCGCCGACTTCGACGGCGGCGCGACCAAGCGCCAGGTGCTGGAGGGCTGCGGGTGGAGGCGCGCGGACGGCGAGGGAGCGGCTGCCCAAGGTGCAACTGACAAGAGGGCCCGACGCGCGTCGACCCCGCCAACCGCGCCGACGGCGACCCCCTCGCCCCCTACCGCCGCTTGCTCGGACGCGCAGGCGCGCGCGGGCGCTGAACGCCGGACATGCGCCAACCCGTGACCTAATGGTATCGGCGTTGTCTCCAAGGGCACATTCCCTGAGGAGGCGCGATGACCCTGCGATTCCAAGGAGCAGCCAGCCTTTCCGCCCGCCCGACGCGCGCGCGGCGATCCCCGCTCATCCTGGAGCCGCGCCGACGGCGATGCGCGGCGTCGACTTCGCCGACCGCACGCTACCGCCGGCTTGCTCAAGCCAGCCAGGCGCGCACCGCCACCAACGCCGGACGGCGCCTTCACCGGCGACCTGCGGCTGTATCGGCGTTGTGTGCGACCCGGAGGACATCGCGTTTGGTCCGACCCTTCCAATGTGGCCGCTTGTGGCCGTGCCCTGACCGCCAGCCGCGCCATGCTGTCCGCCCGACGGGGCGGCGCGCGGCGGCCGATGCTCATCCTGGAGCCCGACCACGGCCCGTGATGCTTCCGCTCCCGGCGTCCGCATGCGCGGCGTCGACTTCCCCGCCGACCGCACGCTCATCCTCTTCGTCCGGCGGGTGGCCCCCTTCAGCACGCACCGGCGACCTGCGGCTGTACATGTGCGACCCGGAGGACCGCGGTTCCTGGTCACCGCGCATGAATTCGATAGGCGCCACCAAGTCCGCATCACCAGCCGCCCTGCCCGGCCCGCCGAATACGGGCGGTGGCGGGACCCGGTTCGGTCGATGGCACTGGTTTTGGTGGCTACGCTGGCGCTGCTAACGGGGATCGTGGTGCTCGTCGCCATATTGTCCGCTAGCGCCTGGCTGGCGCACGCCCCAAGCGCCAGCACCACGGGAACCCTGGGGCCGCTGGTGGCGTTGCCCCAATCGCCATCACGTCGCGCGCGAACAGGCCCTAATACGGCCAGATGCGGGGCAGCGGGCGTTCCCGCTCGATCAGGCGCTGGAGTAGCCGGCCGCGCAATTCGGCCAGCGCCCCGGCCTGGGCGGGATCGCCGGCCAGGTCGGTGTACTCGCCCGGATCGCGCGCGAGGTCGTAGAGCGCCTCCTTGCCGCCGGCCTCGACGACGTAGCGGTGGCGGCGCGTCCGCAGGTTCTTCCACCCGGCGTGCTCCATCAGCGCCGAATCGCGCCCCCGCGCCGCGGCCTCGTCGCCCGCCAGCAGCGGCGCCAGCGAGCGGCCCTGGAGGTGGGGCGGCGCCTGGATGCCGGCGCACTCCAGCAGGGTCGGCACGACATCGACCGCCTCGACGATCGCCGGGCAGGTGCGCCCCGTCCGGAAGCCCCCACCCGGCCACCGGACGATCAGCGGGACGCGGCTCACGGCGTCGTCGCCCGGATAGCCCTTGCCGTAGCGCAGGTGCTCCCCGAGCCATTCGCCGTGGTCGGAGGTGAAGACGACGATCGTCTCCTCGGCCAGCCCCAGCTCGGCCAGCTGCGCCAGGATCCGCCCGACCCAGTCGTCCACCTCGCTGACCATCGCGTAGTAGCCGTGCCGCGCCGCCCGCAGTTCGTCGTCCGCGGCGGCGGTCAGGGCGGCGGAGTCGTGCGGCGTCGCTTCGACCGGCTGGCCGCGCCGCGCGTCGATCTCCGGCGGGAACGTCGGGAGGGTCAGCCGCGCCGGATCGTAGCGGTCGAGGTATTCCCGGGGCGCCACCCAGGGGGCGTGCGGCGAGTAGAACCCGGCGACGCAGAGCCAGGGCCGCTCGCGCTCCTGCCCGATGAACTCGATCGTCTGCTCGGCGACGAACGCCGTGTGCGTGAGGTCGCCCCGGCCCCGGAAGGGCAGCGCCCGCTTGGGGAACCGCTCCTCCGGGTGGACGACCTCGTCCCGGAGGCCCAGCGTCCGGCGCCACGTCTCGGCGTGCGGCGGCAGCCCGAGGCTGATCAGATCGAGCTGATCGGGGGCTTTCCGCCGCACCCAGGCGCGGTAGGCGTCCTCGTACGGCCCCGGCTCGTCGGCGATCTCCAACTGGTCGAACCCGTAGTCGGGGTGGAGGGTGCGGTGGTCGCGGTTGGCGTGCGGCAGGAAGTGCAGCTTGCCGATGTTCGCCGACCGGTAGCCGTAGGGGCGCAGCATGCGCGGCAGCGTCACCGTCTCCGGCGGCACCGGCACGCCCATGTGGGTGATGCCGAGCGTGGCGGGGTACTGGCCGGTGAGGAAGCTGGCGCGGCTCGGCATGCAGACCGGGTTCTGCACGAAGTGGTGGTCGAAGTTGACCCCCTCCGCCGCCAGCCGGTCGAGGTGCGGCGTCTGGATGTCCGCGTTGCCGTTGACGCCGAGCGCGTCCCAGCGCTGCTGGTCGGTGTAGAGGATCAGGATGTTCGGTCGCCGCATCTGCGCCCCTCCGCCCCGTTGACAGTGCCACCCGTCAGGCCGCGCCCTGGACGATGATCCGCCGCCGCGCCTGGCTCTCGCGCACGCGCCGGTCGATCGCCACCGGGTCCCAGCCGTCCAGCGCCAGCGCGGTCAACTCCTCGCGGATCGCCGCGTGCTCCGGGTCCGCCGCCAGATCGGTGAACTCGTCGGGGTCGCTCTCGAGGTCGAACAGCTCGGGCGGCTCGCCGTGGTAGTAGTTCAGCTTGAAGCGCCCGCGCCGCACCATCCGCGCCGGCGTGACCGTGCCGTGCCCCTCGTACTCGGCGAGCGCCAGCCCCGCGCCGTCCGGCTCGCGCCCCTCCAGGAGGGGGACGAGGCTTCTGCCGTCGAGGTCCGGCGCGTCGTCGCCGGCGAGGTCGAGCATCGTGCGGACCAGGTCGAGGAGCGACGTGGCCGCGCCGTAGCGGCCGCCGGGCGCGATCCGCCCCGGCCGGCGCAGGATGAAGGGGATGCGGGCCGAGCCCTCGTAGAACGAGCACTTCCACCACATCCCGTGCTGCCCGTGCATCTCGCCGTGGTCGGCCACGTAGGCGACCAGCGTCTCCTCCGCCAGGCCCCGCGCGTCGAGCGCGTCGAGCAGCCGGCCGATCTGGTCGTCGCAGAAGGTGACCAGGCCGTAGTAGGCGGCGCGGGCGCGGGCGATCTGCTCGTCCGAGAAGTCGGCGCAGTCGAAGAACTGGCGCAGCCGCCGGTTCTGCGGGTGCAGCCGGTCGAGGTGGCCGGGCGGGATCGCCGGCAGATCGGCGTGCGCCGGGAAGTAGCGGTCGAAGTAGGGCTGCCGGACGATCAGCGGGAAGTGCGGCGTGATGAAGGAGGCGCAGAGCGCCCAGGGCCGCTCCCGGCGGGCGGGGTCGGCCAGGAAGGCCAGCGACGCCTCGGCGACCCGGTCGTCGTACTGCTGGTAGCTCGAATCGCCCGGCCCCGCCTCCTCGACCCGCCGGCGCATCGGCGGGCGCGGCCCGGACGGCGGCGTGCGCCAGTCGGGCGCGCCCATGTGGAACCGCCCGTGGATGTCCTCGACGAGGCGCTGGCGGAAGCCGTGGCGCTGGTCCGGGCCGACGAAGTGCATCTTCCCGGCCAGCGCCGTCTCGTAGCCGCGCGCGTTGAGGCGGTGCGCCCAGGTCGGCTCGTCGCTGGCGAGCGGCACGCCGTTGTCCCAGACGCCGATCCGGTGGAGGTGCTTGCCGGTCATGAACGAGGCGCGCGACGGGACGCAGAGCGGCGAGTTGCAGTAGGCCGCCTCGAAGACCGCCCCGCCGTCCGCCAGCCGCTGCATACTCGGCGTCTCGACGAAGGGGTGGCCGTACGGGCTGCTGACCCGCGGGTCGTGCTCGTCGCTCATGATGATCAGGAAATTCGGGCCGACCATGCACCATCCTCCTCTACCCTCGTCACGGCAGCCCCCCGGTTCGTTGCGCACCGTGGCGCGCACCCTGATCTCGCCCTGGGGCGCCTGCTCCGGGCTCCGGTAGGGGCGGGTTTCAAACCCGCCCGGTCGCCGGACCTCGGCCGATGGGGTTAGCCGCCGGGGCCGGTGCAAACCCGCCCCTACCCAGCCGCCGCCCCGTCTTGATCCGGCGCTCCCCCCCTCCGTCGATCCCGCAGGGTCGCGGCGCCGCTCAGCTTAAACTCCGGCGACTCGTAGTGGGCGAAGTCGCGCCCGCCGGTGCGTCGCCACCAGCCGTCCACCCGCGCCTCCAGGTCGGCGCGCAGGGCCGCCAGCGCCGGGTCCCGCGCGCGGTTCCGGATCTCGTCGGGATCGGCCGCCAGATCGTAGAGTTCCGCCTCGCCCGCGTCGGGGCCGTAGTATTTGACGAACTTCCACTCCCCCCCGTCGCCGTCGCGCCGGCGGACGGCGCGGAACGGGTGGAGGCCCCAGTACGCGCCGTAGTGCTCGAAGAAGACCTCCTCCGCCGCCGGCCTGGCCCCGCGGCGCAACGCCGGGAGCAGCGAGCCGCCGCGGAACGCGGGCGGCAGCGGCAGCCCGGCGGCCTCGATCAGCGTGCCCGGCTGGGCGACGTTGCTGCCCAGGTCGTCCACCACGCGCCGCGCCGGCGCCGCCGACTCGGCCGGGAGTTTGAGGACGAAGGGCACGCGGAAGATCTCGTCGTACGGCAGCGTGCCCTTCAGGCGCATCCGGTGGGCGCCCATCATGTCGCCGTGGTCGGAAGTGAACAGCGCCACCGCCCCGTCCCACATGCCCCGCCCCGCCAGCGCCGCGCGCACCTCGCCGAACAACTGGTCGACGTGGGCGATCATCGTGTAGTAGCGCCGCAACTCCTCGCGGGCGCGCCGCGGGTCGCGCTGGCCGTGCCGCTCGTCCAGCGCGTGGGCGCGCTGGAAGGCCGGCTTGTCGGCCAGGTCGTCCTCGTAGAAGCTGCGGGGCGCCGCGAGCCGGTCGAGCGGGAAGTGGTCGGTGAACGGCTCGACCAACTCGAAGGGCGGATGGGGCTCGTGGACGGAGACGGTCAGGAACAGCGGCTGGGCCGGATCGTGCTCGCGCAGGAACGCCAGCGCGGCGTCGACGATCGCCCGGTCGGTCCGGCTGTGGCGGCGCGGCCCCTCCCCCTCGTCCCGCGCGCCCGGCGGCGGCCCTTCGTCGCCGTGCTGATACCCCAGGCTCGCCAGCGACGTGCCGAAATGGGTCTTGCCGAAGTAGGCGGTCGTGTAGCCGGCGTCCCGGAAGACCTGCCCGACCGTCGGCTGCGCGCCGGTCAGGTGGGCGGTGTGGCCGTGGAAGCCGTAGATGATCATCACCCCGGCCTCGTGCGGATAGAGGCCGGTCTGCATCGAGGCGCGGGACGGGACGCACTGCCCGTTGGCGGCGTGGACGTGGGTGAAGAAGACGCCCTCGGACGCGAGGCGGTCGAGGTGGGGCGTCCGGGCCAGCGGGTCGATCGCCCCCTGGCGCTGGTACTGCATCTGGTCGCAGATGAACAGCAGGACGTGGGGACGCGGCCGCTCGCGGGCAACCATCGGCCCCTCCTCCGGGGGCAAGGGCGGGATCACGGCAACTCCTTCGGGGCGGCGGAGCCGCGCGGCAGGTAGCGCGGCGCCCCGTAGCGGTTCTGCGCGTAGGGATCGCCGTGCCGCTCCATCTGCTCGTAGAGCAGCGCCCGCAGGTCGTCGCGGACGGCGGCGTAGGCCGGGTCGTCGATCGCGTTGCGGATCTCGTGCGGGTCCTCCGCCAGGTCGTACAGCTCGTCGAAGTCCCAGGCGTTGAAGACGTACTTGTGGCGCGGGGTGATCACCATCCGCTGCGTGTAGAGGAACTCGCCGCCGTAGTACTGGCAGAAGGCGACGTCGGGCCAGTCGTCGCGCCCCGGCTCGTCCAGCAGGGGCAGCAGCGAGCGGCCGTCCGCCGGTTCGATCGGCGCGGCCCCGGCCACGTCCGCGAAGAGGTGCGCCAGGTCGTGCAACTGCACCAGGTGGTGGCAGACGCCGCCCGGCGCGATGCGGCGCGGCCAGCGGATCACCAGCGGCACGCGGTAGGTCTCCTCGTAGGGCTGCCAGCCCTTGATGAACTGCCGGTGCGCGCCGAGCATGTCGCCGTGGTCGCTGGTGAAGACGACGATCGTGTCCTCCGCCTGCCCGGTGCGGTCGAGCGCGTCGAGCGCCCGCCCGACCTGCGCGTCGACCTGCTCGCAGTAGGCCCAGTAGCGCGCGATCGCCGTCCGCACCCGCGCCTCGCCCATCGCCGCCCAGAGCCCCGCCTCGCGCCGGTTCAGGTTCGGCTTGTTGGCGAAGTCGTCGCGCCAGCTCGCCGGCAGCTCGACGTCCGCCGGGTCGTAGTTGGCGGCATATTTCGCCAGCGGGAGGTAGGGGTCGTGCGGCTCGACGACGTTGATCGTGACGAACCAGGGCTGGTCCGGCGTCTCCCGCGCGTAGCGCTCGAGCAGCGCGATGCCGGCGCTCGTCTCGACGTGCGCGCCGGTGGCCTCCTCCGGCCCCCGATCGATGCCGTAGAAGACGCGCGGCGTGTCGCCCGGCCACTGCACCGCCCACTCGGCCTCGATCGCCCCCCGCCTGCCGCCGGACCCCGCGAACCCCGCCGCGCGCAGCAGCTCGGGGTTGCAGCCGCTCGGCTCGACGAGGTCGTGGAAGCCGAAGTCGGTCGGCAGGCGCTCCCAGGAGGCGTGCCACTTGCCGCTGTAACCGAGGCGGTAGCCGGCCTCGTCGAGGCGCTGCGAGTAGGTCTGCACCCCCGGGACCATGTCCGACCGGGTGCGCTCCGGGACGTGGATCTGGTTGAGGATGCCGTTGTGCCAGGGGAACTGCCCCGAGATCAGCGCGGCGCGCGACGGGCAGCAGAGCGCGACCGTGGCGTAGGGCCGCTCGAAGCGCAGCCCCTCCGCCGCCAGCCGGTTGACGTTGGGCGACCGCGCGGGGCTCCGCCCGCAGACGCTCTGCCACTGCTGCTGATCGCTG
>JAUJMV010000014.1:0-19585 GCA_030446685.1 Thermomicrobiales bacterium | reverse complement strand
GCCGCGCGGGTCCTCGTCGAAGGGGGTCACGTCGCTCGTCCGCACGTACCAGTCGAGCAGCCGCCCCTCCAGCTCGCGCCGGACCGCGGCGTACGCCGGATCGCCGTGGACGTTGCGGAGTTCCCGCGGGTCGGCGGCCAGGTCGTAGAGCTCGCCGACCCCGAGGGGGCGGTGGATCAGCTTGTGGGTCATGGTGCGGATCATCGTCGCGCGGCAGACGCTCTCCGGCACGTCCTGCTGCAGCTTCCCCTTCGGGTAGTAGATGTTCGCCGGGGTGCGCGCGAACTGATCCCTGGCGGGGGCGCCCTCGAAGGTGTGCGGCTCGTGCGGGTCGTAACCCCCCTCGGCGAAGACCGCGCGATCGGGATCGCCAGCCGCCCCGCCGAGTTGCGGCGCCAGGCTGCGGGCGAAGTGGGTGTGCCGGGCCGGGATCTCGGCCAGGTCGAGGACGGTCGCGGTCAGGTCGAAGAGCTCGATCGGCTCGCGGACGACTTGGCCGCGCGCCCCGCCCGGCACCCGCGCGATGAACGGCACGCGCGTGATCGGGTCGTCGAGCGCGCTCGGCCACTTCTCGACCAGACCCCAATCCCCCGCCCAGTCGCCGTGGTCGGAGAAGAAGAAGACGGCGGTGTCGTCCGCCAGCCCGCTCTCGTCCAGCGCGCCGAGCAGTTCCCCCAGCAGATAGTCGATCACGCCGGTCATGCCGAGGTAGACGGCATTGATCTTCCGCAGCGTCGCCTCGTCGAGCTCGTCCAGGCGGCGGGTCCGCCGGATCAGCCGGTGGAAGTCGGGCTTGTCCGGCAGCTCGGCGGGGCGTAGCGCCGGGACAGTGTCGGGATCGATCAGGTCGTGCCAGGGCGGCGGGGCGTAGTAGGGGCAGTGCGGGAAGGTCAGCGGCAGGTAGATGGCGAACGGCGCCGCCGGCCGCGAGCGCAGCAGCTCGATCGCGCCGTCCACGTTGCGGAAATCGTGCAACTGCTCGATCCGCTCGATCGGCGGCGGGTCGTAGAGGAAGCTGTAGTAGCGCGGGTCGTCGGGCTGGTAGGGCGGCGCGGCGGTCGCCCGGTTGCCCCCGAGCGCCTGGCGTGAGCGGTCGCCCAGCCGCCAGTCGGTGACGGAGTCGGCGAAGCTGGCCGGGGCGAGGAGGTCGTTCTTGCCGCCCCAGTAGACGTCGTACCCCGCCCCCTTGAGGTACTTGAGCAGGTTCGGCTCGTCGGGACGCAGCATGTGCCAGAGGGTGCGATGCCCCCGCACATGGGGGTACCAGCCGGTCATGAAGCTGCAGCGCGAGGGGGTGCAGACCGGGTGCTGCACATGGCACTGCTCGAACCGCGCGCCCTCGGCCGCCAGGCGGTCAATGTTCGGCGTCGGCGCGAGCGGGTGGCCGTAGCATCCGACGCTCTCGGCGCGCAACTCGTCCGGCATGAAGAAGATGAAGTTCATACCCTTCCCCTCGCGCGACGCCCACGGCCGCCCGTCAGCGCCGGTGCGCCGCGACGACCGCCTCGTCCAGCGTGACCCCCAGGCCGGGGCCGTCCGGCAGGATCAGGTGCCCGTCCTCGATCCGTTCGCGCGGCGCGACGAGATCGGCCCGCCAGGGCACCTCACCCCAGGCGTGTTCGAGCGCCCGCAACTCCGGCAGCGCCGCCGCGACCTGCGCGCTCGCCGCCGTCGCCACCGGGCCGCTCGGGTTGTGGGGCGCGACCGCCACGCCGCGCGCCGCCGCCAGGCGGGCGATCGCCAGCGCCGCGGCGATGCCGCCGCAGTGCTTCACGTCCGGCATGACGGCGTCCCAGACGCCCGCCGCCAGGTAGGGCCGGAAGCCCTCGATGTCATGGAGCAGTTCGCCGCCGATCAACTCCAGATCGGGGACGAGCGGGCGCAGGCGCGCCAGCGCCTCCAGGTCCTCCGTCGGGACCGGCTCCTCGAACCACCACACGCCAAGCGCCCGCAGCTCGGCGGCCACCTCCACCGCGGTCGGCACGTCGAAGTGGCTGTGGCAGTCCACGTAGACCTCGACCCCCGCGCCGACGGCCTCCCGCACCGCCGCGACGCAATCGAGACCCCGCCGCAGGCGCTCGCGTTGATCGCGGTCGCGCACCCGCCGCCGGTCCATCCCGTCGAAGGGCGCCAGCTTGACCGCCCGGAAGCCCTCGGCGGCGGCCGCCGCCGCGTTGCGCGCGAACCCCTCCGGCGTGCGGTCGTCGGTCGCCCGGTTGATGTTCGCGTAGAGCGGGATCCGCTCGCGCGCCGGGCCGCCGAGCAGCCGGTAGACCGACTGCCCCGCCGCTCGCCCGGCCAGGTCCCACAGCGCCTGCTCGCAGGCCGAGACCGCGGTCGCCGCGGCGAGGCCCTGCCCGGCCGTCACCGGCCGCAGCGCGGCCACGGCGGCGAGGACCGCGCGGGGGTCGCGCCCGTGCAGCAGCGGCGCGCACTGCCGCTCGAGGATGGCGGCGACGATCGCGTCCCGCTCCGGGCCGACCCCGCCGTGCGACGCCTCCCCGATCCCCGCCAGCCCCTCGTCGGTCGCCAGGCGCACGAAGAGCCAGTCGCCGCGCCGGTTGACCCCGACGCGGACCACCTCGAGCCCGGTTATCCGCACCCCGCCTCCTCCATGCTGTCATGCTGCGCTTGGCCTGCGCACCCGGATTTGGTAGGGGCGGGTTTCAAACCCGCCCGGTGTGCCCGGCCTCCTGCGTCCACGGCAGGCCGACCAGGGCGGGTTTGAAACCCGCCCCTACCCCCGCGATGCGCCCGCTTCCGCCTGCCGCCTCCACCCGCGCCCCTCGCCCCACGGTTACCCCAGCGCCTTGTAGTCGGCCTCGGTGTAGTCCCTGGTCGGATCCCAGTTGGGGAACTTCCAGTCGTCGCGCGAGACCTTGACCCCCTTGTCCCGCACGACCTTGATCGCCCGCTCCAGTTCCTTCTCCTCGCGGTCTTGTAAATCCTTCAGCGCCGCCCTGATGTCGCGGACCTGCCCGGTGTAGATGCCCTGGATCACCTGGCCGAAGTTCGGCTGCGCCGCCTTGCGCTCCAGCAGCACCTGGCTGACCTCCGGGTTGCGCACGGGCGGCATCGGACCGAGGCGCAGGATCTGATCGTAGAGCGCGTAGCAGCGGCGCGTCCGCTCGTCGATCGTCGCCTGCTGGTTGGCTTTGGGGTAGGCCGCCGGGTCGCTCCCCTCGGTGACCGTGACGAACGCCGTCTGCCCCTCCTCCGTGCCGAGGTAGTAGAGGAGCTCGCCGGCGACGACCCGGTTCGGGGCGGGGCTCTTGGCGTAGAGCCACTGGTGGTTGGCGCCGATCTGGTAGGTCATCGGCAGCGGCGTGCCGCTGTTCGGCGCCGGCGTCGCCGACACCCCGAACTTGAAGCCGGGGTTGTCGCGGATCCACAGCGGGCTGGCGAACTCGCCCGCGAAGACCATCCCCGCCACCCCCTGCGCGATCCGCGACCGCGCCTCCGCCTCGTTGATCGTGAGCGAGCCGGGAAACACGCTGTTGTCCGCCTTGAGCGCCAGCAGCAGCTCGATCGCCGCGACGTTCTGGTCGCTGGTGAGGGTGAACTCGCCCGTCCGCAGGTCGATGTCGCCGGCCGACGCCGACCCCGCCACCTGCGCCAGTCCGTTGACGGTGCCGGACCAGCGGTTCGCCTGGTTGCCGCCGGTGATGAAGCCGAAGTACTGCCCCTTGCCCGCCTCGGTGATCTTCCTGGCGGCGGCGCGGGAACTCGTCCCAGGTGAGGGCTTGGCCGCCGGGTCGTAGCCGGCCTGTTTCATGTAGTCCAGGTTGTAGAAGAGCAGGTTGGCGCTGCGCTTGCTGGTGCTGCGCGGGAAGGTGTAGGTCTTGCCGTTGAAGACGTTGACCCCCTCGAAGAAGGAGTTGGGCGGGAAGGCCGCCTTCCACTGCTGGAAATTCGGCACGACGTCGTCGATCGGCGCGACCCAGCCCTCGCGGACCGCCTGGAAGGTCGGGATGTTCAGCGGCACCTGGAAGATGTCCGGCGCGTTGCCGTTCTGCACCCCGAGCGGCACGACCTTCTGGATCTCGGTCCAGGGCAGCCCGTCGTACTGGAAGGTGACGTTGGGGTGGGCCTCCTGGAAGAGCCCGAAGTACTGCTTGAAGAAGACCGCCTTGCTGTCGCCGCTGTCGGTCCAGCGGAAGGTGACCTTCTCCGCCGGCAGCTTCGCGCCGGTGTTCGGCAACCGGATGGCCCCGGTCGCGGCCGTGGCGCGCGCCGCCGGCTGCCCCGCCGCCGTGGGCTGCGCGCCGGTGGCCGCGGTCGGCGCGGGGGTCGTGGCCGCGGCCGCAGCCGGCGTCGGACCCGGCAGGTCGCGCGTCGGCGGCGCCGGCTGCATCGTCGGGGCCGGCTGGCCGCCGCAGGCGGCGAGCATCGCGGTCGCCCCCGCGCCGCCGAGCAGCCGGAGCGCGGCGCGGCGCGACAGCCGGAAGGGCGCGGTGCGGGTCGGGAAGGGGATCGGTCACGGTCCTGCTCCTTTCCGAGTGAAGTAATCGGGCGGTCGGGTAGTGACGAGCGGAGGTGGTGTAGCTGCGCGGGCAGTCCTCGTCCTCCTCTACCCGCCTGCCCGCCTGCCCGACTCATCACTGCTTGACGGCGCCGGCGATGCCCTGGATGAAGTAGCGCTGGAGGAAGAGGAAGACGGCGATGATCGGCAGCAGGCTGATCGTCGAGGCGGCCGCCAGCGCGCCCCAGTCGGTGAAGAACTCGCCGCGGAAGGCGTAGATGCCGACCGCCAGCGTCCGCAGCTCCGGGCGCGAGAGGGTCAGCACCAGCGGCAGGAGGAAGGAGTTCCAGGTCTGGAGGAACTGCAGGATGATCGTGGTGGCGATCACCGGCGTCGCCAGCGGCAGCATGATCCGCCAGAAGATGCGCAGGAAGCCGGCGCCGTCGACGATCGCCGCCTCCTCCAGCTCCTTCGGCAGTTGGCTGAAGAAGCCGGCGAAGAGGAGCACGCTGACGACGTGCGCCCCGCCGCTCTCCGCCAGGATCACCCCCAGGAGCGACTCGGCCAGCCCCAGGCGGTTGACCAGCTCGAAGACCGGGATGACGGTGTAGCCCTCCGGCAGGAAGACCGTCGCCACGAAGAAGGCGACGATCGCCCGCTTGCCGGGGAACTGGTAGCGCCCCAGCGCGTAGCCGATCATCCCGGTCGAGACGGTGACGATCGCCACCGCGCTGGCGGTGATGATCACCGTGTTGACGAAGTACTGCCCGATCCGCGCCCCGACCCAGGCCCGGCGGTAGTTGTCCCACTGGATGCTGTGCGGGATCAGCCCCAGGCCCCCGAAGATCTCGGCGTTCGTCTTGAGGGACGACGAGACCATCCAGAGGAAGGGGTAGATCCACAGCAGGCAGAGCGGGATCAGCGCCAGGCTGACCAGGGTCGCGCGCAGGCGCGCAGCCAGGCGGCCGCCCGCGCACCGCCGGCAGCGCGCCGGGGATGTCCTTGACCGGCTCATCCGTTCCTCCTCGTTGGGCGTGGAGCGTGGAGCGTGGAGCGTACTGCTCGCGGCGCCCGCCGCGCGTTGTCGCCCGGCGCTCGTCCACGCTCCACGCCCCTCGCCCAACGCTCCACACCACCCCAGGTTCATCTCGCGGCGGGACGCGTTGGCCCGCCGCAGCCCCCAGCCCTGCAACAGGGCGAGGCCGAGGGTGGTCAGGCCGAAGAAGACCGCCGCCGCGGAGGCGTAGCCGAGGCGCGGGATGCCCCTCGCCGAAGGCGGTGCGGTAGATGTAGACCTCGATCACCTCCGAGGCGAAGAACGGCCCGCCCCCGGTCATCGACTGGACGATCGGGAAGACGTGCAGCGTCTGCACGGCGGTGATCAGGGTGATGATGATCGTGAAGGGGGTGAGGAGCGGCAGGGTGATCCGGCGGAAGGCCTGCCACGGCCCGGCGCCGTCGATGCTCGCCGCCTCGTAGAGCTCGTGCGGGATCGTCTGGAGGGCGGCCAGCCAGTAGATCATCGTGATCCCGAAGTTCTTCCAGATGAAGACGCCGACCACCGTCCAGAGGGCGCTGCCCGGGTCGCCGAGGAAGTCGAGCGGGCGGGCGATCAGCCCGGCCTGGAGCAGGAATTTGTTGACCGGGCCGTTGAAGGGGCTGAAGACGAAGGTCATCACGATGCCGACGATGGCGGCGGTGGTGACGACCGGGATGAAGAAGAGGGTGCGGAAGACCGGGGCGAGCCGCAGCGCCGCGTCGTTGAGCAGGATCGCCACCAACAGCGAGAGCCCCAGGCGGATCGGCAGGCTGACCCCCATGAAGAGGAAGGAGCGCCGGAAAGCGGCCCAGAAGTACTCGTCCCCGATCACCTCGCGGTAGTTGGCGAGGCCCACCCACTCGCGCGCCGAGGTGAAGCCGGACCAGTCGAGGAAGGAGATGTACCAGGAGGCGACGATCGGGTAGAGGGTGAACATCGCCGCCAGGATCAGGTTCGGCAGCATGAAGAGGTAGCACCAGCGCGCGGCCCAGAGCCGCCGCCCCAGGCCCCCGCGCGCTCGGCCTCCCGGTCTGCAGCAGCCGTGCGGCGCTCGCCATTGATGGGCCTCCTCTCTGCGGGTGCGCGGCCGGGGGCGGAGCCGCCCCCGGCCGCGACCGCCGCGCCTACGACTTCTTCAGCGCGGCGTAATCCTCCGCGGTGTAGTCCTTGGTCGGGTCCCAGTTGGCGAACTTCCAGTCGTCGCGCGAGACCTTCGCCCCCTTCGCCTGCGCGGCCTTGATCGCCCGGTCCAGTTCCTGCTCCGAGCGGTCCTGCAAGTCCTTCATCGCCGCCTTCGGATCGCGCAGTTGGCCGGTGTAGATGCCCTGCACCGTCTCGCCGAAGTCGGGCTTGATGTTCTTGAACTCCAGGTTGACCTGCGCCGCCTCCGGGTTGCGGATGACGTAGTAGGGGCCGATCCGGATCTGCTCGCCGAACAGGCGGAGGGCCTTGGCCGCGATCGGATCGAGCTCTCGCGATTCCTGCGCCAGTTGGTTCGACCGCGGGAAGACGGCGCGCAGGTTGCCCTCGGTGGCGACGACGATCGCCGTCTGCCCCTCCTGGCTGCCGACGTAGGAGAACATGTCGCCGGCGATCGCCTTGAGCGGGCTCTTCGCGTAGACCCACTGCAGATTGGCGCCGGTCTCGACGAAGGTGAGCGGGATCGGCGCGCCGCTGTTCGGGACCGGCTGGCTGGCGAGACCGAACTTGAAGTTCGGGTTCTCCCGCTTCCACTGCGGGATGTTCCACGGCCCCTCCAGCATCATCGCCGCCACCCCCTGCGGCACCTGCGCGCGGGCCTGCGGCGCGTTGAGGTTGAGCGAGCCGGGAAAACGCTGTTGTCGGACTTCAGGCCCAGCAGCAGATCGATCGCCGCCAGGTACTCGTCGCTGGTGTAGCGGTACTCCCCGGTCTGCCAGTTGATGTCCGCGGCGCCCGGCCCGCCGTTGCTCCCGGCGGGCGCGCCGGCCATGCGCGCCAGGTTGCGGACGAAGGTGGCGAAGGCGCCGGTGTCCTTGCCGCCGAGGATCAGGCCGTAGTACTGGCCCTTGCCCTGCTCGGTGAGCTTCTTCGCCGCCGCCCGGAACTCGTCCCAGGTGAAGGGCTTGGTCTCCAGGTCGTAACCGGCCTTCTGCAGGTACTCCACATTGTAGAAGTTGAGCGTGGAGTACCGCCGATCCGAGGTGACCGGGAAGGTGTAGGTCTTGCCGTTGAAGACGTGGACCCCTTCGATGAAGGAATTGGGCGGGAAGGTCGCCTTCCACCCCTCGAAGTTCGGGATGACCTCGTCCAGCGGCGCGACCCAGCCCTCCTTGACCGCCTGCGCCCCGGTGAAGTTCGGCGGGATGGCGAAGGTGTCGTGGGCGTTGCCGTTCTGGATGCCGAGCGGCACGATCTTCTCGATCTCGGCCCACGGCAGCGCGTCGTACTGGACCGTGATGTTCGGATGCGCCTTCTGGTACGCCTCGAAATACTTCTTGTAGAAGAGCGCCTTGAGGTCGCCGCTGTCGATCCAGCGGAAGGTCACCTTCTCGGCCGGCAGCTTCGCGGCGCTCGCCGGGACGGTGATCGCCCCGACCTGGCCCGCCGCGGCGCCGGTGGTCGCCGCCGGGGCGGTCGCCGTAACGCTGGCAGCCCCCGTCGTTGCGGCCGGCGCTGCGGTCGTCGGCGCGCCGGCCGCCGTCGTGGCCGTCGGGGCGCCGCCCGGCGCGGCCGGGGTGGTGGCGGCGCCGTTCCCGCCGCAGGCGGCGAGGAAGGCGGCGGCGCCCGCCCCGCCGACGAGGCGCAGGGCCTGGCGGCGCGACAGACGCAGTGTTCGCTGCTGCTCCGGGTCCGGTGTCGGCATGACGCTGCTCCTTTGCGCTCCCGCCCCCCGCGCGCCGCGGCCGGGCTCTCTTCCACACGATGGCGCCGCCTGTTCTCCATTGTCCGCTGTTCCGGCCAGTATAGCGGACGATGGAGCCTGGCGACAGGGGCGCGGAGGCGCCCCTGTCGCCCTCCGGGCCACCGGGGCCACGCGCCAGCGCCGGTTAGGCGGCAGGGGCGTCGCGCGGCGGGGCTTGCGTCGAGCCGCGCGCGACGAACCGCGTGGGCAGGACGAGCCCCTCCGCCCCGGCGCACCCCTCCGGCCGCTCCAGCCGCGCCGCGAGGATCGCGACCGCCCCCTCCGCGACCTCCTCCAGCGGCTGGACGACGCAGCTCAGCGGCGGCGGCAACTGCGCGGCGAAGACGTCGTCGTAGCTGACCAGGCTCAAATTGTCCGGCGCCCGCAGCCGCGCCTCGTGGAGGGCGTGCAGCGCGCCGAGCGCGAGCGTGTCGCTCGCGGCGAAGAGCGCGGTCGGGCGCGCGGGGAGCGCGAGGAGCGCGTGGACGGCACGCCGGCCCTCCTCGATGGCGTACGACGCCACCGCGCGCACCCACTCCCCCGGCAGCGGGAGCCCGTGCCGCGCGAGCGCGGCGGCGAAGCCCTCCCGGCGCGCGCGATCGATCGGGTGCGGCCCGCCGTGGCCGAGGAAGGCGATCCGCCGGTGTCCCAGGCCGACCAGGTGGTCGACCGCCGCCGCGATCCCCAGCGCCGCGTCGACCGTGATCGCCGGGGTCGCGGCGGCGATCTGCGGGCGCAGCAACTGCACGACCGGCAGGCCGCGCTCGACGACGCGCCGCACCTCCGCCGCCGTCCCCGGCGCGTAGAAGATCACCCCGTCGACGCGCCGGCTGGCGAGGAACCCGACCAACTTGTCGCTGGCGCGGGCGCTGGCCGGCTCGGCGTTGGCCTCCACCACATGGTAGCCCCGCCGGATGGCGGCGGCGGCGATCTGGACGCTCAACTGGTGCGACACCGGATGCTCGGCCAGCGGGCCGCGGCGGGCCTCCGGGACGAAGGCGATGACGCCGCTGCGCTGCCGCCGCAACGCCTGGGCCGCGGGGTGCGGGGCGTAGTCGAGTTCGGCCGCCGCCGCCAGCACGCGCCGGCGGGTCGCGTCGGACACCCGGCTGGTGCTCCGCGTCCCGTTGAGGACGACCGACACCGTCGCCTGCGAGACCCCTGCGCGCCTGGCGACATCGGTGCTGGTGACCGCCCGCGCCCGCGCCACCCCCCGGCTCCTGTGCGGCCCGCCACGGGCGCCTGTGCGATCTGGACGATGATACGTATCATCGTAGCATCTCGCCCGCGCTTGTCAAGGGGACGTCCGACAGCCAGGGCGCGCGCATGCTCCGCACGGTGAGGGATCGCCGGCCGAGCGCGCCCCCCGTCCCCACCGGTGCGGCCTCGAGAACGCTGTTCGCCCCCCTCCCGCGCCGAGCGGCAATGCACGGCCGCCGACCCCGCCGATCATCGATCGGCGGGGCCGACGCGCGGGCGGTGGTTCGGGGGGCGCCGGGTGGCTATTGCTGCGCGGGCTGGCTGGTGTCGGGGCCGGGCGAGGTCATCGCCGGCATCGGCGTCTTCGCCGTGCCGTGCAGGCGGGGGTCGGCGGGCTGGAGTTCCGGGGCTTCGCCGAGCGGCTGGGGCGCGGCGACGTATTCGAACTGCCCCTTGCCATCAATGGAAGGACCATTGGCCCAGCGGCCCTGCGCGCTCTCCTGGCCGATCGAGAGGTTCCAGAACTGGTAGACGACGTCGCTCTTCTCCTGCTCCTGCGGGAAGGTGCTGGGGACCGGGGTCATGCCGAGTCCCTCCGCTTCGAGGTCGGCGATCGCCGCCAGCCACTGGTTCTGGTGCATGGTGTCGCGCGCGATCAGGAAGGAGAGCATGTCGCGCACGCCGGCGTCGTCGGTCATCTCGTAGAGCCGGCAGACTTGCAACCGCCCCTGCGACTCCGCGTTGAGATTGGCGCGGAAGTCGGCCAGCAGGTTGCCACTGGCGACGATGTAGCCGGCGTTCCAGGGGACCCCGACGCTGTTGACGCCCATGGCGCCCGAGCCGGCCACGATCTGGTGCTGCGGGTTCATGCCGGCCATCACGACGTTCTGGGCGTTCATCCCGCCCATCACCGCCCCGATGACCGGGATCTGCGACGCCTGCTCCTGGTCCTCCACCGGCGCCCCCTCCAGCAGCCGGGCGACCATGGTGGAGAGCATCTCGACGTGGGCGATCTCCTCGGTGCCGATGTCGAGCAGCATGTCGCGGTACTTGGCCGGGCCGCGGCAGTTCCAGCCCTGGAAGAGGTACTGCATCATCACGCTCATCTCGCCGAACTGGCCGCCGATGACCTCCTGGAGCATCTTGGCGTACATCGGCGCGGGCTTGTCCGGCTTGGCGTTGTACTGCAGGCGCTTGTCGTGGAAGAACATCCTCTCCTCCTGCTTGCAATGGAATGTCGCTTCACGATCGCGTGGTCGCGGTAGGCCGCCGCGCCATTCCCGGCTCGCCCTCCTTTCCCGCGCCAGCGATCGCCGGCGTGGCGCCGCGCCACGCCTCGCGGACGATCCGCTGCAGGATTTGTTCCAAGAGGTGACACACGGAGAAGAAAGGCACAGTTTTTGACACCGCGAGGCGCGAAATCGGGGGCAGGCCGGGCGCGTGGAGTACAATAGGGCCGGCGGGAAGAACTCCCCATTGGGGCGACGGCACGGGCGGGGCGGGAGAGGACGGCGGGATGAAGCGGATCGCGCTGCTGGGCAGCACCGGCTCGATCGGGCGGCAGACACTGGAGGTCGTCGCGGCGCAGCCGGAGCGCTTCGCGATCGTCGCGCTCGGGGCGGGCGAGAACATCGCGGAGCTCAACGCGCAGATCGCCCGCTTCCGCCCGGAGGTCGTGGCAGTGTGCGACGAGGCGGACCGCGCGGCGGTCGCGCTCGCGCCGGGGCGCGTCCTCCACGGACCGGGGGGGCTGCTCGACCTGGCGACCCTGCCGGCGGCCGATCTCGTCGTCGTCGCCACGCCGGGGCACCACGCGATCCGCCCGACGCTGGCGGCGATCGCGGCCGGCAAGGAGTTGGCGCTGGCGAACAAGGAGACGATCGTCTGCGCGGGGGCGCTGGTCACGGCGGCGGCGCGCGAGCACGGGACGCTGATCCGCCCGATCGACAGCGAGCACAGCGCGCTCTGGCAGTGCCTGCACACCGCGCCGGGGTTGGAGAGCGTGCGCCGGCTGATCGTCACCGGGTCGGGCGGGCCGTTCCGCCTCAGAAGCCGGGAGGAAATGGCGCGGGCGACCCCGGCCGAGGCGCTCGCCCACCCGACCTGGCGGATGGGGGGCAAGGTGACGATCGATTCCGCCACCTTGATGAACAAGGGGCTGGAGGTGATCGAGGCGCACTGGCTCTTCGGCCTGCCCTACGAGCGGATCGAGGTGCTGCTCAACCCGCAGAGCATCGTCCACGCTCTAGTGGAGTACGCCGACGGCTCGACCCTGGCGCAACTGGCCCCGCCGGACATGCGCTTGCCGATCGCCTACGCGCTGACCTATCCGGAGCGCCCGGAGAGCCCCTTCCCCCGGCTGGACCTGGCGCGCGTCGGCGCGCTGGAGTTCGCCGCGCCCGATCTCGATCGCTTCCCCTGCCTCCGGCTGGCCTACGAGGCCGGGCGGCGGGGCGGGCTCTACCCGACCGTCCTCAGCGCCGCCGACGACGCGGCGGTCGCCGCCTTCCTCGACCGGGCGCTGCCGTTCACCGGGATCGCGGGAGTGATCGCGGCGGCCCTGGAGGCGTACAGCGGCGCGGACCTGGTCTCGCTCGACGCGATCGAGGAGGCCGACCGCTGGGCGCGGGCCTTCGTGGGGGAATGGCTTCAGCAGGGCGGGGGGCCGAAGGCGGCGGGCTGAGAGGGAGGGCCGCTGGGTGGGGGCCATCGCCGGCATGGGGACCACCGCGCCGCGATCTACCCCCAAGGGCAGAGGCGCGCCCACTCCAGCGCGGTGGCGACCGGGTCGCGCGGGTGCGGGGGCGAAGCGTCGCCCCCGCGCCTGAATGAGCGATCCGCCAACGGGTGCTAGCCCTCGTTGCTCACCGAGACCTTGGCGGCCGCTTTCTCGCCCCGCTTGCCGACCTGCTTCATGCCCTCGCCGGCCGCGCGGGCGATGCCCTCCGCGTCGAAGTCGCGCAACGGCGCGCCGACGCTCTTCCCGACGGCGAACACCAGGGCGAGGGCGAGCACGGCCAGCGCCGCGCCGCCCCCGAGGATGATCAGCATGCGACGGTTACTCGCCGCCCGTTCCTGCTCGTCCATATCACTCCTCTACCGTACTCTATCGCGGGGGGCTGGTCCCGGGACTAGAATTGGTTGCGGCGGCCAACGGTCCGTGTCGCCGAGACGCCGCTGGCCGGGCGATCGATCAGCAGTTGCAGCAGCTTGGCGATGATCCAACTGAGCAGCAGATAGACGACGATCGCCAGGATCGAGGACAGCTCGAAGACATTGCCGCCCCCGGTGGCCGGATCGTTGATGATGTTCCTGAAGGGCGCGACGAAGGGGCCGGTCACCGCGTAGATGAACCGGCTGAAGCCGCTCTCCGGGTTGGCGGCGATCAGCTTCAGCAGCACCCGCAGGGCGATCAGGATCTCGATCACCGCGAAGATAAAATAGACCAGCCCGCTGAGCCAGTCCGCGGTCGAGCGCCGCGCCCCGACATTGTCGACCGTCTCCGCGACGACCATGTCTTGGCCGACCACCTCGCCGGCCGGCGTGACGATATCCTGGTGCTCGGCGCGCGTGACGATCTCCTCGTCGTAGACGCGGCGACCGGGGGGCGGCGAGTTACTGGCCATCGGCTGACCTCCATTGTCTGACCACACCCGGACGTCGAGCATGGTTGATGCGTGTCTGAACCATTGCAGGAAGTGTGCCAGCCGGCGCCCCACCGGGCGCCGAGCGGGGCGGGAATGTACGTACACACCGCTGCTATACTTGTACCCGAAAGCGCGCGCGGTGTCCAGCGGAGTATCGCGCGCGACCGCCCGGCGGGGGCGCGACGGTGGAGGGGGAGGGGCCGGTGCAGGGGGGCTGCGACTACACGATCGTCTTCGACGGCGGCTCGAAGGGCAATCCGGGGCGGGGTTACGGCAGCTACGAGATCCGCACCCGGTCGGGCCAGAGCAAGCAGCAGCGGCTGGAGTTCGGGGACCGGGTCACCAACAACGAGGCGGAGTACCTGACGCTGATCGCAGCGCTGGAGGGCCTGGCCGCGATGATCGCGCGCCACGGACGCGAGCCGGCCGACTTCAGCGTCTGCATCCGCGGCGACAGCCAGCTCGTGATCCAGCAGCTCCTGGGGCGCTGGAAGGTGAAGCACCCCAACATGTTCCCGCTCCACGAGCGCGCCGGCGCGCTCCTCAAACGCTTCGGGCGGACCGACCTCGCCTGGCACGCGCGGGCGAACAGCGTGCGCACGCTGGGGCACTGACGGAGTCGGGAGTCGGGAGTCGGGAGTCGGGAGTCGGGAGTCGGGAGTGGAGACACCAACGCGCGATAGTCACCGAGTCGTCGCGCTCCCGATCTCCGTCTGCAAGCTCTGTCGCAGTCCGTGCAACAGCCGGCCTACTTCCGTCGCCTGCCCGATCAGGACGTCCGTGCTCTGCTCGTTGAGATAGGTGAGTCGTTGGGCAATCAAGAGGTGTGTCTCGACCTCACACAATGAACCTCTGGCGATCGCCGGGAAGCGCCCGAACTCCTGACGGCTGTTGCGCCCCTGTCCCTCGGCAATGTTTGCTGCGACCGAAACTGCCGCCCGCCGAACCTGATTGGTGAGACCGTACGTTTCCTCCGAGGGCTAATGCTGCGTCGCACGGTAGACGCTTTCAACCAGGTCCATCGCTTTCTGCCAGGCAATGAGTCCCCGGAAGCCCTGTCCGGTCACCAATCTCCTCCTTCCGGTAATCGTCCTTCACTCCCGACTCTCTACTCCCGACTCCCTACTGGAGCGTGCCCGCCAGGACCGGATCGGAGGTCGGGGCGGGGCTGCCGTAGCCCGGCTCGATCGTGATCGCCAGTCCCTGGTATCGGCTGAGGTCGCCGCCGAAGGCGGCCACGCCGGAGGGGTCGCGGAAGATGCCGACCCCCTGCGGCTGCCCACCCTCCGGGATCAGCCAGACCTGGTAGACCTGGCCCGGCCCGAGCGGGGGGAGATTCCTGGCATCCAGGATCGCCTGCTGCCGGTGCGGCAGGTAGAGGATCTGGGCGCTCGCCTGCCCGTTCGCGGCCTCGATCCGGTACACCGCCAGTTCCGCGCGGGCCGCGTCCCGCTCGGCGGTCACCTGCCGCACCTCCCGCTGGAGGGCGACGTTCCAGCCGAGCAGGCCCAGCCCCAGGCCCAGCAGCAGCACCGCGGCGACCGCGTAGGCGGCCAGGTTGCGCCGCCGGGTGGGGAGGGGCGTCGGGGCCGCGGGCGGCGCGGCGGCGATGTGGCCGTCCGTCGCCGCCCGCCGGCTGGCGGGCCGCACGAGGGGCCTTACATTGCCGCCGGCGCCGCCGGTGTCGGCGCGCTCGGCCGCGACGGCGTCGAGGATGCGCGCGCGCAGGGCGGGCGGCGGCGCGGCGGCCGTCTCGTCGAGCGCGAGCGGGAGCTGGGCCGCGGTCGCGCGCAGGGCCTCGACCTCGGGGGCGCAAATCGGACACCCCGCCAGGTGCGCCTCGAACTCGCGGCGCTCGGCGCCGTCGAGCGCGCCGAGGGCGTGGGCGGCGGGGAAGCCTTGTTCATTGAAGGGGCAGGTTGTCGGGTCAATCACGTCGTCTGTCCATCGTTCCAGGGCCGCTTTCCGGGTTCGGTCCGCCACTTGTCTCACTCGACGCCCGCCCCCATGAGTACACCGCGCAGTTTCTGCAATCCGATCCGCATGCGGCCCTTGACCGTGCCGAGCGGGACCGCCATCCGCTGCGCGATCTCGTTCTGTGTGTAGCCGCCGAAGTAGGCCAGCTCGATCGTCTCCCGTTGCGCGTCCGGCAGCGTGGCCAGGCCGCGCTTGAGGACCTCGCGCTGGAGGGTGGTGCTGACCTCGCGCCAGGGATCCTCGGCTGAAACGACCCGGTCCACCTCGTCAAGCGGCGCGTCCTGCCGCGCGCGCCCCGCCGTCCCGCGCAACCGGTCGATCGCGCGGTGGTGGACGATCGAGAGGAGCCAGGTGCGGACGCTGCCGCGCCCCGTCTGGAAGCTGCCCGCGCGCCGCCAGACGCTGAGGAAGGCGTCCTGGACGACATCCTCGGCGGCGCCACGGTCGCCCAGGATGCGATAGGCGAGGGCAAAGGCGAGGCCGCCGTAGCGGTCGTACAGTGCGGCGAGCGCCCGGTCGTCGCGGGCGGTGATCGCGTCGAGCAGCGCCTCGTCGGTTGCTTCGGGCGGTTCGGACGGGCCGTCGCTCAAGAGCCGTTCCTTACTGGTGCTACGGATGCCGGGCGACCGTGGATCACTGCGCGCGACCCGGTGGCATCCGCTCGTCGCCGGCCGTGCCGCAGCGTCCCGGTTCCCGCCCCGACCATAGAGAAGGAGTATACCGCACCGTGCCTCGAGCTGGCAGACGGGGCGCCCCTCCCCGGCGGCGGCGCATCACGCGGGGCCTGCCCGATCGCCGCCCCCAGCCCCATCCTGGTCTGGCAGGGTAGCCGCGGGCGGGGAGGTGTCTGCTCCGCGACCGATTCGCGGGTTTGGCCTGTCCTCGCGAACGGGCAAGTCCACCCTCCTGTGCTATGCTGCCCCGGCATCTTGGTTCGCCGTTGCCTGGGCTGTGCGCCGTTACCCGGGCCATTCCTCGGAGGGAGCGATGCCGTTCGACCAATCCCGGCGCGCGGCGATCTTGCGCGAGCGCGCCGCCGACTGGGCGCGGGTCGCGCTGGCGAGCATCGCGCGCGAATACCCCCATATGCCCTACTTCGTCGCGACCGGACCCGGCGACTACCGGACGCACCGCGAGCTCCACCCGGCGTTCTACGGCTGCTTCGACTGGCACTCCTGCGTCGAGATGCACTGGGTCGTCGTCCGCCTGCTCCGCCGCTGCCCGGACGTCGTCCCCGCCGGCGAGGCCCGCGCCGCGCTCGACGCGACCCTGACCGCGGAGCACCTCGCGGCCGAGGTCGCGTTCTTCGCCAACCCGCACCACCGCTCCCTGGAGCGGCCCTACGGCTGGGGCTGGCTCCTGACGCTCGGGCACGAACTGGCGACCTGGGACGACCCCGACGGCCGGCGCTGGGCGGGCGCGGTGGCGCCGCTCGCCGACCTCCTGGCCGCGCGCCTCGCCGCGTGGCTCCCGAAGCTGACCTATCCGCAGCGCACCGGCGTCCACCCGAACACCGCCTTCGCGCTCTCGCGATCCCTCGACTACGCGACCCTGCGCGCCGCGCGCGGCGACGGCGCCTTGCTCGCGGCGATCCGCGCGTCCGCGACCCGCTGGTTCGCCGGCGACGCGGACTACCCGGCGCGCTACGAGCCGTCCGGGGCGGACTTCCTCTCGCCCGCCCTGGCGGAGGCCGAGCTGCTGTCGCGCCTGCTCGATCCGGCCGCGTTCCCGCGTTGGCTGGAGCGCTTCCTCCCCGGCCTCGGCGGGGGGCAGCCCGCGGCGCTGTTCCAACCGGCCGTGGTCGCGGACCCGACCGACGGCCAGATCGCCCACCTGCACGGCCTCAACCTCAGCCGCGCCTGGGTGTTCACCGCACTCGCCGCGCGGCTGCCCGCCGGCGATCCCCGGAATGCGCCGCTGCTCGCCGCGGCCGAGCGCCACGCCGACGCGTCCCTGCCCCACGTCGTCGGCAGCGACTACATGGTGGAGCACTGGCTCGCCGCCTACGCCACGCTGCTGCTGAGCGAGGGGGACGCGCCCAGCGGCGGCACCCGCGGGGGCGACCCAATCGGCTGATTCCCTCCCGCCCCCGTGTAGGCGCGCTATGCGGTGCTGGGCAGCGGGGAGATGTCGGCCTGGCGCGCTGAGTGGCGGCGCGGCCCGGCCCGGCCCCTTTCTTCGGGCCGATCTACTCCCCCCTGGAGGCCCTGCCCGCCCCGCTCCAGGTCACCGCGCGCCTCTGGCCGACGACCTACGCCGCCGAGGCGCTGCGCGGTGCGGTCCGGGGCGAACCCTGGGACCACATCCGGCCCCCGGTCGCGGTCCTGGCGGGCTTCGTCGTCCTCTCCCTCGCGCTGATCCCGCGCAGGCTGGCCTGGCGCGCCCCCTGAGCCCCCGGTTCGCGTCAACTCTTCATTCGTACGCGGCTTCGCCCCTTGCTGCCGTGGACGCCCTGTGCGAAGATTCGCGCCGTTGCTCCCAGGCCCTACCGGCGGCGCCTTGAGACCAGTTTGATCCGTCCGGCGCGCGGCTGCGTAGTAGGACAGTGACGGGGGCAGAGCCGGCAGGGCCAGCGGCGAGACCGACACCGCGCCGCCCGGTCCCGATCCGGCGAACGCCCGCGCGTGGCATGCGGGCCACGGGAGCAGGGTGCGGACGCCGTAGGGACGGCGCCAGCGGCGCGGAAGGAGGTGGCGGGGCGGCAATTGCGCGGCGACCGGCGCTCCGGTTGGGGGCTTGTGCGTCAGGCCGACAAGCGGGCGAAAAACGGCCATTTTTGGCGCTGTGGCACGGAATTTGCTTACGGGCCAGCGTGACCAGGGGGTTGGGAACAACCGTCGAACAGACGGGGGACGTGCGTATGAGGAGGTGCGCCCGCGGGAGAATGGCGCGGACGAGGCCTGGCAATGCCCTGGGGCGCGCGGGCGCCCCGACAGCGACGAAGGACCGATGAGGCCAAGGAGGAGCGTATCATGACGAGTCAGTTCGCATCTTTTCTGCAGGCGATGGGCGCGGCCCTGGACGATCCGGCGCGCGATCCCAATTTCTTCAAGAGCAACGTCGACGTCCTCAACTACGCGCTCACTCTCGAGCACCTGGAGGACACCTTCTACAAGCAGGTCAACGGCTCGGGCAAGCTGACCGGCAAGGCGGCGAGCTACCTGAAGACGATCGGCGCCCACGAGACGGCGCACGTCGTCACGCTCACCCAGGTGATCCAGAAGCTGGGCGGCACGCCGGTCAGTGCGGCGACCTACGACTTCTCGCCGCTGGGTGACCTCAGCACCGAGGCGGGCATCCTCAAGGCGTCGGAGACGCTGGAGGACACCGGCGTCAAGGCGTACAACGGCGCGGCCTACGCGCTGATGGCGAACGACGAACTGCTGGCGGCCGCCGGGTCGATCGTCGCGGTCGAGGCGCGCCACGTCGCGATCGTCCGCGTGCTGCGCAACCCCGACGCGGACCCGGTGCCGAACGCGTTCTATCCGCTGCTGCGGCCGCGGCAGGTGCTCGACGCCGTCGGGCCGCTGATCAAGCAGGCCAAGTAAGGCGCGTGACCGCCCCAGAGCGTAGGACGACGAGAGCGGCGCGGAGGCGCCCGGACGAAGGAGAAACGATCATGTCGAACACACGGGATCAGTTGACGGCGCGGGCGCTCGGCACCAAGGTCACGCGGCGCGGGCTCTTCAAGGGCGCGGTGGCGACGGGCGCGGGCGCGGTGGCGCTGGGCGCGTTCGGCGGCGGCTTCACCGCGGAGAGCGCGGCCGCGGCGGCGGCTGGGCCGCTCGACAGCGACCTGGAAATCCTCAACTACGCGCTGACGCTGGAGTACCTGGAGGCCGAGGCCTATCAGGTGGCGCTCGGGACGGGCCTGCTCTCCGGCCGCGCGCTGACCTACTTCCGGGCCTTCGGCTCGGACGAGACGACGCACCGCGACACGCTGATCCAGACGATCCGGCAGCTCGGCGGCACGCCGGTGGCCAAGCCGACCTTCAACTTCTCCAGTGTGCCGATGAATGCGGCCGGGCTGATCGCGTTCTTCCAGGAGGTCGAGGCGGTCGGGGTTAGCGCCTACCTCGGCGCGGCGCCGGCGATCCGCAACGTCGACATCCTGGAAGCGGCGCTGAAGATCCACGCCAACGAGGCGGAGCACACCTCGGCGTTGGCCGACCTCGTCGCGCCGGGGACCGACCTCTTCGCCCCGTCTGCCTTCCAGCGGGCACGGACGCCGGACGAGGTGCTGGCGATCGTCGCGCCGTTCCTGGCGGCGATGCCGGGCATGCCGAACACCGGCGGCGGCTTCGGCGCCCGCGGTCCGGTGGGCGGCTCCGGCACGCTCGAGCCGTAAGCGGACGGCGGCAAGCCACAGGACGCAA
>JAUJMV010000049.1 GCA_030446685.1 Thermomicrobiales bacterium | reverse complement strand
TCGGCGGACGTGAGCCTGGGGCGCTCGGTGGTGCGGCGAAGGATGAGCAGCTGGTGGCGCAGCAGCGCGTTCTCCAGGAGTAGCGCCGGCTTGCTGCGCATCGCGTCGGCACGGCCCCCAGCGGCGACGGCGAGCGGGGCGGGCCGCGTCCACGCGGCGACTCGGCCGCGAGCGGCGGCCAGGGCCCGGCGCGCCGGGCGACCGAGGCGCGGGAGTGGTGTCGCGAGCATAACAGGTTCCTCCAGGTAGCAGATGACGATAGCGGCGCGCCGTCACACCGCCGCGCCAGATGCTACTGCCCGCATCGCCCCGCTCACACCATACGACACCTCCGAGATCCCTGCGGATGGCCGAAGTAGCCGGGACAGGCTCAGTGGCCGCGGAACGCCTCCTCGAGCCATTCGGCGACCACGGTCGGGACCACCTTCGCATCCAGGACCAGCGCGCGCTCGGCGCCGCTCGCCAGCCACGTCTCCACTGCCCGCAGGTCGCGCCGCCGGCGCACCGTCGCGCCCTCCAGCCCGGCGGCGCGCCCCAGCGCGGCGAAGTCGACGTCGGGGAAGCGGACCAGCTCGAGCGGGGCGCCGTGCGGCCCGAAGTGGTGCACCTCGGCGCCGTAGGCCCCGTCGTTGTACACCACGATCAGCATCCGCAGCCCCAGGCGGGCGACCGTCTCCAGCTCCGGCAGCCCCATCAGCGCCCCCCCGTCGCCGAGGGCCGCGACGGTGAGCCGATCGGGGCGGGCGACGGCCGCCCCGATGGCGCTCGCCAGGCCCAGGCCCACCGCTTGGAAGGCCTGGGTGAAGACGAAGCCCCGCTCGTCGGGCACCCGCAGGTACATCGCCGGGTAGCCCATGAAGTGCCCCGAGTCGATGGCGACGGTGCGCTCGTCCGGGAGCAGCTCGTCCAGCCCGACGGACAGCGCGCGCGGGTCGATCCGGGCGCCGTCGCCGGCGTCATCAAACGGCAAGCCCTGCCAGGCGCCGGCGCGGATGTATTCGGCCAGCGCGGGCGTCCGCCAGCCGGACAGCGGCGTCCCCCGCCGCTCCAGCTCCTCGAGGAGCGCCCGGGCGGCCTCGGCCGCGTCGCCTAGCACGGCGAGGTCGACCCGGTGGTGCGCGCCGATCGCCTCCGCCTCGTGGTCGACCTGCACGACCGTGGCGTGCGGGTGGAGCAGGCGGCCGTGCCGGGTGGTCCACATGTTGAGCGCCACGCCGACCCCGAGCACCGCGTCGGCCTCGCCGATGAGCTCGGCCGCCACCGGCGAGGCGAAGCCGCCGGCGATGCCGAGCGCCCAGGGGTTGCCGGCGAAGAGGCCGTTGGCGACCGCGGAGGTGGCGAGCAGGGCCCCGAGATGGTCGGCGAGCCGCTCCAGAGGCTCGCGCGCCCCGGCCAACGCGGCCCCACGCCCGGCGATGATCAACGGGCGTCGGGCACGGGCCAGGGCGTCGGCGGCCTCGGCGACCGCCACAGCCGCGGGCCGGGCCGGCCGCAGCACCGGCGGCTCGGGCGGGGGGGCGCCGACCTGGGGACAGGCGCCGGCCTGCACGTCGAGCGGCATCATCAGGGCCACGGGGCGGCGCTCGACCTGGGCGCGTCGATAGGCCCGCACTACGTCGGTGAGCGCGGACTCCGGGCCGTACAGCCGCTCGGGCACGGCCCCGACCGCGGCCACCAGCCGATCCTGGTCGATGCGGAAGTTCGAGCGGATGGCGGCGGCGGCGGTGTCCGCGGCGAGCAGCAGCAGCGGCGTCCGGCTCTTCGCCGCCTCGGCGAGCCCGGTCATCGCGTTGGTGAGCCCCGGCCCTTGATGCACGCTGCAGACACCCACCCGGCCGCTCACGCGCGCGTAGGCGTCGGCCATCGTGATCGCCCCGCCCTCGTGCCGCGCCGCCACGAATTCCGCGCCGGCGACGACCAGGGCGTTGCTCACGGCGAAGTTGCCGCTGCCGATCAGGCCGAAGGCGTGGCGGACGCCGAGACCGGCGAGGGTGGCACCGACCGCCTGCGTGACGAGCACGGCGGCCCCTCAGCGCTCGACGAGGGCGAGGGCCCGCGCCGGGCTGCCCGACCCGCCAACGACCGGCAGCGGCGCGACCACCACGACAGCGCCCGTCGGCGGCAGCATGGCCAGGTTGGCGAGCTGCGTCAGGCCGTACTTGCCCGCGCCGTGCAGGAAGGTGTGGCAGGGGAACGGCGGGTCAAAGCTGTGCGCGGCGCCCGCGTCGGTGCCCACCGTCTCCACGCCCAGCCCGACGATGGGCGCCCGCTCGGCGAGCCAGCGCGCGCACTCGACGGAGATCCCCGGCGTGTGCGGCCCGGTCTCGTCGGCGTTGAGGAACGCCGCCTGGTCGTGGGCCCGGGCATCCCAGCCAGTGCGGTACAGCAGCCAGCCGCCCTCCGGGAGCGGCCCGTGCCGCCGCTGCCACTCCTCCAGGTGGGCGACCTCCAGCAGGAAATCCGGATCCTCCACGCACTCCGCGCTCTTGTCCACCACGACCGCCGGGGCGACGAGGTGCCTCAACGGGATCTGGGAGACGTCGGGGCCGTCCTTGCCCGTGACCCAGTGGACCGGCGCGTCGAAGTGCGTGCCCGCGTGCTCGCCCATCGAGATGTTGTTCCAGTACCAGGCCGGGCCGCGCTCGTCGTAGCGGCTGAGCTCCTGCAGCGAGAACCCCTGCGTGTTCGCGAACGGCGGGGGAAGCTGGATGACCGGCGTCCGCTCCGAGAGCGGCGCGGTCAAGTCGATGACCTCGGCGCAACCCTCAACCAGATCGCGCAGCAGGTTGCCGAGCACGCTCATAACACCCCTCCAGCAAGTAAGCCTCGCCCGGGCCGGCGCGCCGCCAGCACCTGGGCGGCTGCGCCAGCCGGGCAATCCTACCCCACCGGCGAGGTGCCCACAAACTCGCAGGGAGTAGCGGTGCGCGGTAGCGGCTGCGCGCCACATGCTCCCCATACCACCCGCGCGCTGTCGTCGCCGAACTTCTTGTAGCTGCGGACGGCGAGGGAGGTGGAGACGCCGTAGCCCTGGAGCGCGGTCATCACCTCGCGGATGTGCCGCTGCTCCACCCACGTCGCCGCGATCCGACCCGCTCGGGCCGTGCCGATGCCCGGCACCTCTGTGAGGCGCGCGGGCGTGGCGTCGATGACTGCGAACGTCGCCTCCCCGAAGGCGTCGACGATGCGCCCGGCGTTGACCGGGCCGATGCCCTTGACCAGCCCGCTGCCGAGGTAGCGCCGCATCCCCTGGGCGGTGGCCGGGAGGAGGTGCGGTAGTCCAGCACCTGGAACTGCCAGCCGTGCTTGGGGTTGTTCTGCCACCATCCATGCGCGACGATGGCCTCGCCGGGGGTGATGTCGGCGAGGGTGCCGACGAGGGTGACCAGCCGGTCGTCCCCCTGGGTTACCCGCGCCTCCCCCTGCGGGCGCTCGGGGGCGCGCCAGCCGTTCTCCGCGTTCTGGTACGTCAGGCGCTCCACCACCCCGCGTAGCTCCTTGCGCGGCGGGGCCTCCACGGCGGGTTGGCGGCGGGCTACCCTGGCCCCCACCGGCCGTACTCCTCCGGTCCCCGCCATGCTCCCGCCACGCCGGACCACGAGCGGCTGCCCCTGTCCGGGCACGCGTGGCCGCGCGGCGACGCGGCGACACGGGAGGGCGATACCAACACCCCGACCCCTCACCCGCGCCGGGGGCGCGGATACCGTCTCGCCTGCCCGGTGTGCGTCTGCTCCCCGCGCTCACGTCCCGACGCCACCGGGACGGGCGCGCGAACTGGCAGACGGGCGGCGCGCCCGATCAGCAGGGGCGCGTGCCGCTCCCCCGCCTGCGGGGAGTGGCCGGTCGTTCGTGGTATACCGGCAGGACGGATACCGATCGCAGCCGTAGAAGGGGCGCGGGGACGCTTTCGCGCGTCGCTCGACGAGCGTGCCTTGCTGACACGAGGGGCACGGAAGGCCCGTCGAGACCGGAGCGGGTTTCGACCCCGCGCTCTTGCGTGCGCGGCTCGCGGCGGGGCGCTTCGTTCCCGGCTTACGTCCCTGATCCGGCGCGGACGTCGCGGTCTCGGCAGAACGCGCGGACGGTGGCGCGCTCGGGAGCTGCGCCGCCCGCTGCACGCTCGCCTCGAACGGCCCGTAGAAGTCGGCCAGGACCGGCCCCCAGCGCAACTTCCCGGCGGCGATGTCGTCGAGTTGCGCCTCCAGGCGCGAAGTGAAGCCGGGGTCGACGACCTCGGGGAAGTTCGCCACGAGCAGATCGCTGACCACGCAGCCCAACGCTGTCGGGCGCAGGGACTTCCCCTCTTTCTCGATATAGCCCCGGTCCAGCACGGTCGAGAGGATCGCGGCGTACGTGGACGGTCGGCCGATCCCCTGGGCTTCGAGCGCCTTGACCAGCGTCGCCTCCGTATAGCGGTGCGGCGGCTCGGTGAAGTGCTGCGCGGGCAGGAGGCCCAGGAGGTCGAGCAGTTCCCCCTCGGTCAATGCGGGCAGAGTCTTGTCGTCGAGCGCGTCGCGCTGATTGTCGTCCAGCCCCTCGCGGTAGACCTCCAGGAAGCCGGGGAAGGTGATCAGCGATCCCTGCGCCCGGAAGAGGAATGGGAGCCGCTTGCCGTCGCGGCCAGTGGCGATGTCCGCGGTCGTCTGCTCGACCAGCGCGGGGGCCATCTGGCTCGCCACGAAGCGCCGCCAGATCAGGGTGTACAGCAGGTCCTGCGAGGGCGAGAGGTGCGGGCGCAGGCGCTTCGGCGTGCGCATGGTGGCGGTCGGGCGGATCGCCTCGTGCGCCTCCTGCGCGTGCTGCACTCTCCCGGCGTGGCGCGGTGGCGCGGCGGGGAGATAGCGGTCGCCCCACTGCCGCGCGATGAACGCCCGCGCCTCCGCCTGCGCCTCGGCGGCGACATGGGTCGCGTCGGTGCGCATGTAGGTAATCAAGCCGACCTGCCCCTCCGCGCCGACCTGGACCCCCTCGTAGAGCTGCTGCGCGACGGCCATGGTGGCCTTGGCGCCCCAGCCGAGCTTGCGCGACGCCTCCTGCTGCAAGGTGCTGGTGATGAAGGGCGCGGCGGGGCGGCGCGGGGTCCGCTTGGCGCGCACCGCGAGCACTTTGTACGCCGCCCCCGCCAACGCCTGCACCACCGCCTGGGCGCGCCCTTCGTCCGGCAGGTCCGCCTGCTCCTTTCCGATGGCGACCAACCGCGCGCGAAAGCGGCCGGTGAGATCGTCGGGCGGTCGCTTGGTGAGATCGGCGTCGATCGTCCAATACTCGACCGGAACGAACGCCGTGATCGCGCGCTCGCGCTCCACCACGAGCCGCAGCGCCACGCTTTGGACGCGCCCGGCGGAGAGGCCCTTGCCGACCTTGGCCCACAGGACCGGGCTGAGGGTGTACCCGACGAGGCGATCGAGGACACGCCGCGCCTGTTGGGCGTCCACCAGGTGCATGTCGAGCGGTCGTGGGGCGTTGACGGCCGCTTGCACCGCGCCCCGCGTGATCTCGTGGAAGACCACGCGCCGCGCCTGCCCGCGCGGCACCCCGGTGGCGATCGCGATATGCCAGGCGATCGCCTCCCCCTCGCGGTCGGGGTCGGTCGCCAGCAGGACTGCGTCGGCCTCCCGGACCGACTTACGGAGCGCCGCGACTGTCTTCCCTTTCTCGGGAGTGATCTCGTAGGACGGCGTGAAGCCACCGGGGATATCCACCCCGAGGGTGCGTCGCGGCAGATCGCGCACATGGCCCATGGAGGCGCGCACGATGTAGTTCGGCCCGAGGTACTTGCCGATGGTCTTCGCCTTGGCCGGCGACTCGACGATGAGCAGCGTCTTCGCCATGCCTCCTCCCGGAAAACCGGGCCACCGCGGGTGCCACCCGCCGGTCGAAGCAGGTAGCACCAACGACAGCGCCGTGATCGTGGGTTCGCGTCGCGCCTGCGCCCCTGCCACCAGCGCGACATGCCGCCATTCTATTAGAACGAAGGTTCTGTTTGCAAGGTGGATGGCCGATACGACCAGGTCACGCATTCGCCCGCCACGCGGCCTACGCGAAATGCGGCAGCACCTCATCGACGAAGAGTTGAATGCTGCCCGTCTGCGGGAAGTCTGCGAAGCGGATCTGCAGGTGCGTGATGCCGAGCGCCGCCCACGCCTCGATCTGCGCGACGATCTGCGCCGGCGTGCCGCGCTACCCACCGACGTAGCGCCAGCGGCCTTCTTGGACACGAGGGGGTACCAGCCGCGCGCCTCCTTCCGCCGGTAGGGTGACGGACTCAGCCGAGGGCACGCTGGCGGACATAGCCGGCGTTGACATACGCGGGGTCGGCGTCGGGGCCGTGGCCGAGCTGCGCTCGCCGTGCCCGGAACGTGGCCAGTTGGCCCGCATAGGCCGGGTCGGCGATGAAGTCGGTCGTCTCGCCGGGGTCGCGCGCCAGGTCGAACAGCACCTCGGGCATCTCCGGGCCGTAGTACTGGTACTTCAGCGCGCCGCGCTTGATCAGCAGGTTCCGCCGCCCGAACTGCGAGACCGTCTCGTCGTCCCAGCCGTCGCCCTCGCCGCGCAGCAGCGGGACGAGGCTGCGGCTGTCGAGGCCGGGCGGGGCCGGGATGCCGGCCAGGTCGCAGAGGGTGGCGAAGAGGTCGCAGAGGTTGACGTTCTCGCGCACCACCCGCCCCCCGGCGAAGCGGCGGGGCCAGCGGACGATCAGCGGGACGCGGGCGCTGGCCTCGTAGAACTTCTGCTTCTCCCAGATGCCGTGCTCGCCGAGCATCTCCCCGTGGTCGCTGGTGTAGACGACGAGCCAGTCGTCCGGGTCCTGCCCGACGTGGCGCAGGGCGTCGAGCACCCGCCCGTACTGCCCGTCGATCGTCTCCACCATGCCGTAGTAGGCGGCGGTGGCGCGCCGCAGCTCGCGCTCCGAGACGTCGACGCCCGGGCGGACCTGCCGCTGGCTGAGGAAGGGATGCGGCGAGACCGGCTGGTCGAGGTAGGGACGGACCCGGTTGAGGTAGTGGCCGAACTTCGCCGCGTCGGTGCAGTAGGGATAGTGCGGCTGCAGGAGGCTCACCTTCAGCAGCAGCGGCTGGTGCAGCTGTTCGCGGTCGTAGAACGGGCTGGCGTAGTACTGCTCGATGAAGTCGAGCGCGCCCCGGACGGTGTACTCGTCCTGCACGATGTTCGGGCCGCGCCCGACCCCGGCGCGCTGGATCTCCTTGGCGTCCGACCACTTCACCGCCGCGAGCGGGCGGGCGTAGCGCGCGAAGTCGGCCTCGCAGCGGTCGGTGACGGCGGTGGGCGCGATCTGCATCTCGCTGCCGATCCGGTGCGTCCAGCCCTGCATGGCGTCGGCGCCGACATGGTGGAGTTTGCCGCAGGCGACCGTCGCGTAGGCGTGCTGGGCGAACCGGCGGGCGAAGGTCATGTGGCCGGGCGGGAGATCGCTCCAGCCCTCGCAGCCGCAGGTCTTCGGCAGCTGCCCGGACATCAGCGCCTGCCGCCCGGGGACGCAGATCGGCGACGGCGTGTAGGCGTTGCGGAAGACGACGCCGGTGCGGGCCAGCTCGTCCAGCACCGGCGTGCGGACGACCGGGTCGCCCGCGTAGCCGGCCACGTCGGGGCGGTGCTCGTCGCTCATCAGGAAGAGCACGTTGGGGCGCGTCATATCTCTCCTCATACACCATGCATCGGTACGCGAGCCGGCCCTCGCGTTCACGCCGTCAGGGGCACGACGTAGATCTCCGCGCTGCCCGAGGAGTCGGCGTTGTAGAGGACGAAGCGCCCGTCGCGCGACCAGGTCGGGTGGATGTGCGTGCCCTCATGGGTGTGGTCGACGACGGGGAAGTGGGCCAGGTCGTCGACGCGCGACCGCGCGAGATCGACGCAGGCGACCCGGCCCGTGCCGGCGCGGGCCGCGGTGACGTACTCGGCGACCAGCCGCTCGCCATCCGGGGCGAACAACGGGTGTCCACCCCCCGCGATGAGATCCGTGGCCACCTCGGCCGCCCCGGTGGCCGCGTCGACGAGCAGGAACTGGAACGGCGCATCCGGCGCGGGCCGGCGGTTCAGCAGGATGCGCCGCCCGTCGGGGTGCCAGCTGGGGTGGTGGCCGAGCGGGAAGGAGCAGACGTGGCGCAGGTTGCCGCCGTCGGCGTCGAGCGCGTAGATGTCCTTCACGCGCGGCTCGCCGTACAGCCGCTCGTAGTGGATCTCGTTGGTGAAGACGAAGAAGAGACGGTCGCCCGCCGGGCTCCACTTGGGGTGCTTGATGTAGAGATGCCGGTGCGCGATCGTCCCCCGCTGGGGATGCAACTCCAGCGCCGCGGCGAGCGAGGCGACCAGACGGGCGGCGCCGCCCGCCACCGGGGTCAGGGAGAGCCCGGCCGACTCCCGCCGCGCGATGGCCACCTCGTCGTGCGGGTCGGTGTGCGACGCGAACAGGCGGCCGTCCGGGCTGACCATGCGCATCGCCCCCGCCACGCGCGCCACCGCGCCCGTCGCCAGCTCGACGACGCGCACGACCCGCCCCCCCGCGTCCGCGTCCTCGTAGGCGAACCGCTCGCCGTCGCCGAGCCACTGCTGATGGGCCCCGGTGTGCGGGTTGACCGCCCGCGAGTGGCCGCAGCGGTGCAGCGTCCCCTCGAGCGCGTCCATCCAGTAGATGTCGCCGCTGCCCTGGCCGGGCGTCATCGCGCAGAAGATGATCTTCGTCCCGTCGGGACTCCACGGGCAGAGGTCGTAGTAGCTGTGGAAACTCGCCTGGTCCGACCGGGTCATCTGCCAGATCTCACGGCCGGTGCGCCGGTCGCGGAACACCCGCTTCTCGGATCGGCCCGCCCGGGGCGTCGTCACCATCATCCCCTCCCTACTCGGGTACTAGCGCGCGGACCTGCAGGTTCGTGTACTCGGCGACGAGCGGCGCCATCTGCCGGAACCCGATCTTCCCGCCGGCGCGCGTCCGGCCGAAGGTCTCGCCGTCGTCGGTCCACGCGAGGATCGGCAGCCCGTTGATCGCGAAGGCGACGCGCGGGCCGGCCTTGGTCAGGGCGATCCGGTACGGCGGGCGGGCGTCGGCGACGGACGGGAGCGGATCGGCGCCCTGGGCCACGAGGTGGAAGCCCCGGCTCTTGCGCAGGTTGCAGGTGTGGAACGCCCGCTCCTCCGGGTAGCGCCGCCGGAAATAGGACACATGCAGGGCATCGAGGTCGCCGGAGTGGTACTGCCGATACGCGCCGGTGCGGCGCGCCAGGCCGGGCGCGAAGAGGTCCTCGTCGGCGCCCCCCTGGGCCGCGAAGAAGAGGATGCAGAGGCCCGGCTCCCGCAGCGGCCAGAAGTCCCATGACACGGCGATATTGTCGGGGAATTCCTCGGGACACCAGAAGACGAAGTTGGCGTCCTGCCCCGCCGCCGGGTCGCGCCGGTTCGCCAGCCGTAGCCGATCTTCCGGGAAGGTCACGTCGGCGTCGCCCTCCAGCCGGAAGCCGCCGATATCGGCGGCCCCGGCCAGCGGATTGTGGTAGAGGAGTTGCCCCTGGCGATAGGTCATCGGGTTCTGGTCGTCCGGGCCTGCCGGCGCCATATCCACCAGCGTCACTGGTAGAAATAGAGCGAGGTGTTGGTCGGCGCGGGGTTCGGCCACTGCCCGCCGGTCGAGAACATCTTCGCCGGGACGTTCCTGAGCGTGTTCTTGGCGATCCCGTAGCCGTTGGCGAGCGAGCTGACGCCGATGACGTAGAACTGGTCGGCGGCGATCGCCAGGATTTGCTTCATCAGGTCGTGCTGCTTGCTGAGATCGGCCGTCGCTTCGATCTGGCGGTAGAGGTCCATCTGCTGCTTCGTCGGGGCGGGCGGCTCCTCCGGGGCGGTGCGCGGGTTGCTCGGCTTCTGGAACCAGACGTACCAGGCCTCGGCGTAGTTGGACTCGCTGCTCACCGGGAAGAAGGAGCGCGGATCCTGGATCGCGTCGAGCCCGCCGCCGCCGAGCCAGACGACCGCGTCGTGCTCGTTGGCGTCCTTGCGGGTGTAGAGGAGCGCGCGGTCCTCGACCTTGACCTGGATCTCGACGCCGGCCCGTTGCCAGTGGCCCTTGATCAGGTTCATCGCGTCGACCTGGTCGGGCGCGGAGGCGCTGACCTCGACGACGAAGGAGAGGCGCGCCCCGTCGGGGCCGAGGCGGAAGCCCTGCCCGTCCTTCTGCGGCGCGACCTTGTCGAGGTGCTCGGCCGCCTTCCGCGCGTCGAACTCGGTGTACTGCTTCGCCAGCCGCTCGTTGTAGAACGCGGTGTCCCGCTGGGGCGCGCCCTGCCAGGGCACGCCCTGGCCGACGTAGACCACGTCGATGATCTCCTGGCGATCGATCGCGTGCGACAGGCCGATGCGGAAATCCTTGTTCTGGAAGAGCTGCCGCTTGGCCGGGTCCTTGTGGGTCAGGTTGAGGTGGATGATCAGCGTGTTCATCTGCGAGGGGACCGTCTCGAAGAAGCGGTACCCCCTTCTGCTGGTTGTCGGCCAGGATTGGCTTGTTCTGGTTGGTGGCGATGTGGCGATCCTGCATGTCGATCTCGCCGTTGAGCGCCTTGAGGACGAGGGTCTGCGCGTCCTGGGCCACGTCGTAGGTGACGCGATCGAGGTACGGCAGCTGGTTGCCCTCGCTGTCCACCTTGAAGTAGAAGGGGTTGCGCTCGGCCACCACCCGCGTGACCGCCCCGTAGGGCTCGACAATCCGCCAGGGGTGCAGCGTCGGCAGGTCCTTGTTCTGCCAGACCGCGTCGTAGGGCGTGCCGGGGATCGTCCCCCCTTCTGGCGGAACAACTCGACCCAGTCCTTGGCGTTGTTCTGCTGGACCAGCTGGTCGAGGGTGGTCGTGTTGTACTTCTTGTGGAACGGCTTCAGGTAGTGCGCGGGGTAGCGGGTGTAGGTGTTGCCGCCCGAGGCCGCCAGATCCTGCAGGAAGAGGCCGTTGGGCTCGGCGAAGACGAACCGGACCGTGGCCTGATCGACCTTCTCGACGGTCGGCGGGTTGACGCCGCGGCTCGATGTCAGCTCCTTGTTGTTGAAGACGTCCTCGTACCAGAAGAGGATGTCGTCGGCGGTGAAGGGCTGCCCGTCGGACCACTTCACCCCTCGCGCAGCGCGAAGGTGTAGGCCTTCGCGTCCGGGCTGGCCTCGAACGCGGCGGCGACGTTCGGGATGATCTGCTTCCACTCCGGGTCCCAGCGCACCAGGTGCTCGTAGCCGATCGTCCGCGCCAGCCAGGGGGTCGGCGCCGCCGAGCAGCCCCGCCCGCCAGGTCCCGCCGTGCTTGCCGACCTGCTCCAGGGGCTTGAGGACCAGCGGCGCCTTCGGCAGGCGCTCCGCCACCGGCGGCAGCTTGCCGTCCTTGACGAGTTGCGCCAGCTGCGGCGCCTCCTGGTACGCCCGCGGCGCAGCCGTGCCCGCGCTCGTGGGCTGCGCGCCCGCCGCCGTCGGCTGGGCGGGGGCGGCCGTTTGGGCCATGCCTGCCGTAGGCGCGACCGCGGGGGTCGTCGCGGTGGGCTGCACGGCCGCGCCCGTGGCCTGTGCCGGCGGGGAGGGCGCGGTCGGCGTCTGCCCCGGCAGCGCATCGCCGCCGCAAGCCGTCGCCACCACGCCGGTCGCCGCGAGGCCGCTGAGGACCAGGAAGTTCCGCCGGGTGAGCCTTCGCCGGGCCTCGATCGTCCGCACCACGCTGCGCCTCCCTCTGTCGCGACCATGTGCCGGGCACGCCCTCGGCACAGATCCTCTCCCGCCAAATAACCCGCCGTACCCTACGCCCCGAGGACACCGCCCTTGTCATCGCCATGCTTATACGATAAAGTAGCAGTATCGTAGCATGGAGGCTCCGCGACTGTCAAGCATTTGTCCTGCTCGTGGATAGGGAGCGGGATCCGGCGCGTGAAATGCGGCTCTCCGGGGTCCGCTTGCGGCGGCGTTCCAACGATTGCTATGCTGTCGTGGCGCGGCGCCATCGCACGCCACGCGCAGAGGCGAGGGGTGGTACCGCACGGCGGCGAGTTGGGGGAGAAACGGTGACCGAATCCGCGCGGCGGCCGACGGCGCACGACGTCGCCCGACTGGCGGGCGTCTCGCAGGCGACGGTGTCCTATGTGCTGAATGGGCGTCGCGACCGGAACGCGCGGATCAGCGAGGACACCCGTCGGCGCATCCTGCAGGTGACCGCGCAACTCGGCTACGTGCCGAACCAGGCGGCGCGCAGCCTGCGCCGCCGGCGGACCGAGCGGATCGCCGTCGTCGTCAAGGAGATCGGGCTGCCCTACAACGACGCCCTGATCCAGCGCATGCAGCGCGCCGCGGACGAGCAGCACTACTCGGCGATCGTCATGGTGGCGAGTTCCGACGACCAGGAACGCCTGGTGCTGGACCAGCTCCGGCGCGGGCTGGTCGACGGGGCGGCGATCATGGCGGACCGCTTCGACGGAGCCTCCTCGCCGCGCTGGCGCGCGCGGGCCTGGCGATCGTCGCGGCGAGCAATACCGTGGACCCCGACGGCTTCGACGTCGTCCGCAACACCTCGCCGGCGGCCTGCGCCGAGGCGCTCGCCTACCTGCTCGATCGCGGCCACCGGCGCGTCGCGTTCCTCGGGCCGGGCGGCGAGCGCCTGGATCTGTACCGTGACGCGCTCCGGGGCGCGGCCTGGCCGTCGACGGGCAGCTGGTCCGCACCGCCGCCACGTCGCGGGTGGGTGCCTACCATGAGACGCTCGACCTCCTGCGGCTCCGCGACCGCCCGACGGCCATCTTCGCGTCGATGCACATCGGCGCCGTCAGCGCCATCCACGCGATCCGTGACAGCGGTCTGCGCGTCCCGGGCGACGTCGCCGTCATCGGCATCGGCAACCACGCCGAGGGGCTGATCACCCGCCCGCCGCTCACCACCGTCGGCCCGCTTACCCAGGACTTCAGCGCGATGGTGGAACTGCTCTTCAGCCGGCTGCGCGGCGAGGCCCAGGGCGAGGGTCGAGTGCGGCAGATCGAGTATCGGTTGATCCTGCGCGGTTCGGCGTGACGGGCTGTTCCGGCTGCATGCCTTGTCCGCGTCGATAGCTGTGGCGGTTCCGGCCTTCCTCCTCGCGTTCGTGCAGTCGTTCGACTGCGGGTGTTGTCTGTGGATGACCGAAGGAGCCACCACCGGATCGGCAACCGGGCGCGACGGTGCCCGCGACCGGCGAGTGGTCAATCAACCATGCGATGCATCGTACAGCGCGTAGGCTATCGCCACGTCTAGCGGCAGCGCCCGCCCCTCCCGGTCGCCGGACGAAACGCGCGGCGACGCCTGCGCCGCGCGTCTGTATGACGCGCGCCTGGCGCGGGGTGCTGGGGCGTGGTACAAGGGCGCTGCGCTGGGGCGCGGTGCGGCGCGCGGGCGTCGGCCGTGGTCGGCGGCGCGGGGGCGGGGGCGGATGGCGGGCGTAGTGGCGGCGGGTCGGCGACTGCACCTGACCCAAGGGCTGGGCTACTCGCTCCAGCGCGCGGCGGCGCTCTTCGCGCTGATGACCGCGGTGACGATGCTGGGGCAGCTCGGCGCCGGGTTCCTGGGCGAGCGCTTCGCCGTGCGTGGCCTGCTGGCCGCCTGCATGCTCGGGCACGCCGCCGCCATCTTCGCGCTCGCCTGGGCGCGGTCGCTGCCGCTGGTCGTGCTGGCGGTGACGCTGCACGGGCTGGCCTGGGGCGTCCGCGGGCCGCTGCAGCACGCGTTGCGCGCCGAGTACTTCGGGCGCGCCTCGTTCGGGACGGTCCTCGGCTTCTCCTCGATGATCCTGATGTGGGGCACGATGGCCGGCCCGCTGATCCCCGGCGTGCTCGCGGACCGCTACGGGGGCTACGGGTGGGGCTTCACGCTGCTGGCCGCGCTGGCGGCGGCCGGTTCAGGCTTCTTCCTGCTGGCCCGCCGCCCTGAGCCGCCGGCCAGCCAGCGCGGGCGATAGGCGAGGCGGCGCCGCCGGACGGCGGCCAGGGCGACGGGCGCGCAATGCGACGATCAGCTACACCCGGGGGCGCGGGCGAGGAAGGCCCGCCCCGGCTACCGTCCAGGAGCGTATAGAACACCTTCCGCGACGACCACCATGCGATACCCTGATGCGAGGGGGAGTACGGTGTCGGCGATGTAGCCAGGTAGGCTCCGCCGTGGCCTGACGCGACTGGGTACGAGCCACCCCATCCGGGCTCCTGCATCCGCGTCAGCATCATGGAGGAGCGTCAAGGTATGACTGGGAGGGAGCGCCATGAGCAGCCGGGAGCAGCGGCCGCGGCTCGGATTCATCGGCGTCGGGGCGATGGGCTTACCAATGGCGCGCAACCTGCTGCGTGCTGGCTACCCGCTGGCGTTCTGCACGCGCCGCGCTAGCGCGGCGACCGCGCTGACCGGCGTGGGTGGGGCGCGACACGACGACCCGGCCGCGGTCGCCGCCGCCAGCGACGTGCTGTTGACCTGCCTGCCGGCGGACGCCGAGGTCGAGGCGGTGCTGCTCGGCGCGGGCAGGGCACTGGCGGCACTGCGCGCGGGCGGCGCGCTGATCGAACTCAGCACCGCCTCGCCGCGCGCGATGGCCCGGGTGGCCGAGGCGGCGGCCGGTCGCGACATCGGTGTGCTGGACGCCCCGATTAGCGGCGGCACCGGCGGCGCCGAGGCCGGGACCCTGTCGATCATGGTCGGCGGCGACGACGCGACGCTGACGGCGCTGCGGCCGGTGCTGGAGACGATTGGCCAGCACATCTACCATGTCGGGCCGGTCGGGATGGGCAAGACGTTCAAGCTCTGCAACCAATACCTCGTCGGCGCGACGATGGCGCTGGTCGGCGAGGCGCTCGCGCTGGGTGTGAAGGCCGGCGCGGACCCCCGGCTGCTGGTCGAGGTGATCGCCGCCAGTTCCGGCGCGTCGAATGCGCTGCGGGGCGCCGCACCCCAGCTGCTCGCCGCCGTGCCGCCGCCGGCCGGCTTCCGGCTCGATCTGATGCGCAAGGATCTCGGCCTCGCGCTCGCGCTCGGTGAGCAACTCGCGTCGCCGCTGGCGCTCGGCGCGGTCGCCCACCAACTCTACACCGCCGCGAGCGCGAGCGGCCTGGGCGAGCGCGGCGCGGGGGAGGTCGGCAAACTGGTCGAGCGCCTGGCCGGTGTCCGGATCAACGGCGTCCACCAGGAGGCATAACGCGACAGCGGGGAGGCGGCCGCGTTCCGGCTCCCGTCGCCCTCCCTTAGACGTCGTGTCTAGTACGATAGGCTCCGCCGGGGGTCGCGCCCGGCCTCGCGAGCACGGCGCTGGGGAGGCCGGGCGGGGAGAGCGAGGGCGATGGCCGAGCAGATCGGGTTCATCGGGCTGGGCGTGATGGGCCTGCCGATGGCCCGCAACCTCCGGCGGGCGGGCTATCCGCTCGCCGTCCACGACCGCGCGCCCGGCCGGGCGCGGGCGCTAATCGCCGCCGGGGCGACCGCCGCCGCTTCGGCCCGCGCGGCCGCCGCGGGCAGCGAGGTGGTCGTCACCATGCTGCCGGACGGGCCGGACGTGGAGGCGGTCGTGCTCGGCCCGGGCGGCGTGCTCGCGGGCGCGCGGCCGGGGACGCTGCTGGTCGAGATGAGCACCATCGCCCCCGCGGTCGCGCGGCGCGTGGCCGCCGAAGCGGCGCGGCGCGGGGTGCGGATGCTCGACGCGCCGGTGAGCGGCGGGGCGGCGGGCGCGGCGGCCGGGACGCTGGCGATCATGGTCGGCGGCGCGGCGGAGGATCTCGCGCGCGCCCGGCCGGTCCTCGAGGTCCTGGGCGGGACGCTCGCCCACTGCGGGGCGAGCGGGGCGGGGCAGGTGGCCAAGGCGTGCAACCAGGTCGCCGTGGCGGGGATCCTCGGGGTGCTGGCCGAGGCGCTGGTGCTCGGCGCCCGGGCCGGGCTGGCCCCCGAGGCCCTCATCGGGCTGCTGCAGGGCGGGGCGGCGCGGACACGGCTGCTGGACCTGCACGGCCCCGCCCTGCTGGCGCGCGACTTCACCCCCGGCTTCACCGTCCGGCTGCAGCGCAAGGACCTGCGCATCGCGCTGGAGACCGGGCGCGGCGCGGGGGTGCCCCTCCCGCTGACCGAACCACCTGAAGTTCATCGGGGCCCGCTGGGCGTGAACCGCCGGCTGCATCGGCCTGCCGAGACGCTGGCCCGCAACAGCATCCGGCCCGGTCTGCGCCGGCTATCCGCTCGCCGTCCCCGCGACGACCGCGCGCACCGGCCGGGCGCGACCTGGCCGGGCGCGCTGCACGACCTGTCCCCGCCGCCGGGGCGACCGCCGCCGCTGCGGCCCGCGCGCGCCGCCGCGGGCAATGCGGGCGGATAAGCGGGCGCTGGTCGTCACCATGCTGCCGGACGGCGCGCGCCACCCCCCGGCCTCCACGTGGAGGCGGTCGAATGCTCGGCCCGGGCGGCGTGCTCGCATCGTCGATCTTACCACCGATGTGTAGGAAGGCAGCGCGGCCGGGGGAACGGCAGCGGCCGCACAACGTCGCTGCTGGTCCGCCGGGGGTCGCGCCCGGTCTTCGCGACGACGGCGCTGGGGAGGCCGTGGGCGGGAGAGCGAGGGCGATCGAGGGCCTGCCGATGGCCCGCAACCTCCGGCGGGCGGGCTATCCGCTCGCCGTTCATCGCCCCCGCGTCGCGCGGCGCGTGGCCGCCGAAGGCGGCGCGGCGCGGGGTGCGGGCGCGCGGCCGGGGACGCTGCGAGATCGACGCGGCCGGTGAGCGGCGGGGCGGCGGGCGCGGCGGCCGGGACGCTGGCGATCATGGTCGGCGGCGCGGCGGAGGATCTCGCGCGCGCCCGGCCGGTCCTCGAGGTCCTGGGCGGGACGCTCGCCCACTGCGGGGCGAGCGGGGCGGGGCAGGTGGCCAAGGCGTGCAACCAGGTCGCCGTGGCGGGGATCCGGGGGGTGCTGGCCGAGGCGCTGGTGCTCGGCGCCCGGGCCGGGCTGGCCCCGGAGGCCCTCATCGGGCTGCTGCAGGGGCGGGGCGGCGCGGACACGGCTGCTGGACCTGCACGGCCCCGCCCTGCTGGCGCGCGACTTCACCCCCGGCTTCACCGTCCGGCTGCAGCGCAAGGACCTGCGCATCGCGCTGGAGACCGGGCGCGGCGCGGGGGTGCCCCTCCCGCTGACCG
>JAUJMV010000048.1:17351-21844 GCA_030446685.1 Thermomicrobiales bacterium | reverse complement strand
AGGTCCAGCCCCCGAACGACCGCTGCAGCGTCTTGATCGCGAAGGTGTCCGGGATGGCCGAGCCGAAGTGCCACCAGCTCCACGCGAACCACGGCAGGCTCACCGCGGCCCCGGCGCCCACCGCGCGCGGCAGCCGCCGCCGCTGTGCTGGCTACTTTGGCCATCCGAGGCGAGATTCTGGCACTCGTAGCTTGTGACTGCCAGGAAATCCGGCCGGATGGCCAAAGTAGCCAGCACAGGCCGGCCAGGTCCTCCCGGCGAAAGCGGGGGTGGGGGACGATCGTCATCGGCGCCTCCCGGCGGGCGCCGGCCGGGGCGCCCGGAACCATTCCTGTGATAATGGTGGACCCGGCCCGGCCGGCGCCGCCCGCGGCGGCCCGACCGTACGCGGGCGATCCTAGCAGATTCCTGCGATAAGATACATTATCGCAGGATCGGGCCGGGTAAGACCCCGCGTGCCGCCGGCGCGTGCCGCGCTTCGCGGCCGCGTTTCCGCGGCGGTCCGCTTTCCGGGGCGGTATCACCTGCTGGTCGGCCAGAGAAGCAACCAGCAGGCACGCGAGCACCGACACCTCCCGGGCACCCCGGTCCCCGTCACCGCCATCCAGCGCCACCGCGGGCATCGGCCGCGCCGGGCCACGTCCACCTAGCCCGCCCTGCCGGTCACCACCCAGATCAGCAGCCCCACCGTTCCCGACGCGAGGACCATGACCGGCTCGGGCAGCTTCCAGCGCCAGAGGATGGCGAGGCTCACCAGGGCGATCGCCGCCGTCGGCGGGTCGACGATCGCCCGCGTGCCCAGCACGACCACCGCCCCGGCGATCGCGCCGGTCGCCGCCGCGGTGGCGCCCTGCACGAAGGCCTTGAGCCGGGCGTTGTCGCGGTGCCGCCGGAACCAGGGCGCGGGGATGATCGTCAGCAGGTAGACCGGCAGGAAGATGCCGATGGCGGCGACGATCGCGCCGGGGAGGCCCGCCACCAGGTAGCCGATGAAGGCGACGGTGATCACCACCGGGCCGGGGGTGATCATCGCCACCGCCACCGCGTCCCGGAACTGTCGCTCGTCGAGCCAGCCGTACTGCCGCACCACCCCCTCGTGGAGGAACGGGACGACGGCCAGGCCGCTGCCGAAGACGAACGCGCCCGCCTTGACGAAGAAGCCCAGGATTTGCAGCAGCAGGCCGGCCGTCGGCCCCGCGACCACCATACCCAGCCCGAATGCCGCCAGCGGGAGCGGCCAGGGCGCCAGGCTCAGGAACGGCAGCCGCGCCTTGAGCCGCCGGGGCGGCGCCTTCACGAGCAGCACCAGCAGCCCGGCCAGGACGAAGAGCACCGCCAGCTCGGCCTGCGCCACCACCGTCACGATCGCCAGGACGGCGAAGATGCCCCACAGCAAGGGGTCGCGCTTGTTGGTGCCGCGGGCGAGCTTGTAGGCGGCGATGGCGATGATGGCGGTCACCGTGGCGCCGATCGCGTAGAAGAGCGCCTGCATCCACCAGAGCCCGCCGAAGGCGACGTACAGCACGGAGAGGGCGACGACCAGCAGGAACGAGGGCAGGACGAAGGCGAGCCCGACCAGGGTCGCGCCCGCGATGCCGTGCAGGAAGTAGCCGATGGCGATCGCCAGTTGGGCCGCCAGCGGGCCGGGCATGATGTTGGAGAGCGCCAGCGCGAGGCCGTACGTCTCCTCGTCCAGCCAGCGGCGGCGCTCGACCAGGTCGCGGTGCATGAACCCGGCCAGGGCGACCGGCCCGCCGAAGCCGATCGCGCCGAGCTTGAGGAAATAGGCGGCCAGCGGCCAGAGCCCGGCGGGGGGCGGCGCGCCCGCCGCCTCCCGGGGTGTCCCGTGCGGGCGGGCGGTCATCGCGTCCCCTCCAGTTCGCGGGCGAGCGCCTCGGCGCCGGCGCGGAGCTCGTCGCGCATCGCCTCGCCGACCTCCCGGTGGCGCAGCTCCCAGCGGTCGGCGCCCGGCACGTCGCAGTCGATCGCCACGGTGCGGGCCGGCCCCGGCACCCCGGCGATGGGGCGGGGCGGGTCGCGGTCCAGCAGCGCCTCGGCGTCGGTGCCGCCCAGCAGCCGGACCGCGTGCGGGCTGACGGCGGCGCCCGGCTCTTGCCCGGCGGAGGTCGCCCGCCAGCCGACCGGCGCGACCCGGTTGAAGAAGGCCGCGGCCATGCGGCTCTTCCCCGCGCCGTGCGGGCAGACAAACAAGACAGTCCGCTCCATCTCGGGTCCTCCTAATAACGTCGATAGGTGCCCCGGGGCTGGCGACACGCCCGCCCCCTAGCTGGCCCGGGGACGCCCCCCCGTGACGACGCGCACGATCCAATACACCCCGGAGAGGGCGATCAGCACGAAGACGATATCGTCGAGCGGATCCCAGATCCGCTCCAGCACCAAGTCGAGGATATTGGTATCGGTGACGAAGTAGCCCCAGGCGAACGCGCCGATCAGCAGGAAGGCGAAAGCAATCCAGTCGAGAACATTCTGTGGTCGCATACCCCCTCCTCAACTTTCCGCGTAGGCGAGCAGCAGGACCGCTGAGCCCTACCATTCCCGCAGGAGGCGGTCCAGGTGCGCGGTCGGTGCCTCCCGGTGCGCGGGCGCGGCGGCGATCGCGGCCAGGTCGGCGAGCGCCTGCGCCACCCGCCAGACCGCCACGAACTCGTCGTCCACCGGGGCCTCGGCGCCGTAGCCGGCGAAGAGTGCCTCGCGGTCGGCCGGGTCGCGCCAGCGCCGCAGGTCGAGCGCCGGGTGGCCGATGTAGGCGTCGCCGAAGTCGATCGTCCCGGTGTACGCGCCGGTCGCCGGGTCCACGAAGGTGTGCTCGGGGGCGGGGTTGGAGTGCAGGGCGACGCGGACGTCGCTGGCGGGGAGCGCCGCCAGCGCCCGCCGCGCCACCTCGTCCGGCCCGGTCGCCAGGCCCCAGGCGTCGGACGCCGCCCGCACCGCCCCCACCGCGTCGTCGAACGCCTCGGCGAGCCGTGCCCGCAGGTCGTCCGGCGAGCGGTCGCCCGGGAAGAGGCCGCTGGCGAGGATTTCGCCCTGCGGAATACCATGGATGCGCCGCAACGTGCGCCCGAGGTCGCGCAGCATCGCCGCGCGCGCCGCCCCGACGACCGTCGCGCGGCGCACCGCGACGCCCGGCATGCGCGTCAGGCAGGTGTACTCGACGCCCCTCTCGCGCCCGTAGCCCAGCACGCGCGGCGCCGGGATGTCGGGGAAGCGCGCGAGCTGCCCCAGGAAGAAGGCCTCTTTCTCCTGGCTGGTCCGGGCGCGCAGCCGGTGCGGGCGCTGCGTTTTCACGACGACGCCCTCGTCGACGGCGTAGGCGCGGGCCTCGCCGCCGGTCTCGTCCACCGCGCGGACGGCGCGGGCACCCGGGACGTGCCGCCGTGCCAGCGCCAGCACGGTTGCCTCGTCGAGGACCGGGTCGGGCGCGTCGGGTTGCAGGTAGATATCCTTCGGCATGGCCCCTCCTGCTCTGGTCATCGTCGTGTCCGAGGGCATGGCCCGCTCAGTCTTCTCGCCAGTCCCAGCCGGCGGACTCCAGCTCGACCAGCGCGGCGAAGCGCCCGCCGCGCCGGATCAGCTCGTCCGGCGGACCCTCCTCGACGATCCGGCCCGCGTCGAGGACGATCACCCGGTCGGCCGCGCGCGCCGTGGCGAGTCGGTGTGCCACGGTGAGGACCGCCCGCCGCCGGCCGCCGGCGTCCGCGCGCAGGGCCGCCCGGAAGGCGGCGTCGCTCGCGCCGTCGAGGGCCACGGTCGCCTCGTCGAGCAGCAGCACCGCCGGGTCCCAGACGAGCGCCCGCGCCAACGCCAGCAGCTGTCGCTGCCCGGCCGAGAGCTGGACGCCGGCCCCGCGCCCCGCGCCCTGGAGGGGGGTGTCGTAGCCCCGGGGCAGCGCGGCGATGAGGTCCGCCGCCCCCGCCAGCGCCGCCGCGCGCGCGATCGCCGCCTCCCCGACCGCCGGGTCGCCGAGGGTCAGGTTCTCGCGCACCGTGCCGGTGAACAGCTGCACCTGCTGCGGCACGACCCCGAGCGCCCGCCGCCGCCACTCATCGGTCAGCGAGCGCGGGTCGCGCCCGTCCACCGTCACCGCGCCCGACCAGGCCGGGTAGAGCCCGGCGACGAGCCCGACGAGGCTGGTCTTCCCCGATCCGGTGCGGCCGACCAGCGCCACCTGCTCGCCGGGCGCCACGGCGAGCGAGACCCCGCGCACGATCGGGCGACCGGGCGCGTAGCCGAAGGTCACGTCGCGGACGACGAGCCCGGCCGCGCCGCGCGCCGGGGGCGCGGCGGGCGCGGGCGCCTCGGGCGGGAGCGCCAGCACCCCGACGATCCGCTCGATCCCCGCCAGCGCCCCCTGGACGGTCTGCCAGTCCTCGCCGAGGGCGGTGATCGGCTCGAAGAAGCGCCCGAAGACGAGGATGAAGGCGGTCAGCGTGCCGAGCGAGACGCCCCACGCCGCGGCGAACCCCGCCGCCCCG
>JAUJMV010000048.1:0-17251 GCA_030446685.1 Thermomicrobiales bacterium | reverse complement strand
GGTCGGTCGGCCCGCCGCCTGCTGCTGCGCCCGGTAGATGCGCGCGTAGCGCCCGCCCGCCGCGACGAGGGCGGCGTGCGTCCCCTCCTCGGCGACGCGCCCGCCCGCCAGCACGACCACCCGGTCGGCCTGCGGGAAGGCCGCCAGGCGGTGCGAGCAGAGGACGATCGTCGCGCGGCGCCCCGGCGGCGCATCGGGGCCGCAGGCCGCGCGCAGCCCCGCGAGCAGCCGCGCCTCGGTGTCGACGTCGACGGCCGAGAAGGGGTCGTCGAGGACGAGCAGGCCGGGGCGCGCCGGGGCGGCGGCGGCCAGGGCGCGCGCGAGAGCGATTCGCTGGCGCTGCCCGCCCGACACGCGGAGGCCGAGCTCGCCGACCTGCTGCTCCGGCCCGTCCGGGAAGGCCCGCAGGTCGTCGTCGAGCGCCGCCAGCGCGACCGCCTCGCCCACCGCGCGCGCCTGCGCCGGGGTCGGGGGGACGCCGGGCGGCGCGAGGAGGACGTTCTCGCGCACGGTGCCGGAGAAGAGGAACGGCTCCTGGGGCAGCAGGCCGATGCGCGCGGCCCGCTCGGCGGGCGGGAGTGCCTCCAGGGGCGCGCCGTCGAGGAGGACTTCCCCGGCCTCGCGCGGCAGCAGGCCGGTGAGCGCCAGGGCCAGCGCGCTCTTGCCCGACCCGACCGGCCCGGTCACCGCCACCAGCGCCCCGGCCGGGATGTCCAGCGAGACCTCCTCGAGGGCCGGCGCGGCGTTGCCGGGATAGCGGAAGGTCACGCCGCGCAGCGCCACCGCCAGCGGGCCGCCGCGGACCTCGGGGGCGGGCGGGAGCGGCCGGTCGAGCCCGGCGAGGCGGTCGGCGCGGAAGGAGGCGCGGGGCGGCTCGCCCGCCACCGGGAGCGGCGGGGCGAGCCAGGGGCGCAGGCGCGCGTAGGCCGCCCCGCCCCCCTGCACCGAGTTGACCAGCTGGGGGATGCGGAAGCCGCGCCCGATGAAGCGCCCGTAGAGCTGGAGGAAGGCGACGAACGCCCCCACCGTCAGGTCGCCCGCGACGACCCGCGCGCCGCCCCGCCAGATCAGGAGCACGACGCCGGCGGTGATCAGCAGCTGGTAGGGCGGCTGGAGCCCGGCGCGCAGGCGCGCCACCCCGAGATTCGCCGCCGCCAGGTCGGCCGCCAGCCCGGCGACGCGCGCGACCGCGGCATCGGCCCGCCCGAAGAGGCGCAGCAGGCGGAGCCCCGCGAGCTGCTCCTGGATGAGGCCGGTGAGGGCGGCGTTGGCCTCGCGCGCGGCGGTGGTGCGGCGGGCGACGCCGCGCCCGGCGGTGTAGCTCAGCAGGAGCGCGAGGGGCGTCGGGGCGAGGGCCAGCAGCGCCAGGCGGGCGTCGAGCAGGGTCATCGCGACGACGAAGGAGAGGGAGAAGAGGACGGTGTCCCAGGTCTCGATGACGAACTCGCGCACCCCGACGCCGAGGGTCTCGACATCCCCGATCACCCGCGCCATCAGGTCGCCGATCGGGACCTGGTGCAGGTCGGCCAGCGGGCGGGCGAGGATGCCGCGCACGGCGTCGGCGCGGAGGTTGGCGCGGATGCGCGCGTTGGCGGTCATCAGCCACCAGCGCTTGAGGACGCGCGGCCCCTCGCTCGCCAGCGTGCCGCCGAGGAGGGCCAGGGCTGCCCAGCCGACCGCCGCGGCGGTCGCCTCGCCCCGCTGGAAGGCGAGGGCGGCGTCGATCGCGCGCCCCAGCAGCAGGGCGGGGAGGACGACCGCCGTGTTCATCGCGATGCCGGCCAGCGAGCCGAGCGCCAGCGCGCCCGCGACCTGCCGGAAGTAGGGGCGCAGCTCCCAGAGGTAGTGCGGCGGCGCGGCGCGCCCCGCCCGCGCGCCCCGGCGGCTCATGACTCCTCCCCCAGGTGCGTATCGACGCGCCGGCGATAGCTCAGGCGCGGGCGCGGCGTCTGCGGGCTGCGCGACCGGTTGGTGACCTTGGCCCGGCAATAGGCGTAGAGCGCGTCGTAGAGCGGGGCGGTCAGGCGCAGCTTCTCGTCGTCATCGGGCACGGACAGCTGGAAGCCGCGCAGCAGGGCGTCGATCCCGGCCGCCTCCGGCCGCCGGGTGCGGCTCGGCGGCACGTCGGCGTCGAGGATGATCCGGCCGAGCTCGACCAGCGCGGGATCGCCGGCGAGGCCGTGGCGCTCGACCATGACCTGGAAGGTGCAGCGGCCGTCCGCATGGCCGTACTCCGCCCCGCGCATGTCGAAGGTGCGGCCGTCGAGCGTCGCCGGGTCGGCGTCGGGCGCGACGAAGGCGAACTCGGCGTCCGGGTCGATGAAGCGCCGGATCAGCCAGGCGCTCGCGGTGCGGTCGATGTGCAGGTTGCGGCGGGTGATCCACCTCATCGGGCCGCCTCGTCGCGGCGTGCCGCCTCCTCCAGGGAAGCTCCCAATGCCTCGTCGCAGCGGCCCAGGCGTTCCTCGACCCGCGCGGCCTCGGCCCCCCCAAAGTAGTCGCGCGCGCGGACCTGCCCGGCCCAGCGCCGCAGCTTGGCCAGATCCCCCTCCAGTTCCCCCAGCTCGCGGGACGTGAACGCGCGATGCGCCGTCTCGCGCCGGACGTGATCCAGCAAGCCATCGGCCTCGCGGGCGATCTCGGCGTACTCGGCCGCCCGGTCGGCCCGCGCCTGCGCGACGATCGCCTCGGCCCGGTGGGCATCGAGGCGTGCCGCCTCGACCAGCGTCGCCTGCCCGTCGAACTCCTCGACCTTGGCCGCGAGCGCGCGCAGGCGCTCCAGCGCCCCCCCCCGCGCCGGCAGGGCGCAGACGCCGTCGCGCAGGTAGACCGCGCCGACCTTCTTCACTTCGCGCCAGATAAAGGCCCGCTTGCGCGAGGGCGCGGCCGGCACGGTGTAGATCAGGAGCACCCACTGCTGTTCCACCGCCCCCCCCCGCGCCCCTTCGTCTCCGCCACCCCGCCCCGGCGTCGGTGCGGCCCGTGCCGCCGCAGCATACACGACACCGGAGAATTGCACAAATAACACTCGTTATCTGCATTACAGGTGGCATTCTCGCCGCCCGAGGCTGCCGCGCCCGTCGTCGCGCCTGGGCGAGAGGGGGGCGCGGGACCAGGCCGGTCGTTGTTCTCACCACCGAGCAGGAGCGGTGTTACGGGCGCTATGCCGGTGAGCCGACGCCCGCCCAGCTCGCCCGCTACTTCCACTCCGACGAGGCCGACCGCGCGCTGCTCGCCGATCGCCGCGGCGACCACAACCGCCTCGACCCGCAGGCGGACGACGGCGCGCTCGACGGCGTGGCGCGCCACCGGATCGATGCCGGCCTGATCGCCGCCCACGGGGAGGACCTGCTGCGCGTGGCCGGCTCCTCGCAGCCCGGCACGGTCAGCGCCTCCGAGTTCCTGCGGACGGCACAGGCCGGCGGGCGGCCTTCCACGCCGGCCCGCGCCCTCGGCCAGGAAAACGGCGTGCACTCGGGTGTCCCCGTCGCGCACGCTCGCTCGGCGGTGGGGTGCCCGAAGAGGACCACCGACCGGCGCGGCGAGCTGCCGCCGACCATCGATCGGCGCGCTGCGTTGTCGTTTGACCGTCGCATCGTCGTGCTCGCGTCCTTCCGCGGCGGGTCGGGGGAGAACCAGGCGCGGGCCTGACGGTCGACGGGCTAGGTGGGGGCCAGCCGGCGGAAGCCTTCGGCCAGGTGGCACCCCGCCCGCTCCCCAAGTCGCCGGCGATGCCGCGGAAGAAGCCTTCCAGCTCCCGGGCGGTCGCGCCCCTGGCTCTGGTGCTGCCGCAGGGCGGCCATCCGCCGCTCCCAGACCGGGGCAACGTCGATGAAGAGGTCCGGCCGGTCGCTCATGATGAGGTACAGCATCTCGACGCGGTGGGGCGCCAGACCAGCCTGGAGCTGCTCGGGGTAGAAGAGCGGGCCGGGGCCGCAGAGATAGGCGGCCTGGAAGGTCATGAGGCCGAGCGTGGTGTGGTCGGGTAGATGGCGCAGGCATCGCGCGAGCCGTTGCCGGGGGTAGGGGTCGTGGGTGATGATGGTGCGGGGCCGTTCCGCGCGGATGAGAGCGGTCAGCTCCGCGCGCAGCCGGGGCTGGTGGAAGAGCAGGTCACTGTCGTCGTAGCGGAGGAAGCGCACCCGCTCCACGCCCACCGTCCGCCGCCGCCAGCTGCTCCGCCTCCCGCCGGGCGGCGAGGGCCGCGGCGGAAACCGCGGGGTCGTGCGTGCCCCGGTTGCCGCTGGTCGCGAGGATATACGTCACGGACCGGCCCCGCTCAACGAGGCGGGCGACCGTGCCGGCGCAGCGCGCCTCGATGTCGTCGGGGTGCGCGACGATCACGAGGACGGGGTCGCGGAACTCGTCAATCATGGGCATCTCCTTGTCGCGCGACGTCGCGCAGGCGACGGTCCGGCAGGACCGGCTCGCGCCACCAGGACACGATGCAGGCCAGCAGACCCACCGCCCCCAACACCAGGAGCGCATCGCGGAACGCCGCCGCCTCGCCGCCCGCTCGCCGTGCCTGGACGATGCCGCCGGCGAGCGCGACGCCGAGGATTTGCCCGAGCTGGCGCGCGAGCGCGAGCATCCCGGACACCGTGCCGAGGCCGCCGGCCGGCGCGAACGCGCAGGACCGCGCTGTTGTTGGGCGCCTGGAAGAGCGCCGCCCCGACCCCGTAGAGGGCCAGCACGCCCACGACCAGCCCCACGGGAGCGCCCTGGCGCACGCTCGCCAGGAGGGCGATCGCCGCCGTCACCAGGGCCAGGCCGAGGGTCGCGGGCCGGCGCGTCCCGAAGCGGTCGGCGAGGGCGCCGCCCACGGCGCCAGGAGCAGGATGGCCGCGGGCACCGTCGCCATCACCCCGCCCGCGGCGCTGGGGGCAGGCCGAGCAGGTCGCGCAGCACGAACGGCACGAGGAACATGTTGGCGGCCATCGCCACGAAGGTGAGGCAGGCGGCGAGGAGCCCGGCCGCCACCGGCCGCCGACGCAAGAGCGCCAGGTCGACAACCGGCGCGGGGGACCGCCGTTCGACCGCGCCGAAGACGACGAAGCTGGCGAGCGCCGCGGCGCCGGCGCCGAGGGTGGTCGTGGCGAGCCCTGACCGGCTGAGGTGGGTGAACGCCAGGACCAGGGCCCCCGCGCCGAGGGCGAGGCGACAGCATGCCGGGCACGTCGAGGGTGGCGGTGCCGGGGGCGCGCGCGGGAGCGCCCGCCGGGCGGCCCCAGCGCCAGCGCGGCAACGGGCAGGTGCAGCAGGAAGATGGCGCGCCAGCCGATGGCGTCGATCAGGAGTCCCCGGCAACCGGCCCGGCCAGGAAGCCGGCCGAGGTGGCGGCGTGGAGCCAGCCGAGCGCCCGGCCGCGCGCCACGGGGAAGAGGAGCGCGATCGCCGCTTGCCCGCCCGCGACCACGCTCGCATTCCCCGCGCCCTGGGCGACCCGGCCGGCGACCAGCCACCCGAACGCCGGCGCCGCGGCCGCGAGCAGCGCGCCGCCGAGGATGAGCCCCAGGCCGGCGAGGACGATGGCGCGCGCGCCCAGCGCGTCGGCGAGGCGACCGGCGGGGATGAGGAGCGCGACCATCGCCAGGAGATAGGCGAGCACCACCCACTGCACCGCCGCGAGGTCCACCCGGAAGGCGTCGCGCAGCGTCGGCAGCGCGAGATTGAGCACGTAGGTGTCGAACCCGCCGAGGAAGGCGCCCAGGGCGACGACCAGCACGGCCGGCCGGTGCCCCGGTCCGTCCGAGGCGTTACCAGGCCCCGCAAACAGGTCGCTCCTCTCCGCTGGCGGCAGGGGCGGGCAGCCGGCGGCCAGCACGAAATCCTCGCGGGCCAGCGCCCGCCAGCAGGTCGCCTCGTCGACGTTGGAGAACAGGGGGTCGTGGTACTGGCTGGCGTGGTCGGTGACGGTGGCCCGGCGCTTCCAGGTCGAGCCACGGGGTCACGTCGATGGTCACGTCGATGGCCTCGTCGGGGGTCGTGGGGAAGCGCCAGCCGGTCGGGCGGGCGACGCTCGCCGCGACCGTCGTGTAGCACAGCCGAGCGGGGGCGGCCACGTCCCTGCGGGCGAGGGCGAAGGCCCGGGTCGCGGCGCGGTGGATCGCGATGTGGTCGGGGTGGAGCGTGCGACCCTCGGGGCCGAAGGTGACCACGACGCGCGGCGCGCAGTCCCGGATGGTGGCGGCGATATCCGCGACCAGCACGTCGGCAGCAAGCTGGCCGAGCCCCCCATCCGGATACGCCCGCAAACGCACCTCGGCGATGCCGAGCGTCTCGCAGGCCGCGACAAGTTCGCGCCGGCGCAGCCGGCGCTGCTCGTCCCGGTCCGCGCCGGCGCGCCACGCCTCGCCCGCGGTGGCGCAGTAGAGCACGACCGGATCCCCTCGCCGGCGTACTTCGCCAGCGTCCCGCCGATGATGCGCGACTCATCATCGGGGTGCGCCAAGCACGGCCAGCAGCGCCGGGCGGTCAGGCATCGTCGCGCCCCAAGCAGGCGCAGGTGGCCGGGTCGCAGCACGCGAAGGGCGCGCCCGGCTCGTCCGACGCCCCGAGTCCGACCCGCAGGGCGTCGCGATAGCGCCGCAGTTCCGACTGCAGGAGCGCGAGGTCCGCCAGCTGGCGGTCCAGGTCCCCCAAGCGGCACTCCACGACGGGCAGGAGCTGCTCGCGCACCGGCCCGCAGCGCTCGCCCGCGGCGAAGTCGATGAGGCCGCGCAGCTCGGGCAGGCCGACGCCCAGCAGGCGGAGCCGCTTCAGCAGCAGCAGCCGGTTGAGGTCCGCCTCGGCGTAGGCGCGGTGGTTGCCGTCGGAGCGCGCGGGCGCCGGCAGGAGCCCGACCGCTTCGTAATGGCGGATGGCCGTCGCGGCGACGCCGGAACGGGCCGCCAGCTCACCGATTCGCATCCTTCCCCCCAGTCGAGCGCACGCCCCGCGTCACGGCCAAGCCTACACCTTCGAGTAGCTGGAAGTTCAAGCCCCTGGCCGGCGGCGACGCCCGCCGCGGGGCACCACGGCGCAGAGCGCGGTTGCCGCGGTGGTAGAATGCCGCCACGTCGGCACCGCGACCAGAGGGGGTGCCGACGCCCGCGGGGTCGAGGGGAGGCGATGGCGACGCCGGGACATCGATTACCCCAGGCGATCCGCGCCGCTCGCCTGGGGCGCCGGTTGACCCAGGGGCAACTCGCGGCGCAGATCGGGGTCAATCAGCCCACCATCTCCTTCTGGGAGCGGGGCATCGAGACCCCCACCGTCGAGCACCTGATCGGACTGGCGCTCGCGCTGCCCGAGGTGGTCGAGAGCCTGGAGGGGCGCGAGCGGGAGCTCTTCCAGCGCCTGCTGCGGCTGGAGCGGCAGCTCTTCGCGGGGCGCTGCGCGCCCGGGATGCGCGCGGCTCCCCGCCTCCCCTCGCCGGCGTGCGCGATTCTTGAGCGGCCCAGGCCGCGGCCGTCTCATCCCCGATACCCTGCCCGACGCCCTGGTCCGGTGGCACCTGATGCCGGGCGCCCCGGCTCACCGCGCGCGTCGGCCCGCGACCAGCGCGCCGACCGCCTCGGCCACGACGTCCGGCCGGGACAGCGGCAGATCGTGGCCCGCCCCCGGCACCACCACCAGGTGCGCGCCGGGCACCGCGGCCACCAGCTCCCGCACGGTCTGCGGCGGTGCGGTCCGGTCGGCGGCGCCGTGCAGGAAGGCCGGCGGCCGGGGCAGGGCCGCGGCCTGCCGGCGCAGGTGGTCGAGCGTCAGGCCGAAGATGCAGTGCTCCAGCGTGCCGGAGACGGAGGGCCAGGTGTGCAGCACGCCGTCGCGCGCGACGGCGGGGGGCTACTGGGGCGCGAAGAGCGGGACCAGGAGGCGCCAGAGCGGCCGGTAGCGGCACATCACCCCGCAGACGGCGCGGGCCAGCGGGCGGGAGGTGAAGGTCAGCCGGTGCAGCAGCGACAGGCGGGCCAGCCGCCGCTGCGCCGCCGCGGGGTCGCGATAGGCGGGCAGGCTGACCAGCACCGTCCCCGCGAAGCCGTCCCTGCCGCGCGCCGCCCATTCGAGGGCCAGCAGCGCGCCGAGGAGTGCCCGACCACCACCAGCGGCTCGCCGGCGAGGCCGGCGTCGAGCGCCAGGCGTCGAGCGCGCCCAGGTGGTCCGCCACCGTGTAGGCGAGGTCCGGCCACGGCGAGCGCCCGAAGCCCAGCAGGTCGACGAAGTAGGCCCGCGGCGCGGCGGTCGGCAACCGCGCGGCGACGCGTCCCCAGTAGCGCCCGGACGCCGCCAGGCCGTGGAGGAAGACGACCGGTGGCCCGCTCGTGCCCCGACGCTCCGAGAACAGGGGCCAGCGCCATCCCCCGGCGCTGGCCCCTTCGCGGGCACCCGTTACGGCCACTGGGGCACGTCGCCCGTCAGCGTCCGGCAACGTTCCTCGTACTCCGCACGGTCGATCTCCCCCGCGCGCGAAGCGGTCGCGCAAGGTGGCCAGCGCGGCATCGCCCCGCACACTCGCGGCGACCGCCGGATGGGGCACACCCCGCGAGTGGCGCAGCGCGTAGACGATCGCCGCCCCCGCCCCGGCCCACGCGACGCCCATGAGCGCCGGCAGCGCGCCGAGGCCGCCCATGCAGGCCCCCATCATGCCGCCCATGCCATTCATCATCGTCGGACCCTCCTTCGCTCACTCCGCTCGGCTGCCCTCGCCGCTGGCCCGGCAGGCCACGCCCGCGCCGCGGCAGCGACGATCGGCGGCAGGACCCCGGGCGCCGCCGGGGCGCCCGACCGCGATGTAGCCGGCGGCGGGTCATCATGTGGGCCTTGCCGGGGTCCGGGTCAGCTATCGTTGAGCGTCTCCCGCTTGGGCGTGTATCCGGCCCGTGTGAGGGCCGCCCGCAGAGCAGCTGCGTCCGCCCGCGTAGGATCGAAGACGACCGCCGCCGTCTGCGCACGCAGGTCGACCTGGACCAGGCGGACACCGCCGACCGCCTGGAGTTCGGCTTCGACCGAAGCCCGGCAGCCCATTCAATGCATCCCGAGATCATGGAAGACCACCAGGCGTTCCCCCGGTCCCGGTTCGGGGACGGTCGGCGGCTGCTTGAAACGGTCGAAGAAGGGCATACCCACTACCTCTCTGTTCCTAGGCCGCGGCCGGGGAAACCGCCTGGCGGCACCCCCGGCCTGTCCTGCCCGCGATGCCCCCTCAGGTAGCAAGGGCAGTGCGGCGCTTGTCCACCTCGGGGGCCTTCCCGACACTCCGCACGGCGTCGAAGAGAGCGAGGGGCGGCCCCAGAGCGAGTTGACGAAGATCAGCGTCACGCTCAGCGCCATCGCCACCATCGCCCAGACCGGGTAGACCAGCCCGGTGGCAGCCAGGGGACGCCGATGCCGTTGAAGAGGAAGGCCAGCACGACGTTCTGCTCGGTCTTGCGGAAGCTGTACCGGCTGATCTCCCGGGCCGCGAGGAGGAGTGCAGGCGGTTGCCGACGATGATGATGTCGGCCGACTCGATCGCGATGTCGGTCCCGCCCCCATGGCGATGCCGACCTCGGCCTGCATCAGGGCCGGGGCGTCGTTGATGCCGTCGCCGACCATCGCGACCCGGCCTTCCCGCTGGAGCTGCCGGATGATCGCCGCCTTCTCGCCGGGCAGGACGCCGGCGTGGACCTCCTCGATGCCCAGCTGCTCGGCCACGCGCCCGGCGGCGCGCGGGTTGTCGCCGGTCACCAGCACCGGGACGACGCCCTGCTCCTTCAGCGCCGCGACCGCCGCGACCGCATCCGCGCGCAGCGCGTCCCCGAGCGCGATGATCCCCAAGAGCTGGCGATCGCGGCCGACGGCGATGACGGTGCGCCCGGCTTCCTCCAGGGCGAAGATACGGTCTTCGAGCGGGGCGACCTCGACACCGTGCTCGGCCAGGTACCCCGGCCGGCCGACCCGCACGCGGGTGCCCCCGATGACGGCCTCGACCCCGCGGCCGGTGACCGACGCGAAGTCCTCGACCTCGGGCACCTCCAGGCCCGCTCGCGCGCGGCCTGCAACACCGCCTGGCCGAGCGGGTGCTCCGACGACGCCTCGGCCGCCGCCGCGAGGGCGAGGAGCTCGCCCTCATCCCCCAGGGCGACGACCTCCTGCACGACCGGCTTCCCGACCGTGAGCGTCCCGGTCTTGTCCAGCACGATGCGCCGCACCTGGCGGAAGGTCTGGAAGGCCTCGCCGGTGCGCATGATGATGCCCTGGTCGGCCGCCTCGCCCGCCCCCGCGCACGATCGCCAGCGGCGCGGCGATGCCCACGGCGCAGGGGTAGCCCATCACCAGCACGCTGAGGCCGGCGAAGGTGGCCCGCGCCAGATCCGCCTCCCCGGTGAGCAGCCAGGGGACGCCGAGCCAGCCGAGGAAGGCCAGGGCGGCGAGGCTGAGGACCGCCGGGGCGAAGACTTTCAGGATCCGGTCGACCAGGTGCAGGATGCCGGGCTTGAGCGCCCGGGCGTCCTCGACGTGCCGCACCACCTGCCGCAGGAAGCTCTCCTCGCCGACCGCCGTCGCGCGCACCAGCAGGGTGCCGAGGCCGTTGATCGCGCCGCCGACCACGCTGTCGCCCGCGGCGCGCTCCACCGGCACCGGCTCGCCGGTGACCAGCGCCTGGTCGACCGCCGAGTGGCCCCCGACGACGGTGCCGTCGATCGGCACCCGCTCGCCCGGGCGCACCCGGACCAGGTCGCCGACGACGACCGCCTCGGTGGCGACCTCGCGCTCCTCCCCGTCGCGCACCACGCGCGGCGGTGTCGGGCTGGAGGTCCAGGAGCCGCTTGACCGCCTGGGAGCTGCGGGTCTTGACCAGCAGCGAGAGCCACTCGGAGAAGAGGTGGTAGTTGACGATCAGGACGGAGACGGCGAAGAAGGGGCGGTCGGGTAGCCCGCCGGGCGCAGCGCGAGGCCGATCACCCCGCCGACCAGGCCGGCGAAGGCGCCGAACTCCAGGAGGACGTGCTGGTTGAGGATGCCGCGGCGCAGCGACTGCCACGCCATCATCAGGATGTGCCGGGCGAGGCCGAAGACGACGACGACCGCGAGGGCACCCACGATCCAGGGGATGGCCGGCTGGATGACGCCGAGGGCCTTGGCGACCAGGGCGCCCCCGGCCGCGAGGCCGAGGCCGCCCAGCCCGAGCGCCGCCCGCCCGGCCCCCTGGTTGCGCAGCAGCAGATAGGCCAGGATGGCCAGGCTGAGCCCGACCACCGTCGGCACGGCCAGGGACCAGGGCCCTCCACCCGCAGGATCAGGGCGATCGTGACCAGGCTGAAGCCGATGGCGGCGAACAGGCGCCGCCCCTCGCGGATGAGGTCCTGCTCCTCCTCCTCGTAGGGGCGCGCCTTGCGCGGGTCCCAGATCGTGTAGCCGATGTCGCGGAGCGTCTCCAGGAGCGCCTCCGGGCGCACCAGCGCCGGGTCGTACTCGACCAGCGCCTGCTCGTGGGTGAGGCTCACCGCGACCTTCTTGACGCCCGGCAGCCGCCCGAGGGCCTTCTCGATCGTGCCGGTGCAGAGCGAGCAGTGCAGGCCCCCGATCTTCGCCCGGAAGCGCGCCCGCCCGTTGGCGCCGGTGCCCTCATCGACCCAGAACGGGTTCGCGGCGGGGGCGGTGTTGGTGGTGGTACTCATGATGCTGGCCTTCTTGTGTTCCGGGGCACCGGCCCCGTCATGCGCCGACGCGCGGCGCCGCCTCGTAGCCGAGCTGCGCCAGCTTCGCCCGCACCTCCTCGGCGTCCACTTGCGCCGAGGTCGATGCGCACCCGCACCCCCTGGGTCCGGTGATCGGCCTGGACCTCCCGGATGCCGGGCAGGCGGCGCAGCGCGTTGCCGATCCGCTGCTCGCAGCCCGCGCAGTGAATCGTCTGCGCGCCGGTCACGGTGAAGTCGAGCGTCGTGGTGGTCGCCATGGGTTCCTCCTCTCACCGCGGTGCGTGCCGCAGCCGTTCCCGCTACCTGCGACAAGCCTACACCCTCCAGCTAACTGGAATGTCAAGGGGATCAACGCTCCTCGCGGAACACCGGTTCGGCTTGACCTTCCAGGTGACTGGAAGGTGTACACTTGGACGATCGACGAGAACGTGGGCAGAGGGGGACCGCCAATGACGCAGCAGCTACCACCGCGAGCGGTGAAACGCGAGCGCGCGGGTGTCCGGATCGGCACGCTGGCCGGCGAGGTCGGGCTGAACCCGAAGACCATTCGCTACTACGAGGAGATCGGCCTGCTCTCGCCGCCGCAGCGCACCCGGAGCGGCTACCGGCTCTACGATGCGACGGCCCGCGACCAGCTGCGCTTCATCGCCAAGGCGAAGCTGGTCGGGCTCTCCCTGGCGGAAATCGGCGCGATCCTCGCCCTGTGGCGGGACAACGCCTCGCCGTGCGCGCACCTGGTGGCGATCATCGACCGCAAGCTGGCGGCGCTCGACCAGCAGCTGCGGGCGCTCGGGGAGGTCCGGCAGGAGCTGGCGGCGCTGCGCGAGGAGGCCAGCGGTGGCCCGAACGGGGCCGGCACGTTCTGCCGCGCGATCGAGCACCACGAGCGGCGCGCGTGACGGCCGGGGCGCCACGCGTGCGGCGCGCGCTCGGGGCCTACGGCGACGTCATCCGCAGCCGGACCTACTTCCCCCTGTGGCTGGGACAGCTCCTCTCCAGCTTCGGGGATACCCTGCACTACATCGCGCTCGTCGTGCTCATCTTCCGCCTGTCCGGGCAGGGCCTGGCGGTCGCGGGCGTGGTGGCGGCCGAGGTCGTGCCGGCCCTCCTGCTCGGCCCCGTCGCCGGCGTCATCATCGACCGCTTCAGCCGCAAGGCGGTGCTCAAGCGCATACCGCCACCCGGACCGGCTCCCGGCTCGTCGGGTCCGCGGAGGTGATCGTGGCGTCGCGACCGAGCAGGAAGGGGATGCCGAGCACGTCCACCGCGCACATCGCGTAGAACGCCCGTCCGCCCGCCGGCGCGACCCGGTGGGGCATCGGCGGGCCGGAGAAGGGGTAGGCGCAGGCGATCGTCCCGGTCGCGGGGTCGCGGCGGATGAGGTCACGGTCGTGCAGCGCCGCCAGCGCCGCCTCCGGCTCCAGCCCCAGCGCCGCGGCCGCCGCCCGGAGCCGCGCGGGGCCGGGCGGCCCGCCCAGCTCCGGGAAGGCACGCAGGATCGCCCGGTGGAACGCCCGCTCCGCCGCGCCCAGCCCCGCGCCCTTGCGTTCCCAGAGGTCCCCGGGGATATTCGCCAGGCGCAACGCCTCGTCGAGCGCCCGATGATGCAGGGCATCCGCCCGGCCCATGCGCGCCACCGCACCCTCCCGACCGGCGTTGGACCCCGCCGGCTGCGGTGCGCCGCCACCCCGCCCGCCATCGCGGGCGTGATCGCGGCGGCGCTGAACCTATGCGCCGCCCTCGCCGGCCGGCTCCGCGCGCGGGGGGCGCGGCTCGACATCGTCGCGGCGGAAGAGGCCGACCAGCTCGCCGTCGGAGGTGGTCACCAGCACGCCCGCGACGTTCCGCTCGGTCAGGTAGCGCGCCGTCTCCTCGGCCACCGCATCCGGCCGGTAGGTCGTCGGGCCTTCCTCCATGACCGCCTCCGCGATGGACCCGGGGTCCGCCGCCAGCGCCCCCTGGCGGAGGCGGCCGAGGACGACCCGGCGGTCGTTCACCACGATGCAGACGTCCCAGCCGGCCGCCCGGACGCGCTCGCGCACCGCGCCGATGCGATCCTGGAGGCCGCAGGTAGGAATGTCCCGCCGCGCCAGCTCACCGACCCGCGGCAGCGTCGCCCGTCGCCCCTCGCGCGGCAGCCCGTTGGCGAACCAGTCGGCCTTCCCCGCCGTGTACCGGTAGACCTCGCCGAAACCGAGACTCTCGAGCCGCCACGCGGCCCGCGCGCTCATGTCTCATTGGAAGTCGTGGCAGTACACGATGGTCGGGCGGTCGCGCCGGAGCGGCGCCGTCGTCTCGGCGCTCAGGTGCTTGAGCGGCACGTTCACGGCGCCGGGGAGGTGCTCCTCCTCGTACTCCGCCGCCGGCAGCACTTCCACCAGCTGCGCGCCGGCCGCGCTGAGCCGGCGCACCTCGTCTCGCTGGATATCGGTCGGCATCGTCGGTCACCTCCTCGCGTACCCGAAGCCCGGCGTACCGGGTGGTCGCGGCCCGGGCGCCGCTGCATCGCACCTGCTCGCCGCCCGCCATCCCCGCCCCCCGCCAACACGCACCAGCGGCCACCAGACACCGTGCGAACTCGCAAGTCCTGTGCCAACATATACGATTATGTTCTAGGTTTCAGCGGGCGAGCAGCGGGATGTACGGGGTAGGGTGTGGCGGAGGCTCGCCGACAAGACAGATAGCGCCGCCGAAAACTCGCCCCCTTCGCCGCCTTGACGGTCACGGCGGTTGCGGGTATAGTCCCTATATAAACGATTTTCCGTATCAGTTCCTGAGGGGGGATCGATGCCGCTAACCGCGCCCACCGCCGTCCAGACCGCCGCGGACGTCACCTCAGCCGAGCTGCTCGCGCGCGTCTTCCACGGGCTCTCCGACCCAACGCGGATGCGCATCGTCCAGCTCCTGCTGGACGGGGAGAAAAACGTCGGCGCGCTCGTCGCGGCCCTCGGCGTGCCCCAGGGCCGCATCTCCAGCCACCTGATGTGCCTGCGCTGGTGCGGCTTCGTCACCACCCGCCGCGCGGGCAAGTATGTCTACTACCGGATCAGCGACACGCGCGTGATCGACCTGGTGCGGATCGCGCAGGAGTTGCTGGTCGACAACGCCCAGGCGGTCGCCGCCTGCGCCGTCATCGGCAAGGAGGGCTAAGGTGCAACGCGCCAAGCGCGGCTTCCTCGTCGCCCTCGCCCTGGTCAGCTGCCCCTGCCACGCGGCGCTCCTCGTGGCGCTGCTGGCCGGCACGGGGCTCGGCGCGGTCGTCGCGGCCCACACCGGCTTGCTCGTCGGCGCGCTGACGCTCGTCTTCCTCGGCGCGGTCGCCGGGCTCCTCCTCACCGGCCGGGAGGCGCCGCGACGGGAGCGCACCCCGGAGGCCGCGCAGGTAGTGGCGACGCGCGCCGGCTACTGTGCGGTGCCGGGCGCCCCCGGCCCGGCACGAACCGGTACGGAGGCGTAAGCCATGACCGAGCGTGCGAGGAAGACCCTCCTCTCGTTCGGCATCGTCGGCACCGCCCTCGCCGCGCTCTGCTGCGCCGGCATAAGGAGCACGAGATGACCACACCGATCCGGCGGGGCCAGGAGAGCACGCCGGCCACGCGGCTGCGCATGGCGATCGCGGGCATGAGCTGCGCCGATTGCGAGCGCCACGTCGAGCGGGCACTGGCCGGCGCCGGGGCACAGGCTGCCACCGCCGACTACCGCCGCCAGGAAGCGTCCTTCACGGTCACCGGTACCCCCGATGTCGCCGCCCTGAGCGCGGCCGTCGCGGCGGCGGGCTACCAGCCCGGCGCCGTCGCCGCGGCGAGCGCGGCCGGGACACCGGCGGCGACCGCGGGGGCCGGCGACGAGCCGATCGACTATCGCCTCCCGGTCGCCGGGATGACCTGCGCCGACTGCGAGGCGCACGTCGGCGCCGCCTTGCGCGAGGCGGGAGCGGTCGAGGCCACCGCCAGCTTCCGCCGGGGCGAGGCGCGCTTCACCGCGCCCGCGACCATCGACCCGCAGGCGTTCGTCGTCGCCGTGGCCACCACGCCCTACCGCCCGGGACGGGCCGAGACGCTCACCGGGCAGCCCGGCCCGCGATCCAACGGTCGAGGGGACGGGAACCGCTACGACCTCGCCATCGTGGGCTCGGGGGGCGGCGCCTTCGCCGCCGCGATCAAAGCGATCGAGCACGGCGCGCGCGTGGTGATGGTCGAGCGGGGCACGCTCGGCGGCACCTGCGTCAACATCGGCTGCGTCCCCTCCAAGACGCAGCTGCACGCGGGCCAGCTCCTCTGGCAGGCCGGGCACCACCCCTTCCTCGACAAGGGTATCCCGACCCAAGCAGGGACGGTCGATTTACCGACGCTGGTTGGCCGGAAGGACGAACTGGTGTCCCGACTGCGCCAGGAGAAATACGCGGACCTGATCGACGAGTACGGCTGGGAGTTGGTCCGGGGTGAGGCGGCCTTCACGGACGGCCAGACCGTGCGGGTCGGTGACCGTGCCATCAGCGCCGACGCCTTCATCCTCGCCACCGGCGCCCGGGCGGCCCTGCCCCCGATCCCGGGTCTGGACGGGGTGGACTACCTCACCAGCACCGCGCTCCTCGACCTCAAGCGCCGACCGGAGCACCTGCTCGTGATCGGCGCCGGCTACATCGGCCTCGAGCTCGGCCAGCTCTTCCGCCACCTCGGCAGCCGCGTGACCCTGCTCCAGCGCGGCGAGCGCCTGCTCAGGGAGGCCGACCCGGAGATCGGCGCGGCGCTGCGGGAGGTCCTCGCGGGCGAGGGCATCGAGATCCTGCTCGGCGCGACCGTCCTGCGCGCCGAGCAGGACGGCGACACCAAGCGCCTCGTGGTCCGGGTGGACGGCGTCGAGCGGACCATCGCGGGGGACGCGCTCCTGGTCGCGACCGGGCGCACCCCGAACACCGAAACGCTCAATCTCCCGGCCGCCGGGGTCGCCGTTGGCAAACGGGGGGAGATCGTCATCGACGACCACCTGCGCACCAGCAACCCGCGCGTCTTCGCCGCCGGCGACGTGACGCTCGGCCCGCAGTACGTCTACGTGGCCGCGCACGAGGGCGCGGTCGCCGCCGAGAACGCGCTCGGCGGCGACCGGCCGGTCGATCTGCGGGCCGTGCCGGGCATCACCTTCACCGCGCCGAGCTACGCCACGGTCGGGCTGACGGAGGACGGGGCGCGCCGGGCCGGCCGCACGCCGAAGGTGAGCGTGCTGCCCGTGCACGCGGTGCCGCGCGCGCTGGTCAACCGCGACGAGCGCGGGCTCTTCAAGCTCGTCGCCGACGCCCAGACCGACGAGATCCTCGGCGTCCACATCCTCGCCGAGGGGGCGGGCGACGTGATCTACGCCGGCGTGCTGGCGGTGAGGTTCCACCTGACGGTGCGCGACCTCACCGAGACGTTCGGGCCGTACCTGACGATGTCCGAGGGCCTCAAGCTCGCCGCCCAGACCTTCGGGCGCGATGTCGCCAAGCTCTCCTGCTGCGCGGCGTAGACGCGGCCGGCTGTGCCACGACGGTGCGGCGAACGACGCCGTCGTGGCCGCATTGGTGGCCGCCCGTCGCTGGCCTCGGGCGGGCG
>JAUJMV010000047.1 GCA_030446685.1 Thermomicrobiales bacterium | reverse complement strand
TGCGATGAGCGGCACGACGACACGCCAGACCCTGCGCATCGCGGGCATGCACTGCGGCTCGTGCGCGATGGCCATCGACCTGGCGCTGGAGGAGCTGCCCGGGGTCGCGGAGGCGCGCACGAGCTACGCGCGGGCGACGACGGCGGTGGTCTTCGACCCCGCGCGCGTCAGCGTGGCGGCCCTCATCGCCGCCATCCGCGAGGCGGGCTACAGCGCCCGCCCGGTCGCCTGAGGGCGCGGCGCTGATGCGACACCTCTACTCCGAGCGTCGCGGGGACGGCGCAATGGCGGTCGTCTTCCTGCACGGCCTGGCTGCCTCCGGCCGCCCGAGCGGCATGGCGGGCCACCAGATGGGCGGCGTGGACGTCGACCCGAAGCAGCTGGAGAACGCCCGGCCGCTCGACAAGGCGTTCATCGACGCGATGATCCCGCACCACCAGAGGGCGATCGACATGGCGAAGGAGGCGCAGACGCGGGCGACGCGCCAGGAGATTAAGGATCTGGCCGGCCAGATCATCGCGCCCCAGCAGCAGGAGATCGACCGGATGAAGGCCTGGCGTGCCCAGTGGTACCCAGGCCAGTAGGCGATGAACGGCGCGGCGGACGGGTGCGTCCGCCTACCGCCAGTCGAGTCCTTGCCGGAGGAACCGGCAAAGGGGGATGGCGAGTACCGATGGAGGGGACGATGCGACGGCTCACGATCCTGACCCTGACCGCGATCATCGCGCTTCTCGGCCTGGTGGGGACGGCGGGCGCGGCGCCGCCGAAGGACACCACCGTGACGACCCCGCCGATGCTCCCGGGCATGGACGCGATGATGGCCCAGAACGAACGCGACGTGATGGAACTGATGGGCCTGACTGGCAAGGACTTCGAGATCGCCTACATGCAGATGATGCGCGCGCACCACCTGGCCGCGATCGACATGGCGGAGATGGCGCGGGACAAGGCGGTGCATCCCGCGCTGAAAGACCTCGCGCGCTCCATCATCACCGACCAGCAGCGGGAGATCGACCAGCTGGAGGGCTGGCTGAAGACCTGGTACGGGATCAGCCAGCCCGCGATGATGCCGATGGCCGGGATGGATGCGATGATGGCCGCGATGATGCGGCTGAACGGCTTCGAGTTCGAGCAGGCCTTCCTGCAGATGATGGTCCACCACCACCAGGGGGCGGTCGACATGTCGGCGTTGGCCCCCGGCCGGGCGACCCGGTCCGAGGTGCTCCAGTTCGCCAGCGGCGTGATCCGGGAGCAGCTGCGGGAGATCCGGCAGATGCGCGACTGGGCGCTGGACTGGTACGGCTTCGATCCGCTGCCGATGAGCCACGGGGGCGGGTCGATGCCCGGCATGCCGAACACCGGGGCCGGCGGTGGCGCGGGTCGCGCCACCGGCCCGGCGACCCAGACGATCGTCGGTTTCGCCGCCCTCGGGGCGCTGCTGCTGGTCGGCGGGCTGCGGCGCCGCCGGGTATCCGCTCGGTAGTCGGCGCCCTGGTCGCGCACGACCAGGGCCTCACCCCGCCAAGGAGCACGCCATGGCCCACCCGCGCACGCCGCATACGCGCGGTACCCTCGTCGGCGGCGTGGCCGCGGCGCTCACCGCCGTCGCCATCGGCGTCCCCACGGCGGTGCTCCCCAACGCCTTCTTCACGCGCATGACGCCGGCACGGCCGCTGGACTACGTCTTCCTGGCCTTGACGGCACTGCTCGTCGGGGCGATCGCGGCCACCTACGCCGCGCCGGGGGGCGCGGTCGCGGGACGGGCGGGTGGGATGATGGTGGGCGGGCTGCTCCCGTTCGTCGCCATCGGCTGCCCGATCTGCAACAAGCTCGTCGTCCCGGCGCTCGGCGTGAGCGGCGCGCTGCGGTACTTCGAGCCGGTGCAACCGCTGCTCGGCGCGGCCTCGCTCGCCCTGCTCGGGGCGGCGGCGTGGGCACGGCTCCGGTCCGTCGGCGCGGGCTGCACGCGCTGCGCGCGCTGAGTCGGGGGCATCCGGGACAAGACGCCCGATCCCGCCGGATCGCCACCTCCCCACTGCGCGTCGCCGTTCACGGGCGTAACGCCCGGCGCAGGATCGTCGTCATCTCCCGGATCGTCGCCGCATCGTCCTGTCCCGGCAGACGGCGTTCGAGCCGCAGATGGTTCGGGCCGCTCTCCATGCCTGCGCCCAGGCGTGCAAGCTCTGCGGCGACGAGTGCGAGACGCACGCGCAGCACGGGATGCAGCACTGCCAGGTCTGCGCCCAGGCGTGCCGGCAGTGCGAGCAGGCCTGCAACCAGCTCCTGCAGGGCATGGCCGCGTAGCGCTCGCCCCACGCCGACCGGCCGGGCTGGTACCCGGCCGGTCCGCATCACCGAGACGGCCTGGACCCGATGGCCGCGCGCGGTGGGGGGCGCCCGTTCAGAGCAGGAGGGCGCGCCCTCCACCAGTTGCCGCAAGCCGTGCGTCCGGTGCTCGATCCGCCGGGAATGCCCCGATGCGGAGGCGCTACCCCACGGCGAGGGCGCACGCCGCACGCCGCGCCCTGCTGAGGCACGTCGATCACTGGCGGTCCTCGTTGATGAATCCGTTCGCCGTCGTCGACCGGAGTGTCACCCATCTTTACCGCGATGCCGTCGCGCCTCCCGACCGTGATCGGCCCTCGGGGCACGTCGAGAACGACCGGGCGCACACGCTGCCTCGGAGCAGAGGCCGCAGAACTGCGCCAGGGGCGCTGGGAAACAGGGACACACGCATGACGGCGGTGGTGACCGCGACCGTGACGTTGGGCGGCGCCGGGCTCATCGGGCTGGCGCTGCGGGACATCTTCCACGAGCTCTTCCACCCTACAGGGAGCGGTTCGCTCAGCCGCGTGGTCATGCGGGTCGTCTGGCGCGCGTATCGACGCGCCGCGCGCCGTCGACCGGCGCTGCTGGCGCTGGCTGGGCCGGTCGCCTTCCTCGCGGTCATCAGCACCTGGACCACGTTGCTCGCGGTCGGCTGGGCGCTCGTCCTCTGGCCCCAGCTGCCGGAAGACTTCCTGTTCGCCACGGGGTTGATCCGCGCTCGCAGAACGGGTTCGTCACGGCGTTCTACCTGTCGCTGGTCACGTTGGCGACCCTGGGCTATGGCGACATCACGCCGACGAGTGGCTGGCTCCGCCTGCTCGGACCGCTCGAGGCCCTGATCGGCTTCGGCCTCCTGACGGCCGCGATCTCGTGGGTGCTCTCCACCTACCCCGTCCTGGCCCGGCGCCGGGCGCTGGCCCACGAACTGACCCTGCTCGGCGAGGCCGAACGCGCCACCGCCACGACGGCGGCGCTCGACCTTGAGGCCTTCGAGCGGCCGCTGGCGAGCCTGACGGCCCGGCTCGTCACCGTGCATGGCGACCTCACCCAATTCCCGGTCACCTACTACTTCCATACCCGTGACGAGCGATACCTGCTGCCCGCCACCATCCGCCGGCTCGTGCGGCTGGCCGGGGACGGTGGCGAGCCCGGCCAACCCCAGGCCGTCCGCCTCCGGGCCGCGATGCTGCGATGCGCGCTCGACGACTTCGCGGCGACGCTCGGGCGGGACTTCCTCGACCGTGCCGGGGCAGCGCCCGATGACATCCTGCGTGCCTACGCCGCCGATCACCTGGTGGCGGAGGGCGTGCCGTGAGCCGGCGGCGCTGGCACCGCGCCGACGCCACCCCTGCCCCTTGGTGCCGGACCCCGCGCGACCCTACCGATCGAGGTAGCTGGCCGAGGCAGCCGACACGGGCGAGGCCCTCGCCTCCCCTGCTTGCCGCCCCTCCAATACGCGGAGGGGCGGCGCCCCCATTTCCACGGGACTCGTCCCGACATCACGGATCAAGCCGGGTTTGACAAGGGGCTCACGCTCCTGTATACTCGCACCATACCCCCACCGGGGGGGGGGCAGGAGAGGGGCGGGTAGATGCAGCCGGCGAAGGAAGACGCGATCAAGCGCCTGAACTACATCGAGGGGCACCTGCGCGGGATCAGGAAGATGGTCGACGAGGAGACGTACTGCGTCGATATCTTCAAGCAGACCTACGCCGTGCAGCGCGCGATCGAGAAGTTCGAGCAGGTGCTGCTGCGCGACCACCTCAACCACTGCGTGCCGGACGGCATCCGCGAGGGGCGCGACGACGAGGTGCTCGGCGAGCTGGCGCAACTGTTCGACCTGGCGCGCAAGTAGCGGATGCGGGGCGGACACGCGGCCAGGGGGACGGTGCGATGACGGAGGGGCCTGCGGTGCTTGACGAGCCTCGGCGCACGGGCGGGCGGCGGCTGCCGGAGCGGCGGCTGCTCGTCGCCGGCGCGATCCTCGCCGTGCTCTACGCCGCGAGTTTCGTCGGCATCGCGCTGACGCCGCTCCTGGTGCGCGAGCACCCGATCCTGATGCTCCTCTTGCAGCCCACGACCGGCCATATCCTGCTCGTCAGCGCCCGGGTCGGCCTCGCGCCGCTGGTCGTGGTGGTCGTCCTCCGCCGCTTCGTCGGCCACGCCGTCTTCTTCCTGCTGGGGCAGTGGTACGGCGAGCGGGCGCTCCGCTGGGTGAAGGGCCGGGGCGGAAGCTGGAGTGGCCCGGTCGAGACCCTGGAGGAATTCTTCGCGCGGGCCGGGTTCGTGGCGGTGCTCCTCGCGCCCGGCACGCTGGTCGGCCTGCTGGCCGGGGCGTCGGGGATGCGGCGCTGGCAGTTCGCCGTCCTCGACCTCGCCGGCCTGCTCGCGCAGGTCCTGCTCGTGCGGTTCGCGGCCGGCGTCGCGGCGGACCCGCTCGCGGTGCTGGTGCGCTTCATCGACCGCAACGCCGGCCCGCTGACCGTGGTCTTCGCCGTGGCGGCGCTCCTCTGGCTCCTGGTCAGACGGCGGCGCGGCCGGACGGTGGTCGACGTGGTGGAGGAGCTACAGCCGCCGCCGGCGGGCGCGGACGAGCGCGAGGCGACCCCGCGGGCGGCGCGCGGTCGGTGGAATGACGGATTCGGTTTCATTTTGCAACCATCCGGGTAAGGTGGACCATGGCGATTGACGAACGGCAACGAGAGCAGACGACCGCCGCCCCCGCGGGCGCGGCGAACGGCGCGGGCGCGGCCCGCGAGGTGAGCCTGCCGATTACCGGGATGACCTGCGCCTCCTGCGTGCGGCGCGTCGAGCGGACGCTCGGCAAGGTCGCGGGGGTCGCATGGGGCGAGCGTCAACCTGGCGAGCGAGCGCGCGACGGTCACCTACGACCCGGCGCGCGCCAGCTCACGGATCTGCAGGCGGCGGTCGAGCGGGCCGGCTACGGGGTGCGGCGCGAGGAGATCGTCCTGCCGATCGGCGGGATGACCTGCGCCTCCTGCGTCCGGCGCGTCGAGCGCGCCCTGGCGAAGGTGCCGGGGGTCGAGGCGGTCGCGGTCAACCTCGCCACCGAGCGCGCGACGGTCGCAGTGGTCCCCGGCGCCGCGACGACCGCCGACTTCCGCGCGGCGGTGGAGCGGGCCGGCTACGAGATCGCGCGGGAGCAGACCCCGGCGGGCGCCGAGGACGGGCGCGACCGCGCGGCCGAGGAGCGGGCGCGCGAGATCCGGTCGCTGCGCACGAAATTCTCGGTCAGCCTCGCCGTGGGCGCCCTGCTGATGGCGGCGATGTTCATCCCCTGGCCCTTCGACCACACGCGCCTCTTCCCGCTGATGTTCCTGCTATCCACGCCGATCCAGTTCTGGGCCGGCTGGCAGTTCTACCGCGGCGCCTGGGCGGCCGGCAAGCACGGCAGCACCAACATGAGCACCCTGGTCGCCATCGGCACGACGGCGGCCTACGGCTACAGCGTCTTCGTCACCTTCTTCCCGGGCGTCGTCGAGCGCCTCGGCCTGCAGCGCGCGGTCTACTACGAGGCGGCGGTGGTGATCATCGGGCTGATCCTGATGGGCCGCTGGCTGGAGGCCCGCGCGAAGGGGCAGACCTCGGAGGCGATCAAGAAGCTCCTCAGCCTGGCGCCGAAGACCGCGCGGGTCATCCGGGGGGCGAGGAGCTGGACCTGCCGCTGGCGCAGGTGGTCGTCGGCGACCTGCTGCGGGTGCGCCCCGGCGACAAGGTGCCGGTCGACGGGGTGGTCGTCGAGGGCCGCTCCTCCGTGGACGAGTCGATGCTGACCGGTGAGTCGATCCCGGTCGAGAAGGTGGCCGGCGACGCGGTCATCGGCGCGACGATCAACAAGACCGGCTCGTTCACCTTCCGCGCCACCAAGGTCGGCAAGGACACCGCCCTGGCCCAGATCGTGACCCTGGTGGAGCAGGCGCAGGGCTCCAAGGCCCCGATCCAGCGCCTGGCCGACGTGATCTCCAGCTACTTCGTCCCCGCCGTCATGGCCCTCTCGGCCCTGACCTTCCTCGGCTGGTTCCTCTTCGGCCCCGACCCGCGCTTCACGCTGGCCCTGCAGACCTTCATCGCGGTGCTGATCATCGCCTGCCCCTGCGCGCTCGGCCTGGCGACGCCGACGGCGATCATGGTCGGCACCGGCAAGGGCGCCGAGGCGGGCGTGCTGATCCGCGGCGGCGAGGCGCTGGAGGGGGCGCACAAGGTCGACGCCATCGTCCTCGACAAGACCGGCACCCTGACCCGCGGCAAGCCCGTCGTCACCGACATCGTCACCGACGGCGCCTTCGCGGGGTCGCGCGAGGAACTCCTGCGGCTGGCGGCGTCGGCCGAGCGCGGCTCCGAGCACCCGCTGGGCGAGGCGATCGTCGAGCGGGCGCGCGAGCTGCGGCTCGATCTCGCGCCGGTCGAGTCCTTCGACGCGGTGACCGGGCGGGGCATCAGCGCCGTCGTGGACGGCCGCGCGCTGCTCCTCGGCAACGAGGCGCTGCTGCGCGACTGGGCGATCCGGCCGAACGGCCTCGCCGCGGCGGCGCGCGACCTGGCGCGGGCGGGCAAGACCCCGATGTACGTCGCGGTCGACGGCGCGCCGGCCGGCGTGATCGCGGTCGCCGACACGCTCAAGCCGGAGTCGGTCGAGGCGGTGGCCTCGCTCCAGGCGCTCGGCCTCGAGGTCTGGATGCTGACCGGCGACCACCGCGCCACCGCGGAGGCGATCGCGCGGCAGGTCGGGATCGCCCCCGACCGGGTGCTGGCGGAGGTGCTGCCCGGCGAGAAGGCGGCCAAGGTCGAGGAGCTGCAGCGCCAGGGCAAGGTCGTGGCGATGGTCGGCGACGGGGTCAACGACGCGCCGGCGCTGGCGACCGCCGACCTGGGGATCGCGATCGGCACCGGCGCCGACGTGGCGGTGGAGGCGAGCGACATCACCCTGGTCGGCGGCGACCTGCGGGGCGTGGTCAACGGCATCGCGCTCTCGCGCCGCACGATCGCGACGATCCGCCAGAACCTCTTCTGGGCCTTCGCCTACAACGTCGTCCTCATCCCGGTGGCGATGGGCGCCCTGTACCCCTTCACCGGCACCCTGCTCAACCCGATCCTCGCGGCGGCGGCGATGGCGATGAGCAGCGTCAGCGTCGTGACCAACAGCCTGCGGCTGCGGACCTGGACGCCGCCGCAGGATGCGGGGGCGATCCTGCGCCCCGGCCTGCGGGCGCGCGTCGCCGACTGGAGCTACCTGGTCGCCGTCGCCCTGTTCGCCCTCGTCGTCGGCCTCGCCGCTTTCTGGCTGAGCGCGCGCGGCATGGGCAACACCGGGGACCACGGGATGGGCGGGGCGAGCGGCGCCGCGGCGCACGGCGCCCATGCCACGGCGGACGAGCCGGTCGCGCCGGCCGCCGCCGGGGTGCGCGTCGAGTTCGGGAGCGAGCCGGCGGCGCCGCAGCCCGGCCAGCCGGTCACGCTGCGCTACCGCGTGGTCGATGAGCGGGGCGGCCGGACGATCGCCGACCTGCCGATCGACCACGAGCGGCCGATGCACCTGATCCTGGTCAGCCGGGACCTGGGCGAATTCCGGCACGTCCACCCGGAGCCCGGCCCGGACGGGGCGTACCGCGTGTCCGCTGCCCTGCCCGCCGGCACCTATCTGCTCTACGACGAGTTCAAGCGCGACGGGCGCACCGTGCTCGATCGGCGCGAGCTGACGGTCGGCGGCGGGGGCGGCACGGCGAACCCGGCGCCGGACCGGGCGCCGAAGACGGTCGAGGGCGTCACGGTCGCCCTCGCGGGGCCGGCGGCGGTCCGGGCCGGCGAGGAAGCCAGCTTCACTTTCACGCTGACGCGGGACGGCCAGCCCGTCACCGATCTGGCGCAGTACCTCGGCGCGGACGCGCACGTCGCGATCGTCTCGGCCGACGGCCGACAGTTCGCCCATACGCACGGCGAGGCGGGCGGGCACGGGGCCGGCGCGGCCGCTGGGCCCGGCCCCCCCGTCGCGGGGGGGCCGGGGGCGGCGTTCGGCCCGGAAGTGGGGTTCACGTACACCTTCGCGCAGCCGGGCCTGTATAAGGTCTGGGGGCAGTTTAACCACGGGGGCACCGTGATCACGGCCCCGTTCGTGATCACGGTGCGCTAACGGCACGGGCGCCGGGCGGTGGCCTCGGGGCCCGCCCGACGCCCCCGACGATGGTTCCGACCGCCCGCGCCGGCGTCGGCGCGGGGGCGTGGACAGACAGCGCGGTGCGGCCGGCGCGGGCCGGTCGCGAAGGAGGAGGCACCAGCGATGAGCAGCACGATCGAGCGGGCGACCCTGACGGCGCCGGACATCTCCTGCGGCCACTGCGTCGCGACGATCAACCAGGCGGTGGGCGCCCTCGACGGCGTCCGGCGCGTCGAGGCGAACGAGCAGACGAAGCAGGTCCGGGTCGAGTACGACCCGAGCCGCGTCTCGCTGGCGCAGATCGAGGCGACCATGGACGAGGAGGGCTACCCCGTCCGGAAGTAGCGCCGCGAGCGCCGCCTCAGACGCTTGGTGGCCGGGGCGGCGCGCCGGTGGACGGTGGTAGGCGTCGTCGGGGCACCGCCCCCGGTCTGCTCCCCCGGGTGCAAGCGTCAGTTCGACCAGCACCCCGAGCGCTACGCCGGCCAGCAGCTGACGCAGGGCAAGGCGTAACGGGCGCCGCCGGGGTCGCGGACGCCGGGCGCGGCGGCGCGACCACGCCCCGCCATGACCTCGGTGACGCCGGCGTGGACGTGGGAGGGCCGCATCATCGGCCGGTGCGAGGAGCAGTTCTGGCGCTACAAGCCGTTGCACGCGCTTCACGCGGGGGTGTGTTCCGCCAGGCCGACGACACGCCGGCGTCACACATCTGCAGGCGAGGCGTGGCGCGACCGCCCCGCGCCGGGGGCATGCGCACACGCGAGGAAAGCAGCCCGGCGACTGCCGCGTTGCCCGCAGTGGGCGGACGCCCACCGCGAGGAGGAGGAGCGGGTGAGCGCGGGCAAGCCGTTGGTGCTCGTCGTCGACGACGAGCGACCGCTCGTCGAGCTGGTCGCCGACTACCTCGTCCCGGAGGGCTACCGCGTCTCGCGGGCCTATGACGGGCGGGCCGCGCTCGACCTGGCCCGGCGCGAGCGTCCCGACGTCGTCGTGCTCGACCTGATGCTGCCGGAGGTCGACGGCCTGGAGGTCTGCCGCCAGCTCCGCACCTTCGCCGACCCGTACATCATCATGCTGACGGCCCGGGCCGAGGAGGTGGACAAGCTGGTCGGCCTCGCGGTCGGCGCGGACGACTACCTCACCAAGCCCTTCTCGCCGCGCGAGCTGGTCGCCCGGGTCAAGGCGCTGCTGCGCCGGCCGCGGGCGGGCGGGGCCGCGGCCCCGCCCCACGCGCCCGCCCGGCGGTTCGGCGCGCTCACCATCGACGCGGAGGCGCACGAGGTCCGCCGCGGGGACGAGCCCCTGGCCCTCACGCCCCTGGAGTTCGATCTCGTGCGCCTCCTCTCGGCGCACCCGCGGCGGCTCTTCACCCGGGCGCAGCTGCTGGAGCGGGTCTGGGGGCCGACTACTACGGGGACGAGCACGTCGTCGACGTCCACATCTCGAACCTGCGCCGCAAGCTGGCGGGCGACCCGGGCGATCCGGCCTACATCGAGACCGTCCGCGGCGTCGGGTATCGCTGGGGGCTGCGGCCGCCATGAGCCCGCTCGCCGATGCCGCGCGGCGGAGTATCCGCGCCAAGCTCCTCCTCTCCTACTTGCTCGTCGTCGCGGTCGGCGCGCTGACGATCGCCCTCGCCGTCTTCCTCAGCACCCCCACCCTGTTCGACCGGGCGATGCGGCACATGGCGGGGATGCCGGGCATGATGGGCATGGGCGAGATGACCCAGGCCGCCCGCGACGACGTGACCGCGGCGTTCGAGGAGGCGATGTTCCGCGCCGTCGCCATCGCCACCGCCGCCGCGACCGTCGCCGCGGTCCTGACCGCCGTCGTCGTCAGCCGCCGGATCACCGCCCCGATCCGCGGCCTGGCGGCGGCGAGCGCGCGGCTCGCCGCGGGGCACTACCGGGAGCGCGTCGCCGTGCCCGGGGAGGACGAGATCGGCGCGCTGGCCGCGAGCTTCAACCGCCTGGCGGCGGCGCTCGACCAGGCCGAGCGGCAGCGCCTCCAGCTGGTCGGCGACGTGGCCCACGAGCTCCGCACCCCGCTGGCGACGATCCAGGGCTACATGGAGGGCCTCCTCGACGACGTCGTCGCGCCCTCCCGGAACTCTGGGCGCAGCTGCATGGCGAGGCGGGGCGGCTGCGTCGCCTGGTGGACGACCTCCAGGAGCTCTCGCGCGCCGAGGCGGGCCAGATCCCGCTCCGGCCGGTCGCGCTCGACCCGGGCGACCTGCTGGAGCGGGCCGCGGTGCGGCTGCGCCCGCAGTTCGAGGCGGCCGGCGTCGCGCTCCTCGTCGCGCCGGCCGCGGCGCTGCCCGCCGCCCTCGCCGACCCCGACCGGACGCTGCAGGTGCTGGTGAACCTGCTCGGCAACGCGCTGCGCCACACCCCGGCCGGCGGCGCGGTCACCCTCGCCGCCGCGCCGCGCGACCATCGGGTGGCGCTGACCGTCGCGGACACCGGCAGCGGCATCGCGCCCGAGCACCTGCCGCACCTCTTCGAGCGCTTCTACCGCGTCGATCGGTCGCGGTCGCGGGCGCTCGGCGGCAGCGGGATCGGCCTGACGATCGCGCGGGCGCTGGTCGAGGCGCAGGGGCGCGATCGGCGTCGCGAGCGCCGGCGTCGGGCGGGGCACGACCGTCACCGTCACCCTGCCCCGGGCCCCCGGCGATCTTGAGGAATCTTGACCATACCCGACGGCGAATCTTGAGGGTCGGCTGCCACACTAGCAGCAGATGCGGGGAGGATGGCAGACCCGCGCGATCAGTGGTAGCGATTCGGAGGATCGACATGGGGATGATGGGAGGCTGGGGCTTGCTCGGGCCGGCGCTGATGCTGGCCTTCTGGATCGGGGTGATCGCGTGCTGATCGCCTTCGCGGTGCGCGGCTTCGGGCGCGCCGCGCCGGCCGGCCGCGGCCAGGCCGCTGGACGAGGACCGCGCGCTGGCCCTGCTGCGCGAGCAGTTCGCGCGGGGCGAGATCGACCGCGCGGAGTACGAGGAGCGGCGCCGGGCGCTCGGGACCGATCCGCCCCTGGGGTAATGCGGCCGGTGGCGGGACGCCAGCGCAGGCCCCCCTCAAGCCTACTATTGACAATAGTACTACCGCCCTGTATGCTTGCCCGACGTGCGCGCGAATCGCGCCGCGCGCCGGAACCCGGGCGAGCGGCCGGGGGTTGCGGAGACGAAAGGACGATCGATGAACAGCAAGCCGCGCCTCTGGATGGGGGTGCTCGTCGCGCTCGTCGCGCTCGCGGTCATGACGACCGGGGTGGCGCTGGCCCGCGCCGACGACGCACTGCCGGCACGACCGGGGCCGCGGACCGCCGGCGATCCCTTCATGGGGATCGCGGATCCGGCCGCGCCCTACGACCGGCGCTTCCTCGACGAGATGATCATGCACCACCAGGGCGCGATCATGTCGGCCCGGATGATGATCGCCGACTCGGCCCGCCCGGAGCTGCGCGATCTGGCCCGGCGCATCATCGCGGGCCAGCAGCGGCAGGTCGACCAGGCTGCGCGCCTGGCGCCAGGCGTGGTACCCCGACGCCGACCCTGGCGATGGACATGGAGGCCCTGATGGACGGGAGGCTGATGGGCGGCCACGCCGGCGGGATGATGGGCGGCGGGATGAGGGGGGCATGATGGGGGGCGACAAGGCCGACCGCATGTTCCTGCGGATGATGATCCCGCACCACCAGCTGGCGATCGACATGGCCCGGGATGCGCTCGGGCGCGCCGGCCACGAGGAGTGGCGGGCCTGGCTCGCGAGATCATCGCGGCCAGTCGGCGGAGATCGCCGAGATGGAAGGGTATCTGCAGGCTTGGTACGGCGAGGGCGGTACGCGCGACGCCGCCGCCCCGATGCGCGACGTGATGGGCCGCATGCCGGGCCTGGCTGCCGGTGAGCCGGCCGACGCCGGTCGTGCCCGGCCCGGGGGAGATCGCGCGGCGGTGGGCATGGTCGGCAGCGGTGCGCCGGCCGGTGGGCCGGGCGATCGCGTAGGCGAGGTGGTGCGAGCGCGATGAACAGCGAGGCCCCTGTCCCGACCCGACGTGCGGGCGACCAGACGGCGCGGGTCCGCCGCATCTATGATGCGGTGGCCGGTCGGTACGACCGGGCGATCGCCCTCGCCGAGAAGGTGTTCTTCCGGGGGCGGCGGTGGATCGGCGCGCAGGCCCGCGGCGCGACCCTCGAGGTCGCGATCGGCACCGGGCGGAACCTGCCGCACTATCCCGCGACCGCGCGGATCACCGGCATCGAACTCAGCCCGGCGATGCTCGCGATCGCCCGTCGGCGCGCCCGGTCGCTCGGCCACGATGCCGTCCTGTGCGTCGGCGACGCCCAGGCGCCTCCCCTTCCGCGATCACCAGTTCGATACGGTGGTCTTCTCCCTCGCGCTCTGCACCATCCCCGACGAGCGCCGGGCGGTGGTGGAGGCCGCGCGGGTGCTGCGCCCCGGCGGACGGCTCGTGGCCCTCGAGCATGTGCGCAGCCCGCACCGCCCGGTGCGCGCCGTCCAGCGCGCGTTGGAGCCCGCTCTTCGTCCGCTGGCAGGCGGATCACCTCCTGCGGGAACCGCTGGGGAGGCCGGCCGCGGGGCTCGTGATCGAACACCTGGGACGCTCGCGGTTGGGCATCGTCGAACGGCTGGTGGCGCGGAAGCCGGCATGAGCGCCGCCCGCCACCGCGACGGAGGACACCAAGCACATGCGGTACTTCACCATCTCGGCCGACCCGGTGCTGTTCCACCTCGGCCCGGTGGCCATCCGCTGGTATAGTCTGGCGATCCTGCTCGCCATCGGGGTCGCCATCGCCGTCTCCACCCGCGAGGCGCGCGCCAAGGAGGCTCGCCCCGGACGTGATCCCGGCGCTGGCGGGCTGGGCGGTCCTCGGCGGCATCGCCGGCGCGCGCCTCTTCCACGTCATCGACCACCTCGACGACTTCCGCCGCGACCCGCTGGCGATCCTGGCCATCCAGCAGGGCGGCCTGGCGATCTTCGGCGCGGTCTTCGGCGGCGCCCTGGCCACCTGGCTCTTCGCCCGCCGGCACGGCCTCCTTCGCCCGCCTGGCGGACACGGTCGCGCCCGGGCTGGTCCTGGCGCAGGCGATCGGGCGGCTCGGCTGCGTCGTCAACGGCGACGCCTGGGGCGCGCCGACGACGGTCCCGTGGGCCTTCGTCTACACCAACCCGCATTCGTTCATCCCGCGCGACCTGCTGGGCGTACCGACCCACCCCTACCCGCTCTACGATCTGGCGCTCAACCTGGCCGTGTTCGCGCTCCTGTGGCGCGGACGGGCACGGCTGCGGCAGGACGGCGCCCTCTTCCTGACCTACCTCGCCCTCTACGCCGCGGGGCGTTTCCTGCTGACGTTCGTGCGTCAGGAGCGGGTCTGGGCCTGGGGCTTGCAGGAGGCGCAGGTGGTCGCGCTGCTGGCGTTGGGGGGGGCGCTGCTGCTCCTGCTGCGGCTCGGGCGCCGGCGCCCCGGCGCTCCTCGCCCGAGCGAGGCCGCCTGAGCCGTGGCGCGCGCCACGATCCGGCCGCCGGCCCTGGCCGTCCTCGCGGCCCTGTGGGCGGCGTGGTTGGCACACCCGGCCGCATGCGGCGCCGCCGCTGCGTGCGGCTGCCGCGGCAGGAAAACCTGCACGGCATCGAGCACTGATGCGGCGGCCCCCGCGGTTTTCCGCCGTCCTGGCGGCACGCCGCTCGGCCGGATCATCTGGGCGAGCGTGTTGCCGGCGGCGCACGTCCGCTTTCGCGCCTGGAGGAGGGGTGTATGAGCCTTGCCGATCTGGTCGTCATCGTCGCCGGGCTGGCGTTGATCGCCTTCCTGCTCTGGTTCTTCTTCGGGCCGAAGCGGGGCAAGGCGGCCGTGATCCAGGCGGGGGCGCAGGAGGCGACGATCCGCGTCGAGGGCGCCTACCAGCCGAACGTCATCACCGTGCAGGCCGGGACGCCCGTGCGGCTCAAGTTCGACCGCCGCGAGGCGACCGACTGCTCCAACCGGGTGGTGCTGCCCGACTTCGGCATCTCCCGGGCGCTGCCGGCCTTCGCCACCACCACGGTCGAGTTCACCCCCGAGCGGCCGGGCGCGTACCCCTTCGCCGGCGCGTTGAACTTGTACCGCGGCACGCTCGTCGTCGAGCCCGACGGGGGGTGGGGCGGCGCGGCGGCCGCCGCGCCGCCCGCGCAGGTGCGGCCCGAGGTGGCGCCGCGCCCGAGCGCCGAGGAGCGGCCCGCGCGCGCCGAGTTCCTGATCCGCGGGATGCGCACCATCACCACGGTCACCGCCATCGAGGAGCTGCTCGAGCGGCAGCCGGGCGTGGAGCGGGTGCAGGTCAACGCCGCCACCGAGCGGGCGACAATCGACTACATCCCCGGCCTCGTCGCGCCCGAGCAACTGGCGGGGGCCATCGGGGCGGCGGGCTTCGGGGCGGAGCCGATCACCCCGGCGGAGGCGGAGGCCGACCGCGGGGTCGTCTCGCGGGAGTCGGAGGTGGCCGACCTCACCCGCCGCTTCGCCGTCGCCCTCGCCCTGACCGTGCCGGTCCTGCTCGGCGCGATGTGGCACCTGCTGCTGCCGCTGCCGGGCGGGCCGCTCGGCGCCCTGATCGCCCTGCTCGCCACCCCCGTCGTCCAGCTCGTCCTGGTGACGCCGGTCCTCTTCTACAGCGGCTGGGGCTTCTTCCGGGGCACCTGGTTCACGCTCAAGAACCGCACCGCCGACATGAACACGCTGATCGGCATCGGCACCGGCGCGGCCTACCTCTACAGCCTGGTGGCCACCGCCTTCGGCGCGTGGCTGCGCAGCCGGGGCGTCGCGGCCGAGGTCTACTACGAGACCGCCGCGGTCATCGTCACCCTGATCCTGCTCGGCCGGCTGCTCGAGGCGCGCGCCAAGGCCGGCACCTCGGCGGCGATCGAGACGCTCCTGTCCCTCCAGGCGCGGACGGCGCGCGTCCGGCGCGCCGGCCGGGAGGAGGACATCCCGGTCGAGGCGGTCCGCGCCGGCGACCTGGTGGTCGTGCGGCCGGGCGAGAAGATCCCGGTCGACGGGATCATCCGCGAGGGCGAGAGCACGATCGACGAGAGCATGGTCACCGGCGAGAGCGTGCCGGTGGCGAAAGGGCCGGGCGACCCGGTCATCGGCGCGACGATCAACAGCGCCGGCGGGTTCGTCTTCGAGGCGACGAAGGTCGGCAAGGACACGATGCTCGCCCAGATCGTGCGGCTGGTCCAGGAGGCCCAGGGGTCGAAGGCGCCGATCCAGCGCCTCGCCGATCGCGTCTCCGGCTACTTCGTCCCGGCGGTCATCATCGTCGCCGTCCTGACCTTCGTCGCCTGGTTCGTGCTGGGGCCGGAACCGGCCTTCGTCCTGGCGCTCCTCAACACCGTCGCCGTCCTCCTGATCGCCTGCCCCTGCGCGCTGGGCTTGGCGACGCCGACCTCGATCATGGTCGCCACCGGCAAGGGCGCCGAGGCGGGCATCCTGATCAAGGGCGCCGAGGCGCTGGAGGTGACGGGGAAGGTGACGACGGTCGTCCTCGACAAGACCGGGACGCTCACCCAGGGGCGGCACGCCGTGCGCGACGTGGTGCCGGTCGCCGGCCTCGCCGCCGACGAGCTGCTGCGCCTGACGGCCGCGACGCAGCGCGGCTCGCAGCACCCGCTCGCGGAGGCGATCGTCCGCGCGGCCGAGGGGCGGGGGCTCGCGCTCCCGGAGGTGCAGGACTTCCGGTACCTGACCGGCAAGGGCACCCGGGCGCGCGTCGCGGGGGCCGAGGTGCTGGTGGGCAACCGCCGGCTGATGGCCGAACGGGGGGTGGAGCTCGCCCCGCTGACGGCCGAGGCGGAGCGGTCGGCGAAGGCGGGGAACACGGTCAACTTCGTCGCCCGCGACGGGCGACTCGCCGGCCTGCTCGGCCTGGCCGATGTCGTCCGCCCCAGCTCGCGCGCGGCGGTGGCGGAGCTGCACCGGCTGGGGATCGAGGCGGCGATGATCACCGGCGACAATTGGGGCGTCGGCCGCGCGGTCGCCGGCGAGGTGGGCATCGACACCGTGCTGGCCGAGGTGCTGCCGGAGCACAAAGCCACGGAGGTCGCGAAGCTCCAGCGGGGCGGCAAGGTCGTCGCCATGGTCGGGGACGGCATCAACGACGCGCCCGCGCTGGCCCAGGCCGACGTCGGGATCGCCATCGGCGCGGGGACCGACGTGGCGATCGAGTCGGCCGACGTCGTCCTCATCAAGAACGACGTCTTCGACGTGGCCCGCACCGTGCGCCTCTCGCGGGCGACGCTGCGCAACGTCAAGCAGAACCTCTTCTTCGCCTTCATCTACAACGGCCTGGGCATCCCGATCGCCGCCGGGCTGCTCTACCCGTTCTTCGGGCTGCTCCTGTCGCCGATGCTCGCCTCGGCGGCGATGGCGGCCAGCTCGATCTCCGTCGTCTTGAACGCGCTGCGGCTGCGCACCTTTCGGCTGCCGGCGTCGCCGGCACGCGACGAGCCGGCGACGCTATCGCGCCCGCGGCGGGGCGAAGGGACGCCGGCGATGCCGCAGCCGGCGACGCCGGCCGCGGGGCGCGCGCTGGGCGGCCGGGCGGCGCCGGCGACAGACCCCGTCTGCGGCATGGAGGTGCGACCCGAACAGGCGGCGGGGCGGAGCGCATACGGGGGGCGGACCTACTACTTCTGCTCGCCCGGCTGCAAGCAGCGGTTCGACCGGCAGCCTGAGGGCTACGTTGGCTCGCCAGCGGCGCGGGGCTAGGAGGCCCGCTGCCGCCGTGAGCGGGCGCGATCGCCGCGCGACGGGGCGCGCCGCGGCCCGGGCGCAAGGAGGACCAGGTGCGGGAAACGCGCGCGACGGCGCGGCCATNGGCGCAATTCGGTCAGCAGTACGCCGACTATGCCACCGTCACCCCCGCCTTCTTCGCCTGGGTGGTGCCGGACATCGGCCCGATCGTCGGCACCCCGGCGTCGGCCGGGTGCCGGAGGGCGAGGTGCAAGGCTATGAGACGCATGTGTGCGAGGGGCGGGTCCTGCTGGCGGTCGACGCGATGACCGCTGTGCAGACCCGGGCCGCGCGTGAGATCTTCGACCGCTACAGCGGCGCCGACGTGCGCGTGCGCCCGGCCACGACATCCGGTACGTATCTTTTCGGCCGCACTTCTGGGCTGATCCCCTAGTGGCTGGCGCGGGAGCGCTGGGACGCCAGGCGTCGGTTGTGCTGCTGAGCAGTTTGAGCGTTTGACTGGAGGTGCGACGGATGGAGAACAACCTCAAGGTGCTCTTGGGCATTTTGGGTGGCGCGCTGCTCGTCCTGCTGCTGTTGGCCACCTTCACGGGTGGGATGGGCGGGATGGGCCTGATGATGGGCGGCGGGATGATGGGCGGCGGGATGGTCGGCATGCTCTTCATGCTGCTGTTCTGGGCGCTCATGATCGCCCTGCTCGTTGCGCTCATCGCCTGGCTGGTCACACAGACGCAGCGGCGCTAAGCCAGCGCGCGGGTGTTGCGGCCGCCGCGGCGGTCCATGGGGCAGCGGGAGGCGATAGCTGGCTGGCGTCGCTTGGTGTTCACTGCGATAGGCGAAAGGCGGTGCTGTGCATGACCAAGGATCTCGTGTGCGGCATGCAGGTTGACGAGCAGCAGGCCCGGTCGCAGGGACTGACTAGCGAGTACCAGGGGCGGACCTACTACTTCTGCTCCCCCGGGTGCAAGCGGCAGTTCGACCAGCACCCGGAGCGGTACGCGGAGCAACCAAGGGACGGTCGGTGACCGGCAGGGGCGACCTGCCCCGCCGCCGTCGGACACGAGCAGCGGCGGGAGCGCAGGGCGGCCGTGGAGCACCGTGCGGTGGCAAGCAACTTGCTACTACTGGCAATGGTAGGATCGCGGCGTTGGATTGGATCGTTGAATCGGATAGGAGGAGCAGCATGTGCATGAGCTGCGGGTGTATGCAGCCCGACGACAACCACGGTGACGAGCGCAACCTCACCCGGGATGACCTGGACCGGGCGGCCCAGGTGGCGGGCATCAGCCGCGACCAGGCGGCGCAGAACATCATGGCCTGCTGCCAGCAGGCGGGCGCCGTCCCGGACCAGGGCGCGCAGACGAGCGGTCCCGCGCAACAGGGGCAACAGGCGTAGCTGGCACTCCGGCGGCACATGGCGGGCGATGCAGGCGCGTGTCGGGCATCGGCCCGCCCAAGCGGTCCCGGCCGCGGGACGGATAGGCCGCTGACCGAGAAACGCGAGCCACCATCCCGCCCGACGGGCGAAGCCAAGGGGCCGAAGCGGGCGATCCTGGAGGCTGGCGCCGACCTCCTCCGGGGTGCAACGCCGATCAGGGGGGCGATATTCACGCTCCCGGCTTCCACGCACGAGGTGTCCCGGCGATCGGCGACAGCGGTACCTCCCGCGGCACGCTGGCCGGGGCGATATCGCCAAGAGCGCCTCGGCGCGGGACACGGCTGGCGTGGTCGGGATGTTTCGCGAACGACCGGGGCGACCTCGCACGCGGGCGACGGTCAGGGCGGCCAGGTGACGTAGCCCGGTGGCGGGTCGCGGGGGGGGGGGGGGCCGGGGGCCGGGCCCGGGGGCCCCCCCCCCCGCGCCCGGGCGCCGGCGCCCGCGCCGACGAGGGTGCGGGCGGGGGGGGGGCGCGGCGGGGGGGGGGGGGGGGGGGGGGGGGCCCCCCCCCGGGGGGCGCGGGCCGGGGCGGCATGGGACGGCCGCCGGGGGGGGGGGCGGGGGGCGGGGGCCCGGGGGTCGGGGCCCCGGGCCCCCGCGCCGCAGTTGCGCGGAGAAGGCCGCGAACTTTGCTGTTCTCGCTGGTGTCGCGGCGGCAAGGGCGTGTGGGTGCGCGTGGACGGGACCGAGTAATTGCATCTCCCCGTTCTCTGCGGCTGCTGGATCGCGGCCCGCTTGCTCTATCCCTTCGTCGGCGCGTTGCCACCGCGGTCACGGTGGCCGGCACAGTAGCAATGCAGACGCGATTGATCGTGCTCGATATTGGTGGTAGCAGCGCCGGTGGGCCGATGTGTGCGTCTTCGGGAAGGTATGCCGTATGCATGGTCAGCGAGAAGTCGTCATCGTCACCGGCAGCAGCGGCCTGATCGGCTCCGCAACGGTCAAGCGACTGGCCGAACAGTTCACCGTCGTCGGCTTCGATCGTCGGGGGCCGCCCTATCCGCCCGCCGTCGCCGACTGCATCACCGTCGACCTGACCTCCGAGGAAGGAGTACGGCGCAGCCTGGGCGAGGTGCGCGAGCGGTATGGCGAGCGCATCGCCGCGGTGATCCATCTCGCCGCCTATTACAATTTCTCCGGCGAGCCGAGCCCCAAATACGAGGAGATCACCGTGCGGGGCACCGAGCGGCTGCTGCGCGCGCTGCGCAGTTTTCAGGTCGAGCAGTTCGTCTTCTCCAGCACCATGCTCGCCCACGCCCCCTGCAAGCCCGGCCAGCGCATCGACGAAGAGTGGCCGCTCGAGCCGAAATGGGACTACCCGCGGTCGAAGGTGCGGACCGAGGAACTGATTTGCGCCGAGCGCGGCGATACGCCCGTCGCGCTGCTGCGCATCGCGGGCGTGTACGATGACTATTGCCATTCGATCCCGCTCGCGCACCAGATCCGGCGCATCTACGAGCGTGCGCTCATCAGCCACGTCTTCCCCGGCAACACCGCGCACGGCCAGGCGTTCCTGCACCTCGACGACCTCGTGGACGCGTTCGTGCTGCTCGTGCAACGCCGCCAGCAGTTGCCGTCCGAGTTGACGCTGCTGCTCGGCGAGCCCGAGACGCTCAGCTATGACGAACTGCAACACACGTTCGGCCGGCTCATCCATGGTGGGGAGCGGGAAACCCGCCAGATTCCCAAGCCGCTGGCGAAGACGGGTGCGTGGCTCCAGGACGCGATGCCGCTCGGCGAGGAACCGTTCATCAAGCCGTGGATGATCGACCTGGCCGATGACCATTACGCCCTCGACATCGGCCACGCCCGCGCGGTGCTCGGCTGGGAGCCCCGGTGCTCACTGCGCGAGACACTCCCGAAGATGGTCGCTGCGCTCAAAGCCGACCCACTCGGCTGGTATCGCGCGCACGAGCTGGAGCCCCCGACAGAGCTGGAGGGGGCTGCGGTCGCGCCGTCAACGGAGCAGGCGCATGACGACTGAACAGAGAGCCGCCGCCACGGGCAGGCAGCAAGGACACAACCACGCGGGGGCATCGACCGACGGCGAGACGGCGGGCGCCGAGCACGGGCACATGATGGGCGGGATGGACCCGCGGGAGATGCAGCGACAGCATCACGCGCGGACGCTCTGGGCCTACGTCGCGATCGTGCTGCTGGGCGTGTGGCTGCTCACCAGCCCATTCACGCTCGGCCACGGCAACCCGACCTTGGTGGGCGATCACGTCACCCGTATCACCGCCGAGCGCGGACTCCCCGCCATCGAGTTGCGCGCCGCGGCCATGACCTGGAGCGATATCGCCAGCGGCGCCCTCCTCGTGGTGCTGGGCGCGCTGGCGCTCTCCCCGCGCCGCGTCTGGGCGCAGTGGGCGGTGGGCTTCGTTGGCATCTGGCTGCTGTTCGCCCCGCTGGTCTTCTGGGCGCCCACCGCCGCGGCGTACACCAACGACTGGCTGGTCGGCACGCTGGTGATCGCCTTCGCCATCCTCGTGCCGGGGATGCCGGGCATGATGCTGATCATGAAGCCGGGGCCGGAGACGCCGCCCGGCTGGTCCTACAACCCCTCGTCCTGGCTCCAGCGCGCCCCGGTGATCGCCCTCGGCTTCGTCGGGCTGTTCATCTCCCGCTACCTGGCCGCGTACCAGCTCGGCTACATCGACGCCGCCTGGGACCCCTTCTTCGGCGACGGCACGATGCGCATCCTCGACTCGGAGGTGTCGCGGGCCTGGCCGATTTCCGATGCCGGCCTCGGCGCGGCCGTGTACACGCTCGAGGCGCTGATGGGCTTCATGGGCGGCACGAGCCGCTGGCGGACGATGCCCTGGATGGTGCTGCTCTTCGGCATCCTGGTGGTGCCGCTCGGCATCGTCAGCATCACGCTGGTCATCCTCCAGCCGGTGATGGTGGGCGCCTGGTGCACCCTCTGCCTCATCACCGCCCTGGCCATGCTGATCATGATCCCGCTCACGCTGGACGAGGTCATCGCGATGGGCCAGTTCATGGCGCGGCGCGTCCGGGACGGCGCGCCCTTCTGGCGCACCTTCTGGCAGGGCGACACGATCGAAGGTGGCGGCACGGACGAGCGCTCCCCGCGCCTCAACGCGCCGCTCGCGCAGGCCGCCCCCGCCATGGTCTGGGGGGTCACGGCGCCGTGGAACCTGCTGCTCACGGCCGGCCTGGGCCTCTGGCTGATGGCGGCTCCCGATGTCTTCGGGACGCGCGGTGGGGCGGCCGACAGCAATCATCTGGTCGGCGCCCTGATCGTAACGGTGGCGGTGATCGCGATGGCGGAGGTCGGCCGCGCGGCCCGCTTCCTGAACGCCCCGCTCGGCGCGTGGATCATCGTCACCCCCTGGCTCCTCGGCGGCGCCACAACCGTCGCGACCTGGAGCAACCTGCTCGTGGGGCTGGGGGTGATCGCGCTGAGCCTGTCGCGCGGCGCGGTCCGGGAGCGCTACGGGGACTGGGGGCGGTTCATCCGGTGAGGCGGGGTGTGCCTGCACCTCCGCTCCCGCCGGGAGGACGATACCTACATAATTCAGTCCCGTGCGGAATCGCGGCGAGGCGGGCGCCTCGAGGCCCAGCGCCGGGGCCAGCCGGGGCACGCCGGGCAGGAGACGATTAGGGTGAGGAGTGACACCGCATGGGGACGCCGAGCAGGCCGGAAGCCGTCGTCGTC
>JAUJMV010000046.1:4748-18463 GCA_030446685.1 Thermomicrobiales bacterium | reverse complement strand
TCGCGTCTGAGCCGGACGCTCAGGGGCGCTTCGGGCAGTTCGGCGGCAAGTACGCGCCCGAGACGCTGATGGGCGCGCTGGCGGAGCTGGAGGCGGCCTACGACGCGGCGCGGGCCGACGCCGGCTTCCGGCTCGAGATCGAGCGGCTGGCGCGCGACTACGTCGGGCGGCCGACGCCGCTCTACCACGCCGAGAAGTTGTCGGAGCGGCTCGGGGGGGCGCGCATCTACCTCAAACGGGAGGATCTGGCGCACACCGGGGCGCACAAGATCAACAACGCGCTCGGGCAGGGGCTGCTGGCGGCGCGGATGGGCAAGCGGCGGATCATCGCCGAGACCGGCGCGGGGCAGCACGGCGTCGCCACCGCCACCATCTGCGCCAAGCTCGGGCTGGAGTGCGTCGTCTACATGGGCGAGGTCGACATCGCGCGGCAGGCGCCCAACGTCTTCCGCATGAAGCTGCTCGGCGCGGAGGTCCGCCCGGTGTCGTCCGGCAGCCGCACGCTGAAGGATGCGATCAACGAGGCGATCCGCGACTGGGTGACCAACGTGGCGGACACCTACTACCTGCTCGGATCGGTGACCGGGATGCACCCCTACCCCCGGATGGTGCGCGACTTCCAGGCGGTGATCGGGCGGGAGGCGCGCGCGCAGGCGCTCGCCCAGCTCGACCGCCTGCCCGACTACGTCCTCGCCTGCGTCGGCGGTGGCTCGAACGCGATCGGCATCTTCCACCCCTTCGTCGGCGACGCGGCGGTGCGGCTGGTTGGCATCGAGGCGGCGGGCCACGGCATCGCCAGCGGCCGGCACGCCGCCACGCTGACGGCGGGCCAGGTTGGGGTGCTGCACGGCGCGAAGTCGTACGTCTTGCAGGACGAGTGGGGGCAGGTGCAGGAGGCGCACTCGATTTCCGCCGGCCTCGACTACCCCGGCGTCGGCCCGGAGCACGCCTATCTGAAGGACGCCGGGCGCGCGGAGTACGTCGCGATCACCGACGACGAGGCGCTGGAGGCGTTCCAACTGCTCTGCCGCACCGAGGGGATCATCCCCGCGCTCGAATCGGCGCACGCGATCGCCTACGCGGCCAAGCTCGCCCCGCGCTGCCGGCCCGACGAGACGATCGTCGTCAACCTCTCCGGGCGCGGCGACAAGGACCTCAACACCGCGATCGAGGCGCTCGGCGTCGAGGCGTAGGGGCCGGCGCAGGGGCGCTCGACGGGCGAAAGGACGAGATTCACCACAGAGGCACAGAGGGCGGGAGAGAGTACACAGAGAATAGATTTACACTCCGTGTCCTCTCCTCCGTTCCTCTGTGCCTCTGTGGTGAGAAACAGGCGCTCACTGGGCGCATCCTTCAGGGGAGGGGGACGGATGACGAGCACGGAAGCGGCGCAACTGCCCGCGATGGGGGGCGCGCGCCCGAGCCGGATCGGGGAGACGTTCGCGCGGCTGAAGGGCGAGGGCCGGGTGGCGATCATGCCCTACCTGACGGTGGGGTTTCCCGACGTGGCGACGACGCTGGCGGCGGTCCCGGCGGTGCTGCGCGGCGGCGCCGACCTGATCGAGCTGGGGATGCCCTTCTCCGACCCGCTGGCCGACGGGGTGACGATCCAGCGCGCCAACCAGCGCGTGCTGGAGGCGGGCGTCCACACCGGCACGGTCCTCGACGTGGCGCGGCGGCTGCGCGCGGACGGCGTGGAGGCGCCGCTGCTGGCGATGGGCTACTTCAACCCGGTCCTGCGCTACGGTGTCGAGCGCTTCGCCGCCGATTGCGCCGCCGCCGGCATCGACGGGCTGATCGTCCCGGACCTGCCGCCGGAGGAGAGCGACGAGCTGGCCGCCGCCTGCCGCCGCCACGGGCGGGACCTGATCATGCTCCTCGCGCCGACCAGCACCGACGAGCGGATCAAGTCGGTGGCCGAGCGCGCCAGCGGCTTCATCTACTGCGTCTCCTTGACGGGTGTCACCGGGGCGCGCGCCTCCCTCTCGGAGGGCCTGGCCGGCTACCTCGCCCGCGTGCGACGTTTCACCGATCTGCCGCTGGCCGTCGGCTTCGGCATCTCCAAGCCGGAGCACGTCGCGGAGGTTGCCCAGATCGCCGACGGCGCGATCGTCGGCGCGGCGGTGATCAGCCGGCTGGAGGAGTCCGAGGCCCTCCCCGTTCCCGAGCGCGCCGCCGCCCTGGAAGGGTTCGTGCGCGGCTTGCGCGGCGGGTAGGCGTGGGACGGCCCCCCCGGCCCCCCAACTTTGGGGGGAGGACGTTATCAGCGCCCCAGCCTCTCGGAGAGGCGCCCGGCTGACGCGGGGGCCGGGGGGCCGCCCCACACCCGCCGGCTCGCCAGCCCGCCTACCTGCCTCGTCCCCTTGCCAAACCGCCGGTTCGCGCCGATGATTGCCCCCTGCGGGCGAGGGGACGGGCGCGGGGTGCGCGCGAGCAGGGGGAGGGGCGATGCAGTGCCGGGGGTGCGCGGGGCGATCACGGTGGAGGCGAACACCGCCGAGGACATCATCGAGGGGACGACCGAGCTGTTGCGGGAGATGATCGCCGCCAACAACATCCGGCCGGAGAATGTGGCGAGCGCCATCTTCAGCACCACGACCGACCTGAACGCGACCTTCCCGGCGCTGGCGGCGCGCGCCCTCGGCTGGACCGACGCGGCGCTCCTCTGCACGCATGAGATGGAGGTGCCGGGCGCGCTCGGCAAGGTGGTGCGCGTGCTGATTCACCTGAATACCGAGCGTGGGGCGCACGAGATCGTCCACCCCTATCTGAAGGAGGCCCGACAATTGCGGCCGGATCGAGACGGGTCGTAGGGTTGAAGTCGAAGGTCGCGGTCCCTCGCTGCGGCGGTTCCGATCCTCGGGGAGAGCGGCGACGCGCGGCAGGGGCATCCCCGGCCCCCGTGGGGGCGCCCGTGTCAACCACCCGCGGCGCGGTCTTGACGGGGCGCCGGATCCTCTCCCCGCCCGTTGGCGCGCGGCGCCGGGTCTGCGCGCGATCCTTCCGCGATAGTTGATATTGTGCATCGCGTATGTCATACCGGCAACTTTGTCGCGGCCGCGCGCGATGCCCGTGCGCCCATCCCGATCAGTATGTGCCCCATGCGAAGCCTGAAGGAGCCTGATGAGCGCGCCTCGATCCAATAGCGAAGCACCGCCGGTGGCCGTCGCCCCGCCGATCGCCGATGCCGGCGAACTGCTGCGGGCGGTGCGCGAGCGCGTCAACCCGCTCGGGCGGCCGGCGGCGATCACCTTCAACAGCCACATCACCGGGCTGGCGGTGGCGCGCTCGCTGGGGCGGCGGGGGGTGCCGGTGATCGCGCTCGACCGCGATCCGCAGGGGTACGCGCTGGCGTCGAAGCACGCCACCGTCGCCGGGCTGTGCCCCAACGTCCTGGCGGATGAGGAGGGCTTCATCGCCTTCCTGCTCGAACTCGGCCGGTCGCTGGCGCGGCCCGCGGTGCTCTACCCGGCGAACGACGAGTGGGTGCTGGCCGTCAACCGGCACCGCGCGCGGCTGGAAGAGTGTTTCCTGATCCCGTTCTCGGGGCCGGCCGTGGTCGAGCCGGTGCTCGATAAGGCGCGGCTCTACCGCGCGGCGGGCGAACTCGCCATCCCGATCCCGCGCACCTGGTACCTCGATCGCGAGGACCCGGCGGCGGTCGCCGCCGCGCTGCCCTACCCCTGCATCGTCAAGCCGACCGAGCAGCGCTCGTTCTACGACGCGTTCGCGGCCAAGGCGTGGCGGGTCGGGTCGCCCGCGGAGTTCCACGCGGCGACCGAGCGGGCGGCGGGTCACGGGCTGGTGGCCCAGGAGATCGTCGGGCAGGGGCTGACCGATTTCTACTCGGTCTGTTCCTACATCGGTCGCGACGGCGAGGCGCACGGCGTCTTCGTCGGGCGCAAGCTGGAGCAGTACCCGCCCGACTTCGGCACCGGCTGCCTGGTGGCGGGGGAGCAGGTGGCGGCGATCGCCGAGCGGGGGGTGCGCATCCTCAAGGCGTTCGGCTACCGGGGCATCTCCGAGGTCGAGTTCATCTACGACGCGCGCGACGGCGAGCACAAACTGCTCGACGTCAACACGCGGGTCTGGAAGTGGATCGGCCTGCCGATCGCGTCCGGGGTGGACCTGCCCTGGCTGGCCTACGCCGACGCGACCGGCCGGCCCGAGACCGCCGGGGCCGTCCGGGACGGGCTCGTCTGGACCTACGCCGCGGACTACATCGCGCTGCGGCTGGCCGGCCGGGGCCGGGAGACGGCCGGCTTCCTGCCGGAGGCGGCCTGGGCCGAACTGTTCGCCGGGCGCGCGGAGCGGGTGGTGGACGCGGTGATCGATCCCGACGACCCGGCCCCCGCCGCGCGGATGGTCTCAAACCTCTTCAATCCCCGCGCCTATTTCTGCGCCTGCTGAGGCGACCGTAGGGGTCGCCGACGCCCGCGCGAACTGGAAGGATGGAGTGTGATGACCGCGACGACACGGCCCCGCGTCGGCTTCTGGCTGCCGATCTTCGGGGGGTGGCTGCGCAACGTCGAGGACGAGGGGATGCCCGCGACCTTCGACTACTGCCTGCGGGTCGCCCGCCGCGCCGAGGATCTGGGGTTCTCGACGACGCTGGTGGCCGAGCTGAACCTGAACGACATCAAGGGGCCGGCCGAGCCGGTGCTGGAGGCGTGGTCCACCGCGGCGGCGCTGGCCGCGACGACCGAGCGGCTGGAGATCATGGCGGCGATCCGCCCCGGCTTCCGCAACCCGGCGGTGGTCGCCAAGATGGCCGCGAACATCGACCGCATCTCCGGGGGACGCTTCACCCTCAACGTCGTCTCGGCCTGGTGGGCGGAGGAGGCGCGGCAGTACGGGATGGACTTCGTCGAGCACGACGAGCGCTACGCCCGGACGGCGGAGTTCCTGGCGGTGCTGAAGGGCCTCTGGACGGAGGAGCGGACGACGGTGCGGGGCAAGTACGCGCGGGTGGAGGACGCCTACCTGGCGCCGAAGCCGGTGCAGCGGCCGTGGCCCCGGCTGTACGCTGGGGGGGAGTCGCCCGCCGCCAAGGAGCTGATCGCGCGCGAGTGCGACGCCTATCTGATGCACGGCGACGATGTCGAGGCGATCGGCGGCAAGATCGCCGACCTGCGCGGCCGGGCGGCGGCGCTCGGCAAGACCCTGACCTACGGCATGGCGGCCTACGTGATCTGCCGGGACAGCGAGGAGGAGGCGCGGGCGGAGCTGGCGCGGATCACCGACGTTAAGGATGCCGCCGGCTACGCCGGCTTCAAGGATTTTACGACGATGTCGCAGCTCGAGCGGGAGTTGACCCTGCGCGACTACTCCGTCTCCAACCGCGGCCTGCGCCCGAACCTCGTCGGCACGCCGGAGCAGATCGCCGCGCGGATGCGCGCCTACGCCGATGTTGGGCTCGACCTCTTCCTGATCCAGTGCAGCCCGATGCTGGAGGAGATCGAGCGGATCGGCCGGCAGGTGCTGCCGCTGCTCGGCGGCGAGGCGCCGTCCGTGGCCAGCGGGGGGACCGCCGTCGCGGCCGCGGCGCCGGGCGGCCCAGGGGGGCGGGCGTGAGCGTGGCGACAGCGGAGGCGGCGGAAACGCTGCTCGGCCTCCTCGACGCGCGGCGCTCGACGCGACGGCTGGCCGCGGGGACGTTCAGCGAGCGGTTCTTCGCGGATCTGCGCGCGGCGGCGGCGCTGACCCCCTCGGCGTTCAACAGCCAGCCCTGGCGCGTCGTCGCGCTCCGCGAGCGCAACGGCGCGTTCTGGGATCTGGTGGAGGGGACGATCGGGGCGTGGCTGGCTGGCGACCGGCGCGAGCGGTACCTGGCGCGCGCCGCCGGGATGCGCGGGGGCGGGATGACGATCCTCGTCTTCGAGGATCTGGCGCGCGCCGCGCCGCGCGACGGTGTCCTCCCCGCCGACGCGCGCGATCAGGCCGCGCAGGGCTTGGGGATGCTGCAACTCGCGCTGTGGCTGGTCATCACGGCGCACGGGCTGGCGACCTCGCTCCAGCACTGGCACGCCTTCCTCGAAGAGGCGGCGCTCGCCTTCGCCGGTCTGCCGCCCGAGGGTTTCCGGCTGGTCGCCTTGATGCCGGTGGGCACCCCGGTGGAAGCGGCCCCGGAACGCGCGGAAGGCCCCGGCCAGCTCTCGGTCGAGTAGCGCCAAAGCAGCAAGGCACGGGCAGCGCGCGGCGAGTGGCCGCGCGCTGCCCGCTACTCGCCGCTGATCGGTTACGGCAGCGCGACGAACTGCCCCAGGAAGGCGCGCGCCGAGGCGGTGTCGAGCCGGTAGGTCACGTTGGTCGCCTTGCAGAAGCGGTCGCCGGTGATCGTGGTCCCGGCGATGATGTTCGTCTCGGTCGCCCCGGCGCCGAGGAAGTTCGGGCCGCCCGAGTCGCCGTAGCAGGTGCCGCTGTCGCCGGTCGCCGGGTTCTGCGACAGGCGCAGGTAGCAGGGGCCGAGCGCGTTGAAGGACGATCGGCGTACTCGCGTGTCCAGGTAGCCGATCACCGGGCCGCCCGGCTGGTTGACCGCCTCCCGCCCGCCGTAGCCGACCGCCGTGAACCGCTGGCCCTGGCCGAGCCCTGCGAGCTGGCCCACCGCCTTCGCAGCCGCGCCGCGATGCGGCGGCCTTGGCCGCGGCAGGCGAAGCTCGCCCCGCGCGCGACGCACTCGCGGTTTGTGTTCCCCGCGCAGGTAGCCGATCACCGGGCCCCCCGCGCCCATGCTGGTTGATCGCCTGTCGCCTCACGCGCGCCGTAGCCGACCGCCGTGAACTGCTGGTCCTGGCCGAGCGCCTTCGGCGTAATGCAACGGCGCGAGCTGGCCCGCCGTGGTCGGCAGCCGCGCCGGGGTGATAGGGCCCAGGTAGGCGTCGATCGGGCGGGCTGCAGCCGGTCGAAGGTCGACCGTCCACGGCTGATGTCGACCAGTCGAAGTAGAACCCCGTCGTGGCGATGACGGTTGCTGGCGCTGGGTGTAGCGCGGATCGCGCGCGAGAACGTCCCCGCGGGGCGAGGGCATGCAGAGCGTGCTGCCCCCCCGGGCCTGTAGCGCGATCCGCGAGGAGGGCGTCGAGTCGAGGTGACGGAGACCCGAGCGTCGTGCCGATGTCGCAGTGCGCGCCATCCAGCGGTCAGGAAGACGGTCGAGCGAGATCAGCGCGCCGGAGCAATCGGCGTCGAGGGATGGGCGCTCTGCCGGGGAACCACCGGGACAGCGCCGCGGTCAGAAGCCTTGAAGTAGACGGGGCCGGCCGCCGTCCGCGCCCGCAGCGACGAGGAGCGCTCCCACGTCCGCAGTTGTTCCGGGGGCGATTGCCATCCGGCTGCCCGTAGGTGATCGCGTCGCCGCCGGCGGCCACCAGCAGCGCGAGCGCCAGGAACGCCAGGGTCGCCGCGCGCGGTGCGAAAGCCTTGCCGCGCATCCACGACCCTCCTCCATACGCTCGCGGCGCCCGCGCTGGTTGTAGCCCGCATCCGCAGCGCAGGGTCGTCGCGTCGAGTCCGAGGCGCCCAGGCGGTTGACCCCGTCATCCTGCCAGCCGTCCGGCCAGATCCAGCCCCGCTCGTCCGGCATGAGCAGCACGCGCGGCTCGGGCGCGGTCGGGTGCGGGATAATGCCGCCATCCCGCGATCGGGGAAGGCGGGGGCTGCGGTCCATGGTCGCGTTCCTCCTCAGCCGGTGTCGGCAAGTTCGGTGCTGCCTGGCCCGAGCGTGCGCGGAGTCTACAGGCTGGCCGGGCGGAGATCAAGCGGGTGTTGCCCGATGGCGGAAATATGCTAGGGCGCATGCGCGCGCGACGTTACGATGACCGGAGAGGGACAGCCGTCCGGGGCGCCGGGGGCGTTCCTTCGATCGGGAAATACGGCGCGCGCGATTCGTGGCGAATTCGGACAGAGCACATGCAGAGGAGGGGCGATCCGATGGCAGCCATCCCCGAGGGGTACCGCGATCTGCTGGACGGGCCGGTCACCGTCAGCCTGGCGACGATCCTGCCGGACGGCCAGCCGCAGGTCACGCCGGTCTGGGCCGACTTCGACGGCACCTACATCCGCGTCAACACCGCCGAGGGGCGGCAGAAGCACAAGGACATGGTCGCCCGGCCCCAGGTGACGGTCATGGCGATCGACCCGGCCAATCCCTACCGCTATCTGGAGGTGCGCGGCACGGTGGCTCGGATTACCGACGAGGGCGCCGCCGAGCACATCGACGCGCTCGCCAAGCAGTACCTGGGCGTGGACCGTTACCCCTACCACAATCCCGCCGAGACGCGCGTGATCTGCTACATCGAGCCGAAGAAGGTCCACGCGCAGGGCTAGGCCCGGCGCGGCCTTCGGGGGCTGGCGTGGCCGGTCCCTGCACGACCCTCGTCCGTCTGCCATACTTAGGCGGCGGGCCGCGCGGGGGCGCGGGCGCCAATGGACATGCCCGGAAGGAGGGCTGGCGTCATGACGAACGAACGCTTCACGCCCGTCGCCGCCGTCGCGGAGTTGGACTCGCTCTTCGCGCAGTCGCGGGACGAGCCGGTGATCCTGTTCAAGCACGATCCCTACTGCCCGATCAGCGCCGCCGCCTACCGGCAGATGTCGCGGATCACGGGCGAGATCCCGCTGATCGACGTGGCGCGCGCGAAGGACGTGGCGCGCGAGGTCGCCGAGCGGACCGGAGTCAAGCACGAATCGCCGCAGGTGCTGGTGCTGCGCGACGGCCGGGCCGCCTGGTCGGCCTCCCATTACGACATCACCGCCGACGCCGTCACGGAGGCCGTGGCGCAGGCGGGGTAGGGTTGCCGCCCCCGTCCCGCAGTGTGGGGCTTCGGGGGGCTGGCGACTGAAGTCGCGCCTGCTGGCCGCGGGCCACGAAGCCTCCCTGCGGAGGCTGGGACCGATCCAGGCCGGGTGCCTACCAGGAGAGCCTGGGACGGTGCCGCGATCCCAGTCCGGCTCGCCGGACTTCGTGGCCCGGGGCCGGCAGGCGCGACTTCAGTCGCCAGCACGCCCCTCCCTATCCCTGTGAGCCATCCGGGGGGAGAAGTCGCTGGCTTGGCGCGGGCCTTTCCCGCGAGGCGCTCAGCCGGCCCCGGCTTCTCGCCCACCCGAAGTCGGGGGGCCGTCGCCTACCCGATCGGCGGAAGCATCCCGGCGCGAATCGCGGTACGATAAGGGTGTCGGGGAACAGCGGTTGTCCACCCGCCAGGCGGGTGTCGTGGGTTGGCGTGCGCGCGGGCGCGGGCGGCAGGGGGGCGGGGAGCCGGTATGCAGCGACCGGGTGGCGGGCCGCGGGGCGGTCCGGGGGGTGGTTTCGAGCGGGCCCAGCCGGGGGGCGGCAAGGCGCTGCGCCGGGCGCTGGCTTATCTGCGCTCCTACCGCCGCGACACCGCCGGCGCGCTGCTGGCGCTCTTGCTGGTCTCGGCCGCGAACCTCGCCGCGCCGCAACTGATCCGCTACGCGATCGACGTCGGCATCGACCGGGGCCAGCGCCGGGCGATCGTCCTGGCGGTCGCCGGGCTGATCGGCGTGGCGATCCTGCGCGGCCTCTTCACCTTCCTGCAGGGCTACCTGGCCGAGCGCGCGTCGCAGGGGGTCGCCTACGACCTGCGCGACGCCCTCTTCGCCAAGATCCAGCGCCTCAGCTTCAGCTACTACGACAAGGTGCAGACCGGCCAGCTCCTGACGCGCGTGACCAGCGATGTCGAGCAGATCCGCACGTTCGCCGGCGCCGGCGTAGTGCAGCTCGTGGCGGCGCTGATCATGCTGGTCGGGACGACGGTGCTGCTGCTCCAATTGAACTGGCGGCTGGCGCTGGTCGCGCTGGCGACCGTCCCGGCGATCTTCCTCCTGCTGCTCGGCTTCGTGCGGCGGATCGGGCCGCTCTTCGGGCAGATCCAGCGGGCGCTCGGCGGGCTGAACACGATCCTGCAGGAGGACCTGGCGGGCCTGCGGGTGATCCGCGCCTTCGTCCGCGAGGACTACGAGGCCGCGCGCTACCGCCGGGCCAACCAGGACCTGCTCGACAAGAACCTGGTCGCGGCGCGCGCCTTCTCCAACAACTTCCCGTTCGTCTTCTTCTTCGCCAACCTCGGCACGCTGGCGGTCGTCTGGTACGGCGGCTTGCAGGCGATCGGCGGGACGCTGACGCTTGGCGAGTTGATCGCCTTCAACACCTACCTCGGCTTCCTCCTCTTCCCGATCCTGACGATCGGCTTCCTGGCGGCGGGCATCTCGCGCGCCGGGGCGTCGTCGCTGCGCGTCTTCGAGATCCTCGACGAGCCGCTCGACGTGCAGGACCGGCCGGGCGCCGCGCCGCTGCCGCCGATCGCGGGGCGGGTGGAGTTCCGGGACGTGCGGTTCCGCTATCCGGGCAGCGACCGCGAGATCCTGCGCGGCGTCAGCTTCGCGGCCGAGCCGGGGCAGACGGTCGCGGTCCTCGGCACGACCGGCTCGGGCAAGAGCTCGCTGGTCAGCCTGCTGCCGCGCTTCTACGACGTGACCGGCGGCGCGGTGACGATCGACGGGCGGGACGTGCGCGACGTGACGCTCGCCAGCCTGCGCGGCCAGATCGGCATCGTCCTGCAAGAGACGCTCCTCTTCAGCGGGCCGGTGCGCGACAACATCGCCTACGGCCGGCCGGACGCCACGCAAGGGGAGATCGAGGCGGCGGCGCGGGCGGCCCAGGCGCACGACTTCATCGCCGCCCTGCCGCAGGGCTACGACACGATCGTCGGCGAGCGGGGGATCGGGCTCTCGGGCGGGCAGCGGCAGCGGATCGCGATCGCGCGCGCGCTGCTGGTCGACCCGCGCCTGCTGATCCTCGACGACAGCACCTCGGCGGTCGATGCCGGGACCGAGGCGGCGATCCAGGAGGCGCTCGACGGGCTGATGCGCGCGGCGCACCGCACGGCGTTCGTGATCGCCCAGCGGATCAGCACCGTGCGCGATGCCGACCTGATCCTCGTCCTCGACGAGGGCGGCATCGCCGCGCAGGGCACGCACGAGGAGTTGCTGGCCGGGAGCGAGCTCTACAACGAGATCCTCGGCTCCCAGGTTCTGAGCGACACCGGCAGCCCGGTCGCCGCCGGCGACGACTGAGCGGGGACGATGGAACCACAAAAGCACCAAGACCACAAAGATCACGGAGAACGAAACATGAGCAATACATCGCCATAGCCTTTGCGTCCTTTGTGGTCTTGGTGTCTTTGTGGTTTAGCGAAGGACGCGAATCGTGGGGCAGGTGATCGAATCGCTGGCGCGGGCGTCGGGGGAGCGCGCGAACGACCGGGGCGCGACGGCCCGCCGCCTGCTCGGCGAGCTGCGCCCCTTCCGCCGGCAACTGGCGCTGATCTTCGCGCTGATCGTCGTCGGGGCGGCGGCGCAGGCGGGCGCGCCCTGGCTGATCAGCCGGGCGATCGACCGCGACATCCTGGGCGGCGACCGGGCCGGGCTGGCGATCACGATGCTGCAACTGCTGGCGGTCTACGGCGTCGGCGCGCTGGCGACGCGCGGCCAGGTCTACCGGGTCGGCGTGACCGGCCAGCACGTCCTGGCGAACATCCGCGGGCGCCTCTTCGAGCAGTTCCAGCGCCTGCCGCTCCGCTACTTCGACCGCCGCCCGGTCGGCGACCTGATGAGCCGGGTGATCAACGACGTCGACACGCTCAACCAGCTCCTCTCGCAGGGGCTGACGCAGCTCCTCGGCTCGCTCTTCAGCCTGATCGGCATCGTCATCGCGATGCTCTTCCTCAATTGGCGGCTGGCCCTGGCGAGCTTCACGATCATCCCGGTGATGCTGCTGACGACCAACTTCTTCGCCGGGCGCGCGCGTCGCGCCTTCCGCCGGACGCGCGAGACGGTCGGCGACGTGACCGCCGAGCTGCAGGAGGAGATCGTCGGGGTGCGCGAGGCGCAGGCGTTCAACCGCACCGAGCGCAACATCAGCGAGTTCCGCCGCAGCAACGCGGCCAACCGCGACGCCAACGTCCAGGCGACCGGCGTCACCGCCGCCTTCGCCCCGGCGATCGACGTGCTGAGCACGCTGGCGACCGCGATCGTGCTCGGCTACGGCGCCTTCCTGGTCCTGCGCGGCCAGTTGACGGTCGGGCTGCTGGGGGCGTTCCTGATCTACGTGCAGCAGTTCTTCCGCCCGATCCAGCTCGTCTCGCAGGTCTACACCCAGGCGCAGGCGGCGCTGGCCGGCAGCGAGCGCATCTACGCGGTCCTCGACGAGGAGCGCGAGCCGGCCGATCCCCCCGGCACCCCCGACCTGGGGCCGGTCGCCGGGGCGATCGCCTTCGACCGCGTCGACTTCGCCTACGCGCCGGGGCAGCCGGTCCTGCGCGAGGTCAGCTTCGCCGTGGAGCCGGGGCAGACGATCGCGCTGGTTGGGCGCACGGGGGCGGGCAAGACGACGATCGCCAACCTGATCCCGCGCTTCTACGACGTGACGGGCGGGGCGGTGCGGATCGACGGGCGGGACCTGCGCGCGGTGACGCGCGCCAGCCTGCGGGGCCAGATCGCGATGGTGCTGCAGGAGCCGTTCCTCTTCAGCGGCACGATCGCCGACAACATCGCCTACGGGCGCGCGGGGGCGACGCGCGAGGAGATCGAGGGGGCGGCGCGCGCGGTCGACGCGCACGACTTCATCGCCGCGCTGCCGGACGGCTACGACACGGCCCTCGGCGAGGGGGGCGGCACGCTCAGCCAGGGCCAGCGCCAGCTCCTCTCGTTCGCGCGCGCGGTGCTGGCCGACCCGCGCATCCTGATCCTCGACGAGGCGACCAGCAACATAGACACGCGCACCGAGGCGATCATCCAGGCGGCGCTCGGCCGGCTGCTGGCCGGCCGCACCAGCGTGGTGATCGCCCACCGCCTCAGCACGATCCGCGGGGCTGACCAGATCCTGGTGATCGAGGCGGGGCGCATCGTTGAGCGCGGCACCCATGACGAGCTGCTGGCGCTGGACGGCCACTACGCCGCCCTCTACCGCCGCCAGTTCCGCGAGCCGCGCCCGCTGCCGGCGGAGAGCGCGGCGAAGGAGCTGGTCGGGTAGCCCGCCGCGCCCCAGCGACAATGCGGGCGGCGTTCACCCCGCCGCCCGGGAGGAGATCAGTGCAGGTCGGATTGCAAGTCCCCAACTTCACCTACCCGAACGGCCAGGGCGCGATCGGGGAGACGTTCGGGCGGATCGCGGAAGGGGCGGAGGCGGCGGGCTTCGCCAGCCTCTGGGTGATGGACCATTTCTTCCAGATCGACGTCTTCGGGCCGCCGGAGCAGGAGATGCTCGAAGGGTGGAGCGCGCTCGCCTTCGCCGCGGGCCGCACCCGGCGGATCAAGCTCGGCACGCTCGTCACCGGCGTCACCTACCGCCATCCGGGCGTCCTGGTGAAGACGGCGACGACGCTGGACGTGCTCTCGGGCGGGCGGGCCTACTTGGGGATCGGCGCCGCCTGGAACGAGGAGGAGCACCGGGGCCTCGGCATCCCCTACCCGCCGACCGCCGAGCGCTTCGAGCGGCTGGAGGAGGCCCTACAAATTGCCCGGCAGATGTGGGCCGGCGACGAGCGGCCCTACGATGGCGAGTACTACCGCCTCGCCCGCCCGCTCAACTCGCCGCGGGCGGTGCAGCGGCCCCACCCGCCGATCCTGATCGGCGGCGGCGGCGAGCGCAAGACCCTCCGGCTGGTCGCCCAGTACGGGGATGCCTGCAACCT
>JAUJMV010000046.1:0-4648 GCA_030446685.1 Thermomicrobiales bacterium | reverse complement strand
GAGGTGGCGAAGCTGCCGGTGGCCGGCCGGTAGGCGCCGGCCACCGCCCCTCGATGCCGGGGGCAGGCCGAGGCCAGCCCGGCGCCTCTCCGAAGTCCTTGCGCCGTGCCCACATCCTCTCCCCCCAAAGTTGGGGGGGCCGGGGGGCGTCACCCGGCGGCGCCCTCCAGGACGATGTTGTCGATCAGCCGGGCCGGGCCGCAGCGTGCCGCGAGGACGATCAGGGCGCCCGCCCCGGCCTCCTCCAGCGCGGCGAAGGTCAGCGGATCGACGATGTCGATGTATTCCAGCGTCAGCAAGGGTTCGGCCGCGACGGTGTCGCGCACGATCCGGCGCAGCGCCGCCGCGTCGCGCGTATCGGCCCGCCAGGCCCTCGCGGCGGCGCGCAGGGCGCGGTAGAGCGCGGGGGCCGCCGCGCGCTCGGCGGGGCCGAGGTAGGCGTTGCGGCTGCTCAGGGCCAGGCCGTCCGGCTCGCGCACCGTCGGCACCGTCCGCAACTCGAACGGCAGATCGAGGTCGGCGACCATCCGGCGCAGCACGGCGATTTGCTGGGCGTCCTTCTGCCCGAAGTAGGCGCGCGTCGGACTGGTGAGACTGAGCAGCTTGGCGACGACCGTGGCGACGCCCCGGAAGTGGCCCGGCCGCGCCGCGCCCTCCAGCCGCGCCGCCGGCCCGCCGACCTCGATCGCCGTCGCGAAGCCGGGCGGGTACAACTCCTCGACCGGCGGGTGGAAGAGCAGATCGACGCCCGCCGCGGCCAGCAGGGCGGCGTCGCGCGCGAAGGGGCGCGGGTAGCGCGCCAGATCCTCGCGCGGGCCGAACTGGAGCGGGTTGACGAAGATCGTCGCGACGACGTGCCGGTTCTCGGCGCGCGCCGCCTCCACCAGCGCCAGGTGCCCCCGGTGCAGCGCCCCCATCGTCAGCACCACCCCGACGTCCGCCGTCCCCAGCGCCCGGCGGCGCTCCCGCAGCGCCGCGACCGTCTCGACCGTTTCCATCCCGCCTCCACCCGCTATGCCGCATCAAGTATGAGGAAGACGTTGTACCACAAAGGCACAAAGACCACGGAGGACACGAAGAAGACTACCAGGCTGGTGTGATGTTCGAGGGGCGGCCTTCGCGCATTCCCCGCTCTTTGCGTTCTTCGTGGTCTTTGTGCCTTTGTGGTTCATTCGCGCTCCCCTCCATTGTCGCGCGGCGGTATCCGCGCTACACTTGACGGGATGGCGCGGTGTGGGGCCGCGGGAAAGGCTCGTACGAACGCGGCCATGCAACTCACCCGCCTGCAGCTCGAACAGTTCCGCAACTACGCCCACCTCGACCTGGCGGTGCCGCCCGCCGGCCTGCTCCTCCACGGGGCCAACGCCAGCGGCAAGACCAGTTTCCTGGAGGCGATCTACTTCCTGGCGACCACCCGCTCGCCGCGCGCCGGGGTTGACCGCGAGTTGATCCGCTGGGGCAGCGGCGAGGACTACGGCGTGCCGGCGTTCGCGCGCGCGGTCGGCTGTGTCGCCCGCCGGGACGGGCAGGCGGAGGTGGAGATCGCCCTCGCGGTCGATCCGAACGCGCCGGCACACTCGCCGTTCGCGAACGGCAACGGCCACGGCGCGAGCCGCGCCACGCGCAAGCGGATCAAGCTCAACGGCATCGCGCGGCGGGCGATGGACGTGGTCGGCACGCTGAAGGTCGTCCTCTTCTCGCCGCAAGACCTCGAGCTGACCCTCGGCTCCCCCACGATCCGCCGCCGCTATCTCGACATCACGATCGCCCAGATCGACACCCACTACATCCGGCAACTGAACGCCTACAACCGGATCGTCGAGCAGCGCAACAGCCTCTTGCGCCAGTTCGCCCAGGAGGGGCGTGGCCCGGACGCGCGCGAGGTCGAGCAGGAGCTGGCCTACTGGAACGAGGAGCTGATCCGCCTCGGCTCGTACATCGTCGCCCGGCGCGACGGGATCATCCGCGGCCTGGCCGCGCTCGCCCGCGCCCGCTTCGGCCGGCTGACCGAGGGCGACCGCGCGCTGGACATCGTCTACCGCTCCGGCGTCGAGTCGCACGCGCTGCGCGAGCGGGGCGGCGAGTATGATCTCGGCGGGCGCGAGCGGCTCGTCGCGCGCGACTTCCAGGGCCAGATCGACCGGCAGCGCCGCCAGGAGTACCGGCGCGGCGTCTCGCTGGTCGGCCCGCACCGCGACGACCTCGCCTTCACGCTCGACGGGATCGACGTCGGCACCTACGGCTCGCGCGGGCAGCAGCGGCTGGTGGTGCTGGCCCTCAAGCTGGCCGAGATCGATCTGATCCGCGACGAGAGCGGCGAGACCCCGGTCCTGCTGCTCGATGACGCCTCCTCCGAACTCGACCCCGCCCACCGCCGCTTCGTCACCGAGACGGTCGAGCGCGACCGCCTCCAGACGATCCTCACCGCCACCGACCTCGCCAACTACCCTGCCGGCCTCCTCCCCGATCTGGCGCGCTTCGAGGTGCGAGATGGGGCGTTGAGCAGGGAGGACGGGGCATAGGGCCGGTCGTGAGCCACCTGCGCTCCTGCCGGGCGCCCTTCCCCATTTCCCATGTTCAAAGCCGCGACCGGGCTTGCATCCGGCGCCGCGTGCGGGTATACTACTGGTCGGACGATGGGCTATCGTCTAACGGTAGGACGCCTGACTCTGGATCAGGAAGTTGGGGTTCGAATCCCTGTAGCCCAGCCACAGAAAATCCCTTGCGGTAGCAAGGAAAACAGGCGGGCCACCCGAGTCACGGGTGGCCCGCTTCGTTGCCGAATGTAGCCGAACGTGTAGCCAAAGTGGTCCCGGCTGCTAGTCGCCCACCGCCAGTAGGCGGTTCATCAGGGCGGCGGCATCCCGCTGCGCGTTCGGCATCAGGTGGCTGTAGATGTCGAGGGTCATGCTGATCTGCGAATGGCCGAGGATTTCCTGCACGACCTTCGGGTGGACGCCCTGCGCCAGCAGTAGGGACGCGCAGGAGTGGCGCAGGTCGTGGAAGCGCGCGGGCGGCAACCCCGTCTTGGCCAGCAGCGCCTTGTACTGTTTGAGGATGTTCGAGGGTTCCAGGGGCGTGCCGATCGGGGAGGCGAACACCAATCCCCAGTCCTCGCCTTGCCAGTGGTCCCCCGCCTGCAACCGCTCCTCCAACTGCCGCACGCGATGGGCTTTGAGCACGGCGACGATCTCGTCCGGCAGACTGATCGTGCGGCGGCTCTTGGCCGTCTTAGGTTCGACCAGCGTCTGCTTGCCGTCCACCCGTTGCAACTGCTTGCTGATGCGGATCGTGCCGCCGTCCAGGTCCACATCGCGCCAGCGCAGGCCCAGTGCCTCGACCTGCCGGATGCCGAGCGCCAGGGCGACGGCGTAGAGGGCGTGCAGGCGTTCCCCGCGCGTGACGGCGAGGAAGCGGCGAGCCTCGTCGGGCGCGAAGGGCGTGATCTCGTGGCGCTCCGCCTTCGGCGGGTCGGTCAGCGCGACCACGTTGCGCGCAACCAGGCCCCACTTGAGCGCCTGCCCCAGTACCAGACCCAGGATCGCGCGGATGTAGCGGACGCTTCTGGGAGACAGGCCGGCTCGCAACTTCGCGGTCAGGAGGGCCGTCACGTCCTGTGGTTGCAGTTTGCTCAGTTCGATCCGCCCCAGCGTGGGGATCAGGTGGAGGCGCACGGTGTCGGCGTAGGACGTGTAGGTCTTGGGACGCACGTTGGGCTTCGCCACATCCGCCAACCAGCGTGCTAAGAAGGTCCCGACCATCTGCCGCTCCACCGCCACCGGCAAGCCTTGCTGCTGATCGCGCAACGCGACCTTCAACTTCTCGGCGACCTCCTTGCGCGTCTTGCCGTAGATGACCTTGCGCTTCCGTTTGCCGTTCACCCAGCCGAGATCGACAGCAGTACACCACTTTCCGTCGCTCTCGCGTCGGTAGATCGTCCCTTCGCCATGTCCCCGCCGACTGCCCACACCGCACCCCCTCCAGGTTCCCGCCCGGCGACCGCGTCGCCGAAGCAACGTCCTTCCTGCAAGTTGCAGGAGCTACGAGACATCACGCCGTAGTGATGGCATGCTCCGATGGGAATCGTACACGGCCCTCACGTCACCGTAGGGTGCCTGACACGCGTGCTGTCACCTCGTCGCGTTGTCCCGGCCCCGGCCCTGGGACATAGCCACCCTGCTCCGCCGTGCGCGCGGCGATGAAGTCGTCGAGCGCCTGGCGAGGGATACGCCGCGCCCGGCCGATGGTGATCGACGGCAGGTCGATCGAGACGGGCGGGTCGTCGCGGACGAGGCGGGTCGGCTCGGAGTCCGCGGCGGCGTCGCCGGCCGCGTTGGCGGCGCGGACGCGCACCCGGATGCGGTGGCCCAGGTCGGCCGGCCCGAGGACGTAGACCCGGCCCGTCTCGCCCTCGATCGGCGTGCAGCCCTCGCCGGTCACGCCGCCGCAGCGCAGCCACTGGCGGGTGAAGCTCAGGGGCGGGGAGCCGATCCAGCCGCCGTCGGCCGCGGTGAGCTCCTGCCCGATGCCGGTGTAGCCGGTGATCGTCGGCAGGACGAGGCCGGCGGGGGGCCGCGGGGTGCCGACCGTCGTGGCCTCCGAGCGCGCCGCGGTCGAGCCGCCCGCGTTGCGGGCGATCACCTCGACG
>JAUJMV010000013.1:95374-142285 GCA_030446685.1 Thermomicrobiales bacterium | reverse complement strand
AGGCGGCAATGCGCCGGACATCATGCGCACCAACGACGACTACGTGCGCTACTACTCGAGCAAGCAACAAGTTGTCGACCTCAGCGCCTACATCAAGCGCGACATCAAGCGCGACGACTACTCCGAGGCGGTCCTCGACTTCCCCATCCAGCCGGATGGCAGGAACACCGCGTGGTCCGTCGGCACCCAGCCGCGTTTGATCTTCTACAATGTCACCATGTTCAAGGAGGCCGGCGTCCCGTTACCGCCGAAAGACTGGGTCGACACAAACTGGAAGTGGGCGAACTTCCTCGACGCCGCCAAGAAGCTCACCAAGGGCAACGAGCGCTGGGGGGCGCTGGTCTACACCGACACCGGCTTCGAGCAGATCTGGCCCACCAACAACGGCCATCCGAGCGGGATCTACTCCAAAGATGGCAAACAGTTCACGCTCGCCGACCCGAAGGCGGCCGAGGCGATCCAGTGGGTTGTCGACTTGACCTGCAAGCATCAGGTCCAGCCCGAGCGCGGCCTGGTCCGGCAGTCGAACGCCGCCAACGGCCTCTTCGCCGCCGGCAAGATCGGCATGTTCGAGAGCACCGCCGGCGTCAACGAGTACTTCCGCCGCAATATCCCCAAGCCCGACGATCCCGCCCATTTCGCGTACGATGTGGCGCCCATCCCAGGCAACGTCGCGCAGCGGACGACCGCCAGCCTGATCCTCTTCACGGTGACCAAGTCCTCCAAGGATCCCGCCGCCGCCTGGGAACTGCTCAAGTACATGGCGAGCCTGGAGGCGGGCAAGATCTTCGCCGATCGGGGGACGTTCGTTCCAGTGAACAAGCAGGCCGCCAGCATGCTGAAGGTGGGTGACCAGCCGCCGGCGAGCTACCCGGCCAACATCGCGCTGTTCTCCGAGGCGCTCGACCACCTGACCTTCAATAGCCTCACCAACAACACCGAGGGCGCCCGCAACATCTACCGTGCGCAACTCGACACCGTGTACAACTGCCAGATCTCGGCGCAGGAGCTCCTCAACAAGGTGAAGAAGGACACGGAAGAGGTGCTCGCCGGCGACGTCTGATCCTTGCCGCGCGGGTGGTGGCGGCCGCCGTGGGGGTAGACCCCACGGCGGGGCCGAGGCTGCGTGGCCCCGCCGCCGCGGTGTGTTGTGCCGCTCGGTGGCGCGAAAGGTCGCGGATCGCGCCGTCGAGCGGGATGACCGAGCGGCCGAGCAGGGGTACTGCCTCGGATCGGCGAAGGGAAGGGCCATGGCAGTCCGGGCGAGGCCGCTGACGCTTTCATCAGCGCGATTGTCAGCCGCCAGGCGAAGATGGTGGCGCCAGGCGTTCGAGGGATGGCTCTTCATCGCGCCGGTCATGATCGGCGTGCTGGCCTTCTATTTCGTGCCGATCGTGGTCTCCTTGTACGTCTCGCTCACCAACTGGGACGGGCTGACGACAGCCGACTGGGTCGGGCTGCGCAATTACGAGCGGCTCTTTACCAGGGATCGTTACTTCCGAGACAGCCTGCGCAACACCCTCTTCTACGTGGTCGGGCACATCCCGCTGACGATCGGGCTGGCGCTGATCCTGGCCCTGCTGTGCAACCGCAAGGTGCGCGGCGTGATCTGGTTCCGCACCGCCTTCTTCATCCCGGTCATCACCAACGTGGTGGCGATCAGCCTGGTCTGGAGCTTCTTCTTCGCCCCCCGGTCGGGCACCCTAAATTGGTTCCTCTCGCTCTTCGGCATCGGCGGGCCCTCCTGGCTCAGCAACAGCCAGTGGGCGATGCCGGCGGTGATCATCGTCAGCGTCTGGTTCGGGGTCGGCTTCCCGATGATCATCCTGCTGGCCGGCCTGCAGGGCATCCCGGAGATGTACTACGACGCGGCGAAGATCGACGGCGCCTCGGCCTGGGCGCGCTTCCGCTACGTCACGCTGCCGCTGCTGACCCCGGCGCTCTTCTTCCTGTCGATCACCCAGTTCATCTCCTCGTTCCAGGTCTTCGGGATCATCTACGTGCTCACCGGCGGCGGGCCGGCGAATGCGACGAGCGTCTACATCTACTACATCTACCAGAACGCCTTCCAGAACTCGCGCATGGGCTACGCCTCGGCGATGGCCTGGATCCTCTTCGCCGTCATCGCGACGATCACGTTCGTGCAGTGGAAGCTGCAGAAGCGCTGGGTCGTCTACGACTAGCGCCCGGCGAGGGTGGCTTCGGGTTGTGGCGTTCTGGCACCGTGCCCACCCCAGGCCGGGCACCCACTGGGGGCGTCCGAGTAGGGTGGCACCGCAAAGGAGATGGCCGATGGCCCGGCTCAGTCGCCCCCTCGCCGGCCGGGGGTCGCCCCGGCCGGCGCGGACCGCGGTACAGTTCCGTCGCCTCGCCGTGGACCTCGTCTTCTACGCCGTCATGACCGCCCTGGCGCTCGCCTTCCTGGCGCCGCTGCTCTGGATGGTCACCGCCTCGCTCAAGCCGGAGTATCTGGTGCTGTCGGTCCCGCCCGATTTCCTCCCGCGTCATTTCGAGTGGGCGAATTACGCCGAGGTCTTCAATATCATCCCGGTTTTCCTCTATAACAGCTTCAAGCTCGCGTTCCTGACCGTCGGGGGTGTGCTATTCGTCAACTCGTTGGCCGCCTATGCCTTCGCCCGGCTCGATTTCCCCGGCCGCGACCTGGCCTTCTCGGTGCTGCTGGCGACGCTGATGGTCCCCGGCATCGTCACCCTGATCCCGCTCTACATCATCTACAAGAACATCGGCTGGATCGACACCCACTACCCGCTCTGGGTGCCGAAGGTGCTGCACTCGGTCACCGCCTGCTTCCTGCTGCGGCAGTTCTTCAAGCAGATCCCGCAGGAGCTGGAGGACGCCGCGCGGATCGACGGCGCCTCGACCTTCCAGATCTACTGGCGGATCATGCTGCCCCAGGTGAGACCGGCCCTGGCCGCGGTCGGCATCTTCGCCTTCCTCGACTCCTGGAACGATCTCTTCGGCCCGCTGATCTTCCTCAACACCCTCGAGTTGCAGACGTTGCCGGTGGCGCTCAAGCTCTTCCAGGGCGAGTTCTTCAGCCAGGTCAACGTCTTGATGGCCGGCGCCACCGTGACGATCGTCCCGGTGCTCATTATCTTCTTCGTGGCGCAGAAGTACTTCATCCAGGGCATCACCATGACCGGGATCAAGTAGCGGCCCTGGGCCCCCGCTGTCTGGAGCGTCGCAGGTGAGGAAGACAGGGGCGAGGAAAGCTGGTGCGGGATACGCTGGCGTGGCCCCGCCGGGCACTGCTGCCGCTGATCGCACCGGCCGTTCTGCTGCCACCCTCTGGCGCTCCAGCGGCGAGTGGCGGCGCGGAACAGCCGCAGACGGTGCGTGTCGGGGCGGCTGAATCCTGGCACTGCGACGCGATGAGTGCTGAGCGACGGGGGCGGAGGGCGTAGGTAGATACGCGCGCCCGGACACGACCTCCGCCGCGCCGGTGGGTCACACCGTTGTCCCCCGCTCTCCCCTACGAGCGGGTCACCGAGGACGAAAGGGTGCGTGCTATCGCGGTAATCGGCCGCGCCGCACCGGACAGCGACGTTACCCCCATACGTCTCGGAGGTCGTGTCCGGGCGCAGTCCTGACCGGCTCGATGCCCCACCGACACCATGGTCCAAGAAGAGGAGGCAATCGCCTCGCCAGGGTGCCGGGGCCGATTGTGTCCCAGACCGCGATCGGCGATGATGGGGGCCGGCCGCCAGGGTGGGACCGCCGGGGCGTGCCGGCGGCGCCAACGCCTTCCGCCTACACGTACCAGGAGGCCACGCCCAATGCCCTACATCCTCCTCTACCCCCGCCCCGCGCCCGACGTCCTCGCCATCGCCGAGGAGCTCCTCCCCGCCGGCTTCACGCTCGCCGTCGCCGACCCCGCCACGACGCCCGCGGCGCTCGCCGCCGCCCTCACCCCGGTCGAATACTTGCTCGGCTTCGTCGGCCCCCTGCCCGATGCGGCATGGGTGGCGACCACCCACCTCCGTCTCATCCAGCTCCTCAGCGCTGGCTACGACCGCTTCCCGATCGAGCGGGCGCGCGAGCGCGGGGTGCCCGTGGCGACCAACGGGGGGGCCAATGCGGACGCCGTCGCCGAGCACGCCATCCTGCTGATGCTGGCCGTCTACCGTCGGCTGGCCCAGCTCGACCGCGCGGTGCGCCGGGGCGAGTGGCGCGCGGGGGCCCGCGGCGACGTGCGCTACCACGAGCTCGGCGGCAAACGGGTCGGGCTGCTCGGGATGGGGCGGATCGGCCGGTCCGTCGCGCGGCGGCTGGCGGGCTTCGGCGTCGACCTCCGCTACCACGACGTCCGCCGGCTCCCCGCCGCGGAGGAGGCGGCGCTGGGAGCGACGTTCCTGCCATTCGAGCTGCTGCTGGAGAGCGCCGATGTGCTCAGTCTCCATTTGCCGCTGCTGCACGGAACCCACAATATCATCGATGCGCGGGCGCTCGCGCGGCTGCGGCCGGGGGCGGTGCTGATCAACACCGCGCGGGGTGAACTGGTGGACGAGACGGCGCTGGCGGAGGCGCTACGGGCGGGGCGGCTGCTGGGCGCCGGGCTGGATGTCCTCGGCCGGGAGCCGCCGCCGGCCGACCATCCGCTGCTGACGCTCGATAGCGTCGTGCTCACGCCGCACACGGCGGGGCCGACCTGGGAGAGCTGGCCGCGCCGGTTCGGCAACGCCTATGCGAATATCGCACGCGTGGCGCGCGGGGAGCCGCCCTGCTGGGTCATCCCCGAACTCCGAGCGTCACGCGACGCGTGAGCGGGTGGCGACGACGTCGCGGCTGAGCGCCACGGCCCCTGGACGCCCAGAACGGTCCCCGCCCGCAGTCTGGCGGTGCCCCTGACCGGGGACCGCAGGGTGCCCGCCACTCAGTGGCCGGCCCCGGGCTCGGCGAGGATGTGGCGACCGAACTGGCCCAGCTGCACAGTGTAGGGCGCGGGGTGCTCCGGGTGGAACTCGAAGCGCGCCCACTCGAATCACCCCGCGCGGTAGACCCGTGTGCTGCCAATGCACGCCATCCGACGTGCGTTAGCACGTTCTCGTGGGGCATACCGGTCAGGCGTAGCGGATAGTAGGATGAGACGCTCCGTCCAGCCTGGGGGCTGCAGCACCGGCTTATGCCGCCACCGCGCGAAGCACGGCGTAGAGTTCCGCCTTCTGCTCGAAGCCGATGCCGGGCGTCTCGGCGAGCCGGACGTAGCCATCCTCGACCGGGATGCCGTCCGCGAAGCCGCCGAACGGCTGGAAGACGCCGGGGTACGATTCATTCCCCCCGAGCCCGAGTCCGGCGGCGAGGTTCAGGGCCATCTGGTGGCCACCGTGCGGGATGCAGCGCCGGGTCGACCACTCGTGCGCGCGGAGCATGTCCAGGATGCGCAGGTATTCGACCAGGCCGTAGCTGAGGACCGGGTTGAATTGGAGGATATCGCGATCGGCGCGTAACCCGCCATAACGGATGAGGTTGCGCGCGTCCGGCAGCGAGAAGAGGTTCTCGCCGGTCGCCAGGGGTGGCGCGTACGCCGCCGCCACTGCCGACTGGAGGTCGTAGTCGAGGGGTCGCCCGCCTCCTCATACCAGCGCAGGTTGTAGGGCGCGAGGGCCTCGGCGTACGCCAGTGCCGTGTCGCGGTCGAACCGCCCGTTCGCGTCGACCGCCAGCGCCTGGCCGTCGCCGACGATCGCGAGCACCGCCTCGATTCGCGCGAGGTCATCCGCCAGCGGGGCGCCGCCGATCTTCATCTTCACCGCGGTGTACCCGAGATCGTGATAGCGGCGCATCTCCTCTTGGAGCGCGGCGAGCCCCTTGCCGGGCTGGAAGTACCCGCCCGCAGCGTAGACGAAGACGCGCTCATCTGCCAGCCCGCCGCGGTACCGCTCGGCCAGGAGGCGGTGGAGCGGGCGCCCGGCGATCTTCGCCACCACGTCCCAGAGCGCCATGTCGAGCGTGCCGACCGCGACCGCCCGCTCCCCGTGCCCGCCGGGTTTCTCGCCCGTCATCATGACCGCCCAAATCCGGTGCGGGTCGAGGTTGGCGCCGGTCTCGTCCAGCAAGTCCTCCGGCGCGGCGTGCCGGATCCGGGGGATGAAGCGCTCGCGCAACAGGCCACCGACAGCGTAGCGGCCATTCGAGTTGAACCCGTACCCCACGACGCGCCGCCCGTCGCGCACGACATCGGTCACGACGGCGACAACGGAGGTCGTCATCTCGCTGAAGTTGACGTAGGCGTTGCTGATATCGGCCCGCATCGAGGCGGTGGTTTCCCGAATGTCGATGATCCTCACCATCCGCGCGGTGCACTCCTTTGTAGATGGACGAGGCGAGGCCACGACGTGAGAGCACCGGAGGCACGTGCCCGATCGGGAGGGCACGCAGCACCCCTGTGTCAGACGCCCAGGCGGGGCGACGGGGAGCATCGGCTTGCGGCGATGCTCCCGCGCGCTCCTTTCACGCCACGCGGTAGGGCGCCAGGGCCTCGTAGTTGGGGTCGGCGCCGATGCCGGGCACGTCGGGCAGGCTGACGGTGCCGTCGTCGTTGAGGCGCAGGGTGTGGCGGTAGATCCGGCCCCACATCGGGTCGACCGTGTCGCGGTAGAACTCCAGGATCAGCCCGTTGGCGATCGCCGCGACCAGGTGGACGTGGATGTCCTGCGAGCCGTGCGGCGCGATGTCGAGGTCGCGCGCCTGGGCCAGCGCCACCACCTTCATGAACTCGGTCACCCCGCCCAGCACCTTCGCGTCGGCGTTGAGGATCGCCACGCCGCCGCGCTCGATCAGGTCGCGGAAGCCGTAGCGGGTGTACTCGTTCTCGCCGGTGGCGATCGGGATCGTCGTCGCCTCGACCAGGCGGCGGTGCCCTCCAGGTCGTCGGGCGCGAGCGGCTCCTCGAACCAGAACGGGTCGTACTCCTCGATCCGTCGGGCGAACTGGACCGCCTGGTAGGCGCGGTAGGCGCAGTTGGCGTCCACCAGCAGCTTCACGTCCGGGCCGATCGCCTCGCGCACCGCCCGGACCCGCGCGACATCCTCCGCCATCGCGACCGCCCCGACCTTCATCTTGACCGCCCGCGCCCCCAGCTCGACGTTCTCGACCATCTCCCGCTGCAGCTCCTTGAGGCCCTTGCCCTCCTCGTAGTAGCCGCCGGCGATGTAGGTCGGGACGCGGTCGCGGAAGCCGCCGAGCAGCTTGTAGAGCGGCAGGCCAGCGCGCTTCGCGCGGATGTCCCACAGCCCGATGTCGATCGCGCTGATCGCGCGCGTCGTCAGCCCGCGCCGGCCGAGCAGCTTCGGCACCCACATCGTGTGCCACAGCCGCTCCACGTCGATCGGGTCCTCGCCGATCAGGTCCCCTTCAGCCGCTCGACCGTCGCCCGGCCGATGCCACCGCCCCCGCCGAGCCCGATGCCGGTGAGCCCCTCATCGGTCTCGATCTTGACCAGCGCCAGGCCCGAGTGGGTGTAGGTGTGCAGCCCGTTCGAGATCGGCTTGTGCCGCGGCCACTTGTACTCCTCGGTGGTGATGGCCGTGATCTTCATGTTCCCCTCTCGTCCGCATGCCTCAACGCTCACCGTTCCGGGCGCGCGGCCGCCAACCGCCGGGTCTAGCCGTTGATCCACCACTCCGCTTCGCGGTTCGAACCCCAGATAGGCGGGAAGTTCTGGATGCGCTTGTGGACCAGGAAGTTCCCCTGCTCGAACCACATGTAGCCGAACCAGGCCGATTCGTGCATCAGGGTCTGGGCCTTGACGAAGAGTTCCTGCCGCTTGTCCTGGTCGTACTCCGCGTCGGCCTGCCTGAGCGTGTCGAGTAGTCCGGGCACCTGCGCGCGGTGGTAGGCTGAGTTACCCCCTCGGCCCAGGTCACCAGGAGCTGGTCGGTCGGGTCGATGCTCACCCCCGTCTGGCGGGTCGCCATCTCGAAGTCGTTATTGAGCCGCACCTTCTCGCCCCATGCCGTCCGCTCGACGACATCGATGTTGATCTTGATGCCCACCTTGTCGAGCATCGCCTGGATCAGTTGCGCCTGCTGCTGGTCGACTTCACGGCTGTGGACCGTCAGCCGCACCTCCAGCGGCGTCGATACGCCCGCCTCCTTGAGGAGTGCCCGCGCCTTGTCGAGGTCGAACTCGTAAAAGGGTACCTTGTCGCTGTAGCCGATCTGCCCCGGCACGAGTTCGTATGGCAGGACGATGCCCAGCCCGCTACCCAGCGCTTTCGCCATCGACTCACGATCGATCGCATGGTGCACGGCCTGGCGCAGCTTCAGGTTGTCCTTGAATGGGGGCTTCAGCGCGTTGAAGAAGTACTGCCGCTTGACGCCGTTGTACGACGATGCGATGTAGCGCGCATCGGCGATTTGCTTGGCGGCGGGGACATCCCGCCCCCGGACGTTGGTCATCAGGTCGGCCGTGCCGGCGCGCATCTCGTTGAACTGGGTGGTCGACTCGACGATCACCCGGTAGGTGATCCCCTGGGTGTAGGGCAGCGGCTTCCCGTCGCCCCCCATCTGCCAGTAGTCCTCGTTCTTGGCCACCACCAGCTTATCGCCCGAGTTAAAGCTGACGAACTTGTACGGGCCGGTGCCAACCGGGACGGTCTTGAGCGACTCCTCGCCCTTGTCGTCGGCGGCCTTCTTCGACACGATCAACGCATTGTCGTTCGCGTCGCTCAGCGAGGTCAGCACCGCCGCGCTCGGCTGCGTGAGGTTCACCTGGACTGTCAGCGGGTCGATGGCCTGCGCCGGGTTTGCTTTGTCCACCGCCGCCAGGGTCGTGGCGGCGAAACTCTTCGGGTTCTGCACCATCCGCTTGATGTTCCACACGACCGCGTCGGCGTTGAGGTCCGACCCGTCGTGGAACTTGACGCCTGGGCGCAGCTTGAAGATGACGCGGTTGCCGCTGGTTTCCCACGATTGCGCCAGCATCGGCTGGACCGCGTACTGGCCCTGCGCGTTTGGTCGCCAGGCGAGCAGCCCATCGTAGCAGGCGCTCGCGGTCGGGCCACTGGCATGGATCGGGTCCATCGAGACGAAGTCGTTGATCTGCATGATGCGCAACTGCCCGCCGCGATTCACCGCCGCCGGCGTGGTTGGCGCGGTCGTGGGCGTGATGGCCGCCGCCGTCGTCGGCGGTGCCGGCGGGGCGGTGGGCGGGATTAGCACCGGGGCGTTCGGGGCGACCCCGGCGCCCGCCGCCGTCGGGGCCGCCTGACCCGTTGTCGGGGTGGCCGCCGCGCCACCGCAGGCGGCGAGCAGGCCCGCCGCCGCGAGGCCACCCAGCCCGGCCACAAACGCTCGCCGTGTCGTCCTCTCGGACATGACCATCGGTACCCTCCCTTTCTCTGGATGTGTCCCCGCCATCCTTCCGGGCTTGGCCATCGGTATCCCTCCCTTGCCCTGGGGGTGCCCCAGGAACATGGGCGACGGTCAGCCCGACCGCCGCCCGCTCAGGCGCGGGTCGAGCGCCCGCCGCAAGCCGTCGCCCACGAAATTGAAGGCCAGCACCGTCAGGAAGATCGCGCCCCCCGGCGCGAAGGCCATCCACGGCGCCACCTCAAGATACTGCGACCCCGTCCGCAACATGCCCCCCCAGCTCGGGGTCGGCGGCCGTACCCCCACACCCAGGAAAGAGAGTGACGCCTCGGTCACGATCGCGCTCGCCACCAGGAGCGTGGCCTGCACGATAATCGGCGCGGTCGTATTCGGCCAGATGTGTCGGGCCATGATCGCCGGGGGCGAGGCCCCCAGCACGCGCGCCGCCTCGACGTATTCGCGCTCGCGGATCGACAGGGTCTGGCCCCGCATGAGCCGGGCGATCGCCGGCGTCGAGACGAAGCCGATCGCGATCATCGCGTTCCCGATGCTCGGGCCGAGTGCCGCCGTGATCGCCAGCGCCAGGATCAGCCCCGGGAAGGCCTGGACCGCATCGACGAAGCGCATGATCACCGTGTCGGGCCAGCCCCCCAGGTAGCCCGACAGGAGCCCCATGGTCACGCCGAGGCTGACCGCGATCCCGACCGCGATCAGGCCCACCTGCAGCGAGACCCGCGATGCGTAGATCACGCGCGACAGGACATCGCGCCCCAGGTCGTCGGTGCCCAGGGGATGGGCCCGCGAGGGCGGCTGCGTCAACGCCAGGTAGTCCTGCGCGTTCGGGTTGTACGGCGCGAGCACGTCGGCGAAGACCGCGCAGATGATGACAATCGCGGTGATGACGAGCCCCATGCCGACCAGCCGTGTCGCGAGCACCTGCCGCGAGAAGCGCAGCAGCCGGTGCGGCCGCCCCGGCGTGACAGGGCCGGTCCGGGTCAGGGCCGGCGCGGCCGCCCCGCGCGCGGGTGGTCCCGACAGATGCTTGGTGCCCATCGCGGCCATCCTCTCCAGGTATCGGGCGGCTTCCGGTGTCGGCTTGGCGCGCCAGGCTCGCCGGCGTCGCGTCGGTCGCTCAACCGTAACGGATCCGCGGGTCGACGTAGCCGTAGGCGAGGTCGGTCAGCAGGTTGGCGATCAGCACCGCCAAGGTCAGCATCAGGACGGCCCCCTGCAGGACCGGGTAGTCGCGGAAAAAGATCGCGTCGACCGCCGCGCGGCCCACGCCGGGGATGGCGAAGACCGTCTCGACGATCGCCGCGCCCGAGACCAGCCCGCCGATCTGCAGGCCGAGGATGGTAATGATGGGGATCAGCGCGTTCTTGAGCGCGTGCAGGGCGACCACGCGGCGCTCGGCCAGCCCCTTGGCCCGCGCCGTGGCGATGTAGTCCTGCCCCAGCACTTCGAGCAACGCCGAGCGGCCCTGCCGCATGATCACCGCGGCCGAGTGCGTCCCCAGCACGACCGCCGGCATGAGCAGCATCTTGAAACTCAGCCAGGGATCGGTCAGGGGCGGCGTATACCCGCTTGGCGGCAGCCAGCGCAATAACACGGCGAACAGGTACACGAAGAGGAGCGCCTGCCAGAAGCTCGGGAGCGCGATGCCCCCCAGGGCCAGCATCGACACGCTGACGTCGAGCCGACTCCCGGGCCGTAACGCCGAGATGAGCGCCGCCGGCAGCCCGATCAGCACGCCGACCAGCAAGCCCGCCGCCCCGACGTAGAGGCTGATCGGCGCGCGGCGCAGAAGCACCGTCGCCACCGGCTCCTGCGTCCGGATGGAGGTGCCGAAATCGCCGCGCACGACGCGCCCGAGCCAGTTGCCGTACTGCACCCACAGGGGATCGTTCAGGCCCAACTCCTCCCGGAGGGCCTGATAGGTCTCCGGCGTGCCAAGTTCCTCGCCGAGGATCGCGATCGCGGGGTCGCCCGGCAGGACGTAGAGCAGCCCGAACGAGATCACGCTGACGATCAGCAGCACGGGGACCATGCTGACGACCCGGCGCAGGATGTACTCGCGCATCACGTTCCTCCAGCGTCTGCCGCCGACCGTGGGGGATGACCGCGGAGCGCGTGATTAGTCCTCGGCGGACTGGTGGCGTGGCGGACTAGAACCGACGATGCGCGGCAAACGCGGGCCGGGCTCGCGCCGCGCCGACTACTGAGCGATCGCCCTCGTGACCATCACGCCATGCCCGAGATCCGCGCTGCACCGCTCCGCCGCGTGGCGCACCAAGTGGCCGAGGTCGGCCAGGTCTGCAAGGTCCAGGCGCGTCGTGGGCCCGGAGATGCTGATCGCGGCGATGCAGGCCCCGGTGCCATTGAAGATCGGGGCGGCGACGCAGCGTACGCCGGCTTCACGCTCCTCGTTGTCGACGGCGAAACCGCACAGGCGCGCGCGGTCGATCTCCGCCCGCAAGTCCTGCGGATCGGTGATCGTGTTCGGGGTCCAGCGTTCGAAGCGCGCCGTCGCGAGGTAGCCCTCCAGTTCTGCCGCACTGCACCCCGACAGGATGGCCTTGCCCGTGCCGGTGCAGTAGACCGGGGCGCGCTGTCCGATCTCGGTGAACATGCGCACGAGCCGGGGGCTCGCCACCTGATCGACATAGACCGTATCGCCATCCTGGGCGATGGCGAGGTTGCTCGTCTCGCGGGTCGCTAAGGTGAGTTGCTGCAGATAGGGCCTGGCGATGCGCCGAAGATTGAATCGCTCGCTCCGCGCCGCCCAGGAAGCGACTTCAAGCAGTTTCGGGCCGGGTCCGTAGCACTGCGTCTCGGGGTTCTGGGCTGCATATCCACGCCTGATGAGCGTGGCGAGCAGCCGATGCAGGGTGCCCAGCGGCAACCCGACTCGAGCACCCAACCGCGACAGGCTCACATCGTCGTGCGCCTGGGCTAGCGCTTCCAGAATATCGAGGGTGCGATCTACGGCCTGCGCCATCGCGCCACCCGCCCCACGACGTTTCCACGATGTGGAATTCAGTTCTACTCGCGTGACTTCATCGTATACCTAAGCCGCCCACCTGTCAAGAGTCTTGGGGCAGCGTGTACAGCAGCCTTGGTCAAGTTAACCAACGGACAGGCCGATCAATAGGGGGAGGCGTTACGGAGGCGCTCACCAGCCGCAAACTAGGCAGCCGAGAAAGACCGTTACGGCTGATGGTCGTGGCCCACCCAATCAGGCACGTCGCAGTCGCTACAGGACCGGCACTGTCCCTTGACGTGCATGGGGTAACGCGTGCGGCGCATCCTCCCCCTCCTGCTCCTGCAGCGCTGGTCGTGCGCTCCCTGCGGCCCGCGGTGCTTACGCCCGGTCCGCAGCGCCACCGGTCACCATCCGCTCCCGCTGGCGCGCGGCCTGCTGGCGCTGCTTGGTGGTCGTATTGGTGGCGAGGACGGTGATCCCGGCGAAGCGGGGGTCGACGGTGGGGAAGCCCTCGGCGATGAGCAGGTCGGCGGGGTTGGCGGCGGGCTGCTCCTCCTGCGGGCGGTCAGGCGCCATATCCCCGAGGATCCAGCGCCGCGCCCCGGCCCTGACCTGGGCGGCCCGCTCGGCCTCACGCCAGGCGCGCCAGTGCCCGTTCCTGCGCCGCGATCGCCGCACTCTCCTCGAGCGCCGCCCGCGCCTCCTCGGCCCCCAACCAGCCGTCGCGCGCCGCCCGGTGCCGCGCCCCGCGGCCACGCGCCGCTGCCGCCGGGCGCTCCGCCGGTCGCGGTCGTGCGCCGCGCGATCATGGGCGGTGCGGTGACATCCCGCGGCGCCGGCCCTGTCCCCGCGCGGCGCTTCGCGGTATCATCGGCGCAGCACGAGGAGCGTCGCCGATGGGCACCGTCGCGAGCCGCCAGCGCGCCGAGGAGGCCCGCCCCGCAAGGAGCTCGCGGGGCGTGGTGGAGCGCCTGACGTACCAGAACCCGGAGAACGGCTACACCGTCGCCCGGCTCGCCCCCGAGCGGCCGGAGGGGAGGCGCGCGGCCCAGGGCGACGACCGCCTGGTCACCCTGGTTGACACCTGGCCGACCTCACCCCCGGCGAGGCCATCGTCGCCCACGGCTGGTGGCAGAACAACGCCAAGCACGGCTGGCAGTTCCAGGTGCTGGACTATCGGATGAGCCTCCCGCCACGACGCAGGGGATGCGGCGCTACCTCGGCAGCGGGCTGGTCAAGGGCGTCGGCCCGGTGATGGCCGGGCGCATCGTCGACGCCTTCGGCGCGGGGGCGTTCGCGGTCATCGACGCGACGCCCGCGCGCCTCACCGAGGTGGCGGGGATCGGCCCGGTCCGGGCGCGCCGCATCGCCGCGACCTGGCAGGAGCAGCGCCACATCCGCGAGGTGATGGCCGCCCTCCAGGGCTACGGCGTCTCCACCTCCCTCGCGGTCCGCATCTACAAGCGCTTCGGCGACGACAGCGGCCGGATTGTCTCCGGGAGCCTACCGCCTGGCGCGGGGAAGTCTGGGGCATCGGCTTCAAGACCGCCGACACGATCGCGCAGGCCGTCGGCATCGCCCCCGACGCCCCGGAGCGCCCAGGCGGTCGCGCTCCACGCCCTCGGCGCGGCCGGCGACCAGGGGCACACGCTGCTGCCCGAGGGCGACCTCGTCGCGGCGGCGACGGCGCTCCTGGGGGCCGAGCCGCCGGCGGTCCTCACCGCGGTCGCGGCGCTCGTGGACACCGGCGAGGTCGTGGCGGCGACGCGGACGACGCGGGCGCTGGTGCGACCGATGCCGACCGCCTGCTGGCACTCGCCCCGTTCGCCCGCGCCGAGTCGGGTCTCGCCACCCGCCTGCAGAACCCTGGCCGGGGCCGGCGACGAGGCGCCGGCGGCGCGAGTCTTCGGCGCGCTCGACTGGGCGGCGGCCTTCCGCTGGCTGGCCGACAAGCACGGCCTGACCCTCGCCCCGAGCAGGAGGCGGGGGCGCGCATGGCGCTCACGGCGCCCGTGTCCATCCTCACCGGCGGCCCCGGCACCGGCAAGACCCACACCCTCCGCGTGGTCGCCACGCTCGCGCGGGCCAAGCGCCTCCGACCCTCCTGGCCGCCCCGACCGGGCGCGCCGCCAAGCGCATGACCGAGGCGACCGGCCTGCCCGCCGGGACCCTCCACCGCACGCTCGAGCCTGCGCCCCCGGCGGCAAGGCCGGGCGCGGGCCGGACCACCCTCGACGCCGACCTGGTGGTGGTCGACGAGGTCAGCATGCTCGACGCGCTCCTCGCCAACCAGCTCGCCAAGGCGGTCGCCCCCGGCGCCCACCTCCTGCTGGTCGGCGACCCCGACCAGCCAGCCGAGCGTCGGGGCGGGCGACCTGCTGGCCGCGCGCGCGCCGACCGCTTCCCGGCCACCCGCCTCACCCACATCTTCCGCCAGGGGGCGGGCTCGGGATCGCCCTCAACGCCGCGCGGGTCAACGCCGGCGACATGCCCCGCTTCGGCGCCGACGTCGGCGACTGCTTCTTCCTGCCCGCCGAGGACCCGCCCGCCGCGGCCGCGCTCGTCGTCGACCTGGTCGCCCGGCGGCCCCGGCCCGCTACCGCTTCGGGGCGGGCGAGATCCAGGTGCTGGCGCCGATGCACCGGGGCGACGCGGGGTGGGGGTGCTCAACACCCTCCTCCAGGAGCGGCTCAACCCGCCGCGGGAGAGGGCTGCTGGAGGCGCGCGGGGCGGGCGCGTCTATCGGTCGGGCGACCGCGTGCTGCAGCTCAAGAACGACTACGAGCTGGAGGTCTTCAACGGCGACCTGGGCTCGGTCGCCGCGATCGACCCGGCCGAGCAGGAGGTGACGATCGCGCTCGACGACGGGCGGGCGGTGCGCTACCCGCAGGCCAACCTCTACGCCCTGACCCACGCCTACGCGGTCTCGGTCCACAAGGCGCAGGGGGCCGAGTTCCCGGCGGTCGTCATCCCCCTCGTCACCGCCCACGCCGCCCTCCTCGGGCGCACCCTCCTCTACACCGCGCTGACCCGCGCGCGCCGGCTGGTGGTCCTCGTCGGGCAGCGCCGGGCGCCTCCCTCGCGGTGCGGGACTGGCGGCGCGCCCCGCGCCACACCGCGCTCGGCGGGCTGCTGGCCGTCACGACCCGCTTCGCCTGGCCCCGCCCCGCCGCGCCCGCCGCGCCCGCAGCCGGGGAGGAGGCCGGCTGGTGGGCGGGCTGGGGCGCCGAGGAGGGGTAGTGTCGGCCGGCCGTCGCTGACGCGACGGCCCCCGGTAGCCACGGGCTACGGGGCCGTCCCCCGCGCGGGCCGCCCGCCGCGCCGATCGCGCGCCGCCGGCCGGTCGCAGCACCACGCTTCGCCCGCGGGATAGCACCAGTGCGGCCGGGCCGTGCGCAGGGCGAAGCGCGGCTCCGGCGGCAGGGGGCAGGTGGCCGGCGGCCGGGCGGCCGGGTGGCCGCGCCCCCCGCCGGCCGTGGCGCGCGCGCCGGAAGGCGTCGTCGCGCGCCAGCGCGCGCCGGCACCGATGGGAGCGGCGCAGTGGGGCAGGCGAAGCCGGGCGTCGCGTCGTCCCGGCGCGCCGCCCGCGCTGGCGTCGGCCACCGGCAGCCTCCGCCCGGCGCCCGCGACGAAGGCGGCGACCACGGCGCGCGTCGCGGGCGCCAGCGCCTCGGCCAGCTCCGCTACAACCGAGCGGCGCCGGGGCGGCCGTCGCTCGAGGGCGACGCCGCAGCCGCTGCGGGCGCGCACGGTCCAGCCTTCGACATACCACAGCAGCGCCGCCCGGCCGCAGCGCCGGCAGGGGTGCGGTGAAGAACACCACGCGCCTGGCCGGGCGCGCCCGCGCCGTGACGTGGGCGCGGAAGCGGATCCGGCGTGCCAGGAGCGCGGCCACGAACGCGCCGAGCGGCCAGGTGGGCGTGCCGCCCCCGGATGCGGCGGCGGGGGCGAGGACGAAGGGCGAGGAGACGACCGGGCGGTCGGCGGCGTCGAGCGCCAGGCCGAACAGGGGCAGGGCGCGGGATACCGGCGCCGGCGGGCGGCGGAAGAACCAGCAGCCGCGCGCCGCCGGCGGCGGCGTAGGCCGCCTGCGCGCGCGTCGCGTCGAGCGCCTGGTCGCTCCACTGGACCTCGAAGGCGAGCGGGCGACCGCCCGCGGGCGGCGCGGCCAGCACATCCGCGACCCACTGCCCGCCCGGCCCGCGCGCCTCGGTGGTCACCAGGTACCCGGCGCCCAGACAGGCGAGGGCGATCGTCGCCTTGGCCAGGAGGTGGGCGGGGGTCTCGCCGGCCCGCGCGGTGCCGCGCGGGCCGTGCGGTGGTAGAAGAAACGCCGGCTGCCGCGCGCGCGCGCGCACCGCAGCACGGGAGCGTCAGGCGCGCGCCGGCCCGCAGGGCGCGGGCCACCCCGCCCCAGTCCTCCTCGGTGAGGAAGGGCGCGATCAACTCGCCGTCGTCCAGGAGTGCCTTCAGCGGCACGCCGATCCTCCCGGCGCGGCCGCGGTCATCGCCGCCGCCGCGGCGCGGACGCGTCGCCGCGCCGTGGTCGGCGCAGCGGCAGGCGGCGTGGAGCGCGACCGGGCGGCGCCCGCGCACAGACCGGGCACCGCGCCGGTCGTCGGCGTTGTGCGCGTGCAACCGTGCCAGCGGGCGCGTGGCCACGCCGGTGGACAACGTGCCGTCGGCGCGGCGGACGACGTCGACCCACCACATCGTCGCACCTCCCTCCTCTCCGGCGACACCCTGGCGGTACGCGCTCCATGCTTCCACGTGGCATTTGCGTCACCGTGGAAGCATGGCGGACCCCCGCGCTGCCGGCCGCCGGGGTCCGCGGCAAGCGGGGCGGGGGCCGCCAGCGGGGCCAACTCCCCCTCCGCGCCGCTCGGGCTGCCGCCGCGGACGGGGGGGCGCCTCAGGCGTCCGCGTGCCGCGCCAGTGCCTGCCGGAGCGCCAGTGCCGGCTGGGCGCCGACCAGCCGCTCGACCACCCGGCCCCCCTTGAAGACGAGCAGCGCCGGGATGCCGCTGATGTCGAAGCGCTGGGCGGCGCGCGGGTGCTCGTCGACGTTGAGCTTCGCCACCACCGCGCGCCCGGCGAACTCCCGCGCCAGCTGGTCGACCACCGGCCCGACCACCCGGCAGGGGCCGCACCAGGGCGCCCAGAAATCGACCAGCACCGGCCGCGCGCTCGCCCCGACGACTCGGTCGAAGGTGGCGTCGGTCAGGGTGAGCGGGGCGCCATCGGGTCCCGCCGCGGCCGCCGGGGGGCGCGCCGGGGCGGGCGGCTGGAGCGCCGCGCCGGCGAGGGGGATGCTCGGCCCGTTGGGGAGGGGGGGGCGAGGACCGCCGCGGGCGAGGTGCTCGAACCACGCGCGCAGGTCGGCCTCGGGGGCGGCCCCGCGCGCCCGCGCGACCGGCGCCTTGTCCTTGACGAACACCAGCCCGGGCAGGTCGGTCACGTCGTAGCGGCGCACCAGGCCGGCCTCGTCCCGCGCGTCGACCTTGGCGACCAGCGCGGCGCCGGCGTACGCGGCGGCCAGGCGGTCGAGCGCGGGATCGAGCTGGTCGCAGGGCGGACAGGCGCGCGCCCGGAAGACCAGCAGGACCGGCACGCCCGCGCCCAACACGCGGCCGATGCTCCGCTCGCCGGTATGGATCGGTACCGCCAGTGCCATGCGCCCCTCCCCGCCCGCGACCGCCCGGCAGGCACCGCCGGGCCGGACCGGTCGCGCGGCCGCGACTAGGCGTCGCGCCGCCCGTCTCCCGCCGTTCGCCCGCGACCACCTGGGCAAACGGCGCCCTCCGGCGGCCGGAGGTGGGGACAACGATACGCCGAGCGCCCGCTGTTGTCGAGTGCGCGAGGGTGTTGGCGGCCCGGGCCTGGCCGGCTGCGTCCGGACACGACCTGGGGGGACACCTGATGGCAGCATCCGTGGCCGACGCCGCGGGCTTGTAACGCCACTGGTGATCGTGGATCGCGCGTGCTGTCGAGGCAACGATCCGGATCCATCGGCCACCGCGACAACCGCGACGTGTCCCCCCAGGACATGTCCGGGCGCAAGACACTCGGATGCAGATTGCACGCCCGAACGCCAAGCGTGCACTGCGTTGTCTCAGTCTTGCTGCGTAACAGCACTCGCGGGCTGACCCCCTGGTCCTGTATGCTATACCCCCAGCGGAGTGGTCGTCGAGGGGTGGCGCTGCTGGCGTGGCACCCGTCAGGTGCCCGCGGCCCGCGCCGTGGTGATCGGCGGGCAGGTCGTGGGAGGGGAGGGGATGCCTTGGCTGGACTTCGGTTTTTCGATCCCGCTCACGACGCGCGGCGGCACGCTGGCGGAGATGCTCGCGAAAGGCGAGCGCCTGCTGGCGGCGGCCGACGCCCACGGCCTGACGGCCTGGTTCGTCGATCATCTGCAGAGCGGCGACCGGCCGATGCTCGAATGCTTCGCTACGCTCGCGCACATCACGGGGCGCTATCCGGCGCTGCGCGTCGGGACGCTCGTGGTCGGGCAGGGCTATCGCAACCCGGCGCTGACCGCCAAGATCGCGGTGACGCTGCACACCCTCACGAACGGGCGCTTCATCCTGGGGCTCGGGGCGGGGTGGAAGGAGGATGAATACCGTGCCTACGGCTACCCCTTCCCGCCGGCGGGCGAGCGGGTGGCGCAACTCGACGAGGCGGCGCGGATCATCAAGGTGCTGTGGCGTGAAGCGCCCGCTTCCTTCGCCGGCCGGTACTATCAGGTCGCGGAGGCCCACTGCGCGCCGCGGCCGGAGCCACCCCCGCTGCTGATGATCGGTGGCGGGGGGGAGCGGCGCACCCTGCGCGTCGTCGCGGAGCACGCCGACTGGTGGAACGCCGACTACTACTCGCCGGACGACTATGCGCGCAAGCTGGAGGTGCTGGCGGGGTATTGCCGCGCCATCGGGCGGGACGTGGCGGAGATAACGCCGACCACTATGGCGGGATCAGCGTGGCGCGCGACCGGTCGCGCGCCATGCGCTGATCCCGCCGGCCGGCTATCGGCCGGGCATGTACGTGCTTCGCCGGCGACCCGGATGAGGTCGCCGGGCAGCTGGAGCAGTTCGCGGCGCTCGGCGTCAAGCATGTGCAACTCAACTTCATCGACACCCTGGCACCGAGAGCATGGACCTGTTCTTGGAGGAGGTCCTCCCCGCTTCAGCTAGGCCCCGCGTGACGGTAGCTGTCACCAGCCGCAAACCGGCCCCGAAAGGGCACCGTTTCGACTACTGGTCGCGGTACTTGCGCCCAACCAGCCGTGTCATCCCCCTACGATCCGGGCTGGTCGAGCCGCTCCCACCTCCCGAAGGGCCGACACTGTCCCTGCTCGGCACGTTCAGCGGCGGTCGCTTGGCACGCCACGACATATCGTCGGTGACACCGGCGTGCAGTAGAGATGGCAACATGATTGGCGGGCACCAGGGGCATGTTTGGCTCTAGCGAGCCGTTGCATCCTCCGCAGGCATGCCTTGTCCTGCCACGCTGACTGCACGCCGGTGTCACATCGCGGCGCTCCCGACCTTTTGGTGATCCGGGGTTGACAGTAGGGACGACCCTCGGAAAGTGGCGCGGAATGCGTCTGAAAGGCCCTTCTCCGCCCGATCGGTGGCCCCCGTGCCCCACTTTCGGAGAGTGATACCGGCGGATCACCAAAGGTCAGGAGCGCCCACATCATGGGTCTCCCGAAGAGTTGGTGCATCAAATGCTGACGCCGTTGCCCATTCCTTATGGTAATCTCTGGCCTTCTGCCCCGCCGCTGTCAGCGTGCCGCCGGCGGTCCATCGCGGCGGCTATGGCGCGAAGCTACGGCGAAGCGCGACACGCGCGTCGGGGCGCGCGGTACCTCGTGCAGCCACGCGCAGCGTGTGCAGGATATTGAGCGCGACGGCGATGATGATCTGCTGCAAATGCGTCGGGCAGACCGATATACCGGCTATGGCGGAGATCGCCGATGCGCATCCCCTGCGCGGGTGCCCTCGATCCCGGCGCGGCACGCATAGGCGTCCTGAAATGCTGGCGTGTCTTGGCGCTGGCGGGCCACCCGTGATGCTTCGTATTCCGCCCGTGGCAAGAAGGTGCGCGCGCGCGGCTCAGTCTGCCGCCGGGTGCAGGCGGTCCGGCAGGCACGAGCGCGGCGGTCGCCGGCGTGGAAGCGGACCTTGATCGGGGCACGGCCCGTGGGCACCTCCCCACTTCCCAGGACCGGCTGCGTTGCCCTTGCGGGCACGTCACCGTCGCGCGCGTGCGTCGATCGCGAAGTGGTCGCGATCGAAGCCCGTGCCGGCCCGTGCCTGCCAGCCCGCGCTCGCGGCCATGATCCGACGAGATCGATGCCATGCTCGTCGCGGCTGGTGACCAGGTGCGCGGCGGTGGTGTAGCCCGCGTCGACGAGGTGGACGGCCGGCGGGAGACCCCACCGCCGCGGATCATCTTCGATCAGGGCGGTGACGGCATCATCCTGCATGGTTGCCGGCGTGGTTTCCACCTGGGTGATAGGGTGCGGCGTCTCATCGTCGCACGTCTCGGTGAGGTGGACCTTGTCGCCGAGCCAGGGGTGTCCCCGTTTGATGCTGTAGCGCGCTTCGACATCGTAGGGCGAAGGGATCAAGCACGCCGCAGGGGGCGCGTCGCCGCCGACCCGCCAGCGCCGCCGTTCCTCCGGGCCGGGTGTTGGACCCAGACCTGACGCAAGACCGCGATCGCCGGGGCGAGCCGCACCGCCTCTGGCGCCTCCGGATCGAGCGCGGCCCGCAGCAAATGGAAGCCATCCGCGCCGATGGTCACTTTCGCGGCCAACGCGGCCCGCTCGGTGTCCGCTTTCGGCAGGCGGTAGTTCTCGACCCGCACGCCGTAGCGCGCGAACAGTCGGGCGTGACCTGCGCCCGGAGCCAGTCGGGGGGCGAGCGCGGCGAGCCGATTCAGGGCGAGCCGCAGGGTTTCCCCGACGATCTCAAGCGGTTCATCGTCCGCACGGCCGCCAGCACCGGCGTGGAGTCGGTCCGTTGTCGGCCACGCGCCTTGAGCAAGCCCGCGTGCTGCAGCCGCTCCAGCATGACTGCCAAGAGCTCGCTGTTCGTGGCCCGCGATGCGGCAGGTGCGGAAGGCGTGGAGCACCCATGATGAAGCCCGTCGTCGGTGGCTCCACGCCCAGCGGGTACTTCCAATCGATGCGGCTGCGGACCGCATCGGCCGCCTGGCGGTCGGTCAGGCCTTCGAGGGACTGCAGGACCGTCCACCGCAGCCGAGCGCCGAGGCACTCGGCCGCCTGCCCACCCAGGCCGCGAAGGGATCGGCGAGTCTGATCCGTGTAGAGGCCGGCGAGGTCATCGCGTAGGTCCATGGCCAGCGTGCCCTTGGGAAGGCCGCCCGGGCAACGCGGTTGGTTTCCTCCGGGACCGGGTTGTGATCGGTTGCGGTCGATAGGACATCTGGCCCTCCTGATCATCCATTGCCGGTGACGCACCACTCCCAGGAAGGCCAGGAGATTACCATAAGGGAATGGGCAACGGTGTCAATGCTGGAGTAGGGCTGCTGCCCGCGATAACGGCTGAAGAGGAAGATTGCTCGACGCCGATTTGGGGCGCATTTCGCGCCTCTTCCCCCCATTTCGGGCGATAGTTGCCCGAAGCACCAACTTCCGGGAGACCCAGGAGGCTCGGCGAGGCTCAGGCGGTGTCGAAGTCCGCGCCGGGGAGCGCGCCCAATGGCTTGCAGCGCGCAGGGCGCGTAGGCGCCGTAGTGGCGGAGCGCATACAATGCGCTCCAGCCCTGACGCACGCCAACGGGTTCAGCACGGCGATTCCTGGCACCCATGGCCGCCTGGGGCGCGTTACCCCACCTGCACATCCTCGTCGGGGCCGACGTCGCGCGGGTAGTGGACGCCAGTTCTCGATGGTCCAGTGGCCACGCCCTGACGCAGCGACCTCTGCAATCGCCTCCCTGGGGCGTCGGGCTGGCAAGTGAAGGCGGCGAAGCCACCTCCTCGCCGGACGACAAGTGGCCAGCGCGAACTCCGCCCGGTGGTGCGCCGCTGCCCTCCGGCCTCCACATCGTCGTTGAGGGCGGCGCGGCATCGGGCATGCGCGTCGCAACCGGCAAGTACCCCTTCTCCAGGTGCGGCTGGTCGCCGCGGCGCCGCCTTGCCAACGGCACCGGCGGCTCGATGAACAGCCGATGGATCGCGGTGTAGAGCGGGCTGATTCTCCTTGACGACCATCAGGTAGTGGCCGCCCCGCCGGCGGATCTGCGCGGCGAGGGTGCGCTGCGTCAGCAGGGCGTCCATCGTCGTCACTGTCCCCGGTGAGGTCGCGCCCGCCAGCGCGAGCTTGCGTTGGTTCATGGACACCCGGATACTGGGGATGACGCTTCCCGGAAAGGAGTCCACGATGGCGAGGACGCCCACCCACCCCCGGCGTTCCGGGCGGAGGCGAGTCGAAACGGCTCGGACAGAGCGGCAAGGGGATCCCCCAACTCGCCCAGGACCTCGGGGTCTCCGAGCAGGCGCTGCGCGGTTGGATGAAGCGCGCACCGACATCGACGCCGGGCGCGGGCAGGTCGGCGGCGGTGACGGGCGCCGAGCGGGACGAGCAGCTGCGCCGCCTGCGCCGCGAACCAGGTGCTCCGGCAAGGCGGGCGATGCTGCGAAAAGCCGCGGCCTTCTTCGCGAAGGAGACCCTATGAGCCGATGTCTCGGTTCATCCAGGCGGAGCAGGCCAATCATCCTGTCACGATCCTCTGCCGGGTGCTGCGGGTCGCCCGCTCCGGCTACTACGCGTGGGCGCGCCGTGGGGTCTCGGCCCGCGCCACCGCCGACGAAGCGCTGACCGACCAGATCACGCGCATCCACGAGCGCCGCCGCCGGACCTACGGCGCCGCGGGTCCATGCCGAACTACGGGCGCGCGGTGTCCGCTGCGGCTCCCGACGAGTCGCGCCTGATGCCCTTGCCGGCCTGGTCGGCTGCGCAGCGCCGCCGATGCCCGCATCACGGTCGCCGACCCCGCCCGGTCACCGGCGCCCAACCTCGTCGCGCGCGACTTCGCCGCCGCGGCGATCGACCGGCTCTGGCTCGGGGCTATCACGTATGTGCCGACCTGGGAGGGCTGGCTGTATGTGGCCGTGCTCCTCGACGCCTGCTCTCGCCGGGTTGTGGGCTGGGCGATGGCCGACCATCTCCCGCACCGAAGCTGCGCCACGGACGCTTTGATGATGGCGCGCCGCGCCCGCCCAGCCGCCCGCCGGACTCGTCCACCACACCGAGCGCGGGTGCCAGTACACCGCTCACGACTATCAGGCGGCGCTCGCGCGGCGCGGCGTCGGCGCCTCGATGCGCCGCGCCGGCGACTGCGACGACAACGCCATGGCGGAAAGCTTCTTCGCCACGTTGCAGGCTGGAACTCCTCGACGCCCAGCCCTGGCCCACCCGCCGGGCCGCGCAGCAGGCCATCTTCGGAGTGGCTGGAAATCTTCTACAACCGGCAGCGGTCGCACTCGGCCCTCGGCTTCCAGAGCCCGGCGACCTTTGAACTAACACTTGCCCCGGAGCGCAAGCAGCCTGGACTCAGTCTGTCCACAGAAACCGACCTATGCCCAGGGGTTGCGCTCGGCGGCGTCGGCGTCGCCCTGGTCCGGCCAGGCGCCCAGCGACTGGATCTGGCAGGTGGCGACGAAGCCCGCCTCGTAGACCTCCAGCGCGAGGGCGAGGACCGCGACGCCGTGGTACTCCTGCGCCTGGCCGATCGGCACCACGCGGCGGAGGCGGTGCAGGCGCGGCGGCGGGATGTGGACCACGACGTGCAGCGGGTAGCGGTCGCAGGGCCTGCGGCTTCCCTCCTGCGGGCGGTCGAGCGCCATATCCTCGGCGATCCGCCACGTACCGGCCCCGGCCCAGGGGACCACAGCCTGGGACCGTGATGACCGAGGATCGGCCTGCTGGTTGCGCGGCGGCCTCACCCCAGGCGCGCCGAGCTCCAGCTCCTGCGCCGCGACCGCCGCGCGCTCCTCCAGCGCCGCCCGCGCCTCCTCGGCCCCCAGCCAGCCGTCGCGCACCGCCCAGTGCAGCGCCCCCGCGACCACGCGCCGCTGCCGCTGGGCGATCCGCCGGTCCCGGTCGTGCGCGGCCAGGTCGCGCGCCCGCACATTTGCACTCCAACTCCAGCGATCGTTGCAGGCTGGGCCACCGTGTGCTGTAGTTCCGCGATCGCGCCCTGGGCGACGCACCACCCCGCGCGCTCGCGCTCCTCGATGATCCGCGCCAGACGGGTCACTTCCTCAGCGGCTTCGCGTGCCCGCCGGTTGGCCTGCTGCAACAGCCGTAGCTCGCGCGACATCGCCCCTCCCTGCGCGTCCCCCAGCGGCGGCGCGGCACGCGACGGCAGCGCGGCGTGGGTGTGCCACGCCTGCGATTACAGGCCCACCGCGGCGGCGGCGTTGTCGCGGCAGGAGACCTCGCGGATGGAGCGGCAGACCATGGCGAGGGCGCGGGCCGGCGGTCTGGGCCATGATCGCCCGCTCGCTCACCCCTGCCTGTGCGGCGGTGGCCAGGCCGCTCCGGAGCGAGTGGCCGGCGTAGCGCGTCGGGTCGAAGCCCGGCGGCCGCCGCGGCGCGCGCTGGACGACGAGGGCGACCGGGCGGTCGGAGAAGGCCGGCCCCGACGCGCCCGTGGCGGTCGACCGCGCGCGAAGAGCGGCCCGGCGGCGATGTCGCCGGCCGCCAGCCAGTCCTGGAGCGCGCGGACCGGGCAGATCTCCAGGCGCGAGCCGTAGGGGAGGCCCACCCCCGCCGCCCCGCCCTCCTGGTCGGTCTTGGGTGCCGGAGGGTGACCACCAGCCCGTCGCGCTCGAAGCGGACGTCGGCCACGTCGAGGCCGACCAGCTCCGAGCGGCAGGCCCCGGCGAAGCCGACCAGCAGGAGGGCGTGGTCGCGGGCGCCGAGCAGGCGGGGGGGGGAGGGGCGGCGACCAGGCGCGGCGGAAGCTCCTCCGTCACCAGCAGGGCCTTGCCGGCCTGGGCGGTGCCGATGGCGCGGCGGATGCCCGTCAAGTGAGGCGGACGACGACGTTGTCGCGGGTGGGGGCGGGGTGGCCGGCCGCCTGGTGGGCCTGGCTGATGGCGGAGAGGCGGCGCTGGAGCGTGCTGGCCTTCCTGCCGCCGTCAGCCAGGGCGGCGAGGTAGAGGGTGACGGTCTCGGGGGCGGCGGGGAAGGGCGGGAGGGCATAGCGGTCGCACCAGGCGGTGCAGTCGGCCCAGGCGGCGCGGGAGGCGCGCAGGGTGGTGGCCGCCTTGGCCTGGCCGGCGTCGTCGCGGGCGGAGGCGGCGACCGCGCCGAGCCGGAGCCGCAGCTCGGTCGCCACCAGGGCGACCGCCTCGTCGGTGTCGGGCGCGCTGGCTGCCGGGTCCGGGGCCTCGTCCCCCGCGGAACGCGCCGTGACATCCCGAGCATCGGCGTCCACCGCCTGCACGTCATCCGGGTGAACGTCGTGCACCGCTCCCGGCGTCTCGTGCGCGTCCACGCTGCTCACACCAGCCATCGCTCCCTCCCCTCCCGTCTTCTTGTTATGTCGAACATCGTGCCGCCCGATCGAGCCCCCCTAACTTCCGATACGATACCCCACGACCGGCGGGCGGCACACGGCGCGAGGCGCGGGTGTGAGGGATTGCCCCCACGCGCGGCGCTGCCCGCGGCGACAGGTACCCTCCGTACAAGCCCGAACAAGCCCGACGCGGCAAATTGTCGTCGCTCGCAGGACAGTTCCAGTTCTACAGGGGGTTGCGGCAGTCGCGGTGAGGATGCTGCGAGCCATCGGTACTCCAAGCATCAGCCGACAGACACTACCCTGGTGAGGGACAGGGCGCCGACAGTCTGGACCTTGATCGAGCCGGTCAAGGGGACAGCCCCGCACCATCGGCCATGAGCACAGGCCGGGGGATCAGGGCGGCAAGGGAGGGATAGCCGATGAGTTACCGGTGGCGAGGTGCATTGCCGGGGGCGTAGGGGCAGTCGGTGGTGGACGGAGTGGGTGGGGGAGCGAGCAGCGGCGTGACCACCGCGCAATGACGACGATGGCACCAGCGAGCATGCTGCTCGGTACGGTACCTCGGCTCTATAAGGATAATCCAATATAGGGCCACTCAATCTTTCCGGGCCAGTTTCGGCGTCGGCACTGACAAAGCAGCCCACTCGCGGGCGAGCAATCCGGTCCGCACAATTCGACTTGACCATGATGCCATTCGGGTGCATGCTCGGCCCGTGAGAGCGAAACCGTTTCGTTCCCGAGCGGCGCTGCGCACCCTGCCGCGCCATGCTGCAGGCTGTGGGCGAGCGGACGACCCGCAGAAACGGACACGCCGTAAATGACCGCCGGGCCTGATTGCCCTCCTCGCCACATCGTAGTCCGGGCCGCGCAACCTGCCGAGCGCCGAGCGATCCATCCCGTGCGGCCGAGTCGCCACCGGCGCACACCTGTCCTGCCTCTCCTCGGCGTGCCGTCGGGCACCGATCGCCTCGGCGCCGGACGCCGACAGTCTCGCGACGCGACCAGCCGGCGGCCGGCGCGCCCCGCAATTGTAGGGCCGGCGGGACGCGCAACGACGGGCGGCACGCGATGCCCGTGAGAGCGAGTCTCCTGGTGGGCGTGGCTACCCTGGGGCAGGACACCCGCCGATGGCCGTCGCGCCGTCGTGAGAGTGTGGCGAGAGCGGGGCGAGAGCGTGGGGTGGTACGCTGGGGCCGATGTGATGGTGGTCGGTGGCCTACCCCTCACCGACGGGAGCGCGGTTCGGCTTCCTCCCCCCAGCGGGAGCGGGCACCTCGGCTGGCCGAGCTGACCCACGAACCGACGATCTGGCACGACCGTGTCGGGGCGACAGGATTCGGCGACGAGTCCGCTCGCACTCCTCGACGATCAGCGCCGGCGATCAGCCCGTGCGACGGCGCGATGAACAACGGGAGGTGGGCGTCGATCATTCGCGGAGTCCCCGAGCGCGTTACGCCCCACTGAAGGGTTTCGTACCGCCGCTCCGTCCGGCAGCACAATCGCAATCCCCAACTGCGGCGTCATTGTCCGCCAGTTCTCGCGCGCGGATTCATCCGGCAAGATCACCGCGCGCCTGGTAGCTGTCATCCGTGAACACCGCGCCGCGCTCGCGGTCGCGAGTGTTGCACGCGCTCTGTATCCCCCGCTCCTGTACGCGCCCGCGACCCCATCGTCGGCGCGTACCCCTCTACCTCCCCCATGACGGCCTGACGGGTGCCACACACCCGTCGGGCTTCCCCTGTCCGCGCCCGCCCGCGTCGCATCGCAACAATGGTCGAGCGCCGTACTCCCGATCCGCGCGCAATGTTTTCAGTCGCATCGTCGCATCCCGCCACCCGAGCAGGGGGGCGATGCTCGTGGTCAGGGTCGTCCACCGAGGGCGACCCGTTTCTCGTGCCCGCCGGGTGGGACGGCAGCCGACGTCGTCCTTCCGAGCAAGGAAGAAAGTGAGGTGGAAGTATGTCCCGCGCTCCCCCGAATGGCCTTCGCGCCCTTCGCCCCGTCCCATCGATCCTGAAAGGAGTGCCAGTGATGCACGGCATGTCGTCGTTCAGTCCCCCCGCCAGTGCCATCCCCCTGTTCATGCTGGCGGTCGCGTTGATCCTCGGGCTGAGGGGCCGCTTCGCGCGGGACCTGCACCTCGTCCGGCGAGTGCAGCCTGGGCTCGCCGCCCGCACGACCACATTGCTGGCGCGCCTCCACGCCCTGCCATCGGCCCTGCCGATCACCGTCCGGGTGCTGCTGCAGGACCCGGCGCGGCGCGATCGGCTGTGCCGGCACGTCGGCGGGGTGCTGCGGCATTGCGTCGCGGCGCTAGGCGCCCCGGACGACACCTGCGCTGTCATCGTCATGCGGGAGCTAGAGCGTGAGGGCCAGCCTCTCAAGGGGTGCGTCGAGCGGCTGTCCTACCCCGATGGGACCTGCCGGACGATCGTCTCCGTGTCGGTGTGGGAAGGGGACCGGGAGCTGGCCTTCGACGAGATCGCGGCCCGGCTCATCCGGTACTACCCGGCCGTGACGGCCGCCGAGCGGGCCGTGATCGTCGCCGACGGCCCGCCCGCCCCGGTGACCTTCGCCGGCACCGCGACCCCGCGCGCGACACGCCCGCTCCACGCCGCCCTCGCGCCGGTGCCGACCGGACAACACCCCGGCGCGACACGGGTCGAGACGCCCGCGAGCGACGCCGGGCGCGCCCACGGCTGATCGCGCCCGGCAAATCGCCCGACCGGCCAACGAACCGGCCGATGAAGTATCGGGAAAGGAGCCGAACATGGGACGCAAGGGTGTCATCTCCGTCAGCGCCGCGCTGTTCACGCTCGCCGTCGCCCTCTGCCTCCTGCTGACCTTCCTCTTCGCCCTCCTCCGGCTGTACCCGTGACGCCCGCCGCGACGTGCTACTCCGCTCGAAGCGACGAAGCGTCGAGGGCCGCCCCACCCAGGCGGCTCGTATCTTTCTTGGGAGGTCACATGGACGATGCCGCGCCCCGGCCGATCCCGCGCTTCCTCTACGTCGCGGCGTGCTACGACGGGCGCGAGTCAACCGCTTACCACCTGCTCGTCACCAGCGATGAGGAGCACGACCCCGAGGCCGACGCGGGGATCGCCGCGATCGTCCGCCTGCTAGCGCAGGCGAGCGAGCGGCGCGACTGGTTCGTGAGCGACGCCGCCTTCCGCGCCGAGGTGCGCGCGACCCGCGCGCGGATCGGTGACGAGTTGCACGGATTGGTCCGCTACCGGGTGGCGGCGCTGGCATCCGGTGCCGGGGCCTGGACACCGGAGACGACCGATGCCGACATCTGGGACGACACCGTCCCGTAGGCGAGAGGAGGGCGAGGATGATCCGGGCGCGCGCGCCCCCGCCGACCCCCGCGATGCACGCCTCTCATGCACGCGGGTCAAGAAAGGAGCACACCGCGCCATGACCAACACAATCGAGAGGGACACTCCCCGATTCACTCGCACCCTCACCGACCTCGCGGCGCTGGGCGCCGCGTTCGGCCTCGACCCCGACGAGGACGCTGCGGCCGATCCGGTGGAGGGGGTGATCGGGCCGGTCGACGCCCCGCCGGCCGCTGGCGGTCACCCGCCGTGCGGCGACACCAATCCCGACGCGGTGGGCGACGGGCCGGCGGCCGATCCGCTCGGCCGCTTGGCGGCGGTGAAGGCGCTCGGGGCGGCGCTCGCCGCCCGCCGGGAACACGATCGCGAGGAGCGCGCGGCCGCCTTCCGTGAGCTGGCAGAGTACGACGGGACCCTCGCGGCGATCCGCGGGCTCGAGGCGGATCTGGGGGAGGCCCGCGCGGCGCGCGCCGGGTTCGAGGAGGCGCTCGCCAGGCCGTTCGACGACCCCGCCTGGATCTACGACCAGGGGCTGCGTGACGACTACGCCGCCGCCGTCGCCGAGGCCACGGCGACCGAGGCGGCGCTCGCCGCGCTGATCGCGGAGCGGCGCCGGGAGGCCGAGCGGCTCGCCGCGGCGCCGGGCGTGGCGCGGCTGCTGGCCGCGCGGCGCCGGCACGAGGAGGCCGCGCGGGCGAAAGAAAACGCCGCCGAGGCCAATCGGCGGCGTTCCCTCGCCCTCGCGTCGGCCGTTTCCCTGCGCGACGCCGGCAGTCTCGAGGAAGCGAGGCGGGTGTTGGGGCCAGTTGCGAGCCGGTACCCCGACGACCCAGAGACTCGCTCCGTTGCCCTCAGCATAGACCTGGCCGAGGCCGCTGTCAAGGACGCCGCCGCGGCGGCGGCGCTGGTCGAGGCGCGCCGGCTGCGGCGGGCTGACCCCGAGCGGGCCGCGGCGCTGATCGCCGCGATCGACACCGCGACCCTCTCCGCCGACCGGATGCACGAGGTCGCCGGGGTGGCGGTCGACATCGCCAAGCGCCGCCCGCTGGTCAACCCGCGGTTCCTGCGCGGCCGTGCGCCCAACAGCCTCGCGATCGTCGCGGAGGAGCGCGGGCGGTGGGAGGTCGCGGTCGCGGTCGGCCAGGACCCGGCGCTGCGGGCCGGCAACGTCGTCCCCCCGCGGCTCGCGGCCACGGCCCCGCCCCTCCACGCGCGGAAGTAGCGCGCGGCGGACGGCTGGGTCGCTCCCTGCCGCGCCCGGATCGCACCCCCCGCCCCGCCCCCCGACCGCGACGCGATGCGTGGTTATCCCGTCCCCTGGACACCCGCGCGTCCGGGGGACGGCGGCGATCAGGCATCGACGGACGGCGCGGCCCCCCAGAGCGGGGGGCCGCGGAGAGGCGCGCGCCCCGCGTACCCCGAAAGGAGAACCCTGATGCTCCCGACGCACGACGCGACGCTGCTGCCCGGCCAGCGGGCGACCCTCGACCTCTGGACGGAGAGCCACTGCGCGCTCCCTCACCACCCCGCCGGGCGTCCCCTGGCGGAGGCGGCAGCCCAGGCCGTCCTCGTCACCCTGCGCGACTGCCCGACGCCGGACGCGCTCTTCCGGTACTACCACGACCGCGACGGGACCGCGGCCGACTGCGACCGGATCGCCTCCCTCACGGCCCCGGCCACCGGAGCGAGTCCCGCGGATGGGTGGCGGCAGGCCGACCACGCCGTCCGCGACGCCGCCTTCCACCTCCGCTGGCGGGAGCTGTGTCGTGGTGGCGAGTGACCGCGGCGCCGATCTGGGGTGGCTGAGCGAGGGGCAGCGGGAGGCCGTGCTGGCCCCGGACGGCCCCCTGCTGATCACCGCCGGCCCCGGCACGGGGAAGACCGCCGCGGTGGTGGAGCGCATCGCCCACCTGGTCACCGCCGGCCGGGCCGCCCTGACCGAGATCCTGGCGCTCACCTTCTCGCGGGCGGCGGCGCGCACCCTCTCCGCCCGCCTGGAGGCGCGGCTCGGGCCGGCGGGGGCGGCGATCCACGCGACGACGTTCCACGCCTTCGGCCGCTGGCTGATCGAGCGCTGGTGGCGCGAACTCGGCTACGCCACTGCCGCGCCGGCCGTCTACGGCGAGGGGGCGGCGCGCGCCCTGCTCCTCGAGCTGCTCGGGGCCGGGGCGACCGAGCCACCCCCGGAGCGGGAACTCGCGGCCCTCGCGGCGGCGGTCGGCGACGGCCGCCTCGCCCTGGCGGAGGGCCAGCCGCCGCTCGCCGGGGTCGCCGACCTGGTCGAGCGGTACGGGCGTCTGCTGCGGGAGCGCGACGCGGTCGATTTCCTCGCCATGCTCGCCGAGCCGCTGCGCCTCTGCCGCGAGCACCCCCCGGCCCTCGCGCGCCTCCGGGCGACCTACCGCCACATCCTGGCCGACGAGTTCCAGGATGTGTCCGCGCCGCAGTACGCCCTGCTGCGCCTGCTGGCCGCCGAGCACGGCAACCTCACCGTCGTCGGCGACGCCTGCCAGACCCTCTACGACTGGCGGGGGGCGGACCCGGCGTTCCTGCTCGACTTCGCTGCGGCCTTCCCGGGAGCGCGGACGGTCGCGCTGGCGCAGAACTTCCGCTCGACCGGCCACATCCTCGCGGTCGCCAACGCCCTCGGCGCGGCCCTGCCCTACGGCCACCAGCTCTGGACGGCCAACCCGCCCGGCCCGGCGCCGGTCCTCCACGCCGCGCGCGACCCGGACGACGAGGCCGCCTTCGTCGCGGGCGAGATCGCCCGCCTCCTGCGGGACGGCACGGTCGCGCACCACCGCAAGGTGGCCGTGCTCGCCCGCACCAACCCGCAGGCCGACGCCATCCGCGCCGCCCTGCGCGCGGCGGGGCTGCCCTGCGGCGGCGCGGGCGGCGGGCGCGACGGGGTCCGCGTCGGCACGATCCACGGGGCGAAGGGCGACGAGTGGCAGGCTGTCTTCGTCGCCGGGGTCGAGGACGGCCTGCTGCCACACCGGCGGGCGCTCGAGGCCGAGGCGGCGGGCGGCCCGATCGGCGCGGTCTCGCTCGCCGGCGAGCTGCACACGGCGTACGTGGCTGTGACCCGCCCGCGGGAGCGCCTGTACCTCACCCACTGCCGGCGGCGCGAGGAACCCGACCCCGGCGGCGGGGTCGCCGCGCGCGCCTGCCGGCCCTCCCGCTTCCTCGCGGCGCTCCCGGCCGGCGGCCTGACGCCGGCGGCATGATCTTCCGCGTCGCCGCGCGCATCGACACCGCCGCGATCCGGCGGGACTACCCGCTCGCCGACATCGCGGCGCGCCACGGCGTCGCCCTGCGGCCCCGCGGGGCGGGGCGGTGGATCGGGGCATGTCCCTTCCACGACGACCACGACCCGAGCCTCGCGATCTACGCGGACGATCCGCGCGACGAGCATTTCCACTACTTCGGCTGCGGGGTGCACGGCGACGTCATCCGCTTCGTGGAGTTGGCCGAGCGGCTCCCCTTCCGGGCGGCGGTCGCCGCGCTCACCGGCGGGGCCGCGCCGCCCCGGCTGGACGTGGACGCCCCCTGGACGCCGTCGTCCTCCCCGCCGGGCGGCCCGGCCGGCATCCGCGATCCGGCGGGGCGGGCCTGCCTGGCGGTCGCCGTGGACCTCTACCAGCGCCGCCTGCTCGACGACCCGGCGGCGCTGGCCTACTGCCGGGCGCGGGGCCTCGACGCCGCCACGCTGGCGCGCTGCCGGGTCGGCTACGCGGCGGGCGGCGACCTCGCCGCCGCGCTCCGCCGGCGGGGTCTCCCGCTCGCCGCCGCCGCCCGCGCCGGGCTGCTGGACCGCCGCGGCGAGGAGCGCCTGGCCGGGCGCCTCGTCGTCCCCGAGATCCGGGAGGGCGGCCCGCTGTGGCTGATCGGCCGGACCCTCGGCGAGGACGCCCCGCTCCGCTACCTCGGCCTGCCGGGGCGCAAGCCGCTACTCGGCTGGGCCGAGGCCCGCGGCCGGCGGGCGATCGTCGTGACCGAGGGAGTCGTCGACCGGCTGGTGCTGAGCGGCTGGGGGTTCCCCGCCGTGGCGCTGGCCGGCACGCATGCCCGGCCCGAGATCGTCGGCGCGCTCGCCCGCTTCCCGCGGATCCATCTCCTCCTCGACGCTGACCCCGCCGGCCGGGCGGCGAGCGCGGCCCTCCGCGCCGCGCTCGGCGCGCGGGCGGTCCCGATCCCCCTCCCGGCGGGCGTGAAGGACGTCGCCGAACTGGCCCCGCGCCCCGACGGCCGCGCGATCCTCGCGCGCGCGATCGCAGAGGGCACCGCCCGGCCCCCCGTGACCCCGGCGGCGTGAGCTTCACCCGGCACCCGGCGAGTGGCGCCGGTCGATCCTGAAACAGCACGGAAGGAGCGCCGAATGGACCGATCGTTCGCGTCTCGCGGCCGGACCCCGATCAACACCCTGATGCGCGCGTTCGTCGCCGAGCTGGCGACGGCGGGCGTGCCCGACCCGCTGGTGCAGGAGCTGACCTTCGCCGCCGTCTGCGACGACCTCTGCCGCCTCGCCGGCGAGGTGACGCCCCCGTTCGTGGCGTGCCTCCTCGGTGGGGCGGCCCCCGGCGAATGCACCCGCGGCCCGCTGGCCATCGCCGGCCCGATCGCGGCGCTCTGCGCGCGGCTGCTGACCGAGCTGCGGGCGGGGGCGATCGGCCGCCCGCTGGCCGAGCCCCTGGCCGTCGGCCTCGTCTGGGCGGACCTCTGCCGCCTCGCGGGCGAGGAGCCGCCGGCCGCCGTGCGGGCGCTCCTCGACGCGCCGGTGCGCTGCTGACGCCCGCCACCCCTGCGTCTCCCCGTGACGGCGATCCGCGCTCCCCCGCCCGCGCCCCCGCCGCGGCCCTCGGCCGCGGACGGTCCGCCGGTGCGGCGATGACAGCCCAACAGGAATAAGGAGGAGCGCCACCATGACCCAGTCCTTCAACCAGGTCCAGCTGATCGGCCGCCTCGGGCACGACCCCGAGCTGCGCTACCTCGCGAGCGGCCAGGCGGTCGCCAAGTTCAGCCTCGCTACCGACCGGCCCGTGCGCCGGGGCGCAGCCGGAGACCGACTGGCACGAGATCGTCTGCTGGGAGGGGCAGGCCGAGTTCGCCGGCCAGTACCTCGTCAAGGGCCGCCTCGTCCTCGTTGTCGGCGCGCTGCTGTACCGCAGCTGGACCGGCAAGGACGGGCAGGGTCGCAAGGGGGCCGAGATCCGCGCCAGCCGGCTGGTCCCGCTCGACAGCCGCCCGGAGGCCGCGCCGGCCGCGGCGGCCGCGCCGCGGCGGGAGGGCGAGCGCGACTCCGGCTTCGACCTGCACGGGGAGGATGTGCCGTTCTGACGCCGCCCCCGCGCGACCGACCCGTGCCGCGGCCTCTGCCCCCACTTTCCCCCCCGCCCCCGTCGGACGGCGGGCTGGCCCACCGATCGGTGCCCGGCGCTCGGCACCGGCCGCGATCCCGCCCCGCCCCACACCGGGGGCGGGGTCGGTACAGCTCGGGGGCGGCGCGGCGAGTGCCGCCCCCGCCGCGCGCGGAGGTGCCCATGGCCACACTCCACGACCTGCTGACAATCGAGCAGCGACTGACCCTGGCGACGCGGGCGCAACGCCCCGAGCGCCTGGCGGATCTCTTCGCCGCCTTCGCCGGGCAGTTCTACGCCGCGGAGCGCGTGACGTTCGACGCACTGGCGCGGAGGACCCGCGGCTGCTACGCCGCGACGAGCCCGGACCGGACGGAGGCCTTCGGCCGGCGGCTGAACGGCCGGCTCCGCGACCGCCACCACGCCCCGGTCGCCTGGGAGGTCGGGCATGACCGCCACGGCTGACGGGCGGCCCGCCCTGCCCGCGCCCGACCGGGCGCTCCTCATCCGCCTGCTGCGCGAGAACACGCGCCTCCTCAGCGCCCTGGTGACCGGCCACGAGGTCGGCCGGCTCGCGCCCGACGGCGACGCGCCGGTCGTGCGCGGCCCCGAGGACGTGGCGGCCTACCTCGGCCCGGAGATGGCCGATCTCGCCCAGGAGCAGCTGCGCGTGGTCGCCCTCGACGCCCGCAACCGCATCCTGGGGGTCCACTTGGTCGCCCGGGGCGGGCTCAACACCGCCGTCATCCGGCTGGCCGACTGCTTCCGCGAGGCGATCCGCGCCAACGCCGCGGCCATCGTCCTCCTCCACAACCACCCCTCCCGCGACCCGGCCCCGTCGCCGGACGACGTCCGCCTCACGGCGCTGGTCGGGCGGGTCGGCGGCGACCTGGGCATCGACCTCCTCGACCACCTGATCATCGGCGGCGATCACCACGTCAGCCTGCGCCGCCTCGGCCTCTACACCCCGCCGGGGGCCGCGCCAGCGGACACGGACGCGCGGGACGCGGCCCCCGGCATTCCGGAGCGATGAGGAGCACACGCCCATGGAGCAGCGCAGCGCGGCGGTCCTGCCGCCGCCCGACGACGCCGATCCCGGTGGACCACGGCCGGCCCCCGGCGCGGCGCGCCGCCGCGCCGAGGCCGCCGGCGCGCGCCTCGATGTCGCGCCCGGCCAGATCGAGACCCTGCCCTTCGACCTCTCGACGCTCGACGAGGGGGGCATCTTCGTCAACGTCGACGCCCGCGGCTTCGGGATGCTCGACCGTCGGCTCGCCTGGGAGGCCTGCGGCATCGCCCTGCCGCGCGGCGCCCGGCTGGCCTTCCGCCCGCCCCGCTGCGGGCTGCTGCCCGACCGCCACCGGCTGCCGCTCCTGCGCCCCGCCGCCCAGGCCCACGCGGCGCTGGCGCGCTACTCCTACCGCTTCCGCCTGACCGAGACCCTCTTCGAGACCCCCGCCTACCGCTGGGTACCCTGGCGGGCCTTCGAGGCGTTCGAGCGCGACTTCCGGGCGGCGGATGCGGCGCTCGCCATGGCCAAGGCGGCGCTCCTCGCCGAGTACGACACCGTGCGCGAGGAGGTGATGGCGACCATCCTCCAGCTGGCCCGGGACTCGGCGCGGCGGCTGGCGGCGACCGGGCACCTGACGACCGACGGCTTCGCGGAGGCCGTCTGGCAGGGGGTGCGGGCCTCCTTCCCGGCGCCCGAGGACATCGCGGAGAAGCTGACCCTGCGCTACCGGCCGGGGGGCCTCCAGCTGGGGAGCGAGCTGCTGGAGGAGCAGCGCCGGGCGCGCGAGGCGCGGCGCGCCGTCGAGGAGGCCGAGGTGGAGGCGCTGCTGGCCCGGCGGCAGCGGGAGGCACGGGAGCGGCTGGTGCAGCGGGAACTCTGGGCCGACGAGGAGCGCCTCCGCCGCCGGCTGGCGGCCGAGGAGGAGGAGCGCCGCCGGGAGGCGGCGGTCAAGGAGCGGCTGCGCGCGCTGAAGCTCGAGGCGGCCCGCGAGCGGCTCAAGGACGAGATCAGCCCGCTAGAGGAGGGCTGGCAGCAGCTGCACGCCCAGGTCTACGCGGCGGTCGTCGCCATCCGCGACTCGCTGCAGAAGCACGGGGCGTTGCGGGGGGCGTCGGCGAAGCGGGCGCGGGAGCTGGCCCGGTGGGTGGGGCTGATGAACTGGCAGGACGACCGGCAACTGGCGGCGCTGATCGCCGAACTGGAGCGGCTGGCCAGCCAGCCGACCGGCCGGCGGAAACGCGACCCCGGCCCCCTCGCCGACGTCCTCGGCGACATCATCGCGCTGACCCACGCCGGCGCCCGCGCGCTGGCGGAGCCCCACCGCCTCGACGCGCTGGAGCTGTGATCGCGGGCCGACGCGGGGGCCGGGCCGCGTGGCCCGGCCCCCGGCGGCCACCCGCCAGGAAGGAGCGAGCCGATGCTCGTGTCGCAGACCCACGCCACCCCCGGCCTCGCGGCCGTCGCGCAGGAGCTGGACGTGCTGATCCGCGCGCGCTACCCGCTCATCTGCGTCGGCACACACGAGGAGGGACGCTTCCTGCGGTTGATGGAGGCGGTCGCCCGGCGCGAACGCCACGCCGCCAAGGGGTTGTTCGTCTGGAGCCGCACGGCTGGGCTGCGCCAGGTCGCCGGGCCGGGCGCCGGCGTTGGCGGGCGGGTCCTTCCCGACACCGCCGACCCCTTGTCCGTCCTCGACCACATCGCCGCCGCCGACCGCGGTCTCTTCGTCCTCGCCGACTTCGGCGCGTACCTCGCGCCCTACGGCCAGCCCGAGCCGCTCCTGGTGCGGCGGCTGCGGGAGTTGGCCTGGACGATCAAGGCGCGGCCGGTGACCGTCCTCCTCGTCGAGCCGGACTTCCCGGCGCTGCCGGGGCTTGACAAGGAGCTCGCCCGGCTCGACCTGCCGCTGCCCGATGAGCGCGAGGTCGCGGCCCTGCTCGACCTCCAGCTCGGGCGGCTGGCCGACAACCCCGACCTCGCCCTCCTCGTCGACGCCCCCCACCCGCGAGCAGCTGGTCGGGGCACTGCTGGGCCTGACCGAGGCGGAGATCGAGAACGCCCTCGCCAAGGCCGCCATCGCCTTGCGCGGGATCGGCCCCGCCGCGGTGCCGCTGATCCTCGATGAGAAGCGCGGCGCCATCCGCGGCAGCGGCGCGCTGGCCTACACCCACCCCGCCCCGGCCGAGCACCTCGGCGGCTACGCGGGGGTGCGCCGCTTCCTGGAGGAGGCGGCCGTCACCTTCACCCCCGCGGCGCGGGCCTACGGGGTCGAGCCGACGAAGGGGGTGCTCCTCGTCGGCCTGCCCGGCACCGGCAAGGACCTCCTCAAGCGGATCGCCGCCGGCATCCTCGGCCGGCCCCTCCTCGACCTCGACTTCGGCAGCATCATGGGCGAGGGGGGCGGCGTGATCGGCGCCAGCATCCGGCGGGCGCTGGCGATCGCCACCACGGTCAAGGGCATCCTCGGCCTCTCCGAGTTCGAGAAGGCCGTCGGGGGGCTGGCCTCGTCCAACCGCACCGACGGGGGCGAGACGGCGCGGACGATCGCCACGCTCCTGAACTGGATGGCCGACCAGCAGGAGGTCTTCGTGATGGCGACCGCCAACGACGTGCGCCAGCTCGCGCCCGAGCAGATCCGGCAGGGCCGCTTCTCGCAGATCATCTTCGTGGACCTGCCGAGCCCGGCCGACCGGGCGGAGATCTTCCGCGTCCACCTCGCCAAGCGCGGGCGCGACCCGGAGGGCTTCGACTTGGACGAGCTCGCCGAGGCGGCCGACGGCTTCTCGGGCGCCGAGATCGAGGCGGCGGTCAAGGCGGGTCTCCTCGACGCCTTCATGGACGGGGCGCGCCCGCTGGCGACGGCGGACGTGCTGGGGCGCGTGCGCGCCATCCGCCCGACGAGCGCGGTCAAGCGCGAGGAGATCGAGGAGCTGCGCCGCTGGGCGCAGGAACACCTGGCGCTCGACGCGGTGGCGGACCGGCCGGCCGCGGGGCCGTCGCGCGCACGGACAGGAAGGAGGGACTGGCGATGTCGAAGTACCTGACCTTCAGCGATGTGGTCTTCCCCAACCGACAGTTACTCCTGGCGGCGCTCGCCGCGCTGGGCTACGGCGAGGTCGAGGAAGGGGAGGCGCTCCCCCTCCTCGGCTACCGGGGCGATCGGCGGGCGGAGACGGCCGAGATCGTGGTGCGCCGCCGCCACATCGGCGAAGCCTCCAATGACCTCGGCTTCGCCCGCACGCCCGCGGGGTACATCCCGATTATCTCCGAGTACGACGGGCGGACCCTCCACGCGGGCCGGTTCCTGCCGGCGCTGCGCGCCGCTTATAGCGAGGGCGTCGTCGCCGAGATCCAGCGCCGGCTGCGGGGCACGGCCCGCCGGACAGTCGAGGGCAGCCTCGTCAAGATCCGCGTGCGGTACTGAGGGGAGGGCCGGATGCGCGAGATCGAGTTCACCATCGACCCCGTCACCGGGGAGCTGACGCTGCACGTCCGGGGCGTCGCCGGCCCGGCCTGCGACGACGTGGCGAAGCTAGCGAAGGAGCTGCTCGGCGCGCCCGCGCGCGAGGAGGAGACGGCCGAGTACCGCCTGCGGCCCCGGGTGCGCCCGCAGATCCGGCCGGGGGGCGGGGGGCGCGCGTGAGCGGGCGGACCCTGACCTGGATCGTCGACCGGCACACCGGCCAGCTGACGGTCGAGGGGCTGGACGCGACCGAGGCCCGCGCGCTCGCCGGCGACCTCCTCCCCGCGCCGCGCGCGGTCAACTGCGCCCGGCCCCTCGACCCGCCGCCGTTGCCCCCCTATGGGACCGGCCCCGCGGGCGACGGGCCGACCCTGCGGGTGGTGCGCCTCTACCACGGGTTGGTCGTCGAGGGGCCGGGGCGCCGCAGCGTCCTCCAACTCGGCGGCTGCGAGCATTCGTGTACGGGCTGTTTCTCCGAGGAGACCCATCCGCTCGACAGCGGCGTCGCCCTCCCCCTCCCGGCCGTCGTCGCGGCCCTGCTCGCCCCGGCCGGGGTGCCCCGCGACGGGATCACCGTCCTGGGCGGCGAGCCCCTGCTCCAACCGGCCGGCCTGGCCGCGCTCCTGCGCGCCCTCAAGGGGGCGGGGCAGCACATCACCCTGTACACCGGCTACACCCTCGCCGCCCTCGCCCGTCGGCCCGATCCGCTCGTGCGGGAGATCCTGGCGCTGACCGATCTCCTCGTGGACGGGCGGTACGTCGCCGCGCTCGCCGACGGCGCGGGCGAATGGCGCGGCTCCCGCAACCAGCGGATCATCCCCGCCCCCGGCGATGCCGCCCGTCACCTTAGCACGGGCCGGCAGTTCGGGGCGAGCTGAAGGCGACGGTCACGGGCCAGGCCCGGTGGCCGGGAGCGAACCGAGCGGGGGGGGGGCTCCGGCGGCGGAGCCCGCGCGCCTGCGCGAGCTCCGGCGGCGCGGCCTCGGAGCGGGCCCGCGGAGTTTCCACGCGCGAAGGAGCATGGAGAGATGAGTACCCGGAATGCCGGCACGGCGGCGCGGGCCGCGACGAACGCCGGGTCGATCGACGCGCTCGACCTGACCGTCGAGCAGGCGGACCTCGCCCGCGCCCTCCGGCTGGTCGACCGCGCCGTGCCGGCCAGGGGGGTGCCGCCCGCCGCGGGGCACGTCCTGCTGGACGCCACGCCGGGCCGCCTGACCCTGACGGCGACCGACCTCGCCCTCGGGCTGATGACGGCCGTCGCTGCGGAGGTGGCCCGGCCGGGCCGGGTGATGCTCCCCGCCGGGCTCCTGGGCGACTACGCCGCGCACCTGCCCGCCGGACCCGTGTGCCTGACCGGCGAACCGGACCGGGGGCGGGTCCGGGTGCGCGGCGGGCGCGCCAGCGCCGACTTCGCGGCCCTGGCCGCGACGGACTTCCCGGCCCTGCCAACGCCCGACCTGGTGCCGCTCGACACTCTCCTGCGGCTCCCGCTCGGGGGCCTGCGGAACGAGACCCTGCACGCGCGGCTCGACGGCGGGCACTTCGCGGCGGCGGCGGAGTTCGCCGACTGGGCCTGGGGCCTGACCGGCACCGCCTTCCTCGACTTCGATGACACGATCGAGATCGTCGACGCGCACTGGACGCGCGCAATCGTCGACGACCTGGCCGCCCAGTGGTGCCAGGCCGACGCGATCCTGCGGCGGATCGACGACCTGGCGGCGTGGCTGGAGGCCGACCCGCCCGCCCACTTCGCCGAACTCTTGGATGCCGCGCTCCGCGAGGTGGCAGGGGAAGCGGACGACGCTGCCGGAGGGACCGGCGAGAGTCCGCGCGATGAAGCCGTGCCGCCCGAGCCGGCGGCGTGGGGGAACGATGATGACAGGACGCGAGCCGATGGAGGTGACGATGACCATGACCCGACGGACCCGGAAGACGGCGGAGGCGTCGGCGAGCGGCCCGTACCGGCGCGCCGTGCCGCCTGAGCTGGATGTGGAGGAGGACCCGCTGCGCCTGCGGCTCGACTTCCACGACGAGAGCGTGATCCTCCACGACTACGGGGCGCGCGGCGTGGCGACGACGCGGCTAGTGTCGGCGCTCGACGTGGCCCACGCGCTGGCGAGCGAGCTCGACCTGACGACCGGCCTGCTACCCTCCGACGCCCTCTGGCTCGTCAAGCGCGCGAGTGGCACCTGGCTGGCCCTCTGGCAGGCGCCGGGTGTCCGCACGGTGCGCCTCAAGACGAGCCTGGATGCGCCGCCCCGGCGTTATCGCCTGCCCCTGCCGGGCCTCGTCTTCCTCTGCCCGCCAGCGGGGCAGGCGCCCTACGTCTTCGCGGCCAAGGCCCGGCCGCGCCGGCCGGAGGACGAGCTCTGCCACGCGCCGTTCTACAACGTGTTCGCCAGCGGGCGCGTCTGCGTCGGCACCCATCCTTTCCCGCGCGACCCGGCGCGGGTCCCACACGCCTTCTTCGAGAGCTTCTTCTCGGCGGCGATGGACACCGCGTGGGGCAAATCGCGGCGGCACCCCGACGACATCGGCCGCCTCTGGGACGAGCTGGACAGGGGGCGAGAGTTCCCGCTCGACGACCTGGTCGCGCAGCTCGCGGTCGGCGATGCCATGCGCCTCGGCACCGCCGAGGGGCGTCCGTGAGGGCACCGGACGGCGCCCCGACCCGGCCGTTGGTCGACTACCTGGTCGCCCGCGGCGGCCCCCCGCCCCCCACCGGCCTGGCCTACGACTACGTCCTCGCCGGGGACGGGCTCTGGCTCGCCGCGGCGAACGCCGCCCTCGCCGTGCGTGCGCCCGTCGCCTGCTGCGGGGTGCGCGGGCTGCCGGCCCTCGGCGGCGCCTGCGCCCTGCGGCACGGGCGGGTCCCCGGCTGGATCTGGCAGGGCTGCGCGGGGATCGCGCACCTCTGGGCGAACGTGGGCCTGGAGATCCTGCTGCTGGTGACCTGCGACGCGGCCGGCCGCTACGCGCTCGTCATCCCGGAGCAGGCGTGTCGGCGGCGCGCGTCCGCTACACGCCCCCGGCGCTCCCCGACGACACGACGGTCGTGCTGGCGCTGCACTCGCACCACCGCCTGCCGGCCTACTTCAGCCGCACCGACGACGGGGACGAGCAGGGGCTCGCCCTCTACGTCGTCGTCGGCCGGCTCGACACCGCGCACCCCGAGGTGGCGATCCGGGCGGGAGCCTACGGCGCCTGGTTGTCCGTGCCCTGGGCGAACGTCTTCGCCGGCGACCGGGGTGCCTTCCGGGACACGCAGTTCGACCCGCCCGCGGATGTGGAGGCGGAAGCGTCCGGCGCCGACGCCGCCGGTGGTGACGAAGAGGAGGAACAGGCCCGATGACGTATGTGATCGACACGCGTCCGCTGGGCTACGACGGCCGGCCCCTGTGCTGCGGGCGGGCGGCGACGATCGTCCTGGCCGGCTGCGGCGGGACCGGGAGCTTCCTCGCCGACGCCATCTGTCGCCTACGGATCGGGTGGGAGGCACGAGTTTTCCTGGTCGACATGGACCGCGTCGAGCCGCGCAACGTCGGCCGCCAGGCGTTCGACCGGCGCGAGGTCGGGCGCTTCAAGGCCGAGGCGCTGGCCGAGCGGCTGGCGCGGCGCTACGGGCGCGAGGTTGGGTACTCCGTGGAGCCCTACGACCGGGGGGCACACGCCGGAGCCTTCGCCGAGGGGGGGCCGAGCGCCCTCGACCTCCTGGTGGGCGCGGTCGACAACGCGGCAGCCCGCCGGGCGCTGGCGGCGACACTCGACGGGCGCGGCCCCTACGGCGGGTGGGGCGGGGTGACGCGGCGGACCTGGCTGCTCGACTGCGGCAACGAGCGCAACAGCGGCCAGGTGCTGCTCGGCAACACGATGCATCGCGAGGCGCTCCGCGGCGCCTTCCTCGCGGGCGAGGGGCGCTGCCGGGCGCTGCCGGCCCCCGGCCTCCAGCGCCCCGACCTGCTGGCGAGCCCGCCCGAGCCCGAACGGACGCCCCAGCTCGACTGCGCCGAGGCGGTCGCCCTGGAGCTGCAAGGGCCGACGATCAATCAGGTCGTCGCCGCGATCGCGGCGAGCATGATCGAGAAGCTCCTCGCGGGTACCTGCGCCTGGATGGGCGTCTACTTCGACCTCGACGCCGGCACGCTGCGCCCCGTGCCGACCGACCCCGCGACGGTTGCCGGGATCACCGGCCTCCATCGCAACGCCGTCGCACCGCCCGGTCCCCGGAGCGCGCCGGAGGCGGCCTAACCACCCCACCACCCACCGCCAACCGCCACGCCGCGAGAGCGCCGTGAGAGCGTCGCTCCATAGGCTGGATCGCGACGCGTCAGCGCGCGCCCCGCGGCGACAGCGGCCGGACACACGAGCGATGTCCGCAGCCCGGCCGCGGGGGCACGTCGGCGGTCGGCGGTCGGCGGTGTACCCGGGAGGAGGGCGGGTGATGGCGGAGATGGTGAACGAGCGCCTGCTGCTGACGGTCGAGGAGGCGGCGCGGCGCCTGGGGATCGGTCGGTCGTTCGCCTGGGAACTCGTGCGCAAGGGCGAGTTGCCGAGCATCCGGCTCGGGCGGCTGGTGCGCATCCCGGTGCGCACGCTGGATGAGTGGGTCCAACGGAAGGCGCGAGGTCACGCATGAAGAAGCGGGGACACGGCGAAGGGACGATCTATCAGCGCCCGGACGGCATCTGGTGCGGCCAGGTGCGGCTCCCGGGGCAGCGCAAGACGGTCTACGGCAAGACCCGCGCCGAGGTGCAGCGGAAGCTTCGCGCGATCACGGCGGACGCGGAGCAGGGGATCATGCCCGCGCCCGAGCGCCTCACGGTCGCGACCTTCCTGGAGCGGTGGCTCGCGGACGACGTCAGCCGCCTCGACCAGTACACCGTCAAGAATTACGGCATCTACGTCCGGCTGCACATCATTCCCAAATTGGGGAAGATCAAGCTGGCGCAACTCCAGCCCGCGCACGTCCAGGGCCTCTACGCCGCCATGCAGGCGAGCGGTCTGGCACCGAAGACGATCCGCAACGCGCACGGCGTCCTCCGCGCGGCGCCGGGCAAGGCCGTCGCCTGGGGCCTTGTGCCGCGCAACGTCGCCGCGCTCGCCTCACCCCCCAGGGCACAGTCGCCGGAGTTCCGCACGCTGACGGTCGAGGAGGCCAGGCAGCTGGGCCGATCGGTCCAGGGGAACCGCTGGGCACCGATGCTCCTGCTCGCGCTCACCACCGGGCTGCGGCAGGGGGAGCAGGGGGAGCTGCTGGGGTTGAAGTGGGGCGACATCGACTTCGCCGCTGGCGTACTGCAGGTGCGCCGGCAGTACGAGCGGGATGGCACGTTCTCGTCGCCCAAGGCGTCGAGCCAGCGTCGCCTCGACCTCGCCCCGGCCGAACTGCGCGCCTTCGAGATCCAACGCGAAGCCCAAGACCGGGGCCGCGGACGGTTTGGCGAGCGGTACGCCGATCTCGATCTGGTCTTCGCCACCCACCAGGGCCGGCCGCTGATGCACCGCAACGTCTTCCGAGAGTTCAAGCGCCTGCTCCGCAAGGCCGGCCTGCCCGACATCCGCTTCCACGACCTGCGGCACACCAACGCGACGCTGATGCTCGGGCAAGGCGTGCATCCGAAAGTGGTGCGGGAGCGGCTGGGGCACAGCCAGGTCGCGATCACGCTGAACATCTACAGCCACGTCCTGCCGGGCCTCGGGCGCGAGGCGATCCAGCAGCTCGGAGCCACCCTGGAGGCCGAGGAGGTCGCGGCGGCGGAGAGCGCGACGACCGAGGAGGAGGCGCAAGAGGACGACGTGAATCCGGAGTGACGAACCGCTCAATCCGATCCAGTCCCGGCAGCATGGGGCCGCTGACAATGGCGTCAGCGGCCCCTTCGTACACCGCGGCACATGCCTGGTATCGCCGGCATCGCACTCCCCGCAGGCCGCGTCTGCCGGGGGCGCACGGCGGTTCGGATCGCAATGGCAGTAGTTCGGCCCCTGGCGCATGACCAGGGGCCGCTGTCGGGTCTTTTTTTGTTGCCCTGCCTGGGGAAGTCGGGGGTGGGCACGACTGGGCTCGAACCAGTGACCTCACGGATGTGAACCGTGCGCTCTAACCAACTGAGCTACGCGCCCGAGTAGCAAGGACTAGTATAGCAAGAGGGCACGGCCGGCGCAACCGCCGCCCTGCGGCTTCGCGGCCGGGGCGGGGCTTACCAACTCCGGCATCTGGGGCCGGGGGCCGCACCCCCGGCCCGCTGTCAAGGAATGCCCGGCGTCAACTGGTGCAGCGCGCGATGCATTCGACCTCGACCCGCGCGCCGGCGGGCAGGCGCGCGGCCTGGACGGTGCTGCGCGCGGGGGGCTGCTCGGGGAAGTAGCGCCCGTAGACCGCGTTGAACGCGGCGAAGTCGTCCAGATCGGCGAGGAAGCAGGTGGTCTTGACGACGCCGTCGAAGCCGGCGCCGGCCGCGCCGAGGACGGCCTCCAGGTTGCGCATGACGCGCTCGGTCTGGGCGGCTATGTCGCCCTCGACCAGTTTGCCGGTCGCCGGGTCGAGCGGGATCTGACCGGCGGTGAAGACCAGGCCGGCGATCTTGACGGCCTGGGAGTAGGGGCCGATGGCGGCCGGCGCCGCCGCCGTCGCGACGATTTCCTTGCTCCCACCCATGTCCTGTCCCATCCCTCGCACCCTCCTCGGCGTCCCTTCATCCCTATCCCGCGCCGCCCGGCGGTCGTCGGGCGCATCGTAGCCGAGCCGGGTGATTGCCGCAAGGCCGGGCGACCGAGGGACGCAGGGCGGGGAAGGCAGAACAGGTGGGGAGTCACGGTCTGAAGGTCATCCTGCGCGTGCCAGTTCAGTATACTGGGAGGAAAGTACGAATGATGGCCCCTCGGAGGTGAGTGCAGTGCGGCGTTGTTCCCCATTCCCCGACCCGTGTTCGGTGTTCTCGTGATCGTCTCGGTCGTCATCGTCAACTGGAACGGCGCGCGGTGGCTGCCCGGTTGCCTCGACGCGCTGGGGCGGCAGACCCGCCCCGCCGACGAGATCGTCGTCGTCGACAACGGCTCGACCGACGGGTCGCGGGCGCTGGTCGAGGCGTGCTATCCGGCGGTGCGGTTCCTGTCGCTGGGGCGCAACGCGGGCTTCGCGGCGGGCAACAACCGGGGGATCGCCGCCGCCCGCGGCGACGTGGTCGTCACGCTCAACAACGACACCGTCCCCGCGCCCGGCTGGCTGGCGGCCCTCTGCGCCCCGCTGGCGGCCGACCCGCGGCTCGGGGCGACGATGTCGACGATGCTCTTCGCCCACGCGCCCGATCGCATCGCCTCGGCCGGGCTGCGGGTGGCCCGCAACGGGCTGGTGGTGGACGACCTGGCTGGCTTCCGCTGGACGGGGCGACAGACGGCGCCGCGGCCGGTCTTCGGGCCGTCGGCGGGGGCGGCGGCCTACCGCCGGGCGCTGCTGGACGAGGTCGGCGGGTTCGACGACGCCTTCTTCCTGTACCTGGAGGACGCCGACCTCGCCTGGCGCGCGCGCCTGCGGGGCTGGGAGACGCTGCATGTGCCGCAGGCCCTGGTCCTGCACGTCTACTCCGCGTCGAGCGGCCAGGGCTCGCCCTTCAAGAGCTTCCACCTCGCGCGCAACCGCCTCTGGTGCCTGCGCAAGAACCTGCCCGCCGCGCTCGCCCGGCGCGACGCCGCCGCGATCGCCCGCTACGACGCGGGGGCGGTCGCCTACGCCCTGCTGACGCGCGACCGGGCGAGCCTGCGCGGTCGGCTGGCGGGGCTGGGGAACGCGCACATCTCGCGGCAGCGCCGGGCGATCCAGGCCGCACGGACGGCGCCGGACGCGGCGATCGCGGCCTGGCTGGCGCCGGCGCC
>JAUJMV010000013.1:93730-95274 GCA_030446685.1 Thermomicrobiales bacterium | reverse complement strand
CGGCCGCGGTGGGCGGGCCGGCGCGTGCCGAGGGAGTAAGGAAAGGTCAAGAGCGTGGACAATCATCGCTCCCGGTCCAGGGAGTCGCTCGGGAAGCTGGATGTGCGCTACCTCGCGGCTGGCGCGCTGGCGGGCGCCGCGGTCGGGGTCTGGGCCAACCGCAAGACGCGGCACTTCAAGCAGACCGGGGAGATGCCGAAGCTGATCAACTGGGCGCAGGTGCGCACGATCGCGACCGGGATGAACCGGGGGGACGGGCTGGGGGCGGCGGAGCGCGCCCGGCTGGCGGCCGAGTACCGCGGGCTGGTCGAGCGCTGCCTCGGGCCGATCGCCGAGTACACCGGGTCGCGGCTGTCGCGCCCCTTCGACGCGGTCCTGGCCTTCGACCGGGCCGAGTGGGTCGACGCCAACATCGCCGGCTTCGAGCAACTCTTCGGCCCGCTGGAGGGGCTCAACCCGCTGAGCGATCAGCAGCCGCGGGTGGCGAACGTGCTGTGGGGCAACGTCAACCAGACGGTGCTGAGCGGCGAGGTCGGGCTGCTGCTGGGCTACCTGGCGCGGCGGGTGCTGGGGCAGTACGACCTGGCCCTGCTCGGCAAGGAGCCGCTGACCGAGGGCAAGCTCTACTTCGTGGAGCCGAACATCCGGCAGGTGCAGCGCACCCTGCGCCTGCCGCTCGATGACTTCCGGATGTGGCTGGCGTTGCACGAGACGACGCACGTCTTCGAGTTCGAGGCGCACCCCTGGCTGCGCGACCACCTGAACGGCATCCTGGAGCAGTACTTCGAGTTCCTCAGCCAGGATGTGACGCAACTGAAGGAGGGCGGGCTGACGGGGCTGCGGATGTTCTGGGAGCGCGCGCGCGAGCGGGGCAATCTGCGGGGCGGCAACTGGATCGAGCTGGTGATGACGAACGAGCAGCGCGAGCTCTTCTCGCAGATGCAGGCGACGATGGCGATCGTCGAAGGCTACAGCAACCATGTGATGAACGCGATCGGCCGGCAGATCCTGCCGGGCTTCGAGCAGATCACGCGGCAGTTCGAGAAGCGCCAGCGCGAGAAGAGCATCGCCGAGCAGATCTTCATCCGCCTGACCGGGCTCGACCTGAAGCTGGAGCAGTACCGGATGGGCGAGGCCTTCATCGACCAGGTCGTCGCGCAACGCGGCCACGCGTTCGCCCACCAGGTCTGGGACGGGCCGGAGAAGATGCCGTCGCTCGATGAGGTGAAGAACCCCGAGCGGTGGGTCGCGCGGATGGACGCGCTGACCGTCGCGGCCGTGTAGCAGTGCTGAGCACTGAGTAATGAGTGCTGAGTGACGGTGCCATCGGAAAGTTCCCCTGGCGTCGTGCATGAGGAGTGTGGCCGCGCAACTGGCGCGGCCATGTCCGAAGGCGTCGCCGGCGGACACACGGCGCTGGACCCGGCACAGGCGGCCGACGAGCCGCGCCGCCCCGCCGAGTGGCGCGGGCTGCTGCGCGAGCTGGAGGTCCGGCCGAGCAAGGGGCTGGGCCAGAACTTCCTCACCGACGGGGGCGTCGTCGC
>JAUJMV010000013.1:90815-93630 GCA_030446685.1 Thermomicrobiales bacterium | reverse complement strand
TTGGAAATCCTCGGCCGGCGCCCGGACGGCTACCACGAACTCGCGACGATCTTCCAGACGGTCGCGCTCCACGACACGCTGACGATCGCGCCGGGCGCCGGCTTGACCCTCGACACCGACGCAGCCCGTTGCGGGGGCGCGGGCGGCGCGGACAATCTTGTCCTGCGCGCCGCCCAGGCCCTGGCGGCGCGCGCCACCGGCACGGTAGCGGTAGGCCCGGGCGCGGCCCTGACGCTGGAGAAGGCGATCCCAGCCGCCGCCGGGCTCGGCGGCGGCAGCAGCGATGCCGCCGCCGCGTTGCGCGGCCTGCGCCGCTTCTGGCGCCTGCCGGTCCCCGACGACGAGTTGGCGGCGCTGGCGACCGGCCTCGGGGCCGATGTGCCCTTCTTCCTGCGCGGCGGCACCGCCCTGGCGACCGGCATCGGCGAGCGGCTGGAGCCGCTGCCGCCGCTGCCGCCGACCTGGTTCGTCGTCCTGACCCCGGCGCTCGCCCTGCCACCGGACAAGACCCGTCGGCTCTACCGCGCCCTCACGCCGGCGGACTTCACCGACGGCGCGCGGACTCGCGCTCAGGCTGCGCGGCTGCGGCGCGGCGCCCCGCTCGACCCCGCCCTGCTGACCAACGCCTTCGCCGGCCCGCTGGTTCGCCTCTTCCCGGCCCTGGAGGGCTGGCGGCGGCGGTTGATCGCGGCCGGCGCCCCCTGGGTGCAGCCGAGCGGCAGCGGCCCCGCCCTCTACACCGTCGTCCCCGACGAGGCCGCCGGCCATCAACTCGCCGCCCGCCTCGCGCGCGCGGGCGGCGGCGAAGCCCGGGTCCACGTCGTGCGCGCGATCGATGTGGAGCGCGGGATGTAGCGCGTGGGGGGCAGGGCGCGCGGGCCGTGGCGCCCGCCTCAGGCCCTGCGGCCTCCACGCCCCGCGCTCGGAGCCGTCGGCCGGCGTGTGGTCGGGGCGCGATTGGGGCGTCGGAGTGGTGTGCAGGGAAGTGGCCGACCGGCTGGCGTGGCGGGAGCCGGGCGATCGCCCGGCTCCACTCCCGCGGTCATCACGAGGAGGGTTCGATGCGCGGCGAGGCTACTGGTTCTTCCGCCGCAGGTCGTCAACCTTGTCGCCGACCTTGTCGCCCAGATCGTTGGCCGTGGACTTCACGTCGCCCTTGAACTCGTTGCCGTGGCCCTTGAGCTGGTCCACCTGGCCCTCGGACTGCAGCCGCTCGTTGTCAGTCGCCTTGCCGACCGCCTCCTTGGCGCTGCCTGTCGCCTTGTCGACCATCCCCTTCAACTTGTCGCCTGTTCCACCGGACATGGTCCTGCCTCCTTGCATTCGACCGTCGTCCGAACCCCGTTAGCGGCCGAGGCCCGCGACACCGATCCGGCGTCGTGCCGCCACAATAGCAACGATCGTGCCAGATGGCCGCGGCGGGGGACGGAGTGTGACCAACGGGTGCGTTGAGACGTTTGACAGAGGGAAGTCCGCACGGCTACACTGGCGTGTGGATGGCAACCGGACGGACAAATAGCTGCGCTTTTCCCCGCCGCCACGGGGACGGCTCCGCGACCGCGGCAGGGACAGGGCATTAGGCATGGAACGCGTTCTCAACGGGCGGTACCGGGTCGGGCCGAAGATCGGCGACGGCGGCATGGCCATGGTCTACCGCGGCTATGACACGCTGCTCGGGCGCAGCGTCGCCATCAAGGTGCTGCGCGACCAGTACGCCGCCGACCCGCAGTTCCTCGCCCGCTTCGAGCGCGAGGCGCAGGCCGTCGCCGCGCTGACCCACCCCAACATCGTCAACATCTTCGATGTCGGCGTCGACACCGCCGAGGGGGACGCCTGCCATTACTTCGTGATGGAGTTCATCGACGGGCCGAACCTCAAGGAGATCATCCGCGCCCGCGGCCCCCTGCCGGTCGACGAGACGGTCGCGATCGTGGTCCAGGTGCTGGCCGGTCTCGGCTACGCCCACGCGCGCGGCCTGGTCCACCGCGACGTCAAGCCCCAGAACATTATGCTCCGCCCGGACGGCACCGCCAAGGTGACCGACTTCGGCATCGCCAAGGGCCTCAGCGACGCGACGCTGACCGAGGCCGGCATCGGCATGGGGACGGTCCACTACCTCTCGCCCGAGCAGGCGCGCGGCGAGCCCGCCAGCCCCGCCTCCGACCTCTACGCCGTCGGGGTGCTGCTCTACGAGGCGCTGACCGGCGCGCTCCCCTTCATCGGGGACAGTGCGGTCGGCGTCGCCTTCAAGCACGTCCACGAGACGCCGGCGCCGCCGGACCGGCTCAATCGCGCCGTCCCGCCGCCGCTCGCCGCCCTGACGCTGCACGCGCTGGAGAAAGACCCCGGCGCGCGCTTCACCAGCGCCAGGGAGATGGCCGTGGCGTTGCAGCACTGGCGCGACTGGCCGGTCGGCGGGGGGGCGCTGACCCGCCGAGGCACGGTCGGCGGCACGCGGACGCTCGTGCCGGCCGGTGCCGCCAGGGCGCCGGCCGCGACCCTCATCGCCCCCACACCCCACCGCACGGCCCCCCCGGCGACGACGCGGGCGCGGCGCGACGGCAGCGGCTGCGTCACCTGGCTGGTCGGCGCGGTCGTCCTCGCCGGCCTGCTCGGCCTGCTGCTGGCCGGCTACCAACTCACTGAGAGTCAGGGGCTGGCCGGTGTCCCCAGGCCGACCAGTACCGCCGCGCGCCAGGCCGCCAGTAGCCCGGTCGCGCCACTCAACGTGGCCTCCATGCCCCCGGCGACCCCGACCAACGCCCCTACCGCGACCCCCCCGCCGACGGTCGCGCGCGCCGCCGCGTCGCCGGCG
>JAUJMV010000013.1:82700-90715 GCA_030446685.1 Thermomicrobiales bacterium | reverse complement strand
GTGACCCCGTCGCCCTCGTCGACTGTGATGCCGTCGCCGACCGTGACGCCGTCGCCCTGGCCGACCGCGACCCCGTCGCCGACCGCGACCCCACAGCCGACGGCCACGCCATCGCCGACGACCGCGCCCACCTCGCGGCCGACGCCCACCAGCACGCCGTTGCCGACCCCCCTGCCGCCGACCGCGACGCCGTTGCCGACCGCAACGCCCGCGCCGACCGCCACGGCCACCCCGCGGCCGCCGCCGCCCACCCCGACGATCGCCCTGGTCCCCGTGCCGGACTTCGCCGAATTGACGCTGGCGCAGGCGCGCTCCGCCGCCGCGCGGGTCGGCCTGGAGGTCGAGCAGGTCGGCGAGGAGAACAGCGCCTCGGTCGCCAGGGGGCTGGTCATCAGCCAGAATCCGCCAAGCGGGGAGCAGGTGACACCGGGCGGCACGGTCGCCGTCATCGTCAGCCGCGGCCCGCTCACCGTGGCGGTGCCGAACGTGCGCGGCAGGCCCTACGAGGCGGCCAAGGCCCAGTTGGAGGGCGCCGGCTTCGAGGTCGTGCGCGAGGACGCCCCTTCACCCACCGTCGCGGCGGGCGCGGTCATCGATCAGGCCCCGGCCCCCGGTCGCAACGCCGCGCCCGGCGCCGCCGTCCTGCTGACCGTCAGCCGCGGCGACCTGGTGCGGGTGCCGGACGTGACCGGCCTCGACTACCGCGAGGCCGGGACGCGGTTGACCGCCGCGGGCTTCACCGTCTCGTACAACCCGCAGACCCGGCAGCAACTGCAGCGCGAGAACCCGGCCTTCTCCGCGGCCAATCCCAACCTGCGGGACGGCCAGGTGATCAGCCAGTCCCTCGCCCCCGGCGGCGCCTACGAGCGGGGCGCCACGATCAACATCGCCTACTTCAAGCGGTAGCGGGACTAGACGGCGGTAGCCCCGCGACGCCGTCACGGACGCCGTCGCCAGTGGGCTGATCGGACACCTTGGCCGCCGTGGCGATGCGCGGTGGCGCCGGCGCAGAGCAGGCTGGCCGCGCCGGCGAGCGCGATGGCGTCGTGGCCGGGGTTAGTCCTTGTAGGGGTCGAACACGTCCGCGCCGGCCATCGCCACGCCCAGCGGCTTCAAGGTGTGCAGGATGCGGATGCTGGCGGTGTGGTTCGCCAGCACCTCCGGCAGGCGGCGGTAGACGTGCGGGCTCTCATCCAGGCCGCCGCCGCGCAGCTCGACGCCCGCGCGCCGCAGCCACTCCCGCATCATCTCCGGCGTGACCTTGCCCGGCGCGACGATCGTCGGCTCCTTGCGCCCGGTCTGTTTGTTGAGCAGCCACTTCTTCTTGCCGGCGGCCTGCGTCCGGCTCATCACGCGCCCGGCGCCGTGGACGGTGCTGTAGAGCGCCAGCCGCGCCTCGTCGCCCGCCACCCCCTCCACGATCACGCTGATGTCGCCCATCGAGCCGCCGATGAAGCCGCGCTGGCCGGGGAAGGCCGGCGTCGCCCCCTTGCGGACGACGATCAGCTCCTCGCCGCCGTGGCGCTCGACGAAGGCGAAGTTGTGGTGGTTGTGGACCTCGTCGGTCGCCCGCGCGCCGAGGATGTCCAGCACCTGCCCCACGACGAAGTCGCGCCCGGCGTAGGCGTAGCGCCCGGCGAGGGTCATCGCGGCGAAGTAGTCCTGCCCGAGCGGCGTCCGCAGCGAGAGGACGGTCGCCGGCTGATCCAGCGACTCGCCCGGCGCCTTGGCGTCGAAGGCGCGGCCCCCGGCGAGGTTGAGGAAGCCGGTGCAGATGCGGTGGCCCAGCCCGCGGCTGCCGAAGTGGACCCCGACCCAGACCCAGCCGGCCTCGTCCTCGAAGAGGTCGACGTAGTGGTTGCCGCTGCCGACCGTGCCGAGCTGCTGCCGCGCCTGCTGCTTCAGCTTGCCGACCGCCGGCAGATCGCGCCAGGTCGGGTCGTCGAAGAGCGGGTGGTCGGCGACCTTGCCGCTGGTCTGCCCGATCCCGAAGACGACCGTGCGGCTCACCTCGTCCATGATCGCCGCGATGTTGTCGCGGATGTCGTCGGCGCGGATGTCGGTGCGCGCCGCCTTGTTCCCGCAGTTATGCGCGACGACACCGGCTGCGTAGAACGCTTCCGCCGGATCGCCGGTCACCACATCGAAGACGACCCGCGTCCCCGCCTCGTCGACGCCCGCCACCGGCACCCAGCAGATTTCATCGGTCGCATCCGCCGTGAACGACGTGCCGGGCAGGCAGCGCGGCGCGCCCCGCCCGCTGAACATGGCGTGGTAGACGAACCGCGGGGCCACGGGGAAGCGATCCGCGACGCCGACCACGACGTCCTTCCAGTGTGCCCCGGCCTCCCGCAGCCTACGCGCCTCCACCCGCGCCGCGACGCGGTTGCCGATGGTCGCGGCCCACTGCCAGCCAACGCTCGCCGCCCGTGCCGCGCGAACGCGCTTCTCGTGCGCGTAGCAGAACCCGATCTGCTCCAGGAAGCGCAGTTGCGCCTGGCACCCTCCGAGGAGTTGCAGGACTGCATCGTGCCGTTCCCCGCGTGTGGGACCGCTCTGGGCAACGGATACCTCGAAGCCCAGCGAGCGAAACACGCGGGCGATGAAGTCGATGGCGTGCCGGTTCGCGCCGGATTGTTTCACCTGCAGGTTGGGGATGACGCCGGTTTCGCGCACGATCGGCGTCGTCATCTCGGCACTGCAAAAGGCCGAGAGGAAATGCGCCCGCGCCCACGGCGCCAGGCCAAAGAGCCAGGGCATCGGCTCCATAGGCCAGCACTTCCGCCCAACCGGCGAGCCGAGTGCCCCGAACAGCGCGTGCAGCGCGACCGAATCGACGTAGACATTGATGGAGACGCGGTGATGCGCTGCCCGTTGCCGCCGGTGGACCCCCGCCCGGAAACCCAGGCGGGCGAAGTCGGCGACAAGGTCAGCCGCATCGATCTCACTCGTCGTATAGATCGAGACGCGCTTGTTCGTCAGCGTCAGGTGGCCGTCGCCGCTGACGTAGCCGAGCAGCCGGAGGACGATCGGGAACAGCGGGCTGTCCAGGCGGAGCGGATAGAGGCCGTGTTCGGCGAGTTCCCGTGCCAGCCGCGGATCGCGCAACGTCAACGGCACTTCGCCCGACTGTGGGGCGTAGGGCAACCCGATGAACGGGTTGCAGGCGATCGTGTCGGTTGGACTGAGCGCCGCGACCTCCTTCCAACCCGCCTTCGTCAGCACCCGGTGATCGGCGGTCGCTTCGATGGATCGCCCGTTAGCGAGTTGTACCGCGAGAACCGGCTTGACCCCGCGCCCAACCGCGCCGAGGTTCGGTGCGACGAGGCGGGAACGATGACCATCCCAGCAACTGACCGGGTGGCCGACATCAACCCGTTCGATAGGTAGGTGGTAGCCATCGCGGGTTGTAACCGGCGTTCCCGCCGCCAGGCAGGAAATATCGAACCCCACACCGTTCGGGGAGACCGCATCCTTGTACGCGATGACGCCGCCGATCGGCATGGCGTAGCCCCGGTGCCCGTCCGAGAGGAGGGCCGCCCCCCGGGCGTGCTTGTCCGCGGCGCAGCGCTGGATCTGCTCGACCGTCGCGGCGTCGTGCTCGCCCCAGACTGGGATGTCGTCGATCAGCGTGTACATGCTGGTGTCCTCGCGCGTTTCCTCATCATGGCGTAGACGATGGGCTCCCGGCCGTGTCGCACGGCACGGCTCCCAATTGTAAGCGGGCGGGATGTGCCTGACCATGCCCCCCGGTCGAGTGCCGCGCCCGGACGGACGGGCAGCGACCGCTGATCGTCCGTACCCGCCAGTGTCGTGGACGGTTGGTGTGGGACGTTGTCACGCCGGGAGCGCGTCCATCGCCCCATCCACCAGCCGTTCGGTTTCGGACTCGGGCTGGTCCGCCGCGCCCGATTCGGCCAGGGCCAGGTAGGCCAGGAACTCGACGTTGCCGGCGGGGCCGCGCAGCGGCGATGGCGTGAGGCCGCGGACGGCGAAGCCCGCGCGCCGGGCGTCCTCGACGAAGCGGCGCAGGACCGCGCGGTGGACCGCCGGGTCGCGCACCACGCCGCCCTTGCCGACCGCGTCCCGCCCGGCCTCGAACTGCGGCTTGACCAGCGTCACCGCCCGGCCCTCGGGCGCGAGCAGGCGGCGGATGACCGGCAGGATCAGCGCCAGGGAGATGAACGAGAGGTCGGCGACGACGATCGCGACCGGCTCGGGCAGCCCTTCCAGGTGGCGCGCGTTGGTGCGCTCGATCGGCACGACGCGCGGGTCCTGGCGCAGCTTCCAGTGGAGCTGGCCGTACCCAACGTCGACCGCGTAGACGCGCGCCGCGCCCCCTTGCAGCAGGCAGTCGGTGAAGCCGCCGGTGCTGGCCCCGAGGTCGGCGCAGACGAGCTCGGCCGGATCGATGCCGAACCGGTCCAGCGCGTGCGCCAGCTTCTCGCCGCCGCGCGAGACGAAGCGGCCGCCGCCCCCGGCGACCTCGAGCGCGCCCTCCGGGGCGGGCATGCCCGGCTTGTCGAGGACCCGCCCATCCACGCGCACCACGCCGGCCATGATCAGCGCGCGCGCTTGGCTGCGCGTCTCGGCCAGCCCGCGCGCCACCAGCGCCTCGTCCAGCCGCTCGCGCGACGCCTTCGCCCCCTTCGCGGCCACGCTACCCGCCTCCTCTCGACATCCCGGAAGCAATCACACCGCCGCGGCAGGACCCTCGTCTACCGCGGCAGGCGGGTGGCGAAGCGGGCGGAGTGGACGTGGCAGATGGCGACGGCGAGGGCGTCGGCGGCGTCGTCGGGCTGGGGGACGGTGGGCAGGCCGAGCAGCAGGCGGACCATCTCCTGCATCTGCGGCTTGGTCGCCTTACCGTAGCCGACGACCGCGTCCTTGACCTGCGCGGGCTTGTACTCGGCCACCGGGATGCCCGCCTGCGCCGCCGCCAGCAGCACCACGCCGCGCGCCTGGCCCACCGCGATCGCCGTCGTCACGTTGCGCCCGAAGAGCAGGCTCTCGACCGCCAGCACATCCGGCCGGTGCTGGGCGATCAGCGCGCCGATCCCCTCGTAGAGGGTCCTGAGCCGGGCCGGCATCGGCGCGTCGCTCGGGGTGCGCAGGACACCGTAAGCGACGCCGACCGGCTCATCGGTCCCAGCGACGACGCCGTAGCCGAGGATGGCGGTGCCGGGGTCGACGCCGAGCGTAATCACCGGATTGCGGATTGCGGAGTACGGAAGTACGAATGGCCTTGATGGCAAGAGGGTGACTGTGGCGCGGCAACGCTGAGAAACAGCGGCTGCGCCACCGCCCCGGAACCCTATTCCGCAATCCGCACTCCGCACTCCGCATTCGTCACACCTGGGCCAGCACGGCGTCGGAGACCTCCAGGTTGCTGTAGACCTCCTGCACGTCGTCGAGGTCTTCGAGGCGCTCCAGCAGGCGCAGGTTCTTGAGGGTCTCCGCCTCGTCGAGGTCGAGCGTCGTCTTCGGCTGCATCGTGATCGCGGCGTCCTCGATCTCGACGCCCTGCCCGGCCAGCGCGTCCTGGACCAGCTTCAGGTCGGTCGGCGCGGTGTAGACCTCGACGGCGCCGTCCTCGGTCTTGATGTCCTGCGCCCCGGCGTCGATCGCCAGCAGCGCCAGCTCGTCCGGGTCGGCGCCCGCGGCCTTGACGGTGATCAGGCCGAGCTGGTCGAAGAGGTAGTTGACCGAGCCGGTCTCGCCGAGGCTGCCGCCAGCGCGGGTGAAGACCGAGCGGACCTCACCGACGGTGCGGTTGCGGTTGTCGGTCAGCGCCTTGACCATCACCGCCGCGCCGCCCGGCCCGAAGCCCTCGTAGTAGATCTCGTCGTAGGTGTCGGCGCCGCCCTCCCCCGAGGCGCGCTCGATGGCCCGCTTGATGTTGTCGTTCGGCATGTTCTCGGCGCGGGCCTTCTGGATCGCGATGCGCAGCCGGGAATTCGCGTCGGGGTCGGGGCCGCCGAGCCGCGCGGCGACGGTAATCTCGCGGGCCAGCTTGGTGAACACCTGCCCGCGCTTGGCGTCCGTCGCGCCCTTCTGCCGCTTGATCTGCGCCCACTTCGAATGTCCGGCCATCCCGTCCCTTCCTTCGCCTGCCGGCTGGCGAACCCGTCGTGTCCGCCCGGCACCTTCCTCGTGCGCCGCGCTGTCCCCTGGCTGTACAGGCGTGGCCGCGATTTTGGCTGTCAGTATACCATTCGCCGAGGGTGTACGGCCATCGACGGCCGGCGCGGGTGCGCTATACTACCCCGCATGAACGCCCGACTCGCCCGACCCGCGCGCACCCGTCGCCCCACCGCCGTCTCGCCGGCGGCCGTGCGCAAGCCGGCCCGCGGGCTGGCGGTCGCCGCGGCCCTGCTGCTGCTGGCGGCGCTCTACTTCGCGCTGGCGGCGCGGGAGGGCATCATCAGCACCAACGACGGCAGCCACTACGCGCTGACCAGGGCGCTGGTGGACGACGGGACCGCGCGCATCGATCCCTACGTCAACTACACCGCGATCCAGCCGCGACGCGGCACCCCGACCCCGGCCGACTACCGCGATGTCAGCTTCTATGACGGGCACTTCTACTCCGATCGCCCGCCCGGCACGGCGGTCCTGGCGGCGCCGTTCTACCGGGCCGGCCAGTTCGTCGACCGGATCTCCGGCCGGCTCGACCTCGACTTCCCGAAGCTCTACACGATGATGCTGCCGCCGCTGCTCGGCGCGCTGACCGTGGCGGCGCTCTACGCACTGGCGCGCGCCCTCGGCGGCGGTCAGGGGGCGGCGCTCGTCACCGCGGCGGGGGGCGGGCTGACGACGCTGCTCCTGAAGTACGCCACCCTGCTCTACTCGCACATCGCCGCCGCCGCCATGGTGACGGCGGCCCTGGCGCTCCTCCTGCTGGCGGAGGGCCCGGGCCGGGCGGCGCCCCCCCGCTGGCGGCGCTGGGCGCTGGCGGCCGGCGGCGTCGCGCTCGGGTACGGCGCGACCGTCGAGTATCCGAACCTGCTGCTGCTCGGGCCGGTCGGGGGCTATCTCCTCTGGCGCTGGCGGCGCGGCGGGCCGGGCAGCCTCACCAGCCGGGACCTGCTCGCCTTCGCCGCGGGCTGGGCGGCGCCGGTGGTGCTGCTGCTGGGCTACCACTGGGCGGTCTTCGACCGCCCCTGGCGGACCTCGTACACCTACCAGTACTACTTCGCCTGGTCGCGCCAGCTCGCCACCACCTACGTCACGCCGCCCTGGGTCGGGCTGCGCTGGCTGCTGTTCGGCCCCTCCGGCCTGCTGGTGGTCACGCCGGCGTTCGCGCTGGCGCTGTGGGGCCTGGCGCTGCTGGCCCGGCGGGCGCCGGCGCGCGCGGCCCTCCTGGCAGCGGTGGCGCTGACGATCCTGCTCCCCACCGCGCTGCACCGCACCTACTACGGCGGCGGCAGCCGCGACACCCGCTACTTGCTGGCGATCGTGCCGGTGCTGTACGCCCCGCTGGCGATCTGGCTGGAGGCGGTCGCGCGGCTCCGGCACCCGGTCTGGCGCGGCCTGGCGGCCCTGCTCCTCGCCGTGGTGGGGCTGTGGGGGCTGGCGCGCTCCTACCTCAGCTTGCTGAGCATGTTCGGCCACGCCGCCGCTGAGCGCCCGCCGGATCGGGCGCTGGCGCTCCTGCGCGACCAGTGGCGCGATGTGGCGGTCGTGGCCCCCAACCTCTGGCTGGAACACTATTTCCTGACGTTCGCCGGGCCGCTGCTCGGGCTGTGCTGGTGCGGCTGGGTGCTGGCGATGCGGTCCCGGCGCCGCGGGCCGCTGACTGGGGGCGGTGGCGCGCGCCTGGCGGGAGGGCGCATATGCACATAAGCGAAAGATCGCGCGTATTCCCGCGCCGACTCCCCTTGTCAACGCGCAATATATCCTCTATTATAGTTTACTATAGCGATGAAGAATGGCCGCGGGTGGTGTGGGGGCGTCACCGGCGTCTCCCCGGCGCAGGGTCCGAAGCGACAACCGGCAGCGACAGGCCGCGGTGG
>JAUJMV010000013.1:72107-82600 GCA_030446685.1 Thermomicrobiales bacterium | reverse complement strand
GGCGCGGCCGCGTGGCCAGTCGAACAGCAGGGAGGTGGAGGACCGCGAGCGAATCGGGGATCGTCGGAGGATCGGCCCCCGTGCGACGCCGCCGGGCCGGTCAGTGGGGTTCGTGGCTAGAAAGAATGTGGGTGATGTGCGCGTATGAGTGCTAGCCTGATCGCTAAGGGTAAGGACCAGGGCTTTCTCCTCTCGGCCGAGATCATGGCGGCCTTCCCACAGCCCGAGGCCGATGTGAACGGGCTCGACGAGTTCTACTCGTCGCTCCTCGAACTCGGCATCGAAGTCGTCGATCAGTCGCCTGCCCACCCCCCCGCCCCAGTCGCCGCCGCCCGCACTACGCCGCCCCCGGCCCCAGCCAGCCAGACTATCCGTCAGCACGCCCCCGCCACGCGACGCCACGGCGCCGAGGCCGCGGCGGCCCCGCCGCTGTCGATCGAGGACCCGTCGGCGGGCGTCAACGACTCGGTGCGCCTCTATCTGCAGGAGATCGGGGAGACCGACCTGCTGACGATGGACCAGGAGGTCTGGCTGGCCCGGCGCATGGAGCGCGGCAAGATCGCCGCCCGCCGCCTCGCCTGTTGCGGCTACGCCGGCGAGGAGGAGCGCCTCGAATTCCTGGCGGACGCGGAGGACGGCGAACGGGCGCGCGCGCACCTGATCCAGGCCAATCTGCGCCTTGTCGTCAGCGTGGCGAAGAAGTACGTCGGGCGCGGTCTCTCCTTCCTGGACCTGATCCAGGAGGGGAACATCGGCCTGATGAAGGCGACCGACAAGTTCGACTACAGCCGCGGCTTCAAGTTCAGCACCTACGCCACCTGGTGGATCCGCCAGGCGATTACCCGCGCGATCTCCGACCAGAGCCGCACGATCCGCCTGCCGGTCCACGTCGGCGAGACGATTAACCGCGTCAAGAAGACCGCGCACCGCCTGCAGCAGATCCTGGAGCGCGAGCCGACCTACGAGGAGATCGCCCGCGCGCTCGACATCGGCGACGACAAGGTGCGCCAGGTGCTCGACGTCTCGCGCCACCCGGTCTCCCTGGAGGCGCCGGTCGGCCAGGACGGCGACGCCTTCCTCGGCGATTTCATCGAGGACGACACGATGCCGGCCCCGCTCGATCTCGCCTCGCAGCAGCTCCTCAAGAGTCAAATCGGCGACGCGCTCGACCGGCTGAACGAGCGCGAGCGGCGGATCATCCAGTTGCGCTACGGCCTGGACGACGGGCGCTTCCGCACGCTGGAGGAGGTCGGGCGCGAGTTCGGCATCACCCGCGAGCGCATCCGCCAGATCGAGGCGAAGGCGATCCGCAAGCTGCGCCACCCGTCGTACAGCCGCAAGCTGCGGGGGTACCTCGATTAGTCGTCGGTCGTCGGTCCTCAGTGCGGTTATGGCGGGGCGGGAGGCGGTGCTTCCCGCCCCCTTCAATTACCGGGGAGGGGGGACTCCGTCGGCGGCTCCCCCGCCCTGCCGGAAGGGGCGTGACCGCCATGGGGACGACCAGAGCGGTGCTGTTCGACCTTGACGACACGCTGATCGCGGATGACGCCGCGACGGAGGCGGCCTTCCTGGCGACCTGTAGCTGTGCCCTGTCGCGTTACGGCCTCGATCCGCCGGCCCTGGCGCGGGCGGTGCGGTGGCAAGCGCGCCGCCTCTGGCAGGCTGCGCCGACCATCGGGTACTGCCGCGACGTCGGGATCAGCTCCAGCGAGGGGCTGCGCGCCCGCTTCACCGGCGACGATCCCCGGCTCACGATCCTCCGCGCGTGGGCGCCGGTCTACCGGCGGGGGGCCTGGTCTCGGGCACTGGCCGACCACGGCATAGACGATGTGGCCTTCGCGGAGGAGTTGGCGGCGACGTTCATTGCCGAGCGGGGCGCGCGGCACCTGGTCTTCCCGGACGTCGAGCCTGTCCTCGGCGCGCTGACGCACACCCACCGGCTGGCCCTCGTGACCAACGGCGCGCCCGATCTCCAGCGCGCGAAGCTGAGCGGGGCCGGGCTCGGCCCGTACTTCGACGCGGTGATCGTCTCCGGCGAGGTCGGGGCGGGGAAGCCGGACCCGGCCCCGTTCACCCTGGCGCTCAATGCCCTGGGGGCCGATCCGGCGGAAGCGGTGATGGTGGGCGATAGCCTCGAACGCGACATCGCCGGGGCGCGGAACGCCGGCATCCGCGCCATCTGGCTCGACCGCGCGGCCGCCGAGCGGCCTCCCGATGGAGGAGTGCCCGATGAACGCATCGGTGATCTCCGGCAACTCCTGGCCGTGTTGTAACGGGGTGGGGGCGTGCCGGTGATCCGGGTCCACCTCGACACTGATCTCGGCGGCGACCCCGACGATCTCTGCGCCCTGGCGCTGCTGCTCCGCTGGCCGGGGGTGGAGATCACCGGCATCACCACCTGCGCCGAGGCGGGCGGGCGGCGCGCGGGGTGGGTGCGCCACGCCCTGCGGCTGGCGGGCCGGGAGGCGATCCCGGTGGCGGCGGGGGCGGGGGCGGCCGATGCGCCGGGTCGGTTCCGCTGGCCGGTCGCCTTCCCGGACGAGGCGGAGTACTGGCCCGAGCCGGTCGCGCCCGCGCCGGGGCCGTTAGAGGGGGCGTTCGCCCTCCTGCGGCGGAGCATCGCCGCGGGGGCGCGGGTTGTCGCGATCGGGCCGTACACCAACCTGGCGCTCTTCGATGAGGCCCATCCCGGCCTGCTCGGTCGGGCGCCGCTCTTCCTGATGGGCGGCCACGTCCGGCCGGTCCCGGCCGGGTTCCCCCAGTGGGGCGCGGAGATGGACTTCAACGTCCAGTTCGACCCGATCTCGGCCCAGTGGGTGCTCGAACGCCACCGCCCGACGCTGCTCCCGCTGGAGGTCACCGTCCAGACCGCCCTGCGCCGGGCCTATCTGCCCGCGCTGACCGCCGCCGGCCCGCTCGGCGCGCTGCTGGCGCGGCAGGCCGCGGCGCACGCCCGCGCCTGGGACAACGAGGCGACCCACGGCCGTGCCCACGCCGGCCTGCCCGACGACACGATCAACTTCCAGCACGACCCGCTCGCCTGCGCCGTCGCGCTCGGCTGGGACGGCGTGACGATCGAGGAAATACCGTTGCGCCCGGCCCCCCGCGACGGCTGGCTGCGCACGGAGGAGGACCCGGCCGGGCGTCCGCTGCCGGTCGTCACCGCGGTGGACGGCGACCGCTTCAACGCGCTCTGGCACGACGTGGTGACGGGTGTATCCTCCGCTCCTTAATGCTGGGGGGAGTCCCGCGCCTGGGACGCTATTGCTCCCTCCAGATCGGGAACTAACGGCATGCTAGGGTGCAGCCCGACTGGTTCACCTTCATGCCTGACCGCTCGCCGCTGGGAGGTGACCGCCCGATGGACCTTTATCTGCTGCGGCACGGTGACGCGGCCGACCGGGAGACCGGCGGCTACGCGCGCGACGAGGACCGGCCACTGACCGACACCGGGCAGACGGAAACCCGCCGCGCGGCGGAGGCGCTGGTCGCGCTCGGCGTCGAGATCGATCTGCTGCTGACCAGCCCGCTGGTGCGCGCCGAGCAGACCGCCGCGATCGCCGCGGGCGTCCTGAAGCCCCGGCGCGACCCCGAGCGTTGCGCGGCCCTCGCGCCCGGCGGCACGGTGGACGGCCCACTCTGGCCCTACGATCCGGGCGATCCGGTCACGCCCAGTGAGGAAGGGCCGGGCAGGCGGCAGGAGGCGGTGCTCGCCGCGATCGGTGGCGGGGCGCGGCGCGTCCTGCTGGTCGGCCACATGCCGGACCTGGGCGAGCTGGCGGGCTGGCTCGTCTGGGGCCGGGCGGACACGCCGATCTGGCTGCGCACGGCCGGCCTCTGCCGCATCACCACGCCCGACCCGCCGGCCGCCGCCACCGGCGACCTGCGCTGGCTCCTGCCACCGCGCCTGCTGCGCCGCCTCGCCTGACGGCGTGGGGGTGGGCCATGGGGCGTAAGCCGTGGGCCGTGAGCAGATACGGTAATGCGTAAGGGCATACGGCATGTGCCTGGGCTGGCCCCGGATTGTGCGTATACAATACGCCCTACGCGTTGCCCTGGCACGACGCCTTACGACCTATGGCCCACGCCCCACGGCCTGCGGCCCCCGCCGCCCCGTTCGGCCTTTCTGCTATCATTCCCCCGCAACGGGCGCGGGTTCGGGGGCGAGTCGCCGCGCGCCCAATCCGCAATAGACAATCGACAATCCGCAATCGGGGTGGGGGTGAACATCCACGAGTACCAGGCGGCCGAGCTCTTCGCCAAGTACGGCCTGCCGATCAGCCTGGAGGCAGGTCGCGCGCACCGCCGCCGAGACCGCCGAGCACGCGCTTCTTCCTGGACGCGGGGAGCGGCGCGGTCGTGATCAAGGCGCAGGTCCACAGCGGCGGGCGGGGCAAGGCCGGCGGCATCCGGCTCGCCAAGTCACCCGAGGAGGCCGAGCGGCTGGCGGGGCAGATCCTCGGGATGGATATCCACGACCGCAGATCCTCGGGATGGATATCCGCGGCCACCCACCAGGTGCTGGTGGCGCTGGGCGTCGCGATCGCCAGGGAGTACTACCTCGGCGCGATCCTCGACCGCGACCAGCGCGGCGTCACCCTGATGGGCAGCGCGGAGGGGGGCGTCGAGATCGAGGAGGTCGCGCGCGAGGCGCCGGAGATTATCAAGGTCGAGGCGGACCCGCTGCTCGGCCTGCAGGATTACGAGGCGCGCGAGTTGGCCTTCGGGCTGGGGCTGGAGGCGACGCAGGTCAACGACTTCGTGGCGATCGTCAAGGGGCTCTACCGCGCCTTCGTCGGCGAGGACGGTTCGTTGGCCGAGATCAACCCGCTGATCCAGACGGACGACGGCCGCTGGCTGGCGCTCGACTCGAAGATGGTCCTCGACGACAGCGCGCTCGCGCGCCACCCCGGCGTGGAGAACCTGCGCGACCCGGACGAGGAGAATGCGACCGAGATGGAGGCGCGGGCCGCCGGCCTCGCCTTCGTCAAGCTCGATGGCGACATCGGCTGCATGGTCAACAGCGCGGGCCTCTCGATGGCGACGATGGACGCGATCAAGAACGCGGGCGGCGCCCCGGCCAACTTCCTCGACGTCGGCGGCGGGGCGACCGCCGCGCAGGTCCTCGGCCTGCGCCTGATCCTCACCGACCCGCACGTCAAGGCGATCCTCTTCAACATCTTCGGCGGTATCGCGCGGCGACGTGATCGCGCAGGGCATCGTCGACGGCCTCGGCCAGATCGACGTCACGGTGCCGCTTCCTGGTCATTGCGCCTGCTCGGCACCAACCAGGAGGAGGGCGCGCATCCTGCGGGAATCCGGGCCTCTAACCTGATCACCGCCGAGACGCTCGACGAGGCGGCCGAGAAGGTAGTCGCCGCGTCGCGGGGCGCAGCGGTTTCGTAGGCTGCGGCGAGCACGTCGGCGCCGCAGCGGCGGTTGACCGACAGCGCGTGGACCGGAGCCGGGGACCCGTCGGCGGCCGGGAAGTGGGCAGGAAAGGCGTCGATGTTGTCGACGCTGGCGCCGCGCCAGCCGTAGATGGCCTGGCAGGGGTCGCCGACCGCCGTGACCGGGTGGCCTCGGCCGTGCTGCGGCGCCCGCCCCGAGAAGAGCCCCTGCAGCATCAGGCGCTGGGCGACCGAGGTGTCCTGGTACTCGTCGAGCAGCACCACCGAGAACCGGTCCCTGGCGGACTCCCCCGCGGCGGTGCACCGGGTCGCGAGCCGAGCCGCCCAGGCCATCTGGTCGGCGAAGTCGCACACGCCGTCGCGGGTCTTGGCCTCGCGGTAGCGCTCGACGAGGTCCAGCAGCTCGTCGCGCCTCGCGGCCGCTGCGAGCGCCGCGCGGATGCGGGGGTTGGGGGCCAGCGGGGCCACTTCGGCGCGCAGCCGCTCGTGCACCGCTCGGACGTCGTCGGGCTCCACGAGGTGGTCCGACATCTGTGCGTCCAACGCGACCAGGTCTTCGACCACGGTCGGCAGGTGGGTGCTGAGCGCGGCCACCGACGCCGGGTGGGTGGCCACGACGCGGGCCGCCCGCTGGAACCGCGATGCGTCGGTGACCAGGCGCAGGTCCGGCTCGAGTCCCAGCCGCAGCCCGTGCTCGGCGACCAGGCCCCCGGCGTAGGCGTGGTAGGTGCTGATCGTCGGTTCACCGGCCCGGCCCGGGTCCACCCCCGCGTCGTCTGCCAACCGCCCCAGGGCCACTCGGACCCGGGAGGTGAGCTCGGCGGCGGCCTTGCGGGTGAAGGTGAGGCCCAGTACCTGGTCGGGGGTGACCAGCCCGCGACCCACCAGCCACACCACCCGCGCAGCCATGACCGGGGTCTTGGCCGAACCGGCCCCGGCGGCGGGGCGGCCCGGCGTCGGCGGGGGGGTGGCCGCGGGCCGCTGGTGGGGGGCGGTTGGTTGTCGGGCTCCCGCGCGGCACCGAACCGGCCACCCCCCGCGCCCCGCGACCCACGTCAGACGGGGGGAGAAGTTGGCAATACTCGTCGACAGCAACACGCGCGTCCTGGTGCAGGGGATCACCGGGCGCGACGGCTCGTTCCACACGCGGCAGATGCTCGACTACGGCACCACCGTCGTCGCCGGGGTGACGCCGGGCAAGGGCGGCCAGGAGGTGCATGGCGTGCCGGTCTTCAACACCGTCCGGCAGGCGGTGGAGGCGACGGTGCCGAACGTCAGCTTCATCACCGTCCCCGCGCGCCTCAACGCGACCGACGCGATCCTGGAGGCGGCCGACGCGGGGGTCCCGCTGATCATCTGCATCTCCGAGCACATCCCGGTGCTCGACATGGTCAAGACCTACGCGCGGGTCCAGGACAGCGGCAGCCGGCTGATCGGGCCGAACTGCCCCGGCGTGATCACCCCCGGCCAGGCCAAGGTCGGGATCATGCCGGGCTTCATCCACCAGCCGGGCCACGTCGGCATCGTCTCGCGCAGCGGCACGCTGACCTACGAGGCGGTCCACGCGATCAGCCAGCAGGGGCTGGGGCAGTCGACCGCGGTCGGGATCGGCGGCGACCCGATCATCGGCACCTCGTTCGTCGACGTGCTGCGGCTCTTCCAGGACGACCCGGACACGCACGGCATCGTCCTGATCGGCGAGATCGGGGGTAGCGACGAGGAGACCGCTGCCGCCTTCATCCGCGAGCACGTCACCAAGCCGGTCGTCGGCTTCATCGCCGGGCAGACGGCCCCGCCCGGCAAGCGGATGGGGCACGCCGGGGCGATCATCTCCGGCGGCACCGGCACCGCCGCCGAGAAGATCGCCGCGCTGAGCGCCGCCGGCGCCCGCATGGCGAACAGCCCCGCCCAGATCGCCGCCCTGATGCAGGAAGCCCTGGCGAACGCGGAACGCGGAACGGGGAACGCGAAATAGGCGGCCGGCGGAACGCGGAGCAAGGGGCGTGCGATCGCAGCAGCCTCTTGCTCCGCGTTCCGCGTTCGACCTTCCGCGTTCGCTTGACGCTGCCCGCGCGCCTGCCTATACTCAATCGTGGCGCTCGCCGCGCCGGAGTGGTGGAACGGCAGACACGGCGGTCTCAAAAACCGTTGAGCGCAAGCTCTTGCGGGTTCGAATCCCGCCTCCGGCATCCCAGCCCCGCGCTTGCTCCCCCCGACGCCAGGAACGCCCGGCCCCGCTGCCGCCTCGATCGCCAGGTGGTTCGCGCGCGATGCGCTCTGCTACAATCTGCGTTCATAGCCGACCTGACCCGCATAACCGAAGCGGCCGGCGTGATCGCCACGGCCGAGGAGAGGGGGCGAAAGATGAGCCGCTACCGGCCCCAGAGCACGCGCTCACAGCGAGTCGGCGCCGGGTTCTCTGGCCGCGCGCTGGCCGCGCGCCCCGCGCTCCTCGGCCCTTGGTCCTCGACCCGGACGGGAGACCGGTGGTGAACATCACGAGCTTCGGGCGCGCGCCACAGGAAGCGTCCGGCACGACGCCGGTGCCGCTGCGCTCGGGGGATGTCGATCTGCTGCGCCTCGGTTGGAGCAGCAGCTTCACCGCGCGCGACCTCGAAGTCCACCTGCGCGCCCACCCCGGCCTCGCCTGGTGGGTGCCGGCCAACGGCGAGTACCTGATCGGCGGCCCCTGGCGGCATCGCGCCGAGATCGCGGTGATCCAGGAACTGACCGGGCGCATCCACACCACCGCGCTGGTCGACGCCTTCACGCGCGGCTGCCGCGAGCGCGGCCTGCGGCTGGCGGTGATGCTCGACCAGCACGAGGGGCGGCGCGAGAGTTTCTACGCGCAGATCGGCTTCGATCTGCTGCAGAACATCGTCGTCTACGAGCTGCCGCGCCTGCCGAGGCCGATCCCGCCCCCCGCGACGCTGCGCTTCACCCCGGTCACGCCGGAGACGCTCGACGATCTCCTCGCGGTCGACCACGCCGCCTTCCCCTGGCTCTGGTGGAACAGCGCAGCCGAGTTCGCCTCCTACGCGGCGCTCTACGGCGTCGAGATCTTCCTCGGATCGGAGCCGGACGGGACGCCGGTCGCCTACGTCGGCGTCACCTCCTACCGCGGCTGGGGCCACCTCGACCGCATCGCGGTGATCCCCGACCGCCAGGGCGCGGGCTACGGCCTGGAGGCGCTCAACTTCGCCGTCGGCCGTCTGGCCGAGCAGGGCGCGCGGCGGGTCGGCCTCAGCACCCAGGCCGACAACATCCGCTCGCAGCACCTCTACGAGCGGTACGGCTTCCGCCGCACGACCGGCAGCGACTACTTGATTTACGGGGTGTGGCTCGATGACGGGGTTGAAGGTTGAAGGTTGAAGGTTGAAAGTCTGCCCAGGGCTCGTGCTCCGGTTGTCCGGCAGTCGTACGGGTCCGAGCAACTTTCAACCTTGAACCTTCAACCTTCAACCCCCGAAGGGGGAACGTGGGCAACAGCTTCGGCCGGCTCTTCCGCGTGACGACCTGGGGGGAGTCGCACGGCGGGGCGATCGGGGCGGTGGTGGATGGCTGCCCGCCGCTGCTGGCGCTGTCGGAGGCGGACATCCAGCCGGAGTTGGACCGCCGCGCGCCGGGGCAGAGCGCGCTCGTCACCCAGCGCAAGGAGTCCGACACCGTCCGCATCCTCAGCGGCGTCTTCGAGGGGCGCACGCTCGGGACGCCGATCTCGCTGCTGATCCCGAACGAGGACCAGCGCTCCCGCGACTACGACGAGGTGCGGGAGAAGTACCGCCCGAGCCACGCCGACTACACCTACGACGCCAAGTACGGCGTCCGCGACTACCGGGGCGGCGGGCGGACCAGCGCGCGCGAGACGGCCACTGGCGTCGCCCGATGAGCGGGCCGCGCGCCTCGCGGCAATCGCGGACGCCGGCAGTCTCCGCGTCGGCGTGACCAGTTGGGGGCTCGAGGACTGGTTCGCGGTGGGCGGGCGCCCGGTCGAGTTGGTCTACGTCGCGTGGGGCGACGTGCCGGCCGAGGTCGAGTGGGCCTACCGCAGGGGCCTGACTGGCGAGGGGTTCACCACCGCCCGGCTCTACAACGTCGCGCGTGGCCGCGCGCTCCACGACCCGGCGGGCCTGCTCGGCGCTGTGCAGGAGCGCCTGAACCGCGCGTACCCGGAGGCGACGCGCGCGGCCCTGCTGCGCCGCCAGCCCGCGCTCCTCGCGGTCTATCTCAAACAGCTACGGGTGGCTCAGGGCCGCGGCGATCTGCTCTTCGCCCAGCACCGCCGCTACACGCTCCAGATGGTCTTCTTCGACCTGCTGTTCGCCTTCAACCGCCAATACCATCCCGGCGAGAAGCGGCTGCTGGCGCACGCGGCCCGCTGCCCCCGCCGCCCCATCGACTGCGAGGCCCGGTGGGCGCGCGTGGCGCGTCTCCCGGCGGACGATCCCGCGCTCGCCGGGGAACTCGGGGGGCTGGTCGGGGAGCTGTGCGACCTAGCGCGGCGGCACGGCGGGGTCGCGATCCCGGACGCGCCGCTCTAGCGGGCGTTCGGTGTTACGAGTGCCTCCCAGTCCGCGGGTATACTCCTCCCCGAGGAGGTGTGCAGCGGCGCGCGACTTCGCGTAGGCCTGAAGATTTCGTAGGCCGGTCGCTGGGGAAGGTGGTCGGGTGACCCTGTATCGCCTTTGCCCGCTCGGCGCTCGAGCAGGCCAGCAGCCTCCGTTCTTGAGGTCCACGACGCACTCGACAAGGAGGAAGGCCGTTGCCCCTACCGAGAAGTGTAGCGCGCTTCAACCGGCAGTTCACCAACCGGTTGGCCCTGCGGGTAGCCGGCTATCTGCCGGGATTCGCGATCGTGAGCCACATCGGTCGCAAGTCCGGCCGCGCGTACCGCACCCCCGTCAACGCCTTTGGCACCGACGGCGGGTACATCATCGCGCTCACCTACGGACCGGAGAGCGACTGGGTGAAGAACGTTCTCGCGGCGGGGTCGTGCGAGCTGCAGACGAGGGGGCGGCGCGTGCGCCTCGTCAACCCGCGGATCACCACCGATCCGAGCAAGGGCTGGGCGCCGCGCCCGGT
>JAUJMV010000013.1:47024-72007 GCA_030446685.1 Thermomicrobiales bacterium | reverse complement strand
TCGTCAACCCGCGGATCACCACCGATCCGAGCAAGGGCTGGGCGCCGCGCCCGGTGAAGTTCGCCCTCGACCGCATCAACGCGCCCCAGTATCTGCGGCTGTCGGCATAGCGCGCCGGCCGCGGTGTCGTGATGCGCGCCCTGGCTTGGGCGCGGGCGCGCGCTCCGGCGACGGACGCGGGAAGGACCGGCCGTGCGCGTGTTGTTCACAACCAACTACGGCTCCGGGCACTGGCGCCCCTTGGCCCCGCTCGCCCAGGCGCTGGTGGCGGCGGGGCATGAGGTGGCGTTCGTGACGAGTCCGATCTTCTGCGCGATCATCGCGAGGCACGGCTTCCGCTGCTTCCCGATCGGCGACGACGAGTGGGCCGAGCAGTCCCGGTCTCGACAGGGGCAACCGGCCCGGGCGGCGGAGCCGGAGCAGGCCGCCGCGGTGATGGTCACCCTGTTCATCCCCAGGGCCGGGCGCAACCTGCCGGAACTGCTGGCGGTCGTGCGCGAGTGGCGCCCGGACGTGATCGTGCGCGAGCAGGCCGAGTTCGCCGGCTGCGTGGCGGCCGAGGCGCTCGGCCTGCCCCACGCGACCGTGCAGGTCTCGGCCTGGCGCGGCGACCGCCTCGACGGGCCGCTCGCCGCGCCGCTCGACCGCCTGCGCGCCGCCGCCGACCTGCCGCCCGATCGGGATCGCGCCATGCTCTATCGTTACCTGCTGCTGCTCCCGTTCCCCCCGCGCTTCGCGGACCCCGCCGCCCCCTTGCCGCCGACCGCCCACCACATCCGGCACGTCGGCTACGACATCGACCGCCCCGGCGACGCGCTGCCGGGTTGGGTCGCGGACCTGCCGGCGCGGCCGGTCGTCTACGCCACCCTCGGCACCGCCTACAACCGCACCCCCGGCATCTTCCCGGCGATCCTGGCCGGGCTGCGCGACGAGCCGGCCACTCTGATCGTCACGGTCGGCCCCAACCAGGACCCCGCCGACTTCGGCCCCCAGTCGCCGCACGTCCACATTGAACGGTATCTCCCGCAGAACCTGCTCTTCCCGCACTGCGACCTCGTCGTCACCCACGGCGGCTCCGGCACGGTGCGGGCCGCGCTCGATCACGGCCTGCCACTGGTGGTGATCCCGATCGCCGCCGACCAGCCGGACAACGCCCGGCGCTGCGCCGATCTCGGGGTGGGGCGCGTCGTCGCGCCGGACCGGCGCACCCCGGGGGCGATCCGCGAGGCCGTCCGCGAGGTGCTCCACACCCCCGGCTACCGGCGGAACGCCGCGCGGCTGCGGGATGAGATGCGAGCACTGCCCGGCCCGGAGTATGCGGTCGCGCTGCTGGAGCGGCTGGCGCTGGAGCGGCGGCCGTTGGTGGTGGCGCCGTAGGCCGCGACCGCCACGCGGCACGCTGGGGACCAGCGCCGCCGGGGGCGCATAGAGGGCGGAGGCGCATGGCTGGAGAACGGGGTGGGCTGGTCGCCGCGCGACGGGACGCGCGCGGGGGAGTGGGGGCGGACCCGACCCTCGTCTCGGTGATCATCCTCAGTTGGAACGCGAAGCACCTGCTGCCGCGCGCCGTCGCCTCGGTGCTCGAGCAAGAGCACCCGGCGGTCGAGCTGATCATCGTCGACAACGCCTCGACCGACGGGACCGACGCGATCCTGGCCGAGTGCGAGCCGGTGGCGACGGTCGTGCGCCTGCCCCGCAACCTCGGCTTCGCGCGTGGGATGAACGTCGGCTACCAGGTGTCGCGCGGCGACTACGTCGTGCCGATGAACGCCGACGTCGTCCTGCACCCGGCCTTTGCCGCCGAGGCGGTCGCCCGCTTCGCGGCGCACCCGGACGTCGGCGTAATCGGCCCGTACGTCCTGCGGGTCGGCGAGGAGGGGGACGGGCGGTTCTGGGCCTGGGACCCGCCGTGCCCGCTGCCACTCGACGGCGCGGTGGTCGGGCTGACCCGCGTCTTCCTGCGGGTGCGCTCGGTGGAGGAGCATGGCGACGAGTGGCGCGTGTCGTTCAAGGCGAACGGGGCCTGCCCGATCATCCGGCGCGCGACGGTCGAGGACCTGCGGGCGCGCTTCGGCGTCGGCCCGTTCGACCCGGCCTTCGACACCTACGGCGAGGATGTCGATTTCGCCTTCAAAACCTGGGCGCTGCGCTGGCGCACGATGTTCGCCCGCGCGGTCGTGGCCAGCCACGTCCGGTCCTACGCCTCGGCGCTGCACCTGCGCGACAAGCGCGGGCGGCTGCGCGTCAACCTGCTCGCCGAGCGCTACATCAACGCCCTCCGCCACCTCCCACCCCGGCAACTCGCGGTCGTCGTCGCGGTGGCGCTCGCCAACGACCTGACGATGATCCCCTTGCAGCGCCTCAAGGGCGACCGGGAGGCGGCGCGCGATGTCGGCGCGGCGTTCGCGCGGCTCTGGCGGTTGCGGCGCGATCTGCTGGCGTTCCGGCGCCGCCACACCACCTGGCGGACGATCGACTTCGACACGGAGGTCTACTGCCCCGACTCGCCGCCGTGCGCGGTGGCGACGGCTCCCCCCGCATAACCGGGAGGGTCGCCCGCTGGCGCCGAGCGGCGGACGGCCTACGGGGCGGGATCGTCCACGCGATACGGTTCGCCCGCCTCCGCCACCCGGCGGAGGGCCGTCGGCGCCTGGTCCGCCGCCCCGGCCGCGACGGCAACGTCGGGGATGATCACCAGGCCCTCGTCCGCCGCGCCGATCGCCCGTGCCCGCCCCTGTCGCCAGAGCTGCGCGGTCAGCGCGCAGACGACCGCGTCGAGCTGATGCTCGGAGGCGTTGGGGTGATCGAGGCCGGGGACCAGCTCCTGAAGGGCGTGGTGGATGCGGCGCCGGCCGAGCTGCGTGCGCTTCCCGGCGCTCGGCAGGCCCAGCAGGCGCAGCGTCGCGAAGGGGTAGACCTCCAGTGGCTCGCAGCCGGCCCGCCGCAACTCCGCGGCGACCCGGTAACCGCGCCGCGCCAGGATCTTGATCAGCGCGGTCGCCAGGATCGGCACACCCATCCGCAGCAGCGCCCGCTCGCTCTCCCGACTGCGCGTCCCCGGATCGTGGCGGCAGGGGCAGTCGTCGTCGAGGCAGCAGCGCCCACGGGGCAGGCCGAGGGGGGCGTTGATCGCCACGGTCCCGCCGCGCCCCGCCAGAGCGGCCAGCGCCAGGATCTCGGTGTCGTCGCCGGCGGTGGTCAGCAGATCGAGCCGGCCGTCGCGCAGCACGGCGACGCCGGTCTCGCGGTGCGCCACGCCCGCCAGATCGATGCCCACGCAGGCGGCCGGCCGTGGGGTGGCGAGATCCGCATACTTCATAGCGCATCAGTATACACAAGTGCTCGGTAGAACGACAAATCAGGGACACGCCGCCCCCGCTGCTCCCCTGACCGGCCGTCGGCTCGCGGCCCGGGGCGGGCTATCCGCCGCGCGCGGCGACGATGTCGTTCTGGGCGGCCCAGAGCGCCAGATCGCGACGCGCGATCGCGGCGGCCATCAGGTCGGGGAAGAGGTCCGGGGTGCAGGCGAAGGTCGGGACGCCGAGCGCGGCCAGCGCCGCGGCGTGCCGCTCGTCGTAGATCGGCGCGCCGGCGTCGCTGAGGGCCAGCAGGCAAACCATCTGCACGCCGCTCCCCGCCAGCGCCGCCGCCCGTTTCAGTAATTCCCGGGCGTCGCCGCCCTCGTAGAGGTCGGTGATCAGCACCAGGATTGTCTGCTGGGGGCGGGCGATCAGCCCCTGGCAGTAGGCGAGCGCGCGGTTGATGTCGGTGCCGCCGCCGAGCCGCGTGCCGAAGAGGAGATCGACCGGGTCGTGCAGGTCGTCGGTCAGGTCGACGACCGCGGTGTCGAAGACGACCATCCGGGTGCTGACCGCGCGGATCGAGGCCAGCACCGCGGCGAAGATGCCCGCGTAGACGACCGAGGTCGCCATCGAGCCGCTCTGATCGACGCAGAGGACGATGTCGCGCAGGGACTGGCGCTTGTGGCCGTGTCCCACCAGCCGCTCGGGGACGAGCGTGCCGCGCTCCGGCAGGTAGTGCCGCAGGTTGGCGCGGATGGTGCGGTCCCAGTCGATCTCGTGCGGGCGCGGGCGAGCGCTGCGCGCGGCACGGTCGAGGCTGCCGCGCGCCGCCTGGACCGTCTTGCCCGCCAACTTGCGCTCCAGGTCCGCCACGACCCCGCGGACCACCCCGCGCGCCGTCTCCTTCGTCCGCTCCGGGATGACCCGGCTGAGCGAGAGGAGGGTGGCGACGAGTTGGACGTCCGGCTCCACCGCCGCCAGCAGTTCCGGCTCCAGCAGCATCTGGCGCAGCCCCAGCCGGTCGAAAGCGTCTTGCTGCATCACCCGCACGACCGGCGCGGGGAAGTAGGTGCGGATGTCGCCGAGCCAGCGGGTCACGCTCGGCGCGGAGGCCCCGAGGCCCGCCTGACGCGTCGTGTCGTAGAGGGCTGCCAGCGTCCGGTCCATCCCCAGGTCGGCCCCGGCGAGGTCGACTTCCAAGCCCTCGCCGCCCGCCCCCGCGCTGGCGGCCTCGCCGCCGAGTACCAGCCGCCAGCGCCGCAGCCGCTCCGTCTCATCGATCGCCATGCAGTTCCACCCCCAGCACCCGGGCCAGCACCGGCAGCACGCGGTCCGCGCGCTCCCGCTCGACCCCCGCCATCCCGTCGAAGCCGTCCAGCGGCCCGTGGCCGCCCTGCCCGCGGCCCGCCGCCCCCAGCCGTTTGACCCGCTCGCCCATCGCGCGGCGCTCGGGCGGCTGGAAGCCGGCGAACGCCCGCCGCAGCGGCGGCAGCAACTCGACGAACGCCTCGGGCGCGAGCTCGCGCAGCCAGCCGTCGAGCGCGGCCCACAACGCCTCCTGTTGCAGGAGGAGCAGGCCGCTGCCGCCGGTCACCCCGGCGATCCAGGCGGCGGCCCGCGGCGCGGACACGGCCGGGGAGAGCGCGAGCCGGGCGTGGCGCTGGAACTCCGCGGCGGCCAGCGCCCCGTCGTCGAGGAGGAGGCGGCAGCACCGGCCGCGCACCAGGCCGTGGATCGCCTCGCGCCCGGCCAGCCCCCGCAGCGCCTCCTGCCAGGCCGCCCGCTGCTCCGCCCGGTCGAGCAGGACCAGGCTCTCCTGCGCCCGCCCGATGCTCCCGATCATCGCCTCCGCTGCGCCGTCGTCGAGCGCGGCGCAGGCCCCCGGCAGCCCGACGACGATCCGCGCGAAGAGCCCGTCGATCACCGGGACGATCTGCTCGGCCCGCGTCTCGCGCACGTCGCCGTAGCGGGCCACGCGCGCCAGCGGCGGCAGCGCGTCCATCAGCCCGCGCACGTCCGCCGCGACCGCCGCGCTGTCGCGCACCCGCCCCAGCAGGTGTTCCACGGCATCCGGCAGCGCGGCGAGGATCGCGCGGTCGAGGCTGGCGGTCAGCGCCGGCAGATCGGTCGTCGCGTCGGCGTCGTGGCGCAGCTTCGCCCCGGCCGCCGCCTCGACCGTGTTGCCCCAGACGTTGGCCTCGACGATCGCGACCGCCAGCTCCGGCCGCCAGGCGAGTTGCCAGACCTCGCGGAAGGTGCCCTTGCCGCCGCCGGCCCGCTGCGGTTGCCCCCACTCGATGCCGAGCAGCCGCAGGGCGTGCAGGAGTTGGCTGCGGGCGCGGCCGGTCTCGTCCCGCAGGTCGAGGTCGAGGGTCCTGACCTCGGCCGCCGGCGTCAGCCGCAGCCGGCGCTGCCGCGCGGCCAGGTCCCGCTGCAAGGGCACGGCCGGCGCCTCCTCCGGCACCGCGCCGAGCGCCTCGCCGATCTCCAGCCGGTCGCGGATCAGCCGCATCGGGGCGGGGTCGCCCCCGCAGAGGGTCGTCTGGATCGCCTCGTGCAACTCGGCCAGGCCCGGCAGCGGCAACCCGCGGATCGCGGCCAGCGCCTCGCCCAGCCGCACCGCCTCGATCGCGTTGCTGGGGGCGGCGTCGAGGTCCTCGTCGCGCAGCAGCCGCGCCGCCCGCGCCACCCAGCGGATCGCGCCCCGGTCGGGCGCGGTCCAGAGGTGCTCGTACCAGCCGGGCGAGCGGACCCCCGCGCCGTAGCCGCCGCGCGAGGAGAGCCGCGAGTTGGTCCAGGGGATCCAGGTCGCCGTCACCTTCGCCCGCGGCAGCCCGGCGAGGAGGGCGGCGTCGGCCTTCGCCGGCCCCGGATCGGCGAGGGCCGGCGCGTGCCAGGCCCCGCAGACGACCGCGATCCGCGCGAACCCCTCCTTCCGCGCGGCCCGGATCCCCTGGCGCATCTGCGCCTCGCGCAGCGCCTCCTCGCCCTCCGGGGGCGGGGCGCCGGCCCGCAGCGCCGCCATCGCCTCCCCGATCCCGGCGAAGAGGTCGGTCGCGTCCTGCCGCTGCTCGATCTGGTGCTCCCACCACAGCTCGTGGTCGGTGTAGCCGGCGGCCCGCGCCAGGGCGCCGATCGGGTCGTCGCGCAGGGCCGGCGCGGGCTCGGCCGGGTCAGACCCTTCCGGCGCGTTCTCGGTCCCCGGCGGCCCGTCTCCCTCGGCGCCATCCGGGTCAAGCGGGTTGGCCGTCTCGCCCCCGTCCTCGTCCGCCTGCGCGAAGCGGATCGCCTGGGGCAAGTCGATGAAGCGCGCCGGGATGCCGCGCCCCAGGGCGTAGCGCAGCGCCTGCCACTCCGGCGAGTAGTGCGCGAAGGGGTAGAAGACTGCCCGCCGCGGCCGGTCCGGCGCGTAGACCAGCAGCGCCACCGGTGGGCGCAGCGCCGCGTGCGCGATCAGCGGCAGCACGTCCCGCGCGTCCGGCGGCCCCTCCACCAGCACGATGTCCGGTTCCAGCGCCGCCAGCGCCGCCAGCAGGCTTCGCGCGCAACCCGGCCCGTGGTGCCGGATGCCGAAAACGTGGACGCTCATTCCCGCTCACCCTTCCGAAGCGTGGAGGCGTGCGCCGGTCGGCTCGGACCAGGCCCACGCCCGAAGTATGTCGCGGCGGTCCCGGCCCGGCGCGACGAGATGCGGAGTGCCGTCGCTGGCAGCCGGCCACGACAGCTGGGATCCCGTGCGATACTAATCGGGCCTGCGCGTAGCCATTCGGGAACGAAACATGCTCGGACCAATAGCTCCTGGCAAGAGGCGGGACCGGCCCGATAACTTCCGTTGCCAAGCCTCATAGGCGCCGCGCGCGGCTATGTGCTGAAGGACAGAGACGACGCCGAGATCGCGCGGGCGATCCTGGCTGTCGGCTACGGCGAGGCGATTGTCAGCCCTGCCAGCGCCGCGCGGATGGCGCGGTTCTTTGTAGATCGCTCGGCCGGGGTCGCCATAGCCTTTCCCAGGCTCACCGCGAGCGAGTGCGATGTGCCGCGGTTACCGGCCGCTGGAACGAACAACCAAGCGATCGCCCGGCGGCTCGGGCTGCGCCCGAAGACGGTGCGCGACTCCGTCAGCATCACCCTCGGCCAGCCCCAGGTCGCCGACCGGGCGCGAGCGATCGTGCGCGCGCGACAGGCTGGCATGGGGTGACGCGGGACGGCAAGTTGCGGCCTTCGTCGGCCCGCGGCTCCGGCGGCCGAGCCGCCCCGCGCCGCGCGCTCGGTCTACCTACACGATCGCTACCGGTGCGACCGGGCTGCCGATTCCTCCGGCGATTTGGAGCGGGGCGGCGACGTAGAGGAACTCGTGGACGTGCTCCGCGCCGAGACGTTCCAGATCGAGGAATTCGAGCAGGTAGCCGCCGCAGCCCCAAATCACGTCCCGGTGCAGCGGCAGCGGCGTGCCCCATTCGCGCACCACCTCGACCGCCGGGTTGTCCGCGCCGAGCGCGACGAAATCATGGTCCTTGAACCACTGGCCGCAGGCGCCGCTCAATCCCGGTTCGGCGGCGTAGAACTGCTGTCGCGCCTCGGACCCCTGACCGAAGAGTTGCCACCAGCCCGTGCGCACGAGGATGACATCGCCCGCGCGGAGTTCAACCCCTTGCCGCGCGGCGCAGGATTCCAGTTCGTCCGGCTCGATCGCCTCGCCGGCGCCCAGGTGGGGGACACCGCGAAAGGCGGCGATATCGAGCAGGACGCCCCGACTCACCATCGGCCCGGCCTTGTCGATGCCGCACTTCTGCGCCCCACCGGGCAGCAACGTGCTCGCCGGATGGCCGTTGTACAGCGTATCGCCGACAAAGATGTGGCACAGCGCATCGACATGCGTCGTGCCATGCGTATGCATCATGATCACATCGTCGGCGCCCGACTGCTCGTTGCCAGGGCGGATCCGGGACGTCACAACGTGCCACATCGGCCGCCGACTCGGCAGGTTCGGCCCCTCCGGTGAGACGGGGGCCGCGAGCGAGTAGACCGCCCCGCGCCGTACATGCGCTGCCGCCTGTTGCACGATATCCGGGCGCAGCAGATTCGCCGTCCCCCGCTCGTCGGCAGCCCCCCAGCGCCCCCAATTGCTCGGGACGCCCAACTCTTCCGGTCGTGGCATGGTCGTTCCTTTTCACTTGGCGCCATGTGGCAGTGCGCGCACGATCACGGGGGCGGCCCCGCACTCAGGCGCGCCACAGCCAGCGCAGGGAGTCGGGGAAGATCGCGCGGCCATGCGCGAGCGAATGGAAGCCCCGACCGGCGGCGAAGGTGTGATCATAGCCCGCGAAGCGCAGCGCGTCGGCCATTTGCAGGTTGGCCAGCCACCAACTCCCCGCGGCGTGGTTCAGATCGTTCGCGCCACCCTGGAGCGCGACGCGGAGCGGCTTCGGCGGCATCTTGCGAATCAGCGCGGGATAGTTGTGGCCGCCGTCGCGCAGCGTCGGGCCGCTGGCGATATTGGTGAAACTGCCCACATGCGAGAGGACCTTGTGAAACTGCTCGGGGCGCTGCCAGGCGGCGGTGAAGGCGCAGATACCGCCGCTCGACATACCGCAGATCGCGCGACCGGTGGCGTCCTCCCGCAGTGGCTGCTCGCGGGCGACCTCCGGCAGGATCTCCTCGAGCAAGAAGCGGACATATTGGTCGGAGAGGGTGTCGTATTCAAAGGAGCGGTTCGAGACGGTGGTGTCGGCGAAGATGCCGGGGTTGAGGAAGATGCCGACCGTCGGCGGCATGGCGCCATCCGCGATCAGGTTGTCGAAGACGGTCGGGACGAAGTCCTGATAGAAGCGCACGCCATCCTGAAAGACCATCACCGCCGCCGGGCCGGCGGTCTTGGCCGGGAGATAGATCGACCAGTCGCGGACCGTGCCGGCGAAGACCCGACTGCGCCAGGGCGCGCGAGCGAGGAGTCGTCCCTTCGGCACGTCGGGCCGTTCGCGACTATCGGGATGGCGCAGATAGGTTTCGGTCTGCCCGCCGCCCACCCGCGCGCCATCGACCTCGTAATACCACCGCACGGCGCTACCGTCGGCCCAGCGTGCGGTAGCGACGAAGAGGCCGGTGTCACCGAGCGGCCGTGTCGGCAAGCGAAAGTCCGCGCCCAGCTCGGCGACGACCGTCGGGGGCATCCGCGCCCCCGGCGCGGCGATCGCCCAGCCCACCTCCAGTTCATCGACGAGCTGCGCGCTGCCATTGGCGAGTGCCTCGGCCCCGACCCGCGCGCGAAGCCGCTCGGCCAGGGCGTCCGCCTCCGACGCGGCTAGCCCCTGTTCGAGTTGTGCACGCAGCTCGCCCGCCGTGATCGCGCCCATCGCCCCCCTCCGGCAGACCTGTTCTCCACAAGCGCGGCTATCGTACTACAGCTTTTCCGCCTTGGCCTGTCTGGAGGACGCGGAATCGATTGGGCTTGGCATCGGAAGCTATTGGGCCTGGACGCAATCGTTCGCGGACGAAGTAGGCGCGGCCCGCTAGCCCCAGACGCGTGGTTGGGCACGCGCAGGTCTCGCGGGAGTACGCAAGGCCGGATTCCGCCAGCCAGGCCGCCCCCCGGCCCTCCCGAACACCCCGTCAGCGAGCGGCAGGACGATAGAGGTCGCCCCCGCGCCGCCCTCTCCGGCACTCCGCCCCCGGCGCCCCCCGCCGTCAGAGGACTTCCTGGCAACTGCGGTAGAGATCCTTCCAGCCGTCGCGCTCGCGGACGACCGTTTGCAGATATTCGAGCCAGACGACGCGGTCCTGCACCGGGTCTTTGACGATCGCGCCGGTCAGCCCGGCCGCGATGTCGTCGGCGCGCAGGACGCCGTCGCCGTAGTAGGCGGCGGAGGCCAGGCCGCCGGTGACGACCGAGATCGCCTCGGCGGTCGAGAGGGTGCCGCTCGGCGACTTGAGCTTGGCCTTGCCGTCGGCGGTGACGCCGTGGCGCAGCTCGCGGAAGATCGTCACCACGCGGCGGAGTTCCTCCAGCGCCGGCCGCTCGGCGGGCAGTTCGAGCGCGCGCCCGAGCGCGGCGACCCGCCGGTCGACAATTTCGACCTCCTCCTCGATCGTCGCGGGGGTCGGCAGGATGACCGTGTTGAAGCGGCGCGTCAGCGCGCTGGAGAGCTCGTTGACGCCCTTGTCGCGGTTGTTGGCCGTGGCGATGACGTTGAAGCCCTTGCGGGCCTGCACCTCGCTGTTCAGCTCCGGCACCGGCAGCGTCTTCTCGGAGAGGATCGTGATCAGCGTGTCCTGGACCTCGGCGGCGATCCGCGTCAGCTCCTCGATCCGGGCGATCTTGCCCGCCTCCATCGCGCGCAGCATCGGGCTGACGACGAGCGCGGCGGGGGACGGCCCCTCGGTCAGCAGGCGGGCGTAGTTCCAGCCGTAGCGGATCGCGCTCTCCTCGGTCCCGGCGGTCCCCTGGATCAGCAGCGTCGAGTCGCCGCTGATCGCCGCCGCCAGGTGCTCGCTCGTCCAGCTCTTCGCGGTCCCGGGCAAGCCGTAGAGGAGGAGCGCGCGGTCGGTCGCCAGGGTGGCGACGGCGATCTCGATCAGGCGCGGGTTGCCGATGTACTTGGGGCTGACCGCGAAGCCGCTGGGGAGCGTGCCGCCGAGCAGGTAGAGGCGCACCGCCCACGGCGAGAGCCGCCAATTGGGCGGGCGCTGCCGGTCGTCGGCCCGTGCCAGCTCGTGCAACTCCTCGGCGTACTGCTGCTCGGCGTGCTGCCGTAGCACCGCGCCGAGCGCGGCGTTGCCGTCGGGCGCGGCGGGGTTCGCGTGGCCGTCGTCGGGGGCGCTCATTGGGCGATCTCCTCGCTGAGTCCTTGCAGGCGCTGCCGGGTCCGGATCGTGCCGATGAACTGGTCGAGCCTGCGCCGCCACTCGTGGATCTGCCAGTCCGGGACGGCGGGCAGATCCCGGGCCTGGAGGGCCGCGTCGAAGCAGGCGGGCGGCAGGCCGCGGGCGGCAGAGCCCAGGGTGCGGTGCCAGAGGTCGCCGGTCGGGGCGGGCAGGCGGCCGACGCGCTCCCGCAGCATCGCGAGATACCGGTTGCCGAACGCGGCGCTCCAGGGGGTCGGCAGCCCGTCCAGGACCGTGAGCCACTCGTGGTCGGCCATTCGCGCTGTGTCCACCAGGAGCTCTTCGGCCAGTTGCTCGGCCCGATCCGGCGGCAGGCAGCCGATCAGCTCCCGCAGTCGCGCGACCTTGTATCTCGTGCCGGCCGCGTCCAGCGTCCCGACCCGGGACCACCAGTCCCACAGCGGCGCGGCCCAGGCGGCGCTCCGCGCCGCGACGGCGGCTCTGGTCCAGCCCTCGAGGACCGTCGGCTCCCACGCCTCGTCGCGATCCGCGGCGGCGATCAGCTCCGCGGGGCGCGCGCCGAACCGCTCCTCCCAGTGCGTGAGCGGCACGAGACCGAGCGCCCGCGCCAGCCACGCGGCGCGATCGCTCGCCGGCCCCCCCGGCTCGTCGCGCTGCCAGTCCCGGTCGATCGCGTTCGGCAACGTCACCACCAGCCGTCCGTCCCCGGCGCCACCGCGCGCGGGCGCCTCCCACGACAGCAGCGCGTCGGCGCGCTCCCGCATCCGGCGCGCCAGCGTTGAGCCGGGCAGGCACCCCAGCAGGTCGGCCGCCCGCCGGCGGACCTCCTGACCGCGATCGTCGAGCGCCGCCTCGAGGAACGGCTCGTCGGGTGGGGCGAGGCCGATCGCGAGCGCGCCGAGGGCCGCGGCGCGGAACTCGACCTTCTCCCGCTTCCAGACGTCCGCCAGCCAGTCGCGCGCCCTGGCGGGATCGCCGGCGCGCAGCCGCCGCAGGAGCGCCAGGCGCCGGTCGGGCGTCCCCTCCTGCCAGATCCGTTCCGCGTCGGCGGGGAGGGGATCGTCGGTGGCGGTCAGCGGATCGGCCGCCCAACCCCAGTCGGGGTTGAAGTAACCCAGCCAGCGGCCCCGCTCGCCAGTCACGGCGAGCAGCGCCGGGCGCGGGTCGGGCCAGCGCGCGCCCAGGTCGAGCGTGGCGGGGAGGAGATCGGGCGGCAGGCGCCGCCCGCCCCGGCGCAGCAGCTCCAGCGCCTCCGGCAGCAGATCGAGCCCCTGCCCCGCGAGCATCTCCCCGACCAGGCGCGCCGCGGCGGGCGAGCAGAGCGGCAGGTGCTCGGCCGAGGCCGCCTCGGGCGCGTCCGCGATCAGGCGCGCGCCTCGCCCCGCCCGCCGGTAGACCGCCCGCGCGCCGGCGGCCAGGAGCAGCCACCGTTCCGGGCTGCCGGACGGCAAGCCGGCGAGCAGGGGGTCGACCGGCGTCCCGGTCGCGGCCGTCCGGTCGCCGCCGCGCGCGGTGCCGGCGAGCGCGACCTTCAGCAGTGGGTCCATCAGCCCACCTCCGCGAGCGGGTGATAGGCGCCGTCCACCAGCGCGCCGAGCGGCAGCAGCGCCTCGCCGTCCCACTCGCCCGCCAGGTCCACCGGCGCCCCGCCCGACAGTGCCAGTAACCGCCAGTGTTCGCCACCGGCCAGTGGCAGGGCAGCCCCGGCGCCGTCGCGCACCAGCCACTCCGCCCCGCCGTCGCGCGGGGCGCGGATCGGCACGACGCGGTCGAGCGCGCAGGGGAGCCGCTCGAGCCAGGGCTGCCGCGCGACCGCCGCCGCGAACCGGTCGAGGACCGCCCGCACCGTCTCGCCCGCCGGCAGCGGGCCGCGGATCGGGTCCGGCCCGCCGTGCCGTGCCCGCACCAGGGCGCGCAGCGGGCAGGCGCTCGGCCAGAAGGCGAGATCGGCCGCCAGCCGCGTGCCGGGCAGGAGCAACTCCGGGAACGGCGCGGCCCCGTGCGCGAATTGGAGCACCAGCGCGTGGCGACCCGTCCCGGCGCCGAGGAGCCAGGTCCGTTGCGCGCGCAGCCGCTCCTCGCCGCCCGCACCCTGGCCGCTGCCGACCCGCTGGCCGAGGATCAGCCACTCGTCCGTCACCGTCTCCCCGCGCGCGACGACTTCCTCCTGCCCCAGCGTCCAGCCGACCGCGCCGCGCATGTCCTCGCGCAGGGCAGGGTCGAGGGCGTCCAGGCGCCGGAACGCGTGCGTCAGGAGGGCCAGCCGCCCGAGTTCGTCCAGCAAACGCGCCGGCCAGTCCGGCGTGGCGTGGGGGATCAGGGCCAGGCGGCGCAGGCGCGCGGCCACGCCGGGCGCCTGGGCGTCGACCAGCCGCGACGCCTGGCGCCGCCACTCCTCGGTCGACTGCGTCTCGAGGCTCGCCAGGCCCTGCCGCAGCAGATCGTCCAGCCAGAGGTCGAGCGCGTCCAGTCCGGCGGCGACCCGCGCCTGTCGCCGATCGGCCCGCTTGCCCGCCGGCGCGGCGCCGGCGGGGGCCTCGACCGCGGCGGTCGTGCCGCCGGACTCCCGGCGCGCGGCGGTGGCCTGGCGCTGCGCCAGCCAGTCGCGCACCCACCCCGGCGGCTCGCCCTCCGGCACCTCCGCGGGCGCCCCGGCGGCGATCAGCAGCAGGCCGAGGCTGTGCTTGCAGGGGAGCTTGCGGCTGGGGCAACTGCACTTCGCGGTCAAGTCGGCGAGATCGACCCGGACCTGGTAGAGCGCGCTCCCCCGGCACTCGCCCCACAGCGCCCCGCCGCCGCGCCCCAAGCCCTGCCAGGGGATCGTGCTGCCGAGCTTGCGGGCCGCGGCGGCGGCGCGCGCGTCGGGCGCCAGCGCGAGCACCTGTTCGGTCGTCAGATCCATGCCGCACCCCGTCAAGTCGAGGGAAACGCACGCATGTGGCGGGAATTGGGCGGCTGCCCTCCGCCGCCGGCCCTCCCCTGCTAACGCCAGCGGGCGTCGCTCCGTCTCCCCGCGGACATCTCCGCGGCCGGTGTCATCGGCGTCTCCCCCTAGCGGAGTGCTATAAGGACTGCGGGCCGGCCTGTCAAGCGCAACCCGGTGTTATGCAGCGTCAGACGGCGCGGCGTGGGCGCGGGCGACGCGGCAACGGCGCCATTGTATAGAACATGCGTTCTTTCCGCAAGGGGCCAGGCGCCTCCCCGGGCGCGGCGCCCGGCTGGGGGGCTGGGGCGGGACCGGGATGCCCGGTCACCGGGAGTTGTGGCACCCAACTTGCCATCTCTCCCAGCGTGCCCACCGACCCGCGAACGGCATCGCGGCGGTTCGGCATCGCCGGGGGAGATCTGGAAGGGGCAGGTGTGGTGAACGACGCGGAACAGACGGGGCGCCGCCAGGTCGTCGTCGTCACGGGGGCGTCGGCGGGGGTCGGTCGGGCGACCGCCGTGGCCTTCGCCCGCCGGGGGGCGGCCGTCGCCCTGCTGGCGCGGGGGGCGGCGGGGCTGGAGGGCGCGCAGCGCGACGTGGAGGCGGCCGGCGGCCGCGCGCTGGTCCTGCCGACCGACGTGGCCGATGCCGGCCAGGTCGAGGTGGCCGCCAGGGCGGTCGAGGAGCAGCTCGGCCCGATCGACGTCTGGGTCAACAACGCGATGACCTCGGTCTTCTCCCCGGTCAAGGAGATGGCGCCGGAGGAGTTCCGGCGCGTGACCGAGGTGACCTATCTCGGCTCCGTCTACGGCACGTTGGCGGCCTTGAAGCGGATGCTGCCGCGCGACCGGGGGGCGATCGTGCAGGTCGGCTCGGCGCTGGCCTACCGCGGCATCCCCCTGCAAGCGGCCTACTGCGGGGCCAAGCACGCCATCCAGGGCTTCAACGATTCGTTGCGCGCGGAGCTGCTGCACGACGGGAGCAAGGTGCGCCTCTCGATGGTGCAGATGCCGGCGCTGAATACGCCGCAGTTCGGCTGGGTCAAGAGCCGCCTGCCCCACAAGGCCCAGCCGGTCCCGCCGATCTACCAGCCCGAAGTGGCGGCGGAGGCGATCGTCTGGGCCGCGGACCACGACCGCCGGGAGGTGCTGGTCGGCGGCTCGACCACGATCGTCGTCTGGGGCAACAAGTTCCTGCCCGGTTTCGGCGACTGGTATCTCGCCAGGACCGGCTACGGGGGCAGCAGACGGGGGAGCCGGCGGACCCCGACCGCCCGCACAACCTCTGGGAGCCGGTGGACCGGGATCGCGACCACGGCGCGCACGGCGCCTTCGGCGACCGGGCGCACGACAGCAGCCCCCAGCTTTGGGCCACCACCCACCGTGGCTGGCTGCTGGCCGCCGGGGCGGGCCTCGCCGGGGCGGCCACCGCCGGCGCCGCGATCCTGCGCAGGGGCCGCTGACGAGTCGTCAGTCGTCAGTCGTCAGTCATGAGTAGACCGAGCGGATACGCGGCTGCCCCGCCCTCTTTGTACTGACGACTGGATTACTGACGACCGACGACCGACGACTACGCCAAGGAGGGACCGATGAAGCCGGAGGAACTGAGTTTGGAGTTGCGCCGCGGGTCGAGCCCCTTGCTGGGGCGGCGGCGGGCCATCGCCGGGCTGTCGCTGGCCTCGGTCGGGCTGAACGGGATCATCGCCCTCTACCAGATGGGCATCATCAAGCACCTGCCCGACCCGCCGCTGCCCAACTTCAACTCGGACAAGGTTGACGGGTCGGCGCAGGCCTTCGAGTACTTCTCGATGCCCGACGGGGCGCTCGCCGTCGGCAGCTACGCCACGACGTTGATCCTCGCCGCGATCGGCGGCCAGAACCGCGCGACCGACCAGCCGTGGCTGCCGCTCGCCCTGGCCGGGAAGATCGGGTTCGACACGCTCGTGTCGACCAAGCTGACGATCGACCAGTGGACCAAGCACCGGGCGTTCTGCATCTACTGTCTGCTCTCCTCCGCCGCGACCTTCGCGACCCCGCTGCTGGTGGTCCCGGAGGCCCGCGCCGCCCTGCGTCGGCTCACTGGGCGGGGCGACTGAGCCAGAGCGCGGGTTCGCGGGCGGCCGGACGAGGCGCCCATAGCGCGCAGCCGCCCGCGGCCAACCGCCGCGGGCGAGCGCGAACGACCGGGAGTGGAAAGGACGTATATGCCCGCCGACGAGCGCGACATCCAGACCCAGCGCGCGACCTTCCTCACGCTGATCGGGCTCTTCCTGAGCCTCTTCGCGGCGTTCTCCCGGCGCGAGAGCCGCCGTGGCGACAGTTTCGAGTTGCGCCCCTTCGACCTGGCCCTGCTCGGCCTCGCCACCTTCCGGGCCGGGCGGATCGTCGCCATGGACCAGGTCGTCGAGCCGCTCCGCGCGCCCTTCACCGGCGGCACGCCGAACGAACCGGGGCAGGAGCCGCAGGGGACGGGCGTCCGCAAGGCGCTCGGCGACCTGATCACCTGCCCGACCTGCATCAGCACCTGGATCGGCGCCTTCCTGGTCTACGGTCTGCGCCTCGCGCCGGTTCCCACGCGCATCCTGCTGGCGATCCTCGCCACGACCGGCATCGCCGAGCTCCTCGACACGACCGCCGAGACGTTGTACAAGACGACCGATACGCTGGAGGAAGAGTCCGGTTCGTAATCCGCGTGGTGGGAGCGTAAAGGGCGCGCAAGGGGGGGCGGGATGCAGCGGGATCTGCGGGCGCTGCGCGACGGCGCGGTCGGGGGCGTCGCCGGGACGGCGACGATGAGCGCGGTCATGTGGGGCGCGGCCCGGCTCGATCTCCTCGGCGCGGCGCCGCCCGAGCTGATCACCGCGAAGGCGCTGGACGAGAGCGGCTTCCGCGCGCGCGACGAGCGGACGCAGGATCTGCTGTCGGTCGCCACCCACTTCGGCTTCGGCCTCGGCATTGGCGCGCTCTTCGGGCTGCTGCACCGCCGGCTGCGCCTCCCCCTGCCCGCCCCCCTCCACGGCGCCCTCTTCGCCACCCTCGTCTGGGCGGTCAGCTACAAGGGCTGGGTGCCCGCCCTCCGCATCATGCCGCCGCCCGAGCGCGACCGGCCCGGCCGCCCGGTGACCATGATCGTCGCCCACTGGGTCTACGGCGCGACGCTCGGCGCGGTCGTCGGCCGGCGCTGAGCGGCCCCCCCGCCCAGGGGGAGAGGACGCTATCAGCGCCCGAGCCCCTCGGAGAGGCGCCCGGCTGGCCCCGGCTTCTGCTCCTCCCAAAGTTGGGGGGCCGGGGGGGTAACAGTTCGGAGTAGGCTGGCCCTTTGCTCCCCGGCGGGGGGCGCGGCGCGAGGTGGCCCCTCCCGCCCCCGGTGCCGGGAGCGGGAGGGGGAAGAGGGGCCGATGGGCCGGACCGAGGCGGGGCGGGGTGGCCGCGCCTGGGCGCGACACGGCGCGGGGGGAAATGGGGGGATTTGGGGGTCATTTCGGCCATCCTCCCGACCCGTCGCTGGGGTCGTTTTTCCTGCTGTGACGCCACAATCGAAGCGGTCGCGGGCGGTTCGTTTCGCGAAAACGCCCCCCGGCGGCTCGCGGCCGCGCCCGCGCGGGGGCGGGGCGTGCGCGCCCGGATACCGATCGGACCCAGCGGCGGGGGCGGGCGGTGCCAGGGGGCGCTAGGGGCGGGCAGGCGGGTGGGGGGCAGCGGCCGCGCGATCGGGCGGCGCCTGCGGCTCGCCGATACCCGCGCGCGGATGCACCGCGTACCCGACCCCGAACTGTTACCCGCTCGGGGGGGCTCAGCGCCGGGCGCCGCCCATGCGATATACTGCTCTGCCGGCCGAGTCAGGACGGCCGGCGAGTTCTCGGCGCATACGGCGACAGCAGGGCAGGGTGGGGAGCGACCGATGGGACAGATCTACAACTTCAACCCGGGGCCGGCGATCCTCCCGGCGCCGGTGCTGGAGCGGGTGCGCGAGGAGCTGCCAGACTACGGCGGCACGGGGCTATCGATCCTCGAGATGAGTCACCGGTCGAAAGAATACGAAGCGATCAACGCCGAGGCCGAGGCGCGGCTGAAGGCGCTGCTCGGGCTCGGCGACGACTACCGCGTCCTCTTCGTGCAGGGCGGCGCCAGCCTGCAGTTCGCGATGGTCCCGATGAACTTCCTCCCCGCCGGGCGGGTCGCCGACTACCTCCTCACCGGAAGCTGGTCGGAGAAGGCGCGGGACGAGGCGCGGCTGCTCGGCGAGGTCCGTGTCGCCGCCAGCACCGCCGGCGAGGGCTACCGCCGCATCCCGCGCGCCGACGAGATCACCCCGAGCGACGATCCGGCCTACGTCCATCTCACCTCGAACAACACCATCTACGGCACCCAGTGGCGCCGGTGGCCGGACGTGGGGGGCCGCCGGCTCGTCGCCGACATGAGCAGCGACATCCTCTCCCGCCCGATCCCCGCGCGCGACTTCGCGCTGATCTACGCGGGGGCGCAGAAGAACCTGGGGCCGGCCGGCGTGACCGTCGTCATCGCGCGCGCGGCCTGGCTGGAGGAGGCCCCGCGGACGCTCCCCGCGATGCTGCGCTACGCGACCTATGCCAAGACCAACTCGCTCTACAACACGCCGCCCGTCTTCGCCGTCTACGTCCTCAACCTGACCCTCGGCTGGATCGCGGCGGAGGGCGGGGTGGCGGCGCTCGCCGCGCGCAACGAGCGGAAGGCGCGCGTCATCTACGACGCGATCGACGCCAGCGGCGGCTTCTACCGCGGCCACGCGGAACCCGACAGCCGCTCGCTGATGAACGTCACCTTCCGCCTGCCCGACCCCGAACAGGAGCAACTGTTCGTCCGCGAGGCGACCGCGGCCGGCTTCGTCGGCCTGGCCGGGCACCGCTCGGTCGGCGGCGTCCGCGCCTCCCTCTACAACGCCCTCGGCCTCGACGCCTGCGCCGCCCTCGCCGCCTTCATGGCCGACTTCGCGCGCCGGCACGGTTAAGCGCGGAGCGCGGAGCGTAGAGCGCGGAGGGACCGTAGGCGAGTGGGGCACAGGGTCGCGCCCTCGCTCCACGCTCCGCGCTCTACGCTCCACTCACCTCGCGCACGGCGGCGCGGGCCAGCCGCCCGACGCCCTCGTCGATCTGCTCCGGGGTGAGCGCGCAGAAGGGCAGGCGCAGGAAGCGGTCGCCGTCGGCCGGGTCGGGGAAGAAGCCGCAACCGTCGCTGAGGGCCAGCCCCTTCCGCCGCCCGCGCCCGGAGGGCCGCGCAGGTCACGCCCTCCGGCAGCGTCACCGAGAGGAAGAAGCCGCCGTCCGGCTCGATCCACGCGGCCTCCGGCAGGTGGGCGCGCAGCGCGGCGGCGGTCGCCGCCAGGCGCGGGCCGTAGAGCGCCCGCAGCCGGTCGAGCTGCGGCTCGAGCCAGCCCCGGCGGCAGAACTCGTAGACCGTCGCCTCGCCGACCAGGTTGGGGGTGATGTAGGTGTCCTCGGCCGCCTTCGCCAGCCGCGCCAGCGCCGCCGCGTCGCCGACGATCGAGCCGACGCGCACGCCGGGGCCGATCTGCTTGGTGAACGAGGAGAGTTGCAGCGTCCGCTCGGGCGCGAGGTCGAAGAGGGCGGGCAACTGCGCGCCGCGATAGCGCAGCGGGCGGTAGGGCGCGTCCTCCAGTATCCAGAAGCCGTGCCGCTCCGCCAGTTCCGCCAGCCGCCGGCGCACCGGGAGGGCGGCGGTCGCGCCCGAGGGGTTCTGGAAGTCGGGGATGGTGTAGAAGAACTTGGGCGTCTGCCGCGCCAGCGCCCCCTCCAGGGCGGCCAGGTCCGGCCCGTCGGGGGTCATCGGGATGCCGACGATCCGCGCGCCGTGGCGCCGCAGCAGGGTCAGCGTGCGGTCGTAGGTCGGCGACTCCACGAAGACGGTGTCGCCCGGCTCCAGCAGGGCCAGCCCGATGAACTCGATGATCTGGAGCGAGCCGTTGCCGAGCAGCACCTGGTCGGCCCCGACGCCCTGGCGGGCCGCCAGCCACTCGCGCAACGGCGCGAAGCCGGTACTCTTGCCGTACTGCAGCACCTGCGCGCCCCCCGGCCCGCCGATCGCCGCGGCCGCGCACTCGGCCACCTGCTCCAGGGGGAAGCTCTCTGTCGCCGGCACCCCGCGCGTGAAGTCGATCGTCCGCGTCTCGGTCGTCCGCGCCGCCGTCATGCGCCCTCCACTCCTGTGCCGCGTCGCTGATCGAGAGCCGCCCGGTCAACCGCCTCCTGGCGCCGTGCCAACAGGCGTCACCCCTCGTTGCGCCCCCGCTGCGAAGTGAGGAGGCCCCGCGGGGTAAGCGCGGACCTGCCCTGTAGGGGCAGACCTGCGTGTCTGTCCGCGTGGCCTGCCACCGACATGGCCGATCGGGCACCGCGCCCAACCATCCCGCCGCCATACCCCGCCGAGGACGCGAGTAGTCAGCCACGCGGGCCGGGGCACCCGCTTGCGGGTCGGGGGCCTGCCCCTACGTACCCCGACAACGCGACCGCCCCCGCCGCTAGTATCGCCCATCACCGAATGGGAGACAAAATGGGTGACAAAGCTCCCGCCCGCGCGCTCAGGAGGTGGCCGGTTCCGGTCGCCGCCAGTGCGCCTTCGGCCGCTGCTGGAGCGCCCGACGCGCGCCTGTCGGCCGCCCGGTACGCGCGCCGGACGCCGGGCGCGCCAGCCGCCGCAGCCGTTCCTGGTGTACCGCGAGGGCGTTGCGGTGGTGACTCGTCACCAACTCCTCGATCCGGACGTCGTCGCGGGCGCGCATCGCCTCCAGGATGCTCCGGTGCTCGGTCTGCGCCCCGGCCAGCGGCTCGCCGCGCTCCCGCTCGCCCTCGCCCGAGTCGTCGAACAGGTAGCGGCGCACGCGCTCCCAGCGGTCCAGCGCCCGCTCGGTCATCTCTTGCAGGATCGGCATTCCGGTGAACCGCGCGACCGCCCGGTGGAACGCGCCGTCGAGGGCGAGCCACCGCTCGTGGTCGCCGGCCGCCGCCGCCTCGTCCAGCTCCCCGAGCAGCCCGGCCAGCGTGCGTTCCTGGGCCGGGGTCAGGCGCGCGGCGGCGACGCGCGCCGTCGCCCCCTCCAACCCTTCGAGCAGGGCGAAGACCTCGGCCAGCGCGTCCTGCGAGATCGGGCTGACCGTCGCCCCGCTGTGGGGGACCGTCTCGACCAGCCCTTCCGACTGCAACTGCTGGAGTGCCTCGCGCACGGGGATCTGGCTGACCTGGAGCCGGTGGGCGATGTCCGCGATCACCAGCCGCTGCCCCGGGCGGAGCGTGCAGCGCAGGATCGCCTGGCGCAGGGTCTGGTAGACCAGCTCCTGCTTGGTCTGGTGTCCGGTCGGCACGGCCATGTCGAGGTGGATCGTCACTGGTTCCTCCGCATGCGGGGTCGAGCGTCGAACGTGGGAAGGTCGAATGTCTCCCAGGTCAAATACCGACGCCTTCCGGCAACGACAGCGCCCCGAAAGACGTTCGACGTTCGACCTTCAGACGTTCGACCGATCAGAGCTGCAGCCCGTAGCCCTCGGGATCGGTGTTGAGGCAGCGCGCGATGGCACGGCAGGCGGTGTCGAGCGCGCGCTCGACGCCCCAGGTCGTCCCGAAGGCGCTGACGCGCCGCCCGATCGCCTCGACCGACTCGCCGTGGCTGTACCAGAAGAGGATGTGGGGCAGGTTGTGCCGGTAGTGGAACGGGCAGTGGATGACGTCCGGCTGGCCCGGCAGCCAGTCGGAGGTGCGGGCCAGGCAGCGGCTGACGGCGCGGCCCCGCGGGGTGGCCCCGCCCTCGCGCAGGAGTTGGCGCACCTCGCGGGGGGTGAAGCCGGGGGTGCGGATCAGCCAGCCCCAGCGGCCGACCGGCAGCAGCCGGCGCAAATTGATCGGTCTGGTCGCGGACATGCTGCGCACTCCTTTCAGCCTGCTGCTGAAACGCGCGGACCGTCCGTGCGGGAGCGGCTCTCGCCGTACGGTGCGCGGTGCGCTTCGCGGACGCCTACGGGGTTAGCTGTCGGGTTCGGACCGGAAGCCTCGCGCTCGCCCTACGCGGCGCCTCCGACCATCCTCCCGCGCCGGGCGGCGCGGCGATCGGTGACACGCGCGATTCACCCCGCGTTCTGGTTCCCCCGCCCGGCCGGGCCGTCCCGACCGGTTCAGCGTATACGTCAAACCGACAGCCGGCCACCGTGGCCGTGCCGTCAACCATGGAGACGCGGTGGCCGGCATCCGTATTCCCCCGCGACCCCGCTGGCCGTTGCCGTCGGGAGCGGGCCGACATTCGGCCGCCCGTGGAGCAGTGTAGAGAGCGGGGCGGCAGGAGTCAAGCATAATTTGTGCCAGTAACAGGTGGACCGCGGCGCTCGGGGGCTGGCGGCGGACCTTCGCTCACGCTGGCCCATTCCGGATCGAGGGATCGGTTCGCGTGCCGCGGGCGTCCCACCGGGCCATCGGGTACAATTTCATCAGCGGGGAGCGCGAATCCGGGGGCTGAACGGGGCCATCAGGTCGCGCGGTTTGTGCGGTCGCACCACCGTCCCTCCCCATGGCCCACCGCTCGTCTACCGGAACTCTGGAGACCGCAAATGCCCCGCCGCCGACCGATCCTCCTGGCGCTGCTCGCCTGCCTGGTCCTGCTCGTTCCCGCCGCGCTCGCGCCGCGCGACGTGGCGGCGCACGCCTTCCTCAAGCGCACCACCCCCGCCCACGGCGGCGTCGTCTCGGCCAACATCGGCGAGGTGCGGCTGACCTTCACCGAGCCGGTCGAGGCCAGGCCGGACGGCGTGACCGTGACCGATGCCGGGGGGCGGCGCGTCGACGTGCGCGACGCCGCGCCGGTCCCCGGTGACGCGACGACCGTCGGCGTCTCGCTGCCGCAGCAACTCCCGAACGGCGTCTACACCGTCCGCTATGCCCTCCTTTCGGCCGACACCCACCCCGTCACCGGCAGCTTCCGCTTCGGCGTCGGCGTCTCCCCGGCCGACGTGCTCGACGGCGCCCCGGCCGCGCCTGCCGCCGACGCCGCCGGGGCGCGCATCGACGGGCCGGTCGTCCTGGAGGCGTTCGGGCGGGGGCTCAACCTGCTCGGCCTCGCCCTGCTCGTTGGGCCGATCGCCTTCCGCCTCTTCGTCCTCGGCACGCCCGGATCGCGGGGCGACGCGGACCCGGCGCAGTCCACCGCCCCAATCCTCGCGCGCCGCCTCTTCGAGCGGCGGCTGCTGCGCTGGGCCTGGCTGGCGGTGCTGGTCCTGACGGTCGCGCAGATCACCAGCCTGCTGGCGGTCGCGGTCGCCGGGTCGCTGGCAGCCCCCGGCGCGGCGCTCAGCCCGGCCGCCCTCACTGGGGCGCTGACGACCCGCTTCGGGACGCTCTGGTTCGCGCGGCTCGGCCTGCTGCTGGTCGCGGCACTGGTGCTGCCGCTGCTCGCCGCCGAGTACGACGTGCGCGAGGAGGAGCCGGATCTGCCCCCCTCCCCCTGGGCGGCGCGCGGCTGGTGGGCGATCCTCGGCGCGGGCGCGGGGCTGACCGCCCTGACCGCGCTCGGCGGGCACGCCGCGACGACCCCGCCGGTCGCGCTCTCCCTGCTGGTGGACTGGGCGCACCTGGCCGCCGCGACCCTCTGGATCGGCGGCCTGCTGGCCCTCGCGCTGCTCCTGCCGCCGGTCCTCCGCTCGCTCGGCCCGGCCGACGGGAATGCCGTCCTCGCGGCGGTCGCGCCGCGCTTCTCGTCCCTCGCGCTCGCCGGCGTCGTCACGCTCGTCCTGACCGGCCTCTACCAGACCTGGGCGCAGGTCGCCGCCCCGGCCGCGCTGACGACGACCCCCTACGGGCGGACCCTGCTGGTTAAGCTGGCGCTGGTCCTGCCGCTGATCGCGCTGGCGGCGGTCAACCGCTCCGTCATCCTGCCCCGGTTGCGGCGGCTCGCCGGCGCGGCCGGCGACGATCGCGACGAGGGGGCGGTCGCCGCGACGACGCGCGGGCTGCGCCGCACCGTCGGGGGCGAGGCCCTCCTCGGCGTCGCGGTGCTGCTGACGGTCGGCCTGCTGACGGCGCTGCCCCCGGCGCGCGGCCCGGAGGTCGCCGCGGCCGGCACCGCGGACGCCACGGCGGCCGGCGCGACCGCGAGCCCGAACGAAGTGACGCTGGCTGCCAATGCCGCCGAGCTGCTGCTGACGCTGACGATCGGCCCGACCGAGAACGGCCCCGCCGTCCTCTCGGCCACCCTGCAGGGGCCGCTCGGCGAGCCGGTTGAGGACGCGACGGTGCGGCTGCGGCTCTTCCCTCCCGATGGCGCCGTGCCGCGGGAGGTGGCCCTCACCGCGCGCGGGGGGCGCTACTTCGGCCTGGGCGACCTGGCCCCGGACGGGCGCTGGCGGATCGAGGCGGACGTGGCGCGCCCGGCCGGCCCCGTCGCCACGGCCCGCTTTGCCCTCGACCTGCCGAGCGGCGGGGCGCGGGTGCTGCTGGCGGAAGCCGACCGCGCGATGAACCGCCTGACCAGCGCCCGCGAGCGCCAGGTCCTGACCGACGGCCGCGCGACCCTCACGACGGAATACGAGTTCGTCGCCCCGGACCGGATGCACTCGCGGACGAGCGGCGGCGGCGAGACGATCGCGATCGGCGACCGGCGCTTCGACCGCGCCGCGGGCGGCTCGTGGTCCGCGACGACCTGGCCGGCGCCCGGCGGCTACCGCTGGCCCCGGTTCGACTACGCCCGCACTGCCACCGATGTGACGCTCCTCGGCCGCGAGGATCTCGACGGTGTGTCCTGCTGGATCGTCACCTTCTACGACGCCGAGGAGGGGGCGCGCTACACTTTCTGGATCGGCGAGCGCGACTCGCTGGTGCGCCGGCAGACGATGTTCTACACCGGCCACTACATGGACAGCCGCTTCTCCGATTTCAACGCGCC
>JAUJMV010000013.1:45680-46924 GCA_030446685.1 Thermomicrobiales bacterium | reverse complement strand
GGCGTCGCGCAGTCTACGAGGAGGGGTGATGGAGCGGGACCAGCCGGCGCGGCCCAATGTCCTCTGGGTCTTCGGCGACCAGCACCGGGCGCAGGCCCAGGGGCACATGGGCGACCCGAACCTGCACACGCCGCACCTCGACCGGCTGGCGGCCGAGGGGCTGGTCTGCACCGCCGCGGTCTCCGGCACGCCCCTCTGCACCCCCTACCGCGGCGCGCTGCTGACCGGCCGCTACCCGCATCAGGGCGTGCCGGGCCACGAAGATCCCCTGCCGCCCGGCCAGCCGACCGTCGCCACCGTCTTCAAAGGGGCCGGCTACCAGACCGCCTACTTCGGCAAGTGGCACCTCGACGGCTGGCACGAGCGTGACGGGCGGGGCGCCATGCACATCGTGCCGCCGGAGCGGCGTGGCGACTTCGACGCGTGGACCGGCTACGAGAACAACAACAGCCAGTGGGATTCGTGGGTCCACGGTGGCGCGGGGGAGGGGGCGTTCCACTATCGCCTGCCCGGCTACGAGACCGACACGCTGACCGACCTCGCCATCGCCTACTTGGGCGAGCGCGGGCGGGAGCGCGCCGCGGGCCGGGGGCAGCCCTTCTTCGCGGTCCTCTCGGTGCAGCCGCCGCACGACCCCTACGTCGCGCCCGCCGAATGGATGGCGCGGCACACGCCCGGAGGGGTCCACCTGCGCCCCAACGTGCCGGACGTGCCGCGCGTCGTGGAGCGGGCGCGGCGCGAACTGGCCGGCTACTACGCGCAGATCGAGAACCTCGACTGGAACCTCGGGCGCCTCCGCGTCGCGCTCGACGAGGCGGGGCTGGCCGACGACACGCACATCGTCTTCTTCTCGGACCACGGCGACTTGCACGGGTCGCACGGGCAGTTCCTCAAGACCGCGCCCTGGGAGGAGGCGATCCGGGTGCCGTTCATCATCGGCGGGCGGCGGGGCCGCTACGACGGGGTGAGCGGGCGGCGGCCGCTCCCGGTCAATCACGTCGACATCGCGCCGACGACGCTGGGGCTGTGCGGCATCGCCGCGCCGGACTGGATGGTCGGGACCGACTACTCCGGCGCCCGGCTGCGGGGCAGCGTCGCCGACGAACCGGACTCGGCCTTCCTGCAACTGGTCGTGCCGACCGGCCACGGCGACAGCGTCGACCGCCCCTGGCGCGGCCTGGTCACGCGCGACGGCTGGAAGTACGTGGCGCTCGAAGGGCAGCCCTGGCTGCTGTTCAACCTGG
>JAUJMV010000013.1:44215-45580 GCA_030446685.1 Thermomicrobiales bacterium | reverse complement strand
GACGGCTGGAAGTACGTGGCGCTCGAAGGGCAGCCCTGGCTGCTGTTCAACCTGGATGAGGACCCCTACGAGCGGGTCAACCTGGCGCACAACACGCGCTACGCCGCCGAGCGGCGCCGGCTGCAAGATCGGCTGGCGGCCTGGATCGCCGACACCGGGGATCGCTTCGCGCTGCCGGCGCTGTGAACCCGGCGCGGGAGGCCGCGGGCGCCAGGGCCGGCCGGCGGCCCCCCCATCGGCACAGTACGGCCGCTGCCCGCGCAATGGTGTGCGTCGCCGCTATTCGGCGGAGAGGTGTTCGAGCATCAGCCGGATTTGCGTCCGGTGGCCCTCGCGGTAGAAGTCGGGCTGGTCCTCCGTCGCCACCCCGGCTGGCACGGCCGCCGCGAAGGGGTACCCGACCAACGCCTCCACGTCGATGTCCCCGGCGGGCCGGGCCGGCACGCCCCGCGCCAGCGCCGCCCGGCAGCGCGCCTCCAGCGTGTCGAAGTAGGCGATGTTGTCGCGCAGCAGCCCCGGCCCGCGCGTCACCGGCGCGTGGCAGTAGAGCGCGGTCGCCGGGTCGAGCGCGGCCATCCGGGCCAGCGAGTCGCGCAGGGCCGGCAGCCCCGCCGCGTCGCGCGCGAAGGGGAAGGGGGACTCGGCGGCGTCGCCCGCCAGCAGCAGGCCGATCGCCGGGAGGTGGATCGCGACGTGGTCGGGCGTGTGCCCCGGCGTGGCGAAGAGTTCCAGCGTCAGGTCGCCGCCGTCGATCGCCAGCCGCTCGTCGAAGAGGAGCGTCGGCGGCGTGAGCCGCACCTCGCCGAACCGCCCCGGCTCGCGCTCCCGCATCCGTTGCAGGTATGACTCCGCCTCGGGCGGGCGGAACCGCTCCGCGCAGCGGCGGTTGGCGACGATCGGGGCGGGGTGGGGCGCGTCCGGCCCGGCGAAGACCTGGTTGCCCCAGCAGTGGTCCCAGTCGGCGTGCGTGTTGACGACCAGGAGTTGCCGCCCGCCGGTCAGGCGCTCGCGCGCGAGTGCCAGCAGCGCCGCCCCCGTCCGCGGATTGAGCAGCGTGTCGACGACCACGACGTAGCGGGCGGTGACGACGATGAAGGCGTCCACCGTCGACCCGCAGCGCGCCACCAGCACGCGCTCGTCCCAGCCCTCGTTCGGGACGAGGACCACCTCGTCCCGCTCCTCCGCGTCCACCGGCCCGTCCCCCGGCGGCGCTACCCGTCCCGCCCGTCCGGGTCGAGCGGCGCCGCCTCCATCAACTCGATGTACTCCTCGGCGCCCAGCGTCAGCGGCTCGCCGCCGGTCGGCACCTCGTAGCCGTGCTCGTCGAGGATCTCCGCCGCCTCCACCTCGTTGACCCCCAGCGCC
>JAUJMV010000013.1:42568-44115 GCA_030446685.1 Thermomicrobiales bacterium | reverse complement strand
ATCAGCGGCGGCGACAGCCGGATCACGTTGCCGAAGAGCCCGCCCTTGCCGATGATCAGCCCCTTCCGGCGCGTCAGATCCATGATCCGCGGCAGTTCTTGCGTCGCCGGCTGGCGGCTCTCGCGGTCGGTCACCAGCTCGATGCCGATCAGCAGGCCCTTGCCGCGGACCTCGCCGACGATCGGGTGCCGCTCCTGCAACTCCCACAGCCGCTCGAAGAAGTAATCGCCGATCCGCTTGGCGTTGCCCTGCAGATCGTGTCGCGCGATGTAGTCGAGGTTCGCCAGCGCGCCGGTGGTGCAGACCGGGTTGCCGCCGAAGGTCGAGATCGAGAGCGACCTGATCCCGCTCGCCAGCGCGTCGGTCGCCGCCACGCCGCCGATCGGCAGGCCGTTGCCGAGCCCCTTGGCGAAGACGAACATGTCCGGCTGCACGCCGTAGTACTCGAAGCCGAACGCCGCCTCGCCGAGCCGTCCCCAGCCGGTCTGCACCTCGTCGGCGATGAAGAGGACGCCGTAGCGGTCGAGGATTTCCTTCAGGACGGTGAAATACTCGGGCGGCGGGGTGATGAAGCCGCCGAGCCCCTGGATCGGCTCGGCGATCAGCGCGGCGGGGTGGCCGCTGGTCGCCGTCTGGATGACCGGTTCCAGATCGCGCGCGCAGGCGATCTCGCACGACGGGTAGGTCTTGCCGAGCGGGCAGCGGTAACAGTAGGCGTTCATCGTGTAGTGGACGTGGACCGGCGAGTTGGCGGTCGGCCGCCAGGGGGCCTGCCCGCTGGCGCTGGCGGTGGCGAACGAGCGCCCGTGATACGAATGGCGCAGCGCCAGGAACTCGTTGTTGCCGCGCGCCAGCGTCGCCAGCAGGAAGGCCGCCTCGTTCGCCTCGGTGCCGCTGTTGGTGAAGAAGACTCGCTCGATCCCCGGCGCCGCCTCGCGCACCATGCCCACGATCCGCTCGGCCAATTCGATCTGCGAGGGGATCAGGAAGAGGGTCGAGGTGTGGGCGATCCGGTCGAGCTGCTCCTTGACCGGCCCGGTGATCTCGGCGATGGCGTGCCCGCTGATCACGGTCACAATGCCGCCGAAGAGGTCGAGGTAGCGGCGGCCGTCGCCGTCGAAGACGAACTGCCCCTCGCCGCGTCGCAGCTCGATCGGCTCCTCATAGTAGAGCGCGGTCGAGGGGAAGAGCGCCGCCCGGTGCCGCTCGGCCCACGACGATTGCGGATTGCGGATTGCGGATTGCGGAATGACGGGTAGGGGCGCGCGGGCTTCGGTAGGAGCCCCGTCCGCCCCCTCCGTATACGCTTCGGGGACCTCCCGCGCGGCCAGGTCGAGGTCGAGCGGCGCCTCGGTCGCGACCTGGGGTGTCGCGCCGCGCGCCGTCGCCGGCCCCCCGACCGCGAAGGTCGTCTCGGGGTCTCGCCCGTCCACGGTCCGCCCGTCCCGCTCGGTAGGCATCGCCCCCTCCTCCCGCGTCACCGGCCCGCGCCATCCACACGGCATCTTAGCGCAGCCGGTGCGGCGTGACCAGTGCGCGCCGCGGCT
>JAUJMV010000013.1:37087-42468 GCA_030446685.1 Thermomicrobiales bacterium | reverse complement strand
AGGAAATGGCGTGACCGTACACTGTTGGGCGCCGCGCCGGGCGCGGGCGGCAAGACGAGGGGCGACATGGCGCTGACCGACGAGCAGGTGGAATACGTCGCGACGCTGGCGCGGCTCGGCCTCAGCGACGAGGAGCGCGCGCGCCTGCGCGAGCAACTGTCCTCGATCCTGGGCCACATCGACCGGCTCCGCGAGCTCGACACCTCCGCCATCCCGCCGACCGCGCAGGTGATTCCGCTCGACCCGGTGCTGCGCGACGACATCGCGCGCCCCTCGCTGACGCTCGAACAGGTCCTCGCCAACGCCCCGCGTAGCGAGAACGGCTTTATCCGGGTCAACGCGATCCTCGATGAGGAATGACGAATTGCGAGGAGGAGCGCGGCTAGCCACGGACGCTGCCCTACGCCGGCTCTCACCGTCGCGTTCCCCATTCTTCATCCTCAATTCCCCAAGGATGCCATGGCTGGCGATTTGATCTATCTCTCCGTTGACGAGGCGCGCGATCTACTCGATCGGCGCGAGGTGAGCAGCGTCGAATTGACCGAGGCCCACCTGGCGCGCATCGAGGCGGTCGAGGACCGCGTCAAGGCGTTCATCACCGCGACGCCGGAGCAGGCGCGCGAGGGGGCGCGGCTGGCCGACGAGCGGATCGCGGCCGGCGCGGCGGCGACCTTCACCGGCATCCCGATCACCCTCAAGGATGTCCTCTGCACGCGCGACGCCCCGACCACCGCCGGCTCGCAGATCCTGCGCGACTTCCTGCCCCCCTACGACGCGACCGCCGTGGCGCGGCTGCGCGAGCAGGGTGCGGTCTTCGTCGGCAAGAGCAACACCGACGAGTTCGCGATGGGCTCCTCGACCGAGAACTCGTCCTTCCACACCACCCGCAACCCCTGGGATCTGGCGCGCGTGCCGGGCGGCTCCAGCGGCGGCCCGATCGCCGCGGTCGCGGCCGGCGAGGCGATCGTCGGGCTGGGGTCGGAGACGGGCGGCTCGGTGCGCCAGCCGGCCGGCTTCTGCGGCATCGTCGGGCTGAAGACGACCTACGGGCGGATCAGCCGCTACGGGCTGATCGCCTTCGCCTCCAGCCTCGACCAGATCGGCCCCGCCACCCGCACCGTCGCCGACTGCGCCCACACCCTCGGCGCGATCGCCGGACACGACCCCGCTGACTCCACCTCCGCGCCGGTCCCGGTTCCCGACTACCGCGCGGCGCTGACCGGCGACATCAAGGGCCTGCGCGTCGGCGTGCCGCGCGAGTATTTCGATCAGGGGCTGGAGCCGGGGGTCGAGGCGGCGGTCCGCCAGGGGCTGCGGGTGATCGAGGGGCTGGGGGCGGAGTTGGTCGAGATTAGCCTGCCGACGAGCCTGAGCGGCCTGCCGACCTACTACATCATCGCCCCCGCCGAGGCGAGCGCCAACCTGGCCCGCTACGACGGGGTCAAGTACGGGCTGTCGGTCCCGCGCGGCGACCTGCTGGCGACCTACCTGGCGACGCGACGCGCGGGCTTCGGGGCCGAGGTCAAGCGGCGGATCATGCTCGGCACCTACGCCCTCTCCTCGGGCTACTACGACGCCTACTACGTCAAGGCGCAGAAGGTGCGGACGCTGATCAAGGCCGAGTTCGACCGCGCCTTCGGCCGCGACGACGGGGCGGATGGCCGCGCCGCCGGCGTCGTCGATGTGATCATCGCGCCGACCTCGCCGACGACCGCGTTCCGGATCGGGGAGCGCAGCGACGACCCCTACGCGATGTACATGGCCGACGTGCTGACGATCCCGGCCAACCTCGCCGGCATCCCCAGTGTCGCGGTGCCGTGCGGCTTCGCCGACGGCCTGCCGGTCAGCCTGCAGGTGATGGGACCGGCCTTCGCCGAGGACCTGATCCTGCGCGTCGCCGAGGCCTACGAGCGCAGCACCGACTGGACTGCGCGGCGCCCGCCGCTGGATGGTGCGCCGCGGGAGGCGATTGTGGGGAGCGGCGTATGAGCCGGATCGGGGGGCGTGTCGAATCCGCGGCGGTCGCCGGGGCGCGGCGGGCCGTGCCGCGCGCGACGAAGGCGCACGAGCCACGGCCCGCCGCCCGTGGCCCACGCTTTGCCGCGATCCGCGATCCGCAGTCCGCGATCCGCCGCGCCCTGGCGCTCGGACAGCGCGCGCTGGTGATCGGGCTGGCGCTGATCGTGCTGAGCGCCTTCGTCGCCGGGACGGTCGAGCAGCGCCGCAAGGAAGGGCAGTTGCGCGACCAGGTCGCCGCGCGGGGCGCCGAATTGCGCGAGGCCGAGGCGCGCAACGCTGAGTTGCGCGGCCAGCTCGCCGCCAGCGACCCCGACGGCTACCGCGCGCGGGTCGAGGACACCGCGCGTCGCCAGCTCAACCTCGGCTACCCGGACGAGACGGTTGTCCTGGTCGGCTGGACCGACCCGCCCGCCGGGGCCGCGCCCGCCTCCACGCCGCTGGCTACCCCGGCCCCCCCACCCCGCGAGCCGAACTGGAAGGCCTGGCTGCGCCTGCTGGCTGGCGAATGATGGAGGGCGGAGGGCTGAAGGTGGCGGGGTGGGGGGGCCGGTGGACGGGCGGGGCCGCCGGGAAGGGCCGCCGGTTTCAACCGGCGGCCCCTGCCGCCCCCTGAAAGGCGACTTCCTTGCCCGTGCTGGCGGACTGGTTGACGGTCGTGGTCGTCGGCCTGCTGGCGGTGATCAGCCCAGGGGCCAATCTGGCGATCGTCCTGCGTAACAGCCTGGCCTACTCGCGGCGGGCCGGGGTCTACACCGCCGTCGGGCTGGCGCTGGGCAACTGCGTCCACGTCACCTACTGCCTGGTTGGCATCGGTGTCCTCATCTCGCGGTCGATCCTCCTCTTCAATACGGTGAAATGGCTCGGGGCCGCCTACCTGATCTACATCGGCCTGCGCTCCCTGCGTGCCGCGAGGCAGGACGCCGCGACCGCCGCCATGGGCCGCGCGCGGGCGCTGCCGCACCTGATGGCGGTCCGCACCGGCTTCCTGACGAACCTGCTGAACCCCAAGGTGACGCTCTTCTTCCTGGCCCTCTTCACGCAGATCATCCGCCCGGCCACGCCGCTGCCCGCCCAGGCGTTCTACGGCCTGACGATGGTCGCGCTCGAGTTCGGCTGGTTCGCCTGCGTGGCGGTGCTGATCTCCCAGCGCGCGGTGAAGGATCGCTTCCTACCGGTCGCCCACTGGGTTGAGCGCGCGACCGGGGCGGTCCTGATCGCGCTCGGCCTGCGCATCGCCCTGACGCGCGGGACCACCTGACCCTTCCTCCCCTCCCCAACTGCGATTTTGCTCCACACCCCGCGCTCGGCGCAAGTTGCGGGTCCGGTTTACGAGGAGTATGCTGGGCCGATACCACGGGCGATGGGATATCGTGGAGTCGCGCCCACGCCGTGCGAACGCTCGCCGACGGGAAGGAGGTCGCCGTGTACGCCAGGGTCAGCCGCTATCGCGCCAGGTCGGACGCGGAGAACGTCGCCGAGCGGGTGCGCGCGCGGGTCGAGCAGGAGTTCTACCCCCACTTCCTGGTCAACGCGGCCGGCTTCCGCGGCTACTTCATCGTCGATCTCGACGGCGGGGAGGGGCGCGAGCTGCTGTCGTTCAGCCTCTGGGACGACCGGGACTGCGCCGAGCGCAACGTCGCGCACGCCGAGCAGTACGCCCGCGAGCGCCTGGCCGACCTCCTCGAGGAGACCCTGCAATCGGGCACCGGCGAGGTCTTCCTGGCCCGTTGATCGCGACCCGTCGCTCGTTCGCGCGTCCACCTTCCCGCGGTCGCCGGCCCTCCCGGCTGGACGATTTCGTCAATCCGCGTGGGCGCAAGCGCGTCCGCGCGAAGTCATCGCTCACAGCCCGCTCGGCCCACTTCGGGTATGACGCAGGCTGTGCGGCAACTTCGTCGTCTCCACGATCACCGCCTGCACCGTCGTCCCCCGCGCCGGCCCCGGGTTCAGGCAAATCGTCCCCCCGAGGCGCTCGGCCCACCGCCCGAGTAGGTCGGGCGCCTCGTGGATGTGGCCGTGCAGCGCCAGGAGGGGCCGGCGGGCGACGATCCAGGCACGCAGCCCCTGGCTCCCCGCCCGCTCCACGGTCGCCGCGCGGTCCAGGACGCCCCAGGGCGGCGAGTGGGCGAGCAGCACCCACGGCCCCGCGATCGGCGGCGTCGCGGACAACTCCTCTTCGATGCTCGGCAGCCGGTCGAGCAGATCGGGCGCCGCTGCCGCCCAGGGCGCCGCCGGGTCGGGCGCGGAGACGAAGTAGGGCCACGGGCCGGGGTAGCGGTCGGTCGCCAGGTCGCGGCGCTCGTGCTCCTTCAGGCGGAACGGCGTCGGCGGCACGAACGGATAGCCGACGACGGTCAGGCTGTCGGTCGCGACGTCACCCGGGATGATCGGTTGCGGCCGGAGGCCGGCGAGCCGGAGCAGCCCCTCGGCGGCGAACGCCCGCAGCAGCGCCACCGCCGCCGCCCGGTCGTCATTCCCGTGGATCGCCACCACGGGGAGGCCCGCCGCCCGGAGCCGGAGTAGGAAGCGGCGGAATGGTCCCGCAGCGAAGGCGAGTTGCGGGGCGGCCTGCCGGCTGTAGGCGAAGATGTCGCCCCCCAGGAGGAGGGCGTGCGCCCCTTCCCGCAACGCCAGGCCCGCCAGCGCCTCGTAGGCGGCGGCATCCCCGTGGAGATCGGTGGCGTAGACGAGCTTCATCGCCACCCCAGCCGTCAGCCCGCCCCATCCGTGCCTGGCCGATCGATCGCTGCCCCAGTGGAGCGCCCTTCCGTGGCCGGGCGCGGCTCGTCCGGCGCGAAGACCCGGCCCAGCACCGGGCTGGCGAACTCGCTGGCGAGGCAGTCCATGTAGATTGTGTCCCAGAGGCGACCGCCCATAAGTTGCACCTGGCGGCGGCGGCCGATCTCGCGGAACCCGGCGCGCTTGTAGGCCCGCCGGCCCGCCAGGTTGTACTCATGCACCCGCAGCATCACGTTGTGGAGGCCGAGCGCGGTGAAGGCGTAGTCGAGCATCAGGCGGGCGGACTCGGTCCCGTAGCCGCGCCCGCGCGCGTCGGGCTCGCCGATCAGGATGCCGAACTCCGCCGTGCGGTTGCGCCACTCGATGTCCATCAGGCTGGTGCTGCCGATCGGCCGCCACCCGGCGCGTTCGTAGATGGTGAACGCGACCGTCGTGTCGCTCGTCGCCGCCCCGTCGAACCAGGCTTGCTCCGCCTCGGCCGTCATCGGCCGGGGGGGCGTGCCGAGCGTCCGCACCGCGGAGAAGTCGTTGATCCACCGCTGGTAGGCGGGCAGTAAGTCGCGGCGCAGCGGCCCCAGCGCCACCCGCTCGCCCTCGATGTTGACGATCGGGCGCTCGTCGGT
>JAUJMV010000013.1:21274-36987 GCA_030446685.1 Thermomicrobiales bacterium | reverse complement strand
GCCAGCCAGGTGACGGCCACCAGGATCGCGCCGACGATCAGCAGGCCGAAGGCGGTGCGGAAGGTCGCCTCCCGGCCGGGGGCGCGGCGCACCAGGACGACCGCGGCGAGGACCGGCAGGAGGGAAAGGGCCAGGCCCGGCCAGAACCGCTCCCAGCGGTAGGGGAGCACGAGGCCAATCAGCGCCGCCATCAGGCCGGGCGCGAATGCGGCGATCCAGAGCAGCGCCTCGGCGCGGCGGCGCCCGAGGCGCTGCACGACACCGCCGACGCCGCCGGCGGTGTCGCCCGATAGGTCGGCCAGCGCGTTGGCGAGGTGGAGCGCCAGCAGCAGCGGCGCGCCGATCGGGTAGATCCAGAGCAGGCGCGGGGTGAACTGGCCCAGCGCGGTCCAGACCCAGATCGGTTCGAGCGGAATCGCCAGCAGGTAGGGCAGCCAGGAGTAGGGGGTCCGCTTCAGCCACAGGTCGTAGGCCAGGCCGAGGCCGGTGCCGGCCGCCACCAGCAGCAGCGACCACGGGCCAAACCGGGCGGCGCAGAGCGCGGCGACCAGGAGCGCGACCGCCAGCAGCGTCAGCGCGGCGGGCGGCGTGACCAGGCCCGCGACGAGCGGCTTGTGGGGCTTGGTCGCGCGGTCGAGGTCGCGGTCGGCCCAGTCGTTGGCGATCCCGATCGCCGCCTGCGAGGCGAAGATCGCGCCGGCCAGCGTCGCGCCGGTCCGCCAGCCGGGCGGTCCGCCGCTCGCCAGCGCGGCGAAGAGGAGCGTCGCCAGCGCGTTCATCAGGCTCGGGAAGGGGTGGAGCAAGCGCAGCCCGCCGCCGATCCGCCGCCAGGCCGACGGCCCGGCGACCGGCGCCCCTTCCAGCGTCCCCGCGCGTGAAACCGCGATCCGCGACCGATCCACGGGACTCTCCGCCTTTCGCGTTGCCGCATCGTTGCGCTATTATAGACTGCCCGCCGGTCGCGTGTTGCGCTACTGGCGCGGTCGCGCGGGCGGGGTCGGCCCGGGGGATGGCGAGAGAGTGGGAGAGGCGATGTCGGCGACGCGCTATATCTTCGAGCTGGAAATGCCGCCGGTCTACCTGGGGGAGACGCTGGCCGTCGTCCGGCGGGACCCGAGTGTGCAGATCGCCTATGAGGAGACGCTGACCTGGGACGCGGGGGCGGCGGTCGGGCTGCTGCGGGTGGAGACCGGCACACTGGCGATCGTCGACGATCTGTTCCGGTGGTGGCGGCTGAAGCAGCGGGCGATCGGGTTCCCCTTCAACATGACGATCCGCGTCAGCAACCGCTTCCGGGCGCGCTTCAGCGCGCACACCCCGGACGAGGTCAGGGAATTGGTCGCGCGGCACCAGGACGAGATGTACGACCGGCTGACCGAGGGCGAGTCGGCGCCGCCCCCCGCCGCGTTGCCAGCGCCCGAGCGGTAGGGCGGTGCTGGCGGAGGGACTGGCGATCGCGCGGCGCGGTCACTGCGCGCCGAGGTTCGCCCGGGCGCGGCGCCCCATCGGTTCCGGTTGACCCACGCGATGCTGACGGCCACCTCATCGCGATTGCGAGCGCGGGCAAGGTGAGCCGGCCCGCCCCCAGGACGCGCCCGCCGGATGACGGCCGGCGCGGCATGCGCGTTGCGAGGCAGGCGGTGGTGGCGCTACTATTGAGAGTTATGCCGATGGCGGGGTCGCGCGAGGAAGTGGTGATGGGGGATTCCGAGGGGCGGGATTGGGCGGCGGGCCAGGCGCCGGGCTGGCTGCTGCGGATGCTGGAGCGGCTGCAAGCGATCGAGGCGACCGAGGTCGACGCCGCGCTCAACGCGGCCAGCCAACTGGTCGCGGAGGGGTTCCAGGCCGACAAGGTGGACGTCTTCCTGTTCGACCCCACCTCGGAGACGCTGGTGGCGGTGGGGACGAGCGACACCCCGATGGGCCGGCGTCAGCACGCGATCGGGCTGCACCGATTGCCCCTGGCGAACGGCGGGCGGACGGCCGAGGTCTTCCAGTCCGGCCGGAGCTTCCGCGACGGGAGGGTGGACCGGGACCCCGATGAATTGGTGGGGGTCAAGGAAGGGCTCGGCGTGCGCTCGACAATCGCCGCGCCCTTCGTGGTGAACGGCGAGCGGCGCGGGGTGCTGCAGGCGACGTCTGCCCGGCCGGATTTCTTCGGCGACCAGGATCTGCGCTTCCTGGAGGTGGTGGCCCGCTGGGTCGGCCTGCTGACCGAGCGGGCCGAGCAGGGGCGCGCCAGCGCGGCGGAGGAGCGGATCACCGTGCTGGCGCACGACCTCCGCAACCTGCTGGTCCCGCTGCAGGGGCGGCTGCAACTGTTGCAGCGGCGCGCGGAGCGGGAAGACCGGGCGCGCGATGTGCGTGATGTCCAAATCGCGACCGGTTCGCTGGAGCGCCTCACCCGGCTGATCGAGGATCTGCTCGACGTGGGGCGGCTCGACCGGGGGCTCTTCGCGGTCGAGCCGCGGCCGACCGATCTGGTGGTCCTGGCGCGCGAGACGGCGGGGGCGCTGGGGACGGCCGCGACGAGGATCCAGATCGAGGCCCCGGACGAACTGGTGATCTGCGCCGATCCGAACCGCCTGCGACAGGCATTGGAGAACTTGCTGTCCAACGCCGTCAAGCACTCGCCTGACGGCGCGCCGATCGCGCTGGCGCTGACGACCGAGACGCGCGCGGACGATCGCTGGGCGCTCCTCAGCGTCGCCGACCGCGGCCCCGGCATCGCCGCGGAGGCGCTGCCGCGCCTCTTCACGCGCTTCGCCGCCGGACCCGACTCGTCCGGGCTGGGGCTGGGGCTCTACCTGGCGCGCGGGATCGCCGTCGCCCACGGCGGCACGCTGGCCGTGGACTCCCGCCCCGGCCAGGGGGCGCGCTTCACGCTGGCCCTGCCGGCCGAGGGGGCGCCCGGCGCGGCGGACTGCGCCGCGGGATGATCCGGAGGCCGGGTAGCGGGTGGTCGGGTCTCGCTACCGCGGGGCGGCCGGCGGGGTCTGACGGGGCAGCTCGACGTGCATCGTGGCGCCCCGCCCCCGCCCCGCCGATTCGGCCCAGATGCGCCCGCCGTGGGCCTCGACGATCCCGCGGCAGAGGTACAGCCCCAGGCCCAGCCCTTCGATGCCCTGCTCGGTGGCGTTGCTGGCGCGCGCGTAGCGGTCGAACAGGTGCGGCAGGTCTTCCGCGGGAATCCCGATCCCCTGATCGGCCACGCTGACCGCGACCGTCGCGGCATCGCCCCGCAGGCGGATGTCAATCGGCGTGCCGGGCGCGGAGTACTTGCGCGCGTTGCTCAGCAGGTTGCCGAAGACCTGGGCCAGGCGCATGCCGTCCCAGCGGCCGGTTGCCTGGAGGCCGCGCGGGACCTGGAGCGCCACCCGCTCCGCCGCGTCCGGTTCCAGGCGCGCGATCGTCTCGCGGAGCAGCGCCACCAGGTCGGTCGTGGCGGGCTGGAGGACGAGGCCGCCCAGGGCGGTGCGGGAGGCGTCGACCAGCGTGGCGAGCAGCGCGCCCATCTGGTCCGCGGCGTCCCGGCCGCGCCGGAGGTTGGCCCTGGCGCGGGGCAGGTCGGGGTCCTGGCGGTCGAGGACGCGCTCGGCGAGCTGGAGGAAGCCGACGATGCGGGTGAGCGGCTGGCGGATCTCGTGGACGGTCGTCGCCAGGAACTCCTCGCGCACCTGCTCCAGCCGCGCGGTCAGCGCGGCGAGGGCCAGCGCTGTCGCGCCGTCGAGCGCGTCGTTCAGCAGCAGCTCGGCGCCCACCACGTCGCTGCTCGGCGCGTCCTCGGGCACGGCGTGGCGGAGGGCGCGCCCGAGTTCCTGGCGCAGCAGCCGGAACTCGGCGAGCACTTCGGACGGCTGCAAGCCCTGGTCGGCGCGTGTCAGGGCGTGGCCCTGCGCGGCGGCCAGGATGGCCGCATCGTCGAGTGGCGCGCCCGGCTGGACCGCGCGCGGGGTCGCGCGCTGCATGAACCCGATCAGCGCATCGAAGAGGGGCGGAATGTGGTCGGCGACGGCATGATCGCGGCGGCCGCGATGGAAGGGCTGGGCGAGTGCCGCATCGAGCCAGCGGGCGAGGATTTCGTCGCGCCGGGCGACCAGCGCGCGCGTCACCCAGGCGAGGTCGGTAGCCCGTGTGTAGCCCTCGACGCGCTTCTCGACATCAATGGACGGCTGCTCTTCCAGCATGGACTCCCCGAATAGCGGCGATGGGCGGCCTGCGCGGTCAAGTGTACCACGCGCGTAGTGCCGGCCCTGAGCGCCTGTTTGGGGTAGGGGCGGGTTTCAAACCCGCCCGGTTGCCAGACTTCCGATGTCGGAGGTACGCCGACCAGGGCGGGTTTGAAACCCGCCCCTACCGACCGAGGACCTGTCTCGGTGCGGCACTAGCGCGCCCCCTGACGCTGCCAGAGGGTGCGCCCGAGATCGCTGAGCCGGACATCGTCCGGGGTGCCGGCGGCCTCGGCGTGGTACTCGAAGCGGGCGCGCTCGAACCACTGCACCGTCCGGCCGTTCTCGACGACATCCTCGGTCAGCGGCAGGCCGAATTGCGCCATCCCGCCGTTCCGCTCCCAGTACTCGCGGAAGCGCCCGCCGATGCTGTGCCCGGTCTCGGGGAAGAAGCGGCGGTCACCCGGCGGCGCGGGGAGCGGCGGGTCGGGCTGGCGCAACTCGATCCCGACGAGGCCGAGCTGCACCTGCTGGTCGGCGGGCAGCCGCGGGTGCAACTCGAAGCGGGCGCGCTCGAACCACTGCACCGTCAGGTCGCCCTGCTTGAACTCGGGGGTGATCGGCAGGCCGTAGCGCGCCAGCCCGCCGTGCCGCGCCCAGTAGCTGGCGAATTGGGCGGGGACGTAGTGGCCGCTCTCCGGGAAGAAGCGCGCGCCGGGCGCGCCCCCACCGGGCGCGATGATGGTGAACCGCCACTCGTAGGCGGCGGTCTCGCCGTCCGCGTCGGTCGCCTCGGCGCGGACGGTGTACTCGCCCGGCGTCAGGGCGCGCTGCCGCCGCGCGACCGTGCGCTCGCCCTTGCCGGCCTGCTCGTCGACCCGGGTCAGCGGCTGCCCGTTGAGGGTCAGCGTGAGGGTGTCGAGCGCGGTCGCTTCGCTGAAGGCGGCGAGCGCGATCAGCACCTCGCCCGCGGCCAGGCGCGTGTCGGGCCGGGGCAGCGGGTCGGCGAACTTCGGCGCGTTCGACGGCCCCGCCGCGCTGAAGGCCCACCGGTAGGGCTGCTCGCGCCCGCGCTGGTCGATCGCCGTCAGCGCGGCCTCGTGCCGGCCGACGGGGAGGATGGCGCGGTGGCTGACCGTCCAGTGCCGCTCGCTGTGCGCGACGATCACCGGCTCGACCGGGCGCCCGTCGAGCTGCAAGCGGACCTCGCGCAGATCCGCCTCGCCGAAGACCTCGGCGCTGACCATCACCTGGCCCTTCGGCGTGGTGGCGCCGTTGAGGGGCCGCGGGTCCTTGATCGCCGGCCTGGCCGCCTGGGCGAGCAGGAAGATTAGTAGGCCGAGGACGACGGCGGCCAGGCCGGCGAGCACGGCGCGCAGCGGCGTAGCGGATTGCTCCATGCGCTCCCCCCGGTGGTGCGGCAACAACGACCGGCCGGCGGCCTGGCGGGGCCCGTGCGCCGTCTCGCGCGATGGCCGGCGGTCCAGCGCGGTGCCGGCCCCGGCGCCGGCGCCGGGCGCGACGATGAGGCACGGAACATGCGCTGCTTGCTTGGGGCAACCATAGCATACGGCGTGCCTCGCGCGTCGTGGGCGACCCTCGGTCCCCCGACACGGCCGGGGGCCGTCCCGGGAACCGGCGTCGAAACACGGGATTCACGATGGAGGGTACTGATGGCGACCGATCGCGACCGGCTCGACATTGACTTTGAGGATCGAGCGACCAGGTCCGTGCCGGAGACGACCCAGCTGCCGGACGACCTGGCCGATTCGCCGACGGTGAAGGAGACGGAGGTCTCGCCGGCCGTCGCCGCGCGCGCCGCGCTGCCGGACAACCCCGGCGCCGGCTGGCAGCAGGGCGCCGGGAACAGTTCCCTGCCGGCGCGGAACCCGGACCCGGGGGCGATCCTGACGGAGAGCGCGCCGGGGACCGCGCCGGGCGCGCCGCTGAACCCCGGCACCGGCGCCTTGCCGGCGGATGATTTGACGCCGGCGGCGGATGCCGGGCTGCACGGCGTGGGCGCCGACGCGGGCCTGTCGCAGGCGATGAAGAACAGCCTGGCGGAGGGGATGAGTGGGGCCCCGGAACACGAGGGGACGGCCGCGGGTGTCGATGAGACGACCGGCACCGATGAGACGCTGATCCGCGGCCCGCGTGTCTAGGCCACCGACCCCCCATTTCGGCCGCCCGATGCCCAAGGCGGTGCCGGGATGAGTGCGCGCCGCCCGCGAGCGCCGGTCGCGCCGGAACCGGGCGCGGCCGATGTCGCCCCACCGCCGGCGCTCGCCGCCCCGGTGGCGGAGGCGGGGGCGACCTTCCGGGCGTTCGTCGCCCGGATCGACCGGGCCGCGCCGGTGGCGGTGCTCTGCCACAGCGACGCCGACGGCCTGACCAGCGGCGCGCTCCTGCGCCGTGCCCTGGAGCGGCTCGGCTGCGCGCGGGTCGCGACCGTCGTCACCGGCAAGGGGGAGAACGCCTGGAGCGCCCCCGTGCGGGAGCGGGTCGCCGCGACCGTGCCGGCGGCGCTGATCGTCGCCGACCTCGGCTCGCGCGCCGCGCCGCTCGCGCCGGGCGTGCCGACGCTGGTGATCGACCACCACCGCCCGCTCGGGACGCCGCCCGGCGGGGAGTTGATCAGCGGCTACGCGTGGGATCCGATCCCGAACACGTCGCTGCTGGTCTACTGGCTGATCGCCGCGACCGTCCCGGCGGACGATCTGCTCTGGGTCGCGGCGGTCGGCACGCTCAGCGACCTGGGCGAGCGCGCGCCGTTCGCCGTCGTCCCGGTCGCCAAGCAGCGGTACACCGCGAAGTGGCTGAAGGAGGCGACCGCGCTGGTCAACGCCGCGCGGCGGGCGTCGCGCATGGATACCGCGACTGCGCTGGACGCGATCCTGGGGTCCGACAGCCCGCGGGCGCTGGCCGACCCGGCGACCTCGCCCTACGCGCCGATCTTGCAGGGCTATCGCGACGAGGTCAACGCCGCGCTGGGCGAGGCCCGCCGGGCGGCCCCGGTCTTCAGCGGCCCGGTCGCCCTCGTCCGCATCGACACCCCCTGCCAGATCCACCCGCTGATCGCGACGAGCTGGCGCGGCCGGCTCCCCAAATACATCGCGATCTGCGCCAACGCGGGCTACCTACCGGGCCGGGTCGCCTTCAGCGCCCGCTGCGGTCCCCAGCACAACCTGCTCGACTTCCTGGCCGCCGCCCGCCCGGCGGGGGACGACACCGAGGAGTACGGCCACGGCCACGACCAGGCGTCGGGCGGCGCGCTCCCCTACGCCGCCTGGAACCGCTTCCTCACCGGCCTCGGCTTCCCGCCGGAAGTGCTGAGGACTGAGGACTGAGCGGGGTCGTGCCGCGGCGCTACAGGGCGGATGGCGGCACCCCACGAAGCACTCAACACCCCCTGCCGAAGGTGAAGGAATAGACGGCAAGGCCGGGGGCCTCCGGCGCGAGCGTCAGGAGGGCGAGGTCGCCGGTCGGGGCCGGGTCGGCGAACAGTTCGTAGAGGCGGGGGGCGTCGACGGTGAGGCGGCGCTCGGCCCCGGACGGGGCGGGCGCGGTTGCGGGCGCCGCCCCGGAATCGGATAAGGCGGCGCTGCCGACCCGCAGGGCGACCGGCGCGTTATCCGGGCTGGGGGCGAGGACGGCGTTGGCGGCGGCGCCGCGGTAGGCGACGCGGAGGGCGCCCGGCTCGGGGCCGAGGAAGTGGGCGGCGTCGGCGGTGACCCGCCAGCGGCCTTGCAGGTGGATGTAGCCCTCCCGATAGCCGCCGGGGTCGGTGTAGAGGGCCGGCTCGTCCTCGCGGAAGCCGCCGGGGTTACCCGACCGTCCCCGATAATATCCGGCGAAGAGTTCCGGGGTGGCGGGGACGCAGTAGGCGCCCGCGGCCACCGCTTCGTCGTCGGCCGCGTCCGGATCGAAGACCGGCGGCGGGAGGTGCGCGCCCGGATGGGCTTCCGCCAGGACGGCGCGGATGGCGCGCTCGGTGGCGGCTTCGCCGCCCTCGCCGATGTGGTCGTGGCGGATAGAGCCCGCCGGGTCGATCAGGTAGCGGTGGGGCCAGTGGCGGTTGGCGAACCGCTCCCAGATCGCGCGGTCGTTGTCGAGGACGACCGGGTAGGTCACGTCGAGGTCGCGCAGCGCCCGGGCCACGTTCGCCGGCTCGCGCTCGAACGGGAACTCGGGGGTATGCACGCCGAGGATAGTCAGCCCCGCCTCGTGGTAGCGCGCGTGCCAGCCCTGCAGCGCGGGCAGCGTCCGCAGGCAGTTGACGCAGGAGTAGGTCCAGAAGTCGACCAGCGTGACCGCCCCGCGCCACCCGCGCACTGGCGGCCCGTTCAGCCAGGGGCCGACCGCGCCGGGCAGGGCGGGGGCGCGGACGCCGCCGGGGGCGACGGACGGGCGACGGGCGGCCGGTGCGGGCCGCGCGCCCGGCGGCGGGGGCCTCCGCTGCTCGCCCATCGTCACCCGCCCGTCGCCCGTCGCCCGTCGCCCGTCGCGAGCTTCTCGGCGAAGTACTCGACCGTGCGCGCCAGGCCCTCGTCGAGCGGGGTGCGCGGCGCCCAGCCGAGCTCGCGCCCGATCAGGCCCCAGTCGAGGCAACTGCGGCGCTGCTCGCCGGCCTTGGCCTCGGCGTGCCGCTCCTCGGCGCCCGCCTCGGTCAGCAGGTTGATCTTCTGGAAGATCGCGTTCACGTCGGTCTCGATCCCGGTGCCGACGTTGTAGACCCCGACCCGGTCGCTGGTCAAGGCGCGGCGGTTGGCGTCGACCACGTCGGCGACGTAGACGTAGTCGCGGGTGTTCTTGCCGTCGCCGTAGATCGTCGCCGGCTGGCCGCGCAGCAGCCGCTCGGCGAAGATCGCGACCACGCCCGCCTCGCCGTGCGGGTTCTGGCGCGGGCCGTAGACGTTGGCGTAGCGCAGCGCCACGTAGGGGAGCCCGTGGACGACCTGGTAGTAGTGCAGGTAATGCTCGACGCTGAGCTTGGCGACGCCGTAGGGGGAGATCGGGGTGGGCGGGAAGGTCTCCGGAGTCGGCAGCACCTCCTCGGTGCCGTAGATCGCGCCGCCGCTGGAGGCGAAGAGGACTTTCTTGAGGCCGTGCTCGATCCCGGCCTGCAGCAGCCGCACCGTCCCGATGACGTTCACGTCGGCGTCGTAGGCCGGGTCGGCGACCGAGCGGCGCACATCGAGCTGGGCCGCCTGGTGGCAGAGGATCTCCGGGCGCTCGCGCGCGAAGAGGTCGCGCACGGCGGCCTCGTCGCGGATGTCGGCCTCGTAGAAGCGGGCCTGGGGATTGAGATTCTCGCGCACCCCGGTCACCAGATTGTCGAGCGCGGCCACCTCGTGGCCCTCGGCGATGAAGGCGTCGACGAGCTGCGAGCCGATGAAGCCCGCCCCGCCGGTGACTAGGATGCGCATCGTCCGTTCCCCTCCTCCTACACGGTCCAGCCCTCGTCTCTCGACCCGGTTCGCCCCCGCGGAGGGCAGGAACCTGGGGGAGATTGTAGCAGACGCGTACAGGGAGGCCGGGTGTCGGTCCGGTGCGCCCGCGCGAGGGGAGGCCGGCAGCACAAGGGGCGGATCGCGCGATCCGCCCCGGAATGCCGTGGCCGCGGGAGGAGGGGAGGCGGCCACAACGGCGGGGCCGCCTCCCCTGGGCGCGGGATTGGGTTCCCTTCCCTCGCGGGTTCTCCCCTGGCGCATCCCAACACCGGCCCTGCCCGATAGTATACGCCAGAATCGCCCGCCCGTTGCGGATCTCCGAGGGCGATGGAACTTGGTGGTTGCGCTGTTACGGATCCGGGATGCCCACGTCCCGGCAAATCTTCCGGGCGAGGTCGTTATCGATCTCGGTGTGGCGTGGGACGGAGGTCGGTCTTCGCCGGATTCCGGTAGATCGAATGGCGCGTTCCCTCGCGCCGCAACACAGCCATTCTCGTGTAGACGGGCGAGGAGGAGTGCCGCTTCATCGAGCGAGCGCGAAGGGCTCGCCGATCACCTCGCGCCCCCCGCTCTGCTCACGCGCCAGTTCGCGGTTCGTTTCCACAACCAACCACAAAGCCTCCTGAAGGTTCGCGCGCGCCTCTTCGAGCGTTTCCCCTTGGGTGTTGACGCCTGGCAACTCCTCAATGAACGCGATCCACCACCCACTCGGCCGCCGCTCGAAGACTGCGGTGAGTTGGTCCATTACGCTCCTCCGACGTGACAGCAGCCCCCGAAACTGCCATTCCGGTCGGTGTCTACCCCCCAGCATACCCCGGCGCGCGACCCCAGCGCCAAGTCGCGCCTGTACCCCGAGCGGTCGCGGCGTCTCGTCACAGCCACCGTGCCAGCGCGACCCTCGATCTCCAGACCTACGACGCGGCCCGCGCTACGACCGCGCGTGACCGCCCTGACGATCATAGCGCAGGACGAGCGGCCGGTCCTGGCCTTTCAGGCGGGTTTCGAGGTGGACGCGGCGGCCTGCCCCTCGTAGTCGTGCCGCAGGTAGAGCTCGCGGTTGCCGTGATAGTCGCCGTCGGCCACCAGGATACGCGGGTGGCCACGGTTGGCCAGCGACTGGACCAGCACCTCGCGGATCTTCTCGAAGTCCTTCTCGACGACCACCAGGTCGCCGCCGCGCTGGTCGTAGAGGTAGAGGTCGAGATCGTCGACCAGCTCCTGGGTCAGGTAGTTGCGGATGAGCGAGATGTCGCTCTCGCGCTCGCGGATCTCGAACAGGACCGGCGCGACCGCGGCCTCGTCGCCCCCGTGCTGCCGGTTGATGCTTTCCAGGATGCCGTGTCCGACATAATAGGGGTTGATCGAGCGCTTCGAGGGCTGGAGGACCCCCGCGTGCAGGTTGGCGAAGTCGCCCCACTCCTGCGGCGTCAGGTCGAGGGCGCGCAGCAGGCGCAGGTGCCAGAAGACCGCCCAACCCTCGTTGGCGATCTTCGTCCGCATCTGCGGCAGGAAGTAGAGCATCTCGTCGCGCACGACCGACACGATATCGCGCTCCCAGTCCTCCAGGACCGGCGAGTTGGTCAGCAGGTAGAGGAGCAGATCGTGGTAGGGGCCGGGCTTCGGGCGCGGCTCGGCCGCGGCAGCCGCGCGACCCTCCCGGTCGAGATCCCAGAGGTCATCGTAGGCGCCGGTTGCGGCGGCCGGCGCGCGCCGCTTCGGCTCGGGCCGCAGGCTGGCCGCGTACTCCGCTTCCTCGGCGTAGGGGTCGATGTGCTCCTCGAGCGCCAGGACCGCGTCGAGCAGGCGCTCGACCTCGCGGACGCCGTGCTCGTACTCGTAGCCGGCGATCCGCTCGGCGTTGCAGTTCATCGTCTCGACCATCCGCCGCGAGGTCTTGGCGAAGTGCGCGTTGTTGGCGAAGAAATCGGTGTGCCCCAGGACGTGCGCGATCACGAACTTGTTCTGCAGGACCGAGTTCACGTCGAGCAGGTAGGCGTAGCTCGGGTTGGTGTTGATCACCAGCTCATAGATCTTGCTGAGGCCGTAGTCGTACATCGTCTTCATCTGCTGGAAGGCGCGCCCGTGCGTCCAGTGGCTGAAGCGCCCCGGCATCCCGTAGGCCCCGAACTCGTACATAATCGCCGCCGGCACGACCTCGAAGTGGGTCGGGAAGGGCCGCAGCCCCATCTCGTGCGCCATCGCCCACAGCCGCTCGGCCGCGTCCGACAGCTCGTCCAGGTAGCGTTGGTCGGGCATGGCTCCCCTCCGGGGTGGGTCGAAGGTTTGAAGGTTGAAGGTTGAAGGTTCCGCCGGGCTGCGCGATTGCTGTAGGGCTGAGGCATTGCCCTGGGAGACGTTCGACCTTCAGACGTTCGACCTTCGACCCTCCTCGTCGCTGGCGAAGAAGGTCCGCAGGGCCGGGTAGACCTCGGCCTTGTCGGTGATCACGACCGGCTGCAGGCGCGGGTGATCGAGGCGCTCGAAGACGCTCATCAGCGTGCTGCTGTAGCCGGAGCGCCCGTAGGCGCCCTGGCGGATCTCGCCGTAGCCGAGCTGGTTCGCGCGCTCCAGGAGTTGCACCACCAGCTCGCGGCACCGCTCGTTGTCGGAGGGCCAGTTGTCGCCGTCGGAGAAGTGGAAGGGGTAGATGTTCCAGTCGGCCGCCGGGTAGCGCGCGTCGACGATGTCGAGGGCCAGTTGGTAACCGCTCGACGCCTTGGTGCCGCCGCTCTCGCCGCGGCTGAAGAACTCCTCCTCGCTGACCTCTTTGGCCTCGGTGTGGTGCGCGATGAAGACGATCTCGACGTGGGCGTAGCGGGTGCGCAGGAACTTGACCATCCAGAAATAGAAGGCACGGCTGATGTACTTCTCGAACGGCCCCATCGAGCCGCTGACGTCCATCAACGCCAGGACCACCGCGTTCGACTCGTAACGGACCTCGGTCTCCCAGGTCTTGAAGCGCAGGTCGTCGGCGGTGATGCCGCCGAAGTGGAGCGGCGCGCCCGGCCCGCCCTGCAACGCCTGGCGCTTGAGGTTCTCGCGGATCGTCCGCCGCTTGTCCAGGTTGGAAATCGCGCCGCGCTTGCGCACGTCGGTGAAGCGGATCGTCTCCGACTCCAATTGCGGCGTCCGCTTCGGCTCCAGCCGCGGCAGGCTCAGATCCTCGAAGAGGAGCGCGGCCAGCTCGTCGACCGTCAGCTCGGCCTCGTAGTAGTCGATCCCCGGCTGGTCGCCCGCGCCCGGACCCCGGCCCGGCCCCGGCCGGCCGCCGCGCTCGATCACGTCGCCGACCTGCGACTTGCCGTCCCCCTGGCCGACCTGCCCGCCCTCCGGCGGCTCGCCGAAGCGGAACTTGTACTCTTCCAGCGAGCGGATCGGCACCTTGACGATCTTCTGGCCGTCGGAGGTGATGATCGACTGCTCGCTGATGATGTCGGCCAGGTTCTCGCGGATCGCCTCCTTGACCTTCTCGTTGTGCCGCGCCTGGTCGGCCGGCCCCTTGCGGTGCAGCGACCAGTCCTGCTGGGAGAGGCTGACGGTGCGGTGGAGCGGCCGGTGATCGTTCATGGCGGTACCCTCGTCGGTCGAACGTCTGAACGTCGAACGTCGAACGTCAGGGCTGCGGCGCGACCTGATTGCGGGATGGCCGCGCGTGTTGCCGTGCGGGGACGTTCGACGTGCAGACGTTCGACGTTCGACCCTCCTATCGCTGCAACAGTGCGCCCACGTAGCTCAGCAGGTTGGCGGCGCAGACGGGACAGTAGCCCTGGTCGCGCACCAGCCGGTCGATCACCTCGTTGATGCGGCGGAGTTGGTCGGCGTCGGGCGTCTTGGTCGAGGTGGTGATCTTGACCACGTCCTTCATGTCGGCGAAGAGCTTCTTCTCGATCGCCTCCTTCAGCCGCTCGTGCGAGTCGTAGGTGAAGGTCTGGCCGCGCCGGGCGAGCGAGGAGATGCGGATCAGGATCTCCTCGCGGAAGGCGCGCTTGCCGTTGTCGGAGACGCCGATCTGCTCCTCGATCGAGCGCATCAGCCGCTCGTCCGGGTCGACCGGCTCGCCGGTCAGCGGGTCGTTGACCTTCTGCTTGTTGCAGAACGCCTCGACGTTGTCGAGGTAGTTGTTGAGCAGCGTCTTGGCCGACTCCTCGTAGGAGTAGACGAAGGCGCGCTGGACCTCCTTCTTGGCGCGCTCGTCGTACTCCTTGCGCGCGTCGCTGATGAAGTTGAGGTAGCGCTCGCGCTGCTCCTTGGTGATCGAGGTGTGCTGGTCGAGGCCGTCGCGCATGGCGCGCAGCGCGTCGATCGCGTTGATGCAGGTCACGTCCTGCCTGACCAGCGCGCTGGAGAGGCGGTTGATCACGTAGCGCGGGGAGATGCCGTCGAGCCCCTCGCGCTGCGTCTCGTCGCGCAGCTCCTTGAGATCCTTCTCGGCGTAGTCCTCGACCGCCTCGCCGTTGTAGAGCTTCAGCTTCTTCATCAGGCTCATCCCCGCCTTCTTCGACTCCTCCAGGCGGGTCAGCACGGCGAAGGTGGCGGCGGTGTCGAGGGCGTGCGGGGCGATGTGGACGCCGGTGAGGGCGCTCTGCCGGAGCAGCTTCTCGTAGATGCGCACCTCGTCGCCGACGCGCAGGTTGTAGGGCACCTTGATCAGGATGATCCGGTCCTGCAGCGCCTCGCTCTTCTTGTTGCCGGCGAAGGCGGTGTACTCGTGCTCGTTGGTGTGGGAGACGATCGTCTCGTCGGCGTAGATCATCGAGAAGCGGCCGGTCTTGATGTTCTGCTCCTGCGAGAGGTCGGCGTAGATCATCGAGAAGCGGCCGGTCTTGATGTTCTGCTCCTGCGAGAGGGTCAGCAGGACGTAGAGAAACCGCTCATCGGTCTTGAGCATCTCGACGAGCTCGACGATGCCGCGGTTGCCGATGTTCAACTCCCCGTCGAAGCGGTAGGCGCGCGGATCGCTCTCCGAGCCGACCTCGCCGATCGTCGCGAAGTCGATCCCGCCGGTGAGTTCGGAGACGTCCTGGCTGTTGTGGTTGACGAAGCCGTTGGCACAGAAGGAGTGCGTGCCCGGCACCGTCAGATCGTAGACCTGTGCCTCGCCCTCGACGATCCGCTCCACCGGCAGCCACACGCGCGCCGGGTCGAGGTGCTCACGCGATGTCGTGGTCGCCGGGGTCGCCTGCCCGATGACCGTTTCCGCCTCGGCGATGAGGCGAGTCAGGGTCGCGGGGCGGGGGCTCCGGCCCCAGGCAGCGGTCGAGGCGTAGCGATCGGCGTGGGCCAGCGCCCGCGGGCGCGCGGCGCGGGCGTCGTTGATGACTGTGCGGATGGTGCCGTGCAGATGCGGCACCCCGCCGTAGTTGGCACGTTCGCGCCGCGCGACGAGGGCGCCGGCACCGTCGGTGCATTTCTCGCGCAACGACGGGATCAGCGCGACCAAATCCACCACCGCGTCGCCGGTGACGACGACCGACCACGCCGTAAACCGCTCCTGGATTGTTTCCTGATAGCGCGCGGAGACGATGCCGAGGTTGAGCAGGATGGTTTGCACCTGCCGGGCCAACTCATCCGACGCCGTCGCGATCTTGAAGCGGTTGCTGCCGAGCGCCTTGCGCGCACTGATCGTGCCGTCGCCCCAGAACAACCCCTCGAGGAAGGCGAGGACGATCGGGCGCCGCGCCGCCATCACCGGCAGCGGCACCCGCTTATGCGCCGCCCCGCGCGTGATCCCGCAAACCGCCGACAGCCAGTGGACCAACTCCATCGAGGAGATGCTGATCGAGCAGCAGGAGCCGTCCGCCTTGGGATACTCCCTCGCCTCGACCGCGAAGAGGTCGCGGCAGAGGGCGTGGATGTCGTCGAGGACGCGACGGTCGCCGTTGGTGATCCAGAGCGCCGTCTCGGTGAGCGACCCTTCCGCTACGATGTAGCCGAGCAGCCGGGCGAGCCGCTCGTCGATCGCCGTCGGCAGGGTCAGGTGGACGTTCCGGCCCCGCCCCTTCGGGCCGGTGTAGGCGACGAAGGGCAGCGTGGTGCGGTCGCCGAACAGTTGCGTGTCGCGCCGCAGCCCGACCTGATCGCCGACGTTGAGGTC
>JAUJMV010000013.1:13892-21174 GCA_030446685.1 Thermomicrobiales bacterium | reverse complement strand
CGCCGAACAGTTGCGTGTCGCGCCGCAGCCCGACCTGATCGCCGACGTTGAGGTCGCCCAGGCGGACCCACTGCTCCTCGCCGTCGCGCAGCACCAGCACCGGATGGACCAATGACCCTTCCACCTCGTAGCCGAAGCGCGTGGTGATGCGCCGGGTCGGCTTGACGCCGCCGTTGTAGAAGTGCGAGGTCGCCTCGCGCCCGCCGCGCCCCGAGATCGTTAGCTCGAGCGGCACGAACCGGTCCTCCGCGGCCCGGACCTCGCGCTGGATCTCGTCGAAGCGGAGCATCCCCCGGTCGGTCAGCAGGATCGTGTCCCCGCTGACGCACTTCGGATCGGACGGCTGGAAGGTGCCGATGCCCCGGCGGTCCTTCTCCGAGAAGACGATCCGGCGGACCGGCACGTCCTCGATGTGGCCGGCCTTGAAGTCCGGCCCCCAGGGGTGCTGCGGCGAGCCGTCCTGCCCGAGCCAGTAGTGGCAGTGCGGGCAGAGATCGCCCTCGATGTAGAGGCCGTGCTCGCGGTAGAGCTCGGCCCGCAGCGTCTCCGGGACGAGGTGGAGCGGTTCCTCGTGCATCGGGCAGCGGTCGATCGCGTAGATCGCGCCGGCCTCGGCGCGGGTGTGGCGCTCCAGCCCCTTCTTCAGCAGGGCGACCAGGGTCGACTTGCCGCCGCCGACCGGCCCCATCAGCAGGAGGATCCGCTTGCGCACCTCCAGCCGCTGTGCCGACGAGCGGAAGTAGTCGACCAGTTGCTCGATCGGCTTCTCCAGGCCGAAGATGTCGTCCTCGAAGAACTTGTAGCGCGTGACGCCGCGCTCGTCGGTCTCCACGCCGGCATCCACGATCATCTGGTAGATGCGCGCGTGCGAGAGTTGGGCGATGCGCGGGTTGGCGATCGCCAGATCGATGTAGTCGGCGAACCGGCCCCGCCAGGCCAGTTGCTTCTCCTCGTTGCGGTGCTCTTCCAAACGGGCCAAGAGGTTCAGCGACGTCATCGGCGGTTCCTTTCCTGCTTGCCGGTCCTGGCGCCTGTGCCGCCGCCGGCCGACGGGGGGTGGGAACAATCCATCGCCGGCGGCGATGGGGCGGTCGGGCGGGAGAACACCGCCCGGTGGAGTGATCCGGCGGCGCCGCCCCCGCCACCGGCGCGCCATCCGCTCGTAGGGGACCGCAAGGAGAGCCTGTCCCGGCGGGGCGGCGGAGCGGCGATGCGGCGCCGAAGGCGCCTACGGCGGTCGTGGCAGGGCCACGCCGCCGGGCCGGTCGTTGTTAGTGGGGTGGTTGGTCGGTGGTAGCCATGGCTGGTCTCCGCCAGTCCGTCGTCTCAGCTAGGGCTGCATCCGCGCCGCTGTGCTGCGTGCCCGGCCGGGGTGCGGGGAGGATTTCGGGCACCTAGAGGATGGTCGCCGCTGACGCCGTTGTCGCTGCGGGGCGGCGAGGCATTGCCGCCGGGTGCTGCTGGAGCGGGTCGGTCGCGCCTCGCTCGGGGGGCGACCGGTGCGACGCCCTCGTCGGGCGGGGCCGGCCCACGCGCTCGCGGGGTGGGCCGCTCGGGATCACGGGCTTCGCGGGGTACCTGACCCACGCGAGACCGTTAGAAGCGTAACGCTCGCCGTCTACAGTTGGTTCCGCCGGTCCGACGTTGCGTAGTGTACGTACATCTTAGCGGAGCCGGCCCGGTTTGGCAAGCCCCCTGCGGGGGCATCGCTCCCCCCCTAAGCAGTTTCCATACCAAAGGGCCGCCGATCGGACAGGGGCCACCGGGCGCCGTCGCCGCGGGAGCCGCCCTCCTACGTATAGTATACGGACCTGACCGCGATCCGGTTTTGGGCCACCCGCTCCCTCCCAGGCCGCTTGCCGCGCGCGGGCGCTTGACGCCGGGCGCGGGCGGGCCTATCCTTAGGGTGGGAACTGGGACCGTTCCGGATGACTGGCGAGAGACGTGGAAGCGACCACGGGGGAATCCGGAGCGCGCGACGACACCTGAGACAGCCGCTCGCCTGGGCTGGGACGCCGAGCTTTCGGTGTCCTTTTTTTGTTGCCGCCGGGAGCGGCAGGGGAGGGGGAACGATGACCAGGCGGGCCATTCTCAGCGTGTCGGACAAGGCCGGCATCGTCGAACTGGGGCGGGCGCTGGCGGCGCTCGACTTCGAGCTGTTCTCGACCGGCAACACCCAGCGCGCCCTCGTCGAGGGGGGCGTGGCGGCGCGGGGCGTCGAGGAGCTGACCGGCGTGCCGGAGATGCTCGACGGGCGCGTGAAGACGCTTCACCCGGCGATCCACGGCGGCATCCTCGCGCGCCGCGACCGCCCAGACCACCTGGCGACCCTGGCCGAGCAGCGGATCGCGCCGATCGACCTCGTCGTCGCGAATTTGTACCCCTTCGCGCGGACGGTCGCCGACCCGGACGTGGCGCTCGCCGACGCGCTGGAGCAGATCGACATCGGCGGCCCGACCCTGATCCGCGCCGCCGCCAAGAACTTCCCCGCCGTGCTGGTGCTGGTCGATCCGGCCGATTACGCGCCGACGCTGGCGCAACTGCGCGCGGGGGAGGTCGCGCCGGAGTGGCGGCGGCGCCTGGCGGCGGGGGCGTTCGCCCACGTCGCGGCCTACGACGCGCTGATCGCGCGCTACTTGTACGGCGGCCTCGAGCCGGAGGAGTTGCTGCCGCCGCGGTTGACGCTCGGGTTGGAGAAGCTCGCCGACCTGCGCTACGGCGAGAACCCGCACCAGCGCGCGGCCTTCTACCGCCAGCCCGACGCGCGCCCCGCCCCCGCCGGCCTCGCCACCGCGCGCCAGTTGCACGGCAGGGAACTCTCCTACAACAACATCATGGACGCCGACGCCGCCTGGGGCGCGGCGACCGATTTCCCGGGGCCGTGCGTGGCGATCGTCAAGCACACCGTCCCCTGCGGCCTGGCGACCCACGACGACCTCGCCGAGGCCTACCGCCGCGCGCTCAGCGGCGACCCGGTCTCGGCGTACGGCGGCATCGTCGCGGCCAACCGGCCGATCGACGAGGCGACCGCGCGGGAGATCGCGCGGACCCACTACGACATCGTCATCGCGCCCGACTTCGCGCCCGAGGCGCTCGAGCGGCTCCGCAAGAAGAAGACCCTGCGCCTCCTCGCCTGCGGCACGCCCGCGGAGCCGGACGGCGCGGGCGCGCTGGAAGTGCGCCAGGTGCGCGGCGGCCTCCTCGTCCAGACGCCCGACGCGCTCGACGAGGACCCGGCGACCTGGCGCGTGGTGACGCGGCGCGCGCCGACCGCCGCCGAGCTGGACGACCTCGCCTTCGCCTGGCGCGCGGTCAAGCACGTCAAGTCGAACGCGATCGTGATCGGCGCCGACCGCACCCTGCGCGGGATGGGCGCGGGGCAGCCGAACCGCGTCGTCTCCGTGCAGTTGGCCTGCGACAAGGCGGGTGACGGCGCGCGGGGCGCGGCCCTCGCCTCCGACGCCTTCTTCCCCTTCCCCGACGGCATCGAGGCCGCCGCCCGCGCCGGCGTCGCCGCCATCGTCCAGCCCGGCGGCTCGTTGCGCGACGCCGAGTGCATCGCCGCCGCCGACGCCGCCGGCGTGGCGATGGTCTTCACCGGCGTCCGCCACTTCCGGCATTAGGCGGGGGGCGGGGGGCCGAAGGGCGAGAGGCGCAGGACGCGGGGCGGTGCTGAGGGCGTGCCGGGTCAGGTTACACCCTTCCCGCCTTCCGCCCTCACCCTCCCGGATCGCTCGTTAGCAAGGTCAGGGACGACGCACCGCCATGGTATTCGACCCCTCATGGGCGAAGCGGCCGTCGGGCTGGCGCGGGGGATGGTCGTGGGCGTGCTCGGAGATGCCGTACGCGGCGCTGTCGGCCATGGCGGTTGCCCCGGGACACGCGGCGGGCGCCCCGCGATCGCGGGGCGCCGCCGCGCGGCTTCGGTTTGCCCGGTCTACCTATCGAGCCGGCGTCGGGGCTTAGCTCGACCGGTCGCTCCGGCCCGAGTCCTTCAGGTCACCGGACGTGATCACCCGCCGGTTCCCCGACCCCTCCGTCTCGGTCGTTGAGGCGGTGGCGCCGGTCGTGACCTCGGGTTCCGTCGTCAGACGCCGGCTGGTGGTCGTGTCCGCGACGGCGTCCGTGTCGCTGGTGCTCACGATCCGCGTCGTGCCGCTGGCGCCGGTGGTCCGGGTCGTGCCGACGCTCGGGCGCTCGCGCATCGTCTCGTTGATGCCCTGGCTGGCGCTGGTCCGCGCGCCGGTGGTCGTCTCGTCGGCCGCCTTATCCTCGAGTTCCGAGCCACTGCCGGCGCCGACCGCGCCGCCGATCGCGGCCCCGGCCGCCGTGCCCACCGGCCCGGCGACCGAGCCGATTACGCCGCCGGTCACCGCGCCGGCCGCGCCGCCGGTGGCCGCGCCGGCGCCGGAGGTCTCACGGCTGTCCCGCTCGCCGGCCTCGCCGGCCGCGTGGCCGAGGCCGCCGCCGACCGCGCCGCCGATCGCCGCGCCGGCCGCCGTGCCCACCGGCCCGGCGACCGAGCCGATCGCCCCGCCGGTCACCGCGCCGGCCGCGCCGCCGATCCCGGCGCCGACCTCGTCACCCGCGCTGGCGTCGTCGCCGCGTCGACCCGCCATGCCGCGGCTATCGCGGGGGGCGACCCCATAGGCGCGCACGTCGCCGCCGCCGTGGCGATCGAAGATGTCGTGCGCCCGGTGCGCCTGCTGGTCGGTCTGCGCGTGGACGGTCAGCAGGATGCTGCCCTTGCGGACGTTGTCCTCGTAGCCGCGCGCCTCATCCTCCGGCACGCCGTGGTCGACCAGCGCGCCGACCAGCCCGCCGGTCGCCGCGCCGATGCCGGCCCCGACGAGGGTCGAGAGGAGGACACCGGCCCCGACGATCGGCCCGATGCCGGGGATGACCAGGGCGCTGATGCCCACCAGCCAGCCGATGACACCGCCGGTCAGACCGCCGAGGAGCGCGCCCGACGCGGCGCCTTCGGCCCCCATCTCGGTGTTCTCGACCATCTCCCGAGTCTCACGGTTGTCCCTGGCGACCACCGAGACCTGTTCGGGTGAGAACCCCGCGTTCCGCAGTTCGTTGAGCGCCTGCTCGGCGTGGTTCGGGCCGTCGAAGACACCGACCACCGTCCGGCGGTCGGCTCGCGTCTGCCCGGTCGTGCCTGTCACGGTCATTGGAACTTCCCTTTCCTGCCTTCGCTGTCGGCCTCATCCCCCCTGGGCCGATCGCGATCCCGAGCGTAGGCGGCGGGTGCCGGTCACTATGCCGGCGCCCGCCGCGCGGTGTGCGGCGGGTTAGCGGCCGCGGGCGCGGGTCCAGCCTTCGCGGACCTCGTCGCGCAGATCCTGCCAGCCGCTCTGGCCCGACTGCGCGTAGCGGCTCTCGTAGTCGCTGCGCAGGTCCGGCTCGACCTCGTCGAACTCGCGGCCCTGATACCGCTCGTCATAAGCGGAACTGTGGCCGTAGCGATAGTTCGGCTCGGCCTGCTCCCAGGTGCGGCTGGCGTACTGCCCGCCCTGCAGCGACGACTGGCGCTGCGTGAAATGCTGCTGGAAGTTGTCGCGGTGCCGGCCGTAGTCCTCGTCGACTTCGACGCGTTCCCGGCGCACCGTGCCGGAGACGTTCTGCTGCTCGGTGATCCGGTCCTTGTCGAGCACCACCTCGCCGGTCACGACAGCCTGCTTCTGGACCACCGCCTCCTCGCCGCGCACCGGGACGGAGATCGTCCCCTCCTGGAACACGTCCTCCCCAGACTGCACCGGGCGATCGCCGGTGTCCACCTCGCGGACGTGGACCTCCTCGCGCTGCAACTCGACCGGGATCGTCTGCTCCTCCTCGGTCACCGTCTTGTGGAGTTGGACCTCACCGAGTTCGGCCTGGCGCTTCTCCACCTCGAGGCGCTCCTCGGCGACCGGGATCCGGGCGTCGTCGTCGCGCTGGTTGCGGTCGTAGCTCGTCCCGCTCATCTGGCCCCTCCTTAGCCGCGATTCTGCCGCCGGGTGCGCTCCTCGTCGACCTCGACGCGCTCCCTGCGCACGGTGTCGGAGACCTGCTGCCGCTCGGCGACCCGATCCTTGTCGATCACCACCTCGCCGGTGACGACCGCCTCCTTCTCGACCACGGCCTCCTCGCCGCGCACCGGGACCCGGATCACGCCTTCCTGGAAGACCTGATCACCGGCCTGCACCGGGCGGTCGGCGAGGTCGCGCTCCTCGACGCGGACCTCCTCGTGCTCCAACTCGACCGGGACGGAGACCTGCTCCTGCACGACCGACTTGCGGACCTCCACCTCGCCGAGTTCGGCCTGGCGCTTCTCGACCTCAAGGCGCTCCTCGGCCACCGGGACGCGGATCTCGTCGTCGCGCTCGTCGCGGTCTAAGCGGTTGCCACTCATTCGTTCCCTCCTTGCTTGCGCTTCCCTGCGGCGCCGGCCCGCGGTTCGGGCCGCCGCCTGCCTCATCGCTGGTGGCCGTCCCACCATCACCGCGTTCTGGTTGCAAACCATGTGCCACCAACGGCGGCGGGGACTGAGGCGCCGCCGTTGGTGGCACATGATGGCGACGTCGGCGCGCGACCCGGCATCCCGCGCCGACGGGGCAGGCGGGGGAACGGCCAGGGCGGTGTCCGCGCCGCCCTGGCCGTGATGTGTTATAGAGGGTCCGACCGGCTCCGCTAGCGGGCGACGCGCCGGAGGGTGTTGAGGACGACACCGCCGATGGCCGTCGCCGCCGAGACGCCGAACGCGGCCTGAGTGGTGCGGGCACGCCGGGCACGCTCGGCTGCGGAGAGCCGGACCTGCTCGCGGCGGGCCTCCTCCTGGGCCGAGACATAGGGGCGCTCGCGGATCGCGCGCAGCCGTTCCTTGACCTCGGGGTCGTCGAGGACGCCGTCGGTGAGCCGGCGATCGGGAACACCCGCGGCCCCGGCGGTCGCGCCGGCCCCGGCGGACGTCGGGACGGCGTGGTCGCCATCCTTGGCCCACATGTTCATGGTGGCGGAGGCCGGGGTGCCCTCGCCGCGGATCAGCTTCTTGGCGCTGTCGACGTTGCTCGCGATGACCTGCTCGCGGGTGACGCCGGCCTGCCGCATCGCCTCGGGGTCGGGCATCGGCTGCTGGCCGGGGAGCTGCTTGCGCGGATCGGTGATCTTGTCGCGGATCGTCGCCGGGTCGTAGCGCTTCGCCGTCTCGGCGTTGAACTCAGCCCCGAGCAGGATGATTGTGCTGGCCCAGCGCAGGAAGAAGAGGAAGATGATCACACCGGCGATCGCGCCGTAGGTC
>JAUJMV010000013.1:5728-13792 GCA_030446685.1 Thermomicrobiales bacterium | reverse complement strand
TGCCCCACTCGACCTGCCGGAGATTCATGCCCTTCCCCCTGCCTGCTGTCTACCACGCGGCGGCTAACGCCTCATGCCGTGAAAAGCATCGTCTGGCGCGAGAGAAGCAACTTCCATGCCATGTCCGGACGCCCTGGGGGCGCGGGGGAGATGGTATTGCGGGGGGGGGAGCGAAGGGGAACCGGCGGGTCGCAACCCGCCGCTCACAGGCGCCGCCGCGCCACGAAGTACCCCGCGGGGTATAAACCCGCCCGCGCGGGGTTGGGATGCGGGCGACGGGGGCGGCGCCCGTCAGGGGAGCGCGAGCCAGTAGCGCAAGGTCGGGCGGTCGCCGTCCGGACCCGCGCGCCGGTCCTCGAACCGGCCGCCGTTCCGCTCGATGATCGCGCGGGAGCCGGCGTTGTCGGCGGCGCAGGTGACGAGCACCGCGCGCAGGCCGAGCGCCCGCGCTTTCGGCAGCGTGAGGCGCAGGATCGTGCCGCCGTAGCCCTGGCGGCGCCTTGTGGGCCGGATCTCGTAGCCGATGTGGCCGCCGATCTCGAGGAGGGCGGGGGGCAGTTCGTGCCGGAGCGAGGAACGCCCGATGAACTCGTCGCCGTCGATCAGCCAGTAGGTCGTCTGCAGGACGCGGCCGGGCGGCAGCTTCGCCCGGTTGGCCTCGGCGCGCAGCCCGCGCACGAACCCGCCGAAGTCCACCGCCAGCCGGGCCGCGTCCAGGTTCAGGTGCCGCCCCTCGGCCTGGAACTCCCGCAACGCCTCCAGGTAACTCTCCCGGTAGCGCGCTGCCGGCTCGGTCAGCAGCGGCGCCGCCTCTCTTCGCCCCACGCCCCACACTCCACGCTCTACGCCTTCCGCCCCGCGACGACCCAGTGGCACGGCGCGGTCTGCCGCCAGCGCAGGCCGGCGAACCCGGCGGCGCGGAGAGCGGCGTCCAGGTCGCCGACGAGTGGGTAGTCCTCGTCGGGGTCCCAGCGGTCGGCGAGCAGACGGCGCGCGGCGGCGGTCGCCGCCGGCGAGGCGAAGATGATGTCCAGCAGGCAGACCCGGCCGCCGGGCGCCAGGACGCGCGCGATCTCGGCGCCGGCGCCGGCGCGGGCCGCCGGGGCGACCTCGTGGAAGGCGAAGCTGGAGACGACCGCGTCGAACTGCCCGGCGGGGTGGGGGATCGGGGTGAACGCGCCGACCGCCAGCGCGAAGTCCGGGTGCGCCCGGCGGCACTCGGCCAGCATCCGCTCCGAGGGGTCGACGCCCCAGACGCGCGCGCCGCGCTCGGCCAGGAGCGCGGCCAGGCCACCGGCGCCGATCCCCACATCGAGCACGCGGGCGCCGGGCGCGAGCGGCAGCAGGCCCGCCGCCTCCCGCAGGCTCTCGGCGTAGCCGTCGAGCGGGCCGCCCGCGCGGCGCACGTCGTCGGCGTAGGTCGGCGCCCAGCGGTCGAAAAGCGCCTGCGTTTCCTCGATCGATCGCGGCATACGGTCAGGAACCTCCTCCGGCCTCGTGCCGTCCAGTCGGGGCCTCGCCCCCGAGACGCCGGAGCAGCCGACCGCGGTGCGCCGGGCCGAGCGCTTGCAGCCGCGCCAGCTCCCCCCGTCCCGGCCCCGCCGCCAGCCGGGCCGCCTCGCGCCGGGCGGGGTCGTAGTCGTCGCGCGAGATGCGCCGCTGTCGCAGGGCCTCGTCCAGTTCCTCGGCGTCGAGCAGCGCCGAGGCGCCGCCCGGCAGGATGGTCGGGTCCAGGTAGAGGTCGTCGAACCAGGGGATGCCGCGCTCGTCGATCCCGTGCGCTTTGCAGATGTCGACGTACCACTGCACGATGCCGTCGTCCGCGTCGAACATCGCCGTGACGGTGTCGTGCGCGCGCTCGGGGAACTGCTGCAGCCACGAGAAGCCGCGATCGGCGACGCAGAGCCGCCCGCCCGCGCAGGGCACCCACAGCGGCTCGCGCACCGCGTCGAGGCAGAGGAGCGTCGCCTGCCCGCGGCACGCCGCCGTATCGAGATGTTCGACCGCGAAGCGCCGGGCTGTCACGAGCCGCCAGGACACCCGCTTGGCGGATTTCCGCTTCACGCCCCGGCCCGCCCCTTCTCTTCCCGCGCTCCCGCCGCGTCGCCGGGCGGCCCCGACCCATTGGGCGCCGCCCGGCCCATTGTACCCGCAGCCCCCGCCCTTCGCCCGTCAACGCCCGAAGAGCCAGCCGCCGTTGACGTTGAGGATTTCGCCGGTGACGAAGGCGGCCGCCGGGGAGGCGAGGTAGCGGATGGCGGCGGCGATGTCGTCGGCGCGGCCGGCGCGGCCGGCGGGGGTCTGCTCGACGATGCCCCGGATCCGCTCCCCCGACCAGGCGCCGGTGAAGCCGGTGTCGGCGATGAAGCCGGGCGCGACCGCGTTCACCGTGATGCCCTGCGGGCTCAGTTCGCGCGCCAGCCCGTAGGTCAGCCCGTGCAGCCCCGCCTTGGCCGCCGCGTAGGCCAGCGCGCCGGGGCGGCTGCCGCCGGTGAAGGCGGCGATCGAGCTGACGTTGATGATCCGCCCGCCCGGACGCGGCAGGTGCGGCGCGACCGCCAGAGCCAGCAGGAAGCTGCCCTTCAGGTTGGTGTCGAGGACCGCATCCCACAGCCGCTCGGCCTCGTCGGGCGGCGAGTTGGTCGCGACCCCCTCGACGAAGCCCGCCGCGTTGACCAGCACGGCGACGCTCCCGTGCCGCTCGACGACGGCGCCGACCGCCGCGGCCACCTGCTCGCGCCGGCTCACGTCGGCCCGCACGTAGTCCACGTTCGGTCCAAGCTCGTGCGCCGCGGCCCGCAGGGGCTCCTCGCGGCGGCCGAGGATGACGACCCGCGCGCCCTCCCGCGCGAAAGCCGCCGCCGTCGCCCGGCCGATGCCGGTGCCCCCGCCGCTGATGATGACCGTCCGCGCTGTCTCCGCCGCCATGCCGCCCCCCTCCCCCGCTGCTCGCGCCATCCGCCCGCCGTCGTGCCAGAGATCGCGACGGGGCAACGATAGCGGCCCCGGGAATGGGATGTCCAATATCCAAAACGGCGTATACTGATACGCGGAGGATATAGATAGGGGATGGAACTGCGACACCTGCGTTACTTCGTCGCCGTCGCCGAGGAGTTGCACTTCGGGCGGGCGGCCGCGCGCCTGGGGCTGGCGCAGCCGCCGCTGAGCCAGCAGATCCGCCAGTTGGAGGGGGAACTGGGACTGACGCTGCTGCGGCGGACCAGCCGCCGCGTGGCGCTGACCGACGCCGGGCGGATCTTCCTGGAGGAGTCACGGCAGATCCTGGCGCGGGTGGACCGGGCGGCGGACCTGGCGCGGCAGGCGGCGCGCGGCGCCGCGGGGCGGATCGCCATCGGCTTCGTGGGGTCGGCGACCTACGAGACCGTGCCGCGCGTCCTGCGGCGCTATCGCGAGCGTTTCCCGGCGGTCGAGATCGCGCTGCGGCAGTTGACCACGGCCGAACAGGTCGGGGCGCTGCGCGATAGCGGCATCCAGGTCGGCTTCCTGCGCCCGCCGGTCGCCGCCGACGATCTCGACATCGAGACGATCCGGCGCGAGCCGTTCGTCGTCGCCCTGCCGGAGGGGCATCCGCTGGCCGGCGGCGGGCGCGTGCCGCTCGCGGCGCTGCGCGACGAGTCGTTCGTCACCTATCCGCGCCGGTTCGGGCCGGGGCTCTACGACCGGACGATGATCCTCTGCGCGCGCGCCGGGTTCACGCCCAGGATCGTGCAGGAGGCGGTCGAGATGCAGACGATCGTGGGGCTGGTTGCCGGGGGGATCGGCCTGGCGCTGGTCCCGGCCGCGGTGCGGGCGCTGCGGAACGAGGGGGTGATCTACAAGGATCTGCGCGGGCTGACGCCGTACGTCGAGCTGGCGGTCGCCTGGCGGCGCGACGACCCCTCCACCGTCCTGGGCGCCTTCCTCGACCTGGTGCGGGAGGCGCGATGACGCGGGCGCGGGGCGACAGGTGGGACAGTCGCCCGCCGCTTCCGGATGGGAGCCTTGCGCCCTGCGCGCCGCTAGATGCCGTCGTCGCGCGTTTCGAGCGAACCGCACCAGCCAGAGCAGCGTCTCGTGGTGGGGGGTGGGGATGCTGAGCCGCTTGCCGTCCGCGACGACCGCGCCGGTGATCGCGTCGATGTCGCTGCGGCGCCCGTGCTCAATGTCCTCGCGCAACTCCTGCAGGATGTCCGAGCGACCCGCCAGCGCCCCCTCCAGCAGCGCGTTGAGGGTCCGCCAACGCTCGGCGTAGTCGAGCGCGAGGCCCTGCGCGCCGGCGACCGCGACGACCTCGCCCAGCAGCGCCGCCATCAGGTCGAGCGAGCCGGCATGCTCGACGAGGTCGCCGGCGGGGCAGTGCAGCAGGGCGCAGAGCGGCAGGGTGCAAGCCTCGATGGCGAGGTTGCGCCAGACTTCCCGGACAATCTCGGCCGTCGGGGTCGCGGCGATCCCCGCCTCGTTGAGCGCGCCGGTGACGCTGGCGAGCGGCCCGTCGGACCCGACCGCCAGCGACCCGATCAGGGTGCGCCCCGCCCGCGCGTGCCGGACGGTATTGGGGCCGAGGACGGCCGCGCGCTGTTCCGTCAGCCCGACCAGGGTCCGCTCCGCCCCGACGATCGCCGCGATGCGCGGGGCGTCGCCCCAGCCGGGCTGGAGGGAGAGGACGATCGTCTCGGCGCCGAGCATGGGGCGCGCGGCGCGGAGCGCGGCGTCCGTCTGGTAGTAGCGGACGCAGACGATCAGCAGGTCCACCGTCCCGACCGCGGCCGGGTCCGACGTGGCGCGCAGCGGGATCGCGCGGGCGGCGCCGGAGCGGTCCACGAGCCTCAAGCCCTCGGCTTCGATCGCCGAGACGACTTCCGGCAGTTCGGGCGCGAAGTCGATCAGCGTCACGTCCCGCCCGCCCCGCGCCAGCAGCCCGCCGAGCAGAAAGCCGAGCCCGCTCGCCCCGATGATCGCGATCCGCACCGCCTCGCTCCTCTCCGCCAGGATCCGTTTCGGCGCGCGCGATTGTAACCGAAGATCGAACCAAGGGTAAGCCGGCCGCTCGTACGACTGCGGGTGACGCGGGTTCGCCCCCATGCCAGCGTTGCAGGGTTCCCCCGACCTCCGTGCGAGGAGGGCCGGGAGACGCGGCATAGGGACGCGGCCCCGGCCCTGCAGGGCCGGGGCCGCTCGCCCGTCAGCGCGGGTTCATCCCGCCGGCGTGGAGGCGCTTACCGCGATGCCCCCTCGCCCTGCGTCTGTTCCTCGTAGAACTCGTTGATGTTCTCGAAGATGTGATCGGGCAGGCGCAACTCGCGGTAGACGTTGCAACTCGTCGGGTCGTCGGGCGTCGGGCAGATCGGGAAGTCCTGCTGCGACTGCCATTCGAGGATGCGATCGCGCTTCGGCGGGTTGTAATCCTTCGCCTCCACCTGGCGCAGTAGCGCGCGGGCGTCGTCCTGCCCGTGGTCGGGGACGTTGCCGAGCAGGCGGACCAGTTCGTCCTGCTCGAGGAAGTGGCGCGCGATCATCGCGAAGGTCAGCCGCCCGTAGTGGCCGATGTCGGTGCCCGCCTCCAGCGCGTCCATCAGGTGCGCCATCATCGGCGACTCGCGCAGGGCCTCGGCCCCCGCCTTCTCCGTCTCGGCGCCCTTGCCGCCGCCGTTCTGCTGTCCCTGCTTCGCCTGGCTCATCTTCTCCTCCTGATCGATCCTGCCCCGCGGAATCAGAGCATATGTTCGCCTTTCGCCCCGCACGTTGCGTGCCACCCGGCGGGCGCGATGCTACACTTCGTCCACGCGGCTCCTGCCGACAAGCGACGGCCTCCACAGGCGACTGAAAGTGTCCCATGCCGGCCCTGCTGCCGCTCCTGCTGGTCAAGACGCTCCGCGACCTGCGCCACCGCCGCCTGCGCTCGGCCCTGACGATCCTGGGGATCGTCATCGGCGTGGCCGGGGTGGTGGCGATCGCCGCGACCGCGCGCAACCTCGCCGCGGCGCAGGCGCGCGTCTACGCCGCCGCCGGCCAGGCTGACATCGCGGTCGCGGCGCGCGAGGTCTCGCCGACCGTGCGCAACGTGCTGGAGCGGCTCGACAACGTCGCCACGGTCGAGGGGCGGGCCTACGATCTGGTCACCGCCTCCCCCGACCCCGAGGCGGCGCGTTGGCCCGATTTGCGTCTGGTGGGGGTGGCCGACTTCGACCGGATGCGCGTCAACCGCGTCGAGTTGGTCGCCGGGCGCTTCCCGGAGGCCGGCGAGATCGCGCTCGACGAGTCGTCGCGGCGGCTGCTGCCGCTGCGGTTGGGCGATACGCTCTACCTGCGCGACAACGTCGGCGAGCGGCCGGTCGCGCTGCGCGTCGTGGGCTTCACCCGCACCCCCGCCCGGCTCGACGCGGCGATCCTCAACCAGGCCAACGGCTACGCGTCGATCGGCGAGGTGCGGCGCGCGCTGGGGATCGCCGGGGACAACCGGCTGCTGATCCGGCTGGAGGACCCGCGGCAGGCGGGGCAGACGGCGGGGCGGATCGGCCGGGCGCTCGGGCAGCGCGGGGTGACGGTCGGCGCGGTGCAACTGCGCGACCCGGAGCGGCAGGAGGGGCGTCGCGAGCTGGCGACGCTGCTGGCCCTGCTGACGGTCTTCTCGGCGGTCGGCGTGGTCCTCAGTGGCTTCCTGACCGGCAACACGATCGCCGCGCTGATGGCCGAGGAGATGCGCCAGGTCGGGATCATGAAGTCGCTGGGGGCGGGGCGCTGGCGGCTGCTGCGCGGGTATCTGCTGCCGGCGCTCGTCCTCGGCGGCGCCGGCACGGCCCTCGGGGCGCCGCTCGGCCTGATCGGCGGCGGGGCGCTGGGGCGCTTCCTGGCGGGGCTGCTGGGGCTGCAACTGCCGCCGTTCACCCTGGCGGGGCGCGAGGCGGCGCTGGCGGCGGCGGTCGGCCTGGGGGTGCCGGTCGCGGCGGCCATCTTCCCGGCCTGGCGCGGGGCCGGCACGCCGGTGAGCCGGCTGGTGCGCTCCTACGGCATCGCGGGGTCGTACCAGCGGCGCGCGATCGACCGGCTGCTGCGCCCGGTCGGGCGGCTCTCGGCCCTGGCGCTGATGGCGCTGCGGAACACCGGGCGGCGGCGGGCGCGCTCGCTCGTGACGACCCTGACGATCGCGATCAGCGCGGCGGTCTTCCTGGCGACCCAGACGCTCGACGCCTCGGTCCTCGCCACAATCGACCGCCTCTACGGCGTCTACGCCGCCGATGCCTACGTCACCTTCAGCCGGCCGGTCGTCGTGGGGTACGAGCGCGACCTGGAGCGGCTGCCTGATGTGCGGCGCGCGGAAGCCTGGGCGCGCGCCGCCGGGTTCATCGGCCCGCGGGCGACCGATGTCTGGGGCCTGCCGCCCGACACCGCGCTCTACCGCTACCGCCTCGTCGCCGGGCGCTGGCTGAGGGGGGCGCCGCGCGAGGTGGTGGTGACGGCCAACCTCGCGGGCGAGGCGGGGATCGCGGTCGGCCAGCTCCTACCGGTCGACATCGGCAAGGAGGGTCGGGCCTTCACCGTCGTCGGCATCGTCGACGACGAGAGCACCTATCTCGGCTCGAACGCGACCGGCAAGCTCTTCATGGCCCTGGACGACCTGAGCCGGCTGACCCGTTACGGCGACGGGGCCAACTTCTTCGCGGTCGCGCTACGCCAGAACGACCCGGCGGCGGTCGACGCGGCGCTGGGGCGGATCGAGCGGGCGACGGGCGACTTCCGCCCGAGCACCTACGCCGCCTACGCGGATAAAGCGAGCACGCTGCGCGCGGTGTCGATCCTCACCCTGCTGCTGCGCGCGATGGTCCTGATCGTCGGGCTGATCGGCGCGGCGGGGATCGCCAACACGCTGGTGCTGAACGTGACCGAGCGGCGGCGCGAGATCGGCATCCTGCGCGCGGTCGGGGCGGGGCGGGGCCACCTGCTGCGCCTGCTGCTGGCGGAGGGGCTGGCGCTCGGGGCGGCGGGGCTGGCGCTGGGGCTGGCGCTCGGCCTGCCGCTGGCCTACCAGCTCGTCGCGCTGACCGGCGCGTCCCTCTTCCGGCTCGA
>JAUJMV010000013.1:0-5628 GCA_030446685.1 Thermomicrobiales bacterium | reverse complement strand
TGCCGCTGGCCTACCAGCTCGTCGCGCTGACCGGCGCGTCCCTCTTCCGGCTCGATTTCCACCTGACCCCGGGCATCGTCGGCCTGACGGCGGCGCTGGCGCTCGGCACCGCGGCGCTTGCCAGCGTCGGCCCCGGCCTCCTCGCCGCCCGCCTGCGCCCGATCGAGGCACTGCGGTACGAGTAGCCGAGAGTTGGGAGTCCAGAGCTGTCAGGGGGGAGCGACGCCGGCGCCCAGCTCAATGGGCGCCGGCGTAATTAGGGGCTGCCGACGGCGCAAGGGGTCGGTTCCGCTATGACTGCCCCAGGGCGCCGGAACCCTGCGTTCCCTGGTTCTGGGGTTGGCCGCCTTGCCCGCCCTGCTGCTGTTGCGACCCTTGCCCGCCCTCCTGGGAGAAGAACGCCTGGGCGTCTTGCAGGGTCTGCCGCTCCTGCTGCTGGTCGAGGCCGGGGGTCTGCTCCTCGAGGCTCGGCAGGCGGGCGCCGCCATCGCCCGAGGTGGTGTCTTGCGCGCTCGTGCCGCCGCCCTGGGCGCCGCTCGTGCCGGCGCTGATGGTGGGGCTGCCACCCTGGCCCGCGCCGGAGGACGCCTGGACCTGGATGCGGCGGGGCATGCTGGCGCGCGACTTCGGCAGGGTCAGGGTCAGCACGCCGTGCTCGTACCCCGCCTCCACGCCGTCGCTCTCGATCGGGCCGGGGAGGGTGACGCTGCGCTGGACGACGCCGCTGTGCCGCTCCTTCAGCAGGTAGCCGCCGGTGTTGCGCTCCTGCTCCCCGGAGGTCTCGGCGCGGATCGTGAGGGTGTCGCCCATCACGGTCACCTGGATGTCCTCCGGGCGCATGCCGGGCAGCGACGCCTTGACGGTGTAGGCATCGGCCCCCTCGTTGACGTCGAGGGCGAGGGCTTGCGCCCCGCCCCTGACCCCGGCGGCGCCGGTGGTGCCCGGGCGGATGTAACTCTCCTCCAGCAACTGGTTCATGGCCTCGCGCAGGCTCAACATGTCCCGGAACGGGTCCCAGCGGGTGATGCTCATCGTCGACCTCCTCGTGGCTGCCCTTCATGACGACGATTGCCAAGGTGGCGCCTGGCCCTCGGTGTCAGGTCATCGCATAAACTATGCCCGTCACCCCGGCCCGACAGGGCGCTACGACGCGCCACGACACTGATTGACGGCGCCCGCCGCGCGCCCTATGCTGGCGTCACGCCGCCGCGATGCGGGGCGGCGGATCGCGCGGCACTCCGCGGCGCGGATACCCGCGGCAGCCTCCGGGCGGTCGCGGGAGGGAGGGACGCCATGACCGGGATGATCGCGCCCAGGCGCGTGCCGCGGCTTCGGCGTCGCCCACTCCGCCCGCACCGGCCCTGATCCCCTGGGGCGGCTGACTCTCCGACGCCGGTTCACGCGGACCAGACGATCCGGCGGGCGCGGCCCGACCGGCTTTTTGTTGCCTGGCCTCAGCCTGTAGCGGGCGGGGGCCGAAGGCGGCGGCGCGCTGTCGCCGGCGGGGCCGCGGAATCGGCATCAGGAGAAGGAGACGCCAGACGATGAGACTGCCCGATCATACCCCCGTCTCCGCGGAAGCGGCGCGGGCGATCGCAGAGCGGCACGGCCTGGGAACGGGCGCGTTCGCGCGGCTGCCGGACACCGGCATCATCAACGCCATCTACCTGCTTGGTGAGGAGTTCGTCCTGCGCGTGCCGCGCGACGGTCCCGGCCACGTCGCCCAGGCGCGGCGGGAGGCGATCGCGGCGCCGGCGGCGCGGGCGGCGGGGGTGCGGACGCCCCGGCTGCTCGTGTTCGATGACGCGGGCGATCTGCTGCCGGTGCCGTACCTGATCTACGAGCGGGTCCGCGGGGAGACGCTGGGGCTGCTCGACCTGGAGCCGGGCGCCACGCCGGGGGTGTGGCGGGAACTGGGGCGCGATCTCGCGCTGCTGCATACCGGGGTGCGCGCGGACGGGCCTGCCGGTCAACTCCTCCGCCCAGGCGGGTCGCCCGCGGATCCCCGTGCCCTGGCCGAGGAGCGCGCCGCCGACGGCTGGTTCACCGGGCTGGAGGCGCGCTGGCTGATCGCCTGGCTCGACCGGCTGGCGCCGGCCGCCCTGGCGCCGGTGCCGCCGCGCTTCCTGCACCAGGACGTGCAGGCGACGAACGTGATGGTCGGGGCGCGGGCGCGGGAGTACCGGGCGATCCTCGACTGGGGCTGCGCCGGCTGGGGCGATCCAGCCTGGGACTTCTTCGGGATGCCGCTGCGGGCGGCGCCGTTCATGCTGGAAGGCCACCGCGCGGTCGCGCCGCTCGACGGCGACGAGGGGGCCGAGGCGCGGATCGTCTGGCGGCACCTGCAACTGGTCCTGGAGGTGCTGCCGCGCGGGGCGGCGCCGGACCTCTCCTGGGGCGAGCGGCCGCTGGCCTGGCTGCTGGAGGCGCTGCGCTTCTTCCTCGACGCGCCGGGCGGGCGCTGGCGGGAGGCGGGGCCGTAGCGCGGCGTCGCGGAGCCCCCCGCGTGTCCGCCCGTAACCCCCACCCCACCTGTGACGCCGGTGGCGAGGCCGGGCGGGCGGACACGCAGGTCATCTACTCCAACTATTTCTGTCCGTGCACCTGTCGCCCGGCCGTTTCGCCTGCTGCCGCGCCGCTTGGAGCAGCGGACGGGCGTGGCGTGATCGGCGCGGCAGCACGCGAAAGGCGCGATCGCCGGGGTGCCGCCGGTTGCGGGCGCTTGACACGGGGCCTCCCAGAGGCTACGGTGAGGGCAGGAGAACGCCGGTTTTCGGCGTTCCACCGCCGAAAATGCGAATTGGTTGGAGCCAATAACACGCAGGTCCGCCCCTACGACCCACAACGGTTCACCCATCGCCGGCACACCCGCCCCCTGAGGGCTTCGCGGACAACGGCCACCAGCCGAGCGCCTTACCCCCGCGGCCCGAAGGGGAGGATGTTGCCGCCCGGACCCTGGAGGAGCGGGCTGATGTTGCCGCCCTGCTGGCCCGGTTCCTGCCGCGCCGCGCGGGCCTCTTCCTCCTCGCGCTCCAGCTCGCGCAGGCGCAGGCGGGCGGGGGTGTAGCCGGGGAGGTAGGCGAGGAGGAGGCGCAGTTGCGTGCGCGCCCGCGCCTTGTCGCCGTCCGCCGCGGCGAGCTCGGCGGTGGTGAAGAGGTAGGAGGCCAGCTCGTTGGCCCCGAAGGCCTGGCGCTCGGTCACCGGGATCAGCAGATCCCGCGCCTCGGCGACCCGCCCCTGGCTGATCCGCAACGAGGCGAGGGTGCAGCGCGGCAGCACGGCGTCGGGATCGAGCGCGAGCGCGCGGGTCAGGTGCGGCTCCGCCGCCTCGATGTCCCCCTGCATCGCCGCGATCAGCCCCAGGTGCTGCTCCGCGTCGGCGACCGCGGGGTCCCGTTCCAGCACCTGGCGGTAGAGCCGCGCCGCGCCGTCGAGGTCGCCCCCGCGGTAGCGGTCGAGCGCCTTCGACATCTGCCGGCCGACCGCCGGGGGGTAGGGCTGCCTCGCCGCCGCGCCGTCGGCGCCCCCGCCCTCGGGGATCAGGGTGTAGCGCGGCAGGCGCAGCTCCTGGTAGCGGCCGTCCTGCCAGAGATAGAGGGGCTTGTTGGCGTCGAGATGGCCCGCCTCGCGCAAGGCCACCGCGGCGTGGAGGCGCGGGTCGTCGGGGCCGAGGCGCCCGAAGGCAAACCCACGCACCGCCTCGACCGCTGCCGGCGTGTCGAGGCCGAGGAGGAGGCCGACCGCCTCCGCCGAGGTGACCTCGTCGTCCAGCCAGAGCGCCGCCAGGTAGGCGGCCTGGAAGACCGGCAGGCGCTCGACCAGCGCCCGCAGCGCGGCCCGGTTCGCCTCCGTGTCGGTGTCGGCGATGCCCCGCGCGCGGCGCTCCTTGTCCAACTCCTCGACCGCCCCGTTGATGATGGCGGGGGGGATCAGGTCGTCGCGGCTGCCGAGCGGGAAGCGGCCGCCCGGCGGCGTCTCGCCCAGGCGCAGCGCCTCGGCCATCCGGGCAGCGTGGGGGTCCGGGGCGAGCTCCTCGAGGATCGGCAGGGCGCTGGACTTGCGGCCGACGTTCGCCAGCGCGGTCCCGAGGGCGACCAGCCCGAAGTCGGACAGGCGCTCGCGCGGGCGCGGTTCGAGCGTGGCGATGGTGCGCTCGTCCTGCTCGAGGATGCTGAAGGCGTTGGCCGCCTTCTCGTACTCGAACGGGGCCTCGTCCCGCGTGGCCGCGTCTTGGGCCAGCGCCCAGAGGCGTTCGCCGTGGGGGAGTGCCTCCTCGCGCCGCCCGAGCACGGTCAGGAAGTTGACCAGGCCGGACAGCGCGCTGACGTCGTCGGGGTGCTCGTCCAGGATCGCCCCGGCGGTGGCGATCGCCTCGTCGCCCTTGCCGAGTTGGAACTGGCAGAGGGCGATGTTGTTGCGCGGGGCGGTCCAGCCCGGCACCGCGCGCGCGGCGTCGCGGAAGCGGCGGATGGCGCCGGCGAAGTCGCCCCCTTCCATCGCGCGCAGCCCCTGCTCCAGCAGGGTCGCGCCGCGCTCGGCCTCGGCGGGGGTGACGCCGAAGGTCGCGCCGATGCCGGCGAGGCCCTGCTCCAGCCCGGCGGCCAGCTCCTCCAACCGCGCCCGGTCCTCGTCGTCCGGCTCGGCATCGAGATAGCGGCGCAGGGCCCGCAGGGCGTGGGCAGGGCGGCCCTGCCCCTGGTAGACCCCGGCCAGCAGGCGCCAGAGGGTGACGTCGGCGGGGTCGAGGCGGTTGGCCTCCTCCCAGCGCTCCGCCGCGTCGCTCAGCGAGCCGATCTCGGAGTAGGCCATGCCGAGGAGCTTGTAGAGGATCGCCTCGCGCGGGTGGGCCTGGCGCAGCTCCTCCGTCACCAGGATCGCCTCGATCAACTGGCCGCCTTCGAGCATCGCGACCAGCTCGTTGATCGTCTCCTGGTTGAGCGGCACCGCGGCCAACGGCCCCGCGCCCGCGCCGCCCGCCCCCCGCGTTCCCCGCTTGTCGCGCCTCGCCATCCCCGCTGCTCCTTTATCCCCGGTCGGGGTCATCCCCGGCGGGGTTCGCCCCCGGTAGGGGGCTTCGTGCCCTGCCGTCGTCCTGTTCTCGCAAGTGTACCATCGCCGGGGAGCGGGGACCGGAGGGGGGGCGGCGGCGCCGACCGCAAGAGCACGGGGCGGTGCTCGGAAGCACCGCCCCGTGGCGTCTCGGTTGTGGATCGGGCGAGTACAGGGTCGCGCCCCGTCAGGCGGCTACGCGGCGTGGCGGACGGGGACGTCGTTCGGATCGTCGTGGCCGGCCTGGGCGCGGCGCCGCTCCTCCCAGAGGGCGACGAGTTCGTCGGCGATCGCCTTGAGCCGCTCGCGCTGCTCGGTCGTCCAGCCGTCGGAGGCCTGGCGGTAGAGCGCGGTCCGCTCCGCCGACAGGTCGTTGATCCGCTGGACGATCTCCTGGACCCGCTGTGTCGCACCGGTCGTGGCCGTCATCGGCGCTATCCTCCCCGGTCCTGACCTCGCACGGTCGCGCGTCCGGGCCGGTTGAAACGGGGGCTGCGGACGGTCAATCACCGCCGCATGTTGTCATAAGAGGTAACGCGCGGGGGCGGTCATTTGTTCCATGCGGACCGGCGGCTGGCG
>JAUJMV010000012.1:167311-181912 GCA_030446685.1 Thermomicrobiales bacterium | reverse complement strand
CTCGCGCCCGCCGTCGAGGAGCAGATACGCGACCTCGCCGTCGACCCGGAGCGGCGTCGGGGGGCGCGAGCGCGGTTGTCCACCCGCGACGAGGTTGGCCCTCCGGCAGTCGAGGCCGTCGCCGTTCAGCGGGCGCACCACGACCGTGGGCGGCGGGGCGAGCAGCAGGCGGGGCAGGGTCAACCCCCGCCGGCCTGGGCCGTCCGTGCGCCGGACAGTCGTGACCACGCGCCAGCCGCCGCCCCACGGCCGCCGGGCGGCGTACCAGCGGTAGGAGGCGACCAGCGGGAGGTCGGCCGCGTCGATGCGGACCTCCCGGCCCTGTGTCAGCGTCAGGACGGCGGTCTCGCCGTCGAGGCGGACGGGATTCTTCGGCGACAACTCCGGGTCCTCCCTCGGAGGTATGACCGTCCCGCCGTGCCATCGCTCAGGCGAGAGCCCGCCGCACCTGGTCGATCTGCTCCTCGAGGATCTGGTGCGCGACGCTCAGCAGGTAGAACTTCACGGCGGCGTCGGCCGCCGTTGCGGCGTCGGTCAGGAGGAGCTGGATGCGCGCCAGCTCGGCGGCAGCCTCGCCCCGCGCCTCGGCCCGTCGGCGCGTCTCCGCCTGCACCCAGGTGACCACCGCGAGCAGATCGTCGTCGGGCAGGCGGGCCAGCGTGTCCAACAGCGCGGCCGTGTTCGGGTCAGGAGCGACCTTGCCGGGCTCCGGCCGGCGCGCGAAGTGCTCCGACAATGTACTCGTCCTCCATGCTTCACCACCGGCCCTTGAGCTGGTCGAGCGGGCTCTTGTCGCGCTTCTCCGCCAGCAGCTCTTCCGACCCGAACCACTTGATGTAGCGCTCGGTCATCGCCATCCGGCGGTGCCCCAAGAGCTCCTTGAGCGTCAGCGGGTTCATGCCGGCCCGGACGCAGTTGCGGGCGAAGGTGTGCCGGAACCGGTGCGGGTGGGCGTTCGGCACGCCGGCCCGCCGGCCGTGGTTGAGCAGGTGGTGGTAGAGGGTGTCCGGCGACATGGGGCGCTCGTTCCAGCCCTGGAAGAAGGCGGACACGGGCGCGTCGTCGAGCTGGCAGCGCTTGCCCCGCCACCAGCGGTTGACCTCGCGCCGCGCCTTGGCGCCGAGCGGGATCGTCCGCTGGCGCCGGCTCTTGCTGGTCTCCGCGCGCACGGCGATCTCGCCCGCCTCCAGGTCGACGTCGCCGAGGGTCAGGCCGCACAGCTCGGCGCGACGCAGGCCCGCGTCGAGCAGGACGGCCAGGATCGCCCAGGTGCGCAGGCCCATCCAGGTCCGCGCGCGGCAGGCGGCGAAGAGGCGCAGGATCTCCTCGTCGGTGAGGGGATCGGGCTGCTCGGTGTCGAGGGCGGGCTTGCGGACCTTGCGCAGCCAGCCGGCGTCGACGTCGTAGGCCTCCTCGGTCTCCAGACAGAGGACGAAGGTCTTGAGGCGCGTCAGGTAGGTGTGCTGGGTGGTGCCGCTCAGGCCCGCGTCGGCGAGGGCCGCGGCCCAGCGGCGCACCAGGCGCGCGTCGAGATCGGCCGGCGCGACCGGGCCGGCGAACCGGCGGAAGCGCTCGAGGATGTCGCCGTAGTTGCGGATCGTCTTCGGGCTCTTGCGCTCGGGGCGCAGGGCCAGCAGGTAGTCGCCGATCGCCCCGCGGAGCGGGTCGGCCAGGCGGGGTGTGCGCGCAAGGAGAAGGTCGGAAGACATCTTTCGCCCCCGTCTGCGAGGGCGATGGGCCGGACAGCCCGCTGGTTTTCGGCGCGGTGGCTGGCAAAACCACCGGCGTGGAGCGGAAGACGGGATTCGAACCCGCGACCTTCTCCTTGGCAAGGAGATGCTCTACCACTGAGCCACTTCCGCGAGTGCAGCACCATGCCCGGTGCGAAGCTCTCGAATTGTACCCATTCACGGGGGCGGTGTCAAGGGAAACGAGGGGGGAAATGGGCGCTAACCGTCGCCATCGCGCCCAAGCCAAGGGCTGTACCCGCTGCCGCCGGCGGGCTATACTAGGGTACGGCCCCGGTCGCCTGTACCCCTGTCGCCACAAGGACACGCGTCCGCCGCGCGTGCCCGGCCCCTCGTCGGGGGCGCCCCCCAACCCCGGTTGCTGCAATTCGTGGAGGTTCGGCCTGATGAGCGATCCGGAGCTCGCCCCCGCCCGTTTCGGCGCCGCGTTCAAGGCGTTCATGGAGGCGGTCGTCGCCGAGGCCCCTCCCCCCGGTGGCCCGCTCTTCGAGCGCATCGGGGCGCACCTCGGCGCCGACCCGGCCCAACTCCCGGTGATCGCGGAGGAGTTCGACTCCTTCGAGCACCCCAACGTCCAGGTGGCGCTGGACGCCTACCTGGAGGGCGCCGACCGCCGCGCCACGCTGATCGGCGTGGCGGCCGACAACAAGCGCTTCATGGCCTTCGGCCTCTCCGATCTCCTCAGCCGGGGCGGCCTGCCCGGCCGCCCCGCGCTGGCCGAAGGGCCGGTTGATTACGTCAACTTCCACCTCGCCGGCGACCGCGTCCTCCCCTGCGTGCAGTTCGGGCTCTACCTCGTCGCCGACGGCGACGCGCGGCTGGTCGTCTTCGTCGCCGGCCCCAACGACCGCATGGGGCCGCGGGTGAAGGTGCGGGTCGAGGTCCTGGCCGCGCGCCGCGAGGACGGGCAGGCATTCCTGACAGCACTGGTCGAGCTGATGCGGCGGCACAACGTCTACCGCGGCCAGGTGATCTCCCTCTCGCCGGGGCAGATGGGGCCGGGGCCGCAGACGCTGGTCGCGTTCCACGCGCTCCCCCGGTCGCGCGGGACGAGGTGGTCCTGCCGGCGGGCCTGCTCGAGCGCGTGGAGCGCCACACCGTCGGCTTCTCGAGCAGGCCGCGCGCCTGCTGGCCGCCGGGCGCTCGCTCAAGCGCGGCCTGCTGCTCTACGGCCCGCCGGGGGTCGGCAAGACACTGACGGTGATGTACCTCACCGGCCGCATGCCCGGCCGGACGACGATCCTCACCACCGGGCGCGGCATGGGCCTCTTCCAGTCCGTCGCGCAGTTGGCGCGCGAACTCGCCCCGGCGATGGTCGTGCTGGAGGACGTCGACCTGATCGCCGAGGAGCGCGGCCGGCCCTTCGCGGGCGGCCCGCTCCTCTTCGAACTCCTCAACGAGATGGACGGCCTGCGCGACGACTGCGACGTGATCTTCGTCCTCACCACCAACCGGGCGGACATCCTCGAACCGGCGCTGGCCGCGCGCCCGGGGCGGATCGACCTCGCCGTCGAGCTGCCGCTGCCCGACGACGCCGGCCGGCGCCGCCTGCTCGAACTCTACGCGCGCGGCCTCGAGCTGCGGGACGTGGACCCCGACGCGCTCGCGGCGCGCACCGCGGGCGCCAGCCCCGCCTACATCAAGGAATTGCTCCGCAAGGCGGCCGTGCTGGCAGCCACCGAGGGCGCCGGCGCGGCGGTGACCGGCGCGCACATCGAGGCGGCCCTGGCCGCCCTGGCCGAGGGGGCCGGCTGGCGCAGCGCCTCCTCGGCTTCCGCCCGGCCGGGGAGCCGGCGGAGGCGGCGACGGCGGCGACGATGCCCCGGCCACCCATGCCGACCGGTTACCCGGCCGGCATGGCGCCGACGATCGGGATCGAGCCGGCCCGCTAGCGCGGGACCAGCGGACGGCGGCGTTGTAGGGGCAGTCGCGTGGCAGCCCTGCGGCCACCGGCTCAGCGGGCAAGGCAAAGCGGTCCGCCTCGCCCGCCGCCGGCGTCCTCGGCGGTCGGGCCTTCGGCGGCGGGTCAGAGCAGGTCGCGCGCGGCGACGATCCGGTAGCGGTAGCCCTGCTCGACCAGGAAGCGCTGGCGCCTGGCGGCGTGGTCGCGCTCGACCGTCCCCTCGCTGACCAGCGCGTAGAAGTGGGCGACCCGCCCCCCCTTCGGCCGCAGCACCCGCCCCAGCCGCTGCGCCTCCTCCTGCCGCGAGCCGAAGTTGCCCGAGACCTCGACCGCCACCGCCGCGTCCGGCAGGTCGATCGCCGCGTTGCCGACACGCGAGAGGACCAGGACCGGGTCGGCCCCCGCTCGGAAGCGGTCGAAGAGGCGCTGCCGCTCGGCGCGCGGCGTCTCCCCGCTGATCAGCGGCGCGGCCAGGCGCCCCGCGAGGTCGCGCAACTGGTCGAGGTACTGCCCCAGGATCAGCATCTGCTCCCCGCGGTGCCGGCGGAGGATCGCCCGCACCACCGGCCACTTCGCGCCGGCCGAGGCCGCCTCGCGGTGCGTCAAGTCGCGGCCCGCCCCGCCCGCCCCGGACGGGTCGGCCGGCACGCGCACCTCGACGCACGCGACCGGCGCGATCCAGCCCTCCTCCTCCAGCCGCGACCAGGGGGCGCTGTAGAGCGTCGGGCCGACCAGCGCCAGCAGGTCGGCCTCGCGCCCGTCCTCGCGCACCGGCGTGGCGGTCAGCCCGAGGCGCCGCCGCGCCTGCACCTCGGCCGCGAGGCGGAAGACCGCCGCGGGCAGGTGCTGCGCCTCGTCGAAGACGATCAGCCCCCAATCGTGGTTCATCACCAGCCCCAGGTGCGGGTAGGGCGCCGCGAGACCGTCGGCGGCCGCCACCGCCCGGCGGGCGGTCAGCAACTGGTAGGTGGTGACGGTGACCGGGCGGATCGCCCGCTCGCCCCGCCGCGGGCCGTACTCGCCGACCGCCCCGTCCGGCAGGTCGGTGAAGGCGCGGTAGGCGTCGACCCACTGGCGCGCGGCGACCCCGCCCGGGCAGAGGACCAGCGTGCGGCAGCCCAGCCCCACCGTCGCCCCGACCCCCACCAGCGTCTTGCCGGCCCCGCACGGCAGCAGGACCAGCCCGCTGCCGCCGTCGCGGAAGGCGGCGACCGCCTCGCGCTGGTAGGGGCGCAACGCCACCCCCGCCCGCCAGCCGAGCGCCAGCGCCGCCCCCGGCGCGTAGCCGGCCTCGTCGCGCACCGGCCACCCCAGCCGCGCCAGCCGCGCCTTGACCCAGCCGCGCGCCTCCTCCGCCACCGGCAGGCCGTCCGCCCCCGCCGCCTCCCCCGCGTCGAGCTGCGCCGCCAGCGCCGCCAGGATCGCCGGGTCGTCGGCGCGCAGCCGGAGACGGCCGCCCTCCCGCACCAGCCGCAGGCGGCCGTGCCGCGCGAAGGCCCGCGCGATCCGGCGCGCGACCGCCGCCGGCGGCGGCTCGCCCGCGGCGCGCGCGAGGAAGTCGGCGATCCGCGCCGCCGTCACCCCCGCCGCCGCCGCCGCCCAGAGGCTCTGGTCGGTCAGCCGGTAGTGGTGGTACTCGCCCGGACACTTCTCCAGGCGGGCGAAGCGCCGCAGGCCGTCGGCGACGCTCCGCGCGCCGGGCGCCCCGGTCGCCAACAGGAGTGCCCCGTCCTGCTGCACGATCAGCGGCCGCCCCCCCGCCCGTCCCCCGCCCGTCGCCCCCATCCGCCCCTCCCCACAAGTGTACGGACAGATTGTACCACCGCCCCCGCCGCGTGGCATTTTCCCTGTCAGCGTGCTATAATTTGGGGGTTACGACGAGAGGGGCGTGGGGCGGATCGCGCCCGCGACCGCAGGCCCGCGAGCGGGGGAGTGCAGGAGCAGGCATGGAGATCGGGACGGTCCGGCTGGTCAACATCGAGAGCGAGATGCGCAGTTCCTATCTCGACTACTCGATGAGCGTGATCGTGCAGCGCGCCCTACCGGATGTGCGCGACGGCCTCAAGCCGGTGCAGCGGCGCATCCTCTACGGCCTCCACGAGATGGGCCTGCGCCACGCCGGCCGCCACCGCAAGAGCGCCGGCATCGTCGGCGAGGTCCTCAAGAACTTCCACCCGCACGGCGACTCCTCGGTCTACGACGCCCTCGTCCGCATGGCGCAACCCTGGTCGCTGCGCTACCCCTTCATCGACGGCCAGGGCAACTTCGGCTCGGTCGACGGCGACTCGGCGGCGGCGATGCGCTACACCGAGGCGCGGATGGCCGAGATCACCGAGGAGCTGCTGCGCGACATCGACAAGAATACGGTCGATTTCCGGCCCAACTACGACGACAGCATGCGCGAGCCGACCGTCCTCCCGGCGCGGCTGCCCGCCCTGCTCCTCAACGGCGCGGGCGGCATCGCGGTCGGCATGGCGACCAACATCCCGCCCCACAACCTCAACGAGCTCTGCGACGCGATCGCCTTCCTGATCGACAACCCGGAGGGGACGGTCGAGGATCTCCTCGAGATCGTCACCGGGCCGGACTTCCCGACCGGCGGCACGATCCTCGGTCGCGAGGGGATCAAGCAGGCCTACGCCACCGGCAAGGGTCGCGTGGTCATGCGCGCCAAGGCCTTCATCGAGGAGTCCCCGCGCGGCAACCGCTTCCAGATCATCGTCACCGAGCTGCCCTTCCAGGTCAACAAGGCGACCCTGATCGAGCGGATGGCGCAGCTCGTCAAGGACGGGGTGATCGACGGCATCAGCGACCTGCGCGACGAGTCCGACCGCAACGGCATGCGGATCGTGATCGAGCTGAAGCGCGAGGCGCAGCCGCGCAAGGTGCTCAACAACCTCTTCAAGCACACCGCCCTCCAGAGCACCTTCGGCGTCAACATGCTCGCGCTGGTGGACGGCAAGCAGCCGCGCGTCCTGACCCTCAAGCGGATGCTCCACCACTACATCGAGCACCGCCAGGAGGTGGTCCGCCGCCGCACCGCCTTCGAGCTGGAGAAGGCGCGCCAGCGCGCCCACATCCTCGAAGGGCTCAAGATCGCGCTCGACCACATCGACGAGGTGATCGCGACGATCCGCGCCTCGCGCACCACCGAGACGGCGCGCGCCAACCTGATGAAGCAATTCAAACTCTCCGAGGCGCAGGCGAGTGCGATCCTCGACATCCGCCTCGCGCGCCTGGCCCAGCTCGAGCGCCGCAAGATCGACGAGGAGTACCGCGAGCTCCTGAAGACGATCGCCGGGCTGGAGGCGCTGCTGGCCGACGAACGGAAGATCCTGGCAGTGATCAAGGAGGACATGGCCGCCCTCAAGGAGAAGTACGGCGACGCCCGCCGCACCGTCATCCGCGAGGGGGACGGCGAGCTCTCCGACGAGGACCTGATCCCCGACGTCAACGTGCTGATCACGCTGACCAACAAGGGCTACGTCAAGCGCCTGCCGCACGACACCTACCGCATCCAACACCGCGGCGGGCGCGGCGTCAGCGGCCTGACGATGCGCGAGGAGGACGACGTCCAGCACATCCTCTCCTGCAGCACGATGGACAACCTCCTCTTCTTCACCAACCAGGGGCGCGTCTACCAGCTCAAGGCGCACGAGATCCCCGAGGCCAGCCGCACCGCCAAGGGGACCGCGATCGTCAACCTGCTGACGCTGCAGCCGGACGAGTTCGTGACCACGCCCCTCTCGGTCAAGAATTTCGCCAACGCGCGCTACCTGGTGCTGGGAACGCGCCAGGGCAAGATCAAGCGCACCCCCCTCAACCAGTTCGCGGCGGTGCGCTCGAACGGGCTGATCGCGCTGGGGATCGAGGACGGCGACGAGCTGGCCTACGTGCGGATGAGCACCGGCAAGCAGGACGTCATCGTCGTCACCGCGGGGGGCAAGTCGATCCGCTTCGCCGAGGACCAGGTGCGCTCGATGGGCCGCCAGGCGGCCGGGGTGACCGCGATCAAGCTGGCGGGCGGCGACACGGTCGTCGGGATGGACGTGATCGAGGCCGGCAGCGACCTCGTCTTCGTCTCGGCCAACGGCTTCGGCAAGCGCACCCCGATCGACGACTACCCGCGCCAGGGCCGCGCCGGCGGCGGGGTGATCGCGATGCGCGTGACCGACAAGACCGGCCCGCTGGTCGGCGCGCGGATGGTCACCGGCGAGGACAATCTGATGATGATCACCTCCAAGGGGATCGTCATCCGCATCCAGGGCGAGCAGATCTCGCGGATCGGGCGCGCCACCCAGGGCGTGACGCTGATGAAGGTCAACAAGGGCGAGCGGGTCGTCTCGATGGCGCTGATCGACAGCACCCAGGACAACGGCAACGGCCACGACGGCCTCGCCGCGCTCGACGACCTCGAAGTCGTCGCCCCCGCGAAGTAACACTCGCGGCAGCCGCCGCGCGAAGGGGCCGCCGGGCGACTGCCCGACGGCCCCTTTCCTCGTGCCGGATTCCCCCCCTCCCCCGGCGGTCCTCAGACGTCGGCGCGGCGCGGCTCCGCCCGCGGCCCTTCGCGCGCAGCCCACCCCTGAATGAACCTTCGCGCCCCACCGTGCGTAGGGTGAATTGTGGGCCGGGCGACGTGCGCGGCCGGAAGGGAGCGACGATGGACAACCTCTACGAGCGATTCGATCGCCTGGACACCCGCCTCAACCGCTGGTTGGTCACCTACAGCATCGCGCTGCTGCGCATCGCGCTCGGCGCCATCTTCGTCGGGTTCGGCCTGCTCAAGTTCTTCCCCGGCCTCAGCCCGATCGAGGACCTGGCGACGCGCACCACCGCCGCGCTGACCTTCGGGCTGCTCCCGCCGCGGGCGGGCATCACCCTCGTCGCGCTCCTGGAGTGCGCGATCGGCCTCTCCTTCCTCACCGGCCGCTTCCTGCGCGTCGGGGTCTGGCTGCTCGGCGCGCAGATGCTCGGCGCGATGTCGCCGCTCATCCTCTTCCCCGGCGAGCTCTTCCGCGCCGATACCCACACCCCGACGCTGGCAGCGCAGTACATCATCAAGGACGTGGTGCTGGTGGGCGCGGGCCTGGTCCTCGCCGCCACCTGGACCGGCGCCCGGATCGTCGCCGAGCCGCGGAGCATGCGCAGCACCCTGCGCGCCGGCGCCCCACAGGTGAGCCGGGCACAGCGCCCGGAATTGCGCCCCGCCCCCCAGCGCCGAGCGACCGGCTAGGCCCGACCACGCCGCGGAGAGGGACCAGCGAAGGGCGTCACACCCTGAGCAAGCTACGCCTCGTTCGAGCCCACAGGATCGGAGGATGGCCCCACGCCCGGCCCTGTCATCCTGAGCCGCGGCGAAGGATCGGTCCCCGTGGCACTCGCGTGGCGCACGGCCTCGCCCGGCGCGCGGCTCAGCACAAGTAAGGGCGGGCAACCCAACAGCGCCCTCCCCACGTCCACCCGAGCGACGCCGCCATGCACGCCCAGCGCACCCTCGCACGATCCGGGCGCGGGCGCGGAGGGCGGAGAGAGCCGGCGCCAATCCCACTGGCGCCCCCTGCCCTCTTGGGCGACGATTGATGCATTGATGGGTTTCTATATTGACAATCATCTATGCGCCTGCTAGAGTGGAGGCATGAACACGACGGCTGGGCGCGCGACCCGCGCCACGAAAACGGAACTGCCCCGCCGCTGCTGCCCATCCTCCGTGCTGGACGTGGAGGTGACCGAGGCGGCGGTCGCGCGCTTCAAGGCGCTCGCCGACCGCACCCGGCTGACGATCCTCGCCACCCTGGCCGCCAGCGCCGAGCCGATCTGCGTCTGCGACCTCAACGAGGGGTTCGATCTCGAGCAGCCGACGATCTCGCACCACCTCAAGGTGCTGCGCGACGCCGGGCTGATCGGGTCGGAGCGGCGCGGCAGTTGGGCCTACTACCGGCTGCACCCCGAGGCGGCCGCCTGGGTCCACGCGACCCTGGCAGCCCTGCCGCGCTGACGGCAGCGCTCTTTTTTGGCCGCTGCATCGATAGGTTTCGATGCAGCATCGCGGACCACACAACCCACCAGGAGGAGGGATCCCATGTCCGACGACGCGACGATCAAGGACCAGGTGCGCGAGCGGTACTCCCGCATCGCCCGGCAGACGCTGGCCGGCGGCGATGCTGGTTGCTGCGGCGCCGGCGCCTGCTGCGGCGAGGGGCCGATAGCCTTGGCCCCCGTCCACCAGCTCGGCTACGACGAGGCGCAGGTCGCCGCGCTCCCCGAGGGCGCGGTCGCCGCCTCGCTCGGCTGCGGCAACCCGACCGCGCTGATCGACCTGCATCCGGGGCAGACCGTGCTCGACCTCGGCTCGGGCGGCGGCATCGACGTCCTCCTCTCGGCCCGCCGCGTCGGCCCGACCGGCCGCGCCATCGGCCTCGACATGACCGACGAGATGCTGGCCCTCGCCCGCGCCAACGCGGCCGCGGCCGGCGCAACCAACGTCGAGTTCCTCAAGGGCGAGATGGAGGCGATCCCCCTGCCCGACGCCAGCGTCGACGTCGTCATCTCCAACTGCGTCGTCAACCTCTCGCCCGACAAGGACGCCGTCCTGCGCGAGGCCCGGCGCGTCCTCAAGCCCGGCGGGCGCTTCGCCATCAGCGACATCGTCGTGCAGGGCGGCGCCGTCCCGCCCGACCTCCAGGCCGATATGATGAGCTGGACCGGCTGCGTCGCCGGCGCGCTCGAAGAGGGCGAGTACCGCGCGAAGCTGCACGCCGCCGGCTTCACCGACCCCGAAATCGTCGTGACCGCGGAGGGATCGGACCTCCCCGGCGGCGGCGACACCGACGCGCGCCTGCGCGCCGCCGGCGTGCGCGTCGTCAGCGCCTTCGTCCGCGCCACCAAGCCGACCCCCTGAGCGGCGGGAGTGGGGCGTGCCGGCCCTCTCTACCAACGAACCGAGCGCGGCACCCTCCCCGGCAGGGGTTCCCGGCGGTCCGCTGAATCAATCACGCCGGCGACCGAAGTCGAGCCTGCCGGGCCGCAGGCCACGAAGCACTCTGGCGGGCATGAATCCGGCCACGCCGGACTGGGACCGACGGGGAGCGCGTGCCTGCCCGGATAGCCCCGCGGTGGCCCTGAACCCAGCCCGCGTAGGCGGGCTTCGTGGCCGGCAGGCCCCTAGCGACGGGTTGAAACCCGTCGCCCCCGCCCCGTCGCCCTCCCCCGCCGCCCCCCGCCCCCGATCGGCGATAATCCCCCCGCGGCGGCGTCCCCCGGGCAAGTACCGACGGAGCGCGCGATGAAGACCGGCGACCTGAGCGCGGACACGGCACGGGCGCGGCCCGGCCTCTACTACGGCTGGGTGCTCGTCCTCACCCTCTCCCTCACCGAGACCGTCTCCTGGGGCGTCCTCTACTACGCCTTCGCCGTCTTCCTCACCCCGATGCAGGACGACCTCGGCTGGTCGCGCGCCACCCTGACCGGCGGCTACTCCCTCGCCCTCCTGATCTCCGGCGTCGCCGCGCTCCCCGCCGGGCGCTGGCTCGACCGGCACGGCCCCCGCGCCCTGATGACCGCCGGCTCCTGCGCCGCCGCGCTGCTGGTCGTCGCCTGGGCCGCGGTCGACAGCGTCGCCGCCTACTACCTCGTCTGGGCCGGGATCGGCCTGGCGATGGCCGCCACCCTCTACGAGCCCGCCTTCGTCGTCGTGGCGACCTGGTTCCGCCGCGGCCGGGGCCGCGCGCTCACGATCCTGACCTTCGTCGCCGGCTTCGCCTCGGTCATCTTCATCCCGCTCGCCGCCTGGCTGGTCGGGGCGCGCGGCTGGCGGGGGGCGCTCCTCACCCTGGCCGCGATCCTGGCGGCGACCACGATCCCCCTCCACGCCGCCCTCCTCCGCCGGCGGCCGGAGGATCTGGGGCTGCTGCCGGACGGCGGCGCGGCCGCGCCGGTCGAGCGGCCGGACGCGGCCCCGGCCGAGCGCAGCGTCCCGACCCGCGAGGCGCTCCACGGCGCCCCCTTCCGCTGGCTGGCGCTCGCCTTCTGCGGCGCGATGCTCGCCGCCGTGGCGATCACCGTCCACCTGATCCCCTACCTGATCGACCGCGGCTTCAGCCCCCGCTTCGCCGCGACCGCCACCGGCCTGATCGGCGCCTTCGCCCTCCCCGGCCGGCTGATCTTCACCCCCCTCGGCTCGGTCCTGCCGCGCCGCCTCGTCACCGCCGCCATCTTCCTCCTCCAGACGGTCGCCTTCCTCGTCCTGCTGCGCGCCGAGAGCGCCGCCGCCGTCCTCGCCTTCGTCGTCCTCTTCGGCGCCGGCTTCGGCGCGATCACCCCCGCCCGCGCCGCGCTCGTCGCCGACTTCTACGGCCCGGCCAACTACGGCAGCATCAGCAGCGTCCTCGCCCTCTGCCTCACCGCGGCGCGCGCGCTGGCCCCGGTCGGCGCCGGCCTCCTCGTCACCGCCCTCGGCAGCTACCGGCCGGTCCTCTGGGGCCTCGTCGCCGTCTCCGCCCTGGCGACCGTGGCGATCGCTCTGGCCGACGGCGACGGGGCGCGCGCCTGGGCCGAGCCCGGCCCGGCCCCCCGCCAGCCCTGAGCCTGCCGATTCGCCGTGGAGCGCTTGACGCGCCCCGCGCCGCCCGCTAGAATCGGCCCATCGGCGAATGTTGATGCATTGCGCGAGGGTGGATGGGCAAGATGAGCCAGGCAACGCTCGTGCGCCCGGAGCGGACGGCCGAGGCGCGGTCGTCGATCTCCGAACTGGCGGGGCTGCTCAAGGCGCTGGGGGACCCGACCCGGCTGGCGATCGCCGCCCGGCTGGCGCGGCGCGAGCACTGCGTCTGCGACCTGATGGCGATCCTGCGGCTCCCGCAGAGCACCTGCTCCCACCACCTCGGCGTCCTCCGCCGCGCGGGGCTGGTGCGCGACCGCCGCGATCCCAGGGACGCGCGCTGGGCCTATTACTCCCTCGTCCCGGCGGCGGTCGCGGCGCTGCGGCGCGACCTCGGCGACGCCCTCGACCTGAGCGCCTTCGACCCCACCCCGGCCCACTGCGAGTAAGCGCGCCGATCGCGCGCGGAATCACCGCCGGCACGATACATCGGCGTCCGTTGATGGATAGCGGGAGAGGAGAGATGGCCGGGATGAACGGGAACGGCAACGAGGCGGGCGCGATCGACCGGGCGCTCTGGGGCGGCGGCAGGTCCGACCACGAGAGCGAGCCGATCCGCGTCCTCTTCCTCTGCACCGGCAACAGCGCGCGGTCCCAGATGGCCGAGGCGCTGCTGCGGCACTACGGCCGCGGGCGCTTCGCCCCTTCCAGCGCCGGGACCGCGCCGGCCGACCGCGTCCACCCGCTGGCCGAGGCCGCGATGCGGGAGATCGGCCTCTCGCTCGACGGGCACTACCCCAAGCACCTCGACGCCCTCTGCGCGCTCGACATCCCCTGGGATTACGTGATCACCACCTGCGACCGGGCCAACGACTCCTGCCCGACCTTCCCCGACGACACCGAGCGGATCCACTGGGGCTTCCAGGACCCGGCGGCGGTCGAAGGCTCCGAGGAGGAGCGCCTGCGCGCCTTCCGCCGCGTTCGCGACGAGATCCGCCGCCGCGTGCAGCTCTTCCTGTCGCTCCGCGCCCACGAGCGCCCCCGACCACTCGCGCCGGGGGCGGGGCCGGAGGGACGCCGGTGAGCGCAACGACGACGATCACCCCCGCCCAGCGGGCCGCGGCGGAGGCCGTCGGCGCCTTCGGCCTCGTCTTCGCCGGCGCCGGCGCGATCGTCGTCAACCGCGTCAGCGGCGGCGCGATCGGGCACGTCGGCATCGCCCTCACCTTCGGGCTGATCATCATGGCGATGATCTACGCGGTCGGTCACATCTCCGGCGCGCACTTCAACCCCGCCGTCACCCTCGCCTTCGCCGCCACGCGCCACTTCCCCCCCGCGCTGGTCCCGGTCTACCTCGCCGCGCAGTTCGGCGGCGCCCTCGCCGCCAGCCTCCTGCTGCGGCTGCTCTTCGGCCCGGTGGCGCGGCTCGGCAGCACCCTCCCTGCCGGCGGCGCCGGGCAGTCCTTCGCGCTGGAGATCGTGCTCACCTTCTTCCTGATGTTCGTCATCATGGCGGTCGCGACCGACACCCGCGCCGTCGGCCAGGCGGCGGCGCTCGCCATCGGCGGCACGGTCGCGCTGGAGGTGCTCTTCGCCGGCCCGATCTCCGGGGCCTCGATGAACCCGGCGCGCTCGCTCGCCCCGGCGCTCGTCTCCGGCACGTTGGAGGCGCAGTGGCTCTACCTCGCCGCGCCGGTCGTCGGCGCGGTCCTCGGCGCCTTCGCCTACCAGTTCGTGCGCGGCGCGCGCCCCGTCACCGCCCCGACCGTCGCGACCGGAACCGCGGCGCCCGCCGCGCTGGAGGACTGACGATGACCGCCGACACCCCGCCCCGCCGCGTCCTCTTCCTCTGCACCCACAACTCCGCCCGCTCGCAGATGGCCGAGGGGCTGCTGCGCGCGCTCGGCGGCGGCCGCTTCGCCGCCTTCAGCGCCGGGACCGAGGCGACCCGCGTGCGCCCGCTGGCGGTCCGCGCGATGCGCGAGCTCGACATCGACATCGCCGGCCAGGAGTCGAAGACCCTCCACCGCTTCCTCCCCGAGCGGTTCGACGAGGTGATCACCGTCTGCGACGCGGCGAACGAGGCCTGCCCGGTCTTCCCCGGCGCCGCCAGCCGCCGCCACTGGTCGTTCGACGACCCCAGCCAGGCGACCGGCGACGAGGAGGAGCAACTGGCCGTCTACCGCCGCGTGCGCGACCAGATCCGCGACCGGATCGAACGCGAGCTGCTGGATAGCGGCCCCGCGTAGCCCCCGAGCGGCTATGCCGGATTGCCACCCACCGGCGGCGTGCCGCGACCGCTGGCACAAAGCCTGCAATGAGCGGCCCCGGAGGCAATGGGAGATCGAGCG
>JAUJMV010000012.1:86630-167211 GCA_030446685.1 Thermomicrobiales bacterium | reverse complement strand
ACCGCTGGCACAAAGCCTGCAATGAGCGGCCCCGGAGGCAATGGGAGATCGAGCGCGGATGGCGAGAGGAGGTGGCCGATGCTGTGGTATTGCGCCTTTACCTGGTTCCCGAGCACCACGCGCGAGGAGGTGGCCGCGCGGGTCGTGCGGCAGCACGACGCCGGCGCCAACTACCCCGAGCGGATTCGCGGGTGGTACAACCTGGCCGGCGGCGGCGCCGGGTTCCTGCTGGTCGAGACGGACGATCCCCGGCAACTGACCGCCTTCCTGCAACCGTACATGGACCTGATGAGCTTCGACGTGCGCGGCGCCTACGAGCTCGACTACGCCAGCCGCATCGAGGAACTCCGGCAGGTGGCGGGCGCCGGCGGCCAGGCGGGCGGCGGCGGGGGCCGCGCCGGGGGGCGGCAGGGGGCGGGCGAGGGCGACACCCAACTCGCGAACCCCATCCAGGTGCAGAAGTTCCTCGGGGGCGTGGACTACCCGGTCGGCAAGGCCGATCTGCTCCGCACCGCCGAGGAGGAGGGCGCCGACGACGCCGTGCGCCAGGCGCTGGAGCAGTTGCCGGAGCGGCAGTACGACGGCCCCACCGCGGTCAGCGAAGAGCTGGGCAAGATCGAGTAGCCCCCGGCGGGAATCGGGCACGACAGGCAGATCCAATCTCAGACGCGACGGCGGGGCGCTTCCACGCGGGAGCGCCCCCGCCGCCCGATCAGGGTGGTGCGTTCTTGGATCGGCGCCACCGCGGTGCGGGAAGCCCTCCCCCACGCCCCCAACCCCAGGGGGGAGCGGGACCGCGGCCAGCCCTGTGCCGCGCCGAGAGGTAGTGGCCTTGCCCACCTCTTCTCCCCCCAGGATTGGGGGGCCGGGGGGGCGCCCCCGCAGGACGAACTCTGACGCCTGGAGAACGTATCCGCCGCGTTGCCCGCTCCCGGCGCATTCCCCTCCCGCGATCGCTGTGGTACAGTGCGCCCGCCCAATCCGGGCCATGCGGCGCCGCCGGCGCGCCGCCCGAACAGCGCGCCGGCGGCGAGCAGGCCGCCGGCCAGGTGAGCAAAGAAACGAGGAGCGCACCGATGGCGGAGCAGGAGCGGACACTGGTGATCGCCAAGCCCGACGCGATGCAGCGCGGGCTGGCCGGCGAGATCCTCGCGCGGCTGGAGCGGCGCGGGCTGCGAATCGAGGGGCTGAAGCTGCTCCAAATCGACCGCGCGCTCGCCGAGCGGCACTACGCCGAGCACCAGGGCAAGCCGTTCTACGAGGGGCTGGTCTCCTACATCACCGCCTGCCCGGTCGTCGTCGCCGTCTTCGCCGGCCCCAACGCGATCGCCGCCGTGCGCTCCACCATCGGCGCGACCAACCCCAGCAACGCCGCCCCCGGCACCATCCGCGGCGACTTCGGCCTGGAGGTCGGGCGCAACCTGATCCACGCCTCCGACGGCCCCGAGAGCGCCCGCCGCGAGGTCGGCCTCTTCTTCGCCCGCGACGAACTCGCCACCTACGACCGCGCCATCGATCAGTGGATCAGGGAGTAGCGCCGGGCGCGGCCGTCCTAGCGCGGCATCAGGACACGACATCGGTTCCGTAGGGGCGGGTTTCCAACCCGCCCTGGTTGCCGGACCTCCGACCGCGGGGCAGCCGACCAGGGCGGGAAGGCAACCCGCCCCGATCCGGCACCAGGCACGCCTTACCGATGAGCGGTTCTCGCAAAGGTTGCGCCCTGCCCCGGCGGCGTCCGTAGGGGCGTCGGGTACCCGCTTGCGGGTGTGAACGCCCAAACCTTACCCCGGCACCCGCTCGACCATCACGAGAACCGCCGTAGGCGCCACCGGTAACGCCCCCTCACGCCATCCCCGCGTCGCCCGCGACGAGCGCGACCAACCGTCCCGCGGCAACGCCCGCACCCGCGCCGCGTCGCCGGTCGGCTGAAGCGCCGTGTCCACCCCTGCCCGCCCCGCGCCGTTCCCCGCGGCATCCCGCGCCACCAGCCGCGCCGCCGCGCCATCGGACGAACCCGCCGGGATCGCCAGCAAGCAAGGCGGGAGAGGCCAGGCCGAGCCATCGTCGCCGTGGCACGAATCCCCCCTCCCCGCCGGTTCGGACACTACGAACCATCGCACGCGCCGCGCGCCGGCCACCGGCAGCACACGAGGGGCGGAAAACATGAAAATCGCGAAACGAACCCGTGTCAACGCTGCCCTTTCCCTTGCTATGGCAAGGAAATCCCGCTCTCCGGCGTCGCTCCGACCACCCCCAAATCCCCCCGTTTTACCCCCACTCCCACCCGCGCCGCGCCGGCCCCCGGGCGGCGCGCGGAGCCGGGGGCGAGGACCGCGACAACGGGGCCGTTCGGGGTCGCGCCCCATCCGCGCTTTTCGCTGTCCCTGCGGCGCTGGCTATGGGAACGCCGACAGTATGCACGGGTCCACGCTGGAACTTTCGCCCGGCCAGCCGCATTGAATCCAATGACCACGTTGCTACAGGGTACGGCGCGGCCTTCTGGTACGGCGGATGGCAGTCATAACGGGGCGGTGAGGATGAGGGACTGCTGGCGAGGGCTCGACCACGTCGTATTGCTCAGGTTATCGTTCGCGCTGGCGCTCGCACTCGGCGGCTGCGGGATAGCAGAGCCGGGGCGCGGCGCCGGCGAGCAGCCGGGCGCGGTGTCACGCCGACCTGGACGCCCGCACGCGATATGCCCGCCCCCAACACGGCGGGTACCGCCGCGCGGCCGGGCAGCGTAACGCAAGTGGGCACAACCCGCACCAACGAGCCATCGACCGGTAGCTCGACGCGAAGCGTGGGCCGCGCTTCCCCGGACGACTTCGCGTTCATCTTCGAGTATGGTTCCTGCTGGTCCAGCCGGCTCGATACCTTCGCGGGCACCTACAGTCGTGAAAAGGTCTTGCACAATCCCGCCGTCACCATCGAACTGGTGCTGACACCGGACGAGTTGGACACGATCTATCGCAAGATGGAACAGATCGGCTTCTTCCAGTACCCGGAGCAGTTCGCGATCCGCGTGCCGGAGGGGAGATCGGCAGCGACGGTGACACCGGCCTCGAAGTATCATTTCCAGGTCCGGAGCGATGGGGCGACGAAAGAAGTCCGCTGGCACGACAACATCGTAGGATACACCTCCCCCGAGGCCGACCGGCTGCGCGAACTCATCCAGATCATCGAGCGCATCATCCAGACGAGGCCGGGGGTGAACGACACGCGCGCGCAGGGCGTGGGGTGTGTTTGATGCATGGTCGTTCGCTCCCGCGCACGGAGCGATTCCGGCAGCGCCCACACCGACGGTTCGCAAAACGATGGTAGAGTTGCGCCAACACAATAGGAGCGGATGAGAATGACGCACGAACACCTCGATTACCACGAGCGGATTGTCACCGATCCGGAGATCATGGTCGGCAAACCGACCGTCAAAGGGACGCGCATCCCGGTGGAACTGGTCCTGAAGCATCTCGCGCACAACCCAGACCTCAACGAGCTATTCGCCGCCTATCCGCGCCTCACGGTGGACGATGTGAAAGCCTGCCTGGCCTACGCCCTCGCCCTGGTGGAAGGCAAAGCGGCCGCCCCGCGCCGTCCAACCCCCTCGCGGGCTGCCCGCCCTTCCCACGCATGAGGTTCCTGCTCGATGAGAGCGCCGACGCGCGCCTCGCCGCCTACCTCACCAGGGAGGGTCATGAGGTGACGACGATCGCGCGGGATTATGCCCAGGGGCTGACCGATCGGGCCGTGCTCGCCATCGCCCACGCCGAGCGACGCATCCTCATCACCAACGACCGGGACTTCGGTGAACTCGTCTTCCGGGAGCGCCAGCCGCACTCCGGGGTCATCCTCTTTCGGCTCACATCCGTTGACCTGGGCAGCAAGATTGCGCGGCTGGCCGATCTGCTCGCCCGCTACGGGGGGGCGGCTGGACCACTTCCTCGTGGTTACGGATCGTCGCGTGCGCCCGCGAAGGTGACGGGAAGGGCCGGGACCCGCGACAACCGGTCAGCGTCGCCGCGCACCTCCCACTTGACGCGCACCGGCGGACGCGGTAGCCTAAGTGTAGAGTAGACACTAATCGGCGCGGCGGGGGATCGGCCCGGCGGACGCCGGCCACGAAGGCGCCACGGGGGGGGGAGCGGGACGCGATGTTACGGAGCTTCACCAGCTATCATCCGGGGCTGCTGACCGACCTCTACCACCCCGATGCGGCCTACATCAGTTGGCGCACCGGGCGCAACGGCCAGACCACCTTCGACCTCTTCGCCCGCCGCGCCCCCTTCAACGGCGCCTTCATGCTGATCGCCGGCATCGAGACCGCCCTCGAATTCGTCCGCGAGTTCCACTACGGCGACGAGGATCTGCGCTTCCTCTCCCAGATCCGCGACTACGACCCGCGTTTCCTCCAGGAACTGCGCGATTTCCGCTTCACCGGCGAGATCCTGGCGCTGCCGGAGGGCTCGATCGCCTTCCCCAACGAGCCGATCCTGCGCGTCACCGCGCCCTTCCGCGAGGCGCTGCTGATCGAGTCGGGCCTCTTGCAGGCGATCAACCTGGCGACCCTGATCGCCACCAAGGCCGCCCGGATCGGCTACGCCGCGCGCGGCCGGCGCGTGGCCGAGTTCGCCCTGCGCCGCGCCCAAGACCCCTACGTCGTCGCCCGCGCCTCCTTCATCGGCGGCGCCACCAGCACCTCCTTCCTCGGCGCCGCCTTCCGCTTCCGCCTGCTCGCCACCGGCTCGATCCCCCACGCCCTGGTCCAGCTCTTCGACAGCGAGGAGGAGGCGTTCATGGCGGTCGCCGAGAGCTACAACCGCTACACCCTCCTCCTCGACACCTACGACACTCGCCGCGCGATCCACACCGCCGTCGCGATCGCCCAGCGGGCGCAGCAGGAACTCGGCCACAGCCTCGCCGCCGTCCGCCTCGACAGCGGCGACATCCTCGCCGACAGCCGCTACGTCCGCGGCGTCCTCGACGCCGCCGGGCTCGAAGACGTGCGCATCCTGGTCAGCGGCGACATGGACGAGTTCAAAATCGCCGAACTGCTCGACGCCGGCGCGCCGCTCGACGCCTTCGGCGTCGGCACCAGCCTCGGCGTCGGCAGCGGCTCGGTCGAGCACGGGGTCGAGGGGGGCGCCCTCGGCGGCGTCTACAAGGAGGTCTGGTACGAGGAGGCGGGGATCGGCGAGCCGAAGATCAAGGTCGCCGGCGAGAAGAGCACCTGGCCCGGCCGCAAGGAACTCTACCGGGTCGGCGCCTTCGAGCGCGACTGGATCGGCCTGGAGAACGAGCCGCCGCCCCCCGGCGCCCAGCGCCTCCTCAAACCGGTCGTCCGCGCCGGCCAGGTCGTCCCCGGCAGCCTGCCGCCCGTCTCCGAGGTCTGGGAACTGGCCCAGGCCAACCTGCGCGAGCTCCCCGAGCCCTACCGCGCCCTCACGGGCGCCCCGGCCTACCCGGTCGAGTACAGCCCGTCGCTGGTCGCCCTGCGCGAGTCGGTCGTGCGCCGGCGCGCGAACGGCAACGGCGGACGCGACGACAACCACGCCCGCCAGCTACCGGACGACGCCCCGGCGTAGGACCCCGGCCCCGGAGTCGGGGCGGGGAGTGTGGCGGCGCGGCAGGAGGATCCCGATGGCCCTGGAGATCGGCAAGGACGACGCCCTGATCGTCGTCGACGTGCAGAACGACTTCTGCCCCGGCGGGGCGCTCGCCGTCGCGGAGGGCGACGCGGTGGTCCCCGTCCTCAACCGGCTGATGCCGCGCTTCGGCACGGTCGTCGCCACGCAGGACTGGCACCCCGCCGACCACCGCTCGTTCGCGGCGCGCGGCGGCGAGTGGCCCCCGCACTGCGTCGCCGGCACCCCCGGCGCGGAGCTGCACCCGGCGCTCGACCGGGCCCCGATCGCCATCACCATCCGTAAGGCGCTGCTGACCGACCAGGAGGCCTACTCCGGCTTCGACGGCACCGACCTGGCCGAGCAGTTGCGCGCGCGCGGCGTGCGGCGCGTCTTCGTCGGCGGCCTGGCGACCGACTACTGCGTCGACGCCACCGCGCTCGACGCCGCCCGCGCCGGCTTCGAGACCTGGGTCATCACCGACGCCGCTCGCCCCGTCTTCCCCGAACAAGTCCCCGCCAAGGAGGCCGGCTGGCGCGCGGCCGGCGTCGGGACGGTGACGAGCGCGGAGATCGCCGGGGCTGAACGCGCCCATCTCGCCACCGACGCGCCGCGCGCCCTATACTGACGCCATGCGGACCGGCCGGATCGCCAGGAGGCGGCACATGATGACATCAGCGCAGGAGTATCGCGAGGTGGTCCTGGAGCTCCTACCCGAGCAGGGCCGGGTGAGCGAGGAAGACTTCCTCTGGCTGACCGCGCGCACCACCCGCCTGCTGGAATTCACCGATGGCTACGTCGAGGTCTTGCCGATGCCGACCAACACCCATCAGGGGATCGTCCTCTTCTTCGTTCGCGCCCTGCTGCCGCGCCTCGACGCGCGCGGCGGCATCCTGCGGTTCGCCCCGCTCCGGTTGCGCCTGCGCGCGGGGAAGTTCCGCGAACCCGATCTGCTGCTCCTGCTCGACGCCGACGACCCGCGCATCGATGACGCCTACTGGCTCGGCGCCGACCTCGTCCTGGAAGTCGTCAGCCCGGACCGGCCCGAGCGCGACCTGGTGGAGAAGCGGCGCGACTACGCGGAGGCCGGCATCCCCGAGTACTGGATCGTCAACCCGCTGGATCGCAGCATCACCGTGCTGGTGCTCGGCGACGGCGCCTATACCGAGCACGGCGTCTTCACGGCGGGCATGACGGCGACCTCAGTTCTGCTCCCCGATTTCTCCGTCGCGGTGGACGACGTGTTCGCGTCCTAACCAGCCGACGCCCGCGCCGCGATCCCGCTCATCGAGCGAGCGCGCGCACGCGGTCCTCGAAGTCCGCGAATGCGTCGGTGTCGGCGTTGTAGCCGGGCTTGTTGCGGATCAGCCTGACGGCGACGATCCGCGGCGCCGGCAGGACGACCACGTACTGCCCCAGCCAGCCATCCGCCTTGACGCCGATGATCTCGCCGACCGTCCGGTGGGAGAGCCGCAGCCCTTTCCGGTTCACTTCCCGATCGATGATCTCGATCCAGGTCGGGCCGAGGGCGTCGGCTAGCGCCCGGTAGTACGCCCGCCGCGTCCCGAACGGGCGGTCGAGCAGGGGCTGGAGGGGCCGCAATAGGTCATCGCTCACCCCCGCCCCGCGCAGTTCCGCCAGCTTGGCGTCATCGATCAGGTAATGCTCATGCTCGGGGATCAGCCACCACAGCAGGCCGCACAGGGGGTTGTAGGGCTGGCTCTGCCGGCACGACGCCTCGATCCAGCGGGCGCTGACGAGCTGCGTGCCATCCCACCGGCCCCGGTTCAGCAGCAGTTGCCCGATCGTCGCCAGATCGCCGGCCCCCAGTCGCAACCCGGCCATGGCATAGGGGTTGCCGGCCGCGTCCAGCATCCAGTCGAACTCGGTGATCCCCAGCGGCTGGAAGATGCGCGCTTGCAAGTAGTAGTCCAGGCGCTGCCCCCGGCGCGCTCGACGATGCCCGCCAGCAGGTTGACCGCCTTGTTGTTGTAGGCGAGCCAACTGCCGGGGGATCGGACAGCTCCGCCGCCAGCGCCAACCGCACCACATCAGGAGCCGGGTAAATTTCGATGCTGGTATCGGGGAAGTTTTGCAGGCCGGACGTATGATTGAGCAGATGCCGCAGGGTGACCCGCCGCTTGTCGCCCTGCCGCCATTCCGGATAGATCTCATGCACCGGCTGGTCCAGCCCGCGCGAGCGCCCCGTCATCGATGAGGGCGCCGATCGCGAGGTTGACCACCGACTTGGTGCAGGACATGGTCTCGATCGGACCCGGAGCGTGACCGAAGTGCCATTCGCCGACGACCCGATCCCGATAACGGACGACCAGGGCGTCGCTCTGCGTCTCCTCCGCCCGCGCCAGCAGCGCCGCCAGGGCCTCCCGGTTCATCGAGCGATCCCCCCGCTTCTAGCATCTCGATGGAGAAGCGATGCCGATGCCATTGGGTTGCCGGTCCTCGACGACATGCCGCTCCATCGCCGGCAGCGGGATCGCCTCCCGCGCCTTGGTGGCGCGCCTCCACGGCGGGTCCGCCGTGCGTCCGGCAGCCGGGCAGCTCGGGCACGGTCACGACGTAGATCCGATCGTCGGGGTCCCACACCAGGCGCAGCGAATAGTGCCCGTGCCGTGCCTCGATGTCGGCCAGCTCCTGCTCCCAACCGCACGGGCTCCGCGCTACCGTCTCCGCCAGCGCGCCCTGCCTCCCATCGAGCGCCGGCGGCGAGGGTGCTATCTCCCCCGCCGCCTCCACGGCCTCACGCTCCGCCTCGCCCTCGTCGCCGACGACGATCGTGCGGCTCTGCTCGCGCAGGAACTGCTGCACGTAGTAGGGGCCGAGCCCGCCCTTGCCCGACGACCCGCTCGCCTTCCAGCCGGTGAACGACTGGGCGCCGGGCCAGGCCCCGGTCGTCGCCCCGCCGCTGCGGTTGGCGTAGACGACCCCCGCCTCGATCCGGTCGAAGAACTGGTCGATCTCGCCCCGGTCCTCCGTGAAGATGCCGGCGGTCAGGCCGTACTCGGTGGCGTTCGCCTCCCGCAGCGCCTCGTCCAGCGAGTCGACCGGCGCGACCGCCAGGAAGGGCAGGAACAGCTCCTCCTTGAAGAACGGATGGTCGAGCGGCAGGCCGTCGACGATCGTCGGCGCGACGAAGTGGCCCCTGGCGAACGCCCCCTCCCGCAGGGTCTCGCCGCCGGCGCGCACGGTGCCCTCTCGCTTGGCGCGCTCCGCCGCCTCCGCGAAGCGGGCCTGCGCCCCCTCGTCGATCACCGGGCCGACGAAGGTGTCGCGCTCCGCCGGGTCGCCGATCTTCAGCCCCCGCGTCCGCTCGACCAGCCGCTCCAGGAACTCGTCGTAGACCGGGCGCTCGACGTAGACGCGCGAGCAGGCGCTGCACTTCTGCCCGCCGAACCCGAACGCCGAGCGCGCTACCCCCTCGACCGCCTTGCCCAGGTCGGCATTCCTCGTCACGATCGTCGGGTTCTTGCCGCCCATCTCGGTGATGCAGGGGCGCGCGTAGGGGCCGTTGGCGAAGTCGCGGAAGAGCCGCTGCCCGACCTCCTTCGAGCCGGTGAAGACGACCCCCGCGATCCGCGGGTCGCCGGTCAGCGCGTCGCCGACCTCCGCCCCGCCGCCGGTCACGAAGTTGAGCACGCCCGCCGGCAGCCCCGCGTCGGCGAAGCAGCGGTAGACCTCGTGCCCGGAGTAGGGCGTGGCGCTGGCCGGCTTGAAGACCGCCGTGTTCCCCGCCACCAGCACCCCGGCGGTCATGCCCGTCGCGAGCGCGACCGGGAAGTTGAACGGCGCGACGACCGCCCACGGCCCGAAGGGGCGCATCACGTCGCGGTTGCGCTCGCGCGGGTCGAACGAGGCCATCGGGCGCTCGAAGCCGCCCGCCTCCGCCAGCTGGTCGCAGTAGGCGTCGATCAGGTCCGCCGCCTCCTCCACCTCGCCGAGCGCCTCGGCGCGCGTCTTGCCCGCCTCCAGCGTCAGGAGTGCGCCGATGTCGTACTTGCGGTCGCGGAAGTTCTCCGCCGCCCGCCGCAGGATCGCGATCCGCTCCCCGTACGGCCGCCCGCTCCAGGCCGGGTACGCCGCCGCCGCCGCCGCGACCGCGTCGGCCACGTCCTCCTTCGTCCCCTTCGGGAAGCGCCCGAGCACCAGCCCGGTGTCGATCGGGCTGCGGTCCTCGAACTCGGCGGCCGCGCGGCGCTCCGCGCCGTTGATGTACATCGGGAGGCTGCCGCCCAGCCCAGCCCGCACGCGCGGCAACGCCTCCTCGAACGCCCGATCGATCGCCTCCAGCACGGCTGGATCGGTCGTGGCGTAGGTCACCTTCTGTTTCGCCTGCGTCCCGGTCATCGCGCTCGCTCCTCCTTCTCCCGCCCTGCTGCGGGGCCACTCGCGCCGCGCCGGGGCGCTCACGCTGGCGCCCGGCAGGCACGCATCGTACTCCCTCCCATTCTACTACGCCGGTTTCATCGCCGCCCCGCCGGGCGGCCCCGCACGCCCCCCCTCCGGGGCCGATCGCGCCCGTCCAGGGGGGCAGATTGGGGAATTGGCAGCAAATACGCCGAAACTGCCGCCATTACCCCCTTGCGGGTTGCGTAAACGTATGGTGAAATGGAATCGGCCTGGGGGGCATCAGTCCGGACAGTTGCAAGTAGGTGTAACAGCCCGGTTCGCGCGGGCGCTTTCCTGGCGGTCGAGGGCGACGCCGGCGCGTGGCGATCGCCCCGGCGTCGAGCACTGGGGGGATCGGCGCCACCGGGGGCGGTTGTCCCGTCCGCCAGCGGGATGCGCGGGGTCGCCCCACCGAACGGCCGAGACCAAACCCGCGCGCGACCGCCATCGCACCCCGCCGCGAACGCGCGGCGACAAACGACACCCCGCCCGTGGACGGCGTCGCCACCGCCGCCCCGCGCGGGCCCCAATCGGTCCTCTCCCCGGCCAGGGGTCACGGGGCCGGCCGGGCCGTTCTCGCCGAACGGCCGCCCGGACAACCCCGCGGGCTCGCCACCCGTGCGGGGATCGACATCATCGGCCGGTGCGCCGGACGAAAGGAGGCAACGAGGTGGCCGCGCGGCCCCGCCAGGCCGCGCGGCGGAGGGAACCTCATCGCGGGAGTGGAGGAGGAACTGATGACCAGCCGCCCGATCGCGGGCCGCGCGCGCGCGTGGCTCGGCAGCGTCGCGATCCTGATGCTCGTGTTCGCCACCTGGCCCCCGCCGGCCGCCGCCGCGTCCGCCGCGGTCGTCTCCGGCACCGGCGACCTGGGCCTCTGGCTCAAGGCCGCGCCCGACTTCGCCGCCGCGCGCGTCGCCCTCCTCGCCGAGGGGACGCCGGTCCAGGTTCTCACCGGCCCCCAGCCCGGCGGCAACGACCGCGCCTGGGCCGAGATTCGCGCCGGCGACGACACCGGCTGGGTCGTCGCCGATTTCCTCGCCTTCACCCACGACGAGCCGGCGCACGGCCTCGCGCCCGGCGGCTGGGCACGCGTGACCGGCACCTACCCGACGACCGGCCTGCGCCTGCGCGCCGCGCCGGCCCCCTGGGAGACGCTACTGAAGATCCTGCCCGAGGACACCGTCGTCCGGATCATCGAGGGGCCGGCGACCGGCGAGAACGGCAACCCGTGGTACCGGGTCGAGGCGGCCGGCACGGCCGGCTGGGTGGACGGCAGCTACCTCGTCGCGGCGGACGCGCCCGCGCCGCCCACCGAGGCGGCGCGGCGCACCGGCGGCTTCGCGCCGGGCGGGTGGGTCCAGGTAATCAGCACCTACCCCGCCCCCGGCCTGCGCCTGCGCGCCGGGCCCGCGCCGTCGGAGGCGCTCCTCGCGATCCTGCCCGAGGGGACGAAGCTGCGGATCGTCGCCGGCCCGCGGACCGGCGGCGACGGCGACCCCTGGTACCAGGTCGCCTTCGACGGCGCGAACCGCGGGGTCAGCGGCGCCTACCACACCCCCCCCGGCGCGCCGTCGGAGGCGGGCCCCCCCCCCCCAGCGACCCGGGCGCGCCGCGCGGCGCGGGGGGCGGCCGCGCGCAAGCACCTCGGCAAGCCCTACGGCTGGGGCGCCACCGGCCCCGACCGCTTCGACTGCTCCGGCTTCACCGGCTACGTCGTCGGGCAGGTGCTCGGCATCGCCCTGCCGCGCACCTCGCAGCAGCAGGCATTCTCCGGCACCCACGTCGATCGGCAGGACCTGATCCCCGGCGACCTCGTCTTCTTCGCGGACACCTACGAGCCGGGCGTCACCCACGTCGGCTTCTACGTCGGCAACAACTACTGGATCTCCGCCCAGGACGAGTCCACCGGCGTGATCGTCTCCTCGCTCGACGATCCGTACTGGGGCAAGCACTACTACGGCGCGCCGCGTGACGTAGGCCGCCGGGCATGGGCGCGGAGCGCGGAGTGCGGCGCGGAGTGCGGCGGGGCACGGAACAGCCGGACCAGCCCGGCCGTGGCAGCCGGAACGGCGTTTCTGCTACTCTCGCCCTACACTCGCCCTATCTGCCACCCCCGGTGACGGCGCGCGCCGGTCGCCCGCCACCGGGAGATGACCTGTCGCCGGCCGCGCGGCGACGAGCGTCGCCCGGGGTGGTGGCGGCGCCGCCGGGGCCGGTTGCGGGGCATGATAGACTGGTGGGGCAGGCGACAGACCGGGGCGGGCGAACGCGAATGCGGGTGCGGGTGCAACGGGGATTGGACGACCGGATCGTCGGCCAGGGGCGCCGGGCAGGGGATGGGGCCGCGCACTGGCGAAGCCGGCGGGCGACCGCGCGACCCGGCCGGTCCCGGCGCGGGCTACGCCCTGCTGGCCTCGACCGCCGCCGCTTTCGGCCGGCTCGCGCGGGATCTGCACGAGCCGGACCAGGCCGGACCAGTGGCCGCCGCGGAACAGCCCGCCGCGCTCCTGGACGTCGTCCTGACCGGGCTGCGGGACCAGATCGGCTTCGATCTGGTCTGCGGCGCGCTGCCCCTGGGCGAGGCCGGGGACGGCGCGGCGCGCTGCCTGCTCGGGCCGGCCCTGGCCGACCGCGAGCCCGAAGCCTGCGCCGCCGCCGTCGCGCCGCTGCTCCGCGGGCTCGACGCCCCGCTCCTGGTGACCGCGCCGGAGGACGATGTGCGGACGGAGGCATTCGCCGCCGATTTCGGCCTGCGCGCGGTCCTGGCCGTGCCGCTCGAACCGCGCCAGGCAGGGCAGGGCGCCGGGGCCATCGTCGTCGGCGCGCGCGACCCCGCCCTCGGGACGTCGGAGGGGTTGCAGGGCCTCGGCCTGCTCGGCGGCCAACTCGCCACGGCGCTCGACGGCTGGCTGACGACGCGGCGCCTGCGCGCCAGCGAGGAGCGGGCGCGCCTGCTGAACGAGGGGGCCTCCGACACGATCTACATGGTCGACGCGGCGGGCCGGTTCACCTACCTCAACCCGCGCGTCGAGCGCCTGACCGGCTACAGCGCGCGGGAATTGCTCGGGCAGCGCTTCGGCATCCTGCTCGCCCCCGAGAGCCGGGCGGTGGCGGAGGAGCTGCTGCGCCGGTCGGTGGCCGGAGAGGAACTGCCGGATCGCTACGAACTCGCGATCCGCCGGCGCGACGGCGAGACGCGGACGATCGAGATCAGCGCGACGAACCTCCATGAGGGCGGCCGCTTCACCGGCCGCTTCGGCATGGCGCGCGACATCACCGAGCGGCGGCGTCTGGAGGAGGAGCTGGCCCGGCGCAACCGCGCGCTGGAGGCGCTGAACGCGATCGGCGCGCTGGCTGGCCGCGCGCCCGACTTGCCGACCCTGCTTGGGGAGGCGCTGGACCGGCTGCTGAGCGCGTTCCGGGTGGACCGCGGGGCGATCTTCCTGCTCGACGAGGCGCGCGACGAGCTGGTCCTGACCGCGCAGCGCGGCTACGACCCGGCGCCGGCCCGGCAGCCCTCGCGGGTGCCGGCCGCGGCCCCCGCCGCCCGGCGCCTCCTCGCCGCGTCGCGGCCGATCCTCGGGAACGGCCTGCCGGTCGGCGACAACCCGCGCGCGGCGCGGCCCGACGGGGCGGCGGGGCCGGACGTGGCCACCGAACCCTACGTCTGCGTCGCCCTCCGCGCGCAGGAGCGCGCGCTCGGCGTCCTCTGCCTGTCGGAGCCGCGGGCGAGCGATGGGGCACAACTCCTGTCGTCCGCCGACAGCGAGACGCTGGCGATCGTCGGGGTGCAGTGCGGCGTGCTGATCGAGAACGCGCGGCTCGCCGCCGAGAGCGCCGCCCAGCGCGCCAGCCTGGAGGCGAAGACCGCCCAGCTCAGCCAGCTCCTGGCGGTCAGCGCCGGCTTCGCCGCCAACCTCGCGCCGGACGAGTTGCTGACGACCGTGGCGCGGGCGATCGGCACCGCCCTCAACTTCGGCGCCGTCCACGTCCGCATGCCCGACGCCAACGGCGCGATGATCGGCGTCGGCTTCTACGGGCACAACGAGGAGCAGAAGGCCGCCCTGCGCGGCCCGACCGAGCCGGAGTTCTACGACCGGCTGCTCGACGAGCGGTTCCGGATCGGCGAGGCCTACTATATCCCCCACGCGATCGACCGGCTGCGCTCGTTCGGCTCCGACTGGACGGTGGTGCGCCGCCCCCCCTCCGCCGACTGGACCCCCGGCCACTGGCACCCGGAGGACGCGCTGGTCGTGCCGCTGCGCGCCCGCGACGGCGCGCTGATCGGCATCATCTACGCCGACGAGCCGCTCGACGGCCGGGTGCCGGGGCGCGCGGCGATCGACATCCTGGCCCTCTTCGCGCGGCAGGCGGCGCTGGCGATCGAGAACGCCGGGCTCTACGCGCAGACCCAGCGCGATCTGCGCCGCCAGGACGCCCTGCGCGAGGTGATCGAGCACATCAGCGCCGAGCTCGACTTCGACCGGCTGCTGCACGTCATCATCGCCAACGCCGTCGAGCTGCTGGGAGCCGACGCCGGGACCCTCGCCCTGGTCGACGAGACGGAGCAGATCGCCCGCGTCCGGGCGCTGCACAACGTCCCGGAGGGGTTGCTCCTCCCGGAGTTCCGGCCCGGCCAGGGGCTGCTCGGCCTGGTCCTCGCGCGGCGCGAGCCGGTGCTGATCGACGACTACGCCGCGCTGCCCGCCCCGCTGCCGGGCGTCCCCTACCACTCCTGCCTCGGCGTGCCGATCTGGGAGCGCGACCGGATCGTCGGCACCTTCTTCGTCGGCGCGCTCGACCCGGCGCGGCGCTTCGGGCCGCGCGAGGTGGAGACGCTCGAACTCTTCGCCAAGCACACCGCCCTGGCGGTCAAGAACGCCGGCCTCTACCGCGCGTTGCACGAGCAACTCTCGCAGGTGCGCGCGATCAGCGCGGTCGGCACCGCGCTGGTCGAAGAGCGCGACCTGGCGCGGGTGCTGCGCACGGTGGGGGAGCAGGTCGTCGCGCTGCTCGACACAGGGGGCTGCTCGATCGCCCTGCTTGACCCGGACGAGGCGACGCGCACGCCGGGCGAGGAGCTGACCCTGGCGGTGGTGCTGGGCAAGGGGGAGGAGTTGCAGGGGCGGCGGCTCCCGCTCGACGGCTCCTTCTCGGGCGCGGCGATCCGCACCGGCGGGCCGGTGCTGAGCGAGGACGCGCAGGGCGACCCGCGCGGCTTCGGCCCGACCCTGCGCGCGGCCGATGTCCGCGCGGTGCTGGCCGTGCCGCTGCAGACCAGCGAGCGGACGGTCGGCGCCCTCAACGTCCACGACCCGCGCGCCGGCCGCTTCGGCCCGCGCGACGTCGAGATCATCACCCTCTTCGCCCGGCAGGCGGCGGTGGCGATCGAGAACGCGCGGCTCTACGAGCAGGCGCGGACGCTGGCGGTGGCCGAGGAGCGCAACCGGCTGGCGCGCGAGATCCACGACACCCTCGCGCAGGGCTTCACCGGGATCATCCTGCAGCTCGAGGTGGCGCAGAGCCTGCTCGACGGCGACCCGGAGGCCGCCCGCGAGCGGCTGCTGCGGTCGCAGGACCTCGCCCGGTCGAGCCTGCAGGAGGCGCGACGCTCGGTCTGGAACCTGCGCCCCAGCCCCTTGCAGGGCCGCTCGCTCGGCGAGGCGCTGGAGGGCTTCCTGGACGAGTGGAGCGCGGCGACCGGGATCGCGGTGGACTGCGCGGTGAAGGGGCGGGCGCGCCCCCTCCCGGCCGAGGTCGAGACGGCGCTGCTGCGCGTCGCGCAGGAGGCGCTGAACAATACCTATAAGCACGCCCGCGCCAGCCGGATCACGGTCACCCTGAACGTCACCCCCGCCGCCGTGACCCTGCGCATCTGCGACGACGGGGTCGGGTTCGCCGGGGCCGCAGGCCGCGAGGACGGCAGCGGCTTCGGCCTGATCAGCATGCGCGAGCGGGCGGGCCGCGTCGGCGGCACGCTCACGATCGCCAGCACCCCCGGCCAGGGAACCTGCGTCAAGGTCCGGGTGCGCGCCTAGCGGGGCGCGGCCTGGGCCGCGACGACAATCGGCGGGGCGGGGGCGTGAGATTTTCCGCCTTCGCGCGTATCTAAGACACAGGAGCGATCGATCGCGGCCAGCGCGTACGCGCGTCGGCACGATGCGCTGGCCGGCACGACGCCGCACCCCGGATGCCGGACGATGCCGGGCGCCGCCGGCCGGGGCGAGGACTCGACGCCCGCGGCGAGGCGGGCCGGAGGATGGAGGAGAGGATGACCGAGCGCCCGATCACGATCCTGATCGCCGACGATCACCCGGTGGTGCGCGAGGGCCTGGCGGCGATGCTGTCGCGCGAGCCCGACATCGACGTCGTCGGGGAGGCCGCCGACGGGCAGGAGGCGGTCGATCGGGCCGCGAGCCTGGGGCCGGACATCATCCTGATGGACCTGCAGATGCCCCGCCTCGGCGGCGTCGACGCCATCCGCCTGATCCGCGAGCGGCACCCCGCGGTGCAGACGATCGTCCTGACGACCTACGGCGACGACGACTCGATCTTCCAGGGGATCGCCGCCGGGGCGCGGGGCTACCTGCTCAAGGACGCGCCGCGCGACGAGCTCTTCCGGGCGGTGCGCGCGGTCGCCCGCGGGGAGTCGCTGCTGCAACCGGCGGTGGCGACGAAGCTGCTCGACCGCTTCTCGCGCGCCAAGGCCGCCCCGCCCCCGGCGAGCGCCCTGACCGAGCGCGAGCTGGACGTGCTGCGGCTGCTGGCGCGCGGCTCGGCCAACAAGCAGATCGGCGTCTCGCTGCACATCAGCGAGAGCACCGTCAAGACCCACGTCGCCAACATCTTCCAGAAACTCGACGTGAGCGACCGCACCGAGGCGGTCGCCATCGCCCTGACGCGCGGGCTGATCAAGCTGTAGGGCGCCGGCAGGGGCCGCCGGGACGCGCGACGCGGTCCGGCCGCGCGGGGGCGTGGGGGATGCGCCGCCACGCCAGACGGTGATCGACGAAGGGGCCGGCCAGCATTCCGCTGGCCGGCCCCCTTGCCGTCGCGCCGTCGCCGGCCCTACTTGGTCCAGTTGGCGATGTTCCAGGTCGTCACGTCCCAGGCGGTCAGCTCGGCGTTCTTCAGGTCGTTCGAGAACGCCTGCGGGCCGAGGCGGTCGACCTGCGGGATGACCACCACCTCGTTCACCAGGATGTCGTTCATCCGGACGAACATCTGCTGGCGCCGCTCCTCGTTCAGCTCGGTCTTCGCCTGGGCCACCAGCCGGTCGTACTCGGGGTTCGACCAGCGGTGGTAGTTGTTGCCGTTCCAGGTGTTCTCCTTCTGGGCGATCTCCTCGGTGGTCCAGCCGTGGAAGTAGGTCCAGGGGTCCGGCTGGCCGTTGGAATTGGTGAACATCTCCAGGTCGGCGTAGAAGTGCGCGGAGGTGTCCGCGTTGCCGGGGTCGGAGGAGAAGTAGACCCCCGAGTCGATCGCCTTGATCTCGGTCTTGATGCCGGCCCGCTCGAAGGAGTCCTTGACCAGTTGCTGGTGCTGCTGGCGCACGGTGTTCTGGCTGGTCTGGAAGACCAGGCTCATCTGCGCGCCGCCCTTCTGGCGGTACTGCCCCTGCTTGACCCAGCCGGCCTCGGTCAGCAGTTGCTCCGCCTTCTGGATGTTGAACTCCCACTTGGTGTTGTTGGAGGCGTAAGGCTTCGGGTTGGTCAGGATGTTGGCGGTCGGCTGGCCCGCCGGGCCGTAGAGCGTCTCGGCGATCGTCTTGCGGTCGGTGAGGAGCGCGAAGGCATCGCGCACCTTCTTATCGGAGAAGAAGGGGTGCTGGGTGCTCTTCGCCGACCGCTCGCCGTCGACCTCCTTGTTGGGGTCGGAGAAGTTGACCAGGATGCGCTCGATCCCCCAGTTCGGGGTGGTCAAGAGCCGCCCCTTGCCGCCCTGCGACAACTGGTTGAGGACGCTCGGCGCGATCTGCAGGTTCCAGGCGACGTTGTAGTCGCCGGTCTGCAGGACCGCGCGCGCCGCCGAGGTCGCGTCGCCGCCGCCCTTCATCTCGACCCGATCGAAGAAGGGCGCGTTGGGGTCGCGGTAGTTCGGGTTGATCTCGTAGGTGACGAGGTCCTGCGGCTTGAACTCCACCACGCGGTAGGGGCCGGTGCCGATCGGCTTCAGGTTGCCGGCGAAGTTCTTGGCCGCCGCCCCCAGGCCGTCCTTGAACTGGTGCTCGGCCAGGATGTAGCCCTGGCTCCCGACGAAGGGGACGTACCAGCCGGGCGTCGGCTCCTTGAAGGTGATCTTGACGGTGTGGTCATCCGGGGTCTCGACGCTGGCGATGTCCTGGTAGAGGCCCTGGCTGACCGTGGCGGTGTCCTTATCGGTGATGTAGCGGTAGGTGAAGGCGACATCCTTGGCGGTGAAGGGCTGCCCGTCGCTCCACTTGACGCCCTGCTTGAGCTTCCAGGTCACCGTCTTCAGGTCGGCGGAAAGACCGCCGTTGGCGCGCGACGGGATCTCCGCCGCCAGGAACGGCACCAGTTGGTCGTCCGGGCCGAAGGAGGCGAGCGGCTCCAGGGTGATCCGGGCGGCGTCGTAATCCTTGGTGCCCTGCGCGAGGTGCGAGTTGAGGATCGTCGGCGCCTGCCACCAGAGCAGCTTCACGACCCCGCCGCCGCCGCGCCGCGAGGGCCGGGGCCGACGCCGCCGCCGCGCCCCGGCGCGGCCGAGGACGCGCTGCCCACGCTGCCGCCGCCCGCAGCCGCGGCGCGGGTCGCGGTGGGGCTGCCGGTGCGGGTCGCGGTGGCGGTGGCGCGCGCGGTCGTCGCCGGCGCCGCGCTCGTCGTCGTGGCGGCCCGGGCCGTCGTCGCGGCCGTCGTCGGCGCGGCGGCCGGGACGGTGTTGGTCGCGGCGGCGCCGCCGCAGGCGGCCAGGAAGCCGGCGATCGCCGACGCCGAGAAGCCGAGCGCCGCGGCCCGCGCGATGAATGCCCGCCGGCTCAACTGCCCCGCGGCCACCTGCCGCATCAACTCGCGCGGTTCGGACCCTGTCTCCATGCTGCGATCCTCCCTGACAAACGGGCCGTCACCGGCCCCCACTCCAAAGCACCGGGATACCACCCGGTTGTCCAATGCGCGCCGCGGCTTCCCCGCCCAATCTCCCCTCTATGACGCCGCGGGCGGGCATTAAGTTCCCGCTCCGGTGGCGTCACGCGGCGACAGGGCGGGGCCACCATGGCGGTGTCGGCGCTCGTCTGCCTGCCAGCTTGCTCCCCTGAGGATACAGCTAGAGATAATACCGTGCGGAGCGCGATCTGTAAAGTACCCGCGAGGAGGAGCATCGGGGCGCGGAGGGGGGGGGGGGCGGGGGCACAAGGCACCGCCTCCCCCGGAAGGCCGGGAAGGCCCGGAGAACGGCATGGTCGCGGCGCGGTCCTCAAAGGGGCTGGGACGGCGGGGGAGCGCGGCCCTCGCGCCTTGTCGAACGGCCGGCCGTCGCCTGGCGCGAATGGACGCAGCGTCGGGGCCGCGTGCGGCAAGGGCGGCCCCGACGCTCGCCCGGCGCCGGGGCCGCTACCGCGTCATCTCCTGCCGAATCGCCGCCACGGGGATCGCCGGCCGGTCGCCCGCCGCCTACTTCTTGAAGTACGCGGCGTTGATCGCCAGGTACTCCTTCCACTCCTCGGGGTGTCCTCCTCGTAGTAGATCGCGTTGACCGGGCAGACCGACTCGCAGGCGCCGCAGTCGATGCACTCGTCCGGGTCGATGAAGTACATCTCCTGGTCATCATCCGAGTGGATGCAGTCGACCGGGCAGACCTCCACGCAGGAGGCGTCCTTCACCCCCTTGCACGGCTCGGTGATGATGTAGGTCACGACCGTGATCCCTTTCGCTTGTCCGTCGTTCCCGCGCCCCCCGCCGATCACTGCCGGCGGAGCGGCCGGGGAACGCCCCTCTCCCACAGGCCGGACTCGGGGCCACCGCCCAGCCGGCTCCGCGCCATCGCCCCTGATTAGACCGGAAACGAGGGCCGCTGTCAACGGGTTTCGTGACCAAAATCACGAACACCCCCGCCGCACGCCCCCCCACCCCTGCCGTGCGGAAGACGGTCGGGCGTCGCACCCGCTTACGCGCCGCCGGCGCCTGGCTCGTCAACTCCGGGCAGCAGCGGTGCAAAGTGCACCTCAACGAGAGCAGTCATCTCCTCAATAGACCGAGTACCATCCACCTCATGAACCGTCAAGCCAAGTTGCTCGACTCGCTCCTGAACATGTCGGGCGAGGCACAAGTCCCGCTCGACGTGGTTGCGGTAGGCCCGCTCGGGATCACTCGTCTGAAGCGGCATCGTTACCTTGTTTTCCCGGGTGCTGTGCGTCGCCCGCTTGAATGCCTCGGTCGGCACGAGCCAGACCGCCTGGCGGGGGCTGGAGATGAGCGGCGCAACGCACTCGGGGAAGAACCCGGGCCCCTCGGCGAGAATGATGCCGTCGCGCGGCCACGACAACAGGTCCTCGACGACCATCCCGAACCGTTCGGTCCAGGCCGCGATAGTCACCTGCGCCATGACCTCGACCGGACGCAGCACCCACCGTTGATCCATCGTCATGCCGATAAATGCATGCAGGGCCGGGTGGCGCTCGGGATTCAGCCGCCCAACATGCTCCGGCTCGAAGTAGTCGAAGTTGTACCACCGCAGGCGATAGTTCCGGGAGAGAAACCGGGCAACGGAAGTCTTTCCAGCATCGGGGGCGCCCCCGATCCATAGGACATGTCCAAGTGCTTGCTTGAGATCGGCGCGATCGGAGGACGGCATTTCCTCGTGCCCCATTCCTTCGCTTGTCAGGCGCTGCCGATCTGCGCTACCCCCCTGTAGCGTGGCGAAGCAGAGAAAAGCACCGGCCATTTGACCGGGGCATCCTCCTTGTGTGCGATATACTGCGTGGCCCAGGGCGAATAAACGTACGCCGTGGCGCTTGATTTCGCCCCCTCCCGCTCACCGGCGTGGTCGCGGGCAGCGCCGTGGCCTTCAATCGTCCCTCGGCAGGGGGGTGACTTCCGCCGCGGCCCCGTGGAGCGCGGTCACGACGACGGTGGTGCCGGTGGGCAGCGGCCGGGACTCGCGCGAGGTCGCCGGCAGCGTCAGGGCGGGGCGGGAGCCGTTGGTGGCGATCAGGCCGGTGCGGCCCGGTTCGATCGGCGTCACCACCCGCGCCAGCGCCCCGACGAGGTCGCCGAGCGCCTTGCGCCGCTCGGCCGCGCGGCTGGCGACGGTCGCCAGGAGGGCGAAGAGTGTCGCGCTGAACCCGGCGAAGAGCAGGGCGGCGATCAGGCTCAGCCCCACCGGGAAGCCGAACAGGCGCAGCGCCAGCACCCCCGCGCCCCCGAAGCAGGTCAGGCAGGCGACGAGCACCGCCGGGCTGAGCGGGGTCAGCGCCAGCGGCTCGCCGGCCTCGCCGAGCAGGGCGAGGGCGAGCGCCGCGACGACGCCGACGCCGAGCAGGACCAGGTAGACGATCAGCATCCGGTCTTCGGACAACCACGCGGGCATCCCACCACCCCTCAGCGCGTCTCAGCACGGCAACCACGGCGGCACACGCGCTGCGCGCGCCGCCGGCGACCGATCGAAGTCGGGACGATAACGGGTCGGCGCACCCGGCACGGACACGCCTCACCCCATATACGCAGCATGCCGGCCGCGGGTTTTCCCGGCGGCGAGCGGAGGACGACATGGCGCGCGATATCACGCCGGACTAGAGTTCCCCTGCCCGCGCCGGTGTTCGTCGCTCCCTTCGCTTCGCTCAGGGCAAGCTGTCGCTCGTCGCTCGTCGCTCGCCATGCGCCGGTCCCAGACCTCCTCGACCGGCTCGTCGTTGACCTCGCCCAGCGGCGGCAGGTCGGCCAGGCTCGCCAGCCCGAAGTGGCGCAGGAAGGCGGCGGTGACCGCGTACTCGATCGGCGCCCCGACCGCCGCCCGCCGCCCGACCGCCTCGACCAGTTCCCGCGCGACCAGTGTCTGCAGCACCCCGCTGCTGTCGACGCCGCGGATCGCCTCAACCTCGCCGCGCGTGACCGGCCCGCGGTAGGCGACGATCGCCAGCGTCTCCAGCGCCGCCGCCGACAGCCGCTCGACCCGGCTCAGGCCGAGGAAGCGCGCGATCGGCCGCGCGGCCGGCGGCGCGCTCACCAGCGCGTAGCGGTCGCCGTGCCGCTGCAAGCGAATGCCCCGCCCCGCGAGCTGCCCCGCCAGCTCGGCCAGCGCCGCCTCGATCACCGCGGGTGGCACGCCGGCGGCATTCGCCAGATCCTCGACCGGCGCCGGCGCGGCGGCGACGAAGAGCAGCGCCTCGCAGAGCGCGGGCAGCGCCAGCTCGCCGGCCGCGCCGCCCGCCGACGCCGGCAGCGGCGCCTGCCCCGCCCCCCCGCCGTCAGTCGTCGGCGGCATCCTCGACCTCCCGCCCAGCCTCGGCGAGCGCCCCCGGCGGCGGCAGGACGACGATCTCGCCGAACGGCTCCTCCTGACGCGCCTCGGCGCGGCGGCGGCGCACCAGCTCGAGGATCGCCATGAAGGTCGTCACGACATCGCCCCGCGGCATCCCCGGCGTCACCAGCGCGCTGAAGCGGACCGCCCGGCGTGCCCGCAGCCGCTCGGCGATCCGCGCCGCCATCTCGCCGACGCTGATCCGGGGCGGCAGTGTCAGCACGCGCGGCGTCGCCGGCAGCCGCGACAGCCGCCGGTGGGCCGCGCGCAAGAGATCGGCCGGCCCGGCCGGGGCCAGCGTCACCTCGACGACCGGCGCGGCGGCCGCCGGCGGCCCATCCGGGTCCGGCGGGCCGACGCGCGGGGCGAAGGCGCGCAGCCCGTCCCGCTCGCGCGCCGCCAACCCCCCGGCCGCCGCCTTGATCCGTCGGTACTCGCGCAACTGGGCCACCAGATCGTCCGGGTCGTCCTCGGCGCCCTCCGGCTCCCCGGCCGGCTCCGGCGCGCGGGGGAAGAGGACGCGCGTCTTCAGCAGCAGCAGGCGCGAGGCGACCGCCGCGAACTCGGCCAGAATCGCCGGGTCGCGGTCGGGCAGCCCCGCCAGGTGCTCCAGGAACTGGTCCGCCACCGCCGCCAGCGAGATCGCGGTGATGTCGAGTTCGCGCCGCTCGATCAGCCGCAGCAGCACGTCGAGCGGCCCCTCGAACCCGGGCAGGCGACACTGGTAGGGGATTGCGGATTGCGGATTGCGGATTGCGGAGTCGACGACGCTCATGCCGACGCGCCCTCTCGCCTTGCGCCAATACCGGGGGCGCCCGCGGCCGTCCGCACTCCGTTGGGCTCAGGATCGATCATCGGCCCATCGCAGCAGACGCAACGCCTCATCCAGATCGGCATCGTGCCGGTCCCCATTCCGCAATCCGCATCTTCCCCACCGCGGGAACCCGCAGTCCGCAATTGCCGTCCTGGTGCGCGGCGATCAGCGCGCAGGCGCGCGGCGCGCAGCCGAGGCGCGCGGCCCACGCCGCCCCGAGCGCCGGGTGGTGCTGGAGCAGATAGCAGCCCAGGAGCGGCCCACGACGCGGTCGCGCGCCCAGCCGCGCCCAGGCCGCGGGCCAGGCCCGCGCGAGCAGCACCTTCGCCACCCGGTGCGGCAGCCGCACCCGCCCCGCGCCGTCCGCGGCGACCTTGCCCAGGTCGTGCAGCAGCGCCGCCACCGCCAGATCCTGGTCGCGCCCGCCCGCCGCCAGCACCGTCCGCAGGACCAGGGCCGCGTGGCGCTGATCGGCGGCGCCCTGCGCGCGGAAGGCGACGAACTGCGCCGGGGTCAGGACCGCCGCGGCGAGGGCGCGGTCGCGCGCCGGCACGAGCGGCACGAGCGCCCGCAAGAACTGGCCGACGCGATAGCCGCCCCCCGCGCCGCCGCCATCATCGTCGCCACCGCCCGCCCTCGACGCGCCCGCCCGCCGGCTATCAGCACTCCCACCACAGGTGTACGTGCGCCCATCGGCACAGAGTGTGGCAGAGCCCCGCCGGGGCGTCAAGGGCGAACCGTCGCAGATCCGCGCCTGCGTACTACGCCGAGCCGGTGGCCGGGCAGCGCGCTTCGCCGGTCGGGCGGGCGGGCGCGCCGCACCGCCGAGCGGGGCATGATAGGATGGCCGCGCGGCGCGACCTCGTGCTGCTATCGCCAGTGCAGACTCTCGGGACGGATGGAGGTGCTGATGGCGGCGGAGTTACAACCGGCGATCGGGGAATGTCCTTCGGCCCCTGACCGGCTGATCGTGCGCGACGAGTTCCCCCTCGCGCCCGCGACGCTCTTCGCCTACTGGACGACGCCGGCGCTCCTCCAGCAGTGGTGGCCGCAGGAGGCGACAACCGAGCCGCGCCCCGGCGGGGAGTACGACTTCGCCTGGCCCGAGCTGGGCTGGCGCCTGCGCGGTCGCTACACCGCCTTCAGCCCCGGCGAACGGCTCGCCTTCACCTGGCAGTGGGACCACGAAGCGGCGCACCACAGCGAGGTCGCCATCACCTTCGCCCCGCACGGCGACGGCGGCACGACCCTCACCCTGACGCACGGCCCCTACACCGACACGCCCGAGAGCCGGGAGGAGCGGCAGGGCCATCTGGAAGGCTGGAGCCACTTCCTGACCCGCCTCCACGAGCTGGACCCGACCAGGGAGCGGGCGTAGCCACCCGCCTGCGCGAGCGGCATGGTCGATCGTCCGTAGGGGCAGGCCGCGTGCCCGCCCGCGTTGCCCACTATCAGCACGGTCGATCGGACACCGCGCCTAGCCGTCCTACGGCTGTACCCCGCCGCGGACGGCGGTGGCCGGCCACCCGACCGACCTCGGCAGGGTGACTTCTACTCCTTGATCGTCTCGGTGAGGCCGCCGGGGACACTGCTGTAACGCCCGCCGTTCGCCGCCGGCCAGACGTCCGCGCCCGGCTCGGCCCCGGCGACCACCTCGCGCAGCGCCACGTAGGCCGCGACCTTGGCGACCGTCTGTGCGGCGAAGCGGGCGTGCTGGAAGTTGCTGTAGACCAGCAGCCCCGGCCCGTAGTCGACCAGCGACCGCTTCGGCACCGCCTCCAACTGCTGCTCGAGCATGGTGAACGCGCTGGCCGGCAGTTCCTGTTGCAGCATCAGGCGCCGCTCGCCATCCCGGAAGTCCTCGAAGCCGTAGATCACCGCCAGCAACTGGCGGACCGGCGCAGGCGGCGTCGCGTTCCCCTCTGGCATTTCCCGTCCCTCAACAGCTATCGCAACGTCCAGCCGCCCGACGCGCTCAGACCGGCTCGCGCACGGAGATCGGCACGTACTGGTGGCCGCTCGGCATCAGCCAGCCCGCCAGCCCGTAGACGCTCTCCGTCTCCATGTCGTTGCGCCGCTGCACCTGCTGGATCGAGACCCGGTCGGCCGCGCCGCGCAGGACCTGCGCCGCCGCCAGCGCATCCTCGCGATTGTCGTACAGCAGCTTCTCGCTCGACCGATCGACGGGCTCCGGCACCTGTGCCAGCGCCTGCTGGTAGGCCTCCCGACGCCGCCGCGGCAGCAGCTCGACCACCGTGTTGGCGACTCCGAGCGGATCGTTGGGCCGGAACTCCATGATCACGCCGTAGTAGACCTTCTCCGTCTGCATCCTCTCCCCCTCGATCGCGCCGACCGCCCACGGCCCTCTATTCTGCCCCAAACCGCGCGGAATGCCCAATGGTCGCGTTGCCGCGGCGGTCGGCATCGGGGATAATGGGGACGTGGGGCGTGTAGCAGCGCCGGCGTGCTGGCGGGCGATTCGCGCGGATCGCCGGGCCGGGGCGAGCGGTTCGGATAGCGGGGGCATGGCTGACACATCGGCGCGGCGGCGCTTCCTGATCTGCCCGCGCTGCGGCGCGGAGAACCTGCCGATCAACAAGTTCTGCGGGCAGTGCGGCGCGAACCTGCGCGGCGAGTCGCCGGCCGCGGCGGCGACCGTGCCGGCCCCGAAGTCCGGCGCGATCCTGCCCTACACCCCCGGCGCGCAGGGGCCGGGCCGCGGGGCGCGCCTCGCCCTGCTCGGCCTGGTCCTCGCCACCCTGGCTTGCATCGCCCTGCTGATCGCCTTCCTCGCCTCCGGCGCCGACACCACCCCCGCCCGCCCGACCTCCACCCCCGCCGCCGTCGCCCTCCTCCTGGCCCTGTAACCTGCGGGAACCGTTTTACCGCGGAGGGCGCAGAGAACGCGGCAGATTTTGTCTCTTTTCTCGTCCTCTGTGATCTCCGCGCCCTCCGCGGTGCATATCGTCCCGTGAACCGCTACGGTCGCACTACGGTGCCATCGCGGCGGCGGACCGGCGGCCAGGCGCCGTTGAGCGGGTGCGCCGGGAAGGGGTACTTCGCCGCCAACCCCTCGTCGATGTCCACCCCCAGGCCCGGCCGGTCGTTCGACCAGATCGCGCCGGCGCGCGCCTCCGGCGTGCCGGGGAAGACCTCGCGGGCGCGCTCGCTGAAGGTGGTCCACTCCTGGATGCCGAAGTTGTAACAGGCCAGATCGAGGTGCAGGTTCGCCGCGTGGCCGACCGGCGACACGTCGCCGGGGCCGTGCCAGGCGGTGCGGACCCCGAAGAACTCGCAGAAGGCCGCCAGCTTGCGCGCCGGGCTGAGCCCGCCGATGTCGGAGAGGTGGACGCGGATGAAGTCGATCAGCCGGTCGCGGATCAGCGGCACGTACTCCGCCTGGTTCACGTACAGCTCGCCCATCGCGATCGGGATCGCCGTCTGCTGGCGCAGGATCGGGAAGTAGCCGTTGTCCTCCGGCGCGAACGGGTCTTCGAGGAAGAAGAGCCGGTACTGCTCCAGCTCCTTCGCCAGCCCGATCGCCGCGATCGGCGGGATGCGCTCGTGGATGTCGTGCAGCAGTTCCACCTCGTCGCCGAGCGCCGTGCGGATGTGCTCGAAGAGCTTCGGCACCAGGCGGCAGTAGGGCGTCGGCTCCCAGGGCTCCTGGCTGAGGCCGAGCGGCTGGGCGAAGGTCGGCGCGGCCGCCTTCGGCCGAATCTGCGAGCCGTAGGTGGAGTAACCGGGGACGGCGACCTGGCAGCGGATGAAGCGGTAGCCCTGCTCCAGGAAGCGCCGCGCGTTCTCCTCGACCTCCTGGGGGTCGCGCCCGCCGGCGTGGACGTAGACGTCGGCCGCGCGCCGGCACTTGCCCCCCAGCAGTTGGTAGACCGGCATCCCCGCGCGCTTGCCCTTGATGTCCCACAGCGCCATGTCGACGCCTGAGAGGGCATTGTTGAGGACCGGGCCGCTGCGCCAGTAGGAACTGACGTAGGCCGACTGCCAGATGTCCTCGATGTCGTTGGGGTCGCGCCCGATCAGGAACGGCTTGAGATACTCCTCGATCGCGGTGACGACGGCGAGCGGGCGCTGGGTGAAGGTGGCGCAGCCCAGGCCGTAGAGCCCCGGCTCGCTCGTCTCGACCTTGACCACCACCAGCCGGATGTTGTCCGGCGCGGTCGGGATCGCCTTGACATTGGTGATCCGCAAGGCCGGCAGCCCGCCGGTCGGCTCCCAGGCGGGCGCCACCGCCGGCTCGGGCAGGCCGTCGTCGTTCAGTGTCTGCGCGGCTGTCTCGGACATCACCACTCCCCTCCGTGCCGTCCGGGCCGGGCCGCCCGGACGGGTCCATCGCCCTGGCCGGGATCGCGCCCGGAGTGTAGCACAGGGGGGCAGGGGCCGCGGAAGCGTTGGATGGCGGTAACAGTTCGGAGCAGGCTGGCCCTTTGCGCCCCGGTGGGAGGGCGCGGCGCCGGGTGGCCCCGCCCGCTCCCGATGTCGGGGCGGGGCGCTCGTCCAGGGGGAAGAGGGGCCGATGGGTCGAACCGAGACGGGGCGGCCACGCCTGGGCGCGAGATGGCGCGGGGCGGAAATGGGGGATTTGGGGGTCATTTGGACTATCCTCCGGCCCATCGACGGGACCGTTTTCCCTGGTGGGGCGCCATAATCGCGCCGGGCAAGAGCGGTTCGTTTCGCGAAAACGGCGTTTTCGCGCGCCGGGCGCGTCCGCGCGGTCGGCGGGGCGTGCGCGCCCGGATACCGATCGGACCCGGCGGCGGGGGCGGGCGGTGCCAGGGGGCGGGGGGCGGGGCGGATCGGCGAATGGGGCAGGGCAGGCCGCGCGATCGGGCGGGGTCGGCTCGCCGATACCCGCTCACCGCGCACCCGATCCTGAACCGTTACGGATGGCGACTGCCCGGCGGCGCGAGGCCGGCGGGTGGAGCCACCAGCCTCCCACCGGCCCCCGTCATTCGTCGTTCGTACTTCGTCGTTCGTACTTCGTCAGACGCCTCGCGCCGACGCGGTGGTCGACGCGCTCGATCCGCGCGCCGAGCGCGCCGAGGCGCTCGTCCAGCCGCTCGTAGCCGCGATCGATCTGCTCGACCGCGTGGATCGTGCTCGTCCCGCGCGCCGCCAGGGCCGCGATCAGCAGCGCCATCCCCGCGCGGATGTCCGGGCTCTGCGCGGGTCTCGCCGTGCAGTTGCGCCGGGCCGACCACCACCGCCCGGTGGGGGTCGCAGAGGACGATCCGCGCGCCCATCTGGATCAGCTTGTCGGTGAAGTAGAGGCGGCTCTCGAACATCTTCTCCCAGATCAGCACCGTGCCGCGCGCCTGGGTCGCCCAGTGACCAGCGCGATGCTGGTCAGGTCGGCCGGGAAGGCCGGCCAGGGGCCGTCGTCGATCTTGGGGATCGCCCCGTGCAGGTCGTCCTGGATCCGGAGCGCCTGGTCGCCGGGGACGAAGAGATCGGCCCCGCGGACCTCGGTGCGGATGCCGAGGCGCGCGAAGACGAGGCCGATCATCCGCAGGTGCTCGGGGACCGCGTCGCGGATCGTCAGCTCGCTGCCGGTCGCCGCCGCCAGGCCGATGTAGCTGCCGACCTCGATGTGGTCGGCGCTGATCCGGTAGCTGCCGCCGTGCAGCCGCTCGACGCCGTCGATCGTCAGCATGTTGGTGCCGACCCCGCCGATCCGCGCGCCCAGGCCGTTGAGGAAGTGGCAGAGATCCTGGACGTGGGGCTCGCTGGCGGCGTTGGCGATCGTCGTGCGCCCCGGGGTGAGGACGGCGGCGGCGACCGCGTTCTCGGTCGCGGTCACGCTCGCCTCGTCGAGGAAGATGTCCGCCGCGTGCAACTCGTCGGCGCGCAACTCGAAGGCGCCGCCCGTCGCCAGCGTCGTCTCGGCCCCGAGCGCGCCGAGCGCCAGGAAGTGGGTGTCGATCCGCCGCCGCCCGATGCTGTCGCGCCGCCCGGCGGCGCGAAATCGGACCCGGCCGCAGCGGCTCACCAGCGGGCCGGCGAGGAGGATCGAGGCGCGGATACGCGCGCAGAGCCGCGGGTCGAGGTCGGTCGTGGCGATTTCGCGCGCGTGGATCGTGACCTCGTTGGGGCCGTGCTCGGTGATCTGCACGCCGATTTGCGCCAGATTTGCGCCACAGTTCGAGCAGCACCTCGACATCGCGGATGCGCGGCAGGTTGCGCAGCGTGACCGGCTCGTCGGTCAGCAGCGCCGCCGCCAGGATCGGCAGCGCCGCGTTCTTGTTGCCGGCGGGCGCGATCGTCCCCGCCAGGCGGTGTCCGCCTTCGACCAGAAACATGCGGTTGCTCCTCTGCCTTCCCGTCTCGATCGGCCTATCGCCCAGCGGAGCCGGCCGCGCCGGCGCGTGATTGCACACGGGGGATGATACCACTCGGGGGCCGACCGGGCGCGGCCGGGGGACCGATCGATCGTAACTGTTCAGACTGGCCGCGCAAGTTCGTTGCCCCTGCTCTCTGCGCCAGCATGCGTACTGGGCGACGGGCCGGGATTCGACGAGTTTGCCCCCGCCTCTGAACAGTTACGATCGATCCCCGAGACACGGCGGGTGCGAAAGCTCCCGGCGGCGGGACGAAGGGTCGCGGGACGCACTTCCCCAACGCCGAACGCTGGATGACGCCGGTGTTTTTGTTGGCTTTTTCTGGCTTGGTGGTCCAGAAATCGCGATCCTCCCCCGCTCCGGGCCGCGACACTGGCACGCCACTTGCCAATTGTCCACCGCACGAGCGCCCGGTGAGGGCGGCTCTCTGCCGCTCCGGGGTGTCCTCGGCGGCAGGCCGGGGATGGTCCCCGTTATCCGCAAGTTCCCCGAGTGGCGGGGATAGTCCTGGAGTGGGAGGGAAGGGACGTTGAAACAGAGCAGAGCCTACGCGGTGATCATCTTGGCGCTGGTCGCGCTACTGCTGGGGATCGCCCCGGCGGGCGCGGCCGGCGAGCGGGTCATCGTCTACGGCGCCGATCTCACGCCGACCGGTCGGCAGGAATTGGCGCAGATCTTCAACGACGACGGCACGGCAAAGGTCGACACGGTCACAACGGAGGAACTGGTCAGCGCCCTGCAAGGCACCGGGCTGCCGGTGGCGCCGGGCGATGACACGATCTCCAGCGCGGGGCTGACCTGCCTGAACCGGGGCGAGGGGCTGACGGTCAGCACGCAGAACATCACCCGCATCCCGGCGGCGGTGTACGCCGACGCCCTGGTGACGGCGGGGGTGGGCGATGCGTCGGTCCTGATCGCCGCGCCACCCTCCAACCCGGTCACCGGCGAGACGGCGCTGGTCGGCGCGCTCAAGGCGTTCCCGCAGTGCCAGGCCGGCCAGCAGCCCGACCCGGCGCGCGTGCGACTGGCCTACCAGCAGGTCGCGCGGACGGTCGCGCTGGCCGGGCCGGACGGCGACCTGAACAAGGCCTCGACCGTCCTGTTAAAGGCCGGGCAGGACGTGATCACCGGCCAGGCGCGGGATGACGCGGCGATCGGCGCCGCGCTCGATGCCGCCGCCGCCAGTGAGGGGTTCCAGATCCCCGCGGGGCAGCGGCCGGAGACGATCGCCTTCCTGAAGCAGCTCAGTGGGCTGGACTACGGCACCTACGCGCGGGGCTACCAGATCGAGCAGGTCGCGCCGGACCAGGTCCGGGTCGTCCCGGCTGGGCCGGGCGCGCCGGCCGGTGCGCCGGGCGCCGCCGGTAACTCGTTCAGTGGTACCGTGACGAGGGCCGGCGACTCCCTCGCGGTCCGCGACACGAACGGCCAGGAGCGCCAGGTAAACCCGGCCCCCGGCGTGACGGTCATCCGTGACGGCCGCCCGGCCACGGTTGCCGACATCCGGGCGACCGACCGGGTGAACGTCGACACCAGCCCCGACGGGCGTGCGACGCGGATCGAGGCGACCAGCACGGGCGCGGCGACAACACCCGCCGCGACGCCACCGGCGGCAGCGGGCGCCGCGACCACGCCGGTTGCTACGGCCGCTGCCGCGATCACGCCGACCCGCGCCGCGACCACGCCGGTCGCCACGGCTGCCGCGGCGCCTATCGCGACGACCACACCCGCCGCGGCGGCCCCGGCTCCGGTGGCGGAGGAGCGCGACGAGGGCGGCTTCAACCCACTGTGGCTGCTGCCACTGCTGCTGCTCCCCTTGCTCCTCCTGCCGTTCCTGCTGCGCCGGCGTCGCGACAGCTTCATCCTCGAGCGCAACGCCCCGGTGCGTACGGTCGAGCCGGTGAGGACGGTCGAGACCGTGGAGCCGGCGCGGACGGTCGAGACGGTTGAGACGCGGGAGGCACCGGTGACGCGCGAGCGAACCGACCGCCCGCGCCAGTAGGCACCGACCGAGCAACGCTGACGCGGACGAGACATCATCGAGGCATCATCAGGGAGGACGGACATGAAGATCGAACGGGACGCGCGCGTCATGGCCCCGGACGGCGAGGTCGGCCACGTCACCCACGTCATCGTGGACCGAGAGACCCGCGAGGTCAGTGAGATCGTCGTCCGCCGCGGCTCGGAGGAGTTCCTCATCCCGGCGAGCGCGATCGACAACGCCACCGGGGCGGCGGTCCATCTGCGCCAGCCGGGGTCGCGACTGGCCGGGGCACAGCCATTCGACCGTGCCGCGTTCCACGGCGTCGACGACGAGCGCGCCGAGGACGAGACCCGGCAGATCGCGACGCGCGGCGGCGCCCCGCTCGCGGCCGCGGACGAGGACGCGGTGGTCATCGGGGATGCCCGGCGGGAGCAACCCACCCGCCCACCAGCGGCCTGGGCCACCGACGACGAGATCGTCGTCCCGGTCGCCGAGGAGCGCCTCGAGGTCGCGAAGCGCGAGACCGAGTTGGGGGCGGTGCTGGTCCGCAAGCGGGTCGTGGAGGAGCAGCGGACGGTCCCGGTCGAGGTGATGCGCGAGGAGGTGCATATCGAGGCGCGCGACATCACCGACCGCCCGGCGCGCCCCGGCGACCAACTCTTCCAGGAGGGCACAATCCGCGTCCCGGTGCTGGGTGAGGAGGTCGTCGTCGAGAAGGAGGCGGTGATCACCGGCGAGGTGGTGCTCGACAAGGACCAGGTGGTCGACCGGGAGCTGATCACCGACACCGTGCGCCGGGAGCGCGTCGAAGTCGAAGAGGGCACGCGGCACACGCAGCCGGCGCCCGCGCGCCAACCCGCGGCCCGGCAACAGCCCGCGCCCGCGCCTCCCGCCGTCCCCAGAGCGGGCGCACGGCAGGCGCAGCCCATCCCCGAGGTGCGTGCCGGCCAGGGGCAACAAACGCTGGCAGACGTGGGCCAGGTTCGCGAGAGCGTGCAGCCGCGGGACACCGGCGCGCGGCCGTCGGCCCCAGCGCCGGCGCCGGCCCGCGGCCGGGCGAGCGAGGATCAGATCGTCGTCCCGGTCGCCGAGGAGCGCGTGGAGGTGGCGAAGCGCGAGGCGGAGCTGGGCGCGGTCGAGATCCGCAAGCGGGTGGTCGAGGAGCAGGTCTCCGTCCCGGTCGAGCTGGCCCACGAGGAGGTCCACGTCCAGGAGCGCGACATCGCCGATCGTCCGGTCCGGCCTGGCGACGAGGTCTTCCAGGGCGGCACGATCAGCGTCCCCGTGCGCGGCGAGGAGGCTGTCGTCGAGAAGGAAGCGGTCGTCACCGGCGAGGTGGTGCTCGACAAGGAGCGCGTGGTCGAGCGGGAGCAGATCACCGACACCGTGCGCCGGGAGCGGGTCGAGGTGGAGGAGCGCGGTCGGGAACGCCGGGACACCGGGCGGCGGCCGGGCAGCGGCCGGTAACGCGCGACGCGACCAGCGAACAGTGGGCAGAACACCGACGGAGCGCCGGGCCGCTTGGCCCGGCGCTCCGTCTTGCCCTCACGGCGCCCCCCCTCCTACGCCGCGCAGAAGCGGGCGACGACGCCGTAGAGGCAGCGGGTGGCGAAGAGGAGGTCGTCGACGCGGACGCGCTCGTCGTGCGCGTGCATCCGGCCGGCGATGTCCTCGCCGCTGCGCGACGGCATGAAGCCGTAGACCTTGATCCCCGGCAGCAGCCGCGCGTCGGTGCCGCCCGAGACGACGTAGGGCAGCAGCGCGCTGCCGGGCGCCTCGTCGTCCATTGCCGCGGCGATCGCGTCGAAGAAGGGCGAGTCGGGGTCCGCGGCGACCCCGGGTGCGCCGTCGAGCAGCTCGACTTCGACTTCGCCGCCGACCGCGGCCTGGACCTGGCGCGCCCAATCGGCAGGGTCCTCGCCGGGGAGGATACGGCCGTCCACGTCGACCGAGACCTCGGACGGGATGACGTTGATCCGGTGCCCGCCGCGGACGATCGTCGGGACCGCCGTGTTGCGCGTCGTGGCAAGCAGCATCGCGCGCATCTGCTCGTCCAGCGGCAGCGCGGCGAGCGACGCCTCGCCCGGTGCGGCCAGGAGACGCTTGACGGTCGCCACGCCCTCCGGCCCGCCCGCCGCCCCGATCGTGCGGAGCATCCGCGCGACCTGGGGCACGATGATCGTCGGCGGCGCGAACTCGTGCAGGCGCACCAACGCCCGGCCGAGACGCTCCATCGCCGTGTCCCGGCGCGGCACCGAGGCGTGGCCCGGCTCGCCCCGCGCGGTGATCCGCATCCGCGCCGCGCCCTTCTCGCCGACCTGCACCGTGTAGAAGCGCCGCCCGGCGACCTCGACCGGCTGGCCGCCGAACTCGTTGAGCCCGTACTCCGCGTCGATCAGATCGCGGCGGTGCTCCCACAGCCACCCCGCGCCCCAGCGGCTGCCAGCCTCCTCGTCGGCGAACGCGGCCAGGATCACGTCGCGCCCCAGGGCCACGCCCTCGCGCTTGAGGAGCAGCAACACCATCAGGTTCGCGGCGACCTGGTTCTTCATGTCCACCGCGCCGCGCCCCCAGACGTAACCGTCCGCCACCGTGCCGCCGAACGGGTCGTGCGTCCAGTGCTCCGGCTCGACCCCGACGACATCGGTGTGGCCGAGCAGCGCGACCGGCCGCCCGGCCCCGCCCCCCGCCAGGCGCGCGACGAAGTTGCCGCGCCCCGGCGCCCCCTCGACGATCTCGCCGGCGATGCCCGCCTCGCGCGCGACGCTGGCGAGGTAGGCCGCCGCCGCGGTCTCGTTACCGGGCGGATTGACGGTGTTGATCCGCAGCAGCGCCTGCAGATGCCCCGTCACCTCGTCGCGGACCTGCTCCCAATCGATCACCACGCCCCCCTCCGCTCTCTCGCCCCGGCCAAGCGCCGGCCGGGCGCGTCGAATGACTGATACCTCGGGCCGCCTCATCGACGACACGTCCCGGCAGCATAATAGCGCCGCATCGAGTGCTGGTCTATAATTCGGGGACGAGGCGAGAGGGGTACACCCGCGACGGGCGGTGCCGCGTTGCGGCGCCGCGGCGGCGGGATGAAGGGAGTGCGGGGCAACCATGGCGCATCCGAACGGCTTCATCGATCTGCGCAGTGACACCGTCACTCTGCCGACGCCGGCGATGCGCCGGGCGATGGCGGAGGCGGAGGTCGGCGACGACCAGTACGGCGAGGACCCGACCGTCAACCGGCTGGAGGCGCTGACGGCGGAGCGGCTCGGCAAGGAGGCCGCCTGCTACGTCTCCTCCGGCACGATGGGCAACCTGATCGCGATCCTGACCCACTGCGGGCGCGGCGACGAGGTGATCCTCGGCGACGAGAGCCACATCTTCTGGTACGAGAGCGGCGGCGCGGCGACGCTCGGCGGCCTGCCCTTCAACAAGCTGCGCACCGACCGCTTCGGCATGCTCGACCCGCGCGAGGTCGCCGACGCGATCCGCGCCCCGCGCCCCGGCTACCCCCGCACCGGCGTCGTCTGCCTGGAGAACACCCACAACCGCTGCGGCGGCGCGGTGCTGCGGCCGGAGCAGTTGCGCCAGATCGCGGACGTGGCCCACGAGCGGGGGGTGCCGGTCCACGTTGACGGCGCGCGGATCTTCAACGCGGCGGCGGCGCTCGGCCTGCCCGTCGCCGAGGTCGTCGCGCCGGTCGACTCGGTGCAGTTCTGCTTCTCGAAGGGGCTGGCCGCGCCGGTCGGCTCGATCGTCGTCGGCTCGCGCGACTTCATCCAGGGGGTGCGGGCCAACCGCAAGCTGGTCGGCGGCGCGATGCGGCAGGCGGGCGTGATCGCCGCCGCCGCGATCGTCTCGCTGACCGAGATGACCGAGCGCCTGCCGGAGGACCACGCGCGGGCGCGGCGGCTGGCCGAGGGGCTGGCGCAGATCGACGGCATCCACGTCGATCTCGAGACGACCCAGAGCAACATCGTGATCTTCCGCCCGGCGGCCGACCGCATCACCAGCGAGGAGTTCATCGCCGGGATGGCCGAGGACGGGGTCAAGATCTCCAACTACGGGCTGCGCGGCCTGCGGATGGTCACGCACTACCAGATCACCGACGAGGATGTCGAGAAGGCGCTGGGGACGGCGCGGTCGCTGATGGAAGGGGCGGCGGTGCCCGTCGCCGCGGCGGTCGCGAAGTAGCGGGTGGCACCCCCCCCGGCCCCCCGCCGCGGTGGGCCGGGGCCGAAGGCGCGGGGGGCCAGCAGGGAGCGACGGGATGAGCGAGAGGCTACCGCCGAGTGGGGAAGGCCCGACGCCGGGGGTGCCCGGCGGCGCGGAGGCCGCCACGGCGCTGTTGCCGGCCCCTCCGTCGTCGCCGCGGGCGCGCGCGTTCGCCGCCGGCGTCGACCGGGTGATCCTGGCGCTCGCGCGGCACTGGATCCTCACGGTCAACCTGCTCGTCGGCCTTTTCGCCGGGCTGCCGCTGCTCGGCCCCTGGCTGCGCGCGCAGGGCTATACGCTGCCGGCGAACCTGATCTACGGATTCTACCGCCTGACCTGCCACCAGATGCCGGAGCGCTCGTTCTTCGCCTTCGGTCACCAGGTGTGCTACTGCCAGCGGTGCATGGCGATCTACAGCGGGTTCTTCCTGCTCGGACTGGCCTACCCGCTGCTGCGGCGGATCGGGCGACCCCGGCCGCTGCGCTGGCGCTGGATGTTCCTGCTCTGGGTCCCGATGGCGCTCGACGGCTTCACGCAGCTCTTCGGCCTGCGCGAGAGCACCTGGGAATTGCGCGTGGTCACGGGGGGGCTCTTCGCGCTCTCCTGCTTCTGGGTCGCCTTCCCCCATCTCGAACAAGCGTTCGGCGAGATGCGGGACCAGTTGGAGCGCCGCTTCGCCCAGGACGCGGGCGTTGGGGCGTAGGCCGTGGGGCGCAGGCCATGGGCCGTGCGTCGCGGAGAGGGAAAGGAGCGCGGCGAAGGGCGCCGGGGGATGCCGGCGCCCTTCGCCGCGCCCCACAGTCCCGGCCCGCACAAAAAGGCAGCGGCCGGTGCCAGCCTCACCGACCGCCGCGTGGAGGATGGTGCTGAGAGCAGTCTCGCCACTAGCCCATCAGTACCTACCATAGAGAACGCCGTGAACGAACATTTCGTTCCATCGGCGATACCGGGCCAGGCGCGGAGATGATCCCCCCGCCGCCGGCCGGGCGGCGGGGGCGCGGGCCGCGCGCCGGGCCGGCGCGAAGGGGGGAAGGGAAAACGCGTTGACCGGGCAAATACGGCGTCGTGGCACAGGAAATGCGTCCTTAACCGGCGTGACGGAGGGGCTGCTACTCATAGCGGCCGCGATGGAAACGCTGCTCGTCGCGGGACTGGCACTGATCGCTGGCGGGGTGGAACGGGGGGGCGGCGTGGTCGGGGAGTTTCTCCGGGTGAACGATCTCCTGATTCGCCCCTTTACGCTGCTGCCGTTCTTCTCCCCCCGTCGACAACCACTGCCCTGCCGCCGCAGATCGCGGCGAGCCTCGCGTACGGGGCCGGCCTGCTGCTGTGCGCCGGCATCGTCTCCTGGCTCGACCGGCGCCGCGCCCTCTACTGAGAACGGCCACGACACCAGCGCGCCGCGCGCCCGGCGGGGAGCGACGGTGCATGCCCGAGCGGCGGATGAACGAGGTGCTCGGTCGCCATTGCGAACGGTTGTGAGAACAGCATCGGGGGCAGCCGAGACGATCCGGGCGGCGCTGGAAGGGGTGGAGAGCGGTCGTGCATAAGAACGAGTTCATTCGGCAGGTGGCGAAAGAAAGCGGGGTGCCGCAGACGGTCGTGGGCCAGGTGCTGGGGGCGGCGGTGCGGGTCGTCGGGCGCTCGCTGATCGCCGGCGGCAAGGTGGTGTGGACGGGGTTCGGCACCTTTGAGATGCGCCAGCGGAGCACGCGGCGCGGGATCAACCCGCAGACCGGGCAGCAGATCACGATCGCGGCGACGCTGACGCCGGGGTTCACCGCCTCATCGACGTTCAAGAACCGCATCGTCGGGGCGCTGGTGGGGGCCGACGGGGTGCTGGAGGTGGCCGCCGCGCCGCGTCCGGCGCCCGGCGGCGACACGGAACGGCTGGAACGCGCGGTCGCCGTCGAGGCCCTGGCGCGGCACGAGCATCAGACGCGTGCCGAGTAGAACTGAGCGTTCGGCGCATACGGTCGAGAGTTACAGCCCCACTCAGCACTCGTCGCTCAGCACTCAGCACTGAGAAAGGAGCAGGCATGAACAGTCTCGTGCGCAACACGGTGCGCGGCATCCTCGGGATCGTCCTGGCCGCCGCGGCGACCTGGGCCGCGAATTTCATCACCGAGAAGATCTTCGGCCCCGAGGAAGAGTACCAGTAGCGGCGCCGGGGCGTCGGGGCGGGCGCCGGCTAAATGAGCCGGCCCCCCGCCGCCCATCCGTGCATTCCTCCCTCCGGCATGACGCGGCGTACAGCCGTCCGGCTGGCCGCGAATTGTCGGGGGGATCGCTGTGTGCGACAATTCCGCCGGGCGTGGGGCGGCGGATCGGCGCACTCGCGGCCACCGGCGACACCCCGGCCCGGCCCGGCTAAACGGAGAGGGAGCGCGCGCTGCGCGATTCAAGATTGACGACCACCGAACCGAGGCTGGGGCGATCGAAGAGGCAGCGGCTCGTCGCGTTCCACAATCCCAGCATCGGCAAGCTCACCACTGCCGACCTCACGCGGATCCTGCGCCGCGAGTTGGGACCGGATTTCGCGGTGCGCGTCGTCGAGACCGCCGGTGACGGCGACACCGCCGCGGTGCGCGAGGCGACGGACGAGGCCGACGTCGTCCTGGCGAGCGGCGGCGACGGGACGGTCAACGCGGTCGCCTCGGGCCTGATCGGGGGCGGGACACCCCTGGCGATCCTGCCGGCCGGGACGACCAACATCATCGCCCAAGGCCTCGGCATCCCCGCCGACCCGCTCGCTGTCTGCCGCATCTTGCGCGGCGAGGCGATCGCGGTCGCCCTCGACGTGGCGGCGGTCGGGGAGCGCTACCTGCTGCACATGGGGGGCGCGGGGTACGACGCGCACGTCATGGCGACGACCAGCCGCGACCTGAAGCGCACCTTCGGCCTGGCGGCCTACGTCCTCTTCGGCGCGCGGAGCCTACTCGATCGGCCGGTGGTCGAGTTCACCATCCTGATCGATGGGCGGTTGATCCGCGAGCGCGGCTGGATGGCCCTGGTCGCCAACGGCGGCGATGTCCTCACGCGCGGGCTGAGCGTCGGCCCCAACATCAGCTCCACCGACGGCCTGCTCGACCTCTGCCTCTTCACCGCGCCGGGGCCGCGGGACGCCGTCGTCTCGTTCCTCTCGATCCTCACCCGCCGCTACCGCTCGCCCTACCTGCGCTACGAGCAGGGGCGCCAGATCGAGGTCCACGCCGACCCGCCCCTGCCGGTCGAGTTCGACGGCGACCCCGCCGGCACGACCCCGTTCATCGCCGAGGTCCTGCCCGGCGCGCTGACCGTCCTCGTCCCCTCCCCCGTGAGCGGCGGCCCGCTCGGCCCGTGGCTCAGCCGGATGCGCGGTGCGGAGTCCGGAGGGCGGAATGGGCGCCGGGACCGCGCTGCCCGATAACCACCCCGTCCGCGTCCCACGTCGCCCCGTCCCTATTCCGCACGCCGCGTTCCGCACGCCGCGCTGGCCCAGAGGGCCTGGCCGGCGGCGTGCGCGGTCCAGCCGGCCGCGGGGCAGGCGGCGGCGAGCCGGGCGGCGCGGTCGCGCAGGCGCGCGGCGTAGCGCAGGTAGTAGGGCAAGGTGAAGGCGACCGGGCCGAGGTCGGGGATCTGCGCGGCCACGTCCTCGTCGAAGAAGGGGTAGACCGCCGGGTGGGCCGCCGCGACGACGGCGGAGGCGGTCGCCGGGCCGACGCCGGCCAGTTGCGCCAGCAGGGCGATCGGCCGGCGCGGGTCGGGGATCCGCGCCAGGGCGTCGGCGCTGAGCCGCCGGACTTCGTCGGGGTCGTTGCCGCGCACCAGCGCGAGGTTGCGCGCCCGCCAGGCGCCCCGCTTCATCTTCCACTCGGTGACGCGGATCAGTTCCTCCAGGGTCAGGTGGGCGGGGTCGCGGGCGGCGAGCAGGCCCGGCAGGTCGTCCCGATACCAGCGGTCGAGATCGGCGAGCCGGGAGACGGCCCGCGACTCGATCGCCCGCTCGTAGCCCGACAGTGCCCGCGCCCACGCCGCGCAGTCGTCGTCACTCCATAAAGAGCCCATCACCCCGCACCTTCTCCCCCCGCGTCTGCCCGACACATGGCCACTGCCCCGTGCCATGACCGCCCGGGCCGCCGGCGTTTGCGCTACCGATCTCCCCCCGTGCTCCTCCGGTTGCGCGCACTATACCAGGGTGCCACGCAGGTAGCGCGGGTGGCCACGGGGGCCGGCATTGATGCCGCCCTCGCGTCACTGGCGATCGCGAGGCGGGCGGCCCACGGTGGGCCGCCCGCCTCGTGGCGTAACCACGCTCTCGTTACGCGGTTGTGCTCAGCCGTCAAGCTGGCGGAGGAGCACCAGGGCCTCCCCGGCCGTGATCTCCTTGCGCTCGACCGCCTGCAGGATCTCCATCCGGGTCTGCTCGGCACTCTTGAGCGGCGCGTCGTCGGTCCCGATGGTGCCGGCGGACGCGGTAGGCTTCGGCGTTGTCCGTGTCCGGCGCGACCTGTTCGTCAGGCTCGCCGGTGGGTAGGTCCTGCGGCGGCAGCGGCCGCGCCAACGGCCCCGCGCCCTGCGCGCCCATCTGCCCCATCTGCCCCGTCGGGCGCGGGTTGCTCCGTCGCGCCCAGTGGTGGGGATGGTGGCGCCGGCGGGACCGGCATTGCGCCGGCTACCGGCGGGGTTGGGGGCGTGGGCGGCGTGGGCGGCGCCGGCGCCTGGGCGGGCCACAGCTCCGAGTCGGGCCAGGCGCCCGCCGGGCGCTCGGCGCGGGCGGCGGGGTGGGGGCGTCGGGGGCGGTCCACGCGCCGGTTTCGTTGTGCATGTCCTGGTCCTCCCCCCTTGCCGGATGCTCAGGCTGCCGCTGACGGTGCGCACGCGCAGGCGCGTCGTCCGGGCGGCGGCGATCGCCGGGTCGCCCAGCAGGAACTCCCAGCGGTTGCGCTTGCGCCGCCGGCCCTCGCGCGCCTCCCGCCGCGCCTCCCGCTCCTGCCGCCGGGCCTCGCGCTCCCGGTCTCGCGGCCGCCCACCGATGCGGATGCCCGGCAGCTCGACCCCTCGTTGCCGATGCGGATGCCCGGCAGGCTGACCCCCTCGCCGTCGATCCGGATGCCGGGCATGGCGATGGTGTTGCCGTCGATCCGGATGCCGCGCGACGGGCCGCCCGCCCCTTCGTCCTCCGGGAGATCCTCCGCGCCCTCGTCCTCGTCGTCGTCTTCGAGTTCGTCGCGCCAGTCGCGGTCGGCGTCGCGGTAGGGGATAGCGCAGCGGAAGCCGCCGCTGACCGTGCGCCCGGTGAGGATGCCGCTGAAGTCCGGCTTGCACCCGCAACTCGATGCCCCCGCTGACGGTGCGCGCGTCGTACTCGCCCGGCCCGAACGCCGCGTCGATCGAGCAGGCCCCGCTGGCGGTGTTGACGTAGAAGCCGCTCAGCATGCTCTCGCGCACGTTGAGCCCGCCGCTGGCGCTCTTGAAGCCGAGCTGGCCGTTGAGCGCGTGGCTGCGCGCGCCGCCGCTCGCCGTCTTCATCACCAGGTTGCCGGTGACTCGCTCGGTGCGGATGCCGCCGCTGGCCGTCTGCAGCAGGGCCGCGCCGTCGACGTCCTCGATCTCGATCCGCCCGCTGGCGGTCTTCGCGACGAACTTGCCCCGCACCCGCGCGCCTCTGACGCGCCCGTTGACCGACCTGGCGTTGACCTCGCCCTCCACGCCGCGCACCTCGACGTGGCCGCGCGTCGTCGCCAGGTCGAGGTCGCAGCGGCGCGGGACGACAACCTCGAAGTTGATGCGGAAGCCGGCCGGCCCCAGCGCGCCGGTCACCGCCGACTCGATGATCTCGCCGAGGTTGTCGAGGAAGCTGACCGCCCGAAGTCGAACGCCTCGCGCGCCCGGCGCACCTGCCGCTCGATGTTGAGCGGCCGGGCGCGGATCTCGATCTCGCCCTGCGGCTTGTAGTGGATCTCCGCGACGTCGTCGAGCGGGATCTCCGCGCCGTCCTGCTTGAGCGCCCGCACCGCCACGGCGGCCTGCTCCGCCTCGCCCTCGGCCGCGCGCACATCGATCGAACCCAAGGGGTTGCTGATACTCACACGCGGCGGCCGCCCCGCCCCGCCGACCGCGAAGCGCCGCACCCCCCCGGCGGTCGCCCGCGCCCCGCGCTCCTCCGTCGCGCCCTCGAACGGCGCCCCTGCTTGCCGGTCTTGCCGCTGATCATCTAATGTCATCGTCCACTCCTTCCGATTGCCGCGTCGCACGATACCCTGTACAGCGCCCGAGCCGGCCGCATCGTTACGTCCTCCACCAGAAACTGATCGAACCAGGCATAGGAACGCTCGCGCATATCCCGCCGGAATGTGTGCCCCGCGTCGTAAGTCAGGTAGGCGAAGTGTTCGGGAACGCCCGACGCGGCGTAGCGCTCCCCGGCCTTCCCAATCAGTTCCGCCACCTGCCCCGGCGGCGCGGGATCGCCCCGCGTTTCCAGATAGGGACGCGGGGCAAGACCGGCCAGGATGTCGTCCTGGTCGCCCCAACGCCCCAGGCCCGGTGCCACCGCGCCGGCAAACCCGTTGATCGGGCGGAGGGCGCCGTGCGGCCCCCAATTCCAGCGCGACAACCAGGTGCCGCAGGACGCCACCCCGACACGCACGCGCGGATCGACGTACATCAGCAGGGCGGTCAGCCCCCCACCGGCCGAATGCCCGATCGCGCCGATCCGGCGCTGGTCCACCCCCGGCTGCGCGGCCAGGCAGTTGAGCGCGCACCGCAGTTCGTGCAACTCCACGCCCAGTGGCGTCCGGCCGTCGAACAGCAGGCGGTTGGCGACGCAGCCCTTGTACAGGTCTTCCGTCAACTCCAGCCCCCTTCCGTGAAGATGCGGAAGTCCTTGAACTGCTCGGCGTACCGCGAGCGTGCCAGGCTGCGGCTCTCGAAACCGAACCGATCCGGGCAGAGTACGACGTAGCCCCGCAGGCAGAGTTCCAGGCCGTAGCGCAGCCTCGCGGCCACCGAGACCGGCCGGCTCGCTCTTGCCGAACTCGTACGGCCGCCGGCCCCCGTCTTGGTGGATCGCCAGGATGCCGGGGCGCCTTCCCGGCCCCCCTTTCGGCGCCAGCAGGAACGCCTTCACCCGCTCGCCAGGCGCGGTTGTGTACTCGATCAGGCGCCGCGTGTACCCAGCTTCCTCTACGCTGTCCAGCACCACTGTCTCCGCCGCCCCCACCTCCGGGAAGCCGCCCAGCAGCGCAATGAAACTTTCCGGCGTCGGCCCTTGCACGATCGTTCCCTCCCCGCCCTCAGTGCATGCTCTGCGTGCCGAGTGTCGGCGGCACTTGACCCGCCGGAAACCGCGGCACCAGGGAAGATCACCGGCCCCATGAAGGCAAGTCGCACCGCGACGCTTCTCGGCACTCGCGTCCTCACCGCTCGCCCGACGGGTTCAGGCGCCCGGTCGGCGCCGGATCGGCCGGCGCGATAGCTCCTTCGGTGGCCGCCGGGAGCGCGTCCATCTCGCTCATGTACGGGTTGACCAGCAGGCTCAGCGTCACCAGCAGGGTCCCGGCGGCGATGGCGACCAGCGTGCCGGTCAGCCCGACTGTTTCGAGCGCGATGCCGGCCGCCAGCATCCCGAACGGCATCGCCGCGGTCGCGATCGCCATCGTCATGCCCATCACGCGCCCGCGCAGCCCCTCCGGCGTCCGCTCCTGCAGGAGGTCATCGCGAGCGGGTTGATCGGCCCGGCGGCCAGGCCGACCGCGAAGAGCGCGGCGATGGTCGGCAGGAGCGGCGGCGTGGAGGCCAGCGCCCAGAAGGGCAGCCCCGCGCCGATGAAGGCGGCGATGAAGGTGGCGCGGCGCGGCAGGCGCGGCCCCACCGCCCCGTAGAGGGCCGCCCCGACCAGCGCGCCGAGGCCGAAGCCCCCAGCATCACCCCGAGGTCGACCGCGCTGCCGAAGGTGCGATCGGCGTAGACCGGCAGCAGCACCGTGAAGAGCGGCCCGATCAGGAAGTTGATCGCGGCGAAGGTGACCAGCAGCGAGGCGATCAGGCGCTGGCGGCGGACGAAGCCGAACCCCGCGCGCAGCTCGGCCAGGTAGCGCCCGGCGGTCCGCGCCTCCGCCTCCGCCTGTTTCGCCGCCGGGACCGCCAGCGCGACCAGCGTGGCCGGAGACGGCGAAGGTCGCCGCGTCGATCCAGAGGACGTTGCTCGGCCCGAGGGCGACGATCAGCAGACCGGCCAGCAGCGGGCCGACGAGCTGCGACAGGCTGTGGATCACCTGGGTCACCCCGTTGGCGCGCTCCAGCGCCATCCCGGCCAGCCGGGCCAGGTCGGGCAGCAGGCTCATCCGCGCGGTGTTGCCCGGCGCGTCGAGGAGCGCGCCGAGGAAGACCAGCAGCAGCAACTGCCAGAAGGCCAGTCCCACGGTGTAGTGCAAGGCCGGGATCGCCGCCACGGTGACGCCACCGGCGAGGTCGGCGGCGATGCTGGCGCGGCGGTAGCCGAGCCGGTCGACGAGCGGGCCGCCGAAGACGCCGGCGAGGAAGATCGGCAGCGTGCCGGCGGCGGCGACCAGGCCGGTGCGAGCGGCGCTGCCGGTCGTCTGCAGGACGAACCAGGGCACCGCCACGGCGGTCAGCGAATTGCCGACCTGCGAGACTGCCGAGCCGAGCAGCAGGGCGAGGATCGGCGCGCGGTTCGGCCGCGCGGCGGTCGCCGTATCGGTGGCCTCCATAACCGTTCCCATCACCATCGCGCGCCGTTCTCCAATCCTTGTCCCGATGTCGCAGTGAGGGACCGGCACAGGCAATCGCGGTGCGTAGGGGCGGCCCTGCGTGGCCGCCCGGCTTCCCCGACCCCCCACGTCACAGGCGGGCGGGGGCTTGGGCGGCTCTGCGGAGCCGTGGGCGGCCACGCAGGGCCGCCCCTACGCACCGACCCGGTCTCCGGTCATGCCGCGCTGTTGAGGTAATCGAGCACCTTGTCCGTCTCCACCTGCCAGACGCAGTGGGCGATGTAGGGCTTGAAGCCGAGCTGGTGGTTGATCCGCAGCATCGCCGCGTTCGAGTCGGCGTTGCCGGTGCGGACGAAGCGCACCTGCGGCCGCTCGCGCAGCACCCGGTCGAGCATCGCCGCCTTCAGCCAGCGCCCCAGGCCGTGGTTGCGGTACTGCGGAAGACGCCGGTCGCGCCCTGATCGAGGAGCGCCGGGCGATTGGGGTGCCAGAAGACCTCGGTGAAGCCGGCGAACGCGCCGGTCGCCCGTTCGCGCGCGTAGAGCGTCCAGCGTTCCATCCCGCGCGCGAAGGTGTGCGCCTCCATCTGCCGCAACTGCTCCGGCGTGGTACGGGAATCCTCGATCTCGAGGTCGTCCGTCGGCGCCCCGTTCAAGATCTCGTGCAGCGCGGCGATCGCCGCGAGGTCGTCGTCGGGGTAGGCGCCGGGCCAGAAGCCGAGCTCGAAGCGCGCCGCCGCGCGTCCGCGCGCTCCAGCCAGCCGCGGAGCAGATTGCGGTCCAGGTCGGCGAGGTCGAGCTGGTTGGTGTGGTTCTCCAGCCCTTCCGCGCGCCCAGGCGGCGCATGAACGCCTCGCCGGGAACGCGATCGTTGGTGCCGGCGATCAGCAACCGCCGCCCCTCGCGCTGGGCCACCTCGACGATCGGCGCGAGCAGGCGGCGCGAGCCCCTGGCCGGCGGTACTCCGGCAGGACATCAATGCCGAACTGCAGCAGGTGCCGGTTCTCGTCGGTGCGTAGGAACTCGGCGCCGCGCCTCGGCGACGATCGCCTGACCGCCTGCATCCCAGACGATCCATTTGCGGACGTCCACGAACGGGGGATGTTCCGCCAGCCACGCACACGCTCGTCGGTCGGGACGGGCGGGTCGTCGGGGTGTGCGATTCGGCGCGGATGCGGTTGTAGAACGCGTTCAGCGCGGCGTACTCGCGCGCGCTCGCCGCCCGCAGGTCGAAGGGTACGATCGCCAGGGTTGCGGCAGTCATCGCTCGTTCCTCCCTTTCGTTCAGATGTCCCGCACTGCGCTCGACTTGCCCCCGCCGCCGAGGAGTGCTGTCCATTACGCCTCCGCCCTCCCCACCACGGGCTCCGCGGCCCGTCCGACGGGGAGCAGGAGGAGCACCAACGCGCCGCCCAGCGCGTAGACGAGGCACTGGATCGTCAGCAGCGGCACGATGCCGAGCGGCCCGCTCAGGACACCTGCCAGCCCCGCCCCCACCAGCAGACTGAGGGCTTGCAGGGCCATCAGCGCCCCGAAGACGCGCCCGCGATACGCGTCCTCCACCGCGGTCTGGAGGAGCGTATTCGCCCCCACCCCGATCCCCGCCGCCGGGAGGCCGACGACGACCATCAGGACGATCGGCGCCAGCACGCCGGGGGTCACCCGGTGGGCGTTGAAGATCAGGAAGTCGATCCCCCCCAGCCCCAGCGCGCCGAGGCCGAGCAGGCGCGCCGGCGGCGCCCCGCGCCCCACCTGCCCGATCGCGGCGTTCCCGACCAGCCCCCCGACCGCTTGCGCCGCCAGGATCGCCCCGTAGGCCACCCCGCCCCCGCCCAGGACCGTGGTGACGAAGGGGACGAACAGCGCGCCCAGCGCCCCCTCCCCCAGCCCGGTCAGCGCGATGAAGAGGAAGATGACCGCGACCGGGCGCGTCCGCCGCACCAGCCGCAGTCCGGCGCGGTACTCGGCCCAGGCGCGAACGCGCCGGCCGCGGCCCCGGCGCCGGGCGTCGCCGCGCGAGGCGCCCCGCCGGGGGCGCGGACGAGCGCGACCAGGCCCGCCGCCACGAGGAACGAGGCCGCGTCGAGCAGCGCCGCGCCGCCGAGACCCCACGCCGCCACGACCAGCCCGCCCAGCGGCGGCCCCACCAGCCGGGCCAGGTTGTTGTTCAGGCCGTTGAGCGCGTTGGCCGGGACCAGGTCCGCCTCGGCCACCAGGAGCGGCAGGAGCGCGTTCTCGGCCGGGGCCAGGAACTGGGCCAGGATCGCCTGGACGAAGGAGACGAGGTAGAGGAGCCACAGCCAGTCGGCCGAGCGGACGAGGAGGAGCGGCAAGAGGCAGAGCCCCAGCAGCAAGTTGGCGGCGATCATCGTGCGCCGCCGGTCCCAGCGGTCGACGAAGACGCCCGCGACCGAGCCGAGCAGCAGGCGCGGCAGGACGCGCGTCGCCACGGTGGCGGCGGTGGCCAGCGTCGAGCCGGTCAGCTCGTAGACGACGAGCGGCAGCGCGACGGAGAGCAGCCAGTCCCCCGTCAGGGAGATCAACCCGGCGACCCAGACGAGCGCGAAGTTCCGCTGGCGCAGGACGGTGAGCATCGCCCGTTCCCCACTTGTCGAGATCGATCGTCGCCGGAGCCGGCGAGGGCGCCTCCCCCCGGCGGCGCGTCAGTACAGGTCCAGTTCGCCGCGGCGGCGCACCAGCCGTTCGAGCCAGGCGAAGGCCAGCACCCCGGCGGCCGGCAGGGCGAGCGCGAAGCCGGCCAGCGGCAGCAGTTGCGGCGCGAGCGCGCGGATGCCGGCCCCGTAGAGCGCGGCATCGGCCAGCGCCTGCATCCCGTAGCCGAGCGGCAGGCAGCGCGCCAGCCAGCGCAGCGGGTCAGGCAGGAGCGCGACCGGGAAGTAGACGCCGCCGAGCAGGACCATGAAGGGCGAGACCAGGTTCGAGAAGGGGTTGGCCTTCTTGAGGTAGAGTCCGATCGCCGAGAAGATGATCCCGATCCCCCAGAGCGCCGCCAGGAAGAGGAGCAGGGTCAGCGCGAGGGCCGGCCAGTTCGGCGCGAACCGCACGCCGAGGGCGAACCGGCCGAAGGCGAGCCCGACCGCCGCGGCCAGCGCCGTCTCGACCGTGCCGACCAGCGCGAAGCCGGTCAGCCAAGCGAAGCGCGGGCAGGGCGCCAGGAAGAGGCCGATCAGCGTCCCCTTCATCCGCTCGCGGTCGAGGATCTCGCCGACGAAGTAGATCGTGCTGAAGACGACGGTGTTGGCCGACAGCGCGACGACGGCGTAGCGCAGCAGGGCGGGCTGGCCGGCGCCGTAGATCAGCGCGGCGATGGCGATCTGGAAGACCGGGCCGATCACCCAGATCGCCAGGTAGCCCAGCAGCCCGCCGTGCCCCAGCCGCTCGGCCAGCATCGCCCGCCAGGAGGCGGCGGTCGCCTGCCAGGCGAGGCGGAAGGCGCCCGGCGCGCCGGGGCTAGTAGAGATCGAGCTGGCCGGAACGCTTGGCCGCATGTTCCACCTTCCGCAAACTCAGGAGGCCGACCAGGGCGTAGACCGCCGAGACCGCCCCGGCGAGGGCGAGCGACCACAGCACCTCGCGCAGCGTCGCGGCCCGCAGGGTGCTGGCCCGCAGCGCGTCGATCGCGTGGCTGACCGGGATGGCGTTCGACAGCGCGTAGAGCCCCTCCGGCAGGCGCTCGCGCGGGAAGAGCACCCCCGCCAGCAGGTAGCCCGGCGTCTGGATGAAGTTGGCGAGGAGGTTGGCCCGCCGCGAGAGGACGAAGAGCCCGGCGAAGGCGAAGCCGCAGGCCAGCGACCCCACCAGCAACGCCACGACCGCGCCGGCCGCCGCCAGTGGATCGGCCACGTTCAGCCGCGCGCCGATCGCCCAGCCGAGAATCGCCACCACGACGAACGAGGGGAGCATCCAGACGAACCCGCCGAGGCCGTAGCCGGCGATCGTCGCCGCGCGGCTGGCCGGCGAGAGGAAGAGCGCCGCGATCGTCCCCTCGTGCCGCTCGTACTCGACGGCGTAGCCGCTCGACCAGATCGTCCCGCTCCAGGTGATCATCCCGAAGATGCCGACCAGCAGGAAGCCGGCGACGTTCGTGCCCGCCACCGTCTCCTGCCCCGCGGCGGCGTAGGTCAGCCGCATCGTCGCGTAGAAGATCAGCGGCGCGAGCGGCCAGCGGATCACGTCGATCAGGTAGGCGTTCGAGCGCGCCACGTAGGCCCGCGCCGTCATGAAGACGACCGCCCAGAGGTGCGCGACCGGCCCGACGAACGCCACCGCGGATGCGGGGGTCCCATCCCGCACCCCGGCGCTTGTCCCCATGGTGGGCTCCGCGTTTGTCATTCGAAGGTCCTCCCCGCGATCGCCAGGAAGGCGTCCTCCAGCGTCGGCTCGACGATGCGGACGCCGCTGACCGTCGCGCCGTGGCCGCGCAGGATCGCCAGCGCCCCGTCGAGCGTGAGCGCGGTGTCGGCGCAGCGGATCGTCAACTCGGTCCCGCCGCGCGCGTCGAGCGCCTGGCTGACCCCGCGCACGCCGTCGAGCACGGCCAGTTGCGCGTCGATCGCCGCGGCGCGGCCATTGAGCGCCTGCCCGGTCGCGACGACGACCCGGCGCTCGCCGGCGACGCGCGCCTTCAGCTCGGTCGGCGTCCCCTGCGCGACGATCAGGCCCCGGTCCACGATCGCGATCTCGCGGCAGAGCGCGTCGGCCTCGTACATGTCGTGGGTCGTCAGCAGGACGGTGTGGTCCGGGACCAGCGCGGCCACCGCCCGGCGCAGATCGACCGCCGCGGCGGGGTCGAGGCCGATCGTCGGCTCGTCGAGGATCAGGATCGGCGGGTCGTGGAGCAGCGCCTTCGCCAGGTGGAGGCTCTGCTTCATCCCCCGCGAGTAGCCCTCGACCCGCTCCCCCGCGCGGTCCCGGAGGTTGACCAGGTCCAGCAGTTCGTCGGTGCGTCGCGCGATCGCCGCGCGCGTCATGCCGTAGAGGTTGCCGAAATAGGTCAAATTGTCGCGCGCGGAGAGCTTCGCGTAGAGCCCGCGGTCGCCCCCGAGGACGACGCCGAGCCGCCGCCGGACCTGGCGCTCGTCGCGCACGACATCGTAGCCGCCGACCGTGGCCGTCCCGCTGGTGGGGATCAGCAGGGTCGAGAGCATCTTGATGGTGGTCGTCTTCCCCGCGCCGTTCGGCCCGAGCAGCCCGAAGATCGTCCCGCGCGGCACGGTGAAGGAGATCTCCTCCACGGCGACCGTGCGCTTCTTCGGGCGGAAGGGCCGGCCACCCCGCTCGTAGACCCGGCGCAGCCGCCGGGCGGCGATCGCCCCGTCCGCCTCATCATCCGTCTCGCACCGCCTCTCGCCTTGGACGTGCTGCCGGACCTGGTCCGTCATCAGTCGTCGCCTCCCGGTAGTGATCAGTGGCCGGTGGTCGTGGTCAGTGGAGCATTGCGCGGGGCGACGCTGGCGACGCCCTCGGGCGCCAGGCGGCGGGCCGGTGCGACCAGGGCGGCCGCCTACCTGGATCGACAATAGCGTGGCCGCCGGACGCCCGGTCAGCCGGCGCTCGCTAATTGGCGGACCCGCCCGATCCCGGTGAGCTGCTGGCTGACCCGCGGGCTGCCCGCGTACTCGACCGAGCCGGCGCCGGTGATCCGCACGTTGAGCGCGTCGCTGACCCGTACCCTGGCGCTCCCCGCGCCGCTGATGGCCACGCGGGCCTCGCGCGTCGCCAGCTCGCCCGCGCGGTACTCGCCCGCGCCGGTGATCGTCAACTCCTGGGTCGCCGCCTCCCCCGCGACCCGGACCTGGCCCGCGCCGGAGATGCCGACCGTCAGGGCCTCGGCGGCGAGCCGTTCGAGGGTGATCCCGCCCGCGCCGCTGACCGCGACCTCCAGGCGCGCGGTCCGCAGCGGGCCGACCTCGACCTTGCCGGCCCCGGAGAGCCGCACCGCGCGGAGGTCGCGCAGGCCGATGTGGAAGCGGATCGGCGCGGTCGGGCGCGGCGACGGGGAGAGATCCTTCTCGAAGCCGATCGTCAAGCGGCCGTCGCGGACCACGGCCTTGATGTGGGGCAGGATGTTGTCCTCGGCCTCGACGGTCAGCGATTCGGTCTCGCCCTGGGCGAGGATCGCCGTCCCGATGCCGCCCAGTGCGACCCCGTCGAAGCCGCCGACCTCGCGTGTCTCGCTGACGACGTTGCCTGAACCGCGCATGGGAACCTCCTGGGGGGTAATCAGTGGCAAAGAGCAAGCGGGCGGCGGCGTTCAGGGGCGCGGGTGGGCAGGCCGGTAGCCCGCTTGCGCGGCGGGCGCCAGCCGGACGGCGATCGCGATCAGCACCGCCGCGAGGGCCTCGCGGACGGGCGCCCTGGGGATGGCGCCGACAGCGCGCCGCGCGTCGGCCTCCGCCAGCCGGGTCCGATACCGCTCGCGGGCCAGGGCGTCAAGCTCGTGCAGGCTCAGCATCGCCGTCACCTCCCGTGCAAAGGGTGCGTCTCTCCGACCGGCCGCCGCCGCGGCGCCCGGTTATGGCGTCCTGACTTCCTGCCCGCCGAGCGGCCCGGCCGCCGGCCCAGGGTCGGCGCCGCTACTCGGCCGCGGCGCCGCCCATCAGCCGCAGGGCGTCCTTCGGGCTGATCTCGCCCCTGGCGAGCCGGTCGAGCGCCTCGCGGCGCTTCTCCTCGGCGGCGGTCACGCGGCGCATCTCCGCGGCGTCCTCGCCCGTCTCGAACCCGAGCGCCCGCACGACCTCGTTGAGCCGGCTGACGACGGTGGGGTAGGAGATGTCGAGCGCGACCTCGACGTCCTTGATCTTGCCCTTGCAGCGGATGAAGGTCTCGATGAAGTGCCACTGCTGCTGGTTGAGGTTGGCGAAGCGTCCCTGGCTGAAATGCCCCTCCATCACCGTGGCGCAGTTGGTGCAGGCGACGCGGACGATCTCGAACTGCCCGCCGCAGACCGGGCACTGATTGGGGAGTTGGTACTGCTTGCCGGCGCTCACCGCTCTATCTCCTTAAGTGCTCCGTTGATTTTCTCAACCTCCTGCTCACAGCATACCACGGATTCCGCCCCTGTCAATACTCGCCAAAATAAAATTAATGTGTGTATTAATTTTATTGACCGGCCCTCGCGCCGCTCCGCCGGGCGCGGGGGCGGCGCCGTGGAGCGCTGTGCTAGAATGGGGCGGTGACGAGGGGAGGGGGAGGCCGATGCAGGACGCGCGCCAGGCCGGGCAGGTATCGCGCTGGCGTCCCTGGCGGTTGCCGCCCGAGGAGGAGTGGCGGCGCAACCTCTACGTCGTGATGGTCGCGGTCTTCACCCTCTTCACCGGCTTCTTCTTCGTCATCCCCTTCCTGCCGCTCTACATCAGGCAGCTCGGCGTGACCGACCCCGGCGACGCCGCCCTCTGGGCGGGCGTGATCTTCGGCGTCAGCCCGCTGCTCGCCGGGCTGCTCGCCCCGCTCTGGTCGAGTTGGGCCGAGCGGCACGGGCGCAAGCCGGTGATGCAGCGCGCGGCGCTGTCGTTCGTCTTCCTGATCGCGGCGATGGCCTTCGTCACCAACGTCTACCAGCTCTTCGGCCTGCGCCTGCTGATCGGCGTCTTCGGCGGCTTCAGCGCGATGTCGGTCGCGCTCGCCTCGACGATCGCCCCGCGCGACCGGGTCGGCGAGGCGGTCGGGTTGATCCAGGCCACGCAGCTCGCCAGCGGGATCGCCGCGCCGCTCCTCGGCGGGATCGTCGTCGACGCGGCCGGCCTGAAGGCATCCTTCTTCCTCGCCTCGGCGCTCTGCCTGATCGGCTTCCTGCTGATCACCTTCGGCTACCACGAGGAGCGCGAGCAGGCCGGCGGCCCGGGGCGGCGCGGGGGCGAGGCGGCCCTGCCGCTGCGCGCCCTGCTGCGCGTGCCGGTCTTCGTCGGCATGCTGGCGGCGATCTTCGCGATCCAGTTCATCGACCGCTCGTTCGGCCCGCTCCTGCCGCTCTACATCGGCACGCTCAACGCGCCGGCCGGGCTGATCGGCTCGATCAGCGGGCTGGTGCTGACGCTCGGCGCGATCGCCGGCAGCGTCGCGTCGGTCGCCGCCGGTCGGCTCTCCAGCCGCCTCGCGCCCCGCCCGCTGCTGCTCGGCTCGCTGGCCGCGGGGGCGGCCTGCTGCCTGCCGATCGCCTTCGTCGGCCAGTGGTGGCAACTGCTGATCTTCCGCACGCTGCTCGGCCTGCTGGCCGGCGGGGCGCTGCCGCTGACCTACGCGATCGGGGGCCGGGCCTTGCCGGGGGGCGCGAAGATGGGCGCCTACGGGACGCTGGCGGGAATCGGGATGATCGGCGGCGCGGTCAGCCCGCAGGTGACCGGCCTCCTCGCGAAGTACGCCAGCCTGCGGGCGATCTTCGTCGTCGACACCGCCCTCTACCTCGTCGTGCTGGCCTGGGTCTGGTGGATGCTGCGGCCCCACCCCGCCGCCACCGCCACCCTCCCCACCACGCCGGCGTCCGCCGCCCCGCGCGACCCGACGCCGGCGCCCGGGCACGACTGACCGCGGGTCCCGCGCACGGCGGGTGGCAGGCTCCAGCCCACCCGGCGCGCGCCGCCGCAATGCGGGCTCCGGCTGGAGTATTTGCGCATTCGTCCGCCCTCCGGCCGCGCCTGGGCGCCCCTCGGCGAAGACAAGCCCACTTGCGGGTCAGGCTCACGAGTTCGGGCCTGCCAGCGACAAGGGCGTGGTGTTCGCGGCCGCAGGCGAAGCTCGTGGAGCGGCGGGGCCCTACTGCTCGCCGCTGGGATGCCCGGCCTGCTCGCCGCCGGCGGGCGGCGCCGCGACCGGCGCCGCCGCGACCGGCGCCGCCACGGCCGGCTCGGCCGCGGCGCGGTGATCCTCGTCCTCGCGGCGGTAGGCCGCGCGCGTGGCGCGACCGTTCGGTGCGTGGCCGTCATGGTCGGGTTCGGCGCCAGTGCGACGGCCCCCGTTCGCGCCGTCGCGCCCATCGGTATGCGACCGCGGGTCGGTGGGTAGGAGCGGGGCGAAGACCTCGCGCGCGCGCGTGAGGATCCAGGAGCGCTTGCCGGTGTCATCGGCCCACGAGCCGCTCTCCCGTGTCTCGCGCGTCAGCAGCGGCGCAGTCTGGGCCGCGTCACCCTCGGCCAAGCGGGGCGCCTCCGACGGCCCGAAGTCGAGCGAGTGCCGGACGCGCACCTCGGTCTGCTCGCGCAGCACGCGGAGCGGGTGGGGCAGCAGGGCGGGCCGCTGCTCCTCCCACGGGGCCTCCTGCGCGTCGCCGTCGGCCGGGTCCTCCGCCAGGTCGGCGGTGCAGTAAGGGCAGATCGCCCAGACCATGTCGACCAGCCGGGCGCAGGCCGGGCAGGGCCGGCGCAGTTCGGTGTAGCAGTGCGGGCAGGCGACGAAGTCGTCGCGCACCGGGCGGTGGCAGGTGGCGCAGAGGCTGAGGTCTTCCAGGTCCTGCAGCAGGTACTCCTCTTCGAGCGCGCGCCCGAACGCCTCGTCGAGGGTCTCTCTGGGGCGGAGGATCAGGTAGATCAGGACGCCGGGGATGAAAAAGAGGACGACGACCAGGGTGGAGAAGATCTGCGCGATCACGCTGCGGCTGCGCGACTCGATGTCGCGGAAGGTCCACACGATCAGCGCGAACCAGAGCGACACGGTGTAGGCCCCGGTGAGCGCCAGCAGGAGCTGGAAGCCCCGCGCGATCAGCCCTTCGAGCGACATCGGTTCCCCCTCCGCATCCCTGGTGTGCCTGCCACCGATTCGCGCGTCAGCGGTGGACGATCACTCCGCCGCGCCGACCCCGCCCGCCGCCGGGGCCAGGATTCGCTCGTAGCGGACCACCGGCAGGACGAAGACCGTCGCGCCGCCGACCTGCACCTCGACCGGGCTCGGCATGTAGAACTCGCCCGGTTCCATGATCGGCAGCAGGGGGTTGACGTATTGCGTGCGGGTGTAGCAGTTGTCCCGGATCAGCCGGAAGACCTCCGGCACCTGGGCATCGTTGACCCCGGTCATCACGGTCACGTTGTTCTCGCGCAGGAAGCCGCCGGAGCTGTTGATCTGCGTGGCGCGGTAGCCGTTCGCGCGCAGCGCATCGAGCAGCGCCTCGGCGTCCTTCCCCTGCACGACGGCGACAACCAGCTTCATCGCTCTCCCCAGTGCTAGGTCCTAAGTCCTGAATAATCAGCGCTGGCCGAGCGCCGCATCTCATTACCTGCTCCCCGGCGCCTCGAGTCCCGGGCTTTGCTCGGCACTCAGGACTCAGCATTCAAAGTCTAGGACTCGGGAATCAGTCCTTCCGTTCCAGATGCAGCCCCAGGTGCGCGCCGACGGCCGCCAGGACGCGCCCCGTCACCGCCGCCACCGCCGCCGTCGCGTCGATCACCACCCACCCCCCCGGGTCCGCCGCCGCCAGGGCCAGGTAGCCGTCCCGCACCCGGCGGTGGAAGTCGAGGCCGGCGTCGTCGAGCCGGTTGACCCCGCCGGCGGCGACCCGCCGCGCCAGGCCGAGCTCGGCCGGCAGGTCCAGCAGGATCGTCAGCGCGGGCGCCACCGCGCCGGCGGCGAAGGCCTGCACCGCGCGCAACTCCTCGAGCGGCAGCCCGCGCCCGTAGCCCTGGTACGCATAGGTCGCGCCGACGTACCGATCGCACAGCACCACCTCGCCGCGCGCCAGGGACGGCGCGATCACTTCCCGCACATGCTGCGCCCGCGCCGCGAAGAGGATCAGCGCCTCGGCCCGCGGCAGCATAGCAGAGGCGGACGTTTGGAGCAAAACCGCGCGCAATTGCTCGCCGATAGCGGTGCCGCCCGGCTCGCGCGTCACCGCCAGCGGCACGCCCCGCGCCCGCAACGCGGCGGCGGCGGCGCGCACCTGCGTCGTCTTGCCGCCCCCCTCCGGCCCCTCGAAGACGATGAAACTCATGATTGCGGGGAGCGGATTGCGGATTTGGGGTTGTAGGGGCGAACCGCCCGCCAGCAGCGCCCATGTGCGCGGTACCCACCACGCCCCCTCGGGGGCCTCGTATTCCGCAATCCGCAATCCGCAATCCGCAATCCGCATTACTGCCGCCCCCCGGCAGGATCTCGACCCGCCGGTAGGGTTCCTTGCCGCGGCTGCGCGAGTTGAGGTTGTACCGCTCGGCGACCTGGTGCTGGAGGCGGCGGATGTAGGAACTCTGCGGGGTGAGGGCGATCGGCCGGGCCGAGTCCATCACCTCGTTCACCGCCACCTCGGCCTCGAAGAGCGCGTGCGTCACGTCGTCCTCCGGCTCGTCGTCGATCCCGATCGGGTCACCGGCGCCGGGCGCGGCGGTGGGAACTGGCCCTCCCGCGCCCCGGCCGGCGCCGTCGTGCCGAAGACGCCGGCGAGGACCGTCTCCATCTGCGTGCCGGTATTGCTGCGCAGCACGTAGACCGGCTTGCCGAGCGCCTCCGCCTCCTGCAACTGCTGCGGGCGGCGGCGGTAGTAGTTCTTCAGCGTGATCACCATGTCGGCGTCGCGCAGGTCGCGGATGATCGTCGCGGCGACGCCGAGATGGGCGATCGCCTGCTCCAGCCGGTTGCGGCTGACGCCGAACGGGTAGAGCCGCAGCGGCCGGGACGCGGTCCCGCGCCCCGCGCCAGCGGGTCGGGCGCATCCGTAGCCGGGGCCGCGCCGGCCGCCGGGGCGTCCAGCGCGGCCGCCGGCGGCAGGGTCACGGCCGGGGCGCCCGGCGCCTCCCGGCCGCGCGACGGGGGCGCGGTCCCCAGAGGCGCGGCGGGGTTCGGCCCCCGCCCGGCCCGCCGGTTGCCGAAGCCGAAGCCGGGGAGCGCCTGGGCGCGGTCGTCGCGCCGCCGCCCGCCCGCGCGCCCGCCGTCCTGCGGGCGCGGGTCGCTCTCCTGGTGGCTCACGTCGATCCCGCCGTCGTCGCGGCGCTGGCGCGCCTCGGTCGCCAGCGGGCTGCCGCGCAGCGTGGCGTCGACCGCCGCCCCGATGTCGCGGTGGATCGCCACCCGGTCGCGGTCCTGGATCTCCACCAGCACCGTGAAGGTCGGCGGCGCCTTGCGCTCCAGCACCGACTTCTGCGTGCCGCGCCGCCGCGCCTCCTCGTCGGAGAGGGTCACCGACTGGATGCCGCCGATCAGGTCGGCCAGCGTCGGGTTGAGCATCAGGTTCTCGAGCGTGTTGCCGTGCGCCGTGCCGACCAACTGCACCCCGCGCTCGGCGATCGTCCGCGCCGCCTGCGCCTCCAGCTCGGTGCCGATCTCGTCGATGACGATCACCTCCGGCATGTGGTTCTCCACCGCCTCGATCATCACCGCGTGCTGCTCCGACGGGCGCGGCACCTGCATCCGCCGCGCCCGGCCGATCGCCGGGTGCGGGATGTCGCCGTCCCCGGCGATCTCGTTGGAGGTGTCGACGATCACCACCCGCTTGCGCAGCGCGTCGGCCAGCACCCGCGCCGTCTCGCGCAGGATCGTCGTCTTGCCGACGCCGGGGCGCCCGAGGATCAGGATGCTCTCGCCCGACTCGACCAGGTCCTGGATGATCGCGATCGTGCCGTAGACGGCGCGCCCGATCCGGCAGGTCAGGCCGACGATGGCGCCGGAGCGGTTGCGGATCGCCGAGATGCGGTGCAGCGTCCGCTCGATCCCGGCGCGGTTGTCCTCCCCGAAGTGGCCGATCCGCCCGGCGACGTACTCCAGGTCGGCGCGCGTCACGTCCTGCTCGTCGAGGACCAGCTCGGTCCCCGCGAAGCGGGCCTCCGGCTTGCGGCCGAGGTCCAGGACCAGCTCCAGCAGCGCGCGGTTGTCGGTGGTGCGCAACCGCGCCACCAGGTGGGGCGGCAGGGCGGCGAACAGATCCTCCAGATTATCGGTGACTTCCTCTTCGTAACCCTTGCGCGCGTAGCCGTGCAGCTCCTGCGGTTCTACCTGTAGCAAGTTGCATCACCTCTGATTGGCCTAGGTTCAACGGGACATGCGGTCAGTGCGGCGCGCGATCGCCGGCCAGCGTGCTGTCGCCCACGAGCCCTCCCCCCACTCCGCGCTCCACGCCCGACACCCCCGCGAGGGGGGCCGGCACGCCGACGCGCACCTTCTCCAGCACCGGCCAGCCCTGCCGCCCGCGGGCGCGGAGCGACACGGTGGTGTAGCGCACGAGGAGCTCCTGCCCCCCCAGCGGCTCGAACCCCCGGGTCTCCAGCACGCCGGCCAGCTCCGCCTGGAATTCGCGAACCGCGCAGTAGACCCGCTCGCCCGGCCCTGGCGCCAGCCAGCGCAGCACCGCGCCGATGGTCGGGCCGAGCAGCTCCCCGCGCTGCGGGTCGAAGACGAATTCGAGGCGCGACCGACGCCCCTGCCGCCCGACGCGGCAGTAGAGGACGATCTCGTGGCCCCGCTCGGCGATGAAGCCCCACTCGCCCGCGCCGCGCCCCCGTGTCCCGAACGGGGCGGGCGCGGCCAGGTCCCAGCGGTTGCTGGTGTGGGCCTCGGCGTACTGCACCGGCTTGGGCGTCGTCCAGGTGTAGAGCTGGTGGAGCGCCCAGGCGTCGCCCGGAGCCTGCGGGCGCAGCGCGAGCCCGCCGTCATCCGCCGGGACGGCCCCGGGCGCGCCGTCACCGGGCCGTCCGTGCAGCAGGTAGATCGCTTGCTCGCCGTAGCGGGTGTAGCCGGCCGCCCGGAACGCCGCGCCCGCGTCGCCCCCGCCCGGCAGCTTCGCGTAGAGCCGCTGGATGCCGCGCCGCCCGGCGGCGGCGGTCGTGTAGTCGAGCAGCGCCGTCCACAGATCGACGCGGCGGTCGGCGGCGCCCGGCGATCCGGTGGCCGCGCCGAGGTGGAGGAGGTCCCACTTGTAACCGCCCGACCGGTCGCGCGTCTGCACGAACGCCGCCGGGGCGCCGCCGGCGAGGGCGACGTAGGTGCGGACGCGCCCGCGGCGCGGGGGCAGCCAGCGGCTCTGGGCCACGCCCTTCAGCGGGGTGTAGGCCCCGAGCAGCGTTTCCGGCAGATCGAGGCGGACGCCGCCGTGGCGCATCCGCAGCAGCCCCGGTAGATCGCGCACCCCGAGCGCCCGGATCACCACCGGCAGCCGCTCCCCCGCGTCAGGCATGCCGCACTGCCGGCAGATCGCGCGCCGCGCCCCCGCGCCGCGCGCGGTCCCGTCTCCTCCCAACGGAACGCAAAAAGCGCGCGAACCGAAGCCCTCCGCTCCCGCCGTGCGCGCGCCAGCCGCCCGTCAACTTGTAACGTCTCATGGCCCCAGCCTGACCGCGATCGTGAGCGGGGCCGCGCACCATCCCAGTCACGGTCGTGCGCCAGGTCGGTCGCGGCGGGGCCGCATCCGGCAGTCTCGCCGGCCTGGCTGGCGGGAAAACGAAGCGGCGCATGCCGGCCTCCGTCATCTTCCGTCGCGTCTAAGTATACTACGTCGCCCCCTCGGCGAACAATCGTCCGTCCCCCGCCGGCCCGCCCGGCGATGCCGCACCTTGACAGCCCGGCGGCGCGTACGTACACTGCCGGTAATGGTAGCATGCGGCGCGGCCCTGTCAATGGCCCGGCGGGCCGCCGGGCTGCCGACAATAGGTGGCGGCGACCGGACAGGGGCATGGGGGGGCGACGATGGACGACGGCATGGCGAACGACGGTCTACGGTTCGACGAGTCGGTCGCGCCCCTCCCGCGGCCCGCGACCCCGGCGGTCGACGCGATCCTCGGCGTCCCGATCCGGGTGCTGGACCACGGCTTCGTGCGCCTGGTCGACTACATGGGCGACGACGCCGCGATCGTCCAGGCAGCGCGCGTCTCCTACGGCCCCGGCACCCGCAAGCTCAGCGAGGACCGAGCGCTGATCCGCTACCTCCTGCGCAATCGGCACACCTCGCCGTTCGAGATGGTCGAAGTCAAGCTGCACGTCAAGGCGCCGCTCTTCGTGGCGCGCCAGTGGCTGCGGCACCGGACATCCTGCCTCGCCGGCGATTCGGTCCTGAGCTTCGACTTGCCGGGGGCGGAGAAGCGCGGGGAGCGGCAGCACCACGGGATGACCGTCGAGAAGTTCCACCGCCTCTGGCACGAAGGGACGACACACGCCGTCCCGAAGAGGAAACCGCTGTTCCTCGAGCGAATCGAGCCGGGCCGTCGCTATACCATCCCCGAACTCGCCCGCTTGGTCGAGCGGCGCGAGGAGTCGTTGCGGAATCTCGTGCGGGCCGATGTGCTCAAGGCGGAACGCGCGGTTCCGAACAGCCCGCGGGACCCGGCCATCTTCGTCTGGGGCCGCGACTGGCGCGACTACGCGAACGGCAAATTCGAGGTGCGCGCGCCGATGCGCGACCGCCTGCGCAAGATGCGTCTGCGGATGTGTGATGAAGAAACCGGCGAGATTCGCTATACGCATGTGACCGACGTCTGGCAGACCGGGGTGAAGTCCGTCTTCAAGGTCACGCTGGACAACGGCAAGAGCCTGAAGATGACCAAGGATCATCGCTGCCTGACCGACCGGGGCTGGCTAACCCTTGAGCAGGCAACAGGGCTACGGCTGAACGATCGCGGCGGCGTGACCTGGGACGGCAATGGGCCGGCGTTCGCCACCAATGGCGTGCCTCTCCATCAGAGCGCCGAGTGGTTGATGGCGCGCAAGGCTGCCGGCTGCGGCGTCACGCAGATGGCCGAGGAAAGCGGGGTGTCGTATCACACGATCCGCAAGTGGCTACGCAAGAACAACGTGCAATTTACGCCGGCTGAAACGGTGCGCCTGTCATCGCGCGCGCAGCGCGGGCAGCGGCGAACTTTCGCCAAGCAACGGGTCTTCAGTGAGCGGGAGTTAGCGGCGATCAGGGAGGCTCGCGGCGGGCCGCGCTCCAATTTCTGGAAGGGCGGCGTCACGCCGGAACGGGCGCATATCGGCCGCTGGACGGTCGAACACGCCCGGCGGGCGCACGAGCGCAACGGCTACAAGTGCGTCATCTGCCGGGGGAATGACGATCTGCACGCGCACCACGTCGATCCCGTCTGGCACAACCCGGCGCGGGCGCGCGACGAGGCGAACCTGACCAGCTTGTGCCGGCGTTGTCACGCCGATCTGCATCGGCTCAACCTCGAACTCGCCTTGCGCGACGCGATCGCGTCCGGCGCGGACCTCGGCCGGTTCTGGACCGATCACCAAACGGGCCGGGAGCGGCCGGAAGGGAAGCGGCGGCTACGCGCGACCCGGCTCTTCCGCCAGTGGTCCAGGGTCGTCCGCATCGAGTACGCCGGCGAGGAGATGACCTATGACCTGGCAGTCGCCGGCCCCTTCCACAACTTCGTCGCCAACGGCTTCGTCGTCCACAACAGCGTCAACGAATTGTCAGCCCGCTACTCGGTCCTGCCGGAGGAGATGTACCTGCCGGACGACACGCAGATCAGCTTCCAGAGCACCGACAACAAGCAGGGGCGCAGCGCGGCGGCGGTCGATCCGGCGCTGCGGGCGCGGGTGCGCGAGCTGCTGCTGGCCGGGCAGCGGGAGACCTACGCCGGCTACCAGGAGCTGATCGACGCCGGGATCGCGCGCGAGCTGGCGCGGATTGCCCTGCCGGTCGCGGTCTATACCGAGTGGTACTGGAAGATCAACCTGCACAACCTCTTCCACTTCCTCGAATTGCGCCTCGACGCCCACGCCCAGCACGAGATCCGCGTCTACGCCGAGGCGATCTGCCTGATCGCGCGGCGCCTCGCCCCGACCGCCTACGGCGCCTTCGAGGACTACATCCGCGACGCGACCCGCCTCTCCGGCGTCGAGCGCGCGATCGTCGCGCGCGCCCTGCGCGGCGCCCCCCCGACGCCCGACGAGTGGCGACGCCTCGGCAAGCGCGAGCGCGCGGAGTTCGCCCGCAAGTTCGGGCTAGCCGAGCCAGAGGCGGGCGCCGGTTCGCCCCCCACGCCCGCCAACGGCGCGGCCGGCACGGTGGCGCGCGACGGCTGATCGGGGGGCGGCCCCCGGCGCCCCCCCTCGCTCCGCCCCCCCGGACCTTCCCTCGCCGGACCGTGGTCTGACGCCGGGCGACAGGGTCGCGATTGGAGCGCGGCGCTTGACAGTACGTACACCTCGGTGGTATGCTGCCCGGCACGAGAAGGGCGTTTCCTTGCGTACGTTCGTGCGCTCGAGCAACACCCCGGCGCGCGGGTGGCCGGGCGGCGGGGGGTGAGGGAGCCGCGCGTGGGGCGTGTCGCCAGCGACGGACAACGGGATGGCCTGGCAATGCGCGGCGCGATCCCGGTCGCGGAAGCGATGCCGTTCGCGCCGCCGTCGGGCGCGGCGACGGAGTCCGTGGGCGGCCCGCCGCGCGGCGGGCGCGGCGCTGTCCGGCCCGGTTCCCCGCGACACGGGCGCGGGGGGGCGACCGCGCCGCGCGGGCCGCTCCTGCTTGGCCGGCTCCTGCCGCACCTGCTGGTCGCGCTGGTCGTCGCGGTCGTCGTGGCGGGCAAAGGCTTCTGGGATCCCACCTTGCGCGCGATGCCGGTCGCGCTGGAGCCCGGCGTCAGCCACGACATCAGCGTGCCGCTCAACGCCCAGCTCGCCCCGCCCCCCGCGGAGAACCGCCCCGGCGCCGGCTACTTCACCCGGCCCGCCCTCCCGGCGACCGCCTTCCGCCTGCGGATCACCCTCTACGAGACCCGGCCGGGCGAGACGATCGCGCAAGTGGCGCAGCGGCACAAGCTCGCGCCGGAGACGCTCCTCTGGGCCAACAACCAGCAGGATCCCGCGAAGCCGCTGCCCGCCGGGACCAGGCTGCGCATCCCCCCGACCGACGGCATGCTCCACCAGGTGCAGGGCAACGACACGCTCGACGCGATCGCCGCCAAGTACAAGGTCGGCGTCGCGGCGATCACCGGCTACGCGCCGAACGACGTCGCGGGGCCGGACGATCTGATCCCCAACCAACTGCTGCTGGTGCCGGGCGGGCGGATGCCGACCCGCGAGCGCGTCGAGACGTACATCGTGCGCGGCGGCGACACCCTCTGGACGATCGCCGACCGCTTCGGTCTGGAGCCGCGGACGATTGTCTGGGCCAACAACCTTGGCAATGCGGAGGTCCTCGGCGTCGGGCAGCGGCTGATCATCCCCCCCGTGAACGGCATCCTCCACCGGGTCGGCCCCGGTGAGACGCTGGAAGGGATCGCGGGGAAGTACGGCGTCGAGCCGGGCGACATCCGGGCCTTCGCGCCGAACGGCCTCGGCGGCACCCCGCCGCTGCCGGGCCAGGAGCTGATGATCCCCGGCGGCAGGTTGCCCGCGCCCCCGCCGCCGGTCGCCGCCGCCCCGCCGCCCCCGCCGCCGCCAGCGCCCGCGCCGGCCCCCGCGCCCGCCGCGGCGCCCGAACCCGCACCAGAGCCCACACCCGCCCCCGCCCCCGCGCCGGCCGCCCCGCCGGCCCGCGCGACCGGCGGTTTCATCTGGCCGACGGTCGGCACGCTGACGCAGTACTTCGGCGAGAACCCGCAGATCTACGGCTCAGGCGGGCACAACGGCATCGACATCGCCAACGTGCAAGGGACGCCGCTCGTCGCCGCCGACGCCGGGACGGTGATCTTCGCCGGCTGGCGCGGCGGCCTGGGCAACGCCGTCGGCATCGACCACGGCAACGGCTTCGTCACCTGGTACGGCCACGCGGTCCGGCTGGTCGCGGAGCCGGGCCAGCGGGTGGCGCGCGGCCAGACGATCGCCTACATGGGGACGACCGGCTTCTCCACCGGCCCGCACCTCCACTTCGTCATCGTGCGCGACGGCGACTACGTCGACCCGCTGCGCTACCTGCCGCGCTGACCGCCGCCCCGCCCGCGCCAAGCCGCGCGACGATCGTTCGGCGCGGCCATCCGGCCGCGCACCCCGACGGTCCCGCTCCCCGGACTCGTCACCCGGCCGGCGATTGCACGTACAGCGCGGTTTTCCACCCCTGACGCGGAAATCGAAACTGGCACACATCGTGCGATAGGCGAGGGGTGAGGCGGCGAACCGTCGTGAACGGCGCCGAGCGGGGCGCAGGCGAAGGCTCCAGCGAAACAACAGCCGCCCATCATCCGATTACTGTACGGTATGTGCGCATGATTCGGCCCGTCCGGAAGGAACGCGAGTGCCAGATTATGACAAGTGTGCTCACCCCCATTCGCACGCCCGCGCCTGGCTTGGCCCCGGCCATCCTGGTTGTTGATGACGACGATGCGGTGCGCGACCTGGTCGAAACGGTCCTCAACGACGAAGGCTACCGCGTCTGGACGGCCGAGAACGGGCGCGCGGCGCTGTCGCTGCTCGACGCCATCCGGCCCGCGCTGGTCCTGATGGATGTCAATATGCCGCGCCTGGACGGGCTCAGCGCCTGCCAGATCATCCGCGGCGACGCGCGCACGGCGGACCTCCCGGTGCTGATTATGTCGGCGCGCCCCCTCGAACGCGCGCAGTGGCGCGACTGCCGCGCCGACGCGTTCCTCCCCAAGCCGTTCGACCTTGACCGCCTGATCGACCAGGTGGCCGCGTACGCCGGTGCGGCGGCGGAATCGCGCCTCTGAAGGTCCGGACGTCGCACGTCAAAAACATTATCGCGCGGGGCCGGCATTCGGCCCCGCGCTTTGTGTTCAATCGCCTAACAGATGCGCCATCCGGCGTGTTCAGACGCGCGGCCCCGAAACAAGCGGCAGGTTCGGGCGCGCGTCGAGCGACCAGCCGGCCTGGACGCCGGCCCGCAAGCGGTGGTGCGCCGCGGCGCCGACCATCGCCGCGTTGTCGGTGCAGAGGCTCGGGGGCGGGTAGCGCACCGGCAGGTCGAGCCGGCGCCCCAGGCGCTCGCGCAGGGCGCCGTTCGCGGCCACCCCGCCGGCCAGCAGCACCATCGTCGCCCCGGCCGCGTGGGCGGCGCGGATCGTCTTCTCCACCAGCACGTCGACGATCGCCTCCTGGTAGGACGCCGCGAGGTCGGCGACCGGCATCGAGGGATGGAGGCGCGCGGGGCGATGCGGCGGGAAGGGGCTGCCGGGAGCCGGCACGCGCGGCGCGTCGGCCGGCGGATCGGGCAGGCGGTATTTCTCGGTCGCCCGCAGCAGCGCGGTCTTGAGCCCGCTGAAGCTGAAATCGGACGAATCGCCCAGCCAGGCGCGCGGCAGCCGGTAGCGATCCGCGCGCCCGCCCTCCGACGCGCGCTGGATGGCGGGGCCGCCCGGATAGCCGAGGCCGAGGATGCGCGCGCCCTTGTCGAACGCCTCGCCGGCCGCGTCGTCGGTCGTCTGCCCCAGCAGGCGGTAGTGGCCGTGGCCGGTCATCAGGACCAGCTCGGTGTGCCCGCCGGAGACGATCAGGCAGACGAGTGGGAAGGAGGGGGGCGGCGTCGCCTCGTCCTCCCCCGGCTGCAAGAGCCAATTCGCGTAAATGTGCGCCTCCAGGTGGTTGACCGCGACCAGCGGCAGCCCGCGCGCGTAGGCGACCGCCTTGGCCCAGTTGACCCCCACCAGCAGCGCCCCGGCGAGGCCCGGCCCCTCCGTCACCGCCAGCGCGTCGAGGTCGTCGAGCGTCGCGCCCGCCCGCTCCAGCGCGGCCTGCACGGTCGGCCAGAGGGCGGTGATGTGCCGGCGCGAGGCCAGCTCCGGCACGACACCGCCGTACTCGCGGTGCAGGTCGATCTGCGAGGCGACGACATTGGAGAGGATCCGCCGCCCGCCGCGGATCACCGCCGCGGCCGTCTCGTCGCAGGACGTCTCGAGCGCCAGGATCGTGGTCATCGTTCCCCCGGTCGGGCAGGCGGGCAGGTGGGCAGTGAACGGAGATGGGCGGAGATAGCGAGGGCGGGGTCCATCATTCCCCATTTCCCACGTAGCGGCCCGCCTGCCCGCCAATCCGCCGATCCGCCTCCTCCAGCGAGTCGTGCCAGCGCGCCAGCTTCGGCCCCAGGGCGGCGCGCAACTCGCGGTACTGCTCGCGGGTCGCGGGGTCGGTCAGCGGCGGCGACCACATGATGTAGGCGTCCTCGCCGTTGTCGCTGTAGTACCGCTTGCGCACGCCCTGGCGCGTGAAGCCGTATTTCTCGTAGAGCGCCTGCGCCCCCGCGTTGGAGACGCGGACCTCCAGCGTCACCCAACGCGCCCGCCGCCGCTGCGCCTCGTCGAGCAGCGCCACGAAGAGGGCCTCCCCGAGCGACCGCCCGCGCTGCTCCGGGACGACCCCGATCGTGGTGATGTGCGCCTCGTCGAGCATGATCCACATCCCGCCGAAACCGAGGATCGGCCCCTTCGTCGCGGCCGGGTCGGCGCGGCGCACGAACGGCAGCAGCCCGAGGGCGGGGCGGGCACGCTCCTCGGCGGGGGGCGGCGTCGGGGCGCGCGGATCGCGCCAGCGCGCCACGACGTAGTAATTCTGGTTGGGATTGCGCAGCTCGCGCCGGTACGCGCTGCTCGGCCAGGGGTTGGAGAAGCACCGCCGCTCCACCTGGCTCACCTCGGCCACGTCTTCCTGCTGCATCGGCTCAATGTAGTATGGCACGACGCGCTAGTCCTTGTGATAGGCGGAGAGGCGGGCGGGCGGACGGGCGCGCAGGTCGAGGGCGGGCAGATCGGCGCGCGAGCAGTCCGCCAGGCGACAGGAACGTTTCATAGGAAAAGGCACGGCATCGCCTCCGTTCACTGTCCGCCTGCCTGCCTGCCCGCCTGTCCGCCCGGTCCGTGCAGATAGACCGGCTCCAGCAGGGCCGGGTCGTCGTAGTCGCCCCGCCGCGCCCGCTCGCGGGCCAACTCGGCCAGGGAGCCGGGGCGGCGTGGGCGCAGCGCCGGGGCGGCGATCCGCGCCACCGGGGCGAGGGTCGCCAGGGTCCGGGCGGTCGCGCCGTCGAGTTCGCCGCAGAGGATCGTCGGCTCGACGATCAGCGCCGCCAGGCCCTCCGGCGAGGTGTTCTCGTACTCGCCCGCCCGCCGCAGGCCGTACGGTGGACTGTCGCCCTGCCAACGGTAGAGCGCGCTCACCAGCCGCCCGCGCCCGGCGGCCAGGACCGCGCGCACCGGTCGCCCGGCCCCGATGTGCGGGTAGGCGGTCGCGTCGAGGGTCGGGATCCCGATCAGCGGCAGCCCGCGGGCGAAGGCGAGCCCTTTCGCCGTGCTCAGCCCCACCCGCAGCCCGTTGAACGAGCCGGGGCCGGTCGCCACCGCCACCGCGCCGAGATCGGTCGCCCGCAGGCCGGCCAGCGCCAGCAGCCGGTCGATCGCGTCGAGCAGCGCCGCCGTCTGCGCCCGCCCCGCCGGCCAGGTGAGCTCGGCGAGCGGGCCGTCCTCCCCGTACACCGCCAGCCCGGCCTGCAGCGTCGAGGTGTCGATCGCCAGGAGCGGAGCCTCAGCGGTCGACACCGAACGCCTCCGCCTTGACCTCGCCCAGCAGGGTCGCCGGTCGCGCGCCGTAGGGGATCAGCCGCAGGCGGCGCTTCGTCTCGCTCACCGGGTCGAGCGCGATCAGCAGCGCGTCGTCGGTCGGCGGCGGGACGATCCGCTCCGGCCACTCGATCGCGCAGACGCCGTCCGGATCGGCCAGGTACTCGTCGAGGCCGACCGAGGCGACGTCGGCGGCGGTCTCCAGGCGGTAGAGATCGACGTGGTAGAGCCGCACCGGTCGGCCCGCGGCGTCGCGCCCCGCGTACTCGTTGACCAGCGTGAAGCTGGGGCTGTTCACCTTCTCGGCGACCCCCAGCCCCGCCGCGAGCCCCTGCGTCAGCAGCGTCTTCCCCGCGCCGAAGGTGCCGCTCAGCAGGAATAGATCCCCGCCGCGGGCGTGCTGCCCCAGCCGCCGCCCGACCCGCCGCGTCTGCTCGGGGCTATGGCTGATGAAATCGAGCGCCGGCGCCGGCCGCGCCCCGTCACCGCCCGCGCCTCACCCATCCCGCCGCCCCTGTCCGCCCGCCCGCCAACCGCGAACCCCGGCCGGGGCCACACACGCGGCCCCGGCCTCCTGACTGCATTGTAGTGTACCAGGGGAAACCATAAGGCGTCACTCATTGGACCGCGTCCTCCCGCAACGGGGCGCCCCCCAGCCCCCCAACGTTGGGGGGAGAGGTTCCTGGGACACGGGTGCCTAACCGGGTTGGCGGTGCCTCCGCACAATGCTCGCGGCGGCGCCGGTTGTTCGGGAACGCCCTACGCCCCAAAGTGGTCGAACGCCCCACCGACCACCGGCTCCCCTGTCCCGTCCGGCCGGCGCAGCGCGATCGCCGGGCCGGGTGCGGGCGCGGGGCGGCCGGGGCGTGGAGATCGGCGGTGGCGCAGCGACCGCACCGCCGCTCCCCCACCTGGCCGCGGCATGAGCCGGCAACACGATCCGCCGCAGCGGGCGCGTGGCGGGCATGCCCACCCAGGCAGTTCATCGGTGGGGGTGGGATCGGGGGAGATTCGTTGTCAACTTCCTCTGCGTCATGGGTTACGCTGCGCCAACCACTCTCCACGCACGATCGCGTAGCGCAATCGTTCCTCAGGCTGGCCGCTGGCGGGGGCGGGTACTTGCCAGCGGGCTTCGAGCTGCAGCCCGGCTTTTTCCATCACCCGTGCGGAAGCAGGGTTGGCCCGACACACTCGCCGGAAATCTTCCGTGCGCCGCCGTGCTCGAAGAGGTACGCGACCAACGCTCGGAGCGCTTCGGTCGCATAGCCACAGCCCCAGGACTGCCGATTGAGCGCGTAGCCGAAATCCTGGTCCCCGAGGACGCTGTCGCGCGGGCGGCCGGCGCCGATCCAGCCGATCGCCGCGGCATCGCCGCGGCGGACGATGGCGAGGTTGTACGCCGTCCGTGGGCGACGGCTATTACGGAGAAACCCCGTCACCCTACGCTCCCAGGTAGTCCCATCTTCCTGCCAGAGCATACCGTCTTCGGGTCCAATCAGACGCTGTAGTCCGCCAATCGGGTACTCCGCGAGGCGGAGCATGGCGGCGGGTCGCTCGAGAATATGCTTGGCAAGGCCGGGGTTGCCCCCTTCGTGCTGCAGGTACTCGATGAGCCACTCCCGGAGGCGGCCTTGCGCATTAGCGTCAAGCACATCCTCAAGTGTTTGATACTGCATATGCCCTGCAACGATACCTGACCCTCGACGACCAACGGAACGAAATTCGGGTTGAGGGTCTCAACGGGCCGGCGCCGTCGGCTATCACCGACACCACCCGACCCGCCGCTTATCCTCTCCCGCAAAGCGTCCAGGCTTCAGTGTGCCGGACAGGCAGACGAGCGGGCACACAACGTGGAACCTTCACGCGCGGGTGCAGACGAGATAGCACGGCATCCCTCCTCGTCGTGGTCCCTTCCCTGCCGAGCGGGGCGCGACTTCAGTCACCGGCCCGCCGCGACCGGCAAAACACAGCGCCCTCGGAAGCCCCGCTGGCGGTCGGCGCACGCCTACGTCCCGAAGTGGTCGAACGCCCCGCCGACCACCGGCTCCTCCGCCCCGTCCGGCCGGCGCAGGACGATCGGCGCGCCGGACGCCGGCGCGGGGCGGATCGCGCCGATCACCGCGGGGGCGGGGAGATCGGCGGCGGCGCAGCGCGCGCGTAGCGGTTCGAGCGCGGCGGGGGGGAGGGTGAAGAGGAGTTCGTAGTCCTCGCCGCCGCGCGCCGCCAGGTCGAGCCAGGCGTCCGGGAAGCGATCGCGCACGCGGTCCGGGACCGGCAGCGCCGCCGCGTCGATCCGCGCGCCGACGCCGCTGCGCGCGCAGAGCCGGGCGAGGTCGCCCCACAGCCCGTCGCTCAGATCGATCGCCGCGCTCGCCCCGGCCTCGATCAGCGCCCGCCCGTAGGCGACGCGCGGCTCCGGGCGGTGGTGCGCGGCCAGCAGCGCGCCGTCCCCGGCCGCGGCCGGCCGCCCCCCGTCGAGCAGCAGGCGCAGGCCGGCGGCGGCGAGGCCGAGCGGCCCGCTGACCGCCACCAGATCGCCGGGCCGCGCCCCGTCGCGCGTCAGCAGCCGCCCCCCGGCGTCGGGCCAGCTCTCACCGACGACCGTGACGTGGAGGCCGAGGCGGTCGGGCGAGGCGACCACGTCGCCCCCGGCGACGACGGCCCCGTGCCGGGCGGCGAGCGCGCCGAGGCCGCGGTAGAGGTCGAGGAGATCGGCCACCGCCTCCCCGCCGGTCAGCCCGAGCGAGACGACCGCCAGGCGGGGCCGCGCGCCCATCGCCGCGACATCGCTCAGGTTGACCGCCAGCGCCTTGTGGCCCAGGTCGCGCCAGCCGGTCCAGTCGAGGCGGAAATGGACCCCGGCGATCAGGCTGTCGGTGGTGATCACGCCGCGGGCGCCGGGCGTGGGGGTCCAGACCGCCGCGTCGTCGCCGATGCCGAGCAGCTCGGGCGCAGCCGCCGCGCCGGCCTCGGCCAGGACCGCGGCGAGCCGGTCGATCAGCGCGAACTCGCCGAGCGCCGCGACGGTGCCCGGCCGCTCAACCGCCACGCGCGGCCTCCCGCGGCTGCGGCAGCCAGGCCGGCGACCAGTTGTTGCCGTTCGACGGCTGCCCCTCCGTCGCGCCGGTCAGGTTGTATTTCTCCCCGAAGGGAGGGTCGGCGCTGATGATCCAGATATCCGACTCGGCCGGGTTCGGCTCCTGCGCGTCGGAGAGATAGGCGATCCAGCGACCATCGGGCGACCACTGCGGCGCGGCGTCGGCGCTGCCGTCGGCGCGCGACCTGCGCGTCGGATGAGGCCGGTAGGCGATCGCCGCGCCCGTCGGGCGACCAGGCGGCCGTCGGGCGACCAGGCGAAATCGTGCGTCGCCGAGGCCGCGGTTGAGCACTGCCAGTCGCGTCAGACCAGGCTTGGTCCGCTCAGCGGCGGCGCGACCGTCAGTGGCGTACCGCTCCGACATCGAGGATTCGCCACGTCGGCGATCGTCGCCTCCGCCACGCGCGGCGGGCTCGGCAGCCAGGCCGGCGACCAGGCACGTCGGCGCCGAGGCAGGGGCGGCTGGCCCGAGTTGGGCGACCACTGCGGCGCGGCGTCGGCGCTGCCGTAGGTTAGACGCTGGCGCGAGACCACCAACGTCAGCCGCCCCTCCCCGTCCGTGACCCCGGCGGAGCTGTGGGCAAAGGCCAGGCGACCGTCGGGCGACCAGGCAAAATCGTGGTCGTAGCGCCGCCCCTTGACCTCCTTGTTCAACTCCCACGTCTTCCCCGTCGCGACCTCCAGGATCCAAGCGCTCTGCTCGTCGCTCAGCGGCGGCGCGCTGAACGTGGCGTACCGCCCGTCGGGCGACAACTCGACCGCGAAGCCGACCGGGTCGCCGGCCGCAGGGCGCAGCGTCGTGCCGGGCGTCGCCTCCGCCACGACGATCTTCGGCTCGCCGAGGGGCGGGGCGATGGCGCAGATCACCGTCTCGCCGTCGCTCGACCAGTCGAAGATCACGTTGTCGCCCGCCGGGACCAGGGGGGCGAGCGGGCTGCCCTCGCTCGTGACGACGCGTAGTTCGGGCCGCCGATCGAAGAGCTTGCCGGTGTCGTACAGCAGCGCCCGCCCGCCGCGCAGCCAGACCGCACGGCGCACGTTGAAGGGCGGCTCCTCGCGCGTCAGTTGCCGGTGGCGGCCGGTCCGCAGATCGAGGACCCAGAGGTTGCGCACCTCGTGCTCGTCCTCGACCACGTAGGCCAGCATCGTCCCGTCGGGCGACCAGATCGGGAACATCTCGATCGCGGCGTCGTTGGTCAGGCGCCGGAGCCGCGGCGCCACCGGGTCGATGTCGCGCAGCCAGAGATCGATCCGCCCGCCGCGGTCGGAGACGAAGGCGATCGTCCGTCCCGGCACGAGGTCAGCGATCGGCGCGATCGGCGTCGGCGCGGGCGGGCCGGGGACGGTTGGGACCGGCGTCGGGCGCTGCTGGGGCCGCGCCTCGGCCGTGGCGAGCGGCGTGCCGGAGGCATCGACTCGCACCGGCGCGAGCTGGGCGCAGCCGGCCAGCGCCGGCAGCAGGTACAGCGCCAGGAAGAGGCAGAGCGGGCGGCGGACGAATCGTCGCCGGATCATGCGGCAGGAGACTCCTTCCCAGTGGACGAGGGCGAGGGGCAAGGGCCGTGGGGCGAAATGATCGTGGAGAGGCCGTGCCGCCCATCGTACGCCGTCTAGTCCGCCGCCTTCGGTCTCCGGCCTCCGGCCTTCCGCCCTCCCCTCTCCGCCAGCACCGCGTCGTAGACCGCGCGCGTGGCGGCGGCGGTGCGCGACCAGGAGAAGTCGGCGGCGCGGCGGATGCCGCGCTCGCGCAGCGCCGCCCGGAGGGCGGGATCGGCGAGCAGGCGGGACAGGGCGGCGGCGAGGGCGGCGGGGTCGTCGGGATCGACCAACAGGGCGGCGTCGCCGACGACCTCCGGCAGGGACGAGGTATCGCTCGTCACCACCGGCGTCCCGCAGGCCAGGGCCTCCAGCGGCGGCAGGCCGAAGCCTTCGTAACGCGAGGGATAGACGAATACCTCGGCGACATTGTACCACAGCGGGAGTTGATCATCCGGGACGTAGCCGGCGAACCGCACCCGCCCGGCCAGCCCCAGCCGCTCCAGCCGGCCGAAGACCGCGTCGTAGAGCCAGCCCTTGCCGCCGACGACGACCAGCTCGGCGTCGGTCGCCGGCGCCAGCCGCGCGAAGGCGTCGAGCAGGCCAGTCAGGTTCTTGCGCGGCTCCAGGGTGCCGACGGCGAGGACGACCCGCGCCGACAGCCCCTGCGCCGCGCGGAAGCGCGCGACCTCCGCGGCGGGGAGCGGGCGGAAGGCCGGATCGGCGGCGTTGTGGACAACCGTCACCTTGCGCGCCGGCACGCCGAGCCGCCGCACCAGCTCGTCGCGCGTGGCGGCCGAGACCGCGATCACCCGCGCGGCGCGGCGGGCCGAGAGCGCGGTCGCCAGGGTCAGGTAGCGCCGCTTGGCCGGGTGGAACGCCTCGGCGTGCGCCAGGAAGGCCAGGTCGTGGACGGTGACCACGCCGGGGCAGGGCGCGAGGAGCGGCAGCACGTTAACCGGCCCGTGCAGCAGGTCGAGCCGCTCGCGCGCCGCCGCCAGCGGTCCGGCCGCCTGCTCCCAGGCGATCCGCACCGGCGGTCGGGCCGTCGGCAGGCGGCTGTGGCGCCAGCGCACCCCGCCCCCCGGCGCGAACCCCGGCGGCGGGCGCGCCGGCCCGGCGCCGGCGCCGGGCGCGCGCGCGCGGGCGCCCCCCCCCCCCCAACGTTGGGGGGAGCCACCCGGTCTACGCGCCCTACCAACGTTGGGGGGCGGGGGGGGGCCGCCTCCGCGGCGAACGCGCGCAGCAGCTCGGCGATATAGCGGCTGACGCCGGCCTGGCGGTAGGAAGCCGCGAAGGAGAGGAGGTGGGCGTCGATCCCGACGCGCGCGGGACGCGAGGCGGCCATCAGCGCGGCTTGTCGGGGTCGGCGGCGCGCCGGGGATCGTCGCGGTGCTGCGCGTTGTGGATGATCTCGGCGGCGCGGTCCACCGCGGTCTCCTCGTCGATCGGGATGCGCTTGCCCAGTTCGGCCTCGCTCGCGCCGGCCAGAATCGGCTCCGGCTCGTGGGCGCGGTAAATCAGGTAGTAGCGCGGCCCGCCTCGACGCTGCCAGGCGCGCGGCAGCACCACCGCGACCTTGAACTGGTGATGCTCCAGCCCGTGTCCGTTGACGAAATCGAGCAGGGTCGGCAACGATCCGAACAGCTTCGCCTTCCACATCACCCCCGTCTCCCCGTCGCGCCACGACCCACCCCACGCGTGACTGTACCCGATTGGGAGGCCGGGTGCCACATCGCACGAGCGCGCGATGCGTGGTGTCCGCCCGCCCCCGCCCACGTCCGGGCCTCCCCCCGACAGCGCGAGGTCTGGAGGTGGCGGCCGCTCCGCGCGCGGGAGATTGCCTCCGCGCGCCCGCCGCGCAATAATGCTCCTCCACCGGGGATCGCGGCGGGGGGCCGCGGGGGCGCGGGCGCGGGGCGGGCGAGTCGCCGGGTGAGGTGACGAGGACGGCGGGATGGAGCGGATCGAACGGGTGGCGGTGATCGGGGCGGGGACGATGGGCCGGCAGATCGCGCTGCAGATCGCGCGGCACGGGGTGCCGGTGGCGGTCTACGACGCCGACCCGGCGGCGCTGGCCCTCGCGCGACGGGCACAGGCGGGGACGATCCGGGGCTGGCTCGCGGCGGGGCTGGCGACGGCGGAGGACTGGCCCGCGGACGTCGTCGCCGCGCACCTGCGCTACGAGGCCGACCTCGGCGCGGCGGTGCGCGACGCGGACCTGGTGATCGAGGCGGTGCCGGAGCGCGTGGAGCTGAAGCGCGCGGTCCTCGGCCAGCTCGACGAGTACTGCCGCGAGGGCGCGATCCTGGCGACCAACAGCTCCTCGATCCGGATCAGCCTCCTGGAGGACGCCACCGCGCGCCCCGGCCAGTGCGCCAACTTCCACTTCTACAACCCGGTTTGGGACAAGCCGCTGGTCGAGGTGGGCGGCGGTGGCGCCACCACGCCGGAGACGATCGCGGCGCTGCTGGCGTTCGGGCGGCGGATCGGGCTGCTGCCGCTGCGCGTGCGCCGGGAGAGCACCGGCTTCATCTTCAACCGCGTCTGGCGCGCGATCAAGAAGGAGACGCTCAAGGTCGTCGACAGCGGTGTCGCCTCGCACGAGGACGTCGACCGCGCCTTCATGACGATGTACCAGACGCCGCAGGGGCCGTTCGGGCTGATGGACGAGATCGGTCTCGATGTGGTCCGGGACATCGAGGAGCACTACGCGCGCGAGAGCGGCGACCCGTCCGATCTGCCGCCACCGGTCCTCACCGAGCGGGTCGCGCGCGGCGACCTCGGCGTGAAGACCGGGCGCGGCTTCTATCAGTATCCCGACCCGGCCTATAAGTCGCCGGACTTCCTGCGCGGCGGCGACGAGACTGAGGACTGAGGACCGAGGACGGCGTGGGGGAGCAGCCCGCGAGGCCGGCGAGCCGCCTGTTACCGACCTTCGCGCTCGAGGCGCCCGACGACGCGGCATTCGCGGCGCGCGGGCCGCGGATCGCGCGCTATCTGTACGCGAACTTCCCGGGGTTGCGCGGGCTGCGCCAGCACCGCCCCCACTTCCATCCTGACCTCGGGCGCACCACCGACCCGGTCGAGCACACGCTCGAGATGCTGGCGCTGCTCGACACCGGCGGGCTGGACGAGGCCGACCGGCGCACCCTGCGCGCGGCGGCGGTCCTCCACGACATCGGGAAGCTGCTCGACGCCTTCAACGTGCGGCACGCGATCGAGTCGGCGGAACTCGCCCCGCCCTACCTCGCCGACTTCCCCCTGACCGCGGAGCAGCGGGCCGACGCGCTGGCGATCATCGCCGCGCACGACGCCCTCGGGCGGGTGGCGCAGGGGCGGATCGGCGCGGACGAGGCGGCGGCGCTCTTCGGCACGCGCCGGCTCGCCGCGCTGACCGAGCGGCTGACCCGCGCCGACATCGGCAGCATCCGCGGCCTCAACGGCGGTGGGGGGCGCGAGAGCGTGCTGCCGGCGATCGCCGCCGCCTACGCCGCCGTCCTCGCCGCCTTCGACGCGCGGGAGGCGGCGCATGAGCCGGGAGCCTGATGCCCGGCGTGCCGAGTTGGACCGCCTCGTTGCCGCCGCCACTCGGCCGGGCGCCGGACGGGCGGAGCGGGACGCGCACCGGCTGATCCTCGACGCGGCCACCGCTCCCCGCCGCGATCTCGCGCCGGAGGAGCTGGCCGGGGTGCTGCGGCACGTCGCGCGGGCCGGGTTCGATCCACACGCCCTGGAACGGGCGCGGGGCAACCTCGTGGGCGCGCCCCGCCCGGATGGCGGCCGGGTGCGAACCGGGGACCGGCTGCCGCCGGCGGAGATCCACTACTTGCGGCATGTGGTCGTCCAGGAAGAATGGCCGACCGACGCCACCCTGGCGGGCTACGTCGCCAGCATCCAGGCGGTGATCGCGGACCCCGAAAGCGGGGTGCTGGTCAGCCGCTTCCAAGGGGTCTGGCAATTGACGGTGGTGCGCGAATCGCGCGAACTGCGCGGCCCGCGAGGCCGCGACTGGTTGATGGTAGACTATCGCTTACCGACGGGACACTGGACGACAGCGTACCAGTTGCGCGGGGGATTGCCCCAACTCGAACAATCGGAGAGGGAAGACCGACGATGGCTGCGCGTACCGGCGGGCGCCTGAGTGACCGCCAGATCCGCAATACCCACGACTTGAGCGACATCGCCGCGATGGTCGCGGAGGTTCCCGAGACCGCCGCCGAGTGGCCGGATCTGGCCGACGGCGAGCGCGCCAGCTTCGCGGCCGAGTGGTCGAACTACATGGGCGGCGTTGCCCAGCTCATCGGCGACTACTACGAGGGAGATCTGACACCGGACCAGAAGGGAGACCTCTTCGCCTTGCTGCGCCGGCTTCAGGAGGTCGGGCCGCTCCTCGACCGGATCGGCGTCCGGCGCCCCGATCTCCTCGGGATGGATCTGTTGCTGGACCCGCCGAGCGCCGCCCGCCAGGGCGCTGCCTCACGCCCTGACGCCGAGCCGCGATAGGCTCCCGGACGGCATAGCAGGCCCGGAGGCTGCGTATGCGCCAGGCAATCGCGAGGGGATCGAACGGCGCGACAGCGGATCGTCCCCTGGAGCCGCGCGCCAAGCTGTGGCTGGAGAGCGAGGGGAAGATCGCCCTCTCGGAATGGCGCGTGGCGCTGCTGGAGGGGATCGAGGAGACCGGCTCGCTGGCGAAGGCCGCCGAGCGCCTCGCGGTGCCGTACCGCACGGCCCTCTACAAACTGCGCGAGATCGAACGGAACCTCGGCGTCCGGCTCGTCGCCACGCAGAGCGGCGGCGCGGCGGGCGGCGGCAGCCGGCTGACGGCCGAGGGCCGCGACCTGGTGCGCCGCTGGCGCGCGTTCAGCGCCGGGCTGGACGAGTGGGTCGCCGCGCGTTTCCGCGCCGCATTCGACGCCGAGGGCTGACCCCCCGCGACACCCGCCTCCCCTTCGCGACCGGTGGCAATTCCAGCGGCAGCCGTGTGATAATTCCTTGCCGGACGGCGCGGTGAATCGAGCTGTGGCGGGCGATCGGCGGTCGGAGGGAGGCTCTTGTGGCGAGGCGGGGTGACATGTTGCACCCGCACCGGTGGCCGCTGACGCTCGCCGTCATCCTGCCGCTGCTGCTCGCGGCCTGCGGCGGCGCGGCGCCGGCGACCAACGCCCCGGCTGGGACAGCGGCGGGCAGGACCGCGGCGGCATCGCCCGCGGGGACGGCGCGACCGGCGACCGCGGCGCAGCCGACCCCGATCCCCCGCGCCGGCGGCCTGCGGGACCTGATCCTCTCGACGACGACGAGCACGCAAGACAGCGGGCTGCTGGACGAGTTGATCCCCCGCTTCGAGCGGCAGACCGGCTACGCGGTCAAGACCGTCTCGGTCGGCTCCGGCGCGGCGATCGCCCTCGGGCAGCGCGGCGAGGCAGACGTCGTCCTGGCCCACGCGCCGGAGAACGAGCGCCAGTTCGTCGCCTCGGGCGCGGGGATCGACCGGCGGCTGGTGATGTACAACGACTTCGTCGTCGTCGGCCCGGCGGAGGACCCGGCGGGAATCAGGGGTACGCCCGATGCGCTGGCGGCGCTGCGGCGGATCGCCGCCTGGGGCGCCGCCTTCATCAGCCGTGGCGACGGTTCCGGCACGCAACAGCTCGAACTGCGGTTGTGGCGCGAGGCGGGGATCGCGCCGCGGGGCCAGGGCTGGTACGTCGAGTCGGGGGGCGGGATGGGCCAGACCCTGCAAATCGCCGACCAGCGCCGCGCCTACACGATCAGCGACCGCGGCACCTACCTGTCGTTCAAGGACCGCGTCGACCTCGACATCCTGACCGAGCGGGACGAGCGCCTGCTGAACGTCTACCACGTCATCGCGGTCAACCCCGCGCGCCATCCGGCCGTCAACGCGGCCGGCGCGCGGGCCTTCAGCGACTTCCTCCTCGCCCCGGAGACGCAGCAGTTCATCGGCGAGTTCGGGCGCGAGCGCTACGGGCAGTCGCTCTTCACCCCCTGCGCCGGCAACAGTTGCGGCCTGAATGACCCGCGGGACTGAGGGCCGCGGGATGTGTGGCGCGGGGCATGGGCCGCACGGTACGGAGGCCGGCCTCGCGCCGACCACCACGCGCCCCGGCAACCGGCGCCGGCGGGCGCCATTGCCCGTCACTCGCCCCACGCCTCATCGGCCCCGGCCCACGGCCCGCGCCCCACGGCCCCCATGGACCTGATCCGGGAGGGGTTCGCGGACGCGCTGCGCCTGCTGGCGCGCGGGGACGCCGCGACGCTGCGGATCGTGGGACTGTCGCTCTTCGTGTCCGGGCTGGCGACGCTCCTGGCCGCGCTCGTCGGCGTGCCGGTCGGCGTGACCCTGGCATTGCGGCGCTTCCCGGGTCGCGGGCTCGTCGCGGCGCTGGTGAACACCGGGATGGGGCTGCCGCCGGTGATCGTCGGCCTGGGGGTCTCGCTCCTGCTCTGGCGCAGTGGCCCGCTCGGGCCGCTCGCGCTGATCTACACCCCGGCGGCGATGATCCTCGCCCAGTTCATCGTCGCCGCGCCGCTCGCCGCCGGGCTGACCCGCGCCGCCCTCGGCCTCCTCGACGGCGATCTGGTCGGCGCGCTGCGGGCTGACGGCGCGACCGAGCGGCGCGTCGCCTGGGAGGTCGTGCGGGCCGCGCGGCCGCAGGTACTGGTGGCGGTCGCGGCGGCCTTCGGGCGGGCGATCTCCGAGGTCGGCGCCTCGCTGATGGTCGGCGGCAACTTCGTGCGCGGCGAATTCCTCGACTCCACGCGCGTGATGACGACGGCGATCGCGCTGGAAGTGCAGCGCGGCGAGTTCGCGCGGGCGATCGCGCTCGGCCTGCTGCTACTCGCCGTGGCCTTCCTCGTCAACGCCGTCCTGGTGCGCGGCGCCGCCCCGGCGCCGGAGCGCGTCCCCCGCTGAGCGGCACGCCCGCCAGGCTGGCCCGGTAGCCCCGGCAGACAACCACCCCCGCGGCAACCGCGCCGCCTCCGCCGCCGCGCTCACCGCTTGCGACGACGACTCGCGCCCCCGCGATGCGCGTAGAGGGGCGGCGGGGGCCAGTGCCGGCCGCATCGTGAGGCGGCGGCGCGCGATCCCGCACCAAGAAACGGCACAGGGCAAAATGGTGACAAACCACGAACCACGCAATCCGCCGACCCTGCGCACCGCAACGTGTTAGAATACGCGTGCTGTGTCCCACCGGCACCGCGCGCCCCCGCGCCGGGGCCGCCCGTTATCCACCGGCCACAACAATGGCGAAGAGGATGGACGATCTCGCGCAAGCCTACCAATATGCCGCCGCGCGCCCCGGCCAGCTCCTGAATGCGCTGGGCGAGCATCTCCTGCTGGTCGCCGTGGCGCTCGGCGTGGCGATCGCCGTCTGCGTCCCGCTCGGCGTGCTGACCTCGCGCTCGCGGCTGGCGGCGGTGACGTTCATCAACGCCTTCAACGGGCTGCGGGTGATCCCCAGCCTGGCAATCCTCTTCCTGGCGATCCCCTACTTCGGCCTGTCGCGCGCCTCGGCGCTGATCGCGCTGACGATCCTGGCGCTCCCGCCGATCCTGATCAACACCGACGCCGCCTTCCGCAAGATCGACCCGGCGATCCGCGAGGCGGCGGCGGGAATGGGGATGGCGCCGGGCCAGGTGCTGCGGCGCGTCGAGTTCCCCCTGGCGCTGCCGGTGGTCGTCGCGGGGATCAGGACCGCCGCCGTGGAGGTGATCGCCAGCGCCACCCTGGCCGCCTTCATCGGCGGCGGCGGCCTCGGCACCTTCATCACGCTGGGGTTCGCCACGCTCAATAACGCCATCCTGCTGGTCGGCGCGATCCCGGTGGCGCTCCTGGCGATCGCCGCGGAGATCGGAATAGGGACCGTGCAGCGCGCGTTACAGCCGCCGACCGGCTAGGACGAGGAAGCCGCGGAGGGAGGGAGGGCGCCCGGTGCCATAGGACTGCCGCTTGCGGCCACCGACGCACAACTGAAGACGACGACGGCGGGTGATAACCCGATGAGGGGTGGAATCCGATGAGGAGGAATACGCCGATGCGACGCTCGCGCGTTTGGTCCATCACGCTGCTCCTGGCGCTGCTGCTGCCGACCCTGGCGGCCTGCGGCACCAGCGAGGGCGGCAGTGGCGGCGGCAACAGCAACAGTAATACGACAATCCGGGTCGCCTCGAAAGGCTTCACCGAGGCGGAACTGCTTGGCCACATGTACGGCTTCATGCTGGAGGACGCCGGCTTCAAGGTCGACAAGAGCAAGCTGAACCTCGGCACCGAGCAGGTGCTGTTCAACGCGATCAAGGACGGCCAGATCGACGTCTACGCCGAGTACACCGGCACCGCCTACCTGACCATCCTCAAGAAGGGGCCGAGCAGCGACCCGCGGCAGGTCTTCACCGTGGTCAAGGACGAGTACAAGCAGCTCCACAACCTGGCCGTCCTCGAGCCGGCCCCGATGAACAACAGCAACGCGATCGCGATGACGCAGGAAACCTCGAACCGCCTCGGCGTCAAGACCCTGCAGGACTTCGTCGCCAAGGCGAGCCAGATCCGCATGGCCGGCCCGCCCGAGTTCCAGGAGCGCCCCGACGGGCTGGCGGGGATGCGGGAGAAGTTCGGCCCCTTCCAGCTCCAGGAGTACAAGTCGGTCGACCCCAACCTCAAGTACCAGCCGCTGCTCCAGGGCCAGGTCGAGGCGGCGGTCGCGTTCGCCACCGACGGCGAGATCAGCGCCAACAACCTGGTCATCCTCCAGGACACCACCAACTTCTTCCCGCCCTACCAGATCGCCCCGATCGTGCGCCAGCAAGTGCTCGACCAGAACCCGCAGGTGGCCGAGACGCTCAACAAGCTGGCGCCGAAGCTGACCAACGAGGTCGCCCGGCGCCTCAACAACGAGGTCACCGCCAACAAGAAGGAGCCGGCCACGGTCGCCCGCGAGTTCTTGCAGCAGGAAGGGCTGATCAAGAAGTAAGGGGTCGAAGGTCGAAGGTC
>JAUJMV010000012.1:14881-86530 GCA_030446685.1 Thermomicrobiales bacterium | reverse complement strand
TCGACCTTCGACCCGCCGACCGAAGGGAGGCGCCCGCCGTGAAGGCGATCCGTTTCGAGCATGTGTCGAAGCAGTTCCCGCGCAATCCCCGGCCCTCGGTCGACGATTGCAGCCTCGAGGTCGGGGCGGGGGAGTTCGTCGTCCTGCTCGGGCCGTCCGGGTGCGGCAAGACCACCCTCCTGAAGATGGTCAACCGCCTCTACGAGCCGACCGGCGGCCGGATCTTCATCGACGATACCGAGATCCGCCAGCTCCCGGTGACCGAGCTGCGCCGGCAGATCGGCTACGTCATCCAGCAGACCGGCCTCTTCCCGCACATGACCGTGGCGCAGAACATCGCGGTGGTGCCCAGCTTGCTCGGCTGGGACCGGCGGAAGACCGACGCGCGGATCGACGAACTGCTGACCCTGATCGATCTGCCGCCGGCGGAGTACCGCGACCGCTACCCCGCGCAGCTCTCCGGGGGCCAGCAGCAGCGGATCGGGCTGGCGCGCGCGCTGGCCGCCGACCCCGGCGTGATCCTGATGGACGAGCCGTTCAGCGCGATCGACGCGATCACGCGCGAGACGCTGCAGGACGAGATGATCCGCTTGCAGCGCAAGGTCCGCAAGACGATCCTCTTCGTCACCCACGACGTGGAGGAGGCCCTGCGCCTGGCCGACCGGATCGTCGTCATGCGCGCCGGCAAGATCGTGCAGTACGACACGCCCTTCGCGATCCTGACCCACCCCGCGGACGAGTTCGTCTACGACCTCCTGGGGGCGGAGGACATCGTGCGCCAGCTCAGCCTCTTGCGCGTCGAGTCGGCGATGGGCGACCTGCCCGCCGGTTATCACCTCAACGGCGAGCCGACGATCGGGACGCTCGACGACCTGCGCCACGCGCTCTCGACCCTGCTGCGGACCGGCGCGCCCGCGCTGACGGTGCTGGAAGACGACCGGGCGGTCGGCGTCATCACGCTTGACCAGATCCGCGCCTCGGCGCGGGCAGAGGCGCGGGCGTGAGCGCGATCGGGGACGCCTTCGCCTACATCGGCGCGAACCCGGACATCGTGCTGGGTTTCCTGCTCGAACACCTGCGCATGACCGCGATCGCCCTGCTGATCGCGCTGGCGGTCGCGCTGCCGCTCGGCATCCTGATCGCGCGGTACCGCTGGCTCGCCACGCCGGTCATCAGCGCGCTCGGCATCCTCTACACCGTCCCGAGCCTGGCGCTGATGATCCTGCTGCTGCCCTACTTCGGGCTCAACCAGAACACGGTGATCGCCGCGCTGGTGATCTACACCCAGGTCATCCTGGTGCGCAACATCGTGGCCGGGCTGGCGTCGATCGACCCGGCGATCATCGAGGCGGCGCGCGGGATGGGGATGAACGGCTGGCAGACCTGGTGGCGGGTGCAGTTCCCGCTGGCGCTGCCGATCATCCTGGCCGGGCTGCGGATCGCGGCGGTGGTGGCGATCGCGATCGCCTCGATCGGCGCGCTCTTCGGCGCGGGCGGGCTGGGGCGGCTGCTCTTCGACGGCCTGCGCCAGACGCGCTACGACAAGATCTGGGCCGCGACGCTCCTGGTCGGCGGGCTGGCGCTGCTGGTCAACACGGCGCTGCTGGCGCTCGAACGCCAACTGACGCCCGCGACCCGCATCCGCCGCGCCGCGCAGCGCCAGGCGCGGGCCGACCGCCGGATCGTCGAGAGCGCTCAGGTCTTGCAGGGGTGACGGCGCGGGGCGAAAGGAGGCGGGCGATGCGGCTGCCGCTGATCGCCATGCTGAAGCGGAAGCAGCGCGGAGGATGGGCCTCCTGGCTCCTGCTCACGCGGCGCGGCGGGCGCCCTCGCCCCCCGGCCCCCTCTCCCAACCCTGGGAAGGGAAGGGACGAGCGGCCTGACGACCCCGCCGAACGCCCGGCGCGGCGTCGCAAGGGCGCCGACTGACAAGCGCGGGCAATGGCGCAGTTGTATCTCCTCTCGCGCTCCGCTGGAGGGAACCGATGGCGGTCACCGGCTCGACGACCACAACGGCGCTGCAGCCGGCCAGTCCGGAGCAGTTGGGGATCGACCCGCAGGCGCTGGCACGCCTGTATGAACAGATCGAGCGACACATCGCCGCTGGCCGCTATCCGGGCGCGGCGGTGGCGATGGCGCGCCGCGGCAAGCTCGTCGCCGCGCGCACCTTCGGCTTGGCGCGCCTCGCGGCTGCCGAGCAACCCGCCATGCCGGCCGGCGACGGGACACTGTGGCTGCTCTACTCGCAGACCAAGCCGATCGTCTCTTGCGCCATCTGGCAGTTGGTCGAGCGCGGCGCCTTGCGGTTCCATGACGCGGTGGCCGAATACCTCCCGGAGTTCGCTCGCCACGGCAAAGGGCGGGTCACGCTCTACCAGTTGCTGACGCACCAGGCCGGCTTCCCGGGTGCCACCGTGCCGCCGGCGGCCTGGGAGGATCACGCGCTGCTCCGCGAGGCGGTCTGCGACTTCACGCTGGAGTGGGAGCCGGGCGCGCGCGTGGTCTACCACAGCGGTGCGGCCCATTGGGTCCAGGCCGCGCTGATCGAGGCCGCCACCGGGCAGGACTACCGCGCCTACATCCGCGAGCAGATCGCCGCGCCACTCGGGCTCCAGCGGCTGTGGGTCGGGGTTCCCGATGCGCTGCACGGCCAACTGGCCTTCATCTATGGCTCCGACACGCCCGGCGCGCACGAGGCGCTCACCGACGGCAACCAGCCGGCAATCTGGCGCGCCGGCATCCCCGGCGGCGGCGGGTACGCCACCGCGGTCGACCTGGTCGCCTTCTATCAGATGCTGTTGGGACTCGGCGCGCTCAATGGCGTTCGTATCCTCGGCCCACGCATCGTGCAGTACGCGACCCGCAACCACACGGGCGAGCGCGTCGATGAGAGGATGGGCATGCCGATGCACCGCGGCCTCGGCGTCCATCTGCGCGGCGCCACCCCCGCTATTCGCGGCTTGGGCAGCACCGCGTCGCCCGGCACGTTCGGCCACGGCGGCGTCGGCACCTCCTACTCCTGGGCCGACCCGGAGACAGGGGTCTCCTTCTCGTACCTGACCAACGGGCGCGTGGCGGAGCCGTGGCACAGCCAGCGTCTCGACGAGATCGCCACCCTGGCCCACGCCGCTGTCGTCGAACTATGAGGGTGTCCTCATCACGACGCTGATCCGAGGCGAGCCGCCCTGCCGGCTCCACCACACAAGAGCCGGGCGGAGGGCAGACGAGTGCAGCAACATCGCGCGCGGTGTGGCATTGAGCGGACGCGCCTCGGCGTTGGGCTAACCTGGGAGGAGGATCGATGGCGCGGCTCTATCCGCGCCGCCCGGTCGCGCGGCGCGGTGACGGGATCGCCCGCCCGGCTGTCCTTCTCGGCTACGCGCCGAAGTCCAGCGCGGGAAGGGTAACGCCGTGAGTTGGCCGTTCGAGACTTCGGAGCCCTTCGTCACCCCGGAGCGCGCCGCGGAGTTCGCGCGCCGGCGGCGCGGCCTCACGCCGGAAGAGTGGGCGCTCCCCCCCACGCTGGTGGCGACGTTCCAGCGCGCGGCCTATGAGCGGCTGCTGGAATGCGCCGGGCCGCACCCCGAGGGCAACCAGGCCGGTAACTCTCGCGGGTCCGACCCCGCCGTCGGCGCGGTAGGGGGCATACCGGTGGCGCTCGCGCGCATCAGCGTCGGGGCGCCGGCCGCCGCGCTCGTCCTGGAGGAGTGCATCGCGCGCGGGGCGTGCGACCTGCTGATCGTCGGGTCCGCCGGCAGTCTGCAACCACACCTGCCGATCGGCAGCACCGCGATCGTCGAGGGCGCCGAGCGCGAGGACGGCACGTCGCACCACTACCTGCCCGCCGACGAGGTGGTGGCGGCCGACCCGGAACTCACCCGACTGCTGGAGGAGCGCGCGATGGCCCGGGGCGCGGCGCCGGCGCGCGGCCGGTCCTGGACGATCGACGCGCCGTTCCGCGAGACGGTCGGCGCAATCCGCCGCCACCGCGAGGCCGGTGTCGCGGTGGTGGAGATGGAGGCCGCGGCGATCTTCGCCGTGGCGCGGGTGCGCGGCGCGCGCGCCGCGTTGATCGTCGCGGTGTCCGACGAATTGTTCGACTGTGAGTGGCAGATCGGGCTCGCCCACGACGCCTACGTGGATGCGCTGGTCCGCGCCGTCGACACGGCGATTGACGCGGCGGCGAAGGTGCGCTGAGCCCGGCCGCGGCTCGGCCCCGGCGGAACCCGCCACGCTTCCGTGATGCTATCAGGAGTGATGAACGATGCTCCAACTCACGCTGCTCGACCTCGGCAATCTCGATATGGACCGGCGGGTGATCATGCCCGCGAGCGGGCCGGGGGGGCGCATCCGCATCCCCGTGCCGGGCTACCTGATCCGCGCCGGCGACCCCGCGGCGGGCGGCGCGACGGTGCTGATCGATACCGGGATGCCGCGCGCGGTCCTCTCCGGCGCGGAGGATCTCGGCCCGTGGATGCGCCCGGTGGACACCGACGGGGCCTATGTCGTCGACCGGCTGGCGGAACTCGGCCTCCACCCGGACGACGTGAGCCATGTCGTCGCCACGCACTTCCACTTCGACCACGCCGGGGCGCTCGACGCGTTCCCCGGCGCGACGGTCGTGGCGCAGCGGGCGGCGGTGGAGGCGGCGCGCGCGGGCAACCCGCGCGAGCGGGCGATCGTCGGGAACCCGGCCCTGCGCTGGCAACTGGTCGAGGGGGATGTCGAGCTGCTGCCCGGCGTGCGGCTGCTGGACACGACCGGCCACACGCCCGGCCACCAATCGCTGCTGGTGACGACGGCGGACGGTCCCTTCCTCCTGGCGATCGACGCCATCTACAATCGCGCGCAACTGGCCGCCGACGACTGGGGCGCCTACGCCGACCGAGACGCCGCGCGGGCCAGCGCCCGCAAGGTGCAAGACCTGGCCGCGCGGACCGGCGCGACGCTGATCTACGGCCACGACGCCGAGCAGTGGGCGACGCTGCGCCACGCGCCGGAGCGTTACGGCTGACACAGCGGCACGCTCCGCCGCGACCAACGCTGAGGGAATTGGAGAAGATGGAAGGTTGCCGATGGCCGACGCTGGCCGAGCCATATCGCACGGCGCTCCGGGAGGCGGTCAGTTACATCTTCTCCCAGTTCGAGCCCGCCGGCATCATCGTCGCCGGGACGATCATTCGCGGCAATCCCGCGCCGGCGAGCGACCTCGACTTCCACATCCTGCATCACCACCCGGTGCGACAGCGTGTGCAGCAATCCTTCAATGGCGTGCCGGCCGAGATCTTCGTCAACCCGCCCGAGCGGATCGCAGGCTATTTCGTGAGCGAGCGGATTGACGGGCGCCCACTCACCGCGCACATGTTCGCAACGGGGTTCGTGGTCTACGACCCGAACGGCTTGGTGCGAGACTTGCAGGCGCGGGCCGCCGAAGTGCTCGCCGCCGGGCCGGATCCCCCGCCGATTTCCTGCTGCGGACGCGGTACGCCGTCGCGACCTGGCTCGAAGACGCGCTCGACATCGCGGAGGCCGACCCCGAGGGGTGCGCCGCCCTGCTCTGCCGAGCGGTCGAGGAGGCGATCGATGTTCGCTACCGCTTCTGGGACGCCCGCCAATGGCAGCCGCGCCACAAGGAACTCCTCAGCGCGCTCGCCGCGCTCGATGCCCCCCTCGCCGGCCACGCCCGGCAGTTCTACAGCGCGTGCGATGCCGGGCAGCGCGTCAGCCTCGCCACCGAGATCGTCCGGCGGAGCGTCGGTGCGACGGGGTTCTTCGCGTGGGAGTCGCCCCCGAGGGGGCGGATTGATGGAGAGGCGCTGACGGTTGAAGCCGCGGCTGGGGAACCTGCGAGCCACGAACCCCAACCGTCGTCGGGTTGGCACCGATCCACGGCGGGTGTCCACCATGGCCGCCCGTGGCTTGGCTCCGGCTCCAGCCCGCGACGGCGGGTTCATGCCCCGCAGGGGTATTCATGCCCTTCAGGGTGCTTCGTGGCCAATAGGCCCCTGAGACGCCGGTTTCAACCGGCGGCCCCACTCCCCGCGCCCGCTCACCCCCCGCGTTCCCCTTCCGCAGCAAGGAGGTCGCCGCGACCTGGAGAGGGGTCCCAGACGCTGTTGAACGGGGGCGCGTATTCCAAGTCCAGCCGGGTCAGGTCCTCGACGGTCAGGCCGGCGTAGAGCGCGGTCGCCAGCACGTCGATCCGCTTGTCCACCCCGCCCCACCCCACCGCCTGCCCGCCGAGCAGCCGCCCGCTCCCCCGCTCGGCCACCAGCTTGACGGTCAGCTTCGCCGCGTCGGGCAGGTAGCCGGCGTGGTCGGTCGAGTCGATCGTGACGGCGACGTGGTCGTAGCCGAGCCGCCCGGCCTCCCGCTCGCTGAGGCCGGTCCGCCCGATCGCCAGGTCGAAGACGCGCGCGATCGCCGTGCCGACGACCCCGCGAACGCCTCGTCCCCCCGGCGGCGTTGCGCCCGGCGATCCGCCCCTGCTTGTTGGCGTTGGTGCCGAGCGGGACCCAGAACGGCCGGCGCGTCACCCGGTGCCAGTGCTCCGCGCAGTCGCCCGCCGCGTAGACGTCCGGCAGGTTCGTCCGCAGGTGGTCATCGACCGCGACGGCCCCGGCGAAGCCGATCCGCGCCCCCGCCGCCCGCGCGAGGTCGGCGTTCGGCGCGGTGCCGGTCGCCAGCAGCACCAGGTCCGCGCGCACCTCCCCCGGCTGGTATGCACGTCGATCACCCGCCCGTGCTCGCCACGGCAAGCCTGCAGCACGCTGTCGCAGAGGCTGACGTCGACCCCGTGCCGCGCCAGCTCCTCGTCGATCGGCGCGGCGATGTCCACGTCCACCGAGGAGAAGAGCTGGTCGCCACGCTGGACCAGCCGCACCTCGAGCCCCAGCCGCGCCAGGTTCTCGGCCATCTCCAGCCCGATGTAGCCCCCGCCGACCACGACGGCGTGGCGCGGCTCGTGCTCGCGCAGGTAGCCCTGGATGGCGAGCGCGTCCTCCATTACGTCGAGCTGGAAGACGCCGTCGAGGTCGAGCCCCGGCACCTGCGCGCGGACCGGCGAGGCCCCGGTCGCGATCAGCAGCCGGTCGTAGGGCTCGTCGCGCTCGGCGCCGCTCGCCAACTCGCGCACCCGCACCGCGCGCCCGGCCGGGTCGATCGCCGTGACCTCGTGCCCCAGCCGCACCGCGATGTCGCGCTCGGCGAACTCCGCGACCGTGCGCGCGATCAGCCGCCCCCGCTCCTCGACCACCCCGCCGATCAGGTAGGGCAGGCCGCACTGGCTGTACGAGGCGAACCCGCCCTTGTCGAACGCCACGATCGCCAGTGCCGGGTCAACGCGCCGCGCCTCGGACGCCGCGCTCATCCCCGCCGCGTCGGCCCCGATGATCACGAATCGCGCGCGGTTGCCCATTGCCTCTCCTTATGAATCGGGCCTGGTCGCAACGGTTCGGAGGCGGGTAGGCGGGTAGATGGCCGCGAGCGAGCCGCCCGGCTGCTCGCGATGCCTCCGTCCTCCATCCGCCTATCCGCCTACCCGCCTACCCGCCTCCGAACTCCAACGCCGGATCGGCGTCCGGCGTGACCGTTCGCCGCTATGATACACTTTGGCGCACCATCGAGCGGCACGCGACACCCCCGTGGCGACCCGCCGGCGCGGGTGCGTTGCGTCGAACGGAAAGGGTTAAATGCACAGCTACCTCACGCACCTCGAATGCACCAACTGCGGGGCGACCTACGCGGCGGACGAGCGGCACACCCTCTGCCCGGCCTGCGCGAAGGTGCTCTACCCGCGCTACGATTTGCGGGCCGCCGGCAAGGCCCTGACGCGCGAGGCGCTGGCGCGGCGCCCGTTCACGCTCTGGCGCTATCACGAGGTGCTGCCGGTGCGCGACCCGGCCAACGTCGTGACCCTCGGCGAGGGGGGGACGCCGCTGCTGCCGCTGGCGCGCTTCGGCGCGGCGGTCGGCGTGCCGGGTCTCATGGCGAAGGACGAGGGGCTCAACCCGACCGGCTCGTTCAAGGCGCGCGGGCTCTGCATGGCGATCTCGCGCGCGAAGGAGCTCGGCATCGCGGCGGTCGCGATCCCCTCGGCCGGCAACGCCGCCTCCGCGATGGCGGCCTACGCCGCGCGGGCGGGGCTGGCGGCCTACGTCTTCATGCCGCAGGACACCCCCCCGATCATGAAGGGGGAATGCGCCGCCTACGGGGCGCGCGTCTACCTGGTCGACGGCCTGATCAACGACGCCGGCAAGATCGTGCGCGAGCACGCCGCCGCGCGGGGCTGGTTCGACGTCTCGACCCTCAAGGAGCCCTACCGCGTCGAGGGCAAGAAGACGATGGGCTACGAGATCGCCGAGCAGCTCGGCTGGGAGCTGCCCGAGGTCATCGTCTACCCGACCGGCGGCGGCACCGGCATCGTCGGCATGTGGAAAGCCTTCGCGGAGATGGAGGCGCTGGGGCTGATCGGCCCCGCGCGCCCGAAGATGGTCTGCGTGCAGTCGGACGGCTGCGCGCCGATCGTCCGCGCCTTCGAGCGGGGCGAGGACCACGCGCCCCTCTGGCCCGGCGCGCACACCCTGGCCCCCGGCATCCGCGTGCCGGTCGCGGTCGGCGACTACCTGATCCTCGGCGCGATCCGCGAGAGCGGCGGCACCGCCCTCACCGTCAGCGACGACGAGATCTTGACCACCACGCGCGAGGTCGCGCGCCTGGAAGGGCTCTACCCCTCGCCCGAGGCCGCCGCCACCTTCGCCGCCACCCGTGCGCTGCGCGAACGCGGCTTCCTGACCGGCGACGAGCGCGTGGTCGCCTTCAGCACCGGGGCCGGACTCAAGCACACCGAACTGCTGCGCCTCGATCTGCCGGTCCTCGACCCCAACGACCCGGCGGTCGGCGAGCGCATCGCGTGATGGAGCGGACGGCGGCGCCACCACCCGCTCTCCTCCATTCCCTGCGCCAGCGGCTATTGGATGCGGCGGAGCGTCACGATCAGCCGAGTCTGGTCGAACTCCAGAACACGCTGATCGTGCTACAGGAAGCGGCCTGGGAAAGCCGAGCCGAACGGCTGGCGGCGCTCATCGAGGATATGATCGGCGTGACGCGCGATGCGCTGACGCGGGTTGAGTGGAAAAGCGACGTCCCCGGCGCGGAGGCGATCGAGGCGCTCCGCCCGGCGGGGGTCCACTGACGCATCTTCCTCTCGGGCCTGCGCCGTCCCACCCCTCCGGGCGCCCCCCCTTCATGCCCCGTGGGACAAGGCGTTTCGTTGTCACAGTTCGGAGTAGGCTGGCCCTTTGCCCCCCGGCGGGGGGCGCGGTGCCAGGTGGCCCTTCCCGCTCCCGATGCCGGGAGCGGGCGGGGGAGGAGGGGCCGATGGGCCGAACCGAGGCGGGGCGGGGCGGCCACGCCTGGGCGCGACACGGCGCGGGGGGAAAATGGGGGGGATTTGGGGGTCATTCCGGCCGTCCTCCCGACCCGTCGCTGGGGTCGTTTTCCTTGCTGAGACGCCACAATCGTGCCAGTCAAGGGCGGTTCGTTTCGCGAAAACGCCCCTCTCGCGGCCGGGCGCGCCCGCGCGGGGGCGGGGCGTGCGCGCCCGGATACCGATCGGACCCGGCGGCGGGGGCGGGCGGTGCCAGGGGGCGGGGGGGCGGGGCGGCGGCCGCGCGATCGGGCGGGCGGCTCGCCGATGCCCGCTCACCGCGCACCCGACCCTGAACTGTTACGTTTCGTTGTGGCGCTCTAGAGGCTCTGGTAGAATGATCGTGGGGCCGACAAGACAGGCCCCGGCAGGCCGCGGCTCCTGGCCGTTCTGTTGCCAGCAGCCGTACCACGCCGATCGGGAACGGCGACAATGGCGTCGCCGGTGGGGGGATGATGCTCGATACGACAATCGCCACCGTGCCCGGCCAGGAAATCGGCCGCGAGGCGGTGGCCGAACGCCAGGCTCGCCCCACCCCCCCCGCCGAGCGGCGGAGCATCATCGCCGACTACATCGCGATGACCAAGCCGAAGATCATCTCCCTGCTGCTCGTCACCACGTTCGGCGCGATGATGATCGCCGATCGCGGCTTCCCGTCACCGCTCCTGGTCCTCTGGACGCTGCTCGGCGGCGCGCTCGCCTCCGGGGGCGCGGGCGCGGTCAACCACTTCCTCGACCGCGACATCGACACCAAGATGGGGCGCACCAAGGGCCGCCCGGTGGTGACCGGGCGGATCGCGCCCTGGCAGGCCCTCACCTTCGGCCTGGCGCTCGGCGCGGCGTCCTTCGCGACCCTGGCGACGCAGGTCAACCTGCTCGCGGCGAACCTGGCGCTGGCGGGGTATTTCTTCTACGTCGTCGTCTACACGATCTGGCTCAAGCGCTCGACCCCCCACAACATCGTCATCGGCGGGGCGGCGGGGGCCTTCCCGCCCCTGGTCGGCTGGGCCGCGGTCACCGGCGACCTGTCGATCGGCGCGCTGATCCTCTTCGCGATCGTCTTCTACTGGACGCCGCCGCACTTCTGGGCGCTGGCGCTGCTGATCCGCGGCGACTACGAGCGCGCGGACGTCCCGATGCTGCCGGTCGTCTGGGGCGTGGCCGAGACGCGGCGGCAGATCTTCCTCTACTCGCTGATCATGGTGGCGGTGACGACGCTCCTCTTCGTCACCCGCACCAGCGGGCCGCTCTACCTGGCCCTGGCGCTGCTGCTCGGCGGCCGCTTCATCTACGACGCCGTCCGGCTGCTGCGCGAGCAGACCCAGCGCGCCGCCCGCCGCCTCTACCTCTACTCACTCCTCTACCTCGCCCTGCTCTTCCTGGCGATGGTCCTCGACCACGCCTTCCTCGCCTGACCGGGAACGCCCCCCATCCCCGACCCCTCCCCCAACGTTGGGGAGGGGAGATTGGTCGACCAGGCTCCGTTCGTGCCTATCGGCGCACGCGCATGCGGGCATCTGGCGTGCAGAGGCAGCCCCCCGTGGGTGCCCGCGGCCTCGCAGGGCCGCCCCACCGCCGCGGCCCGCCGGATACGTCGATGGCAGGCTACGCGGGCCGGGGGGCTGCCCCCACCAATCCTACGCGGCGCTCTGGAGGCCAGGGGTATAACCAGTGCCGGTGCCGCGCTCACCCGCCGCGCTGGAGGTCGGCGCGGGTGAACTGGGCGAGGCCGAGCGCGAGCAGGGCCGCGGCGAGGGCGGTGAGGGCGAGCCAGGGGCCGGGGCGCGGGCCGTCGAGGAGCGGGGCGCCGTACTGGTGGAAGAGGGAGAGGCCGGCGATCCAGGCGGGCAGGTTGAGCAGCGAGTTGAGCAGTTCGGCCACGAAGGAGAGGGCGATCAGACCGCCGACGAGGCCGCTGACCGCGCCCGCCGATAGGCGCCCGGCGAGCGCGTAGACGAGCGCGGCGACGGTCAGTTCGAGCGGCAGGAAGCCGACGAAGGCGGCGGCGAGGTTGCCGCCGTCGACCTGGAGGCCCCAGGCGCGGAAGCTGACGAGCGCGACGAGCCAGAGGGCGAGCGGCGCGAGGATCAGCGCGGCGAGGGTCGCGCCCCACGACCCGAGGAAGACCCGCCAGCGCGGGATCGGCGTGCCGAGGACGAGTTCCAGGCGCCCGGCGTCGAGATCGCGCGCCCAGCCCCCCGCCTGTGTCAGCGCGTAGAGCGCGAGCAAGACCGGCAGGAAGGCGAAGAGGACGCCGGAGAGGAACCCGGCGTCGGTGCCGAGCCCAACGCCTCCGAGGAACTGCCGGAAGAACGGCGACCCTTCCAGGATCGCGCGCAGCGTGTCCCTGGTGGCCCGCGCGACGCCGGTGACCCAGGCAACGTACAGCGCCAGGCCGAATGTCCACCAGGCGATCGCCGGCGCGTCGGCGCGCAGGGCACGCGGCAAGAGGCCACGCAGCGAGTGGTCCCGCGCCGCCCCGGTGAGGGCCCGCCCCCCGTCGGCCTGTCGCGCCCCGCCGCGCCACGACCAGGCCGTCCCGCCGAGATCGCGCCGCGCGAAGAGCGGGAAGCTGGCCCCACCCAGGATGGCGGCGAGCGCGGCGAGGCCCAGGAGCGCGCCCGGATCGGCGCCGTAGGAGGCGATCAGGGGCTTGCTCAGCCCGTAGAGGTGGAACGGGGAGAGGCGGCTGACCCAGGCCAGGTCCGGCGCGGCGCGGCCGGTGCCGTCGACGACCCAGGCGAGGATCATCAGGCCGGCCGCGGCGCCGGCGGCGGCCCCGGCCCGGGTCACGAACTGCGAGAGGAGCAGGGCCAGCAGGCCGAAGACCAGCGCCGTCAGGCTGACATTCAGCCCCGCCAGGAGCGCGCCGCCGGGGGCGGCGGGGACACCGGCCGCCGCCTCGCCCGCCAGCGCGCCGAGGCCGAGCAGCACGCCGACGATCGCCAGCGCCGCCACCCGCGCGGCGATCCCCTCCGCCAGGACGCGCGCCCGCGAGCGCGGCGTCGCCAGGACGATGTCGAGCGCGCCGCGCTCCTCCGCGCCGCGCACCAGCCGCGCCCCCGCGAGGATCGCCCAGATGCCGAGCAGCACCGGCGTCAGGCCCATGATGCGCCAGGTCGCGAAGCCGGTCGGCGTGGTGACCTCGATCGGCTCGGCGAAGAAGCGGAAGGTCTCGGCCAGTTGCGCGAACTGCGCCCGCGCCTGGGGCGTGGTGATCTGCGTGGCGTAGGCGGCGAGGGTGGCGTAGAGCAGCAGCGCCAGGCCGAGCCCCCAGCCGAGGATCGCGACGCGGTAATCGCGCAGGGTCTTGGTCCAGACGGAGCGGAGCATCGCGGTCGCCTCCGATCTCACCGACTGCCGACGGCCACCTGCCGGCTTTCGTCCGGTTCCGGCGCGTAGAAGCCGAGGAAGATCTCTTCGAGGCTCGGCTCGCGCGTGACCAGGTTGGTGGCGTCGTGCCGGGCCGCGATCTGCAGGACATCGCGGAGGTCGCCCGCGACGGTGAGGCGCAGGACGCGGCCGTCGGCGATCGGGGCCGCGTCGCGCACGCCTGGGAGGGCGGCGAACGGGTCGGGCGAGGCCGGCGCCGGGAAGGTGATCTCGACGACGTGCTGCTTGAGATCCTTCAGGGCGGCCACCTCGTCGACCGTCACGAGCCGGCCCTCGCGGATGATGCCGACGCGCTGGCAGATGTGCTCCACCTCCGGCAGGATGTGCGAGGAGAGGAAGACCGTCGCGCCGCCGGCGTGCGCCTCGGCGACGAGGTCGTAGAAGGTCTGCTGGTTGAGCGGGTCGAGGCCGCCCGTCGGCTCGTCGAGGATGAGGAGGCGCGGGCGGTGCATGAAGGCCTGGACCAGCCCGATCTTCTGCTTGTTGCCGCGCGAATAGGCGCGGAAGCGCTTGCCGGGGTCGAGTCCCAGCCGCGCGATCAGCCGCCGCAGATGCGCGCCGTCCACGCCGCCGCGCAGGTTGCCCAGGTAGGTGAGGATCTGCGCGCCGGTGAGGCCGGGGTCGAAGGTGAATTCGCCGGGGAGGTAGCCGACGAGCCGCTTGACCCGGGTCGTCTGCGCCCAGCAGTCGAGCCCGGCGATCGTCGCGCCCCCGGCGGTCGGGCGCAGCAGGCCCATCAGCAGGCGGATCATGGTCGTCTTGCCCGCGCCGTTCGGCCCGAGGAAGCCGAAGATCTCGCCCTCGTCCACCGTCAGCGACACCTCGCGGATGCCGCGCGCGCCGCCGTATTCCTTCGTCAGCCCCTCGGTCGCGATCATCGTCGTCACCCCTGACCCTCCACGTCCGCCGCGGGCACTGCTCCACCTTGCGTCGGCCGCGGTGCCTATCGGCGCGCGACCCTGGCGCATCGCTCCCCTATTACAACGGTTCTCGGAATGGTTAGCGTATGCCGGGGCAAGGCGGGGGCGTTCAGTTGAACGCCCCCACCGATCGGTGCTGACCCGCGGTGCAACCCTTCCGCGAGCCGCTCTAGAAGATGCGGGAACCCGCCGACTCCTTCCACTCGCGTGCCGACACCGGCAGGGGGCCGTATCGCCCGCCCGTCTGGCTGCGGCGCCCGAAGTCCGGGCGCACAACCGTCCCGGTCCCCGCCGCGTGCCACCGCTGCGGGGACGGAATACCGGACGCCATGCAGTGGCCGGGCGCTAATCCCGAGTCCGCGCTATCCCTATGGAGGGGTTTGCTGCCGGCTACCAGGATGCCCGCCGCTCGCCAGCGTTATCTCATGCCGAATCTGGCTGACCACGGATGGCGTGGCACGACCTACTCCCCTCCCCATCGTAGGGGAGGGGCCGGACGGAGAGGTCCGCCCGGCGCCGAGGAACCGCGCCCGCTCAACCGGACTCTGTGTCACCCCCGATCGTCGGGGGGCGCAACGCCTTCGGCGGGCCGATGACCTCGCTGAGGATGAACGCCTGCCGGAGGGCGGCGGGCGTTTGCAGCAGACGCGACAGCGGCGGGGTGGCCGAGCGGCGCACCGGGCGCGCTGGGCGCGGCGCGGCGCCCGGTGCCGCCACGACCGCGGCCTCGATCCGCACCCGCTCGGCGTCTTCCCCCTCGCGATCCTCGAAGAAGGCGGCCTGCGCGCCGCGGTAGACGGTCTGGTGGTGCGGCAGTACCCGCGCGGCCTGGCCGCCCCGCTCGCGGTCGCGCTGGGCGGCGCGGGCCTGCTGGATTTCGCGCTGGGCGCGCTGCCATTCCTTGCGCCATTGTTCCATGTGGCACCCCGTTCAGGTCAGGATTCCTCCACCGATGACGCGCGGGGCGGCCGGTCGGCCGCCCCGCGCCGGCGGCTTACGAATGGTCGGTGCCGTTCGTGGCCAGCGCCTCGCGCATCTGGGTGTCGGCCTGCACGTTCTGCATCTTGTAGTAGTCCATGATCCCCAGGTTGCCGGAGCGGAACGCCTCGGCCAGGGCCAGCGGGATCTGCGCCTCGGCCTCGACGACGCGGGCGCGCATCTCCTGCTCCACCGCCACCGCCATCGCGCGCCGCTCCTCGGCGTTCGCCTGCGCGACCCGCTTGTTCGCCTCGGCCTGGTCGGTCTGCAACTGCGCGCCGATGTTGCGGCCCACGTCCACGTCGGCGATGTCGATCGAGAGGATCTCGTAGGCCGTCCCGGCGTCGAGCCCGCGCGAGAGGACCAGCTTGGAGATCGCGTCCGGGTTCTCCAGCACCGCCTTGTGGTCGACCGCCGAGCCGATCGAGGAGACCGTCCCCTCGCCGACCCGCGCGATGATCGTCTCCTCGCCCGCGCCGCCGACGAGGCGCTCGATGTTGGCGCGCACGGTCACGCGCGCGACCGCGGTGAGCTGGATGCCGTCCTTCGCCACCGCCGAGACGCGCGGCGTCTCGATCACCTTCGGGTTGACGCTGACCTGCACCGCCTCCAGCACGTCGCGGCCCGCCAGGTCGATCGCGGTCGCCCGCCGCCAGGGCAGCTCGATATTGGCGCGGTCAGCAGAGATCAGCGCGGTCACCACGCGCCCGACGTCGCCGCCGGCCAGGGAGTGCGCCTCCATCTGGCCCAGGTTCAGATCCAGCCCCGCCTTGGTCGCGCTGATCATCGGACGGACGATCGCGGCGGGGTTGACCTTGCGCAGGCGCATCCCGACCAGGGTGCCGATGCCGACCCGCACGCCGGAGAAGATCGCGGTAATCCAGAGGCCGAGCGGCACGAAGTAGAAGAACAACGTGACCACCACCACGACAGCGAGGAGAAGGATGAGCGCGATAATGGCGATGTCGGGCCCCATGATGAGCGCCTTTCCGGGCCGTCGTCCGGCCCGCTAGCTGAATGCGGCAACGTACGTCTGCAAGTCGGCTGACACCGACACGGGCGGCTAGATCTCGACCGGTTCGCGTTCATCGGGCGCCAGCCACCGCACGACGCGCCGGTAGCCCTCGTCGCGGATGATCTCGACCCGCGCGCCCCGCGGGATGACGTCGCCCCGCGTGATCACGTCGACCCGCTGGCCGTCGATCAGCGCGAAGCCGGCCGGCCGCAACTCCGAGAGCGCCTCGCCCCTGGCGCCGACCAGCGACGCGCCGGGGGCCGGTTCGAGCTGGGTCTCCAGGGGTGGCGGCGCGGAATCGGCGCTGTTGCCGCGCAGAATTAGCGGCCAGCGCCGCGCGGCCGGCGGGGCCGCCATCGCGGCCGGGGCCAGCTCCCCCACCGTCGCCTGCAGGACCAGCCCGCGGGTCTGGGCCAGCCGCGGCAGCGCCAGCAGCAGGACCGCCCCGCCGCCGACCAGCGCGAGCGCCGCGACGCCGACCGCCGACAGCCCGCGCTCCAGATCGGCCCGCGTGATGATCTCCTGCCCGGTCACCGAGAGGAAGAGCCCGCCCAGCAGGGCGCCGACCCCGGCGACCCCGGCGACGCCGAAGCCGGGGATGACGAACGCCTCCACCGCGAGCAGCGCCAGCCCGAGCACGACCAGCGCGATCCCCTCCCAGCCGGCGAGCCCGGCCAGCAGGTGGCCCCAGAAGAAGAGGCCGAGCAGGCCGGCGCCGGCGATGCCGATCCCACTGAAGGTGCTCGTGAGCACCTCCGCGGCGATCAGCAGGATACCGAGCATGAAGAGCAGCCCGGCCAGCGCCGGCTCGGTCAGGACGCGCACCAGGCTCTCGGCCGGACTCTGCCCGATCTCGCGCACCGCCGCGCCCTCCAGCCCCGTCGCCCCCAGCAGCGCCTGCCGGTCGGTCACGGTCCCCTTGCTGTAGCCTTGCACCGCCGACAGCGCCTGGTCGTCCGTCAGCGTCAGCAGCCTGCCCGGCTCCACCACGCCGGGGATCGCCACCGCCGGGTCGACCATCGCCTCGGCAACCCGCGGATCGCGCCCGCGCGCCTCCGCTGTCGCCCGAAAGACACCGCTCACGGCGGAGAGCGTCTTCTCGTCCGCGGTGTTCCCGGCCCCATCCACCGGCGTCGCGGCGCCGATCACCGCGCCGTCGGTCATGTAGATCTCGTCGGCGGCGATCGCCACCAAGGCGCCGGCGGAGAACGCCTCGTGGTTCACGAAGGCGATCGTGCGCACCTCGGCGTCGAGGAGTGCCTGGCGCATCCGCAACACGGCGTCCAGCCGCCCGCCTGGCGTGTCGATCTCCAGGATGACCGCCCGCGCCCCCTCTCGCTCCGCCTCCTCCAGCGCGCGGGACAGGTAGGGCGCCAGACCGGAATCGATCGTGCCGCTGATCCGCACCAGATGCACCGTGTTTTCCGCCCGCGCCGCGGCGACCGGGGCCGTGCTGAGCGCGAACGTGCCGAGCAGGACGAGGAGTAGCCCGACCAAGCCGCGCCAGCCGCCCGGCCGCGTCCTCGCGCGCCGCCCGCCTACGATATTGATATTCCGTGCCAATGCCGCACCGTACTGCTCCAACATGGCCCACGGACCGCCTTTCGTGCCACTTTCGGCACCGGTTCCACCCTGCCGCGACCCACTCGCCACCGGCCACCAACCGCCGAATCTTCGTCCGGCACGTGACACAATAAGGAGACAGTTGACTGTCTCCTCCTTCGCCTGAAATAACGGAACAGGCGACCCGTTCAGTTGTGCGTCCCTCGGTCATCGGCGCTCACGCCATCCTGACCTCTTGCGATCAAGTATAGCAAGTCCCCGCGCGATGTCAATGTGCGCGGCTGCCTCACGGGGCGAACGGATCCTGTGGAGCGCCGCCGCGGCCGGGCATCGCGCGAGCGCCCCGCGGGTACGGCCTCCCGATGCCGCCGTGCCGCCATCAATCGGCCGCGGCGCGCGGCGCCGGGCGTATTGACGCGCTGCCGCCGCTTGCTATAATACAGGTGCGCCAGCCCCGCGCGGGAGCTGACAGTGGGCCGGGCCGATAAGTGCAAAGGGCCGCCTGTCCCATCATTACAGGCGAGGTGGAGGCAGTCAACGCTGCCTTTTTTTTGCGTTGTTTGCGGGCGCAGGGGCGCGAGGAGCGGGCGATGACCCAGCGTGACGAGGAATGGCTGCGAGCGAGCCAGCGCTTCGAGACGATGACCGTGGCCGAGGCCGACCGGCTGATGGGGATCGAGGGGACGATCGTCCGCGCGGACGAGCCCCTACTGATGGTGATCCAGCGGGCGCTCGAACACCCCGCCTGCCTGGTGATCGCGGTCGTTGACGAGGCGGGGCGGCTGGCCGGCCTCCTGCCGACGCGCGACCTGGCATTCGGGGCGTTCGTCCGGGTGATGCCGGAAGCCTTCCTCAAGTACGCCACCGATCTGCGCCACGGCGGCGAGTTCGCGACGATGGCCCACGGGCGCGTCGCCGGGGACGTGATGCGCGCCCCCCTCGCCCTGCGCCCGGACGAGCGCCTGGAGGGGGCCTTCGGCAAGCTGCTGGAGGCCAATCTCGACGGCCTGCCGATCGTGGACGAGGCCGGGCGGGTCGTCGGCTATCTGGGACTCTTCGAGTTCCTGTGCGTCTGGCTGAACGTCTGCCCGATCCGGGAGCGCCCCGGCGGCAGAGAGGACGGCGCCGGATGAGCCTGCTGGTCGTCGGGACCGTCGTCTTCGTCGCTATTTATGTCATCATCGCCGCCGAGTGGTGGCATAAGACGGTCGCCGCGCTGATCGGCGGGCTGCTGATGATCCTGCTCGGCGTGCTGAGCCAGGAGGAGGCGTTCGAGGCGGTCGACTGGAACGTGATCTTCCTCTTGGCCGGGATGATGATCATCGCGCACATCACGGCGGAGACCGGCGTCTTCCAGTGGCTGGCGATCCGCGCGGTCAAGCTAGCCGACGGGCGACCGACCCGCCTGCTGGTGCTCCTCTCGCTCGTCACGGCCGTGGCGTCGGCCTTCCTCGACAACGTCACGACGGTGGTGCTGATCGTCCCGGTGACGATCTACATCGCCGAGACGCTGAGGATCAACCCCAAGCCGTTCCTGATCTCGGAGATCCTGGCGGCCAACATCGGCGGTGCGGCGACGCTGATCGGCGACCCGCCGAACATCCTGATCGGCAGCGCCGCGGGGCTCGGCTTCAACCAGTTCATCTGGCACATGGCGCCGCCGATCGCGCTGATCCTGGCGCTCTACCTGCTCGCCGCGCGCCTGATCTTCCGCGAGCAGTTGAAGGGCGGGGCGCAGGGGCGCGAGCTGGTCCTGGCGATGGACGAGCGCAAGGTCCTCTCCGACCCGATCCTGCTGCGCAAGGCGCTGATCGTCCTGGCGGCGACGATCGGCGGCTTCCTGATCCACCGCGCGGTCCACCTGGAGCCGGCGACGGTCGCGCTGAGCGGGGCGGCGGTCCTGCTGCTGTGGAGCCGGTTCTCGCCGCAGCAGGCGCTGGCGGAGGTCGAGTGGACGACCCTCTTCTTCTTCATCGGCCTCTTCATCATGGTGGAGGGGGTGATCAGGGTCGGGCTGATCGACCTCCTGGCGCGCGGCGCGATCGACCTGACCGGCGGCGAGCTGGCGGTCGGCAGCCTGCTGATCCTCTGGCTCTCGACGATTCTCTCCGGCATCGTCGACAATATCCCCTACACCGCGACGATGATCCCGATCGTGCAGGAACTCGGCGCGGGGGAGCCGGGGCGGGGGGTGCTGTGGTGGGCGCTGGCGCTGGGGGCCGACCTCGGGGGCAACGCCACGCTGATCGGCGCGTCGGCGAACATCATCGTCGCCAACCTGGCGGCGCGCGGCGGGCACCCGATCACCTTCCGGGAGTTCCTCGGCTACGGCGTCCCGGTCACCATCGCCTCGGTGATCGTCGCGACGGGCTGGGTCTGGCTGCGCTACCTCCTGTGATGGGGTCGAACGTCGAACGCCTGAACGTCGAACGCCCCTCATTTCGATAGTTGTGCCTGAACGCCGGCCCGATTTCGGGGCCAGGAGACGTTCGACCCTTCGACCCGCGTGTGGACTGGAACTTGCTACTGACCGATCGCGGCGAGGAGGCGCGCGAGGATGTGGTTCGACACCTGGACAGGGCTGGGGCGGGTGCTGGTGATCAGCCCGCTGGCGTATCTCGCGCTGGTCCTGATGCTGCGCGTCTCGGGGAAGCGCACGCTCTCGAAGATGAACGCCTTCGACTTCATCGTCACGATCGCGCTCGGCTCGACCCTGGCGACGATCTTGCTCTCGCGGGATGTGGCGCTGGCGGAGGGGGTGCTGGCGCTGGGGCTGCTGATCGCCTTGCAGTTCGTCATCACCTGGCTGTCGGTCCGCTCGTCCGCGGTGCGGCAGATCGTCAAGGACGACCCGGCGCTGCTCTTCTACCGCGGGGAGTTCCTGCGCGAGACGTTGCGCCGCGAGCGCGTGACCGAGTCGGAAGTGGTCGCGGCGGCGCGGCAGTCGGGGGTCGCGACGCTGGATGACCTCGACGCGGTCGTGCTGGAGACCGACGGCAGCATGAGCGTCATGCAGAGCGCCAAGTCGTCCGACCGCTCCACGCTGCGCAACGTCAGCGACCATCGCGAGGCGCGTACATGACCGTGCTGTTGCCCCTGCTGCTGGCGCTCGGCGCCGCGCCGGTCGTCCTGGTGGCGGGCGTCCTCGGGGCGCGACCGGCGGCGTGGGCCAGCATCGTCATGGCCGCGCTCGCTTGCGGCGCCACGCTCTGGGGGCGGTGGGCGGGCGGCGGCGCGCTCGACGTGGCCTGGGCGCCGAGCTGGGGGCTGAGACTCACCTTCGCGCTCGATGGGTTGGCGGTGCTCTACGCCCTGCTGGCAACCGGCATCGGCGTGGCGGTGCTGCTCTACTCCGCGCGCTACCTGCCGCTGCACCTGGAGCACCAGGGTCGCCCGGCGCGCGATGCGATCCGCTTCTACGCGCTGATCGTCCTCTTCATGGGCGCGATGGTCGGGCTGGTCATGGCGCAGGATCTGCTCCTGATCTTCGTCTTCTGGGATCTGACCGCGATCGCCTCCTACTACCTGATCGGCTACGACCGCCACAAGGCCGAGTCCCGCGCGGCGGCGCTGATGGCGCTGCTGGTCACCGGGATCTCCGCCGTCCTGCTGCTGATCGGGCTGCTGCTGCTCCAGGCGCTCTACGGCACGTTCGCGCTGCCCGCGATCGTCGAGCGGGCCACGCCGGGACCGGCGCAGACGCTGGCGGCGGGACTGATCGCGGCAGGGGCGCTCGTCAAGAGCGCGCAGGTACCGGCCCACTTCTGGCTGCCGCGCGCGATGGCCGCCCCGACGCCGGTCTCGGCCTACCTCCACTCCGCGGCGATGGTCGCGGCGGGCGTCTTCCTGCTCGGGCGGATCTACCCGCTGCTGCGGCTGAGCCCGTTCCTGCTCGATCTGCTGCTCGTCGTCGGTCTCCTCTCGATGATCTTCGGCTCGGTCCTGGCGCTGACGCGCGACGTGCTGAAGCAGATCCTCGCCTACTCGACGATCGCGCAGTATGGCTACGTGGTGGTGATGCTCAGCCTCGGCACCAGCGCCGGGGTGGTCGGCGCGGCCTTCTACGTGATCGCCCACGCCCTGGCGAAGAGCGCCCTCTTCCTGACCGCCGGCACGGTGACCGAGGTGACCGGGGAGGATCGGCTCTCGCGCCTGGGCGGGCAGTGGCGGGGGCTGCCGGTCCTGGCGGCGGCGAGCGGCGTGGCGGCGGCGGGGCTGGGCGCGCTGCCGTTGACGATCGGCTTCTTCAAGGACGAGCTCTTCTTCAAGGCGGCGCTGGAGCGCGGCTGGCCGTTCGCCGCGCTGGCGACGCTCGGCGCGGCGCTGACGCTGGCCTACGTCTGGCACTTCTGGAGCGGCATCTTCCTCGGCCCGCTCCGGGGCGAGGCGGGGCGCCCTCCCCTGCCGCTGGTCGCGCCGATCGTCGCCCTGGGCCTGCTGGTGGCCGTCGGGGGCGTCGCGGTCGCGCCGGCGGCGGACCTGGCCGAGGCGGCGGGGCGGGTCGCCTTTGCCGATCTGCAGCCGGTTGAGCCGGCCTACCATCTCGACGCGCGGCCCGAGAACCTGCTGGCGCTGGCGACCTACGCGCTCGCCGCGACCATCATCGCCGCGCGCCCCCGCTGGTTCCGCCTGGCGGCGGCGACGGCGCGGCTCGGCGAAAGGGTGGGGCCGGAGCGTTGGTACGCCGCCGGCCTTGTGAGGCTCAACCGCTCCTCTCGCGCACTCCTCGCGCTGGAGGTGCGCGACCTGCGCAGCCGGATCGCGACGGTGCTGGTCCCGACCGCCGTGCTGGTGGCGATCGGCCTCTGGGCGACGCCGACAGAGGGCGCCTTCCGGGTCGGGCGGATCACCGTGACCGATCTGCCGACCGTCTTGGGACTGCTCCTGGCGGCGGTGGGGGCGCTGGTGGCGACCGTCCCGCGCCGGCCGCTGACGCTGATCCTGGCGCTGTCGAGCGTCGGCTACAGCCTGGCCGCGGTCTTCGCCTTCCTGGGAGCACCCGATGTCGCGCTGGTCGCGGTGCTGATCGAGACGATCCTGACGCTGCTCTTCCTCGGCGTCCTGGCCCTCTTCCCGGCGGAGCTGCTGAAGGATCAGGCGGTGGGGCCGGCGCCGCGGCCGTCGCTGCGCTGGCGGAACGTGGGAGTCGGGCTCGGGGCCGGCGCGTTCGCGTTCGCGGTCGGCTGGGCCACACTCTCGCAACCGGCGGCGCAGGAGAGCGTGGCGGTCCAGCACATCCGGCTGACGCCGGCGGCGCACGCCAAGGACGTGGTGACGGCGATCCTGGCCGACTTCCGCGGCCTGGACACCATGGGCGAGATCACGGTCATCGCGATCGCCCTGCTCGGGATCGCCGCGCTGCTCGGGCGCCGGGAGCGCCCGATGGCGAGCGACGAGCGACGAGCGACGAGTGACGAACGAGCGTCGGGTGAGGAGAAACGACGGAGAGAGGGGCGATGAGCGATGGCAGCCTGGAAGTCGTGCAGCAGGGCAGATACACCGGGGAGGGCCAAGCGATGAGCGGGGTTCGTCGCTCGTCGCTCGTCGCTCGTCGCTCGCCATGACGGTGTTGACGCGGGTGATCGCCCGCCTGCTGCTGCCCTCGACCCTGATCACCGCCATCGCGGTGCTGGTCAAGGGCTACGGCGACGTCGGGGACGGCTTCAGCGCGGCGGTGATCGCCGCCTTCGGGGTGCTGCTCCAGTACGTCGCGTTCGGGCACCGTGCGGCGGCGCGAGCGTTGCCGCTGCGCGCCATGCCGGCCGTGAGCTTCGCCGGGCTGTTGCTGGCGCTGCTGGTCACCTTCGGGCCGGTCCTGCGGGGCCAGGCGCCGCTGGCCCACAGCCCGGCGCCGGGCGCGGACGTGATCTACCTGGGGACGCTCGAGCTGCACACGGCGCTCGTCTTCGACCTGGGCGTCTTCCTGCTCGTCTTCGGCTTCGCGGTCGGCGCAATCGACCTGATCGCCGGGGCAACCGACCGGGAGCGGGGCCAGGGGCCGCTATGATCGTCCTCTTCGCGCTCGTGGTGGCGATTCTCTTCGGGACCGGCGCCTACCTGATGCTGAAGCGCGACCTGATCCGGGTGGTCGCCGGGATCATCCTGATCTCGAATGCGGTGATCCTCTTCATCATCGCCGCCGGCCTGACGCGCGGGCGGGCGCCGATCTACCCGCTGCCGGAGGGCGAGCCGATCAGCGACCCGCTGGTGCAGGCGATGGCGCTGACCGCGATCGTGATCAGCTTCGGGATTACCGCACTGCTCCTCAGCCTGGTCTACCGGGTCTACACCACGCGTGAGACGGTCGACAAGGAAGACCTCTCGCTGGCCGAGGCGGAGGATGAGCGCCAGTTGGAAGTGGAGCGCAGGGCGTAGGCCGTGGGGCGTGGGCCGTGGACCGTGGAGGGTGGAGGCGGGTAGTAACCGCCGGTCGAAACCGGCCGCCACCCGACCCAACCGGCCGGCACCCCACGCCCCACGCCCCACGGCCGACGAAGGAGGACTGATGCTGGTGCTGCCCCTGGCGATTGTCTGGCTCGCCGCCGTGCCGCTGGCGCTGCTCGACGGGCGCCGGCGGTGGGTCGGCTGGCTGGCGGTCGCCGCGCTGGGGGCCGGGTTCCTGGCGATGCTGCGGCTGGCGGTCGCCGTCTTCGCGCGGGGGCCGGTGGAGCTGGTGGCGGGCGGCTGGCCGGCGGAGGTCGGGATCACCCTGCGCGCCGACGCGCTCGGCGTGACCTTCGCGGTCCTCTCGATCGGCGTGCTGCTGGCGGCGCTGGCCTACGAGACCCTCGGCGGCGTCCACGAGCGGGCGCTGCCGGCGCTCGTCCTCTTCCTGGCGACCGGGCTGACCGGGCTCTTCCTGACCGGCGACGCCTTCAACTTCTACGTCTTCTTCGAGATCGCGATGACCTCGTCCTTCGTGCTGGCCGGCTATGGTCGGCGAACCCGCGAGCTGCGCGCGGCGCTGATCTTCACCGTGGTCAACCTGCTCGGCTCGACGCTCTTCCTCAGCGGGATCGCCGCGCTCTACCATGTGACCGGCACGCTCGACATGCGCGGCATCGCCACCTGGGCGGGCGTGGCCGACCAGAACTCGGTGCTGCTGATCGCGACGATCATCTTCGTCGCCTTCGGGATCAAGGTCGGCCTCTTCCCGTTCCACTTCTGGCTGCCGCCGGTCTACCGCGACACCTGGCCGGCGGTGGCGGCGATCCTCAGCGGCGCGCTGGCGAACATCGGCAGCTACGGGCTGATCCGCTTCGGGGCCGACCTGCTGCCGCGCGAGTTGCGCTTCGCCGCGCCGGCGCTGCTGATCCTCGGCGCGGCCAGCGTCCTCTACGGCGCGCTCCAGGCGGTCGCGGTGCGCACGGCGAGCGAGGCGCTGGCCTACTCGGCGATCAGCAACGCCGGCTACATCCTGATCGCCCTCGGGATCGGCGGGCCGGCCGGCTACGCGGCGGCGATCCTCTTCGCGGTCGTCAACTCCCTCAACAAGACCGTCCTCTTCCTCGCCGCCGGCCTGCGCGGCTGGCTGGTCAGCGCGGCGTTCGCGATCGGCGCCTTCAGCGTGGCCGGGGTGCCGCCCTCGGCGGGGTTCTTCGGCAAGGCGGCGCTCTTCCGCGGCGGCATCGCCCCGGACGACCCGGCCCTGAGCGTCGCGCTGGTGGCGCTGCTCTTCGTCGGCGGCGCGCTCGCCTTCGTCTACATGTTCCAGATCTACCAGCGCGACTTCTGGGAGCGGGAGGGGGCCGGCCAGACGAGCGGGATCGGCAGCCGGATCCTGGTGCTGGGGCTGGCGGGCCTCGTCGTCGCCTTCGGCGTCTGGCCCGAGCCGCTGCTGGCGGTCAGCCAGCAGGCGGCCGGCGTCCTCAACGGGGGGCGCCCATGAGCCGCCTGCTCTTCCCGACGGCGCTGCTGACCCTGGTCTACGCGCTGGTCCTGGCGAGCTTCCAGCCCTGGGACCTGGCGATCGGCGCGGCCCTCTCCGGCGCGATACTGCTCCTCTTCCGGCGCGCGATCTTCACCGGCCGGCCCGCGGAGCCGGGCCTACTCCGGCGGATCGCGGCGTTCGTGCCGTTCACCGGCGCGATCCTGCGAGAGATCGCTGTCGGGACCTGGCAGGTGGTCCTGGTGGTGCTGCACCTGCGCCCGCTGGTGCGCCCCGGCATCGTCGCCCTGCCGCTCGGCGAGCGCACGCCGGCCGGGGTCGCGGTCTCGGCGCTGGCGACGACCCTCTCCCCCGGCTCCTACCTGGTCGACGTGGATTGGCGGCGCGGGGTGATGCTGCTGCACGTCCTCGACGCGCGCGATCCCGACGCGGTCCGCGCGGCCCACCAGCACTTCTACGACCGCTACCAGCGGCACGTCTTCCCCTGATGGGAGAGGGACGCGCCTCGATACCGGGGGAGGGAGAGGGGCCGGTGACGCGGGGCGGCGCTGAGCGGGGAGGGGAAGCAAAGGAGGTGGCAGGATGCATCCGTTCGTCTTCTATCTGGCGGTCACCTGGATCGCGGCGCTGCTCGCCGTCAACGCCTACCTGGTGATCTGGGCGCGCTCCACCGCGGTGCGCATCCTGGCGGCGGACACGCTGACGCTGGTCCTGATCGCCCTGCTGGTCCTGGTCGCGCACGCCAACCGCTCGGCCTACTACCTCGACGCGGCGCTGGCGCTGGCGCTCCTCTCGTTCGTCGCCGTGCTGGCCGCCGGGCGCTACTGGAGCATCGGGAGGCCGTTCTGATGACCACCTCCGCCGTCGCCTGGCTGGCCGACGGGCTGATCCTGCTCGGCCTGATCATCCTGAGCATCGCCATCTACGGCATCATCCGCATGCCCGACCTCTACACGCGCCTCCACGGCGCCAGCAAGGCCGCCTTCCTCGGCGTCCTCCCCTTCCTCCTCGCCGCGGCGACGACCGGCGATCCGGCGATCATCTTCCGGGTCCTGCTGATCGGCGCCTTCCTGATCCTCACCACGCCGGTCGCCGCGCACGCCATCGCCCACGCCGCCCACCTCAAGGGGGAGCGGATGGAGACGCCGGGGGCGGTGGACGAGTCGCAGGGGTAGGCGTCAGGGGGCAGGGGGCAGAGGCAGGCGCTACCGCTTCGCCCGCTCGAAGGGCTCGCAGAAGCCGTCGTCCCTGGCAAACGGCGGGGCGACATCGGGCGCGGTCAGGAGGCCGTAGCGGTGCGGCCGGCGGTAGGCATTGCCCCAGATGTGGCGCGCGATAGGCGCGGAGCGCGTCGAGATCGAACGCCGCCAGGCAGATCTGCTCGGCCTCGTCGGCCTCGGCGAGGGGGGTGCCGTCGGCGCCGAAGGCCACCGAATGCCCGTTGTGCTGCGGGGTGGCGTAGTTGGTCATCGCCACCCCAACCATATTCTCGAACGCGCGGGTGCGGAACTGCGCGAGGCGGCGGTCGTCCAGGTGGCAGGCGTTGGGCGTCAGGATCAGCTCGGCCCCCTTCAGCATCAGAATCCGGGCGCTCTCCGGGAACTCGCGGTCGTAGCAGATCATCGCGCCCACGCGCAGCTCGCCCGCCGCCGTGTCGAGGGCGCAGACGTGGAAATCGTCCCCCGGCGTGCAGGCCGCCTCCATCGCCCCGAAGTCGCAGGTGTGGACCTTGGCGTAGGTCATGGCGATCCGCCCGCGCCGGTCGATCAGCGCCAGGGTGTTGCGCGGGGCGCCGTCCCAGCGTTCGAAGTAGGTCAGCCCGATCGCCATCCCGAGCCCCTCGGCGAGCGCCCGGAAATGGCCGACGAACCGGTCATCCGGGCCGATGGCCCGCGCCTGCCAGCGCTCGCGCGCCCCCGGCTCGGCCGGATCGAAGCGCGTGTAGCCGATGTTCCACCCCTCGGGGAAGAGCGCGATGTCCGCGCCCATCTCGCGCGCCCGCCGGCAGAACGCCTCGCCCTTGGCCAGGTTGGCGTCCTGGTCGTCGCCGCGGGCGGTCATCTGGAGCAGGGCCACCCGTACCACCGTCATGCGCCCCCCGTACACCCGTCCGCCATTGATGCCCCCCGATCGCGACCGCGCCGAAGACTAGCATAGCCGACTTGGTCGCACGACGCACTCGCTGCGGGACCACGGCGCCCTTCGGGTCCGTTGCTCGTAGGGGCAGCCCTGTGTGGCTGCCCGCGTTGCCGACCACTGACGCCCTCGGCGGGCCACGGCGGCGTGGCGGCCCTGCAGGGCCGCGGGCAGCCACACAGGGCTGCCCCTACAAGCCCAACGCCACCCTCCGGTTCCTGCGCGGACGCCTCGCCCCCATGCCTACAAGTCGCGGCGGCGGAAGGAGAGGATCGCGAGGCCGAGCAGGGCGAAGACGTAGAAGACGGCGTAATTGACCATCGCCTGACTCGGGGCCTGGGCGGCGGCGATCGGGATCGGGCTGTCGAGGCGCAGGCTGTTGGCCGGCTGGAGGATGCTGCTCGCCAGGCGCCAGATCACGTCGCTCGGCAGGATCAGGCTGGTGATGACCCCGACGTTGACCAGCGTCTGGATTTGCAGGATGCCGCCGAGCTGCTCCAGCAGCCCGCCGAGCAGCGCGCCGCCGTAGAGCATGAAGACGACCACCCCGTTCGCCATCGTCTGCAGGAGGGTGCTGCCGAGCACGGTCAGCGACAGCAGGATCAGCGACACCAGGACGACTAGCGCCGTCGCCAGCACGAAGTTCGCGGGGTGTACCCGGCGACGACGCGCGCGGTGATCAGCACCCCGGTCGCCATCAGCGCGATGTAGGCGGCGATCATCCCGGCGAAGCCGAGGAACTTGCCGACGATCAGCTCCCAGCGCGCCAGCGGCTTCGGCACGATCGCCTGGAAGGTGCCGGTCTCCACCTCGCCGGCGATCGTGCCGACGGCGGCGAAGATCGTCATCACCCCGGCCAGGAAGTTGATCGTGTAGAAGCCGAGCCCGACCATGATCGTCGAGACGAAGTCGAGGGTCAGGATCTGCCCCGGCCCGTTGCCGCGCGCGCCCTGCCGCGCCGCCTCCCGCAGGAACTCGTCGCGCACCTGGGTGAAGCCCCAGGCGTAGAGCGCGACGAAGACGATGCTCAGCAGGACCACGCCCCAGATCATCCGCTTCCGCAGCGCCTCGCGGAAGGTCAGCCGGGCGATGACGAGGGCCTTCATCGCTGCGCTCCTGGAAGTACGCAGTACGCAGTACGCAGTACGAACGGGGGCGGCGAGTGCGGCAGGCCGAACGCACCAACCGGAGCGGGGTGTATTCGTACTTCGTACTGCGTACTGCGTACTTCACTCGGTTCCCCCTCGACCGCCCCCAGGAAGACGTCCTCCAGCGAGCGGCGGTGGGGGGTGACGCCGTAGACGGCGACGCCGGCGCGGACGAGGGCGTCGACCAGGCGCGGGACCTCCTCGATGTCGTCCATGCGGACGCTGAGCGCGCCGGCCTCGCGGGCGACGATCGCGCCGTACTCCTCGATGCGGCGCAGCGCGGCGTCGTCCAGCGCGCCGAGGGTCAGGTCGACGTCGAGCGACGCCTGGAGGAGTTCTTTGAGGGTGCCCTGGCGGACGACATGGCCGCGGTCGACGATCGCCACGCGGTCGCAGACCGTCTCGACCTCGCTGAGCAGGTGCGAGTTGAGGAAGACGGTCATCCCGCGCGCCTTGAGGGCGCGGATGATGTCGCGCACCTCGCGCCGCCCGATCGGGTCGAGCGCCGAGGTCGGCTCGTCGAGGAAGACGAGCGCCGGGTCGTTGAGCAGCGCCTGCGCCAGCCCGGCGCGCTGCAGCATCCCCTTCGAGTAGGTCCGCAGGCGGTCGCGCCCGCGCCCGCCGAGGCCGACCAGTTCGAGGACTTCGGGGATGCGGCGGCGCCGCTCGGCGCGCGAGAGGCCGTAGAGCTGGCCGTGGAAGTCGAGGAACTCCTCGCCGCGCAGCCACTCGTGGAAGCGGAACTGCTCGGGCAGGAAGCCGATCCGCCGCTTCGCCCCGACCGCCCCGAGCGGCTGGCCGAGGATGCGCGCCTCGCCGGCGGTGGGGAAGGCCAGGCCGAGGAGCATCTTGACGGTGGTGCTCTTGCCAGCGCCGTTCGGCCCGAGGAAGCCGAAGACCTCGCCCCGCGGCACCGCGATCGTCACGTCGTGGACGGCGACCTGCTCGCCGTACTCCTTGCGCAGCCCGCGCGTCTCGATCGCCAGCGGCGGCGCGGGCAGCCGCCCGGCCTCGCCCTCGGCAGACTCCGTTCGCGTCAACTGCGCCATCGGCCACTCCCTTCACTCAGCCGCGCGCACCCGCGCCCCAAGCATCCACCGCTCTGACTATACAACGCGGGTCGCGGCGGCAACGCAACGGATCGGCGGTCGTCATCGCGGATCACCCCCCGGTCGGAACTCTATCCGTGGCGCACAGCGGCAGGACAAAGGGAACGGGGCGGACGGAAGACCGTCCGCCCCGCGAGGAAAGGGAGGGAAGGGAGAGAAAGGAGTTAGCGCATCATGCCGGCGGCGATCGCCTGGGCCTGGGCGGGCGTCAGGTGGCCGCCGACCGCGTAGAGCATCCCGTCGTGCTGCCAGAGGAGCAGGCTGCCGCGGCTCGGGTCCTGCCCGTCCACGATCTGCAGGGCGGGGATCTTGATCGCGCCGAGCGGGCCGGTGCCGATCTCCGGATTGCTGACCTCGGCGTCCTGGGGCACCGGGAGGATCAGCGTGCTCCGCCAGTCCTTGACGTTCCGGAGCTGGTCCTTCGTCTCCTGTGGGATGTTCGGCATCGCCAGGACCGCCGCGCGGAAAGCCTCGACATCGATCTCGTCCGGCAGGCTGAGGACCGGGCTCGCCAGTTGGACGACGGCGAAGCCGTTCCGCTCGTCGCCGTAGGCGACGCCGACCGCGGCCGGCACATCGAGGCCGAAGGTGAGCGTGCCGGTCGCCGGGAGGTTCAACGCGTTCAGATCGGGGCTGTTGATCAGCCCGAGGTACTGGCTGGCGACCGCCGCGTTGAGGTTGTACTTGGTGGAGGTCGCGTCGACAACGCCGTAGCGGGCCGGCAGGCCGGACAGATCGGCGGGCAGCGACTGCGGCAGCCGCGGGCCGGACCCGTTGTAGTGCTGCTTGAAGAACGCCTCGGCCTCGGCCCGCGTCACCTCGCGGGCGCTCTCTGGGGTGGCGTTGGTGTCGAGCGTGCCGAGCGAGCTGACCGCCTGCATGAGTTGGGTCTTCTCGGCGTCGGTCAGGTCGCGCGGCTGCGGCATCGTCGTCATCGCCGGGACGCGAACCGTCACCGCGGCGAACTGCCGCACGCGGAACTGCTGGACCAGCCCGCCGGCCAGCGACTGCACCGGGCTGAGCGTGAGCAGCAGCCCGACGATCGCGAGGATCGTCACGGCGGCGAAGGCCGGGCGCCGCCGGGGCGTGATGAGCTGCGAAAGTCGTCCGATCATCGTGGGTAGCCACTCCTTCGTGCGTCTCTGCGCCTTTGCCGCGCCGGTGGGCGTCGTCTGCTCGTGTTGTCCCGTCGCTCCCTGCTCGCGCAGGCGGGCCTGGAAGGTCGCCAGCGCCCGTGCGGTGCGCTCCCGCTCGGCGGCCGGGCTCGGATCCGGCGCGGGCAGCCAGGCGGCCAGCACCGTCTCGACCGCCGCGGCGTCCGCGCGCAGGGTCACGACGCGCGCCTCGCAGGCGGGGCAGCCAGCCAGGTGCGTCGCAATCCGCTCCTGCTCGGCGGCGCCCAGTTCGTCGTCGAGGTAGGCCCGCAGCCGCCCCTCGTCAATGCATCGCATCGCCGGCCTCATCTCCGTCCTGTCGCTCGGGTCATCGTCCGCGTGTCCGTGGAGGCGTGGCGTCCCTCGGGCCGGCCCTCGCGCTCGAGCGCGGCGTAGCGCCGCCGGAAGTCCCGCTCGGCCCGCGCCAGGATCGTGCCGACCGAGCCGGGGGCCACGCCGAGCGCGGCGGCGATCTCGGCGTAGGAGAGGCCGCCGCTCCGCAGCAGCAGGCAAGTCCGGGGGCGCTCCCCCATCCCGTCCAGCACCGCGCGGATCGTCGCCGCCTCCTCGCGCGCCAGGGCCGCCGCCGCCGGGTCCTGGCGCTCCTCGCGCCCCGGCTCCTCGGCGCGGTCGAGGATCGCGGACCGCTGGAGGCGTGCCGCCGCGCGCCGGTCGGCCCGCAGGGTGTTGAGGCCGACGTTGGTCGCCACGCGGGCGAGCCAGCGACTCAGCCCCTCCTCGTCCGGCGGCGGGGCCTCCTGGTGGTAGAGCCGCAGGAAGACCTCCTGCGCCGCGTCCTCCGCCGCTTCATCCGACCCGAGCAGCCGGCGCAGGATCGCGTGGACCCGCCGGTAGTGGCGCAGGAAGAGGGTCTCGAACCGCTGCGGGTCGCGCGCCGCCGGCGGCACAGCGGCGGGCCGCTCCTCGCCGGGCCGTGACCGCCCGACCATCGCGAACGCATTGACCGCACCCGGCCCCTTCGCGCCCAACGCCCCGCTCCCGACTACCCGTCCCCGGCCGCGCCGCTCTCGGGCCGTTCACCCAGTATGACACCGCGGGCCGGCGGTTTGTGACAGGTTCGGGCCGGGGATGGTATCATCCCGGCAAGGGTGCGCGTGCAGTGGGGCGGCGCAATGTCATCGTTCATCCGCTATCTGGACCGGACGCTGAGCTTCCAGCGCCTGCTGTGGGGAGTACCCCTCTGTCTCGCCGCGCACAATCTGGAAGAAGCGCGCCGGGTCGGCGAATTCGTCGGACTGACCCGGCGTATCAATCCCTGGATCACCCTTGAGGAGCGCCAGTACCTGGTCCTCACCGCCCTGATGACGCTCGCGGCGGTGGCGCTGGTGTCTCGTGCCGCCGCGGGCGACGAGCGCGGCTCCACGTTGCTCCTGTGGATTCAGGCGGGGCTGTTCGTGAACGCCTTTGCGCCGCACCTCCCCTCTCCGTCCGGGCGCGCCGCTACACGCCGGGTGTCGCCACCGCCGTGCTGCTCAACATCCCCTTCACGCTCTACCTGTTTCACCCCGCCCGCGATCGGGGCGACCGGCAACTGCCCTGACTCGCCGCCCGGCAAGTCGTCCGCCACGCCATCGCGTGCGCTCGGACACAACTTTTGATACATATAGGGTTAGGCTTGCTGGCCGATACAGCGCAGCGTTCGCAAGGGGAGCCAATGCCGCCCGCGAAGCGCCCGCGCCGGGACGTGACCGAGGACTAGGGGCAGTTCGGAGTGGGAGGGGCGAACGAAGATGCCCTGGCGAACGATAGTGCAAGACAACACACGCGCGGACTATCTCGGGTGGCTCACCTTCGGGGCTCCGGCATCCCCCGCAGAGTTGGCCACGCTCGCGGAGGCGTTGGGGGTGGCCCTGCCCGAAGAATTGGGCGATCTCTTGCGCGAGACCAACGGCATCGCCGATCGCCAGGGGTCGTTCATCTGGCCGGCCGGGGAGATCGCGTCGACGAACCGCGCGATGCGAACCGCACGACACTATCGGGAGCTGTACATGCCGTTCGATCATCTGGTGTTCTTCGCCGACGCCGGGAACGGGGATTTGTTCGCGTTCCCGATCGCCGCGAGCCGCGCCGTTGGTCGCGATGTCTTCGTGTGGAGTCATGAGGATGATAGCCGCACATGGGTCGCCCCATCACTGGTGATCTTCCTGGCGGGGTGGCTGAGCGGCACCATTAGCGTGTGACCCCGGTACCCTCGAGACGATCCAAGCGACGCCCATCGGCCAGCGAGGTTTCCCGTGTGTGTATCGGAAGTCGTGTCCGAGCGTGATCGCGGAGCGCACGCGCGCTGACACGACAGGGGCACCCCGGAGGGGATGCCCCTCAATGGCCTCGTCATCGCCAGGAATGGGACAACAGCCCCAGGTCTACCGCCCCTTGCCGCCGGCCTGCTTCCTGGCGCGGGCGCGCTCGTGCTCGTGGAGGAGGCGCTTCCGCAGGCGCGCGTGCTTGGGCGTCACTTCGAGGAGTTCGTCGTCGGCCAGGAAATCGAGCGCCTGTTCGAGGCTCTGCCGGAGCGGCGGGGTCAGGCGCACGTCGATGTCCGCGGTGGAGGAGCGCATGTTGGTCAGCTTCTTCTCCTTGCAGACGTTGACCGTCAGGTCGTTCTCGCGCGCGTGCAGGCCGACGATCTGGCCTTCGTAGACCTCCTCGCCCGGCTCGACGAAGGTCATCCCCCGCTGCTGCGCGGCGGCCAGGCCGTAGCTGACCGCGGTGCCGGTCTCGTGGGCGATCAGCGCGCCGTTGCGCGTGGTGCCGATCGGCCCGGCCCAGGGGCGGTAGCCGATCAGCAGGCTGCTCATCACCCCCTCGCCGCGGGTGGCGGTGAGGAAGAGGTTGCGGAAGCCGATCAGGCCGCGGGTCGGCACTTCGAACTCCAGCCGGACCCGCCCGGTCCCGTCGTGGACCAGATCCGTCATCGCCGCGCGGCGCGGGCCGAGCAGATCGGTGACGGTGCCGACCGAGCCCTCGTCGGTGTCGATCGTCACCCGCTCGAACGGCTCGTGGCGCGCGCCGTCGATCTCCTTGATGATCACCTCGGGGCGCGACACCTGGAACTCGGCCCCCTCGCGGCGCATCGTCTCGATCAGGATCGACAGGTGCAGCTCGCCGCGCCCGGCGACCTCGAAGACGTCGGCCGACTCGGTCGGGCGCACGCGCAGGCTGACGTTGGTCTCGGTCTCGCGCTCCAGCCGCGCGCTGAGCTGGCGCGAGGTCAGCGGCGTCCCGTCGCGCCCGGCGAAGGGGCTGGTGTTGACGCCGAAGGTCAGTTGCAGCGTCGGCTCCTCGACCGCGATCGAGGGGAGCGCGCCCGGCGCCGCCGGGTCGGCCAGCGTGTCGCCGATCGTCACGCCGGGGATGCCCGCGACCGCGACGATGTCGCCGGCCAGCGCCTCGGCGACCTCGCGCCGGCCGAGACCCTCGTAGGCCGCCAGCCAGGTCAGCCGATGGGTCGAGGTCCCGCCGTCGGCGCGCACCAGCGCGACCGGCTGGCCGGCGACCGCGCGGCCCTGGGTGATCCGCCCGATCGCGATCCGCCCGCGGTGCGGGTCGTAGTCGAGCGTCGTCGCCAGGAGGCGCAGGGGCGCGTCGGCGTCGGCGCGCGGCGCGGGGACGTGCTCGACGATCGCCTCGAAGAGCGGGCGCAGGTCGTCGGCGAGGGCGTCGGGGCTGGTGCCGGCGACGCCGCGCTTGGCGATCGCGTAGATGACCGGGAAGTCGAGCTGCGCCTCGTCGGTCGCCAGGTCGAGGAAGAGGTCCTGGGTCAGCGAGAGGACCTCCTCCGGGCGGGCGCTGGGGCGGTCGATCTTGTTGATCACCACGATCGGGCGCAGGCCGAGTTCGAGCGCCTTGGTCAGGACGAAGCGGGTCTGCGGCATCGGCCCCTCGACCGCGTCGATCAGCAGCAGGCAGCCGTCGGCCATGTTGAGGACGCGCTCGACCTCGCCGCCGAAGTCGGCGTGGCCGGGCGTGTCGATGATGTTGATCTTCACGTCGCCGAAGCGCTCGTCCTGGTAGTGGATCGCGGTGTTCTTGGCGAGGATGGTGATGCCCCGCTCGCGCTCCAGCTCGTTGGAATCCATGATCAGCGTGCCGGCGGCCTCGGCGGCGGCATCGTCGCGGAAGACGTGCGCCTGCTTCAGCAGCCCGTCGACCAGCGTGGTCTTGCCGTGGTCGACGTGCGCGATGATCGCGACGTTGCGGATGTCGGTGCGGACCGGCGCCTGGACCGCGTCGGCGATGGTTGCGCTGCTCATCGGTGGTGATCCCTGTCCTTTGCCCATTCGTTCCCACTGCCGGCCCGGCGCCCCTATCGAGGCAACAATCCGCGAGACGCGGGGGGCCGGCACACATGGGACGGCCCGTGCGTCACCACACGGGCCGTGCAGCTCTATCCTGTGGAAAGTATAGCAGCGCCGCGCCGATCTGTCGAAACCGCCGGGCGGCGCCGCTACTCGTCGGCGCCGACGGCGCGCTTCAACTCCGAGCCGGGGCGGAACTGCGGGGCGCGGCGCGCGCCGATCGTGATCTTCTCGCCGGTGCGCGGGTTGCGGCCCTCGCGCTCGTTGCGCTGGGCGACCTCGAACGAGCCGAAGCCGGTCAGGGTCACCTTGTCACCCTTGGCCATCGCGTCGCGGATCGCGTCGAAGGTCGCGTCGACCACCATCTGCACCTGGCGCGGCGACATGTTGCTCTTGCTGGCGACTTCCTTGATCAGGTCCTGCTTGCGCATGGGAACCTCCTTGGCGTTGTCTCTCCACCTCGCGCCCCACGATCCACCGGGAATGCCCCGCAGTCTACGGTGTTTTCCTTGTCCTGTCAAGGCAAACCCGCCAGGGCCTTTGCAACTTCGGTGCCATAGCGCCCCGCGTGCGCGGCGGCCGCGACCGCGCCCCGCTCAGGAGGCCCGCTCCGCCCCGGCGACCACTTCGCGCTCCAGCCGATCGAGCAGGGCACGCCAGCGGCGGAAGGTGGTGCGCCGGCTCCAGCCGAGTCGCGGCGCGATCTCGGCCAACGACCACCCCTCCATCAGGCGCAGGACCAGCAGCAGCCGTTCCTCGGCGCCCAGCGGCCCGAACTGCAGGGCCGGGTCGATCTCCGGGAGGAGGCCCTCGTGCAGGTCGAGCAACTCGTCCCCGGCAGCAGCACGATGCGGTCGCGGGGCCAGCGCCGCGCGTGGGCCTCGATGACGTGGCGCAGCCGCCAGGAAGAAACCGAGGAAGTAGCGCGCGAAGCTCCCCGCCCCGGTCCAGTCGGCCACCAGCCCGGCGAAGACCAGGAACGCCTCCTGCTCCAGCTCGGCGAATTCCCCGACCGGGGTCCGGCGCTTGCGGTACGGGGCCAGGAAGCGCGCGATCTTCAGTTCGAGCGCGGCGTAGAGTTCGTTGCGCGCCGCCGGATCGTCGCGCGCCGCCCGCGCCAGCCGGTCGATCGCCGCCTCGATCGCCGGTGTCAGGTCGAAATCCCCCCCGACGGTCGCCCCGTCCCACGCCGCCAAATCACCGGGTCGCCCCCAGCCCGCGCCATCAGTCGCTGCCGCGCCATCTCGCCCTCCAGGCCGTCCGTGGTGTCGCACCAACCGCCGCGTCCCTGCTGTGCGGCGCTTTCGCGCTCCACCGGCCCTTCGGGGCTCTTCCCAGTGCGAGAATGCGGAATAGGACGGTGCCGGTATACCAGGGGCGGCAATTGGCCCCGGAATATTCCGCACTCCGCACTCCGCACTCCGCACTCTCACGCGTCTGTCGCGCCTCCTTTCAGCGTGAGAGTGTGTTCCCGGCCGCAGCGCGGGCAGGTCGCGCGGACGCGCCCCTGCACGCCCTCGATGTGGTAGTAGCGGTCGCGGATTTTGAGATTGACTCGGTCGCCCTCGACCGTCGCCAGCAGGACCGGCGGCACGGAGCACGGGCAGACCCAGCGCCGCGCCGCCCGACCCGCCGGGCCGTCCGCCTCGCCTCCATGTTCCCCTCCCGACGCATTCACCGCTGCCATACGCGCTCTCACTCACTACGGGATCGCGGGTCGAAAGTCGAAGGTCGCCCCCCGTCGCCCGGCGCTCTACGCCCCACGCCCCACGCCTTACGCCCCACGCTTCACCGCGCCGGGGCCGAAGCGCGCGTGGAGCTCGTCGAGCGCGCGGTTGAGGCGGATGTCGCGCAGCGGGGCGGGGTCGAAGAGGTCGAGCTGGCGGGCCAGCGGGCCGAGGCCACCGACCCGCACGCCGAGCAGGCGGAGGCGCCGCCCGACCCAGGGGGCGCCCGGCGCGGCCAGCGCCTCGCGCAGCAGCGCCTCGGCGGCGGCGAAGATCGCCCCGGCGTCGTCGGTCGCGCCGCGCAGGCGCGCTGGCGGCCGATCGTGCGGAAGTCGCTGTCGCGCAGCTTGAGCGCGACGATCCGCCCGCCCAGCCCGCCCCGCCGCAGCTCCGCCGCGGTGCGCTCGCTGAGGTCGCGCAGCGCGCGCCGCAGGGCGGTGAGATCGCCGATGTCGCGGGCGAAGGTGCGCTCGTGGCCGCGCGACTTGGCGGGGGTGTCCGGCTCGAGCGGGCGGTCGTCGATCCCCCGCGCACGGAGCGCCAGCGCCGGGCCGCGCTCGCCGAAGACCTCGCGCAGCAGGACCGGCGGCGCGGCGGCCAGCTCGCCGATCCGGCGGATGCCGAGCGCCGCCAGCCGCGCCCGCGCCTTCGGCCCGACCCCGGCGAGCCTGCCGACCGGCAGCGGCGCGAGGAAGGCCGCGCCCCCGCCCTGCCCGACGAGCACCACCACGTCCGGCTTGCGCAGATCGGAGGCGATCTTGGCGAGGGTCTTGTTCGGGGCGACGCCGAGCGAGGCGGTCAGGCCGACCTCGGCGCGCAGCCGGGCCTTGATCGTCTCGACCACGGCGGTCGGGGGCCCCGGCTCGCGCGCGAGGCCGGTCGCGTCGAGGTAGGCCTCGTCGATCGAGGCGACCTCGACGGTCGGGCTGAGGTCGCGCAGGATGGCGCGGAAGCGGCGCGACAGCTCGCCGTAGTGGGCGAAGTCGCCGCGCAGGAAGACGGCGTCCGGGCAGAGGCGGCGCGCGTGGGCCACCGGCATCGCCGAGCGGACGCCCCTGGCGCGCGCCTCGTAGGTGGCGGAGGAGACCACCCCCCGCCCGTCGGGGTCGCCGCCGACCACGACCGGCCGGCCGCGCAACTCGGGGCGGCGCAGCACCTCGGCGTTGGCGAAGAAGGCATCCAGGTCGGCGTGGATGATCCAGCGTTCGGCCATACCCGTTCCCCGATGAACGTACACTAGAACTTATGTTCTACATTATAGGGCGGCGGCGCGGGGTTGTCAAGGGGGGAACAGGGATCATCCGGCGCGGGGGCCGGACGGCTGGGCGGGCGGCACAACCGCCGGGCGGCGGGCGCGTTCTATCTGCGGCGACGCGGCGGCCGCGCGTCCCAGAGCCCTATTCCGATGCCCACAACCGGATAGCCGAGGAGGTCCGACGATGCATCGCCACCGTCTCTTCCGTCTCGCCTGCGCCCTGCTCCTGCTCCCCCTGCTGCTCGGCGCCCCCCTGGTCCGCCCGCCCGCCGCGCGCGCCGCCGACGTCCGGCTGCCGGCGGCGCCCGCCAACACCGCGCGGCGGCCACACCGCGACACCGCTCCGCGACGGCGGAGTACTGGTCGCCGGCGGCTTCACCAGCTCGACGGTTCCACGCCAACGGCGACGGAATGCTACGATCCGACGACGGGGCGCTGGGCGCTGGCCGCGCCGACCGGTGGCCGCTACCTCGCCCACACCGCCACGGCGCTCGCCGACGGCCGGGTGCTTTCACTCTGGAGGCGTTGAGTCCGCAGGCGGAGATGTACGCGCATCCGGCGACCGATCGCTGGACACCGACCTCCCGGCGAACCGGGCATGGCGACGACCCTGTGCTGCTCCCCGACGGTCGGGTCCTCACCATCGGCGGCCCCACGGCAACCCAGATCGAGCCATTCGATCCCGCGCTCGACCGCTGGACACCGGGGGCGCGAAGGCCGGGCAACGTGCTGGGCGCGCAGCGCGGCGCGGTGCTGCCGGATGGGCGGCTGCTGGTGGCCGGTGGTCACTGTCCCCAGCGGCCCCAAAGCGCAGACGACGCCTCCGTCGGGACGGATCTCTACGACCCGGCGACGGACACCTGGAGCCGCACGGGCGACCTGCCAAGCCTTCGCCCCGACGCCACCGCTCACGCTGCGCGACGGGCGGGTGCTGATCCTTGGGCTACGGCCGCAAGGCCCGGAGCTCGCCGTCGACCTCTACGACCCGGCCTGCTGGGCGTTGGACGCCGGGGGCGGCGCTGCGCGAAGCAGCGCTCCGCCTACACGGCGACCCTGTTGCCCGATGGCCAAGTGCTGGTCGTCGGCGGTGGTCCAGCTACAGCGACGGCACGAGCAGGTGCTCGCCGCCGCCGAACGGTACGATCCGGTGGCCGACCGTTGGACGCCAACCGCAACGCTCAGCCGAGGCCGTGCGTTCCACACCGCCGCTAGCGACGGCCGCGTCCTCATCGTTGGCGGCATCACGGAGATCGACGACCCGCGCGAGCCGGATCGCCGGACGAGGGCAGTCAACACAGCGGAGTTCTACGCCGACGGCACGCGCTGCCGGGCGCCTGTTTCCCCTAACCGGACAGTGCGTGCGCGGCCCCTTCTTCGACTACTGGGAACCGCAACGGCGGGCTGGCGCGCAACGGCTTCCCGCTGACCAGCGTGCGCATCGAGACGCTGGAGGACGGCCGGGCCTACCAGCAGTACTTCGAGCGGGTGCGCCTCGAATACCACCCGGAGCACGCGCCGCCCTACGACGTGCTGCTCGGCCACTTCGGGCGGCGCGTGCTGCGCGCCCAGTTCGGCGGCGTCAACAACGCGGTCGCCCTCTTCCAGCAGGCGCTCGCGCCGGCGGCGCCGCTGGCGGGCGCGGCCTACTTCCCCGAGACCGGCCACAACCTCGCCGGCGACTTCCTGGCCTACTGGCAGGCCAACGGCGACCTGGCCCAATTCGGCTTCCCGATCACCGAGGAGCGTGAGGAGACCCTGGAGGACGGCAACCGGTACCGCGTGCAGTACTTCGAGCGGGCGCGCTTCGAGTACCACCCCGAGCACGCCGGCACCCCCTACGCGATCCTGCTCGGCCAGTTCGGGCGGCGGATCGAGCGCGAGGCGGCCCACCTGACCGGCGACTTCGGCCGGCTCTACTTCGCCGATCAGGGCGTGCGCGATCGGCTCGGCGCCCCCATCGAGGCCGCGCGACAGATGGTCGGCGCGACGCAGGAGTTCGAGCGCGGCCGGATGTTCTATCTGAGCGAGGTCGAGACGATCTATTGGGGGGGCGACGCGCCGACGATCTACGTCTTCGCCGGCGGCGTGCAGTCGGGCTCGCTGGATAACTACGGCCCGCGACTTGCTTGGCCGGATACCTGGCGGGAAGGCGAGGAGATCGGCGGGGGGCCGGGGCCACAGCCTGGGCTGTTCCTACCCCAGCGCGGCTTCGGCAAGGTCTGGCGGCTGGGCTCCGGCCTGCTTACACCCAATCTGCCACCCAATGCCGCCGTGCGCGACCGGCTGGGCTATGCCCTCACCGCCGACGAAACGGGCTATCGGCTCGCGGTGCAGCGATTCAATGGCGGCTTCATGCTCTCGACCCCGGACGGCCGCTTCATCTACGCGATCTTCACCAACCAGCCGTCCAATGGGTCGGCGCTCCTCGGCGAATACGCGCGCTACGATGTGCCAGCCCGCTAACGTGCGGGGCAATGCACTGCGGTGGTCGCGCTGGCGCGGCGGCGTCCCCGGAACCGGCGGTTCCGGGGGCGCCGTAGTACCTGAACAGGACCAATTTCCTACTCTTTACGCGGGTAACGGGCTTGTCAGGAGGTCAACGATCATGTTATGGTAGGGGCAGGTAGGGACCCCTCTGTGTCAGCGCGCGATTGACAGCCGATCGCCGGCCCACCGATCCACACGGCGCCGCCGGCGGCCCGGATCGTCATGAGCGCGCGACACCACTACAAGGCGACGGCTGATGAGTCACGCCGCCTACATGTCGGATGGGGAACTGCTGCCTCGCGCCACCGCTGGTGACGGCGAGGCATTGACGATTCTGGTAGACCGGCACGCCGCCCGCCTCTACTCGTTCGCCTTCCAACTCAGCGGGAATCCCGCGCAGGCCGCCGAGGCGACCGCCAGGGCCTTCACCGGCCTCGCGGGCCGGCCGCGCCCGCTGCCCGCCGCGGACCCGCCGGCCGCCCTCGACGCGGCGATCGCGGCGGCGGTGCTGGCCGGTCTGTCACGCCGGGCCGGGCGGCTGCGGTGGCTGAGCCGCCCGGCGCCGCCCGCCACGCGCGCGGCGGCCCGCCGCGACGATCCGGCGGCGGAGGCCGGCGCGGCGCTGGCCGAGTTGTCGCCCCTCGCCCGCGCGATCCTCGTCCTGAGCGCGCGGCGCGGCTTCTCCGACGCCACCCTCGCCGAACTCCTCGATCGGCCGGTCCCCAAAGCGGCGACCGCGCGGGCGGCGGCGGAGCGCGCGTTCACCGCCGCGCTGGCCCTCCGGCGTGGCGGCGCGGACTGCGCCGTGCTGCGGGCCGTCGGCGACGACGACCGCGCGGCCGAGCGGCGCGACGCGATCGCGGCCCATCTCGCCACCTGCCCGATCTGCGCCGCCGGCCGGCTCCCCACGCCGGCGGTGGCGCTCGCGGCGCTGCCAGCGCCGCCGCTGACGGCGGAGGGGCTGGATGACATCCGCTGGCGGGTGTCGCGCGCCCTGCCCACAGCGACCAGCCCCGCCGCGACGACCGCGTCGGCGGACGGCGGGCCGGCCGATCCGCCCCCGGCGACGGAGGAGGCCGGCCCCGGCACGGCGCATGACCCGCTGCCGCCCCCGCTGATCCCGGCCGAACTCCCGGACGAACTCCCCGCGGCGCCGGCCCGGCCCAGGCGCGGCCGCGGCCGGGAGGGTCACACCCTCGACCGCTACATCGAGCGGCGACCACCGCTGCGCGCCCTGCTGACGCTGGCGCTGGTGGCCGTCCTCGCCGCCCTCGGCGCCTACCGGTTCGCGCCGGAGGCCGGCGACCCGGCCGGCACGACGAAGCAGGCCGCCGGCCGCGCGCCGGTCACGCGGACCAGGGGCGCCTCGCTGATCGGGACGACCGCGCTGACGACGCCCGCGCCCGGCGGCGGCACGACTATCGCCGCGCTCATCGTCAGCCCCACGCCCGCGCCCACGGCCACGCCAGCGCCGGCGCCGGTCGCCACCGGCGCTGCCCCGGCGACCGGCAGCACCCCCACCGCGAGCCGCGCCGTGCCGACGGCGATCGCCAATCCGCCGGCGGCGACCGGCGGCGTGCCCACCGCGCCGAGCGAGGGGGCGGTCCCGACCGCCGCCCCACCCCCGGCCGTGGCGGAGGCCACCCCAACAGCACCGGCGGACTCGCCAGCGCCACCGGTGATCGCCGCGCTGCCGACCGCGCACGCGGCGAAGGTGCTGCCGACGCCCCCGCCGACGGCGACAACGGCGGCGCCGACCCCGACCGCCGCGCCGCCGACACCGACGCCGGCAAGGCCCACGCCGCCGCCACCGACCCAGATCCCGCCAACCCCCACACCGGCGCCTGCCACGCCGCCCCCTTCCCCCACCAGGCCGGCGCCGACGGCAACGCCGCAACCGGCCGCCACGCCGCAGCCGACCGCCACGCCGGCGACGACCGCCGGCCTCGCGCTGGAGACGCGCAGCCTCGATCTCGGCGTGGAACTCGGGCCGCGGGCGCTCGCCTTCACCAACCCCGGCGAGGAGCCCCTGGAATGGCGTGCCGTCGCGGACAGCCCCTGGATCGAGGTCACGCCGGGGGCGGGGACGCTCGCGCCCGGCGCGACAGCGTGGGTGGCGATCAGCGTGGCGCACGGCTCGCTGCCGGCCGGGTCGCACACCGGCAACGTCGCGATCCGCACCGACGACGGCGACTGGTTGGTGCCGGTGACGATGCTGATCTCGCCGTCGAACACCGCGATCAGCGCCTACCGCGCGCCGCTCGTACCGATCAACCGGGCCGGCTGCGCCGAGCCGACGACGCACACCCTCAGCGCCACGATCGCCGGGGACGCCCCGCCCGCGCAGGCCCTGGTCTACTACACGCTCAACGGCGGGGCCGCGCGGACGCAGCCGCTGGCGGCGAACGGGGGGGAGTACAGCGCGACCATCGGGCCATTCAGCGAGCCCGGCACGGTCAGTTATGCGCTCGTCATCACCGAGGCCGACGGCAACGTTGTCCGCTCCACCACCTATATCCTCGAAATCGAGGATTGCCCGGAGGGCGCCCGCCGGATCGACTCGACATCGGCCCCCCCCACCGCGACGCCGGCGCCGTCCCCCACCCCCGGCGCCAAGCCGGGCACGGCGACCCGGACGCCCCCCCGCCCGAGCCCGAGCCCCGCGAAGCCATGACGAGTGCTGAGCGCTGAGTGTTGAGCGCTGAGTAGAGACGAGGAAGCCAGAGCCTTCCGCGCTCGTCTTCGTCACCCATCACCCATCACTCAGGACTCCGCGCTCCGCGCCAGGTCGGCGGCGAGTTGGCGGAGGGCGGCGCGCAGTTCGGGCGGGCGGCGCACGACGAAGGGGCAGCCGAGGCCGGCGAGGATGCGCGCGATCCACGGGAGATCGCCGACCGCGCAGGTGAGCCGGACCCCGCCCGGCTCCTCGTCCAGCGCGGCGATGTCGGGCGAGACGCGGCAGCGCGCCTCCTCCAGGGTGGCGTGGAGGAGGACGTCGACCTCCCAGCGAGCCGGCGCCGTCGCCAGGGAGCGCAGCACGTAGTCGAGGCTGTCGAAGCCGGGCGGGGGGGTGAAGGTCTCGTCGCCGAGCGCGGCGTCCCGGATGCGGTCGAGGCGGAAGACGCGCACTGCCGCGCGCAGGTGGCAGTGGCCGACCGCGAACCAGCGGCCCCGGCGATAGACCAGGCCGTAGGGGTCGAGCGCCCGCTCGGTCTCCTCGTCGCGCCAGGAGCGGTAGCGCAGCCGCACCCGCCGCCCCTGCCGCACCGCGGTGCTGAGGGTCGCGACGACGTCGCCGGCCGGAATGGCGGCGGACGGCGTCACCGCGAGGGTGACGGTCTCCTGCACCGCCCGCGCCCGCTCGCGCAGCGCGGCCGGCAGCACCCGCTCGACCTTCGCCAGCGCGCCCTCGACCGCCGGCGCCGCCCCCGCCAGCCCGAGCTCGCGCGCGGCGAGCAGGCCGAGCGTCAGCGCCACCGCCTCGTCCTCGGTGAACATCAGCGGCGGCAGCTTGAAGCCGGGGCGCAGCCGGTAGGCGCCGTGCCGGCCGCGCTCGGCCTCGATCGGGATGCCCATGTCCTGCAACATGGTGATGTAGCGCCGCACGGTGCGGCCGTCGACCTCCAGCCGCGCCGCCAGGTCCGGCCCGCTGAGGCGCCCGTGCGATTGCAGCAGTTCGAGGACCGTCAGGACGCGCGTCGTCGGATGGTACATCGCCGGCCCGCCCCCACCTCGTTTCGCACAAACGTGCGGATCGCCCGCTATCAGGACCGATTATGACCGCTTTCGCTGCTATACTCAAGGGAGCGAACGTACAGAACGCGGGCGAGGGTCGAACGGAAAGGGGACCGGGCGATGGAGGCGGCGAAGGAGCAACAGGAGGGGGCGACGGCGCTGCTGGTGATCGACATGCAGAACGCGCTCGTCGAGATCGCGCACCAGGAGCGCGAGGTGCTGGAGCGGATCGGCGGCCTGCTGGAGCGGGCGCGCGCCGCCGGGACGCCGGTGATCTACCTGCAGCACGACCACGCGCGGTACGCGCCGCTGATGCCGGGGGCGGACGGCTGGCAGATCCACGAGGCGATCGCGCCGCGCCGGCAGGAGTTGGTGATCCGCAAGCGCGCGTCCGATTCGTTCTACGAGACGCCGCTCGACGGGCAACTGCGGGCGCGCGGGGTCAGGCATCTCGTCGTCACCGGGATGGCGACCGAGCACTGCGTGGACGCGACGAGCCGCAGCGCCCTCAGCCACGGCTACGACGTGACGCTGGTCGGCGACGCGCACACCACGACCGCCAACGGCCTGCTCTCGGCGGAGCAAATCATCGCGCACCACAACGCGACGCTGGAGGATCTGGCGCACCCCGATCATGCGATCGTCGTCAAGCCCGCCGCCGAGGTCGCCTTCGCCCCCGCGGCCGGCGCGGAGGCGGTCTGATGGCGCCGGCGACGAGGGCAAAGGCGCAAGGCGCGGCGGCCGGGGCCGGCGCGGTCGCGCGCGCGATCACACCGGCGCTCGCCCGCCGCCTGGCGGTCGCGAAGCAGCGGCTGGCCGGGCCGGCGGCGGCGCCGACCCCCGAGGGGATCTTCGACGTGGCGCGCGACCTCGGCTGCCTGCAGCTCGACCCGATCGGGGTGGTCGCGCCGAGCCACCTGCTGGTCGTGCGGAGCCGCGTCGGCGCCTACGACCCGGCGGCGCTCGACCGGCTCCTCTGGGACGAGCGGCGGCTGTTCGAGTACTGGGCGCACTGCGCGTCGATCGTCCTGACCGAGGACTACCCGATCCACAACCTGATGATGCGGTCCTACGGGGAGCGCGAATCCCCCGCCGGGGCGCGGCTGCGCGAGTGGGTCGCGGCGAACATCGGGCTGCACGACAGCATCCTCGCCCGCCTGCGCGACGAGGGGCCGCTGCCCTCGCAGAAGTTCGAGGGGGCGGGCGGGGTCGGCTGGGTCTCCACCGGCTGGACCTCGGGCCGCGATGTCAGCAAGATGCTCGACTACCTCTGGCTGAAGGGCGCGATCATGGTCGCGGGGCGGCCGCGCGCCGGCGGGCAGAAGCTGTGGGATCTGGCCGAGCGCCGCCTGCCGGACTGGACGCCGCGCGACCCTCTCCCCGAGGGGGAGATCGTGCGGCGGGCGGCGGAGCGGTCGCTGCGGGCGCTCGGCGTGGCGCGGGTCGCGCAGATCGGGCAGCACTTCATCCGCGGCCGCTATCCCGGCCTGCAGGGGGCGCTGGACGATCTCGAAGCGGCCGGGCGGATCACGCGGGTGCGGATCGCGGCGGACGGGGCCGGCGCGCGCCCCTGGCCGGGGGTCTGGTACGTCCACACCGACGATCTGCCCCTCCTCGACCGGATCGCGGCGGGCGACTGGGCGCCGCGCACGACCCTCCTCTCGCCGTTCGACAACCTGATCTGCGACCGCAAGCGGACGGAACAGCTCTTCGATTTCAGCTTCCGCATCGAGATCTACACGCCGAAGGAGAAGCGGCAGTACGGCTACTACGTGCTGCCGATCCTGCACGGCGACCGGCTGATCGGGCGGATCGACCCGGCGCTCGACCGCAAGAGCGGGCGGCTGACGGTCCACGCCGTCCACGCCGAGCCGGGCGCGCCCGACGGGCCGGAGGCCGCCCGCGCGGTCGCCGACGCGGTCGCGGACCTGGCCCGGTTCCTCGGCGCGCGGGAGATCGCCTACGCCGGCCCCGTGCCGGAGGGGTGGCGGGCGGCGCTGCGGTAAGCGCCGCGACGGCGGGCCAGGGTCGCGGCGCTCGTGACCGAGGGGAGCCTCGGTCGCACCGGCGAAAAGGAGACACCCGATGCCAAACCCGCCCATGACGTCAGGGGAGGGGGTCAGTGGCCGGGCGTGTCGCGGTCCCTCCCCCAAGCGAGGATTCCCCCCGACCCTAGCTGTGTCGGCACAATTGCATTACGGAGGGAGCAGAGTATGGAGTCGGAACGCAGCTTCGAGTCAGAGCATGCCGCCGTTTCGTCCAGGGTGGAACTCCAGGCGATCCTCTGGCGGATGCGCGCCGATCTCGAGCGGCTCATCGCCGAGGCGGGGCCGACCCGCATGGAGCTGCCGGGGGCGGCGGGCGACTGGACCTTGAAGGACGTCATCGCGCACCTCACCGCCTGGCGGTGGTGGTCGGTGGCGCGCCTGGAAGCCGCCGTGCGGGACGAGGCGCCGGCGCCCCCGTGGGGGAGGACCTCGACGAAGAGGACGACGCGGACACCGAGCGGATCAACCAGCAGTTCTACGAGGCCAGCCGCGACCGCCCGGTCGCCGCGGTGCTGCACGACTCGCGGGAGACCTTCGACCGGCTCGAAGCCGCCCTCCTGGCCCTCCCCGAAGCGGACCTCTTCGCGGCGGACCGCTACCCCTGGCTGGGCGGCTACCCCGCCGCGGCGGTCGTCACCGGCAGCGCCGGGCATCTGTACGACGAGCACGAACCGGCGATCAACGACTTTCTCGCCCGCAGCAACCAGCGCTGACACGGGCGTATCGCGCCCGGTCACCCGCTGTCGGCGCCTCGACCCTCCGCCGGCAGCAATTCCGCGCGCGGCGGACGCCGTGCGGCTCAACCCGCGGCGCGTGGGTAGGCCGAGGCCGAGAGGCACGGAGCGAAGTGTACCGGGGCGATGCTGGCGTCAAGCGGCCCGCAGCCAGCCAGTTCATCGGCCAGCGATTGCGACGACCAGTATCCCCGTATGCCGAGGCCGGGCGCCGGCCTGGGCTACGGCATTCGCGGCCGGCGCTTCGGCCGCAGCGGTGAAAGGAGAGGACCGATGGCGGGGACACCGACGCGGGAAGAACTGCTCGGGCGCATCCGCGCCGCGCGCGCCGCATGGGAGGAGGCCGTGGCGGCGGTCCGCGGGCGCGCTGGAGGAGCCGGGGGCGGCGGGGGCCGACTGGTCGGTCAAGGACGTGCAGGCGCACCTCACCGCCGACCACCGCTGGCTGGCCGGCCAGTTGCGCGCGGGGCTGCGCGGCGGGTTGCCGACCGCCGCGGTGTGCTACGGCCACGACGAGACCCCGCCCCCGGCGCCGATCTGGCCGACACCGAGCAGCGGAACCGCTGGCGGCAGGCGATCGACCGCCGGCGCCCGCTCGACGAGGTCCTGGCGAACGCGCCCCGCTGGGCCGACGAGCTGGAGGCGGCCGTCGCCGCGCTGCCGGAGGCGGACTGGCCCGCCCCTACACCTTCGCCGACCACGCCCACATCGGCCACCTGCGCCCCGCCACCAAGGGCGAGCGCGGCTGGCCCCTCCACGCCATCATCGCCTCCTACGCCGACGAGCATTACGCCCACCACACCGCCGACCTCCGCGCCGCCGGGCAAGCCGCCGATCGGCAGGGAGGAGGCCCGCCGGTGCCGCCGCGGCTGGCACCGCTCCTCGCGCAGTTCGACTTCGCGCTCGATCGCCTGGTCACGCGATTAGATGGCCTGACCGATGAGGAGTATCACTGGGAGCCAGTCCCCGGTTGCTGGGGCGTCCGCCCGCGCGGGGAGCAGCGGACGGCGCGCGCCTTCGGGGCGGTGCCTGGGTGCTGGAGTCGGCCCGCCCCGCGCCCGACCCGCCGCCATTCACCACCCTCGCCTGGCGGCTGTGCCACCTCGCCGGCACGGTGGCGCTGCGCGCCGACTACACGGTCGGCAGCAGGGCCATGACCTTCGACGCCTACGAGATGCCCGGCGACGCCGCGGCCGCGCTCGCGGCGCTCCGGGTGGCCGGCGCGGCCTGGCGGTCGGCGCTGGTCCCGACGACCGACGCCGACCTCGACCGGGTCGGGCGCAGCGCCTTCCCTGGGGGCTCGACCCCACGCTGCCCTTCCTCGACATCGCCTGGTGGGTGAACCAGGAACTCCTCCACCACGGCGCCGAGATCGCGCTCCTGCGCGACCTCTACCGCGCGCAGCCCGGCCGATCGCCGGTGGGGTGATCCCCACTCCCGCCGCCCCATCCGGGACGCGGGGGCGGACCGAATGCGGCCGCGCTCTACCGGCGGCGCCGGCTCGCCAGGGCGATCCCCCGCGTCACGACGCGCGCGCCGCGGCCTGGACGGCGCTACCCCGGCGACGGCGGCAGGATCTCGACGCCGTACTTGGCGGCGGCGGCGAGCAGTTTGGGGATGTCCGGCGGGCCGTCCGGCGCGGGCGGCAGGGTGAGCGCCGGGGCGGGCTCACTCAACTCCTCGAAGAACCCCTCGAAGCCGGCCGGGGCGCAGAGGTTGAGCAGGCGCACCTCGTCCGACGCCAGCGCGAACCGATGCGGCACGCCGCGCGGCAACCGGACGAACGTCCCGGCCGGCGCGTGGATGACCTCCTCGCCGACCTGGAAGGTCATCGCGCCCTCGATGACGTAGAACGCCTCCTCCTCGCGCGCGTGGACGTGCAGCGGCGGCTCGGCGCTGACGCCCTTGCGCCCGACCTCCTCGACGAGGCAGTACTTCCCCCCGGTGTCCTCGCCGGTCGCCAGGAAGGTGAGCAGGTAGCCGGAGTACCAGACGGCGCGGTCGAGGTCGGCGCGGTTGGTCTGGACTGGCGCGGTCGCGTTGCCGGACATGGGCGCGTCCTCCTCCCTCGGCGCCCGCCCGCGCGGACGCTCCATTCACGGCCGCCGGTCTCGCCCGCCGGCCGGTTCGCGCCAGGGCGCCGCGCTCGCCGCCTTGCCCCGCCGACGCGCACGGGCTACGCTACTGGTCGCGGACGATGATAAGCCTTCCTTGCTTTATAGTAAGCCAGGCTTATCATCTTGTCAAGGGGGAGGATGCCCGAGGATGAGCGCGAGCAACGGCTGATCGGCGCGCTGCTGCGCATCCCGTTCGAGGCGGTCAACCTGCGCGTCAACGAGGCGCTGGGCGCGGCCGGGTACGGCGACATCCGCCCCGCGCACCAGACCGTCTTCCAGCACCTCGGCGCGGGGGCGCCCGCGTCACGGATCTGGCCGAGCGGGCGCAGATCACCAAGCAGTCAATGGGCGCGCTGGTCGACTACCTGGAGCAGCGCGGCTACGTCGAGCGCGTCCCCGATCCCACCGACGGGCGGGCGAGCATCGTGCGGCACACCGCGCGGGGGCGGGCGGTGGAACGGACGGCGCGGGCCGCGATCGCGCAGGTGGAAGCCGAATGGGCCGCTTCCCTCGGGGAAGATCGCCTGCGGGAGTTGCGCCAGATCCTCCAGGACCTCGGCGCGCTCCTGGAGCAGTAGCGCCCGCCCGGCCCGCCGCGCCCACAGGAGCCGCGCCGCCGGGCGCCAACGGCCCGCCGCCGCGGGTCGGCGCGTCCTGCCATCCCCCCGGTCGCAAGTCGTGATAAGCTGCCCGCGCCGGTCGGGGCGTCCCGCGCGCGCGACCAGCCCGACAGCGAGATGCGCCGGTCGCGGCACGGCGCCGCGCGCGAGGATGGAGGCACGATGGTTGACGTGACGATGCGGAAGTTCGCCGCGCGCGTGGCCGAGATCGAGGGCGCGGTCTACCGCCGCCGCCAGGCGCTGCCGCCGCTGCGGGTCGCGCCGGAGGGGCGGGGCGGGCCGGCGGCGACGCCGGGGGCGGACTGGCCCGAGCTGCCGGTCGGCGGGCGGTGGGGCGGCTACAACCAGACCGCCTGGTTGCACGGCGAGATCGCGGTCCCGGCGGAGTGGGCCGGCGAGACGGTGCTGCTGCTGGTGGTGCTGGGCGACTACACGCCGCTGCCCCCCTACGTGCGGATGGCCGGGCCGGAGGCGCTGGCCTATCTCGACGGCGAGCCGTTCGCGGGGATCGACAAATGGCACCCCGATCTGCTGCTGGCCGGCGAGGCGCGCGGCGGCGAGCGGTGGCGGATCGCGATCGAGGCATTCAGCGCGCGGGTCGCCGAGCCGCACCGGCTCCTCCAATACGAGCTCGCCGCGCGCGACCCGGCGGCGCACGCGCTCGCCGCCGATCTGCGCGCCGCCTACGACGTGCTGACGATCCTCGACCCCGCCGGCGGCGACCACGCCCTCCTGAGCCGGGCGATCGACGCGGCGCTGGCGACCGTCGACTTCCGGCAGCGCGGGTCGGACGCCTTCTACGCCTCGCTGGCGCCGGCGCGGGCGGCGTTCAAGGAGGCGCTGGCGGGCTACCGGCACGGCGCGCGGCCCCGGATCGTGATGACCGGCCACGCGCACATCGACGTCGCCTGGCTCTGGCCGCTGGCGCAGACGCGGCGCAAGGCCGCGCGCACCTTCGCGACGGTGCTGCGGCTGATGGAGGAGTACCCCGAATACCACTTCACGCAGAGCCAGCCGCAGCTCTACGATTACGTCAAGGAGGACGAGCCCGCGCTCTACGCGCGGATCAAGGCGCGCGTCGCCGAGGGGCGCTGGGAGCCGACCGGCGCGATGTGGGTCGAGTCCGACACCAACGTGCCGAACGGCGAGTCGCTGGTGCGGCAACTGGTCTACGGGATGCGCGCCTTCGAGGCGGAGTTCGGGCGGCGCACCAGCCTCTTGTGGCTGCCGGACGTCTTCGGCTACTCCTGGGCGCTGCCGCAGATCCTGCGCGGCGCGGGCATCACCCATTTCATGACCAGCAAGATGTCCTGGAACGACACCAACCGGCTGCCCTACGACACCTTCCGCTGGCGCGGCGCCGACGGCTCGGAAGTCCTCACCCACTTCATCACCACGCCGACCGCCGGGCAGCGCTACTTCACCTACAACGGCCACATGACCGCCGAGGAGGTCGCGGGGACCTACCGCGTCTACAATCAGAAGGACATCAACGACAACCTGCTCTATCTCTTCGGCTGGGGCGACGGGGGCGGCGGCCCGACCCGCGGGATGCTGGAGGCCGGGCGGCGGCTCGGCGACCTGCCGGGGATGCCCCGGATCGAGCAAGGCCCGGCCGAGCCGCTCTTCGCGGCGATCGAGCGCGCGGTGCTGGCGCCGGAGAATCTTCGCAAGACGCCGATCTGGGAGGGGGAACTCTACTTCGAGTACCACCGCGGCACCTACACCAGCCAGGGGCGCACCAAGTACGCCCACCGCCGCGCCGAGGTCCTGCTGCACGAGGCGGAGCTGTGGAGCGCGGCGGCCCACGCGACCGACGACCGGCTCCCCGGCGGGCAACTCGACGACGCCTGGCGCAAGCTCCTGTTGCAGGAGTTCCACGACATCCTGCCCGGCTCGTCGATCGACGAGGTCTACGTCGACGCCGAGCGCGATCTGGCGGAGGTCGGCGAGGGCGCGGCGGCGGCGCGCGACGCCAGCCTCGACCGGATCGTCGCCGAGCTGGGCCAACCGGCCGGGACACTGGTGGCGTTCAACGCGACGCCGTGGACGCGGCGGGACCCGGTCGAGGTGCAGGGACCGCAGATCGACGGGCGTGGGCGACGGGCGAAGCCGCGCAACGCGGGGGTGAGACGCTGACGGTGCAGGTGCTGGAGGAGGGGGCGGACGGCGCGCGGCGGATGCTGGTCGCGCCGCCGGAGATCGGCGTGCCCGGCCTCGGCTACGCCTGCTGGCCCGCCGGTGCTGGCGAGGCATCCGACGCTCGACCGGCGGCCACCCAACCGGCCGACGGCGGGTTGCACATCAGCGAGACGGCGCTGGAGAACCGCTTCTACCGGATCGCGCTGGACGAGCAGGGGTTGATCCGGTCGCTGCTCGACAAGCGGGTGGAGGCGGCGAGCGGGGGGCGCGAGGTCATCCCGGAGGGGAGCCGCGCGAACCGGCTGATCGCCTTCGAGGACAAACCGCTCAACTACGACGCCTGGGACATCGACCTCTTCTACCAGGAGAAGTCCTACCCGATCGACGCGGTCGAGTCGGTGCGGATCGTCGAGCGGGGGCCGTTGCGCGGCGGGGTCGAGATCCGGCGGCGCTTCCTCGACTCGACGATCGTCCAGCGGCTGCTGATCCACCGCGACCTGCCGCGGATCGACTTCGTGACCGAGATCGACTGGCATCAGCACCAGATCCTGCTGAAGGCGGCCTTCCCGGTCGCGGTCCACGCCGGCAAGGCGACCTACGAGATCCAGTTCGGCAACGTCGAGCGGGCGACCCACTGGAACACGAGCTGGGACCGCGCCCGCTTCGAGGTCTGCGCCCAGCGCTGGGCCGACCTCTCCGAGGGGGACTATGGCGTGGCGCTCCTCAACGACGGCAAGTACGGCCACGACATCCGCGGCAACGTGATGCGGATCACCCTGCTCAAGTCGGGCATCTCGCCCGACCCGGAGGCCGACCAAGGGCGGCAGAGGTTCACCTACAGCCTGCTGCCGCACCCCGGCGACTGGCGCGCCGGGGAGGTCACCGCGCACGCCGCCGCGCTGAACACGCCGCTGGTCGCCCGCCTCGCGCCGGGGACGCCCGGCGGCGTGACGCGGAACGGCGGGGCGACCGGCTTCAGCTTCGTGGCCTGCGACCGGCCCGGTCTGGTGATCGACACAGTCAAGCCGGCCTTCGACGGGCGCGGCGTCGTGGTGCGCTACTACGAGGCGCACGGCACGCGCGGCCCGGCGACCCTGCGCTTCGCCCACCCGGTCGCGAGCGCCGAGGCGTGCAACCTGCTCGAAGACCGCACCGGCGAGGTGGAGCGCGCCGGCACGCACGAAGTACGTCTGCGCGTGCGCCCGTATGAGCTGGGGACGGTGCGGGTGACTCTGGGGCGTTGAGGGCCGGACGTCCGAACGGTGAACGCCGAACGTCCGAACGTGACATGAGGGGGGAACGGCCGGTGGATCGGGAGGGGACACAACAGGGCGCCGGTGATGGGCCGGGCATCGACCCGGCGCTGGCCGAGCGGGTGTTGCGGGAGATCGACGCCGGGGAGGCGATTGGGTTCTTGCAGGCGCTGGTCCGCGTGCCGTCGGTCAACCCGCCGGGGGACGTGCGCGCGGCGATCGCGCTCTGCCGGGAGAAGCTGGCCGGGGTCGGGTTCGAGACGCGGGTCGTCGGCGCGACGGAAGAGCTGCCCAACCTGATCGCCACCCTGGGCGGCGGGTCGGGCGGCGGTCCGCGGCTCGCGTTCAACGCCCACGTCGACGTCGTGCCGATCGGCGAGGAGGCGGCCTGGACGCACGCCCCGTTCGGGGGGGAGTTGGTCGAGGCGGAGGGCCGGGTCTACGGGCGCGGCGCGGGGGACGACAAGGCCAGCGTGACCGCGCAGGTCATGGCGGGGGTCGCGCTGGCCCGCGCGGGCGTGCCGCTGCGGGGGACGCTGATCGTGACCACCGTGGCCGACGAGGAGACCGGCGGGCGGCTGGGGGCCGGTTACATCGTGGAGGGGGGGCACGTCGAGGCGGACTACGCCATCGTCGGGGAGCAGACGCGGGGGGAAATTTGCGTCGGCGAGCGGGGCGGGGTGGGCGTCGTGGTGACGGTCTACGGCGCGACCGGCCATGCGGCGACGCCCTGGAAGGGGGTCAACGCGATCGAGGGGATGGCGCGGGTGATCACCGCGCTGCGCGAGGAGTTGTGGCCGCGGCTGGCGGCGCGCACGCACCAGTACTTCCCGCCCTCGACCGCGACGATCAGCACGATCGAGGGCGGGGTCAAGACGAACGTGATCCCCGACCGCTGCGCGATCCACGTCGACCGCCGGATCATCCCCGGCGAGGAGCCCGAGGCGGTCGCGGCGGAGATTCGCGAGGTGGCCGAGCGGGCGGTCGCGGGCGTGCCGGGGCTGCGGGTCGAGGCGACGCTGCGCGCGGGGCGCCGGGCGATCGAGAGCGACCCGGACTCGCCGGTCGGGCGGGCGCTCCAGGAGGCGATCCGCTTCCTCGGCAAGGAGCCGGTCCTCACCGGCTTCTTCGCGGCGACCGACGGGCGGCACTTCGCCGCGAAGGGGATCCCGACGCTGATCCTGGGGCCGGGCGACCCGTCCACCGCGCACACCCCCGACGAATGGGTCGGCGTCGACGAGGTCCTGGAGGCGACGAAGCTGTACGCGCTGGCGGCGCTGGCACTGCTCGGCCCCCCGGACGCAGCCGGCTAGTGAGCGGCCGCAGGGGAGAGGCGAGAGGAAACGAGTTCACCACAGAGGCACGGAGGACGGAGGAGAGATCCCAGAGAGAACAATAAAGAACTCTGTGTCCTCTCCCTCGTTCCTCCGTGCCTCTGTGGTGAGTTCGGTCATGATTTCCTTTATGCGGCACTGGGGTTGTGATGGGCGCTGGTGAGGCGAGCCGGCCGGGTCGGCGCCGCGCCCTCTCGCGCGACGGCCTGCTGGAGCATGGCGCGGGCGCGGAAGAGGCGCATGCGGACGGTGGAGACCGGCTCGCCGAGCGCCGCGGCGATCTCGTTGTAGGAGAGGTCGTTGAGGTAGCGCAGGGCCAGCACCGCGCGGTACTTCGGGGGCAGCGCCGCGAGCCAGCGCTGCGCCTCGTCGTGGTCGTCGCGCCGCAGGGCGTGCGCCTCGGGCCCTTCCATCTGGCAGATGAAGCGGTCGCTCTCCGGCACCTTGCCGAGCGCGACCGTCTGCACCCGCCGGCCGCGCGCCCGCAGCGTGTCGATGCACCAGTGGGAGCAGATCGCGCCGAGCCAGGCGCCGAAGCGGCCGTCCGGCTGGTAGGTGGCGAGGCGGGTGTAGGCGCGCACGAAGGTCTCCTGCGCGGCGTCCTCGGCGTCGGCCGCGTTGCCCAGGATGCGGTAGGCGACGTTGTGGACCAGGCGCTTGTGCCGCTCGACCAGGAGGGCGAAGGCGTCGCGGTCGCCGGCCCGGACCCGCGCGACCAACTCGTCATCGGCGGGCTGATCGGGCGCGGCGGGCAGCGGCAGGCGCGCGGCCGCGGCGCGCGGGAACGTGTGCGTCGTGGTCGTCGCGTTCATCGTCTCCTCCTCGATCCTCAACGCGGTCCGGTTCCCCATCTCGCTCCGTCCCCGACGACCTCCCCCGGCCGCCGTCGCTGACCTGACACCAGCATAGGGCGCGGCCGATCCCCAGCGTTATGCGCGCGATCACGCGCGGGGTGTGCGCTCGATCACGGGGCGGCGGGGGGCGAACCCCGGCCGCCTTCCCCCCAGTATGGGGCGCGCCCTGCGGCGCCGCCGCGGGCGGACTGCGGCGCGACTGCGGTGGCGCGATCCCGCGCGGACTCGGCCGCTGCCTTGCGAAACCGGCGGCGATCACCGATAGTACGTACATCGAAGAGGATGTGACGCCGGGATGGGGGGCACGGGCGTGGTGGCGGTGGTGGCGCGGGACAACCCATTGCGCGAGGCGGTGGCGGCGGTCGGGGAGGGGGTCGGCTGCCACTACCGGCTGCGCGCCGAGCAGGGGCTGACGGTCGAGACGCTGGACAGCCTCGGGCTGATCAAGCCGATCCGCCAGCGCATCCCCACCTGCGACGACCATCCCTGCCCGCTGCGGGACGGCTGCCGCTTCGCGCGCGTCTTCGCCGAAGGGGCTGGGGGCCGGACGGGCGGGCGCAGCGGCAAGAAGTTCCGCCTCGCCCCGACCGGCCGAGCGCTGCTGGACGACGAGACGGTCCTGCGGCAGCTCGGCGCGGCGGTCGCGGCGTCGCCCCTGCCGCGCCGCATCCTCGCGGCCCTGGCGGAGGCAGGCGGCACGCTGACGGTCTTCGCCCTCAACACGGCCCTGCTGGAGGCGAGCCTGGGCGCGCTGTTGGCTCACGGCGACGCCGGGCAGGCGGGGTTCACCCGCGGCGACCTCGCCGCCGGCCTGACCCTCCTCGACGCGCTCGGCCTGCTCGCCAGCGACGGCCGGCGGGTGACGCTGGCCGAGGACGCCGGCCCCGCCGTCGCCGCCCCGCCGCCATGAGAGCAACGGCGCCGGCAGCCCCGACCCACGCCCGCGCGGATTCCGCGCCGCCGCCGCAATCGCGGGAGGGCGGGCCGATCGTCCGGGCCTCGCGCGGCGGGCGCCGACCGGCCTCGACCGCCTGACCCCGCCCCCCCACTCCCGGCGCCCGCTCGCGGCAGTCGCGGGCGGCCCGACTGATGCATCCCCCGGAAGAAATGGTACATGGTACAATGCCGCGCGGTGCGGGCACAGGTCCGCGCCGGTGGCCGGGGGCCGCGCGCGGCATGCCCGGCCCGGTGGTGAGGCGAGGAGCGGGGGGCGGGGATGACGCAACTGACCGGAGGCCAGGCGCTGGTCCAATCGCTGAAGCGGGAGGGCATCGAGACGATCTTCGGGCTCCCCGGCATCCAGCTCGACTGGGCGTTCGACGCGCTTTACGAGGAGCGCGACAGCATCGCGGTCTACCACACGCGCCACGAGCAGGCGACCTCTTACATGGCGGACGGCTACGCGCGGGCGACCGGCAAGGTCGGGACCTGCCTGGTCGTGCCGGGCCCCGGGCTGCTGAACGCGACGGCGGGCCTCTCGACCGCCTACGCCTGCTGCTCGCCGGTCCTCTGCCTGTCGGGGCAGATCCAGTCGGACCTGATCGGCGCGGGGCGGGGGCTGCTGCACGAGATCCCCGACCAGTTGGAGATGATCGGCTCGGTCACCAAGTGGGCGGCGCGCGCGATGCGCCCGGAGGAGATTCCGGGCCTGGTGCGCGAGGCGTTCCGCCAGTTGCGGACGGGCCGGCCGCGCCCGGTCGAGCTGGAGATCCCGCCCGACGTGTTGCAGGCGCGCGGCGAGGTCGAGCTGCTGGACGCCCCCGCGCCCGAGCGCGCCGCGGGCGACCCCGATCTGCTGGCGCGGGCGGCGGAGGCGCTGGCGCGGGCCGAGCGCCCGCTGATCTTCGTCGGCAGCGGCATCTTCGCCTCCGAGGCGTGGGACGAGTTGCGCGAACTGGCGGAGGCGTTGCAGGCCCCGGTGGTGATGTCGAGCAACGGGCGCGGCGCGCTCTCCGATCGGCACCCGCTGGGGCTGAACTCGCTGGCCGGACGCCTGCTGCTGCCGCGGGCCGACGCGGTCCTGGCGGTCGGGACGCGCTTCGTGCAGCCGGCGACCCAGTGGGGCCTGCCCGAGGGCGCGACGACGATCCAGATCGACGTCGACCCGGAGGAGGTCGGGCGCAACTTCCAGCCGGCGATCGGCATCGTCGGCGACGCGAAGCGGTGCCTGGCGGCGCTGCTGGCGGGGATCGACGGGGCCAACGGCGCCGGCAAGCGCCCCTCGCGCGCGCCGGAGATGGCCGCCCTGAAGGAGCACGTCGCCGACCTCCTCTTCGAGGTCCAGCCGCAGGCGGCCTTCGCCGAGGCGATCCGCACCGAACTGCCGGACGACGGCGTGCTGGTCGGCGAGATGACCCAGGTCGGCTACTTCTCGAACATCGGCTTCCCGGTCTACGAGCCGCGCACCTACCTCACGCCCGGCTACCAGGGCACGCTCGGCTGCGGCTTCGCGATCGCGCTCGGGGCACAGGTCGGCCAGCCCGACCGCAAGGTCGTCTCGATCAACGGCGACGGCGGCTTCATGTACAACGTGCAGGAGCTGTCGACGATGAAGCGGCACGACATCCCGCTGGTGGCGATCGTCTTCAGCGACGGGGCGTTCGGCAACGTCAAGCGCATCCAGCAGCAGAGCTTCGGGGGGCGCACGATCGCGTCGGATCTGCTGAACCCGGACTTCGTCAAGCTGGCGGAGTCGTTCGGGGTGGCGGGGATGCGCGCCGACGGCCCGGAGGCGTTGCAGGGCGCGCTGCGCGAGGCACTGGCGACCGCCGGCCCGGTCCTGATCGAGGTCCCGGTCGGCGAGCTGCCCGGCATGTGGCACCTGTACGGCGGGTCGGCGCCGGAGCGCCGCTGGTGGTAGGCGACGTAGGGCGTGGAGCGTGGAGCGTGGAGCGAGAGGTGTAGGCCGGTGGGAACGCTTGTCCCGGCGCCTCAATGCCCGACGCTCCACGCTCCACACTCCACGCTCCACGGGGAGGCGGCGGCATGCAGCTCGATTTCCTGTTCGACGTCGAGTCGGTCGAGCGCGAGGCGGTCCCGGACGAGCCGGAGACGGTGCTGCTCCACTTCCGGTCGGGCGAGTTCGGGGCGGAGGTCTGGACCGACGCCGAGGGGATGGCCGAGCTGGCGCAGGCCATCCTCGACGCGCGCCCGCAGGCCGAGCGCAGCCCCTCCACCTGGCAGCCGCAGCCGGTGGCGATCTACGGCCTGATGGTCCGCCCGCGCATCGAGCTCGACGGGGTCGAGGTGATCCCCCCCGGCCGCGACGAGGGCGAGTACATCCCCTACTGGACGATCATCCTCAGCGACGAGGAGGGCTCGATCCTGCACATGGCGCTGAGCGAGGAGACGGCGCTGCGCGTCGCCGCGCTGGGGATGCGCGAGATGGGGCAGGACGGGTTCACCGGGTGACGCGGGGAGCGGGGGGAGGGAGGCGCCGGTTGAAACCGGCCCCTCGCGGGCCGGGATCGGGGACAGATCACACGCTGCCGTGACAGACGCGTGCCGCGGAGTAGTCCCAGCCCGCGGCGGCGGGTTCATGCCCCGCAGGGTGTTTATGCCCCGCAGGGTGTTTATGCCCCGCAGGGTGTTTATGTTTATGGGGCCGGTTTCAACCGGCCCCTATCGCGTCGCTTGCCGCCTGTCGGGAACCGCCCGCCGCCGCCCGGTGTAGATCGGGTAGCGGGCCGGGATGGCGGTTGGTCGCCTGGGGCGCCCCAAGTAGGCGGTGGTGGGATGGCGCGGCGGGTACGACCAGGCGGCGGACGGGTGCTGCTGATCGGCCTGATCGCGCTCGGGCTCTCCGGCTGCCTCTTCGAGGCCGCCCCGCCGACCCCGCCCACACCCACGCCGACGCCCAGCCCCGTGCCGACGCCGACGCCGGAGGTGCAGCGGCGGATCACCCTGCCCACCCCCGCGCCCAGCCCGACCCCCGCGCCGACCCCGATCCCGAACTGCGCGGGGCCGGGCAAGTCCTCTACCTCGACAGCATCGCGCTCCGCTACGGCATCGTCCTGGCGAACGCCGACGGCAGCGACCGGCGGCTGCTGGTGGAGGGATCGTACAGCGCCGTGGTCTGGGTGCACTCCGTCAGAGGATGGTAGCCGTATTTGGGCACACCCGGCTGTCGAGTACGTGTTCGTGTGTGACGGCCGCCGAGACTCCTCCGCCTCCGCGCCGAATGCAAACCGGCGGCGTCCTTCCCCGCGCCAAGGCCGGGCGCGGCGACGCGAAGAGCGAGCGGGATCGGCGATGGGGACGCGCAAGCGGGTCGTCCACGAGCGGACCGAGGACTGGGCGCAACTGCGGCTCCTCCTCAAATGGCCCGAGCAGGTGGTCTACGAGCTCGGCCAGTGGTCGTCTTCGGGGAGACCGCCGGCGAACGGGCGCACGCGACCGGCGCGTCCGAGCGGACCATCGACCGCCAGGCCGACCGGTTCGACGAGCGCGGGATGCTCGGGCTCGGCGTCCAAGCGCGACCCCGCAGCGGACCCGCGGGGCCTACCCCCGCCGATCCGGCAGCGCGTCGATCTGCGCGCCGAGGTCCCCGGCCTGTCGCTGCGCGAGATCGCCGACATCTGCGCGGTCCAGCTCGGCCGGCGCCCTCCCACCACACCGTCCGGAAGGTGCTCGCCACCGGGCCGGCCCCGTCCGTGACCGCGCGCCGCTTCCCGCCCTACGCGCAGATCGGCGAATCGTTCCAGCACCGGCTCGCGTCGTGCGGCTCCACGCCGAAGGTTGGCGGGTGCGCACGATCGCCCGGTACGCACCACCCACCGTACCGTCTACCGCACGCTCCGGCGCTGGGCGGAACTGCGCGGAAGACCGCTCCCACGCGCCCAAGCAGCCGGCCACGAAGGCGACGCTGGCCGTGGCCAACGCCATCCGCGAGCGGCAGCAGAACCCGGAGTCGAGTGGCGGATGCACGCCGCTACGGCATCGCCATCCCCGCGCACCTGCGGGCGCATCATGGCCCGCCACCGTGCGCTGTACGGCCTGGGGAAGCCGAAACGCTCCCCGCGGCCGAAGAAGGAGATGCCCTACAAGGCGTCGAGGCGCCACGAGTACTGGTCGATCGACATCCGGTACATCGAGAAGCACCGGCTCGCCGATCCCAAGCCGGTGTTCGTCGTCAGCATCCTCGGAACTATTCCCGCGCCCTGCTGGCGAGCGCGCTCTCGCCGACGCAGGATCTGCTCGCGGTGCTGGTCGTGCGCGGCCCTGCGCCGGTGTGGTGCGCCGGCGGCCATCGTCAGCGACGGGGGAGCGGTGTTCCGGGCCAACCAGGCCTACGAGGCGCTGGGGATCCGCCGCGAGCAGATCCCGCAGGGGCAGCCCTGGACCAACGACATCGAGGCCCACTTCGGCATCATGCGCGGCCTCGCGGACGACGACTTTGCCCAGGCCGAGACCTGGGAGGCGATGCTCGCCGTCCACGACGGTTCGTGCGCGACGATAACGCGCAGGTCCACTGGGCGCATCGCGCCAGCAGGACGGGCGGCAGAGCCCCGCCGAGGTGCTGGGGTGGGTGCGGGGGCGGTCTACCCCGCGCGGGTGCTCCACCGGCTGCTCTACGCGGTGCAGTTCACCCGCCGGGTGGATCGGCAGGGCGACGTCCGGTTCCGCCATTGGCGCCTGTACGGCGCGCGGGACGGTCGCGGTGTGGGTCTACGACGGCGCGCGCCGGCTGGAGTACCAGACCGTCCTGCTGGCCGGCTATGCCATCACGCTGCAGGGCGGCGGCAAGCGCATCCGCGAGGTGCGGCACCCGCGCCTGGCCGAGACGCAGTTCCGCTCCCCGCAGCTGGCGCTCTTCGATCTCGGGCCCGACGAGTGGCTGCTTGCTCTGCGGCTGCCGGAGTATGCGGCCCGGCGGCGGGGCGCACCGGCCGGGCCGGTGCAGCTACCGCTGCTCCTCGACGGCGGCGCGGCGGTGTAGGAGGAGCGGTGGGCGATTTCCGCGCGGACACCATCCGGCCACGTGCGACCAGGGCCATTCGCGGGGACCGTCCTGCCGGACTACGGCGGGCTCGGGCTGGCGAACCTCCCGGCGACGGTCGAGCGGCACTTCGGCCTGGCGCCACCCCTGCCCGCGCTCGCGCCCGGCATCCTCCGCCCGCGCTCCTCGAGGGCGGTGGCGGTCATCGCCACCCTGCTCATCGATGCCCTGGGGTACGACCGGTTGCAACTGGCCATGGCGCGCGGCCGCGCGCCGCAGTCCGCCCTCCGCGGCCGCCCGGGGCGAACCTCGACGGCGGTCTTCCTCGGCGACGCCCGCCGCGCTCACCACCATGGGGACGGGGCTGGCGCCCGGCAGCACGGTCGGCGACAAGCTGTACGACGCCGACCTGGGGGCGGTCGTGCAGGCCCTCACCTTCGCCGCGTCCCCGATGGGCGGCCGCCCCGTCCGCGGGCCTCGACCCGGCCGCCTGGGTGGCGCGCCCCACGGTCTTCGAGCGGCTCGCCGGGGCGGGGTCGGCTCGGTCGTCCTCGATGCCGCCGCGTACGAGGGCTCCGCGCTCTCGCGCATCAACTACCGTGGCGCCCGCTTCGTCGGGCACCAGACGCTCGCGGAGCTCTGCGCACACCTGCGCACGGCGCTCGCGGCCAGCGACGGCCGGCGTACCTCCACGCCTATTGGGGCGAGCTCGACACCGTCGGCCACCGCCACGGCGCCGGGTCCGACCAGTACGCGACCGCGGTGCAGGCCATCGACCGCGCGATCGGGCAGATCCTCCTGGACGGGCTGCGCGCGCCGCGCACCTTGCTCGTGCCTCGCCGACCACGGCCAGATCGACATCCCGGCGGCGCACTGGGTCTGGCTCAACGACCAGCCGGCCCTGCTCGCGCTGCTGCGGGTGCCGCCGACCGGCGACCAGCGGGCGGTCATCCTGCATGCGTCCCCCGGCTGCGAAGCGGTCGCGCACCGCTACGCGCGGCACCTGGCCCACTGCGCCACCGTCCTGCCCACAGGCGAGGCCATCGCGCTGGGGCTCTACGGCCTGCCGTTGGCGAGTCGCGTGCGCGAGCGGCTCCGGGCAGCTCCTCGTCTTGCCTGGAGAGGACTGGGTGATCCGGTACGAGTATCCGGGCAAGGAGCGGAAGCGCCGGCAAGTCGGGACACACGGCGGTCTGGCCGCCCAGGAGCGGTGCCGTTGCTCGCGCCGCCTGGACTAACGCGCCGGCCGGCCTGGTTTTTCCGACAGCTCGGTGTGCCCAAATACGGCTACCATCCTCTGACGGAGCGCAGTCAGGGCGCCGGACGGACAGCGTTTCGCGGCGGTCAGCTCGACCGCCGGCGGCACGCCCAACCAGGTCGAGATCTTCACCCCCGACGGTCGGCTCCAACGCTTCGCCTTCGCGGTCGTCGGTCAGACGGGCCCGACGCGCGCCACCTCGCGCGCGCGGGCCGAGGAAACTGTTCGCCGGGCAACCCACCACCTGGATGTTGACCGAGGAGACGGTGGCCGAGGTTGGTCTCGAGCCCACAACTACGCCCAGTCGCCCGGACGGGCGCCTGCTGCTGACCGTCACCGAGGACGGCGACGGAAACGGACGGCTCAGCGAGGGCGACCGACGGGCGCTGTGGACGGTCGCGGCGACGGGCGGGGAGGCCCGGAGGCTGGCGCGACCAGCCGGCCGGCTGGTCGCCGACGACGCGCGGTCCAACAGCGCGGCGCCGGCGATCGGCCCGCCCCGTCCCGACCGCGCTGCTGGCGATCGACGCCCGCACCGGCGCGCAGGCGCCGCTGATCACCGCCGACGCACTCGGGGCAAGCACCTGGGGGAGGCGTGCGCCCGCAGCCAGCCTACTGGCGGGCGGGGCCGCCGTCGCCGGGCGGCGAGCGGATCGCCGTCTGGTTGAACGCCAACGTCGGCGACCCCCCGAGCAGGACGCCCCCGTCCTGGCCGTCCTCGACCGGGCCGGGCGCCTCGTCTGGCCGCGCGCAGTCACCCACCAGCGCCGGGGCGAGCCAGAACTGGTCGCCGGACGGGACCAAGCTGGCCTACCGCCTCGGCCCCGACACGGGCCTGCGGATCCGCGCGTTCGCCGGCCCCGATGCCGCGGCGGCCCCGTTCGCCCTCGGCCCGATCGACAGCAGACCGACGACCGGCGGCGCGGTCGTGGCGGAGTGGTCGCCGGACGCGCGCTGGATCTCCGCCAGGGCCGGCTCGAGATCGCCGACGACGCCCCCGGCGCGCTCCTGGACGCTGACGACGAGCAGCGCCGCCCCGAGCTGGCGCCCCTGACGGGCAATGAGTGCTGAGTGCTGAGTGCTGAGTGCCGCCGTGCCAACGTCGCGCGGACGACGAAGGCGGAGGCCTACTCAGCACTCAGCACTCAACACTCAGCACTTCGCTAGGGACGCTGGTGGCCGCCGCGGCCGACGGCGGTGACCGGGCGCGGGGCGCGCGCGGGCCGCGCCGCGCGGGACGAGGCGATCGCCTCGCCGGAGCGGCCGACGTTGCGGCGCACCGGGATGTTCGCCACCAGCTCGTCGCCGTGGCCCCGGCGCTCCACCGCCACCTCCACCCCCTCGGGGTCGATCTCCAGGTGGCGCGAGATCACCTCCATGATCTCGGCCTTGATCGCCGCCATCGTCCCCGGCGCCATGGAAAGATGGTCCTGGACCAGCACGACCTGCAGGCGCTGCTTGGCGACCTGGGCGCTGCTCTGGTCCCGCGAGAAGAGATTGCGGAGGAAGTTCATCCTGTTCCCCTTCCCCCTAACTCGCCACGCGCGGCCGCGGGCGGAAGGCCCGGAACATCCGGTCCAAGAAGCTCTCGCTGGCGACCGGCATGACGAGCGGCACGTCCTCGCCCTGCAGGCGCTTGGCGATCTCGCGGTAGGCCTTGCCCGCCTTGCTCGCCTCGGAGAGGGCGGCCGGCTCGCCGCGGTTGGAGGCCATCACGATCGTGCTGTCCTCCGGCACGATGCCGATCAGCTCGATCGCCAGGATGTCGGTCACATCCTCCATCGCCATCATCTCGCCCTTCTGCACCAGGGCCGGGTTGAGGCGGTTGAGGATCAGGCGCGGCGGGGGAATCTCCGCCGCCTCGACCAGGCCGATGATCCGGTCGGCGTCGCGCACCGCCGAGACCTCCGGCGTCGTCACCACCAGCACCTCGTCGGCCCCGGCGATCGCGTTGCGGAAGCCCTGCTCGATGCCGGCGGGCGAGTCGACGATCACGAAGTCGAACTGCTGGCTCAGCCGGCGGCAGAGATCGGCCATCTGCTCCGGGCTGACCGCGTCCTTGTCGCGCGTCTGCGCCGCCGGGATCAGGCTGAGGTTCTGGAAGTGCTTGTCGCGGATCAGCGCCTGCTTGAGCCGGCAGTTCCCCTCCACGACATCCACCAGGTCGTAGACGATGCGGTTCTCCAGGCCGAGGACGATGTCGAGGTTGCGCAGCCCGATGTCGGCGTCGATCAGGCAGACGTTCTTGCCGTTCATCGCCAGGGCCATCCCCAGGTTGGCGGTGGTCGTCGTCTTGCCGACCCCCCCCTTGCCGGAGGTGACGGTGATGCAGCGTCCCATGCGCGGTTCCTCCTTTGCGAGTCGGGCAGCAGGATAGTCGGATAGCGGTCCGCGTCTTCCTCTATCCGACTACCCGACTACCCGACTACCCGACTTCATCGTTTCCACGGCTCCACCACGATCTGGCCGTTCTCCAGGCGCACCCGCTCCGGGCCGCCCTGGTCCTGCTTCTTGGCGCGCTTGTCGGCGGGGGGCAGCGCGTAGTGGCTGCCGATGCGCAGTTGGGTCGGGTTGAGGGCGAGCGCGCAGATGATCGCGCCATCATCGCCGAGCGCCCCGGCGTGGACCATCCCGCGCACCTGGCCCCAGACAATGATGTCGCCCGACGCGATCACCTCGGCCCCGGCGTTGATGTCCCCGACCAGGACTAGGTTGCCGTGGTGGCGCACCCGCGCGCCGGAGCGCAGCGTGCGGCGCAGGTAGAGCGCGGCGCCCTCGAGCGCCTCCTGCCCCTGCGGCTCGCGCCCCCCCACCGCCCCCGACGGCGGGACAACCGCCGGGTTGGCGACGATCTGGAGGGGGTGGTAGCCCTGCTTGCGCAGGATCGCCCGCCCCTCCGGGCTGCTGGCGGTGAAGCCGCGCACGACGATCTCGCGCTCCTCCAGCACCAGCCGGTAGAAGCTGACCTCGTCCGCGGTGAACTCGCGCTCCCCCAGGTCGACGATCACGTCCGCCCCGCTGAAGAACGCCTCCGCCCCGTCGACGTGCGCCGCCAGCCCCGCCGCGACCGCCCGCGCGTCGTGGGCGCGGGCATCGGCCGGGACGCTCAGCAGCAGCCCCTCGCGGGTGCCGCGCACCGCGATCGGGGCCACCCCGCGCCCGCCGGCCCGCCCCGGCGGATCGTGGACGTAGTTCTGGATGTCCTGCGCCATCACCCTGCTCCTGCTCTCCGCACCGCGCGGTGCGGCGCCCGATCCGCCCGCCCACCCGCCGTGGACGGCGCCGCCGCCGGCGGCCCCGGGGGCCGCCCGGCCGTCGCCCGATCCCGGTGCCGCGCTCCCCGTGCCGAGGCACGGCGAAGCACAACCACGGTTTCGATCCCAACGCGGCGGGGGCTCCATCCATCCCTACGCGCTGCGCCCGGTGGTCGGCGCTGTCGCCCGGCGCGAGCTATGCGGTTGGCGTCTCGTGCGGCGTTGGCGCGGTGGCGGCCGCGCCCCCCTACGATTGCGGAGTGCGGAGTGCGGAGTGCGGAGTAGGCGAGGGTAACAACTGGCGAACTCCGCGGATGGGGATCTTCGTCATCATCGCCCTCACGTCATTCCGCATTCTGCACTCCGCAATATCACTGGCCCGCGTTCTTGCGGGCGAAGTAGGCGCTGATCATCTTGCTGCAGACCGGCGCGGCGACCCCCGTGCTGCCGATGCCGCCCTCGATGAAGGAGACGACCGCGATCTCCGGATCGTCGTACGGCGCGAAGGCGGTACACCAGGCGTGCGCCCGGAGCAGCAAGCCGTCGACGGGGTCGCGGTCGGTGCCGTACTCGGCACTGCCGGTCTTGACCCCGGCGTCGATCCCCGGCGGCAGGGGGAATTGGTTCCCGTTGTTGCGGGAGACCTGGCTGGCGAGGCCGTCCGGGTCCTTGATCGTCTTGAGCATCCCCTCGCGCACCACGCGCAGCGCAGCGTCGCCGCGCTGACCGGCAGCTTGCGGAGCGCCTCCGCGCAACTCGCTGCTTGCGGACGATGGTTCCCCTGGCTCGTCGCGCAGTTCGCCGGACCATCGTGTCGCCGGCGCCCAGAAGTCGGGGGTGCCACCGTTGGCGATGGCGGCGGTGCTGCGTTGCAGAAGAAGCCGAAGTGTTCAGCGGCGTCACCAAGTTGAAAGACCATGTCGTTGCTGTTCGGCTGATAGTAGTGCAGATCGCGGTAATTCGTCCTGCTGGCGCGGGCCGCCGAGCGCGTAGACCGTCGCAGGAGTTGGCGGGGTGCGCATCTCCTCCTTCCAGTCGGCGCTTCTCGCGATTATTCTCGAGCAGCCGGTGAGTTCGCTGTCCGGCATCGCCTCCTGCAAGCCCGCCGCGGCGGTCTTCTCAGGCCCGAAGCCGAAGGCGTTGAGGTGCTGGTTGACCGGCACGCCCGCCTCCGTAGCGATGCCCAGCCCGTTGAAGAGCCGCATCTCGTTACCATCTGGTAGGTGCGCACGTCGAATGCCGGCGCCGGGCGAGCTTGAAGGCTTGGTGTATTCGTCCCGCGTCCGCTTGCGCTCGTTCTCGATGTAGTCCGCGCGGTTGAGCTGGTCCTGCAAGATGGCGATCACGTCGCGCTGGTAGTTGAGGTCGATCGACAGGACGACGCTGTGGCGATCGCGGTGCGCTTCTCCACGTACTCGTCATGGTCCTGGTGGCTGGCGTCGCGCGTCCAGCACCAAAAGATGTGGCGGACCTGACCGCGGTTGTTCTCGTTCCCGGCGCTGATCGCCGCGGTGTAGCCGAGGACGTGACCGAGTTCGTCGCCGACGTGGTAGCGCCGCCCGAGGTACTGGTCCCAGACGCCGGAGAGGTAGATGCGGTTCGCCTCGTCCCCAGCGCGATCGCCGTCCTCCAGCTTCGGCAGAGCCCCGTCGCCGCGCGGATCTGGTTGATGACCTGGACGCCCAATCTTCAACGTCGAGCCGGGTTCGCTCTCACGATCCGCAAGGGCAGCGATTTGGGATCCCGGCCCGCCTCCAGCTCCGCCTCGACCCGCTCGCGGATCTCCTCGACCGGGCCGAGGGTCGCCACCTCGGCGTAGATGTCCTCGGTCGCGCCGCGCCTGGCTGCTCGCCGTTGAGGTCCACGAAGAGCCGACGGGTCGTAGCCCGCCAGGCTGACCATCGCCAACGGCGTCCCCCATCCGGCAGCTCGGCCGGTGCGCACGTCCCCAGCTCTTGCCATAGCCGCGCCGGCGCCATCCCGCGCGAGGCCGGCAGAAGCGGCGCGTGCCGTAGACGCCGCCTGCGCCTGGATCTCGGCGCGGTCGTTCTCGATGTAGTCGTTGGTGCGGTTGAGCTTGGTCCTGCAAGATGGCCACGTCGCGCTGGTAGTTGAGGTCGATCGACGGGTCGACGCTGTGGCTGGATTTCGTCCGCTTGTGCTTCTTACGCCCGAGCATCGGCCTCGCCGCTTCAATCCACCGGTCCAGCACCTGGATCGTGTAGAGCGGCCCATCGCGTTGCCCACCCGCGCGATCGAGCAGCGGCGGGCTTGCCGCGCAGGAGCGTCATCAGCAGCGGAAGAGCAGGCCGCTCAATCCCCGCCAGCCGACGACGACGGCCAGCCAGCGCCAGCGCGTCGTCCCACAGCTGGTAGATGTGAGGCCAGCGGCCTGACCATACAGGAGCGAAGCGCACCAGGTTCGGCTCGCCGCGCCATCGTCCCGCTCGACCGCCCAGCAAGCGTAAGATTCCTCCGCGCTGATCGCCGCGCGTGCCGCACCCGCGACCCGTCTTGACCCGAGTTCATCCCCGCCGACGTGGTAGCGCCGCCGCAAGGATACTGGTGACGACGGCTCGAAGGCGGCAGCGCCCCCGCCCTCCCCCAACCCCGACGACAGCGGGAGAGGTAGATGCGGGCGAGAAACCTCGATCCCTCCCATGAGAGCGACCTCCTTGGGGATGTCCCACTTGATCAGCGCACCCCGGGATGTGCTGCTCGCCCCGCGCCCCGCGCCCACGCCCCGCGCGCCTACACCTCGATCAGCCCCTGGTCGACCAGGTAGCGGATCTGGTTGATGACCTGGACGCCCAGGCTCTTCCGCGCGGCCGCTTCGCCTCGGCGGCGCGGATCGCCGGCGAGCCTGTCGGGCAGGGAACTCGGCCAGCTTTCCCCGCCGGCGACCGCGACCAGGGCCGGAAGCCGCGCTTGGGCGTCGAGCGCGGCGCGCAGGTCCAGCTCGCCCCGACCTCGACCCGCTCGCGCGCTCCTCGCCCGGCCGAGGAGGGTCGCCGCCAGCCGCAGGCGTAGATGTCCTCGCGCTCGCGCGCGGTGCCGCTCGACGACGACCTGCTCGCCGCGGCTCGGTGAGGACCGCCTCCCGTCGCGGACGACGACCAGGCGGCGCGTGACGATCTGGCCGGGGATCGCCTCGACCATCGTCAGCGCGCCGGGGTCGTAGATCGCCGAGGGCAGGGCCGCTGGGCTTGGCCCGGCCGGTCGTCGACGCCATCCGCGGACTGTCCGGCCGCGGTGGAGGGTCGACACCGCGCAGGTCGTCTTGAGGTTGTCGGCGATCAGCTCGCCGCGGCGCGCCGGGTTGAAGATCATCCGAGGCGCGCGCGCGACGGCGGGAGAGATCGCGCGTGCCGTAGACGGTCTCCTGCGCCTGGATCTCGGCGCGGTCGGCGGTGGCGGGGTGACAAGCGCCAGAGGGCGCCGAGATTGCGGGCGGCGTCGAGCCCTCGCGGATCATCACGATCAGGCCGCGGCGCAGGCCCTTGAAGGTCGGCGCCGATGCCGTGCGCCGCGTCGAGCGCGGCCCCGGGCTGCGTCTCAGATCGAGCTTGGTGTATTCGTCCTGCTGGCGCGGGCCGCCGAGCGCGTAGAAGAAGACGTCGCAGGAGGTGGCGATCGCGGTGCGCACGTCCTGGTCCTGGTGGCTGGCGTCGCGCGTCCAGCACCAGTACTTCTCGCGATTATTCTCGTTCCCGTTCAGCGGCACACCGATGTGGCCCAAGCACTTGTACTTGCTGTCCGGGGTGATCGCCGCCTCCTGCAAGCCCGCCGCGGCGACGAAGATCTTCAGCGTCGAGCCCGGCGCCTGCTCGCTCTCGACGCAGCGGTTCATCAGCGGGTAGAGGCGCTTCTCGACCGGCACGCCCGCCTCGGCGTAGCGGTCGAACTGCGCCTGGCTGATCCCCTCCACGAAGAGCCGCGGGTCGTAGCCCGGCAGGCTGACCATCGCCAGCACCTCGCCGGTGCGCACGTCGAGCGCCACCGCCGCGCCGGCGCCGGAGGCGAGCTTGAAGGGCTGCTTGCCCTCGCGCCGCCGCTCCGCGTTGCGCTCGTTCTCGATGTAGTCGTTGGTGCGGTTGAGCTGGTCCTGCAAGATGGCGATCACGTCGCGCTGGTAGTTGAGGTCGATCGACAGGACGACGCTGTGGCCGTCGGCCGGCTCCTGCCGCTTCTCCACGTACTCGTCAATGACGCGGCCCATCGCGTTGACCCGCGCGATCGAGCGGCCGGGCTTGCCGCGCAGGGTCTCCTCCAGCCCCGCCTCGATCCCCGCCTTGCCGATGTGGTCGTCCGGCTGGTAGATGTGGCGGACCTGACCGTCGGGGCCGAAGCGCAGCGGCTCGCCGCGCTCGTCCCGCTCGACCGCCGCCTCGTATTCCTCCGCGCTGATCGCCGCGGTGTAGCCGAGGATGTGGCCGAGTTCGTCGCCGACGTGGTAGCGCCGCCCGAGGTACTGGTCGTCGATCCGCACGCCGGAGAGGTAGATGCGGTTCGCCTCGATCCCCAGCGCGACCTCCTTCGGGATGTCGCGCTTGATCAGCTTCGGGATGTGCTGCTCGTAGAGGCCGTTGACGTCGACCAGGTAGCGGATCTGGTTGATGACCTGGACGCCCAGGCTCTTCCACTCCGCCTCGGTGGCGCGGATCGCCGCGAGCCGGTCGGGGGGGAACTCCTTGCCGATCCGCACCCAGGGCCGGAAGCCGCGCTTGGGGTCCCGGCCCGCCTCCAGCTCCGCCTCGACCCGCTCGCGGATCTCCTCGACCGGCAGGCCGAGGGTCGCCGCCAGCCGGGCGTAGATGTCCTCGCGCTCGCGCCGCGCCCGGTCGCCCTGCTCGCCGTTGAGGTCCGCGGGGACGACCGCGACGACATCGGGCATGCCGAGCGTGCGCGCCAGGGTGTCGTAGATCGCCGCCCGCTGGGCTTGGCCCTCCGGCGTCTCGCCATCCGGCAACTCGGCCGGCACGATCGACACCGCCCAGCTCTTGAGGTTGTCGGCGATCAGCTCGCCGCGGCGGTCGAAGATCATCCCGCGCGAGGCCGGCAGGAGGAAGCGGCGCGTGCCGTAGACGGTCTCCTGCGCCTGGATCTCGGCGCGGTCGCGGAATTGCAACTGCCAGAGCCGCCCGGTGAGGGCGGCGAACGAGGTCGCGGCGAGGCCCTTGAAGACAAAGGTGCGCCGCGTCAGCATCTGCTTCTCGATCGGCGGGTCCGGTTTGCGATGCTTGCGCTCGCTGACCCGCTGGATTTCGATCCGCTTGTGCTTCTTACGCCCGAGCATCGGCCTCGATCCATCCAATCCACCGGTCCAGCACCTGGATCAGCACGTAGAGCGGCGGCACCATCAGCATGTTCAACAGGGCACCGAGCACCCCCAGCCGCAACGCGCCGAGCGGCGAGACCCCGCTCCCCAGCAGCGGCCCCAGCACCAGCAGCAGCAGCGCGTGCGCCAGGCTCGCCACCAGCGTCATCAGCAGCGGGAAGAGCAGGCCGCTCTGGAACGATCGGCTGCGGCTGAGCCAGCCGACGACGACGACCGGCAGCAGCGCCAGCGCGTTGGTCCCCAGCGGCGCGAGGATCAGCAGATCGAGCAGGAGGCCGGCGGCGAAGGCCCAGAGCAGCCCCTCGCGCGGCTCCCGCACCGCCCCCCACAGGAGCAGGAGGACCAGCACCAGGTTCGGCTTGACGCCGATGGCGCCCGCCATCGGGAGCAGGGTCGCCTGGGTCATCACGACCAGCGCCAGCAGGGCGGCGAAGATCACGCGCGGCAGCACCGGCCCCGGCCTCCCTTCAACCCCGCCCCGCGCGGCAGCGCCCCGCACCCCGCG
>JAUJMV010000012.1:0-14781 GCA_030446685.1 Thermomicrobiales bacterium | reverse complement strand
GCGGGATGACCGAGAGGGGCATGAAGGAGAGGAGGGCGAAGGGGGCGGGCGCGGCGCAGCCGAGGTCGCGCGCGGCCGCTTCGAGGCGGTCGTGGCGGGCGACGACCTCGGCCGCCGGGAGGTCGGCGAGGAGGCCGGCGAGCGGCAGGGGCAGCGCGGCCAGCACCTCCCCGCCGGCGACCGCGACCAGCCCGCCGTCGAGGGCGACCAGGGCGTCGAGCGCGGCGCGCAGGTCGGCGTCGCTCGCCCCGACCGCGACGAGGTTGTGCGCGTCGTGGCCGACCGAGGAGGCGAGCGCGCCGCGCCGCAGGCCGAAGCCGCGCACCAGGCCGACGCCGACGTTGCCGGTCGCGCGGTGCCGCTCGACGACGACCAGCTTGAGGAGGTCGCGCGCGGGGTCGGCGACCGCCTCGCCGTCGCGGACGGTCGGGCGCTCGACCAGGCGGCGCGTGACGATCTGGCCGGGGATCGCCTCGACCATCGTCAGCGGGCCGCCGGGGTCGGGTAGCCGGAAGGCATCGGGCGCGAGGGGGGCGGGGCGGACGGTGCCGCGCAGGCTGTCGGGGGGGGCGACCGGCCGGTCGAAGAGCGCCGCGCCGTCCCGCGCGACTGTCCGGCCGCGGTGGAGGGTCAGGGCGACCCCGAAGTCGCGCAGATCGTCGAGCGCGACGAGATCGGCGTGGTAGCCGGGGGCGACCGCGCCGAGGCCATCGAGCCGCCAGAAGCGCGCCGGGTTGAGGGTGACGAGGCGGATCGCGACGAGCGGATCGAGGCCGCCCGCGACCGCGCGGCGCAGGATCGCGTCGAGGTGGCCGTCGTGGAGCAGGGTCGCGGCATCGCGGTCGTCCGAGACGAAGGCGCAGCGGTCGGCGGTGGCGGGGGTGACCAGGGGCAGGAGGGCGTCGAGATTGCGGGCGGTCGAGCCCTCGCGGATCATCACGATCAGGCCGCGGCGCAGCTTCTCGCGCGCCTCCTCCAGCCCAGTCGATTCGTGGTCGGCGCCGATGCCGGTGGCGGCGTAGGCGTCGAGCGCGGCCCCGCCGAGGCCGGGCGCGTGGCCGTCGATCGGCAGGCGGCGGGCGCGGGCCGCGGCGAGCTTCGCCAGCACGTCGGAGTCGGCGGCGAGGACGCCGGGGAAGTTCATCATCTCGCCGAGGCCGGCGACACCGGGGCGGTCGAGCGCGGGGGCGACGGCGGCCGCGTCGAGGATCGCGCCGCTCGTCTCGCGCGGCGAGGCCGGGACGCACGAAGGCACGGCGAAGAAGGCGCGCAGCGGCAGATCGCGCGCCGCCGCGACCAGCGCGTCCACGCCGGCCAGGCCGAGGACGTTGGCGATCTCGTGCGGGTCGGCAACGACCGCGCCGGTGCCGTGCGGCACGGCGACGCGGGCGAACTCGCCGATCCAGAGCTGCGAGCTTTCGAGGTGGATGTGCGCGTCGATGAAGGCCGGGGCGAGGAAGCGCCCCTCCAGGTCGATCGTCTCCCGCGCGTCCGCGAACCGGCCGGGATCGGCGTCGAGCCCGGCGATCCGCCCGCCCGCCACCGCGACCGCCGCCGCCTCGACCTCGCCGCTGAAGACGTTGACGACCTGCCCGCCGCGCAGCACCAGGTCGGCCGGCCGCCGCCCCTGCGCGACCTCGATCAGCTCGCGCATCGCCGCCGCGTCCATCGATGCCCTCCAACGTACAGTAGGTGCGTGTCTCTTGATGACGTGAGGGTTAGGTCTCTTGCGTCGAGGGTCAGCACCCTCGCGCCTCTACAGTTCGACTTTGTCTTACCCAAATTGCCGAGCGATATCCTGAGCCTCCAGCAAATCGGATCACCGCTTGGATACCCTTCGCGCGCGTTACCGAGTTCAGGGCGGGTAGAAGGAGAGGCCCGATCCGGATGCACGCAACGGCCAGCGCGCGTGCCCGCCGGCGTTAGCACGCACGCGCGCCTTTGGCGCGAGGTCGGCGGTCGCGCGCCCACTGGGGTGGCGCTGCTCCAGCAGATCGGCTCGCCAAGAACTGCACCGCCAGCCCATCGCTTCCCATTCCAGTGCCCGACCGTCGGGCGCGAGGACCAATAGCAATGCCCTGTTTGGCCGGGCAGCGCCGCGCGCCCTCTATCGCCATGGCCCGTCGAGCCGCTGGCAAAGAAACCGCCGACGGCGTCGTGGGCTGCCAGCGCCTCCCGGATGCCTCGCTGCGGCGGCGACCGCGCCCGCCGTCGGCTTCTGGGATCGCGCCGTCACCCTGGCCCGTTCCAGGCGCGCACCCCGAGCAAGCTCCCCTGCATCCGCGAGCCCCGCGCCGAGGAAGCGCGGCCAGCCGCGGTCGTCGAGGATGCCGCCGCACCTGATCGCGTAGCGGCCTGAGTTACTTGAAACTAGAGAGGGTAAACAGCGCTCAGCCGCCGGTCCCCGTTGAGCAGCGTCATCATCGAGCAGTTGGTTCCGTTTTCTCGAGTTCTTCCCAGCGTCTGTTGGGCCATTCAGCCGTAATCCCTGCGTAAACATATCTGTCCGCAGCTTCGCAAAGTCGCGCTCGTCATACGAAGTCCTGGCGACGGGCTTCTTGAGATACCTGGGTGAAACATTGCTCAACTACTTCCTCCGGAAGGAGTATGTCGTGGCTAACGTCAAAAGAATCCACCCGTTGTCTCGATAGCATGAAGGTGATGACCTCAGTAGGCTGGTCGATCCCGGACCACGTAGATCGAAGTGATTGGCCGGGCGGCCTTGCGAGTACAGCTTCGACAGAGTCCGCCTTTTTCCCAGTTCTTTGAGTCATCCTCAGTCGTTGTAGACCACGTCTCCATTGCTTTCATGCTCCTCACTCGTCCAGCAGCAGCGCCTCCAATGTCGCCGCGTCGAGGCCGCTGACCTTGACCCCGTCGACCACGGTGAGCGGCGCGGCGCCACCGAGGCGCACCAGCTCCTCAACCGCCGCCGGGTCGTGCGTGATGTCCTTCTCGACAAAGGGGATGCCCCACTCGGCAAGCAACTGCTTCACCCCGTCACAGGGGTTTCAACCGGGGCGGGTGTAGAGGATCACTTCGCGGGGCATCGGGCCTCCGGGCGACGAGCGATGAGCGACGAACGAGCGGTAACGCTGCCGGACACCGAGGCAGTATACCGCGCGGTGAGGCGGGGGGAAGCAGCCGCCCCGATTGCGGCGCGAGCGATACACATGTAGGGGTAATCCCCCGTGCCTGCCCGCGTTGCCGGACCCCTAACCCTCTCGGCGCGCCACGGCCACGAGGCTGCCCCACGCCCCCGCCATGCCCGTGACGCCGGTGGTCGGCCACGCGGGCAGGCACGGGGACCTGCCCCTACGAACCCCAGGCGGTACGCTGCGCCTTTATCAGCGATCGGGCGCATCCGCCCCGCTGCGGTCAGTGCGCGTCGCTGACCGTATCGGGGCGGATATGTTATAAGGGGGCGTGCAATTTGGTCGCGCCGCCGCTGGTGGCGGGCGCGGCTGTGGCGCTTCAGCGTTCGGGATTCACCATCGGAGAGGGAGAGGATGAGCAGCGGACCGCGCCCCCTGGGGTTCACCGGCAGGGAACTCAAGAACCTGTTCCGCGACGAGCGCGAGAAGCGCCGCGAGCGCCGGCAGTTGATGAGCGTCAACGTCGACCCGGCCCGGCTCGCCGACGAGATGCTGGCGTTCGAGGAGACGGTGCTACAGGTGATCCTCGACAACAACCGGCAGATCACCGAGCAGTTGCTCAACGCGGGGGTCGTCACGACGGACCAACTGCCCCACGACTAGCGCGGGCTACGGCATGCGGCGCGTGGAGTAACGGCGCGGGGCGGCTGGCACGGTATCTGCTTGAAGCATCGCACGGTTCAGGCCGCGCGCCCCGCCGGGAGCCGGCGGGGCGCGATCGCAATGGCGCTATTGGTGATGGGCCAAGCCCGGTGCGCCCCGCGGCAGGCGGAGTTCGCGCGCGGTGGTCGGCGGTGTGCAGAGCGGGGAGAGTGCGATGAGTTCCGAGCAGACGACGGGTCAGGACGACCAGGCACTGGCGCGACAGATCGCGCAGCGGCTCACCGACGAGGCGGGCATCTACGCCGATGTGCGCGTCGAGCGGGGGGTGGTGTCGCTGAGCGGCCTGGTCGATTCCGCCGCCCAGAGCGAGGCCGCCAACGACCTGGCCTATGGCGTCGCGGGCGTGACCCAGGTGCAGAACTACCTCGAAGTCGAGGAGTTCGAGGTGGCCGCCGGGGAGAACCCGCGGCTGTCCGATAACAGCAGGTACGGCGACATTACCTACCAGATGCTCGACAACCAGGTAGGGCCGCTCTCGGACCCCGTCGAGCCCGACTACAACGAGCCGATCCCCGATGTCGGGAGCGACATGACCGATAACACGATGATCGCGGTCGAGGAAGGCATCCCCTACATGCCGCCGACCGACCCGGTCGTCCGCCCCACCGACAACGAGCAGCAGCTTGAAATCGTCGGCGGCTTCGGCCAGACCGCGATGGAGGAGTTCCCCGATCAACTCGCCACGACCGCCTACGGCGACGCGCCGCCCGGCGACGAGGACATCCGCTCGCAGGTGCTGGAGGCCCTGCACGCCGACGCGGCGACGATCGACCTGGATGTCCACGTCAGCGTCCGCAACGGCGTCGTCCACCTGCGCGGCCACGTCCCCACCCTCGACGACGCCGAGTTCGCCGAGGAGGTCGCCGGGCGTGTGCCGGGGGTAGTCGAGGTCCGCGAGGAGCTGCACGTCGACGCGATCGAACGCTGACGGGGTCGTGAGCTGAAGATTCAGGGTTGAAAGTCGAAGGCCGGCATGTCAGGGCGTGAGGAACGTTCAACTTCCCACCCGCAACCGCCGACCGCTCCCCGGATCGGGGTGGCGCTCAGTTCGGGCGGCGCGCGCGGCTTCGCGCACGTCGGGGTGCTGAAGGCGCTGCACGAGGCCGGGCTGCAGGTCGCCACGGTGGCCGGGAGCAGCATGGGCAGCATCATGGCCGCCGGCTACGCCGTCCGCGGCGACATCGCGGAGTTGGAGCGCTGGGTGCTCGACTTCCGTGCCCGCGAGCACATGCGCCGCCTGGTGCCGGTGATGGACACCGAGCGGATCACCACGTTCCTCGACCGGGTGCTGGACGGCGCGCGCTTCGCCGACTGCGCCGTGCCGCTGGCGATCGTGGCGACCGACCTGGAGCGGCGCGAGCCGACCACCCTCACCGACGGCCCGGTGGCGCTGGCGATCGCCGCCTCGATGGCGATGCCCTTCCTCCACCGGCCGGTGTCCTGGCAAGGGCGGCGGCTGGCCGAGGCCGCGCTGAGCTGCCCGCTGCCGACCGCGCAGGCCCGCGCGCCGGGGATCGATCTGGTGATCGGCTCGATGGTCAGCCAGGGACGGCCGCGGTTCGCGACGACGGTCGCCGGCCTCTCCGGCACCGTGGGGCGGGCGCTGACCGGCTGGCAGCGCCAGTATGTCGACTTCTTCCGCGCGCGCGATCTGCCGGTGCCGGGGGGCGACCTCCTCCCCGACCCGGCGCCCCCGACCGTCGTCCTCGCGCCGGAGTTGGGCCGCATCGGGGCGGTCGATTTCCACAAGGTCCGCGACGCCATCGCCGCCGGCGAGCGCGCCGTCGCCGCCCGGCTCGATGAGATCAAGGCAACACTCGGGCTGGGCTAACCCGTTCCTCCTGGCGTTCGGCAGGTTTCGCTCCCCGTAGCGTTTGGACCCCAACTTTCATACTGAGCCTCCTACGTCAGACCGAGAAAGGGACCGACGATGCGGGTCAAACTCAACCAGCGTGGCACTATCACCATTCCGAAGGAACTACGCCAGGATCTGGCGGCAGACACTGTTTTTGATGCCGTTCGGCGAGAGGACGGCGTAATCGAGTTGCGCCCACAGGTGCTGGTTGACGCATCGCAGCACTGGTTCGGACGGAGCGTTGGCAGCGGATGGAGCGCGAGCTGATGCCGCCATCGCCGCGGGACGTTCGAAGACGTTCGATAGCGCCGAGGAGTTCCTGGCGGCGCTCGAAATGAAATACGCGAGACGATCACAAGCGCGCTACCCGATGCGGAACGACAGGCCGAACGCCATCCGCGATGAATCGAGCAGCGGCCCGGCATACTGGCCTTGGTTTGCCGCAGGCGCGGGCGGTGGCGTCGCCGACGCCGAGGGGATCGCGGGGCCTGACGGCCGGGCGACATTCGATTATGCGATCGTCGATGACGAACTGGCGATTGGCGTCCCCGAGAGATCATCCTTGAGCATCAGGCCGCCGTTGCCCGCGCCGGGCTCAGGAGCAGGCGCGGCGCGTGTCCGCGCGCACGCGGTCGTTGGCGGTGAAAATCCCGGGTCGGGGACGAAGGCGTGCGCGCCGGGCTGCGAGTAGAGGACCGCGTGGGTGCCCGTCGCGCTGGGGGTGGCGCGCGCCCCAGAGCATCGGGAAGCCGGGCTGCCGCCGTGCGCCCTGGGGTGGGCCCGCTCGCCTCGCCCGCCGAAGTGGAGCAGGACGCCCACGGCTGGCCGCGTAGAGGAGTTCCCCATCGGCCCCGACGTAGCTCCAGGCGTGTTCGAGTTCGTAGAGGTGCTGGATGTCCCAGTCCCACCAAATCGCGTACTCGATCACCACCGCGGCGGTGATGTCCGGCACCTCCGGCAGCCGCCCGTCCGGGAAGAGTCCGGCGATCTCCCGCGCGTCGCGCTCGTCGATCCGCGGGAACCGCGGGCGCAGCGTCACCCGGCGGGGGAACGAGGCCGAATCCGCGTCCTGGCGGAAGATCGTGTAGCCGGCGAAGCTCGGCAGGAACGGCTCCTCGCGGTCGAAGTGCAGGATCGGCGCGTAGCGCGCCGCCAGCGCGAGATCCTCGCGCGATTGGTCGGCCGCCGGCCGCTCGGCATCGGGCGCGGTCATCGTCACCCCCGGATCGAGCGAAAGCGTCAACGGCCGATCGGCGTAGAGCGCCAGGCAGAGCAGCAGCACGACGCCCACGAGCGACGAGCGACGAGCGACAGCTGGCCCTGAGCGGAGCGAAGGGAGCGACGAACGACGAGAAGGACGGACAATTCTCGGCATAGCTGGCTGACCGCCCATCGCTTCCGGGTCCACTCTCAGTTCGCCGCTCCCTTCGCTCCGCTCAGGGCCAGCTGTCGCTCGTCGTTTCGTCTCACCGGCCGCCGGGACCGCCGGTGGCGTTGCCGCGGACGAGGAAGCGTCGCGCCGGCCATCAGCAGCGCCCATGCGGCGCCGTGCCCGCCCTGGTGTGCGCGTGGCGCCACGATCGGGCTGCCCATCGCCGGCCTGCGGACCATGATACAGGGCCGGAGCGGGAGTTCCAACACCGGGGCGGCGGGCTTGGCAACAGGTCAGCATCGGGGCCTCGGCGAATCAGACATCGGCGCACTGCCCGCCCGGTCGCGCGGCCTCCTCCCCATCCGCCCGCCCGACCCGCCCCTCGCCCCCCGCGCCCTGGCACTACCCGCCCTCGCCGCCGGGTCCGATCGGTATCCGAGCGCGCACGCCCCGACGATCGCGCGGCTGCGTCCGGCCGCGAGAACAGCATTTTCGCGAAACGAACCACCTTCGACCGCTTCGATTGCGGCGCCCCAGCAAGGAAAACGACTCCGACGATGGGTCGAGAGGAGGACCGGAATGACCCCCAAATCCCCCCATTTCCCCCCGCGCCGTCTCACGACCAGCCGCGGCGGCCCCGCCTCGGCCCCACCCACCGGCCCCTGCCCCCCTCTCTCTCCCAGCATTGGAGGAGGGAGGGGGTTGGGGGGAGGGTGAGGGCCATCCCGCACTGTTACCGGGCTTGTGGTCGCGGCAAGCAACGTGCTACGGGATGGTACAATGGGGTGTTGGCAACCGCCGGGCGGGGGCCGGGCAGTCATACCGCGGAACGCGACGCCGCCGGCCGTGGTGAACCCGGTTCTGCCGCCGACAAGGAGCCGTCAGGAGGGCCGCCGATGAGCACCGAGGTCAAGGACCAGCGCGCCGCAACGGGGGCGGCCGCGACGACCGCGGACGAGCCGGTCAGGAACGCGGACGCCCCGCCGCTCGCCGAGGACACCGCCACGCCGTCGCGACAGGACAAGCCGCGGGGGCTGCGCAAGCCGCCCGAGGATTTCATGACGACCTCCGGCGACCCGGTGCAGGAGATCTACACCCCGGAGGACCTGGACCGCCGCGGCATCGAGTACGCGACCGACATCGGCGAGCCGGGCCAGTTCCCCTACACGCGCGGCATCCACCCGACGATGTACCGCTCGAAGCTCTGGACGATGCGCCTCTTCGCCGGCTTCGGCTCGGCGGAGGAGACCAACGGGCGCTTCAAGTACCTGCTGTCGCAGGGGCAGACCGGCCTCTCGGTCGCCTTCGACATGCCGACCCTCTACGGGCGCGACACCGACGACCCCTGGTCGCTCGGCGAGTTCGGCAAGTGCGGCGTGGCGGTCAGCTCGCTGGCCGACATGGAGATCCTCCTCGACGGCATCCCGCTTGACCAAATCACCACCTCGATGACGATCAACTCCCCCGCCGCGATCATCTGGGCGATGTACATCGCCGCGGCGGAGAAGCGAGGCATCCACCGCTCGCAGCTCGGCGGGACGCTGCAGAACGACATCCTCAAAGAGTTCACCGCGCAGAACGAATACATCTTCCCGCCGGAGCCCTCGATGCGGCTGGTGACCGACACGATCGAGTTCGGCACGCGCGAGATGCCGCTGTGGAACACGATCTCGATCAGCGGCTACCACATCCGCGAGGCGGGCGCGACCGCCGCCGAGGAGCTGGCCTTCACGATCCTCGACGGGGTCGAGTACGTCCGCTGGGCGGTCGAGCGCGGCCTCGACGTCGACCAGTTCGCGCCGCGCCTCTCCTTCTTCTTCAACGCCCACAACGACTTCTTCGAGGAGATCGCCAAGTACCGCGCGGCGCGCAAGATCTGGGCGACGATCATGCGCGACCGTTTCGGAGCGAAGAACCCGCGCTCCTGGCTGCTGCGCTTCCACACCCAGACGGCGGGCGTCTCGCTGACGGCGCAGGAGCCGGAGAACAACGTCGCCCGAATCGCGATCCAGGCCCTCGCCGCCGTCCTCGGCGGGACACAGAGCCTGCACACCAACGGGATGGACGAGGCGCTGGCGCTGCCGAGCGAGTTGGCGGTGCGCGTGGCGCTGCGGACGCAGCAGATCATCGCGCACGAGAGCGGCGTCGCCAACAGCGTCGACCCGCTGGCCGGCTCGTACCAGGTCGAGGCGATGACCCAGGAGATGGAGGATCGCTACTGGGCGATCGATCGCGAGGTCGAGGAGCTGGGGGGCGTGCTGCCGGCGATCGAGCAGGGGTATTTCCAGCGCCGCATCGCCGACAGCGCCTACCGCTACGAGCGCGAGTTGAACGAGGGGCGGCGGGTCATGGTCGGCGTCAACGCCTTCCAGTCGAACGACACCCCGCAGATCCCGATCCTGGCGATGGACCCGGAGGGGGAGGAGCGGCAGATCGCCCGCCTGCACCGCGTCCGCGCCGAGCGCGACGCGGCCGAGTGGCGGCGCGCGATGGACGCGCTGCGCCGCGCCGCCGAGGGCGACGCCAACCTGATGCCACCGCTGATCGACGCGGTCAAAGCCTACGCCACGCTCGGCGAGATCTGCGGCCTCCTCAAGGAGGTCTTCGGGGAGCACCAGGAGTTGATGGTCATTTAGGAGAGGTCGAACGTCGAACGTCTGCACGTCGAACGTCATGCCGGGAGCACGCCGGGGCATTCGACCAGCGCCGGGTTACTCGACCGCTTCGTCACCGCCAGACGCCGCGAAGCGAGAGACGTTCGACGTTCGACCTTCAGACGTTCGACCAACGGGAGGGGGGGATGGCCGACCAACAACGCATCCGCGTCCTGGTGGCGAAGCCGGGGCTGGACGGGCATGATCGCGGGGCGAAGGTGATCGTGCGGGCGCTCAGGGACGCCGGGATGGAGGTGATCTACACCGGCATCCGCCAGACGCCGGAGATGATCGCCTCGGCGGCGTTGCAGGAGGACGTCGACGTCATCGGGCTGAGCATCCTGTCGGGCGCGCACATGGCGGTCTTCCCGAAGATCATGGAGCTGCTGCGGGCGGGCGGCATGGACGACGTAGTCGTGCTGGCCGGCGGCATCTTCCCCGATGAGGACGTGCCGAAGATCAAGGCGATGGGCATCCGCGGGGTCTTCGGGCCGGGCACGCCCCTGAGCGAGATCGTCGAGTTCATCCGCGCCAACGTCGGGCGGCCGGAGGCCGCGTGACGGGCGACGGGCGACGCGCCCTGACGGGCATAAAGGCAACGGGCGACGAACAGCCGCTTGGGCCGGGGGGCGCGATGGCAGGCGCGGCGACACCGCCGGGCGGGCGCACGATCGATCCCGCCGCCGTGCCGGACCTGGTCGAGCGGTTCCGGCGGGGGGAGCGGCGGGCGCTGTCGCGGACCCTGACGCAGGTGGAGAACGCCACGCCGGCCGGGCGCGAGGCCCTGCGGGCGCTCTTCCCGTCGAGCGGTCGGGCGCACGTCGTCGGAGTGACCGGGCCGCCGGGCGCGGGGAAGAGCACGCTGGTCAACCGGCTGATCGCCGAGTGGCGCGGGCGCGGGCGGACGGTGGCGGTCGTCGCGGTCGACCCGTCCAGCACCCTGACCGGGGGCGCGACCCTCGGCGACCGGGTGCGGATGATGGCGACCTACGCCGACGAGGGGGTCTTCATCCGCTCGATGGCGACGCGCGGCAACCTGGGCGGGCTGGCGCGGGCGACGCGCGGCATCGTCTGGACCCTCGACGCCTTCGGCTTCGACGTGGTGATCATCGAGACGGTCGGGGTGGGGCAGGACGAGGTCGAGGTGGCGCGGACGGCGCAGACGACGCTGCTGCTGCAGGTGCCGGGGCTCGGCGACGACATCCAGGCGATCAAGGCGGGCATCCTCGAGATCGCCGATCTGCTGGTGATCAACAAGGCCGACCGCCCCGGCGCGGGCGAGCTGAAGCGCGACCTGGCGATGATGCTGACGCTCGGCGGGCACGCGCCGCCCGGCGGCTGGCGCGTGCCGATCCTGGAGACGAGCGCGGCGCGGGGCGAGGGGATCGGCGAACTGGCCGACGCGGTGGAGGGCCACCTGCGGCACCTCAAGGAGGGCGGCGAGTGGGCGCGGCGCGAGCGCGCGATGCTGCTCGACGAGATCCAGGGGCTGGTGCGCGGCCGGATCCTCGCCCAGGTGGACCGCCTCTTCCACGACGACCCCGCCTTCGACGCCCTCCTCGCCCGCCTCGTCGCGCGGGATTGGGCGACCGCCGTGGCCCGCAGCACGACGTGAGGGGAGCGATACGGCGATGAGTGCGGCCATGGTTGAGGAACCGCGCCTGGTGCACGCCCTCCCGGGCCGGGTGCGGGTGCACCTGCCGGGGTGGGCGGGGCAGGGGCGGCGGCCCGCGGGCAGGGGCACGCAGCTTGCGCATGGGCCCCCTGTATCAGCCGAATGGCGGCCGTTCCCCGCGGAGACGAGAAGCCGATGCGCGTTCGCAATTACCGAGCACAACCCACAATGACGCTCGCCGCTGCTGGATGCGCACCGGGCGCGACCGATGAATGACCTGGTGCGCGCCTTCGCGTACGCCGCCGCGCGGCAGGGGGAACTCGTCGAGGCGCTGCAACGGCACCTGCTCCTCGTGGCGGTCGCGCTCGGCATCGGTATCCTCGTCTGCGTCCCCCTGGGCATCGTGACCTCGCGGTCGCGCGTCGCCGCGGTCACCTTCATCAACAGCTTCAACGCCCTCCGCGTCATCCCGAGCCTGGCGATCCTCTTCCTGGCCCTCCCCTATTTCGGCCCGAGCCAGACCTCGGCGACGATCGCGCTCACGATCCTGGCGCTCCCACCCATCCTGATCAACACCGACACCGCCTTCCGCAAGATCGACCCGGCGATCCGCGAGGCGGCGCTTGGCATGGGCATGCCGCAGCGGGAAATCCTGCGGCGCATCGAGTTCCCGCTCGCCCTCCCGATTATCATCACTGGCATCCGCACGGCTGCGGTGGAGGTCATTGCCAGCGCGACGCTGGCGGCGTTCATCGGCGCGGGTGGTCTCGGCATCTACATCACGCGCGGCTTCGCGCTGTACGACACCGCGATCTTGCTGGTCGGCGCCATTCCAGTCGCCCTGCTCGCCATCGTCGCCGAACTCGGGATGGGTTCGTTGCAACACGCCCTGCAACCGCCGAGAAGCTAAACCGACCCGCAGATGACAGCCGCGTCGAGCATGTCGCCTGCAGCGGCAAACCCTTCTTGGCCAAGGACAGTGCCACTGGCGCGAACCCCAATGGCGGAGCCCTGCGACGCGGCCTTGCTCTACGGTAGGCCGAAGATCACGCTCAGAACATGGAACGGGAGGAATAGCTCATGAAGTTGACGCGCACGACGGCGCTCGCGCTCACCCTGATGCTAGCGCTGCCCCTACTCGCCGCCTGCGGCAGCGGCAATGGCAACGGCGGCAAGAGCAATTCCCCCATCCGGATCGCTTCCAAAGACTTCACCGAGCAGTTCATCCTCGGCGAAATGTACGCGCTCCTCCTCGAGGACGCCGGCTTCAAGGTCGAGCGCAAGCTCAACCTCGGCGGCACCCCCATCGCCCAGAAGGCGCTCGAAGCCGGGGAGATCGACCTCTACCCCGAGTACACCGGCACGGGTCTGCTGACGGTGCTCAAGCTGCCGACGAACAGCGACCGGCAGGAGGTTTACAACACCGTTTCGCGCGAGTACATGTCTCGCTACCAGCTGGTCTGGCTCGACCCCGCCCCCATGAACAACACCCAGGGCCTGGCGATGACCAGGGAGAACTCCGAGAAGTATGGCATCACGACCCTCTCCGACCTGGCCGCCAAGGCCGACCAGATCCGCCTGGTCGCCGCGCCCGAGTTTGCCGAACGCGAAGACGCCCTGCCCGGCCTCAAGAAGGTCTATGGCGGCTTCAACCTCAAGCAGTTCATCCCGGTCGCCTCGGGACTCCGCTACAAGACGCTGCTCGAAGGGCAGGCCGAGGTCACCACGGCCTACGGCACCGATGGCCAGATCGCCGCGAACAACCTGGTGCTCCTCAAGGACGACAAGAATTTCTGGCCGCCCTACCAGGTCGCGCCGGTAGGCCGCCTGGCGGTCCTGGAGGCCAACCCCAAGATCCGGGAGACGCTCAACAAGCTGGCGCCGAAACTGACCGACGAGGTGATGCGACGGCTCAACCACGAGGTCGACGGCAACAAGAAGGAACCGGCCGCCGTCGCCAAGAACTTCCTCCAGCAGGAAGGCTTGCTCAAGAAGTAACGAGAGCGAATGTCGAGCGGCAAAGGCTCCCGCAGGAGGACCGAGTGAAGGCGATCCGATTCGAGCAGGTCTCGAAGCGATTCCCCGGAGCGCCCCGGCCAGCGGTCGACGGCGTCAGCCTGCACGTCGAGGCGGGGGAATTCGTCGTGCTGCTCGGGCCGTCCGGCTGCGGCAAGACGACGCTCCTGAAGATGGTCAACCGCCTCTACGAGCCGAGCGAGGGCCGGATCTTCATCGACGACACGGAGATTCGCCAACTCAAGGTGACGACCCTGCGCCAGCAGATCGGCTATGTCATCCAGCAGATCGGCCTCTTCCCGCACATGACCGTCGCCCAGAACATCGCCGTGGTGCCGCGCATGCGCGGCTGGAAACGTGACCGCATCGCCGCCCGGATCGACGAACTGCTCACCCTCATCGAACTGGACCCCGCCGAATACCGCGGGCGCTACCCGGCACAACTCTCGGGCGGGCAGCAGCAACGGGTCGGGCTGGCGCGAGCCCTGGCGGCCGATCCCGGCGTCGTGCTGATGGACGAGCCCTTCAGTGCGATCGACGCGATCACCCGGGCCAGCCTGCGGGACGAGCTGCTGCGCCTGCAGCGGAAAGTGCGGAAGACCATCCTCTTCGTCACCCATGATGTCGAAGAGGCGCTGCGCCTGGCCGACAAGCTCGCGGTGCTGCGCGCCGGGCGGGTCGTCCAGTACGACCCGCCGTTCCACGTCCTGACCCGGCCCGCCGACGACTTCGTCCGCGACCTCGTCGGCGCGCAGGACATGGTGCGCCACCTCAGCCTGCTGCGCGTCGAGGGCGCGATGATCGGCCTGGCAGGGGGCGCCGGCCCGAACGGCGGGCCGACGGTCGGGCGGCACGATGACTTGCGCCACGCCCTGTCGCTCCTGCTCCGCACGGGCGCGCCCGCGCTCACGGTCATGGAGGGGGGCCTGGCGGTCGGGCGGCTGACGATCGCGGGCATCGGCGGCGCCGCGCGCGGCCGCGTCGAAGCATAGGGACGGCGATGGACTACCTCCTGAACAACCCGGGGATCGTCTGGGAGCTGCTCTTGGAGCACTTGCGCATCACGGTCAGTGCCCTCGCCCTCGCCCTCGCGGTCGCGCTGCCGCTCGGCATCGCGATCTCCCGCTATCCCCGACTCGCCACCCCGATCATCGGGACGCTGGGCATCCTCTACACCATCCCGAGCCTGGCGCTGATCATCCTGCTCATCCCCTTCTTCGGCCTCAACGCCAATTCGGTCATCGTCGCGCTGGTCCTCTACGCCCAGGTGATCCTGGTGCGCAACATCGTCGCCGGCCTGGCGGCGATCGATCCGGCGATCGTCGAGGCGGCACGCGGCATGGGGATGAACGGGTGGCAGACCTGGTGGCGCGTGCAGTTCCCGCTCGCGCTACCGGTGATCCTGGCCGGGCTGCGCATCGCCGCGGTCGTCGCGATCGGCATCGCCACGA
>JAUJMV010000111.1 GCA_030446685.1 Thermomicrobiales bacterium | reverse complement strand
GAGGCCGGATTCCCGTACGAGACGGGTCGCTCGCGCGTGAGCCGCGTGACGGTCCGGCCATGACCGCTCCATGGCGGAGGGGTTGTGTCGCTCTCCGCATGACCAGGCGACGGGCGATCGGGACGCTGGCGGCCGCGTGCGCCGCCGCCGCTCTGCTGCCGGCGGCCGCGCTCGCCAAGCCGGCCCGCAGACCGGCCCCGGTGCGCTGAACCGCTTCGTCACGCCGGACTCCTTCCACCTCGTCACCCCGGCGCCCGCCGGTGACCCCTACCGGTTCGAGTCCACGCTGGGTTACCTGCTGCCGGCGGCGGGGCCGGGCCGCCGCGCGATCTACAAGTGCGACGCTGGGGGCGCCGACCGGTTCCTCTCCCACGACGCCGGCTGCGAGGGGAGCCGGTCGCTCGGGCTCTACGGCTACGCCTTCGACCAGCCCCCCGCCGGGACCGACGTCGTCGGGCTCTACCGCTGCCTGGTCCCGGGCAAGGACCACTTCGCCTCCAACGACGCCGGCTGCGAGGGGCAGCGCACCGAGGCCCGGCTCGGCTTCCTCCGGGCCCGCGGGGAGGCCCTGCTGCGGTATTACGGCCAGCGCCACGTGGTGACCGCCGGCCCGGTGGCCGCCGGCCTGCGCTACGAGGGCGGCCTCGGCTTCCTGCTGCCGTCCGGCGGCGCCGGGCGGCACGCGATCCACGGGTGCCGCGCGGGCGAGGACCACTTCCTGTCGCTCGACCCCGGCTGCGAGGGCAGGACGCAACTGGGGCTCGAGGGCTACGCCTACGACGCCGCGCCCGCGAGCGAGGAGACGCGGCCCGTCTACCGCTGCCTGCAGCCGGGGATCGACCACTTCGCCTCGCTGCAGGCGGACTGCGAGGGCCAGCGCAGCGAGGGGAGCCTCGGCCACCTGCGGGTCTACGGCGACGCCCTGGTCCGGTACGACAACGCGGCGACGGGGACGAGCTGGGTCACGCCCGGCACCGTGAGCGCCGGCTACCGGGTCGTCCGCACCCTCGGGTTCCTCGTGCGGGTCGGCGGCACGGGGCTCGCGGCGATCCATGGCTGCCGCGCCGGCGAGGACCACTTCCTCTCGACCGACGCCGGCTGCGAGGGGACCACGGCGCTCGGGCGCTACGGATTCGCCTACGCCTTCGCCGCCCGCCGACCAGGAGACGGTCGCGCTCTACCGCTGCCTGCAACCCGGGCGGCGCCACTTCCCCTCGCTCGACTTCGGGTGCGAGGGCGCCGTGCAGGAGGGCCGGCTGGGGTATGTGCGCACGACCGATCAGGGGCCGGCGCCGCCGCCCTCGTGCGGTCCCTCCGGCGCCCGCGTCGAGCTGTCGCTTCCCGGCGGCAAACGAGTGCGCTACGTCTCCTTCGGGGGCACGAGCACGGTCGCCGGGCGCGCCGTCCGCGCCGACGGGGCGCCGGCCGGCGGCGCGACGGTCAGCCTGCTGGCCGGCGAGGGCGCCTTCGAGGAGATCGGTCAGGCGCAGGCCGCGCCCGACGGCACCTTCGCCTTCACGGTGGGGCCCGGGACGAGCCGCACGCTGCGGGCCGGCTTCCGCGCGGCGCCGTCGGACCCCGCGCTGGCCTGCGGCGCGACCGTGGCCCTGCGGGTCCGGGCCGGCGCCCGCCTTCGCGCCTCCAAGCGACGCGTGCGCAACGGCCGGCGCGTCCGCTTCAGCGGCGCGGTGCTGGGCGGGCCGATCCCGCGGACGGGCAAGCTCGTGCTGCTGCAGGCCTTCTCGCGCGGCCGCTGGCGCACCTTCGCCACGCCGCGGACGAGGCGAGCGGCGCGTTCCGCGCCTCCTACCGCTTCAAGGTCATCCGGCGGGCGACGACCATCCGCTTCCGCGTGCGCGTCCCGAGGGAGGCGGCGTACCCCTACGCGCGCGGGACGTCGAAGACGATCCGGCTCAGGGTCCTGCCGCGTCGCTGACCATGGGTCGCGGCCGGCGGCGGTAGGCTGCCCGCGTGTCAGCCGACGCGGATCCCGGCGACCCGATCT
>JAUJMV010000110.1 GCA_030446685.1 Thermomicrobiales bacterium | reverse complement strand
AACCGCTGTTCGAGCGCATCATCGCCAGCCTCCAGCCCGCCCCCTAGGTCGGGGGCGGCCGAGAGCCGCGGCGACCGCCCGCAACGTGCTCGACTGAGATGGCTGTGAGCGTGGGCGGCAGGCGTACCGCCTGCCTGTTGACCCGTCCACGACCGCCCTAACGTTAGCAAATGGGTGACGACGGTAGCTGGTGGAGAGGAGCGGGGAGATGACGGCCGGGCCGACAGGAACGGGACCACAGGGTGAGGGCGCGCCGCACCCGCATACCTCCGGGCCGCCGCTCCAACCCCCGCCGGGGGCGGGCGGACCGCGGCGGGGAGCGGGGAATCGCCTGCTGATCGGCATCCTGGGGGCGCTCGCCGTGGCGCTCCTCATCGGCGCCCTCCTCGTGTTCCTCGCTACACGCACTGCCGGGGATACGGGGGTGCCGACCGTGGCCGTCCCCGCGACGGCGACAGCGCGGCCGCGGAGGAGGGGGGCGCCTATGGCCCGCTGACGCGCTCGTGAGGGTGCTCGCGGCTGGACAGGTGCTGTCGGGACCGAGGAGAGAACAGGATCATGCGACGAGTGACGTTCGCCCTGGTATGCGCGCTTCTGCTGAGCATCGGCTTCCTCTCGCCTGCGCCCGCCGCGGCGCAGCAGACCAGCCTGACTATCGCCGTGTCCTGCGCCACCGATCCCGAGCAGGTGACGATCACCAACAATCTCGCCACCACGCTCAACGTCGTCCAGATCGGCAGCCTCGACGACCCGGGCACCGAAGAGGTGGTCTCCCTCCCCAATAGCGGACTGCCCTCCCAGGTGCCGGTCGGCCAGAGTATCACCTACACCGCCGGCAGCGACGCAACCGGCAACGTGCTTGTGCGGGAGAACATCTTCGACGACGAGGAGGATGATGAGGGCGTCCGGGTAAGCATCGGGCCGGAGGGCATTACCGGGCAGACCGGGCCGCAGACGTTCGACGTGCTGTGCCGTGAGGGGAGCCGGACCTTCACCTTCGGGGCTGGCACGACGGCGACCGCCACGCGCACGACGCCCGCCGCGGCGACCGCCACGCGCGCCACGACCGGCACGACGACGACCACCACGGCGATGCCGAGCATGCCGAGCAGCGGTGCGGGCGGTGGTCGGGGCACCGCCGTTCCCGGCGCGGCGTTCGTCCTGCTGGCCGGCGCGCTGGCCGCCGCGGCGGGCACGGTTGCGTTACGGCGCCGGCGGGCCTAGGAGCCTCATTCTCGGAGTTTTCTCAGCTTCGCCATGCACGATCGCAACTACCAACAGGCACGCGCCGACGCGCTGGTACAGCCGCTCCTGCCCGAGGAGCGGCTGTACCTGGCGACGGTGTCCATCCGACAACGGCTCGATCCCGCCTGGTCCGACGAGCGGCGGCGCGACAGGCTCGTCGTCGCCGAGGCCAGGCTGCTGGACGAGATCGTGCGCGACATCGCCGACCTCCGGCAGCGCCGCCTCGCCCTCACGGAGCGCCAGTGCGCCGTCGTCAGGGGGCGCCAGTACGGCCGGCTCCTCGCCTGCATCCGCCGCTCCCACCGCATTGTCTGGTCGCCGGTCCACTTCTTCGACTCCCGGGGGCAGGATCAGGACGAGGTGGTGTTCGGGCGGTTCGTGCCGCGCGACGAGCCGCTCAGGTCGGGGGAGGGGACGCCGGGGTGAGGCCGCTGGAGGCGGACGGCGGCGACGGCAAGGGGAACATTCGGGAGAGGAGGCCGGCGGCCCGCGATGCCCGATCTCGCCTACCGCGACGCCGTGGCGGCGGCCATGCTGCGGCCGCTCACGGCGGACGAGCACCGGTACCTGACGTCTGTCCGCCACGAGCAGCGGATCGGTCCGGGGTGGGACGCCGAGACGCGGCGGTTCGTGCTCGCGGGTGCGGAGGCCAGGATGCTCGCGCAGGCCGTGCGCGCGATCGTCCAGGCCCGCAGCGAGCGCGGCGCCCTCCCCCTCCGCGAGCGCGCGGCGTTGCAGGATCGCCAGACCGCGCTGCTCCTC
>JAUJMV010000109.1 GCA_030446685.1 Thermomicrobiales bacterium | reverse complement strand
GAGACGACCGGCGAGACCGACGAGTTCGGCCTGCCGGTGCGCCACAACTGGGCCGCCGAGTACCGCGGCCGGGCGACCGTCGTCTACGGCCACACGCCCGTGCCGGAGCCCGAATGGCTCAACAACACGATCAACCTCGACACCGGCTGCGTCTTCGGCGGCCGGCTGACCGCGCTGCGCTACCCGGAGCGCGAGATCGTCGCCGTCCCCGCCGCGCGCACCTACGCCGCATCCGCCCGCCCCTTCCCGCCCGCCGCGCCCGCCGCCCCCGCGCCCGAGACGCCCGCGCCCGAGCTCACCGCGCAGCAGCGGCACGACGACCTGCTCGACCTCGCCGACCTGCTCGGCAAGCGGCTGATCGACACCCGGCTGGCGCGCAAGGTCACCATCCGCGAGGAGCAGGGGATCACCGCGTTGGAGGTGCTGAGCCGCTTCGCCGCCGACCCCCGGTGGCTGATCTACCTGCCCCCGACGATGTCGCCGTCCGAGACGACGAGCCGGCCCGGCCTGCTGGAACATCCCGCCGAGGCGTTCGCCCTCTACCGCCACGAGGGTGTGCCGCGCGTCGTCTGCCAGGAGAAGCACATGGGCTCGCGCGCGGTGGCGATCGTCTGCCGCGACGCGGACGTCGCCCGCCGGCGCTTCGGCGTCACCGGCGGCGAGTCCGGCGTCTGCTACACGCGCACCGGCCGGCGCTTCTTCGACGACCCCGCGCTCGAAGGGGCTTTCCTCGGCGAGGTCCGCGCCGCGCTCGACGGGGCGGGCTTCTGGGACGAGTTCGCGACCGACTGGGCCTGCCTCGACGGCGAGGTGCTGCCCTGGTCGGCCAAGGCGCAGGAACTCGTGCGCGCCCAGTACGCCGCTGTCGGCGCCGCCGCCCGAGGCGCGCTGGGCGAGGCGGTCGGGGCGCTGGCGGACGCCGCCGACCGGGGCGCCGATGTCGCCGCGACCCTCGACCACTACCGCGAGCGCGCGGCCATGACCGATCGCTACATCGCCGCCTACCGCCGCTACTGCTGGCCGGTGTCGTCGGTCGCCGACCTCAAGTTCGCCCCCTTTCAACTGCTGGCGACCGAGGGCAACGTCCACCTCGACCGGGACCACCTCTGGCACCTGGACCAGTTGGCGAAACTCTGCCAGGTCGAAGGCGGGTTGCTGCACGCCACCGCCCACCGCGTGGTGGACGTGACCGACCCTGCCAGCGAGGACGAGGGCGTCCGCTGGTGGGAGGATCTGACCGGGCGCGGCGGCGAAGGGATGGTCGTCAAGCCGCTCGACCCGATCGTCGTCGGGCGGCGCGGGCTGGTGCAGCCGGCGATCAAGTGCCGCGGGCGCGAGTACCTGCGGATCATCTACGGCCCGGAGTACACCGCGCCGGAGCATCTCGAACAGCTCCGCGCGCGGCGGCTCGGCGCCAAACGGTCGCTCGCCCTGCGCGAGTTCGCGCTCGGCGTCGAGGCCCTGGAGCGTTTCGTCCGCCGCGAGCCGCTGCGCCGCGTCCACGAGTGCGTCTTCGGCGTCCTCGCCCTCGAGAGTGAGCCGGTCGATCCGCGCCTGTAATGCCCTCACCCTCCAGCCCCCTCTCTGGAACCTGGGGGGAAGGGACTGGGGGGCGAGGGCGCCGCGCCGGGGGTGGGGGCTACACGATCGCCGCCTGCACCAGCAGCAGGATCACCGCGCCCGCCACAATGCGGTAGATGCCGAACGCCACGAAGCTATTCGTCGCGACATACCGCAGCAGCCAGCCGATGCTGAGCCAGGCGACGGCTAGCGCCACCACCAGCCCCAGCAGCAGTTCGCCGAGTTCGGTCGGCGTCAGCGCGGTCAGGTTGGTCGCCAGGTCCAAGAGGGTCGCCGCCCCCAGCGTCGGGATCGTCAGGTAGAACGAGAAGGCGGTCGCGGTCTTGCGGTCGAGCCCGGCCAGCAGCCCGCCGACGATCGACGCCCCGGAGCGCGAGACGCCGGGGACCAGCGCCGCCACCTGCGCCACGCCGATCGCCAGCGCCTGCCGCAGC
>JAUJMV010000108.1 GCA_030446685.1 Thermomicrobiales bacterium | reverse complement strand
CCTAGTACTACAGCGACAGTTGGGCGGTCAGGTGGGGTCGGGCTGCCCGAGGGCGTCGAGGATCTGCTGCCAGATGCCGGCCTGGCGCCAACGCCGATAGCGGCCGTGGACCGTCTGCCACGGTCCGAGGTGCTCCGGGAGGTCGCGCCAGGAGGCGCCGGTCCGCGCCACCCAGAGCATCGCGGACAGGGTCGTCCGGTGATCCTTCGCCGGCCGCCCCGTCCGGGGCTTCTGCGCCGGGAGGAGCGGAGCGATCCGCTCCCACTGGCCATCGGTCAGGTCCAGGTTGCCGAGGGACAGGTCCTGGACGGCGGGAATGCCGCGGCGGGCGGGCTGGCCGCGTGCCCGTCGCGCCGCATGGCAGCGCCGGGCCAGCGCTTGGTGGCGGCGGCGGAAGTCGGACCACGCGAGCCGGAAGCCAAGGCGCTCGGGCGGCTCGGCCAGCGCCAGCAGCAGCCGGCGCGCCTCGGGCACCGTCAGGGGGATCAGGCCGCCCGATCGGGCCCCCTTTTGTCCTCGCCTCGGTTGGCCCGGGCGCGCGTCACCTCCAGGTAGGCATGGGCGAGCAGGGCCAGGGTGATGTGGCGGTACCAGGGGGTCCATTTGCGCACCTCGTACTGGTCGAGCCCCACCAGACCTTTGGCGTCCTCGAAGCCCTCCTCGATCGCCCAGCGGCGGCCCGCCACCCGGACCAGGTCCCCCAGCGGCGTCCCGAGCGGCGCGAACGCCCGGAAGTAGGCCAGGTCGGTGGGCTCGCTCCGGCTGCGCCGGGCCAGCAGCCACCGCGCCGTCCCCGCGCCGCTCGCGGAGGGCAACCGGACGCAGGCCCAGTCGTAGAGGCGTTCCCCCTGGCTGCCGGCGCCGGCCGAGAGCGTTCCCCAGGCGCCGCCGGGGAGGGCGGCGACGAGGGCATCGGCCCGCTCCTGCTGGCCGGCGTGCCAGATGGGGTGGTTGCAGGCCACGGCCAGCACGTAGGCGCGCCCCTCCGCCTCCAGCCAGCGCCGGAGGTCCCCGTCGTTGCCGTAGATCTCGTCGGCGGTGACCCACCCGGCCGGGACCCCCACCGCGAACGCCCGTTCCAGCATCCGCCGGGCCAACTCGGGTTTCGTGGCGAACGCCACCCCCGCCGGGACGCCGGCCTCCCGTCGTCGCTCGGGCGCGTCTGCCCACTCCCGGGGCAGATACAGCTCCCGATCCAGGAACGTCCGCCCCTTGGCGCTCGCGTACCCCAGGAACACCCCGATCTGGCAGTTCTCCCGGCGCCCCGCGGTCCCGCTGTACTGGCGCTGCACCCCCACCGATTTGGTGCCCTTCTTCAAGAAGCCGGTCTCGTCCACGACCAAGACGCCGGCCGGCTCGCCCAGGTGCTCGACCACGTAGGCCCGCAGGTCGTCCCGCACGGCATCCGCGTCCCAGCGGGCCGCATTCAGCAGCCGTTGCACCCCGTGCGGCCCCGCCTCGCCCAGCTGCTCAGCCAGCTGCCAGCCGTTCTTGCGCTCGACGCGATCCAGCAGGCCCGCCAGGTACCGGCGGGCTCGCTCCCGCACTTCCGGCCGCCGGAACCGAGGGGCGATCCGGGCGTGCAGGGCATCCAACTCCGCGCGCCAGCCCGCGATCCCCCGGCATCCCGTGCCGCGCCCCGCCGCCGTCATGAGGCCCCCTCCCACCGCCCGCCGAAGAGGACCAAGCTTACCCGCTAACTGTCGCTGTAGTACTAGGGTCTGTTTTCAAACTCGGTGTAGGACGCTCAGTCGCGTCCGGCGTCGGCATATCGCGCTTGCGGCGTCGGCTCGCAGCGCGTGTCTGGCGGTGCAGACACGCCGTCGCGCCCGTCACCCGTCGAACACCGACCAGCAGATCTCGTTTCGCAACCGCTGATCCTCGAGGACGAGTTCGCCAATCGCGTCGTGGAGCTGATCGCGCTGCCACCGGCACTCGAGCCGGCCGGCGTGCTCACCCTCGCCCCCGGGGGCGGCCGCACGCGCGGCCTTGATCGCGTAGGCCGCAGCACCGAGCTCGT
>JAUJMV010000107.1 GCA_030446685.1 Thermomicrobiales bacterium | reverse complement strand
GTCGAGACCATGGCCGTGCCGGAGGTGCTCAAGCAGGTGCTGGAGGGCGGGCGGCGGGGGCCGCTTCGACCAAGCGCGCCAGTAGCGCCGGAGCATGAGCCACGGCTCCAGCCACGCGCGCACGCCGCGTAGCGCCACCGGCCAGCACACCTGCGGGCGCGTGGGGCCTATTTCCCCCCCGCCCCACCGCCTCGTCGGCGGCCGGTTGCGGCTCCAAGTCCTCGTCCGGCTTACGCGCGACAGGGCTGGCCAGGTGGCTCTCGTGCCACCAGCAGAAGGAGAACGCGCAGCAGACCAGCTGCCAATGCCGCCGCATCGCCTGGTCGGAGCGGACCTGGTACTGGCTCCAGCCCAGCGCATACTTGGTCTGCTTGTAACTCTGCCCCACCCACATCCACAGGCCGTACAGCCGCACCACTTCCGCGAGGTCGGCCGGCGGCAGCGGCCCGGCCACGGCCGGCTGTTCGCCTGGGGCCGGCAGGTTGGTGGCGAGGAACCAGGTCTGGTGGTCGGGCAGCGTCGCTGGGTCAGTGGTGGCGACGACGGCCCGCAGCCGGGGCGCGGGGCCGTATGGCCCGGCCACGACCTCCAGCGCCCACCACGTCTCGGTGTGCCCGTCGCGGAAGGCCCGCACCACCTTGACCCACGCCCCCGGCGTGGCGGCATCCCGCCACCCCGCCGCCTGGGCCGCCTCCCAGGGCGTGCCGATGGTCCCCTCCCGGTGCCACCAGCCGTGCGACGGCTTGAGCGCGAGCACATAACCGACCGGCAACTCGTGCAGCCGCTCCCGGAAACCGGCATCCTCCCCGTAGAAGCTATCGGCCACGACCGCGCGGAACGGCACCCCGGCCGCCACCGCCGCCGTGACCAGTTCCCCTGCGATCTGGAGCTTCGTGCGGAAGGCCGAGTCGGCTTTGCCTTTGGCGAAGTGGTGCTTGGGGGTATACGGTTCGTAGTCCAGCGGATAGTAGACCCGCGCGTCCGCCCGTAGGCTTGTCACCGACACGACGCCGCTATCGGTCTTGCCGCGGTTCGCCAGGTACTGCCGGCCGACGTGCGCCGTCTTGTGCCCCCACTTGCGGTCGCCGTGCTCGTCGATGACCAGCACACCGTGCGCGTCGGGGGCCGTCGTCGGATCGGCACGCAGCACCGCCAGCCGCCGCTCGTTGAGCGCCCTCGCCGTCCACGTCGACTCGCTCAGGTGGGGTTGCTTCGATTCCGTGGACACCTGGATACTGGGGACGGCGATCCTCGGAAAGGAGTTCACGGTGGCGAAGACGCACCCGCCCTACCCGCCGGCGTTTCGTGCTGAGGCGGTCAAGTTGGCCCGGACCAGCGGCAAGGCCATCCCCCAACTCGCCCACGACTTGGGCGTCTCGGAGCAGGCGCTGCGCGGCTGGATCAAGCGCGCGCAGATCGACGCCGGGCACGGGCAGCCCGGCGAGCTGACGACCGCCGAGCGCGAGGAGCTGCGCCGCCTGCGGCGCGAGGTCAAGGTCCTCCAACAGGAGCGGGAGATCCTCCGAAAAGCCGCGGCCTACTTCGCGAGGGAGACCTTGTGAGCCGCTATCGGTTCATCTCCGCGGAGCAGGCCCAGTATCCCGTGGCCCTGCTCTGCCGGGTGCTCGGGGTCGCCCGGTCCGGCTTCTACGCCTGGACGCGCCGCGGGGTCTCGGCGCGGGCCACGGCGGACCGGGCGTTGACCGCCCAGATCGCCCAGATCCACGAGGGGAGCCGGCGCACCTACGGGGCGCCCCGCGTCCACGCCGCGCTGCGGGCCAGCGGGGTCGCCTGCGGGCGGCGGCGGGTCGCGCGCCTGATGCGCGCCGCCGGCCTCGTGGGGCGCCATCGCCGCCGGCGCGCCCGCACCACCGGCGCGGACCTGGCGCAGCCGCCCGCGCCGCACCTGGTGGCGCGCGACTTCGCCGCCCCAGCGCCCGACCGGCTCGGGATCGGCGACATCACGTACGTGGCCACCCGGGAGGGGTGGCTGTACCTCGCCGTGCTGCTCGACGCCTGCTCGCGCCGCGTGGTCGGCTGGGC
>JAUJMV010000106.1 GCA_030446685.1 Thermomicrobiales bacterium | reverse complement strand
GAGATGATCCAGACGCAAGCCCGGTTGTTCGAGTCGGGGATCGCCGCGCGTGAGGCTGCGATGCCGGTCGAGACGTTGCGCCTCTGGGAGCGCGGCGGGCTCGTGGCGCCGACGGTTATTACGGCCGGTGGCCAACGCCTGTACGACCGTGAGGCGATCGAGAAGATCCGCGAATTGCGGCAGACTCGTCAGGCTGCTCGGGCCGCCGGTCGCGACCCGCAGGCCGCTTAGGACATAGAGAAAGCCGGCTGGGGGTAGCCCTGTCATAAGCACCCCAGCCGGCTCCGAACCGCAGCGAAACCCTAGCCTGTGCAAGGAGGGCTCCGTGCATCTGCCGTCAGATTCTAGCGTACCGCAATTCCCGGGCCCTGTGAAGGGGAAGGCAGTAGCTGACCCCTCAGGGGGTGGGCCGCCCCGGCCGCGGGTCCTGCTCTATCGCGGCGGCTGCGGCCTGCGCTACGACCGCGAGAGCCCGGCCGGCCTGGCCCTCACCGCGGCGATCGAGCGCGCGGTGCCGGGGCGCGCCAGGGTCTACGACGCGCCCGGCGAGCGCCTGCTGGTGGTCGAGCCCCACGGCGCCATCGCCCGTGCCCTCATGGGCGAGCACTTCCTTGACCTGACCACCGAGACGGCGCCGTTCACCCCGCCGCGCATGTACGGGGCGGTGGACCGGGCGCGGACGTTGCAGGAGCCGGCGGCCCTCTTCGTCGTCTCCGGCGCAGTGATCGTCGGCTTCCCCCCCGAGGATGAGGCGCTGCGCGCCTGCATCGAGGCCATCCCCGCCCGGTTCCGCGAGTACAACGACGACCGCTCCAACTGGACGATCCACCCGCCGCACGCCTGGCCCGTGGTGCGCCGCCTCCTCGACCGCTGGCCCCAGGCGCGGGTCGGCGGCGTCCACCTGTGCGCCTGCTGCGGGAAGGGGATCGATGCCGCGACGGCCGCCCACCAGGCGGGGAGGCGGGCGGCATGACCGCAGCCACCTATCGCCCTGGCCACGACGCCCCGCGCGAGCCCTGGCAGAAGCTCCGCGCCGCGGAACGCTGCGAGGCGTGCGGCCATCGGGGCTGGTGCATGCACACCGGCGACAAGGTTTGGTGCATGCGCAACCCCGAGGGCGCCTATGCCACCACGACCGACAGCGCGGGCGCCACGGTCTATCTCCACTACCGCACCGGCCAGGCCCCGCCGGCGCCGGTCCACACCCTCCGCCGCGAGGAGCGCCCCGACTGGGAGCGCCCCGACCCGCTCGCCTGCCGCGTCGTCTACACCATGCTCGCCGAGCACAGCGCGCCCGAACCCCCGCCCGCCGCGGCTGAGGCCGACCGGCGGCGCTTCGGGGCGCACGTCGCCGCGGTGGGCCGGGTTGCCGACGCCGGCTATCTCCGCGACGAGGCGGCGTTCCTCCGCGCGCTGCGCGAGGCGGGCCGGGTGCGGGACGCGCGGAACGCCGGCCTCCTCGCCGGCGGCAGCACACCCGCGCTCGCCCCCGCCATCCGGGGCCGGAAGCTCTATTTCTGGCGTCGGGGCGGCCAGGTCTTCGACGTGCGGGGCCGCGCCTACCAGGCCGGGGCCGCGGTCAAAGTCCTGTCCCTGGCCGGCTCCCGCGAGGACCGTGGCTGCGCCGACGTCTGGTACCACCACGACCTGCTCGCCGACGCCCCCGGCGGGCACATCCGCATCGCCGGCGGGCATGAGAAGGCCGACGCCCTCAACGCGGCCGACCTGCCCGCCGTGGGCACCAACGAGGGGCAGGCGTCCGACGCGATGCTCGCCGCGCTGACGGCCGCCGGCGTCTGCACCGCGACCCTGCACCTCGACGGCGAGGAGCCCAAGCCGCGCCCGGACGGCACGCTCCCGCCCCACAGCGAGGGGCAGCGGCTGGGGCTGGCCCTGGCCGCGCGGCTGGAGGAGGCCGGCATCGCCGTGCGGGTCGCCGAGCCCGAGCGCCCCGCGGGGGTGGCGAAGCTCGACGCCGACAGCATCCTGCGCGACCACGGCCCCGAGGGGCTGCGCACGGTGGACCGCGCCGCGGTGCCGCTGGCCGTCTACCGCCGGCGGGTGGGGGCCGAGGCCGAGGCCGCCCCGC
>JAUJMV010000105.1 GCA_030446685.1 Thermomicrobiales bacterium | reverse complement strand
GGGCTGACAAGGGACGGGATTCATGACGCGGCCCTCGGTGATAGGATTCGTCGGGGCCATCGACGGGCCTCCGCCGCGGGGAGATGCCGCCGACGGCGGCGCGGCGCGGTCGCCATCAAGAACGGGGAGGGGAAATGACCGAGCCAGTCCCGGCCAGCACGCTGGAGGAGATGGTCGCCTACTACCGGGCGCGCGCCGCGGAGTACGACGAGTGGTTCTACCGCCAGGGGCGCTTCGACCGCGGCCCCGAGGCGAACGCGCGCTGGCGGGCCGAACTCGCGCACGTCGTTGCCGCGTTCGACGCGCTGGCGCTGGCCGGGGATATCCTCGAACTCGCCCCCGGCACCGGCCTCTGGACCGCGCGCCTGGCGCCGCTCGCCGACACCGTCACCGCGGTCGACGCCTCGCCCGAGATGATCGCGATCAACCGCGCCAAGCTCCGGGCCATCCCCGGCGGCGACCGCGTCACCTACGTCCTGGCCGACCTCTTCGCCTGGACCCCCGACCGCCGCTACGACGCGGTCTGCTTCGGCTTCTGGATCTCCCATGTGCCGGACGAGCGCCTCGACCCCTTCCTCCGCACCGTCGCGGCGGCGCTCAAGCCGGGCGGCAAGGTCTTCTTCCTCGACGGCCGGCGCGAGCCGACCAGCACCGCCGCCGACCACCACCTGCCCCCCGCCGGGTCGCAGACGATGATCCGCCGGCTCAACGACGGGCGCGAGTTCCAGATCGTCAAGAACTTCTACGAGCCCGCCGCCCTCGCCGCCCGCTGCGCCGCCGCCGGCCTCGCCGTCACCGTCCGCGAGACGCCGACCTACTTCCTCTACGGAGTTGGTAGTCGGGTAGTCGGGTAGTCGGGTAGTGAAGCGTGGCGGCGATCTAGCTCACCGCGAAACGTTCGGCCGCCTCTACCCGACTACCCGACAGAAGGGAGCGCACCATGAGCGCCGCGACCGAATACCGCTACAACCGGCTGACCTGGGCGGAGATGAACGACGCTATCGCCCGCCAGCCGGTCGTCATCCTGCCGACCGGCTCGACCGAGCAGCACGGGCGGCACCTCCCCCTCGACGTGGACGTCTTCCTGGCCGAGTCGGTCTGCCTGGAGGTCGGCCGGCGCGCCGCCGGCCGCGCGCTGGTCCTGCCGCCCGTCTCCTACGGGCTCAACCTGCACCACATCGACTTCCCCGGCACGATCCACATCGAGCCGGAGACCTTCATCGCCTTCTGCCTCGACATCACCAAGAGCGTCGCCTACCACGGCTTCCAGAAGCTCCTGATCGTCAACGGCCACGGCTCCAACACGCCGCTGATCGACCTCGTCGCGCGCAAGACGGTCCTCGCCACCGCCTCCCTCTGCGCCGCCGTCAACTACATCATCCTGGCGGTGGAAGCCTTCGACGCGGTCAGGGATACGCCGGTCCTCGCCCACGCCGACGAGTTCGAGACCTCGCTCTACCTCCACCTCGCCCCCCAGCGCGTGCAAATGGAGCACGCCGGGGCGGGCAACGACGTGATGGGCAAGTGGCTCAGCTCCGACAGCACGGCGAACTACCCCGTGCGCTTCAACGACTACTGGGGCCGCTGGACCGACCTCGGCGTCCACGGCGACGCGACCACCGCCACCGCCGCGAAGGGCGCGGTCATCTTCGAGGCGGCGGTCTCCCGCCTGGTCGAGATCGTCGACGAATGGCGGGCCTGGCCGATCGCCGGGCGCGCCGACCAGCACACCGGCCCGGTCCAGCGGCAGATCCGCTGGTGAGCGCCCGCGCCGCGGGCGCCGGCCGGGGCCGAGAGCGAGACAGGAGAGGAGGGATGGGCGTGGAACACCCCACGGACGTGCCGAAGTGGTCCGTCCACGAAATCGTACTGACCGCCGGCGGCCGCTCCCGCAACCCCTACACCGAGGCCGGCGTGACGGCGACCTTCGCGGGGCCGGGGGGCGTCCGACTGGCGGTCCCCGGCTTCTGGGACGGCGGCGACCGCTTCGTCGTGCGCTTCACCCCAACTGTCGAGGGGCGCTGGACCTACGCCACCAGTTCCGCCGACGCCGGACTGGACGGGCGAACCGGGGCGCTCGAGTGCGGCGCCCCGACGCCAGGCGCGCGCGGCTTC
>JAUJMV010000001.1:784614-786767 GCA_030446685.1 Thermomicrobiales bacterium | reverse complement strand
GCTCGACCGCGCCGGGCTCGGCGAGTGCCGCCGCGTCTACACGATCTCGCGCAACGTCGCCGCGCGCCTGGAGCGCTTCAACGGGCTGCGCGGCGAGCCACTCTACCCCCCGATCACCAAGCAGGGGCTCGCGCCGGGCCGGGGGGACGACGGCACGATCCTCTCGGTCGCGCGGCTCGACGCCGCCAAGCGGATCGCCCTGCTGGTCGAGGCGCTGGCGCTGACGGCCGCCCCGATCCGCGCCCGGATCGTCGGGGCCGGGCCGGAGGAGGGCGCGCTACGCCGCCTCGTCCGCGAGCGCGGCCTGGATGGTCGGGTCGAACTCCTCGGCGCGCTGCCGGACGCGGCGGTGGTAGACCTCTTCAACCGCTGCGGCGCGGTCTACTACGCCCCGATCGACGAGGACTACGGCATCGCCACGATCGAAGCCTTCACCGCCGGCAAGCCGGTCCTCACCGCGACCGACGCCGGCGCCGTCCGCGAGTTCGTGACCGACGGCGCGACCGGCGCGGTGACCCCGCCCGACCCCGCCGCCTTCGCCGCCGTCCTCGATCGGTGGTACCATGCCCCCGACGAAGCCCGCCGCCTGGGCCTCGCCGGCCACGCCAGCATCGCGGAGATCGGTTGGGACACGGTGGTCCGTACACTGACGAGTGCCGGATGACGGGCGAGCAGCATCCCAATCCTACGGCCCACGGCCTACGGCCCACCGCCCACCTACAGCCCGCGCCCCGTGCCCCGCGTCCCCGCGTCGCCTGCTTCACCCCCCTCAGCCCGGTCTCCTCGGGCATCTCGTTCTACAGCGAGGATCTCCTGCCGGTGCTGGCGCGGGCGCTCGACCTCGACCTGTTCGTCGATGGGTACACCCCGTCCGCCGCGGCGTCCCTGGCCGCTGCGGGCGCGCGCGTGCGCGCGGCGCGCGAGTTCGATCAAGTCGCGCGCCGGCGTCCGTACGACGCGGTGATCTACCAGATGGGCAACGGCCCGGCCCACGCCTACATGTACGACCGCGTCCTCCGTACGCCCGGTCTCGTCGTCCTGCACGACGTCGTCCTGCACCATCTGCAACTCTGGATGGCGGTCAACCGCGGGCGGCGGCGCGAGTACGCCGCGCAACTCGCTCGGCTCTACGGCCCCGAGGGGCAGGCGCTGGCGCGGGCGGTGCTGCGCGGCCAGACCCCCCCGGCCCTCTTCGACTACCCCCTGGTCGAGCCGGTGTTGGAGGCGGCGCGCGTGGTGATCGTCCACAACGCGGCCAGCGTCGAGCGGGTCCGCCAGTTGCGGCCGGGGACCGACGTGCGGCTGGCGCCGATGGGGGTGCCACTCCCGTCCCTCCCACCGCGCGCGGCGGCGCGGGCGCGACTCGGCGTGCCACCGGATGCCTTCCTCGTCCTCTCGCACGGCCACGTCACCCCCTACAAGCGCCTCGATGTCGCGCTGCGCGCCTTCCACCGCCTCTCGCGGGCGCGCCCCGACGCCCGCTTCCTGATCGCCGGCGGCGAGTCGCCGAACCTCGGGCTGGACCGGCAGATCGGCTACCTGGGCCTGGCCGGGCGGGTCGAGCGGCTCGGCTTCGTGCCGCCGGAGACGGTCGCCGATCTCCTGGCGGCGGCCGACTGCTGCGTCAACCTGCGCTACCCCTCGGCCGGGGAGACCTCGGCCAGCCTGCTGCGGATCATGGCGGCCGGGCTGCCGGTGATCGTTAGCGATGCCACCTCCTTCCGCGAGTTGCCGGACGGGTGCTGTGTTAAGATTCCCGTCGGCCCCATCGAGGAGGCGCTGCTGGCCGAGTACCTGATCGAGCTGGCCCGCGACGAGCCGCTGCGGGAGGCGCTCGGCGCGCGGGCGCGCGAGTTCGTCGCGAACGAACACAGCCTCGAACGATCCGCCGCCGCCTATCTCGACGCGCTGGCCCCGCTCGTCGGGCACGATCTGGCCCTGCCGCCCGCGCCGCCGGCCGGTGGGACCGCCGCGCCGGACCCCGCGCGCAACCCGGCCGGGGGCGGGAGCGTTTCATCTGGGGCCGCGCGCGGCGCCGAAGAGCAACCCGCGCCCGCCGGATCGGGCGCCGCCGCGGAGGCGGCGACCACGGACGATCCCCTACTCGACGGGGTGGCCGACGCCCTGGTCGAGTTGCGGCTGGCCGGGCATGA
>JAUJMV010000001.1:766808-784514 GCA_030446685.1 Thermomicrobiales bacterium | reverse complement strand
GGTCTCACGGCGCAACTGCCGGAGGCGGAACTGCTGGTCGTGGACGACGGCTCGACGGACGACACCGCCGCGCTCGCCGAGGCGGCCGGCGCGCGGGTCGGCGCCAGCCCTACAACAAGGGGAATGGCGCGGCGGTCAAGGCCGGCATCCGGGCCGCGCGCGGCGATGTCGTGATGCTGATCGACGCCGACGGCCAGCACGACCCGCGCGATCTGCCCCGCGTCCTCGATCCGATCGGTCCCTACGATCTGGTGGTCGCGGCCCGCACGCGCGCCTCGAACGCCAACGCCGCCCGCGGCTGGGGCAACTGGGCGCTCAACCGCTTCGCCACCTACCTGACCGGCATGCGGATCGACGACCTGACCTCGGGCTTCCGAGCGATGAAGCGGGACCACATCATGGAGTTCGTCCACCTCCTGCCGAACCGGATGTCCTACCCCACGACGAGCACGATGGCTTTCATCAAGGCCGGCTACAGCGTGAAGTTCGTCCCGATCGAGGCGCGGCGGCGCACCGGGGGCCGCAGCAGCCAGAAGCTCCTGCGGAACGGGATCGTCTTCTTCCTGATCATCCTGCGGATGGTCACGCTCTTCAGCCCGATGAAGGTCTTCCTGCCGTTCAGCCTCCTGCTCTTCCTGCTCGGCGGGGGCTACGCCGCCGTCACCGTCCTGACCCGACTGGACGTCACCGATTCGTCGGTGCTGCTGATCGTCACCAGCATCATCATCTTCCTGATGGGGCTGATCTCCGAGCAGATCGCCGCGCTGCGCTTCGAGCGTCGCGAGTAGACGGGGAGCCAACGCGTTGACCGTCAGGGCGTACGACGAATTGGAGACCACGCCGCCAACCCCCCCCGCTCTCCGCCCCGCGCGCCGACCGGGCGGGGTGGGCGCGGCCGTGCGGCGGTGGGCGCCGCGCCTGGTCGGGATCGCGCTCTTCGTCTGGGCCTTCGCCGCCGCCGGGCCGCGCGAGGTCTGGCGCGGGCTGGCCGCGGCCGATCCGTGGCCGATCGTCCCGGCGGTGCTGGTGGCGGTCCCTTTCATCTGCAGCAAGGGCTGGCGCTGGGCGCGGATCGGCGCGGCCCTGGGGTTGCCGCTGCCCCTGGGCGAGGCGTCCCGCCTCTACGCGATCGGCATCTGGGCCGGGCTGGTGACCCCCGGACAGGCCGGCGACTTCCTCAAGGCCTGGTACCTGCGCGCGCGCGGCGTCCCGCTCGCCCCCGCGCTGCTGAGTTGCCTGCTCGACCGCCTCTTCGACCTGGCGGCGCTGCTCGGCCTCGGCGCCTTCGCGCTGCTGGCCTTCGCCGGTGCCGGCCTGGACGCGGGCGGGGGGACCGGGCGGAGCCTCGCCCCGATCGTCCTGGCGCTGATCGCCGTCTGCGCCGCCCTCGGCGCTGCCATGAGCCTCCGCTGGCGGGCGCCGCTGCTCCGCCTGTTGGCGCGCTATACCCCGCGCCGGCTGCGCGAGCGGCTGGCCGGCAACGCGGCGCTCGGCTCGCTGCTGACCGCGCGCCTCGACGGGCGCCACCTCGCCGGGGTCCTCGCCCTCACCGCCCTCTCCTGGGTCATCAGCCTCGGGCGGGTCTACCTCTGCTTCGTGGCGGTTGGCGTGCGGCTGGCCCCGCTCGACTTCCTGATCGTCCTCGTCCTGATCACGCTGGCCGGGCTGATCTCGGTCAGCGGCATCGGCACGCGCGACGCCGCGCTCTACGTCCTCCTGGGCCACTACGGCTACTCCGGCGGGCAGGCCCTGGCGATCTCGCTGCTGATTCTCCTCCTCAATTTGAGCAACATCGTCCCGGGCTTCCTCCTCTGGCTGCGCGACCCCGTCCCGATGCGCCGGGCGCTGGCGGGCGAGGGCGGCGCGACGGCCGGATCGTCGGGCGCGGGGCATGGTGGGTAGCCGGAGTGGGCGGGCGGGCGTGGGGCGGCACGGGGCCGGATCGTCGGCCGAGTCGCCACCGCCCGCTGTCGCGGGATCGCGGCCGGTGGGGGCGACCGCCCGCCGGTTCGGGCCGATTGCCGTCCCGCGCGGCTGGGCGGTCGCCGCTATCCTGGCGCTGCTCGTGCTCGGCGCGGGCTTGGTCCGCGCGGCGCCGCTCTGGCCGGAGGCCGCCGGGTTGCAGGAGTCGCCCTACGACGACGAAGGGGTCTACGCGGCGGCCGCGCAACTGCTGGCCCAGGGCGCGCAGCCCTATCGCGACTTCATCTACGCCCACCCGCCCCTCGGCCCGCCCCTCCTCCTCCCGGCCACCCTCTACCACTTCACCCCCTGGGGGAGCCCGACCAGCTTCATGATGCTGCGCTACGCCGCGGTCGCCTACGGCGCGCTGACCGTCGGCCTGCTCTTCCTCCTCTCCTGGCGCCTCTGGGGGCTGGCGGGCGGACTCTTCAGCGGCCTCCTCCTCCTGCTCGACCCCGCCTCGGTCTGGGCCGGGCGGCACGTCATGCTGGAGGGGCCGCTCCTCTGCCTGCTGGCGCTGGCCGCCCTGCTCTACGCCCTGGCGCGGGAGCGGGCACGACCGCCGGCCGCGCTCCTGGCGGCGGCGGGGTTCGTCGCCGCCGCCGCCGGGGGCGTGAAGCTGCAGGGGCTGCTGCTGCTGGCGGCCTTCCTGCTCGACTTGGCCGCGCGGCGGCGCTGGCGGCAGTCGCTGGCCGTGCTGGCCGGGGCGGCGCTGCTCTGGGCGCCGCTCTGGGGCTACCTCTTCGCCCTGCGCGCCGCCGACCCGCTCGGCCAGTTCATCTGGCTCCAGTTGCTGCGCCCCGCCGACGGCGCCGTGGGCCTCGCCGACCGGCTGCGGAGCATCGGCGATGAGGCGCCGCTGGTGCTCGCCGCGGCAACCCTGGCGCTCCTGGCCGCCCCGGCCTTCCGCCGCCCGTCTGGCCCGCCGCGGCTCGCCCCGGCCTGGTCGTTGCTGCCGTGGTGGACCCTCCTCGTCGCGCTGACCCTGCTCTCCTCGCGCTCGTTCTACGCGCACTATGTCGCGCACCTGGCGCTGCCGCTGGCCGCGCTGGCGGGCGCCCTCCCCGCGGCGCTCGGCCGCCTGCTGCGGGCCGGGGCGCGGCCGGGCGGTCGGCGTCGCGGCGGCGGTCGTCGCCCTCCTCGTCCTGGCCCCGCCCGCCTACAACGCGGCGGCCGGCGCGCGCCGGCCGCACCCCGACCGTCTCTACCAGATCCTCGGGCGCTACGCCGGCGACGCGGTGCAGCCCGGCCGGCCGGTCTTCGCGCTCGACGCGCAGATCCCCTTCCGCGCCGCGCGGCCCCCCGCGCGCGCCGATCGCGGCCGCTTCATCGTCGACAGCTACGGGATGCTCCTCTACCACGGTTTGGGAATCGAGGGGCTGCCCGTGCTAGAATTGGCCCGCCGCGCCGCCCAGCCGCTCCCGCCGGACCCCTACGCCGTGATGTGGCGCCCGCGCGCAGGAGCTGCTCCGCGAGAGCATGGCGCGCGCGGACCTGGTCGTCATCGACAAGACGAGCGCCGGGCGGCTGACGCCGGAGACGCGCGAGTGGCTGGCCGGACGGGCGCGGCTGGAGGAGAAGCAGGAGCGGTATGCCATCTATCGGATCGCGCGGTAGGCGCGAGCGTCGCGACCGCGCCGCCGCCGGCGCGGATCGCCTCCTCGCCTGGCTGCCGCTGATCGCCTTCCTCCTCTACGCCCTCACCTCCCCCGGCCTGACCTGCGGCGACGCCGCCGGCGTCTACGCCACCGCCGCCGCCCTGGTCGAGCACGGCACCTTCGCGATCGACGGCGCGACCGCCGCGCTCGCCCCGGCCCCGGCCGGCGCGGACGCCGGGGCCGCCCGCTCCGGGCCGCTCGCCTACGCCGCCGGCCATTACTACCACGATGCCCCGCCCGGCCCCGCGATCCTCGCCGCGCCCGCCTACGCGCTCGGCCTGGTCCTCGCGCCGCTCTCCGGCCCCGAGGCCCCCGCCGTCCTCGTCGGGCTGCTCGGCCCTCTGCTCGGCGCGCTGGCCGTCGCTGGACTGGCGCGCCTCCTCCGCGCGCCGGACAGCGCTCCCAGGCGGCCCCACCCGGTGCTACCGGTCGCGGCCGGCGCGATCCTCCTCCTGCCGTGGGTCCACGCGCCCGCGGCGCCGGTCGTCTCGGCGGCGCTCGCCTGCTGGCTGCTGCCCGCGCTCGTCGCCCTCTGGCGAGGCCGGGCTGCGCCCCTCCAGGCGGGGGCGGTCGGTCTGGGGCTGGCGACCTTCCTGCTCCTCGACTACGGCCTCGGCCTGCTGGCCGCCGCCGTGCTCCTCGCGACCCTCGCGCGCCTGCGCCGTGGCCCCCAGGCGATGGTGGCCCTCCTCGCCGGCGCCGCCGGGCCGGTCTTGGTCCTGGCGGCCTACGCGACGGTCGCCTTCGGCCGGCCCTGGCGCCCGGCCTTCCTCTTCGCCGTCGACCGCGCTGCCGGTGCGCGCCTCGATCTCTCCCGCCCCGCCGCGCTCGTCGCGGTCGGCGTGCCGCTCGCCGTCGCCCTCGCCGTCGCCCTCATCGGTCTGGCGTCCCAGTCGCGGCCCGCGCTCGCGCGGCCGATCCGCGCCGCCGCCCTCGCCCTGACCCTCGCCCTCGCGCCCTGGCCGGTCCTCGCCGCCCTCGCCGGGCGGCGGGACGCCGCGGTCCTGCCCTTCGACTGGCGCGCGCCGGCCGCGCTGCTCCCGCTGCTGGCCGTCGCCGCGCTCCTCGCGGCGTTGCTCGGCCTTGCCCGTCCGGGGGTCGCGCGCCGCTGGCGCGGCGCGGCGGTCCCGACAACCGTCCTGCTCGTCGCCGCCGTCCTCGTCGGAGCGGGTGGCGGGCACGCGGCCTCCGCCGCGGCCCCGGACGGGGCGGGCTACGCCGCGCCCTTCGCCACCGCCGTCGGCGGCCACTTCGAGCCGGTCTGGACGGTCGCGCGGGAGACGCGCTTCGACGATCCCGGGCGCCTGCCGCTGGCCGCTGGCGCGCGCGCCGTCAGCCCCTGGATCGACGTCCGCCCCGGCGAAGCCTACCGCGTCCGGCTCGATCACACCGGGCCGCTGCAAGTCCTCTTCGCCTGGGAGGACCTGGCGCGGCGGCCGCTGGTCCAGCAGGCGGCGGCGGGGCCGGCCGGCGGGACCCTCGACGCCGGCTTCGCCGCGCCGGTCGGGGCGGCCGGGCTGCGCCTGCACCTGGTCGCCGGGGACGCGCCGGCGGCGGTCGCGAACCTGCGCCTGACCCTGGCGCGCGGCGCGCGGGTCGAGCCCTTCCCCGACTACAGCCGGGCCGCGCTCGCCTTCAGTTTCGACTGGGAGTCGGCGATGGGCGGCCTGATCCACTCCCGCAGCGGCGCTGGCCCCGGCGGCGCGCCCGGCGAGGGGGAGCGGGTCGCGCTCGGGGCGGATGGCGCCCCGTCGGTCGCCGAGGCCGAGGCGAAGGGCTTGCGGATGCGCGAGGGCGCCGCCTTCCTGGCCGGCGAGTTCGCCCGCCACGACATCCGCGCGACCTACTACGCCACCGGCTACAACCTGCTGCCCGGCAACCCGGCCTGCGAGAAGTTCTTGGGCGACCCGCTCTACCCGAACGCCGACACGCGGAACGGCTGGGGGAGCGACTACTGGAAGACCCACCGCTGGTTCGAGCACGACCCCTGCGCGACCGAGGCCGCGGCCCCCGCCTGGTACTTCGCCTCGCAGACCCGCGACCTGGCGGCCGCCGGCCACGAGATCGCCTCGCACACCTTCGGCCACCTCTACGTGCGCGGCGTCGAGCCGGAGCAGTTGGCGGCCGACCTGGCGCTCTGGGACCGCGCCGCGCGCGGCCTCGATCTGCCGCCCGCCTACTCCTTCGCCTTCCCCTGGACCAGCAGCAACAGCCTCGACGACCGCTTCTTCGCCGTCTTCGAGCGCCGCGGCATCGCCGTCCTGACCCGCCTCTACCCGCTCGACCTGCGCCACCCCTACGAGCTCGACCGGGTCAAGGATCACCCGGACCTCGCCGTCTTCCCCGACGGGTACCTCCCCTCGACCCCCGAGGCGCAGGACAAGGCCCTCGCCAGCATCGACCAGACCCTCGCGCGGCGCGGCTACCACAGCCTCTGGACCCACCCGAACGAGGCGCTGGAGCAGGGCGGCCCGGTCATCTGGCCGCGCGTGATCGCCTACGCCGCCGCCGCGCGCGAGCGCGGCCTCTGGATCGCGCCGGTCGCCGAGATCGCCCGCCACGGCCTCGCGACGCGCCAGGTCGCCGTGACCGCCCTACCGGTCGCCGGCGGCACGCGCCTGACGGTCGAGAACCGCTCGGGCGGGCGCCTCGACGGCCTGACGCTGGCGCTGCCCGCCGGCGTCGCCGGCCTCACCGTCGACGGCCGCGCCTCGACCGACGCGCGCGGCGGCCAGTTGCGCCTGCCGCCACTGGAGCCGGGCGCGCGCGTCGTCGTCACGGCGCGGCGATGAGGGCCTCGCTCGGCGCCGGGCGCCCCGCCGCGTCGGCGCGCCAGAGGGTCGCCCGCCTCGCCGGGACCGCCCTCCGCTGGCTGCCCTTCGCCGTGGTTGCCGCGGTTGTCGTCGCGACCGCCGCCCACCACCTGCCGCGCGTCCTCGCCTTCCAGGGGGCGATGCTGCGCTACCCCTTCGCCACCCAGGGCTCGGAGAGCCTGATCGTCTACGAGGCGGGGCGGCTGGCGCGCGGCGAGGGCATCTACGTCGCCAACGGCCCCGACCGGCACGCCTTCACCTCCGGCCCCTACACCCCCTCTACTTCGTCGCGGTCGCCGCGACCCGGGCGCTGACGCCGACCGTCTACGCCGGCGGCCGGACGATCACCCTCGCCTCCTGGCTCGTCCTCCTGGCCGCCCTCGCCGCCCTCTGCTGGGCCGGGCGGGAGCGCCGCGCCGGCGCGCTCGGCGCGCTCGCCGCGGTCACCCTCCTGGGGTCTTCTCGCCGGGAGTGATCTGGGCGGTGCGCGTCAAGCCGACGATCCCGGCCCTGGCCCTCTCGACGCTTGGCCTGCTGGTCGTGCAGCGCGCCTACCGCTCGCCGCGCGGCCGCTACCTCTGGGCGCTGGTCCCGTTGATCGCCGCCTTCTACACCAAGCAGACCGCGCTGGCGGGGGCCGGCGCGGCGACCCTCTTCCTCCTCGCCCACGCCGGCCCCCGCGCCGCGCTGCGCTTCGCCGGCCTCGGCACGGCGGTCGCCGGCGCGCTCTTCGCCCTCGGCGACCTGGCGATGCGAGGCCAGTTCTTCGCCCACATCGTCACCGACCACCGCCTGCCCTGGCAGGCGCAGCTCCTCCGCAACTTCGGCGGCCTGCTCCTCCGCGACTCCTGGCCGCTCCTCGCCGCCGCCCTCCTGGCGCGCGTCGCCGACCGTCGGCGTCGTCGGCGCCGACCACGACCACCTGATCGAACTGGCCCTCGCCGCCGCGCTGACCGTCGGCGTCGCCCTCGCCGCGCTGGCGCAAGGGCTCGTCGCGCGCCGCGAGCCTGCGGCCACGCCCATCCCCGCCCCCGCCGCCTGGGCCGCCTATCCGCTCGCCGCGCTCCTCCTGGCCCAGCTCGCCACCGGCTGGACCCCCGACCGCTGGTACGCCGGCGAGCTGGCCCCGCCCGACCCGCGTGTCCGCCGCCAGCTTGACCTGATCGTCCAGAACCTGCGCAACACGCCCGGCGAGGCGCTGGCCGAGGACGTCGGCCTGCTCGTCCTGGCCGGCAAGCCAGTGCCCTACGACGACCCGCTGACGATGGCCGCGCTCGCCCGCCTCGGGCGCTGGGACCAGCAACAACTCCTCGACGACCTCAACGCCCGCCGCTTCAGCCTGATCCTCCTCCCTGCCTCCCCCGCGCCGAACTCTGGACCCCGGAAGTCCTCGCCGCCATCCGCGCCAACTACGACCTCAAGTTCCGCGACGTCTGGTTCACCTGGGAGGCGAAGCGCGGACGGTAGGCGGTGCTATACTCTGCCGTACGACCCGTTCTCTGCGTGGGGAGGAGTGCGATGATTATGACGAAACGCGAACGAGAATTGATCGAGCGTTGGATCCGCCAAGACCCTCACGATTCAGACCCGGCCGAGGCCGTGCTTGCCGAGTCCGGCATCTCGGTCTGGGCGCTGATCGGTCATCTACAGGGGGTGGATGGCGACGTGGCCGAGGTCGCCGCCGATTACCAAGTGCCGTGCGAAGCGGTCGAAGCAGCGGTAGCATACTACCGGAAACATCAGCACTTCATCGAAGCGCGGCTCGCGGCGAACGCGGCGTAGCCTGCCTCATGGCCGATCTCTATCTGGATCACAATGTGGCCCGACAAACCGCGGTGCTGCTCCGTTTACACGACCATGATGTCATCCAGACGGCCCGTCTGGGCCAGGCGCGCGCAAGGGACGACGAGCAGCTCCTCACGGCGGCTTCACTACGCCGAACGCTCATTACGCACGATCGGCGCGATTTCGAACTCCTGCACGACGCATGGCGGCGTTGGTCCGCCGCATGGCAGATAGACCCGCCCCACTTTGGTATCCTGGTCATCCCGCAGGAGAATCGTGGTCATCCGCCCAGGCGGCGGGCGAAGTGAATCGTTTCCTGGCTTCGGGCGTGCCGCTGGCGAACGAGCTGTATCGGTGGACGGAGGAGAGGGTTGGGTGCGCCGGCCGTAAACCGTTCTACCCCCATCGCGCCCTTTGTACCCTGCGCCTCACCCGTGCCGCCCGAACTGCCGCTCCAAATCCCCGATCCCCACCTGCAGCATCGTCGGGCGACCGTGGGCGCAGGTCCGCGGGAGGGTGGTCCGTTCGAGCTGGCCGATCAGCGCGCGCATCTCCTCCAGGGTCAGTACCTGGTTGGCGCGGATCGCGCTGTGACAGGCGGTCACGCTGGCGAGCCGTTCGAGCCAGCCCAGCCCCTGCCCCCCTGCGCCGCCTCCTCGAGCAGCGCCCCGAGCGTCTCTCCCAGGTTGCGCGCCCGCCCGCCCTTCGCCAGCGCCGCCGGGATCGCGCGCACGGCGTAGGTCGCGCCGCCGAACGGCTCCAGCGTGAAGCCGAGCGCGGCCAGTTCCGGGCCGGCGGCTTCCAGCGCCTCCGCCTGCGGCGGGGTCAGGTCCAGCGCCAGCGGCTCCAGCAGCAGTTGCGCGTCCGGCTCGGCCCGCTCGGCGGCCGCCAGCAACTGGTCGAGCAGGATGCGCTCGTGCGCGGCGTGCTGGTCGATCAGGAAGACCCCCTCCGGCCCCTCGGCGATGATGTACGACGCCGCGACCTGGCCCAGCACCCGCAGCGGCGGCAGCCGCGTGGCCGGCGCCGGCGGGGGCGGTGCGCCCTCCTCCCACTCCGGATGGACCGGCGGCTCGTCCCGCGCCGGGCCCGGCTGCGCCCCCGGCGCGCGCTCGAGCGCCGTCGCCGGCAGGCCGTCGCGCTCCGGGAGCGTGGCGATACCGGCGCGGATGCCGTCCCGGTCGAGCGGCGATGGCGCGAACGCCGGCGGCGCGGCGGGGGCGACGTTCGCCGGCTGGTGACCGGCGCCGAGCCGCGTCTGGGTCGGGACCTCGGTGAAGATGCTCGTCGCGCCGGGCAGGCCGAAGTCGGGGATCGCCGCCCGCCCGAAATGCAGCACCGCGGCGCGCGTCGCCCGGCTGACCGCGCGCCCGACCGCCCGCTCGTCGAGGAAGCGGACCTCGCTCTTGGTCGGGTGGACGTTGACATCGACCGCCTCCGGCGGCAGGGCGATGTCCACCACCGCGATCGGGTGCCGCCCGATCATCAGCAGGCTGTGGTAGGCCTCCTCCAGCGCGAAGCCGAGCGCGCGGTTCTGCACCCAGCGCCCGTTGACGAAGAGGGTGATCCCCTGCCGGTGCGCCCGGTTCAGGGCCGGCGCGCTGACGTAGCCCGCGACGGCGATCCCCGGCACGTCCGCCGCGTGCGGGTCGAGCGGCAGCATCTGCCCGGCGACCTCCGCGCCGTAGACCCCGACGATCGCGTTGAGGCGGTCGCCCGCGCCGTCGGTCGCCAGCGTCCTGCGCCCCTCGACGAGCAGCTCGAAGCGCACCTCCGGCCGCGCCAGCGCGTAGGCCGCGACGATCCGCCCGATCACCCCGTGCTCGGTCGTCGGGGCGCGCAGGAACTTCAACCGCGCCGGCACGTTGGCGAAGAGATCGCGCACCGTGACCGTCGTCCCGACCGGGCAGGCGACCGGCCGCGGCGCGCTCCGCTCCGCCCCGTGCCCGACGATCTCGTAGCCGCCCGCGGCGTGCGGGGTCCGGCTGGCGATCGTCACGCGCGACCGCCGCCAGCGAGCCAAGCGCCTCGCCCCGGAAGCCGAGCGTGGCGATCCGCTCGAGGTCCTCCGCCGCGCGCAGCTTGCTGGTGGCGTGCTGACGCAGGGCCAGGTCCAGCTCGTCGCGCGGGATGCCACAGCCGTCGTCGGTCACCTTCAGCAGCTCGCGCCCGCCCGCGCGCACCTCCACGCGGATCTGCCGCGCCCCCGCGTCGAGCGCGTTCTCGAGCAGCTCCTTCACCGCCGAGGCCGGCCGCTCGACTACCTCGCCGGCCGCGATCTTGCCCACCAGTTCGGGGGGAGCAGGGTGATCGGCATCGCCTGGCTCGATCCTTCTATCTGCCGTACGTACGTCCACTACCGGATAGTGTAGCACAGCGCCAAGGTGGGGCAGAACAGGCTAAGGTCCCCGACGCTTGGCGCGGTTCCAGACTGGCGACAAATCTGTTGACAGGTGCAACACCTTTGGTACAGTACAAATGTTCGGACTGGGGGTCCTGGTCGGCGAATGGCTCTGGCGTATGCCGGGGCCATTCGCTTTATGGGAAGATTTTCAAGCCTCGCACAAGTCCCGGTCCCCGGTAGAACTTGCCCTTGACAATGTCATACGCCGGGTTTGGTCTGGTCGGGTCCAGGACGTGCCGCGCGATAGGGTAAGTGGCCAAATCCGCCATCTGAGTGCCGATAATGTTCATTGCCTCCGGCCTGAACTCCAGCCGGAAACGGACGTTCCTAAATCTGTCGGCGCCGATGTCGTAGGTGCCGTAGTTGACGGTGTGCAGAAATGTGAGCAGGAGTTCGTCGTCCTCGCGTTTACCTCGCGATTCCGCCATCAGCAGCACTTCGGTTTGTCCCACCTGTTCCAGCATAGGCAAGAGCCGCTCCATGGTGAAGGTGAGCGCCAAGCTATACGGGTTGTCCGCGCGCGAACCCCGTAGCGTTCTCTGTGTGCTGTTGCTTGCGGATTGCGGCCGCGATGAGGGTGTAGTCCGAAGTACCCATGATCTGGTTGACGCGATCGTAAAAGCTTCCCTCTTGATGGGGTCGGCGAGGAAGCGGAAATCGCCCCGGAACTTGCGAATGTCGCGCGAGTGGAGGATGACTCCTTCGTGACCGAAGTAGTCGATCTTCAGTTGATAGAATGCAGGACAATCTTCTGCGCGTACGAGGTGGTGTCGCAGATGAGCATGACCAAAACGAAGATCGGAAAATCCTTGTCGATCGACTCAAGTGAATGATCTCCAGTCTCGTCGAGGTAGGCGATTAGCGGCATATTCACACGCTCCTGGTCGATATCCGCATAGTAGCAGACTCAGCAGAAGGCGGGGAGTCCGCTCTTGAATAGCGCACGCATCTTCCTCACCGGCTTCCCCGGCTTCCTCGGGCGGCGGGTGGTCGCCGGGCTGCTGCGGGAGCGCCCCGGTGCGGTCATCGCCGCGCTGGTGGAGGCGCGGACCCTGCCCGCCGCGGAGGCCGCGCGGGACGAATTGGAACGGGCGCTCCCCGGCGCGCGGGGCCGGCTGCGGCTGCACCCCGGCGACCTCGCCGCACCCGACCTCGGCCTCGGCACGGCCTCCGCGGGGCTGGCGGCCGCGACGACCGACGTCTTCCATCTCGCGTCGGCCCGCGATCTGGCGGCACCCTATCATTTGGCCTGGCGGGTCAACGTCCTCGGCACGGCGCACCTGCTCGCCTTCGCCGCGCGGTGCCGGGGGCTGCGCCGCCTCAACCACCTCTCCACCGCCTACGTCGCCGGGGACCGCACCGGGCTCGTCGCCGAGGACGACCTCGACCTGGGGCAAGGCTTCAAGAACGCGCACGAGGAGACGATGTTCCGGGCGGAGCGCCTCGTCCGCGCCGCCCTGCCCGACCTCCCGGCGACGATCTACCGCCCGGCGACGGTCGTCGGCGACTCGCGCACCGGCGAGACCGATCGGTTCGACGGCCCCTACTTCGCCCTGCGCCTCATCGCCCGCCTCGACCGCCGCGGATTGCCGCCGCCGATGATCGGCCGGGGCGGCGCGCGGGCCAACCTGGTCCCGGTCGACTTCGTCGTCGCCGCGCTCCTGCACCTCTCCCGCAACCCCGCCGCCCTCGGGCGCACCGTCCACCTCTGCGACCCGGACAGCCCCACCGCCTGGACCGTCGTCCGCCGCTGCGCCGAGCTGCTGACCGGCCGCGAGCCGGCCTGGAGCCTGTCGCCGGCCCTGGCCGGTCTCATCCTGCGCCCGCGCCCGCTCCGCCGCCGCCTCGGCCTGCCGCGCGAGGCGATCCCCTACTTCAACCACCCGGTCACCTTCGGCACGACCAACGCCTACGCGCTGCTGGCGCCCGCCGGCATCGCGCCGCCCCCCTTCGACGACTACGCCGAGATCCTGGTCGCCTTCTACAGCGACCACGCCGACGACCCGCGGTACGCGCGCGATCCCGGTTAGGGCAACGCGGCGCCGGCCATCCGCCACTCCACGAGCAAAGCGTGGCATAATACGCCCGCCGCTGGCGGGCAACCGCCGGCGATAACGGATGCCCGGCGGCGAGACGGCCCATCTGTCGTGCGGGCCACCGGGAGAGCGAAGGAGCGCGAGCATGCCGAAAATCGCCCTGATCGGCGCGGGGAGCGTCGTCTTCACCCGCAAGCTGTGCAGCGACATCCTGCTGAGCCCGGCCCTGCAGGAGAGCACGATCGCGCTGATGGACGTCGATCCCGGCCGGCTGGCCCAGGCGCGCGACCTCGTGCAGGCGCTGATCGCCGGGCGCGGGCTGCGGGCGCGGGTCGAGGCGACGACCGACCGGCGCGAGGCGGTGCGCGGCGCGGACTACGCGATCACCACCTTCCTGATCGGCGGCGACGAGGCGTATACGCAAGACATCACCATCCCCCAACGCTACGGCGTCGGGCAGTGCGTCGGCGACACCCTCGGGCCGGGCGGCGTCTTCCGCGCCCTGCGGACCATCCCGACCCTGCTTGACCTCTGCCGCGACCTCGACGCGGTCGCGCCGGACGCGCTCCTGCTCAACTACGTCAACCCGATGGCCGCCAACTGCTGGGCGGTCGACCGCGCCACCGGCCGCCCGCACGTCGGCCTCTGCCACAGCGTGCAGGGGACCAGCCGGATGCTCGCCCGCTGGATCGACGTGCCCTACGAGGAGGTCGTCTACCGCTGCGCCGGCATCAACCACCAGGCCCACTTCCTCGACTTCCGGCGCGGCGACGAGGACCTCTACCCGCGCCTCCGCGCCGCCATCGCGCGCGAGGAGATCCGCGACCAGGAGCCGGTGCGGGTCGAACTGATGGAACATTTCGGCTACTTCGTCACCGAGTCGAGCGGCCACGCCAGCGAGTACGTGCCCTACTTCCGCAAGAGCGCCCGGATGGTCGAGGAGAACCTGGTCCCGCGCTTCAAGAGCGAGCGCGACGCCTGGTTCGGCAACGGCCGCACCGGCGGCTGCCTCGGCAACAAGGAGCGGCGCAACCGGCGCTACCAGGAGGAAGTCGCCGCCCTGGTCGCCGGCGACCAGCCCCTCCCCACGACCCGCAGCGACGAGTACGGCTCGTACATCATCGAGGCGATCGAGACGAACCGCCCGGCGCGGATCAACGGCAACGTGCCGAACCGCGGCCTGATCGCCAACCTGCCGGAGGGCTGCTGCGTGGAGGTGCCCTGCCTGGTCGACGGCAGCGGTGTCCAGCCGACCACCGTGGGCGCGCTGCCGCCGCAACTGGCGGCCCTCAACCGCACCAACGTCAACGTGCAGGAGCTGATCGTCGAGGCGGCGCTGACCGGCAAGCGCGAGTACGTCTACCACGCGGTGCAGCTCGACCCGCTGACGGCGGCGGTCTGCACCCTCCCCCAAATCCACGCGCTGGTGGACGACCTCCTGGCGGCGCAGGCCCAGTGGCTGCGCCAGTTCCAGCCGGCGGCCGTCTAACAACAGTCGCCGATAGGGCGAGGCAGCTGCTGCCCTTGTCATCCTGAGCGCAGCGAAGGATCGGTTGCACTGGCACCGGAGTCAGCCGTTTACCACGCAGGTGCCGCGGGGAGTGATCCTTCGCTGCGCTCAGGATGACAAGGACGGATCGAGGCTGTCACCCAACACCGTTGGCCTGGCCACTCCGTCATCGGGTACAACGTCGTCGCCCGTGTCGGTGAGCAGGCGCGGGCTAATGCGGAGGGGGAAGATGGCACAAGGAGCGATCGGCGCCGAAATCGTCGCGCGGCTGCGGGCGAACGCCGCCGCCGCCGGCATCGCGATCGACGAAGACGACCTGGCGCGGATGGCGGGCGGGGCCTTCCTCCGCAATGTCGACCTGTTCGGGCAACTGATCGCCCGCCTCCCGACCGACACCCTCCCCGACGACCTCAAGGAGTGGCGCGACACCCGCCCTGAACCAGCGGCGGCGGGTGCCCCACCCCCGGCGCCGGACCCGTCACCCCCTGCCCCCGCTCCCCCCGACCCGTCCGACCCATTCGCGCCGCTGCACCAGGTCGCGCGGGCGCTCGCCGCGCGCGAGGTCTCGCCGGTCGCGCTGACCGAGACGATGCTGGCGCGGATCGCCGCGCACGATCCCCCCCTCAACGCCTACCAGATCGTCATGCACGACGAGGCGCTCGCCGCCGCTGCGGCGGCCGAGCGCGAGATCGCCGCCGGGCGTCGCCGGGGGCCGTTCCACGGCGTCCCGGTCGCGATCAAGGATCTGCTGGCGACGCGCGGCATCCCCACTGCCGCCGGGTCGAAGATCCTCGGCGCCTGGATCCCGGACGAGGACGCGACCGCCGTGCGACTGCTGCGGGAGGCCGGCGCGGTGATCGTCGGCAAGACCCGGATGAGCGAGTTCGCCTATAGCCCCGGCTCGAACAACGCCCACTACGGCCCGACCCACAACCCCTGGGGGCCTGGGCGCGACGCCGGCGGGTCGAGCTCGGGATCGGGCGCCGCGGTCGCCGCCGGGCTCGCCTACGCCGCGCTCGGCTCGGACACCGGCGGCTCGATCCGCATGCCCGCCGCCCTCTGCGGCCTCGTCGGCCTCGCCGACCCACGGGCGCGTCAGCCTCGCCGGCGCGGTCACCCTCTCCTGGTCGCTCGACCACCTCGGCCCGCTGACCCGCACCGTCCGCGACGCCGCCCTGCTGCTCAACCTCCTCGCCGGCCACGACCCGCGCGACGCCCGCACCCGCCCCGGACCCGTCCCCGACTTCACCGCCGGCCTGGAGGGGGCGCGCGCGGCCTGCGGATCGGCGCGGTCCGCGACGACGGCTCGGCCGCCCCCCCGACCCCGCGGCGGTCGCCGCCTGGGAGGACGGGCTGCGCGCCCTGCGCGACGCCGGCGCCGAAATCGTCGACCTCGACCTCCCCGAAACGGAAGACCTGCGCGTCTGCGGCGCCCCGATCATCAACCTTGAGGCGGCGGCCTTCCACGAGCGCCACCTGCGCGAGCGCCCGCGCGACCTCGGCCCGTTCGTCCGCGACCGCGTCACCGTCGCCTACGCCTACGGCCCGACCGCCTACACCCAGGCGCAGCAGGCCCGCGCCGTCCTGCGCGCCCGCCTCGACCCTCTGGGAGCGGCTCGACCTCCTCTCGACCCCGGCGATGGCGCACGGTGCGCCGCCCTCGGCGAGATCGATCAGAACACCCGCTACACCCTGCCCTTCAACGTGCTCGGCTGGCCCGCCATCGTCGTGCCGGTCGGCCTCACCGGCGACGGCCTGCCCTCGGGCTGCAACTCGCCGGCCGCCCCTGGGACGAGGCCGCCGTCCTCCGGGCCGCCCGCGTCGTCGAGCGCGACGGCCCCTGGCAAGGGCGCCGCCCCCCCGGCTTCTGACCCGACCGAGAGCATGCTGCCCTCCAGGGCGGACGAATCCTCCCGGCGGCATCGCCACCCGCGCATCGCTAACTGGGCCATGGCACCCACACTCGCAGGATAGGTCCTCCCCCTCGCCCAGCATTGGGAGAGGGGGTGCCGCCCGCAGGCGGCGGGGGTGCGGGCGCGGCGGCGGGGGTGCGGGCCGCACCGGCCGTTGTCGATTTCGCGCCTCGCCGAACGACTACTCTGTGTCACACCCCTGGTGACGCTCGGTTGCAGGCATCTGGAGGGAAACGTCATGCAAGCAGTCACGGACGCGCCCACGCACACCGCCCCGGTCCCGACGGCGCGCCCCAGGGCGGGGCGGATCATCGGCGCCCTGGCGATCCTGTTCCTCCTCTTCGACGGCGCCATCAAGGTGCTGCAACTCGCGCCCGCCGTCGAGGGCTCCGCCCAACTCGGCTACAGCGCGAGCCAAACGCTCGGCATCGGGCTGCTGGCGCTCGCCTGCCTGCTGGTCTATGTCATCCCGCGCACGTCCGTCCTCGGCGCGATCCTGCTCACCGGCTACCTCGGTGGCGCGGTCGCCGCCCATCTGCGCGCCGGTTCGCCGCCGTTCCCCGTCCTCTTCCCGATCATTATCGGCGCGCTCCTCTGGGGCGCACTCGTCCTGCGCGATGCCCGGCTGCGCGCGCTCCTGACCCCGCGACAGTAGGGACTCAGCGCCACGCCGATGCCGCACACGCCGCCGGTTTCACCCTGTACCGCCAGAGCGAAGGGAGCCGGGCCGTGCGCGGGATCGCCGTGGCGCCCTCCTGCCAGCCGGCGGCACAGGGCGGGGAGGAGTGGGGGGCAAGGGAACAGGACATATCCTTATCGCTGGACGGGACTATCACCGGGCCGCATGACCGCCCCGACCGGCCCTGGGTGTGGTTGTAACTCCTGGAGAGGTGAAGACATGGGTGCGTGGCCGGGGGGCATCGGCGCCATCACACTGTTCGTCGAGGACGTGGAGGCCGCGAAGCGGTTCTACCGGGAGGTCTTCGGCCTGCCGGTCGCGTTCGAGGACGACGACTCGGCCGTGTTCGACTTCGGGAACACGATCATCAACCTGCTCGCGACCACCGCGGCGCGGGAGCTCATCGAGCCCGCGGCGGTGGCAACCCGCGAGGCCGGATCCCGCCTGCAGCTCACCATCAGGGTGGACGACGTCGATGCCGTGTGCGCCGAGCTGGCCGCGCGCGGCGTGGCGCTGCTGAACGGCCCGATGGATCGGCCCTGGGGCGTCCGAACCGCCAGCTTCCGCGACCCCGGCGGCCACATCTGGGAGATCGCGCAGTAGCCGGCGGTGGGGGCGATCCCCCGGCCACTCCTCGCGCATGGAGGAAGCGATGTCGCAACCGACACCGGACTTGGAGATCGAGACGCTCCTGGCCTACCTGAACGCCCAGCGCGATCACGCGCTCGGCATCCTGGAGGGCCTCGACGAAGGGGCGCTGCGGCGGCCGGTCCTGCCGTCGGGGTGGACCTGCCTGGGCCTGGTCCGGCACCTCGCCCTCGATGTCGAGCGATTCTGGTTCCGCGGCATCGTCGCCGGCGAGCAGGCCGTCATCGCCGCACTGGCCGCGGCCCCCGACGACGCCTGGCGCGTCGGCCCGGATGTGCCGGTCGGGGCGGTGTTCGAC
>JAUJMV010000001.1:750435-766708 GCA_030446685.1 Thermomicrobiales bacterium | reverse complement strand
ACCGGTAGCCGTTCCCCCTCCGTACTCCCTGGAGCGGCAAGCTGGCGTTGGAATTCGTCGTGTGCGTCGGGGGGACCAGCCTCCGCGGCCCCTACCCGCCTACCCGCCTACCACCGTCATCCCCGCCCCCGCCATCCCGCCGTCCTGGTGTAGAATGCCGCCAGTCCCGTCGCCGCGACCCGCGCAAGGCGCGATCCCGCGCCCATCACCGCTCGTCGCTCGTCGCTCGTCGCTCGTCATTCGCCAAGGGGGGAACCGATGCCGCGCCGCGTCCTGCTGACCATGCCGAAGTTCCTGGACAACGAGGGCTACGTGCGCGACTTCCTGCGCGACCGCGACTGCGAACTGATCGAGCACCGCGAGCACCGCACCATGACCGAGGAGCGGCTGCTCGAGCTGATCCCCGAGGCCGAGGCGCTGGTGCCGGGGCTGGAGCCGGTCACCGAGCGCGTCTTCGCCGCCGCCCCGCGCCTCCGCGCCGTCAGCGCGCAGGGCGTCGGCTACGACCACATCGACGTGGAGGCGGCCAGCCGGCGCGGCATCGCGGTCTGCATCTGCGCCGGCTGCAACAACCACTCGGTCTCCGAACTGGTCCTCGGGATGATGCTCGGCCTCGCGCGGCACATCTACACCGCCGACCGCGCGGTCCGCGACGGTGGGTGGCCGCGCCTGGTCGGATCGGAGTTGTGGGGCAAGACGCTCGGCGTCGTCGGCCTGGGGCGTGTCGGCAAGAGCGTCGCCCTGCTCGGGCGCGGCCTGGGGATGCGGGTGCTGGCGACCGACGTCGCCTGGGACATCACCTTCGCCAACGAGCACCAGATCAGCTACGTGCCGCTCGGCCGGACCCTGCGCGAGGCCGATTTCGTCTCGCTCCACTGCCCGCTCACCCCGCAGACGCGCGGCCTGATCGACGACGCGGCGCTGGCCCTGATGAAGCCGACCGCCTACCTGATCAACACCGCGCGCGGCCCGATCGTCGAGGAGGCCGCCCTCGTCCGCGCCCTGCGCGAGCGGCGGATCGCCGGCGCCGGCCTCGACGTCTTCCAGCACGAGCCGCACCCCGCCAACCCCTACCTCGACTTCCCCAACGTGATCCTGACCCCGCACCTCGGCGGCGCGACGACCGACGCGACCGAGCGCGCGCTCGAGCTGGCCCTGCTCAACATCACCAACGTGCTTGACGGCCGCAAGCCGGTCTGCCGGGTGAATTGAGGCGGTCAGGGGGGGAGCATGGAGCGCCGGGCGATGGGCGAAGAGGCTGGATTGCGGGCGCCATCGGGGGAGGCGGTCGCCCTCCGCCGCGCGATCCCCGACGACGCCGAGGCCCTGTCCCGGCTGCGGCTCGACCTGCTCCGCGAGATCGGGAATCTGGCCGACGACCGGCAGGCCGGGCCGCTGCTGGCCGCCATCCGGGGCTACTTCGCGCCGCGGCTCGCCAGCGGCGAGTTCGTCGCCTGGGTGGCCGAGGCCGACGGACGGCTCGTCGCGACCAGCGGCCTGGTCTTCTTCGAGCGCCCGCCGGACGCCGGGAATCTGTCGGGCGTGGACGCCTACGTCATGAACATGTACACCCTGCCGCCGTGGCGCGGCCGCGGCGTCGCCACGGCGCCGCTCGCCGAACTGCTCCGCTTCGCCCAGGCGAGCGCGGCCGGCGGCGTCCGGCTGCACGCCACCGAGGAGGGCCGGCCGATCTACCAGCGGGCGGGCTTCCGGCAGACCGCCACTGAGATGGAACTGCGCTGGTGAGGCTGGGGCGAGCTGCGCGCGATCCTCAGCGCCATGGGCGCCGCGCGAATCGTTGGCGAGGCCACGTCGCTGGCTGAAGCGCGCCGCCTGGCGCGCGAACTGACACCCGACAGGATCATTGCCGCCTGCAAGCACGAGGCGTCTGACCCTCCTCTGCTTTAGCGCCCTGCGCCGACGCTGCCGTTCCGGCAGCAAGATCGTCGTCTTCGCCGCGCGCTACGACCCGGCGCAATTGCGCGCGCCTGCAGACGTGGACATCTCCGCCTACTCCCGCTGTGGATGATCTTTCTCGCACGTTGCTGTACTACCGCCCCGGCCACAGGATTGCCGGGGACATCCTCAGGGGGAGTCAGCGCGAAACGGTGCGGTCCCACAGCGCCGCCCCGCGCGGGCCGGGGGCGGCGCGCCTGAAGGAGGCGGGGGATCATGCCAGCGCGAACGGGCGGTCCTGGCGGCTGGCGGCCGGACTGAGCCGCGAGCAGATCGCCCAGGCGGAAGGGATCAGCCTGACTACCGTAGCGGCGGATCGCCGCCCTCCAGAAGAAGCTGGACGCCCCCAATCTGTTTGCTCGGGCGCGGGCCGCGCAGCTCGGCCTGATCCGCTAGCCTGCCGGGTAGCCCATCAAATGCGCTACCAACCCTTTCGTCAGCAGTGGCCCAAAAGAGTCCGCGAAAGTCTCCTTCACGTCCGTAGGCAAGGTCCCTGTCCTCGGTCAGACTATCCTCGTCCGGACGAATGAGGAGTTGTCAGCGCTGCGAGGAGGAGGTGTGCCCGGTAGCGTGGGATGTCCGCCGTGCGAGGGTGCAAACTGCTCAAGAAGGTACATGCGAACGCATTCCTTGGTCAGCGGCGACAAGGGGTCGTGAGGGGGTTCATCGCCCTCATGCGCCCCTGCTGACCGCGGCAGGTGTTCTCTAACCGTTATTGACTGCTGTCGACGCGGCGAGGTGTGATCGTTATTACCTCGCCTGGCGGTGGGTGGTGCTGTGGGTAGCTGAGCGCGCTCCACGTCGATCTGGGTGCCGAGCATGGAACTCAACAGCCTTCAGGTCACCGCGAACGATACGCTCTGGGATCGTCGGTCATCTCCCCGGCACTCTGGTCGAAGGGATAGGCGTCGGGGCACCCACGGAAGATGGCTTGACCCCCCACTACACGCAATTACCACGCCGCTCAGCAGAACGAGCGAGGGAGTTGACTTCAGACACTGCAGTTCCTCGAACCGTTCCCTTCAACGACATCGGCAATTGGGCGAATGTGTACGTCTTCAACAACTTCAACGGAACCTGGTCCACTGCGGTCGAGAGTCCTTACCGGGTCTTTGACCATCCGTGTCCCCTGGGAGGACAACGCCAGCAGGTCAATCGCGAGGACATCGGCCCGAGTTGGCGGGAACGGGGAGGCCCGAGGCTTACGCGGACACCGCGTACTTCGCCAACACGAGCTGGCGCGCAAATGACGGCCAGTATTCCGCAGGCGCGTCCCGACGATGGGGGCGCGCACGATCCGCTGTCATCGTTTGGGGCTGATCGGGGACCCGGGAACGGGCATATCCGGCACGCGGACGCGCTGACCGAAGGGCAGTGGAGCGAAAGACCAGTGCAGCAAGGAGACAGCAATGAAAGTCGTGCGATTCGCAGGGCAGCTTACTCGTCGTGGCTCTCGTGGTCGCGATCGCCTATGCTGTCGCCCGTCGCCACACCGACACCATGGCGGCGGCCGGCGTTGCACCCCGAGCAGGCCGTGCCGTGCCAGCGGTTGCCCGCCGATGGCGCCGATACCCACCCTGCCGTCCCACATTCCAGCCGCTGCTGCCGCCCTGCGCTTCTTCCCGACTTCGACTACCTGCGCCCGCCGCGGGTCTCCGCGATCAGCCACGGCTACGACCCATCGACCCGCAGCCAGACCCATTGCCGAGGATGATGCCCGCGCGTACATCACCCGGCAGGGTATTGCCCGCAGGGTGCGAGCAACGAAAGCCATCAGATCGAGCGCATCGGAGTTCCTGCGGGTGCACACGCCGGCCCGCCTGGGGTGGCGGGCCGGTGTTGCAGGCGGACCAACCGTTGGCGTGCGCAACGCTGCGGACGTTCACCCTGGCCGGGCCGCCGGCCGATTCTACCCAGGAGTATACGAAGTCAACCCTCATCTTAACCCGACGCGCACACAGGCAACCTTCTCGGGCAGGATGCCTTGCCGTAGCGAGGAACGCGTCCCGGCAATCGCCGTGCAGGGCAACGAGCCGGGGGATTCAGATATGTCTCCTCCCGGCTCGCTTCGGCACTGGCGGCTTCATCCAACCCCCCGCCGCGATCCGAATAGGAAGGGGGCGGTTGCGACTTTTCGGTGCGTTCCGCGTTACTCCTCCTAGACTCCAACACTTTCGACGGGGCGATGGGTAAAAGAAGGGTAACTTGGTTCAATGGGGGCATATCAAGCGTACTTTCCTCGTTGCACAGTACGTATGCGAGCGCGGAGCACACGGCAAACGAATCTTGCCCGGTCAGTCTGAACAGTTACAAAGAAGTGGTCAACATCCGCATGACTCTAGGCTGTGGTATCCGCGGTAACGCGTCCTGGCGCGGTCGTAATGCTGGTGGCCCTGGTTCTCGTGGGCTGCGGGGTGCCGCGGGGCGGCGAAGGCAGCGGGGGATCGCCGCCGACACGCCGACCGGCGCGGCTCCAGCCCGGCCAGTATCGCTTTCGCGCCGTGGCAGTAGTGCTCCGGCGGGGCAAGCCCCATTTCGGAGCCGACCGCTCCGACCTCACCCACGCAGCGCGCGACCGGCCCGGTGACCGTTGAGGTGGGTTTGACGGCGACGGCCATCTGGGCCACCAACCCCCCGCCAACCCCGCGCGCCACCGACCCGGGATGTGCGCGCCGCCACGCCGGCCTCGGGCGTTCCGGCCGCATCCGCCCGAGTAGGGTGGAGCACCGGGCCGGACGACGTGACCTTCACCGAACAGGATGTACGGACCATCTCCAGAGCCACCCGATCTACGTCCGCGGTCTCCGCGCCACCGGGCCGGCGGCGGTGGAGCGTCGAGTTCGTCCCAGGGCGAACACTCGGCTCACCAGACTACCCGCTCCTGTGCGTGGTGACCGTGCGCGGGAACTTCCACCTCGTCGGCGGGCCAGCGCCTCCGCCGGGGGCGACGCCGGGGCCGCCGGCCAGCTATGATCGCGTGACACAGATATTCGATGCTCACACTGGCAACCTGCTGGGCAGCAACGCCTCCCTGGCCGGCACTCCGGCGAAGTGACGCGGGGTTCGCCCACCAGCACGAGCTGGGCGATATTGCTTGGCGATTAGCGCTCGTTCAACGTCCATCAGCGGTGCGTGGATGCGTCCACCGTCGGGTAGCGCCGAGGATACCCGCCCTCCCCCCACTCGGCGCTCCTCGACCAGCGCCTTGGCACGGTAGTCGCGCGGTCGCTGCCAGTCGGCCAGCCAAGGTTGCCGCAACGGCCGGCTGGGGTGACCGGCCAGGTTGACGCTCGCCGACGAGCGTCCCGGCCGCCGGCCGCCGCCCGAACAGCGACCAGGCGCTCACGCCCCGCAGTGCTGCGCAACGGGACCGGCAGGAAGAGCCCGCCGCCTAGCCTGGGCGCTTGTGCCGTCGCGCCGGTCGGAGGCGCGGCGGGGCCCGCCGGGCCGCCTGGGCGGCGGCGCGCGTTGTCCGCGCGCCCGCCCTGTAGTACACTTTCCCCCATCAGGCCGGAAAAACCGGCCCGTTTGTGTTGTCACACGTCCGGGCGCTATCTCCGCGAGGGACGCGCCCGGCCACGCCGTCAGGCGAAGCCGCGACGACGGGAGAGGGAGCGCATGGTAGACAGCGCGGTCGTGATCAGTGACGCCGATCTGCAGCGGCTGCTCCAGGTGCTGCGGCGCGGCCAGCGGCCGATGACGCTCGATGAGTTGCTCGACCTGTTGCGGGCGGGCTGAGGCCAACCCGACAGCGAGGGCGCGGGGTGCGGCGCGGCCGCTCGTGCAGCGGCGCGGCGACCGCCGGCCGGCGCACAATGAAAGAAGGGCAACAGGAAGGCATGCAGCAGACAGGGCCGATGGTCACATTCGAGGGCACGGACGAGGAGCGCCAGCTCGCCGAGCAGGTCTTCCGGGTCGCGCGCTTCCACGGACGGCTCTTCGCCGCGACCGCGCCGATCCGCCTGAAGCGCGACGACCTCATCCAGGTGCTCGCCGGGCGCGACGGCGATCCCGCCGCGCTCGGGCCGGCGCTCGACGCCGCGCTCGGCCGGAACCCGGCGGTCTTCGCGCGTCACGAGACGGCGGACGGCGTGATCGAATACGCCACCACGCTGGCGGGCCGGGCGCCGGTCGAGGAGCAGGAGGACCTGGCCCACACCTTCAAGGTCCGCCTGATGACCCCGGTCGCGGCCGCCCCGCCGCCGCCGCCGCGCCTCGCGCCGCGCATCTCCGACGCCTGGACCCGGCCCCCGGTCTTCGACGGCGTGACCGAGGAGGTGGAGCCGGGCAAGTTGGCCGCGGATCAGGACGGGCTCGACGCCCTGGCCGAGATCGCCGCGACCGAGGCCGAGGCGGCGACCGATACCGCCGTGGACGCCGGCGAAGTGGAGCGCGCGATCGCCGCCCTCCGCGATGCCGCGCCGGTCACGGACCAGCCCGCGGCCGAGCCGGCGGTGGTCGCCGTGCCCGAGCCGGAGACCGCCGCGCCGCCGCCGCTCAGTGCCGTGCCGCCCGACGCGCTGCGCGCGGCGCTGGCCGCGCGCCTGGCGGCCGACGACCGCTTCGCGCACTTCGGCGACCGCTACCTCAGCGAGGACCAGGTCGACCGCTACAGCCGCGGCGACCTCCGCCGCATCCGCGAGTTCATCCTGGAGGAGACGGTGCCGCTCGCGGACGACACCCTCCTGCAGAGCCTCTTCGGTCGCCGCCCGAACGACCCGTCCTACGAGGCCGCGCGCTTCTCGATCAACTATCGCCTGGCGCGCGAGCGGCGCGAGTTCGAGTTCGTCGGCACCGGCCAGTCGCGGCTGTGGTCCACCACCGGTCTCGCGCCGATCGGCACCACCGCGCGCAAGGCCAGCGAGCTCGGCACCGACTTCCGCTCCCTGCTCGACGAGCCGGCGGCCGCCGCGCCCGGCGCCACCGTCACCCACATCCTCACCTTCTACGAGTGGGTCTACGGCCTGCTGCCGCTGGACGGCCTGCTCCGGCAGTTCTTCCCGGACCCCTACCTGGACGATCAGAAGTCGGCCGTGCTGCGCTTCGAAGTGCCGCAGCTCTTCGTCTCCTTCCTGGCCGAGTTGCGCTACCCCACCGCCAACCGCGGCGGCTACCTCGTCGGGTTCGACGAGTTCTACCGCGAGAGCCTGGCGCCGGGCGCCGTCTTCACGATCGAGCGCGCGCCCGACAACGATGGGCAGTACGTCATCCGCTACGCCGCGACGGCCCAGAACGAGCAGCGCCTCCTGCAGATCGACGAGCGCCGCAACCGCTACGTCTTCCGCCCGCAGTCGCTCTACTGCCAGGTCAACCCCGACTGGACCCTCAGCGAGGATCGCTACCCGCGCCTCGCCGGCGCGAAGCCGCTCGACGAGCGCGAGCGCCGCCGCCCGGAGATCGTCGCCGGCATGGCGTTCGAGCGCGGCGCGGAGAACGTCGGCGCCAAGGCCGCGCCGCGCTACTGGTCGACGCCGGAGGATCTGCTGCCGGTCGTCAACATCGAGCGGCCCTTCAGCCTCCGCGCGCTGCGCGAGGTGCTGGAGTCGCCGCAGTTCCCGCAGTTCTCCGCCGATCCCGACACCGAGGGGGCGTTCTTCTACGAGCCGCCCGCCAAGGCGCAGGGCGCGTCGAAGAAGCGCGCCGCGGCACGGGACGCCGATGAGGCGGACGACATCGACGACGAGGAATAGTGCGGCGGCGGTCGGGACCAGCGCCACCGGTCCCGGCCGCCGCCGGCCGACCACCGCCTTGACCTGCCGCGCGTCAGGCCGCGGCATTCCACCCGGCACGCGCCCGACGGAACCCGTCGCGCCGACCCAACGCCATCCCCGGAGACTGGACCTATGGAAGCCCTGGATGCCTTTCGCCAACGCCTGACCTACTTCGCGGAGACCGACGAGGCGAAGACGACGCCCGCCGACGCCGCGATCTTCTCCGACCTCGATCGCGCCCGCGTCGCGGCGTTGCGGGACCTGTGGCCGGCGCTGCCGGTCGCCACGCGCCGCCGCCTCGTCGCCGACATGGCCGAGCTCGCCGAGGAGCAGATCGAATACAACTTCGGCCGCGCACTCAAGGTCGCGTTGCGCGACGAGGACGCGGCCATCCGCGCCCGCGCCATCGAGGGCCTGTGGGAGGAAGACGGCGAGGATTTCCTCACCTACTTGCTCGACGAGGCGCTGCGCGACCCCGACCGGGAGGTGCGCGAGGCGGCGACCCGCGCGCTGGCCCACTTCAGCCGGCTCGCGGTCGAGGACGGCATCGGCCCCCGCTGGCGGCAGCCGCTCTACACCACGCTCCTCGCGCTGGCGCGCGGCGACGATTCGGTCGAGGTCCGCCGCCGCGCGCTGGAGGCGCTGGCGGTCTTCACCGGCGACCCCGCGGTGACCGGCCAGATCGAGCGCGCCTACGGCGACCCCGACGAGCGGATCCGCATGAGCGCCGTCTACGCCATGGGGCGCAACTGCGACGACCGCTGGCTGGACACGATCCTCAAAGAGATGGACAATCCCTCCGCCGGCCTGCGCTACGAGGCGACCAAGGCCAGCGGCGAGCTGGCCGACCGGCGCGCGGTGCCGCAACTGATCGAGCGCCTGGGCGACGACGACCGCGAGGTCCAACTCGCCGCGATCGGCTCGCTCGGCCAGATCGGCGGGCCCTCCTCGATGAACGTCCTCAAGCGGCTCGCCGTCTCCAAGGACGACGCGGTGCGCGAGGCCGCCGAGGAGGCCCTGGAGGAAGCCGCCTTCATGACGACCAACCCGCTCAACTTCGGCAACCGCCTCGCCGGCGGCGAGGAACGAGGGTGACGTAGGGGCGAGGCGGGCAGGCGCGCGGGCGGGCGGGTGGTGGTGCGCAATCACCGGGTCGGCAACCAGCCGGCCGCTCGGCCCGCGGTCGCCGGACGCCTGCCCCCCTGCCCGCCTACCAACGGAGGACGCATGATTGCCGGCTCCACCGGCCCGGTGGTGAACGAACGGCTGAGCGCGCGTGCGAGGGGCCTGGGCGACGGCCGCGGCGCCGGGGCGCGGGAGGGTCTGATCTCCTTCGTCGGCGGCTTCCCCGACCCCGGCAGCCTGCCGTTCGACGCGATCGCCGAGGCGACCGCCCGCGCCATGCGCGCGCACGGCCAGTGGCCCCTGCAGTACGGCCCGGCCTTCGGCTACGCGGGGCTGCTCGATCTGCTGGTCGAGAAGCTCGGGCGCGACCAGGGCATCGCCTGCGCCCGCGACAACCTGATCCTCACCGCGGGCGCCTCCCAGGGGCTCGGGCTGATCTGCGACCTCTTCCTCGACCCCGGCGACACCGTCCTCAGCGAGGAGCCCGCCTGGATGGGCGCGGTGCGCCTCTTCCGCACCGCCGGCGTCACGGTCGAGGGGGTGCCGCTCGACAATGAGGGGACGCGCGTCGATCTCCTGGCGCGCAAGCTGGAGGAGCTGCGCGGGCGCGGCATCGCGCCGAAGCTCCTCTACACGATCCCCAACTTCCAGAATCCTACCGGCGTGACGACGACGCTCGAGCGCCGCCGGCGAATCGTCGAGCTGGCCGACCGCTACAACTTCGCGATCCTCGAGGACGACGCCTACCACGACCTGCGCTTCTCCGGCGAGCGGCTGCCGACGCTCTACGCGCTCGACGGCGGGCGGCACGCCCTCTACCTCGGCACCTTCTCGAAGATCCTGGCCGCCGGGATGCGCCTCGGCTGGGTCGTCGCCGACCCGAGCCTGATCGCCCGGCTGGGTGGGTTGAAGGCGGACGGCGGAACCAGCCCGTTCGCCGCGCACGTCGCCTACGAGTTCTGCAAGGACGGCACGCTGGAGGCGCGCATCCAGGAGCTGATCGCCCTCTACCGCCACCGGCGCGACCTCCTCCTCGGCGAGCTCGACGAACGGATGCCGGAGGGGATCACCTGGTCCGTGCCGGAGGGCGGCTTCTTCGTCTGGCTGACCCTGCCCGAGCGGCTCGACGCCCCGCGCCTGCTGCCGCGGGCGCGCGAGCGGGGGATCGACTACCTGCCCGGCACCGACTGCTTCTTCGACGGCGGCGGGCGGCAGAACATCCGCCTCGCCTTCAGCTACGCCGCCGACGACGACCTGGTGCGCGGCATCCGCATCCTCGCGGAGCTGCTCGGGGAGGAGTTGGCGCGCTAGCCGCGCAACGCGCGGCCCCAGTGTACGTTACACCGGTGGCACGGAGCGATGGCCCCCTGCCGCCCAACCCGCGGGGAGGGAACGCTGGCTGAATGCCGGGCTGCTCGGATCAGCACCACGTTGACTCCGGCCTCTTCTCCCCCCAACGTTGGGGGGGCGGGGGGCCGTCTAGGTGGCGACTTTGCGCGTAACGATGAGAGAACTCCTCGCCGGCCTGCCGGACCTGGCCCGCGAGGCGCGGGTGACCGGCGATCTGGACGTGGCGATCGCGGAGATCGCCTACGACTCGCGCAAGGTGGAGCCGGGGGTCCTGTTCGCCGCCCTGCGCGGCTCCGACACGGACGGCCACCGCTATCTCCCCCAGGCGCTCGACCGGGGCGCGGTCGCCGCGCTGACCGAGGAGCCGGTCGCGGACCCGCGGCTCGGCTGCAACATCGTCGTCCCCGACGCGCGCGCGGCCCTGGCGCGCGTGGCCGCCGGCTTCTTCCGCCACCCCTCGCTCGAACTGGGGCTGATCGGCGTGACCGGCACCAAGGGCAAGACGACGACCAGCTTCCTGATCGAGGCGGTCCTGGCCCACGCGGGGCGGCGCACCGGGCTGATCGGCACCGTCGATCTGAAGGTCGGCGACCGGCGCTGGCGCAACCCGCTCCACCAGACGACCCCCGAGTCGCTGGACGTGCAGCGCTACCTGCGCCAGATGGTCGACGCCGGCGTCGACTGGGCCGTGCTGGAGACCTCCTCCCACGCGCTGGAGACCCACCGCGTCGACGGCTGCGCCTACGACCTGGCGGTCATCACCAACGTGACCCACGAGCACCTCGAGTTCCACGGCACCTACGACAACTACCTCGCCGCCAAGGCCAAGCTCTTCGACCGGATCGTTCCGGAAGGGGGCAAGGCGCCGCCCCGCCCGCGCGCGGCGATCGTCAACCGCGACGATCCCGGCGCGGCGATGCTCCTCGGCCGCGCCCGTGCGCCCGAGGTGACCTACGGCCTGTCGCCCGGCTGCGACGTGCGCGCCGAGGCGATCGCGGCGTCGGGCCGGGGCCTCGCCTTCCGGCTGCGCTCGCCCTGGGGCGACGGGCCGGTGCGATTGCCGCTGCTCGGCGAGTTCAACGTCTCCAACGCGCTCGCCGCCGCCACGATCGCGCTGGCGCTCGGCCTGCCGCTGGACGACGTTGCCGCGGGCCTCGCGGCCTTCACAGGGGTGCCGGGGCGCGGCCAGCGGATCGACCGCGGCCAGCCCTTCCTCGTCGTCGTCGACTACGCCCACAACCCCGACTCGCTGGCCCGGGTGCTGCGCCTGCTGCGCTCGGTCGCGCCGGGGCGGCTGATCGCCCTCTTCGGCAGCGGCGGCGAGCGGGACCGCGCGAAGCGGCCGCTGATGGGGCGGGTCTGTGCCGAACTGGCCGATTTTGGTATCTTTACCGACGAAGACCCGCGCGGGGAAGATCGCGAGGCGATCCTGGGCGAGATCGCCGCGGGCGCGGCCGGGGCCGGCTGGGTCCGCGGGCGCGACTTCGAGCTGATCGCCGACCGCCGGGCGGCGATCGCGCGCGCCTTCGCGCTGGCGCGGGCGGGCGACGCGGTCCTGCTGGCCGGCAAGGGTCACGAGAATACGATCATCTACGCCGACGGCCCAATACCCTGGGACGAGGCAACCGAGGCCCGCGCGGCGCTCGACCGCGGCGGCCACGGCAACCACGACGCGGAAGACGGGCGGTAGGCGGGAGGGGCGGGCGCGGGTGCGAGGGATGGGGCGTCTCCGGTGGGTCGCGAGCCTGATCGTGCTGCTGGCCCTGGCGGCCTGCGGGCAGCCCGAGCCGGCGCCGGGGCCGGGGGCGGTCGCCGCCGCGGCGAACGAGGGCCCGGTCCACGGCCGGCTCCTCTTCACTCGCGGCGGCAACGTCTGGCTCTGGGCGGACGGGCAGGAGGCGCGGATCACCCGGGACGGCGGCGCGATGCAGCCGCGCTGGTCGCCCGACGGCAGCCAGATGCTCTGGGTGCAGCGCGGCGACAGCTTCGGCGACCTCTGGCTCGCCGACGCGCGGGGCGGCGACGCGCGCCCGCTGACCGCGCACCAGTCCACCAGGTACCCGGTCGACTCCTGCGACTACGTGCTCAACAGCTTCCAGGTGAGCGGCCCGTCCTGGGCGCGCCTCGCCGACGGCTCCGACCGCATCATCTACGGCCGCGCGCCGGGCGGCCGCTCCTGCCAGAAGCGGCTCGACAACACCTTCTCTCTCTGGGTCGCCAGCGGCCCCGACGCGCCGCCCGAGCAGGTCGCCGTCACCCTCCCGCTGCCCGGACACATCGAAGGCGCGGCCCTGTCGCCCGACGGCACCCGCGTCGCCTTCGCCTACGACACCGGCGACCCCGACTCGGCCAAGCGCACCACCCAGCTCTACATCGCCGACCTCGCCGCCGGATCCTACCGAGCGCTGACCGACGGGCCGGATGGCGCCTACGACCCCGCCTGGTCGCCGGACGGCAGTTGGATCGTCTACGCCGCGCGCCGCCAGGGCCGCGGCGCCACCGACCTCTGGGCGATGCGCCCCGACGGCACCGCGAATTACCGGCTGACCGACGGCGGCGCCGACCGCGGCCCCGCCTTCTCGCCCGACGGCAACCAGCTCGCCTTCGTCCGCCTCAACGGGACCGGCTACGGCCTCTTCTACGTCGATCTCACCGCGCCGAACGGCCGCCTCATCGCCGGCAAGGCGCAGAAGATCGGCGAGTACACCGACGTCGATCCGGGCTCCGGCATTAGCTGGGCGCGGTAGGCGGCGACGGCTTGCGGCGTGGGGGGCGGCGGGCGGGAGATGCCCCCCCGGTTCCCAACGTCAGTGGGAGAGGGGGCGGGCATGGTCTCTGCCTGCTCGGACAGGCACCCTCTTGGCCCCGGTCCTCTCCCCCCCCAGGATTGGGGGGGCCGGGGGGGGCGCTCCACACCCATCAGGCAGGCTCCATCCAGTCCCTTCAGTCGCCGACCTCCATTTGGCAAAGTTCCCGTTCGCGCGGTACAATCTTTGGGATCGCGTTTGCCATCGTACGTAATACCGCTATAGGTGTTCGTTCGTTCATGTCCGACCTAGCAGAGACGGCACGGCTCTATCGCAATATCGCGCTGATCGAGTTCGCCGATCCGACGATCGCGGCGGAGGTGGCGGCGGGCCCGCTGGGGCGCTACATCGTGCGCCGGCTCTCCGAGACCGCCGTGGTCATCGATCACGCGCACGTCGATCTCGTCGTCAAGACGCTGCAGAAAGGCGGCTACACGCCCCGCGTGACGGCCGCCGGCGCCGCCCCCGGCGAGGAGCGCCCATGATGGCGACCGGGGCGCCGGTGGCGCGGGAGCGGGAGCGGTTGCGCGGCATCCTCGACGGCTATGCCGCCGCGGACATCGCGGCGATGCTCGAAAGCCACAGCCCCGGCGCGGGCGCGGCGCGCCGCAAAGCCGAGCGGATCGACCAGCTCGTCGACATCCTCGCCGATCCCGAGTTCGCGCGGCGGGCGGTCGCCACGCTGTCGCCCCTCGCGCGGCAGTTGCTCGGCATCGCCGCGCGGGTGGAGCGGGTCTCGCTGGCGGCCCTCTTCCTGGCGGGCCAGGAGCCCACTCCGGCCGGCGGCGGCACGCCCGCCGGCGCGGACCGGCGCGACGAGCGGGCCGTCCAGGAGGAACTGGAGGGCTTGCTGCGCCGGGGGCTGCTGCTGATCGACGATCGCGAGGTGGCCGGCAAGACCGCGCTGGGCCTGGCCGAGCCGGGCGCCCGCCTGCGTTGGGTCCGCGCGCCCCGGGCGGTGCGCGACGCGGCGCCGCCCGCCCTCGACGCCGTCCCCCCGCCCGACCCCCTGGCCCACCCGCCGGCGACCGTCGAGGCCGGCTCGTTCGCGCTGCTGCGCCGCGACCTCTACCTCGTGCTGCGCTTCCTCAGGGGCAACGGCGTGCGCCTGACGCGCACCGGCGAGCCGCACCGGACCGACCTGCGGAAACTGCTGGCGGCCCTGCAGCCCGGCCAGGCCCCCGCCCGGCGCGGCGGGGGCGGCGAGCCGCCTGACGGCCGCCTGCTCTTCCTGCTCCGCCTGCTCGACGCGACCGACCTCGCGCGGGATGAGGGGGGCGTGCTGCGGGCGGACAGCGCGGCGGAGGCGTTCCTCAACAATCCGGAGCCCGTCGCGGCGCGGGCGCTCTACGAGGCGTGGCTCGACCTCGACTGGGACGAGTTCGGGCGGCTGGCGCACCTCGCCGTCGAGCCGTGGTCCTACAGCGGCCCAGGCGACGTGCCGCCCGCGACGCGGATCGCGGAGGCCCGCCGGGCGATCGGCGCCGTCCTGGCGCTGCTGCCGGAGGGGTGGGTCGGGCTCGACGCGGTCGCCGCGACCCTGCGCCGCACCGACCCGGAGTTCCTGGTGCCGCGCATCCCGGACCCCACCGCGGGGTACGCCAATTACTACAACCACTACGGCAGCTACTACCAGAACTGGCAGTTGCAGGAGCAGGTCTATTATCGCGGCTTCGCGCGCGCGGAGGCGCGGGGCCGCGACCGGCGGCTGCGCAAGGATCGCGACTGGGACGAGGTGGAGGGCGCGTTCGTCGCCCAGGTCGTCGCCGAGCCGTTGCGCTGGCTCGGCCTGGTCGACGCCGGCTTCGCGCCGCCCGCCCCGCGGGGTGAGGAGGGCGGCGGGGCGGGGGGGCGGCGCGCCGGCGGCCCCGTCGGCGAAGGGCCGGAGCCGCGCGTCGAGCACGACCGCCCGGTCGCCCTGCGCCTCACCTCGCTGGGACGGCAGGTGCTGACCGGCCACGCGCCCGTCGCGACCGCCGCGGCCGGCGGGACCAGTCTGGTGGTCCAGCCGAGCTTCGAGGTGCTGGTCCTCGACGCGCTGGCGCACTTCGACCTGCTCACCCAGCTCGACGCCTTCGCGGACGCGCAGAGTCTCGACCGCGCCGCCATCTACCGCCTGACCCGCCCGGCGCTGGTGCGCGGGTTGGAGGCCGGCTGGACCGAGGAGCGGATCGTCGCCCTCCTCGAGCGGGAGTCGGGCGGGCCGCTGCCGCAGAACGTGCGCCACACCCTCCAGGACTGGGCGCGCGAGTTCGAGCGCATCCACCTGCGGCGCGACGCGACCCTGCTCGAAGCGCCCGACGCCGCGCTGCTCGACCGCTGGTTCGCCGATCCCGCCATCGCGCCTCTGCTCGACCGCCGGCTGAGCCCGACCGCCGTGCTGGTGCGCGCCGGCGACGCGGCCGCGCTGGAGGCGGCCCTGCAGCGGCGGGGGACCGAGGTCTGGGGCTTCAACTATGCCCTCGACGCGCCCCAGACGCTCGATTTCACCGGCCCCGACCGGATCGCCATCTGGCCCGAGGACGACGAGCCGTACCTGCGCTACCGCCTCGACCGCTTCGCCGACCGCGAGGAGGACACCACCGGCGCCGCGGGCACGGACCGAGCCACGCCCGGACCGGTGCGGTACCGGATCACGCGGGAGTCGCTGGCGCGGGCGCGCGAGGAGGGGCTGCGGATCGACGAGATCCTCGCCTTCCTCGATTACAAGGCCCGCCTCAACCTGTCGCCCGACGACACCCTGACGCTGCGCGGCTGGGCCGGCTACTACGCGCCGTTCCGCTACGCCCAGGTGCGCGCGGTGGAGCTGCCGCCCACCGTCAGTTGGGGCGATCTCGGGCGGGTCAAGGCGCTGCGCCCGCTGATCCTGCGGGTCATCAGCGCCAGCCTGGCCCTGGTCGCCGAGGAGCACTGGCCGAAACTGCAGGCGGCGCTGCTCGCGCGCGGCATCACCTTGCAGGAGCAGTTGCCCGCCCAGCCGGCGGCGGAGCGGCAGAGCGCCGCCCAGCGCGCGGCCAGTAACCTCGGCCTGGCGACCGCGCGCGATCTGCTGGGATCGGGCGACGCGCGCCGCGCCGGGCGCGCCGGGCGCAACGCCGCGCTCAAGCGCCTGACCGGCCGCCCCCTGACCGACTTCATCGAGGAGGCGCTTGACGCCGAGACGCCGCTCCTGATCGAGTATCGCAACCAGAGCGACCGCCGCTCGACCAAACGCGTCATCGAGCCCCGCGAGCTGGAGATGCGCGGCGGCGCCTACTACCTGCGCGCCTTCTGCCGGCTGCGCCAGGAGGAGCGCAACTTCCGCCTCGCCAACATCCTCGGCGT
>JAUJMV010000001.1:740113-750335 GCA_030446685.1 Thermomicrobiales bacterium | reverse complement strand
AGACCTTCGACCCCTCGGAAAGGAACGCCGATGCCCTATGTTCCGGAGAATCCGCTGATCGTCCAGGGGGATCGCACCGTCCTGCTGGAGGTCGCCAACCCGAAGTACGAGGACGCGCGCGACGCCATCGCCGCGATCGCCGAGCTGGAGAAGAGCCCCGAGCATATCCATACCTACCGCATCACCCCCCTCTCCCTCTGGAACGCCGCCTCCGCCGGGCTGACCGCCGAGGAGACCCTCGCGCGGCTGGAGGGCTTCAGCAAGTTCGACCTGCCCGGCAACATCACCCACGACATCCGCGACTACATGTCGCGCTACGGCCGGCTGAAGCTGCTGCGCCTGCCGGGCGAGGAGTCGCGCCTGGTGCTGCAGTCCGAGGACCCGATCCTGATCACCGAGATCGCCCACGCGCGCAAGCTCGCCCCCTACATCCTGCGCCGCCTCGACGAGCGCACGCTGGAGGTCTACGCCGGGATGCGCGGCCACCTCAAGCACGCGCTGGTCGAGTTCGGCTTCCCCGCCGAGGACCTGGCCGGCTACGTCCCCGGTGCCCCCCTCGCGCTCGCCCTGCGCGACCCGACCCTGTCCGGGCGCGCGTTCGGCCTGCGCGGCTACCAGCGCGAGGCCGTCGACGTCTTCTGGGCCTCCGGCGGCAGCAAGGGCGGCAGCGGCGTCGTCGTGCTGCCCTGCGGCGCCGGCAAGACGGTGGTGGCGCTCGGCGCCCTGGCGACCGCGCGGTGCCACACCCTGATCGTCTGCTTCGGCACCAATGCCGTCCATCAGTGGATCAGCGAGATCCTCGACAAGACCGACATCGCCCCGGAGCAGATCGGCGAGTACACCGGCGACCTGAAGGAGATCCGCCCGATCACCGTCACCACCTACCAGGTGCTGACCTACCACCCCAGCCGCCGCAAGCGCGGCGCCGACGGGGCGGGCGACGGCGACGGCGCGGCGGATGGCGGGATCGTCAAGCGGCGCCCGATCGAGGAGGAGTTCCCCCACCTCGGCCTCTTCACCAGCCGCGACTGGGGCCTGATCATCTACGACGAGGTCCACCTCCTCCCCGCGCCGGTCTTCCGCGTCACCGCCGAGATCCAGGCGCGGCGGCGGCTCGGCCTGACCGCCACGCTGGTGCGCGAGGACGGGCGCGAGAGCGACGTCTTCTCGCTGATCGGCCCGAAGAAGTACGACCTGCCCTGGAAGACGCTGGAGGGTCAGGGCTGGATCGCCACCGCCGAGTGCTGGGAGGTCCGCGTCGCGCTGCCCCCCGAGCAGCGCCTCCTCTACGCCACCGCCGAGGACAGCCGCCTCAAGTACCGCATCGCCGCCGAGAACCCCGACAAGCTCTCCGTCCTCGACCGCCTGGTGACGATGCACCGCGACGACAACGTGCTGATCATCGGCCAGTACCTCGACCAGTTGCGGATCATCGCCGAGCGCTTCGACGCGCCGGTGATCACCGGCAAGATGCCCAACCGCGACCGCGAGAAGCTCTACGACCAGTTCCGCCGCGGCGAGATCAAGCGCCTGGTCGTCTCGAAGGTGGCGAACTTCGCCATCGACCTGCCCGACGCCAACGTGGCGATCCAGGTCTCCGGCGCCTTCGGCTCGCGCCAGGAGGAGGCCCAGCGCCTCGGCCGCATCCTGCGCCCGAAGGAGGACGGCGCGCAGGCGCACTTCTATTCGGTCGTCACCCGCGACACCAACGATCAGGAGTACGCCGCGCGCCGCCAGCTCTTCCTGACCGAGCAGGGCTACCGCTACACGATCCTCGACGCGACCGAACTGCTCGACCGCGCCGCCACCGCCGCGGGAAACCATTGACGCGGGCGCCGGCGCGCGGGGCGCGTGGCGGCTGGTCCGGGTCTTGCTAGTGCCTGCCGTTGGCGTCGGCCCCGGCGCGACGCCACGAAGCGGCAGAGGGAGGATCGCGCATGGCGGGCCACGAGTTGCGGTTCGGGCTATTCCTCGGGCAGCGGAACGACGACTGGGACCCCCTGCTGCGGGAGTTCCAGTTCGCCGACGAACTGGGCTTCGATTACGCCTGGGTCTTCGATCACTTCATCGAGCACGCGCACGAAGCCTGGACCCTCCTGGCCGGGCTGGCCGCGCGCACCTCGCGCGTGCGCCTCGGCACGATGGTCACCGGCAACACCTATCGCAACCCCGCCCTGCTCCTCAAGCAGGCGGTGACGGTCGACCACATCAGCAATGGTCGGCTCGTGCTCGGCCTCGGCGCCGGCTGGCACGAAGGGGAACACCGCATGTACGGCTTCCCCTTCCCCTCGGCCCGCGAGCGCGTCGATCGCTTCGGGGAGGCGTTGGAGATCATCACCGGCCTGATGGGCCGCGAGACGACGACGTTCGAGGGGCGCTACTACTGCGTGCAGGACGCTCACCTTAAGCCCAAGCCGGTCCAGCAGCCGCGTATCCCGATCCTGGTCGGCACGCGCGGCGCGCGGATGATCGGCCTCACCGCCCGCTACGCTGACATCTGGGACGCCAACCGCACCCCGCCCGACGAGGCCGCGCGCCTCGCGCGCCAGCTCGACGACGCCTGCCGAGCGATCGGCCGTGACCCCAGCGAGATCCGCCGCTCGATCCTGGCCGGCGATGAGCCGCTGCGCTCCGAGGGCGCCTTCCGCGACTTCGTGGAGACCTACCGCCCGCTTGGCTTCACCGATTTCACCTGCGATCTGCCGGGACCGGAGCACCACGACACTGTCCGGCGCATCGCCGCCGAGGTCATGCCCGCGCTTCGCGGCTGAAGCGTCGGCCGGGCCGCCACCGGTGATGCGCTATACTTCCTCGTCGTGCGATGGGAAGCCGGCGCCGCCTGATCGCGGCGCGACGAGCGGAAGGGGAATGATGGCGCAGGTTGAACGAGAGCACCCGGCGGACCCCGCGGATGGCGGGCGCTGGCCGGACCGGGGCGAGGCCCTGGCGCTGATGCAGGAATATGTGTCCAGCCTGGGCCTGCGCCGGCACATGCTGGCGGTCGAGGCGGCGCTGCGCGCCTACGCCCGGCGCTTCGGCGAGGACGAGGAGCGTTGGGGCGTGGTCGGCATCCTGCACGACTTCGACTACGAGATCCACCCGACGCTGGAGCATCACCCGCAGGACGGCGCGCCGATCCTGCGCGAGCGCGGCTACAGCGAGGAGTTGATCCACGCGATCCTGAGCCACGCCGACCACCTCGGCATCGCACGCACGACCCCGCTCGAAAAGGCGCTCTACGCGGTCGACGAGGTGACCGGGTTCGCCGGCGCGGTCGCGCTGGTGCGCCCGGACAAGGCGATCGCCGGCGTGCAGCCGTCGTCGTTCAAGAAGAAGATGAAGGACAAGGCGTTCGCCCGCGCGGTCAGCCGCGAGGAGATGCTGCACGGCGCCGAGGCGCTCGGCGTGCCGTTCGACGAGCACATCCAGATTGTGGTCGGGGCGATGGCCGGCGTCGCCGACGAGTTGGGCCTCGCGGGGCGTCAGGGCGAATGACCGCACTGCGGATTGGGAGGATTGAGACGCGAACCATGAGGAGCGGAGAGACACGACGAGTGGCCGGGGCGGCGCTGGCGCTGCTGGCCCTGACGTTGCTGCTCGCGGCCTGCGGCGCTGGCGCGCGCCCGACCGACACACCGGCGCCCCAGGCCGGCGCGCGGGTCCCGGCCGGCGCGCAGCCGACCGCAAGCGGCGGCGCGGGGAAGCAGTACAGCGCCCCGCCCGCGATGACGATCGACCCGAACAAGACCTACACCGCCCTGATCAAGACCAGCATGGGCGACATCAAGGTGGACCTCAACGCGCAGGACGCGCCCCAGACGGTCAACAACTTCGTCTTCCTCGCGCGCGAGGGCTTCTATGACGGGGTCACCTTCCACCGCGTGATCGATGACTTCGTGATCCAGACGGGCGACCCGACCGGCACCGGCGCCGGCGGCCCCGGCTACAAGTTCGCGGACGAGCCGGTGAAGGGGAGTTACGAGGTCGGCGCGGTGGCGATGGCGAACAGCGGCCCGAACACCAACGGCTCGCAGTTCTTCATTTGCGAGGGCGCGCAGTGCCAGACGCTGCAACCGAAGTACAACCTCTTCGGCAAGGTGGTCGAGGGCATGGATGTCGTCCACAAGATCGCCAGCGTCCCGACCGGCCCCCGCGACAAGCCGGTGCAGGATGTCACTATCAAGACGATCGAGATCACCGAGCGGTAGCTGACGGGACGAGCCAACGGCGGCGCTGGGCCGGCGTTCGCCGTCGAGCGAGCGACAAGGAGGGGACGGAAACATGAGCGGCACGAAGCAGTGGCAGTCCGCGCCGGAGATGCAGATCGACCCGCAGCAGCGCTACCGGGCGACCCTGCACACGACGAAGGGTGACATCACCATCGACCTGCTGCCGGGCGAGGCGCCGCAGACGGTCAACAACTTCGTCTTCCTCGCGCGCGAGGGCTTCTACGACAACACCCCCTTCCACCGCGTGATCAAGGGCTTCATGATCCAGGGCGGCGACCCGACCGGCTCCGGCGCCGGCGGCCCCGGCTACCGCTTCGCCGACGAGCCGGTGCGCCTGCGCTACGAGCGCGGCATCGTCGCGATGGCGAACGCCGGGCCGAACACCAACGGCTCGCAGTTCTTCATCTGCCACGGGCGCAACGCCGAGAGCCTGCCGCCGAACTACACGATCTTCGGCCGCGTGACCGACGGCCTCGACGCGCTCGACGCCATCGCCAACGTGCCGACCACCCGCGGGCGCAGCGGCGAGAACTCCACGCCGACCGAGGACATCCGCATCACCTCGGTCGACATCAACGAGCAATAAGGCTCGGCACACCATCTTGCGGCGCCTGATTGGGGCGGGGCGAGCGGCCCCGCCCCTTCGCCACGCCCGGCCACAGTGCCGTTACCCCCACATACCGTTGTCGGCTGGAACACCGCCCAGCCCGGTCATCCTGAGCCGCGGCGAAGGATCGCGGTCCCTGCCACCCGCGTAGCTCGCGGCCTCGTCCCGCGCCAAGTAGCCAATCCCCCGCCGCGGCCGAGGATGACCGGGCGAGCGTGCCGCCGGACCCCTGGAGCGGTCGCGGCATGCTTGCACCGGCGGGTGTAGGGGCGTTCAACTGAGCCCCCAAGGCTTCACTACAGCACTCGTACAACCTTTGTGCCAACCGCTCTAAACCACGGCCCCAATGAAACTTCCACCGCCGCCGACATCAGGCATCGGCGTAGCCCCCGACTTTCCCGCACAGCGCGCCAAGCCCGGATTTCCTTCCTGCACACACCTCGATCATGCGTGACGCCAGCATGTAGTCGGCGTGGCAGAAGAACATCTGCTGGAAGGACAGGGCGTGGCTTGATTGCGTGAAAACGCACCTCTCACCCTATGAGTTCATGGACGAGATGGTGCAAATTACAGAGACGAGCCTCTCATATTTGTGATAGAAGACATAAATTTAGAAAGATATATTGACAAATTGTAACCTATTCCTATAATAACCCTATGGATGGTCCACCGCTCGTCGCGCCAACGATCTGTCCCGCCTGCGCCGGCAATCTCGCCGTCACACGGCTACAGTGTCCGGCCTGCGGCACGGAGGTCGTAGGTGCCTTCGGCCTCGGGCAGCTCGCGCGCCTGCGCGAGCCGCATGCCTCCTTGCTCGCGCTGTTCCTCCGGGTGCGCGGGAACATGAAGGAGATGGAGCGGGAGCTTGGGGTCTCCTACCCCACCGTGCGCGCGCGCCTGGAGGAGGCGTTAACGGCTGCCGGGTTCGAGCGCGATCGGCAGCCGTTATCCGCTGGCGGCGACGTGGCCGCACGGCGCGCGGCGATTCTGGACGACCTTGAGCGGGGCGCGATCGGGGCGGCGGAGGCGGCGGGGCGACTGCGCGCCATCGGAAAGGGGAGGGGCTCATGAGCGACGGCGAACGCCTGCGGATCTTGCGGATGGTCGCGGGGGGCACGCTGACAGCGGACGAGGCCGACGAGCTGTTGGCCGTGCTGGAACCGGTGGCCCTGGCGACGACCAGAGTGGCGTTGCCGCCCGCGCCGCTCGGCGCGACGCCGCAGCCGCGCCTCGTCATTCGGGTGAGCGTGGGTGACCAGCCCAAGGTCAACGCGCGCATCCCTCTGGATGGTCGCGGGGATGTCGCATGGCTGCACGGCGTGACGGAGCCGTTCCTGTCGCGGTACGACCTCAACCTGCAGACGCTCGTGGAGCACCTGGGCGAGGCGCCGGTCGATGGCCCGCTGCTCGATCTCCAGGACGGCGACACCGTCATCTGGATCGGCGTCGAAGCGGTCGTCGACCCGCAGCGCGCGCGTCTCCCGGCTCGCTGACGCGACGAGCGAGGAAAGGAAGAACGATGGCAGGGCAATCGCTCGACGCGGTGCTGCACCCGCTGCGCAACAAGTATCGCCTCCCGGCGCTGGCGGCGGCCGTGGCGCGCGGCGAGGCGATCGTCGCGGTCGGCGCGGTCGGCGTGCGCCGGGTCGCCACCGACGAGCGGGTCACCCCGGAGGACCGGTTTCACCTCGGCTCGATCGCCAAGCCGATGGCGGCGACCGCGATCGCCACGCTGGTCGAGCGGGGGACGCTCACCTGGGAGACGACCGTAGCCGACGCCTTGCCGGACGAGGTGGCGACCATGCACCCGGCCCTGCGGGGGTTGACGCTGGCACAGTTGCTCGCGCATCGGGCCGGCCTCCAGCCGTTCGAGGAGGACGCGGAGCTTGCCGCCGTCCCGGCGTTCGCCGGGACGCCCCCGGAGCGGCGGCAGGCGTTCGTCCGCTGGCTGCTCACGCGTCCGCCCGTCGTCGCCCCCGGCACGGCGCATCGCTACTCCAACGCCGGCTACACGGTCGCGGCGGCGCTGGCGGAGCGCCGGGCGGGGGCCGCGTGGGAGACCCTGCTGCACCAGCGGCTGTTCGCGCCCCTCGGGATGACGACCGCGGGATTCGGGTGGCCCGCGCGGCGGTACGCGTCGCAGCCCTGGGGGCACCGCGAGCGTGACGGCGTGCCGGTCCCGCACGACCCGCACGACATCTACCAGTTGGAGGATCAGTACCTCGGTCCGGCGGGTGACGTGCATGCGAGCGTGGAGGATCTGGCCAACTTCGCGCGGCTGCACCTGCGCGGGTTGCGGGGGGAGGACGGCTTGCTGCGTTCCGCCACCATCCGGCGCCTCCACGCCGCCCCGTCCGGCGACTATGCGCTGGGCTGGAACATCCACCCGTCCGGCGATCAGCACCTCGGCAGCGCCGGGACATTCTTTGCCGTGGTGCTGGTCTCGCCTGCCGACGATCTCGCCTACGCGCTCGCGACCAACTACGCCTTGCCGGACAGCGCGGCGCTGGCCTCCGAGCTCTTGAGCGCCCTGAGAGGTCTCTATCGCGCGCGGTCGTGAGGGCAGGAGTGAGGACGGCCGGCACCGGGATACATGGCGCACGGGCATTGGCGGTCACAAAGCCCCCCGCTATCGGCACTGATGGGGGGGCCACCCAGCCCACGCCGTTCCTGTATTGCCATAAGGATGGCCGGCGCGGGCGACCGCGTAACTCCTGTCACGGGCGCGTTTCCTGCCATTCGTCTTACACCCTGGCGTCGCCGATCCCGTGGCGAAGCGCGTCCCTGCCCTCCTCGCCCCGGCGCCCGGATCGTCCTCCGCTACGCCCCACCCGGAGGCCGCCCCATCGGCGGCAGGACGCCGAGCTGCTGCAACATGCCGAGGGCATCCGGATAGACCCAGCTCTCCACAATCCGCCCGTCGGCCAGGCGGAAGATATCGGCCCCGGTGATGCTCACCGGCCGGCCGGTCGCCGGGATCCCCATCAGCGGCCCGGTGTGGACGAAGTGCAGCGTCCAGCGGTAGGCGACGAGATCGCCCTCCGCCATCAGGCCCTCGACCAGGTAGCGCACGTCGGTCAACCCCGCCTGGTGCAGCGGTGCGATGAACTCCCGCGCCCCCGCGATCCCGCCGCCCCGCCCCGGATTGCTCGTGTCGTACGGCAGATACGCGGGGTCGAACAGCTCGTCGATCAGGGCGAGGTCCCCCCCGTTGAGCACCTCGTCGACCAGCCGCCGGATGATGCGCTTGTTCTCCTCGGTCGTTGCCGACATCGTCCCCTGCTCCTTCTGGTGCGCGCCGGTCGGCGGGCCGTGCTTGCCCTCCCGCCCCGCCGTCAGCCACGCCTTGGCGCGATCGGACACCGCGATCATCGGCGGGCTGCCGATCGGTCCGCACACGGTATGCCGCGTCCCGACCAACGATGCCGCCCCGCGAGGGCCGTGCCTGAACCTCGACCAGGGCGCGGGTGCAGAGCCTGTGCCTGACGCGGTAGAGTATGCAGGTTTCATCCGCGCTTCGCCATCGGCAGATTGGAGCTGGTAGCGGGAATGAGCGGCGACACCGACGGTCTGGGCGGCCCCACCACGCGCGACTCGGCGCGGATCGACCGGCTGATCGCACGCGTGGCCGCGGCGGCGCGCGAGTTGGACGTGGCGGCGCTGCCGGACGAGATCGCCGGCCAGCGCCGGTTCGTCGCGCAGCTATTCGACATAACGGCATCGCTGCTCTATCGCGACGGTCTTCTGCCGCCTGAGGCCCTAATGCGGCGACTGCTCGCCGCCTGCGGCGCGGGGCCGGCGCGGCTCGTGCCGCTCGACTGGGGCCGCGCGCACTTCGTCCACCAGTTCTGGACCCGCGAGTTCGTCGACGCGCTGGCCGGGGTGATCGCCGGCGCGGTCGGCGGGCCGTTGGTGGAGGTCGGCGCGGGGCGGGGCGACCTCGCCCGCTGGCTGGGCGAGCGCGGCCTGCCACTTGTTGCCACCGACGACGGCTCGCTGCTCGACGGGCGCCTGCGCTGGCCGCGCGGCCTGCCGGCGGGCGTCGAGCCCCTCGGCTACGCCGAGGCCCTGGCCCGCCACCGGCCCGCCTTCGTCCTCTGCTCCTGGATGCCCCTCGGCGAGGACTGGACGCCAGCGTTCCGCGCCTGCCCCTCCGTCCGCGACTATCTGCTGATCGGCGAGGGGCCGGGCGGCTGCACCGGCACGCCGGCCAGCTTCGCCGCGCCGCCGGGCTGGCGCGGCGCCTTCCTGCCGGCGGTTTCGCGCCTCGGCCTCACGCGCAACGCCGACCGCGCCTTCAGCACCTCCGTCTACCACTTCTCGCGCGCCGCCGCTCCCCGCTGATCCCCTCGGCCCCAGCGTTGGTACACACTTTGCACTGCCCCCGAATGGAGGAAGTTCGCGGAGGGTTGGCAGGACCGTCGCCGGGCGATCGAGCGCGCCGCGCCGCCGCGCGAGGCGTCAGCCGAACCGCCCGGTCGGCAGCAAGGTCGAGAGGAGGGCGCGACATGGCGGCTGCACGGGCGAGTCAGGGTGAGATCAACGTCGGCGAATTGGAACGGAAGGCGTCGGTGGTCGGCGGCGGGGCGCTCGCCCTTTATGGCCTGACCCGCCGCTCGTTGCCGGGGGTGCTGCTGGCGCTGGCCGGCGGCAGCCTGGTCTACCGCGGCGTGACCGGCCACTGCTCGACCTACGCCGCGCTCGGCGTCAGCACGGCGGGGGACGACTATCGCCCGGCCGTCAGCGTGCCGCACGGCCAGGGGACCAAGGTCGAGAAGAGCGTCACGGTCAACCGCCCGCCGCGCGATCTGTACGGCTTCTGGCGCGACTTCGAGAATCTGCCGCACTTCATGGAGCATCTCGAGTCGGTCACGACGCTCGACGGCACGCGGTCCCACTGGAAGGTCAAGGGGCCGGCGGGGAGCGCCGTCGAGTGGGACGCCGAGATCATCAACGACCAGGAGGGCCGGCTGATCGCTTGGCGGTCGCTCGACGCCGCCGATGTCGGCAACGCCGGCTCGGTCCGCTTCGAGCCGATCGACGGCGGGCGCGCGACCGAGGTGAAGGTCACCCTGGAGTACGACCCGCCGGCCGGTGCCCTCGGCGTCGCCTTCGCCCGCCTCTTCGGCGAGGAGCCGGCCCAGCAGGTCGCGGATGACCTGCGCCGCTTCAAGGAGTTCGTCGAGAGCCGCGAGTCGCTGACCAACCTCAACGTCGTGCAGGCGTCGGCGGTCACGGCCGGGCCGCTCGACATCGTCCAGCAGGCATCCGAGGAGTCTTTCCCGGCCAGCGATCCCCCGTCGTACACCAGTGACGCGCCGCCCCGGTAGCGAGCATCGGCGGCTCGACGGCCGGGCGATCCCTGGGAACCGCCCGGCCGTCACCC
>JAUJMV010000001.1:730295-740103 GCA_030446685.1 Thermomicrobiales bacterium | reverse complement strand
GGGGGGGGGGGCGCGGCCCACCCCCCCCCCCCCCCCCCCCCCCCCCCGTCCGGTCTTGCGAGGCGAGCCGCGCGAAGAGAAGGAGCGATGCCCTACAAGGAACTGACCGACCTGCCGGAGAGCGTGCGCGAGCACTTGCCGAAGCACGCGCAGGAGATCTTCCGCGCGGCCTTCAACAACGCCGAGCGGGAGTACGGGGAAGAGGAGCGCGCCTTCCGGGTCGCCTGGGCCGCCGTGAAGGACAAGTACGAGAAGGGCGATGACGGGAACTGGCATGCGAAGGAGGAGTGAACCGACCGCCGCCGCTCGCGCCCGCCCCGCCGGATCGGCGGCGGCGGGGGAGTCTCGCCCGCCAGAATCGGGGTCCGCTCAAAGGGGATTTCCCACCCGCCTCCTCGCGGGCGGCGCGCGGGGCTTCGCCGGCCTGGCCGGGCTGCTGGCGACTGCCGTCGGCGGCTGGATCGCCTACAGCGCCCTCTTCATCCGCCATCGCGCGCCGCTCCCCGACGCGATCGACGCCGAGCGGCGCCGCTTCGCGAGCCCGGCCGCCGGCGGGGTGAGCTACTACGCCGATCGGCGCGGCGGCGGCCGCCCGCTGGCCCTGATCCACAGCATCAACGCCGCCGCTTCGGCCTACGAGATGCGCCCCCTCTTCGAGCACTTCCGGGGGCGTCGGCCGGTCTTCGCGCTCGATCTGCCGGGGTTCGGGCACTCCGACCGCGCCGACCACGTCTATTCCCCCGCGCTCTACACCGCCGCGGTGATCGACTTCCTGCGTGCCCTGGCGCCGGGTGGCGCCGCCGATGTGGTCGCGCTGTCGCTGGGGAGCGAGTTCGCGGCGCGGGCCGCGCTCGAAGGTCCCGACCTCGTCCACTCGCTGACCCTGATCTCGCCGTCCGGCTTCAGCGCCCGCGGCGAGGAGGGCCGCTCGCAGCGCGCCAGCCGCGCGGGGACCGGCGACCGCCTGCTCCGCGCCTTCTCCTTCCCGCTCTGGAGCCAGGCATTCTACGATCTGCTGGCCTCGCCGCCGAGCATCCGCTACTTCCTGCGACAGAGCTTCGCCGGTCCGCCCGACCCCGGCCTGGTCGCCTATGACGACGCCACCAGCCACCAGCCCGGCGCGCGCCACGCCCCGCTCTACTTCATCAGCGGCAAGCTCTTCTCCCCGGACATCCGCGAGACGGTCTACGAGCGCCTGCGCCTGCCGGTCCTGGTGCTGCACGACGAGGACGGTTTCGTCCGCTTCGACGAACTGCCCGGCGTCGCGCGTCGCCGGGCGAACTGGCGGATCGTGCGGATCGCGCCGACGCGCGGCCTGCCGCACTTCGAGCGCCCCGTCGAGACCGCGCGGGCGCTGGTCCACTTCTGGCAAAAAGCCGACGACGAGGCCGCCGGCTGACCCCGCCGGCCCCCGAGCGCGGTCAGCGGCACTGCACAATGTCGTCATCGCGCACACCCTGGCATGGGAGTTGCACTGCCCCGATCGCGATGCCGGGAACGGCGTCCATCCAGGGGAACGAGTTCGCCCGGCGGCGCGCGGGTCCTCCCGATCGGCGAGGGTAGGCGGACGTCGGGGCGCGCGGATAATGGAGGGAGATCATGTCACGGCAGGTAGCGGAACAGTTCATCAAGGCCCTGCACAAGCTCGAGGAAGACCGCGAGTTGGACCCGATCGTCGCCACCTACAGCGAGGACTGCGAGGTCGGCAATATCATCGTCCCGGAGAAGTTCAAAGGGCCGGACGGCGCGCGCCGCTTCTGGAGCGAGTACCGCGACACCTTCGGCGAGATCCACTCGTCCTTCCGCAACGTGATCGCCTCCGACGGCAGTGCGGCGCTGGAATGGACGACCAAGGCGACCAGCGCCGACGGCGACCCGCTCGAATACGACGGCGTCAGCATCCTCGAAATCGCGGACGGCAAGGTCACCCGCTTCCGCGCCTACTTCAACCCGCGCTCGCTCGGTCGCCAGATGGAGAACGGCGAGTAACACCCGATCCGGCGGGCGCGTCGGCCAGCGGCCCTTGCACCCGGCCAGGGCGTAAGGAGACGCCCGGCGGCATCTCTGGCCGATAGTGTGCTCGACGGAGGACGGCGCTGCGACTGATCCAGGAAGTCGCCGACCGGGAACTGGTTTGGCGACAACCGAAGTCCCTCAATCAGGACTACGAACTGCGCGCCGGCGACGAAGTCGTGGCGACCCTGCATTGGGAGAAGGCATGGGGTTCGCTCGCCACCGCGCGCACCGCGGAGGGCGCGTGGACCTACAAGCGCAGCGGCTTCTGGCAGCAACGCGTCGGGGCGCGCCCCGCCGGCTCCGAGCGCGAGGTCGCCACCTTCATCCCCGAATGGACCGGCAACGGCGCCCTCACCGTCGAAGGCGGGCGCGCCTACCGCCGGGCCGGCAAGGGGTTCTGGGGAATGGAGAAGGTCTGGCAGGAGCGCGAGGACGCGCCGCCGCTCGTCGGATTCAAGCACACAGGCGCTCTGAAGACCGAGGCACGGGTGATCCTCTCCCCAGCCGCGGCCGTCCTCCCCGAGATCGCCCAGCTCGACGATCTCTACCGCCCGGTCGCGCCGGAGGAGATGGCGCCACCCTCCACCCCCCTCGCCGATCTCTCCCTGCTGGTCACGCTCGGCTTCTACCTGATGGTCCTGGAGATGATGGACGCCGCCATTGTCGTCACTGGCACCTAAGCCATTGGCGGCGCTCGGGGTCCACAGGCTGCCGGGGCCGATCCTGCTCATGGTGCGGACGCGGGCTTGCTCGCCGCCGGCCGTCCCTGGGAGCCCCCGATACTTGGTGGCGCGAGCCATCCCGATTGTCCTGCGCCGCGGCGTCGGGCCGCGCTCGCGCGTCACCGCCTGGGATGATCGGGATGATCGCGCCCGTCGCCCGCCACTATCCGCGCCACCTGGCCTCGTCGGAGCGCCCGCCCGTCGAGAGCGACGGGCGGGCGCTCATGCAGGCGAATCGACGCGGGCGGGCGGGTGGTCACGGTCATCCGCCCTACTTCGCCGCCGCCTTCGCCTCCTCCTCCACGCTGGTCGCATCGCTCGCGGCCTGCTCCATGCCGAGGAAGCGGTCGAACCAATCGACGATGAAGCCGAGGCGCTCGACGCGGTGCTGCGGCTGTCCGCTGCGCGAGAGGTTGTGGTTCTCGTTCGGGAAGCGCACCAGGCGGGTCGGGATGCCGCGCGCCTTCAGGATGTAGAAGACCTGCTCGGCCTGCTCGATCGGGCAGCGGTAGTCCTGCTCCGAGTGCAGGATCAGCGTCGGCGTCGTCGCCCGGTCCAGGTAGGTGAGCGGCGAGTACTCGCGGTACCGCTTGCGGTTCTCCCACCACGGCCCGCCGAAGGTCTGCGGGATCAGGTCGAAGCCGCAGTCGCTGGTGCCGCTGAAGCTCTGCAGGTTCGAGACGCAGCGCATCGTCACCGCCGCGGCGAAGCGGTCGCTGTGGCCGATGATCCAGTTGGTCATGAAGCCGCCGTACGATCCGCCGCCCACACCCAGTCGGGTCTCGTCAACCCATCCCCGCGCGATTGCCAGGTCGAGCCCCGCCATGATGTCCGCGGTGTCCTTGTCGCCCCAGGCGCGGTGGGTCGCCTTGACGAAGGCGTCACCCCTTCCGTGCGAGCCGCGCGGGTTGGTGAAGAGGACGCCGTAGCCCCGCGCCGCCAGGAGCTGGAACTCGTGGAAGAAGGTGTCGCCGTAGGCGGCGTGCGGCCCGCCGTGGATCTGCACCACCAGCGGGTAGGTCCGCCCCTCCTCGAAGCCGGCCGGCTTCATCAGCCAGCCCTCGATCGTCGCCTGGTCGCGCCCCTTCTTCTTCCCCTTGCCCCCCTTGCCCCCCTGGCCGGGCGCCGGCCAGGTCAGGCGCTCGGGCGCGACGGTCTCGACCTCGGCCAGCCACTCGCCGTTCAGGCGGCTGAGCTGCCGGGGGATGCCCCCACCCGGCAGGGCGAGCGCGAAGAGTTCCGCGGGGTGGGTCTGGTCACCGGAGGTGAACGCCAGGGTCATGGCGTCGGCGGAAAGGCTGAACGAGCCGACCGCCCGCGCGCCGGTGACGACCGGGGTGACCGTCCCACCTTCGGCCGCGACCCGGTGCAGCCCGACGCTCCCGCTATCCGTCACCTGGACCAGCAGCTCCGCGCCGCCGGCCGTCCAGTGCGGCGGCTGCGCGGTGGCGCTCGTCGGGCCGATGTCCCCGACCACGTAGCTGCCGAGCGGGCGGTCGAGATCGGCGGTGAGGCAGCGCGGCTCGCCGCCCAGCCGGTCGACCGTGAAGAGCCGCGTCGTCGCGCCCGGCGTGTCCCCCTCGCGGTGGCCGATGTAGGCGACGGTCGCGCCATCCGGCGACCACGCCGGCGCCCCGGCCTCGCCATCCGCGCCGGTCAGCCGTCGCGCCGCGCCCCCCGCCGCCGGGACGACCCAGATGTCGGAGCGGAAGTTGCCGTCGCGCTCCGGCTCGCGGTTGGCGACGAACGCGATTTCCCGGCCGTCGGGCGACCATGCCGGCTGCCCCTCGTCCCAGTCGCCACCGGTGAGCTGGCGCGCCTCCGGCCGCGCCCCGGCCGGCGTTGTGTCGTCCGCGACCTCGATCGCGAAGAGGTGGCAGCGCCGCCGGTCCAGCCAGGTCGGGACCCCGTCGGCCTTGTACTTCAGCGACTCGACGACCACGACGGCGTTGGCGCGGTCCTTCTTGCGCTCCTCCTCGGACTTGCCCTCGGCCTCCGCCCGCTCCTCCTCCGCGTCCTCCGGGCCGGTGCGGCTGGTGAAGGCGAGCTGCCGCCCGTCCGGCGACCAGGCGATCTCGTCGACGCCGTTGCGCTGGTCGGTCAGCTTGCGCGCCTCGCCCCCGTCGAGCGGCATCACGAACGCTTGCGGCTTGCCGGCGCGGTCGGAGACGAAGGCGAGCCGCGCGCCGTCCGGCGACCAGCGCGGCTGCTCGTCGCGCTTCGTCCCGCCGGTGAAGCGGCGCGGCTCGTCCCGCCCGTCCGCCTCGACCGTCCAGATCGCCGAGCGGTACTCGTTCTCCCCCTGGTGCAGCGTGGTGACCACGAAGACGACGGTCTTGCCGTCGGGCGACACCTGGGCATCGCTGACGATCTTCAGGCGGAACAGGTCCTCGGCCGTGATCCGGCGGCGCTCCATCGTCCTCGTCCTCCCCGTTCATCGGGCGTCGAAGGTCGAAGGTCGAAAGTCCCAAGTCAAGAGATGGCGCAGGCCGCGCCCGTGGAATCCGCAGCCCGAGACTTTCGACCTTCGACCTTCGACCTTCGACCCCCAACCCCGTCAGCCGACCCGCACCGCCTTGATGCGCGCCTGCATCTTGGCCCCGTTCGGCATGGTGATGTCGAAGCGCTCGCCGGCGCGGTGGCCGAGCAGCGCCCGCCCGACCGGCGACTCGTTCGAGATGCGGCCCTCGCGCGGCCGCGCCTCGACCGGCCCGACGATCGTGTAGGTCTCCTCCTCGCCGTCGAGCTCGACCGTCACCGTGGAGCCGATCGTGACGGTCGTCGCGCCGCCGCGACTCGCCGCGTCCTCCATCACGGTCGCGCGGCGCAGGAAATCCTCCAACTGGCGGATGCGCGCCTCCATCAGGCCCTGGTCGTTCTTCGCCGTGTCGTACTCGGCGTTCTCGCGCAGGTCGCCGAGATCGCGCGCGGCCTGGATGCGCCGCGACATATCCCGGCGGCCCGTGCCGGTCAAGTGCTCATATTCCTCGCGCAGCTTCTGCAACCCCTCGGCGGTCATCGGGATTGGCGAGCGATCCATCGAACTGCTCCTGATACCTGTCCCACATCAGCACGCCGCCCGCGCCCGCGGGCGGCGGCCCCAAAAGGTAAACGCGAAGCCGCCCCCTGCCGCCTGGCGTCGGGGCCGATCCCGCGTGGTGTGCGCCCATTATACAACGTGGCGACGCGCCGTCCGACCACCCGACGGCAACCACGGGCGGGCGGCCGCGAGTCGGGAAACGCGCGGGCACGACCCCGCGGACGGCGACCGACGCCGCGCGTGCGGCTACGGCCGGTCCCTTATCCAGTCCCCGGGATCCCCCACACGACGCTGCCGGCGATCCGCAGGCCGATCGCGCCGTCGCCGTAGGACCGGCGCAGTATCCGCCGCGCCTCCCGGTCGAACACCCTCCGCGCGACGGCCCCATCCGCTCCCTGGAGAAGCCGCTGCGCGAGTGGTAGGACTCGATGTAGTCGTCGATCGACTGCGCGAACGAGATGGGCGCCGTCTCCCGCGCGCCGACCTTGCGGAAGAGGCCGTGCCGCTCCAACTCCCCGATCATGTCGTAGGGCTGATAGCCCCCGTCGGTCCGGTATCCCGGGACGATCTCGCCCAGCGCCGACCAGGATCGGGCGTCACCCGCTGCTCCACGACCGAGAGAGCCCCCGGCGCGAGCAGCGCGCGGAAGCGCGGCAGCACGACGTTCCAATCCAGCCAGTGCAGGCTCTCCCCCGCCGTCACCAGCCCATAGGGCGGGTCGAGCGCCACCGTCTCGACCGCGCCGTGCAACCAGCGCAGGCGGGGGTGGGCGCCGTTCGGGAGGCGCTGCCCCTCCTCGATCATCCGCCGCGAGAAGTCCACCGCGTCGAGCCGCTCGACCCGTCCCACCAGATGCCGCGCGATGTTGCCGGTGCCGCAGCCGGCGTCGAGCACGAACCGCGGCTCGCCCTGGACGAGCCCCGCCAGGATGTCGAAGACCTCGGCGGGGTACGGCGGCCGGTGGCGATAGGCCCCGACCACACCAGCGTCGAACGGCTCCGCGTGTTCGGGCGCGAACTGCCTCGGTTTCTCGATCATCCCCGCCGCCGTGTGCCGGAAGGACATCCTACTCCAGCATGGCCGGGCAGCCCCTCGCGCCTGGCCGGGGCATCATCTGCTACCATTGCCTTGGGCGACGAGCGGGACGGTCTCGACCTTGCGCGTTCTGTCCCGCGGCCGCTGGCTGTCGCCCCACGGGATCGGCGTCCCGCGTCGGCTTCGGGCGCGACGCGAGGGAGGCAACGGCGATGCCGATGCCCTTGACCACGCTCATCTTCCTGCGTCGCATCATCCTGTACGTCGCCACGCACGCCCCGCTGCCGCGCCGGATCGCGCGGGAAGCGCGAGTGAATGTGGCCGGCAGCGCGGGCGGCTCCCTACTGGTCGCCCTCGCGACTTGGCTCGCAGAGGGTAGCATTGGGCCGCGCGACTAACCCAACCACAACCGCGCGCCATCTGCTCCCGTTCGGTGCCGGCCCCGACGCCAACCGACTCGCCCCGCGCCAGTTCCAGCGCGACCGCCGCGAGCAGCACGGGGCTGACCGGCGCCGGGATCTTCCCGACAGCCGCCAATCCGGCCAGGATGGGCGTCGCCGCGCGCGCGACCGCGAAGGGGTCGCGCGCGTCGGCGACGGCGGGGCGGAGCGCGGCGCGCACGTCCTCGCGGGCCAGGAGTTCCCGCGCCCGCGCCACTCCAGCCCGCCGCCGCCGCCGCTCGCTCTCGGCCAGCAGCTCCGGCGTGACCTCCTCCCGCTCCCAACGGCCCTCCTGCTCGGCGCACCAGTCGCGCGCCTCCGGCTCCAACGCCCGCAGTTCGCCCAACCGGCCCTCGTGCCGCGCCAACCAGGCGAGCAGTTCCCCCTCCCGTTCGAGGACCGCCCGCTCCCGGCGGTCGAGCAGGGTCCGCTCCCGGTCCCGCCGTTCCCGCCAGACCCGCTTGCGCAGCCCGAAGCGGTCTTGCTCGCGCCAGGGCCGCGTCCGCTCGCGCGCCTGGCGCTCCCGCGCCCGCTCCCCCCGCTCGTGACGCTCGCGCCGTCCCAGGCGCGCGAGGCGCTCCGACTCGCGCCGCTCCAGCGCCCCGAGCGGCGACGACGGATCGGTGTAGGGGCGGCCGGCGGCCCACGCCGGCCGCCGCCCCAGGAACGCGTGTAACTCCTCCTCGACCTCGCGCCCCAGCGCCTCCAGGTCGATCGTTCCACTCACCTAGCAGCCTCCTCAACTCCCTCCCGGCTCGCCGGATCGCCATGCCCAACGGCGCAGCGGGATCAGATAATCGGTTTGACCTTGTAGGGGCAGCCCCCGTGCCTGCCCGCCTGGCCCGCCACCCGTGTCCGGCCGGCCACGGCTTATGATGCGCTCGGCCGCCGTACCACCACCGCGTCGGTGGTCGACCACCCGGCCACGGGTCGCCCACCCGTCGGTCGGGGCCTGCCCCGAACAACGGGCGGATCGGTACTTCCTCAATGATGGCCCCTCGTTCCGCGACGGTGGCCCCACGCTACAGCGCCCCGCCCATGTAGCGGACCCACAGGTCCAGCGCGGTGGCGCCTGGGTCCGCCACGACACCGTAGCGCGCGAAGTAACGGCAGACCCGCTCGACATCGCGCTCGAAGAGCGGGTAGACCTCCGGGTTGTGGCGCGGGTCGAGCGCCTGGGCGAAATCAATGATCGTCACCGCGCCCGGCCGGTAGAGGACGTTGTAGGCCGACAGGTCGCCGTGGATGCGGTCGCAGGCGAGCCACAGCTCGATGTTGCGCAGCAGCCGGTCGAAGAGCGGTTGCGCCTCCTCCCGCGACAGCCGCACCTGGTGCAGGAGGGGCGCCGGCCCCTCGTCGTCGCCGATGTACTCCATCAGCACCGCGTTGCCGATCTGCGCCACCGGCCGCGGCACGTCCGCGCCCGCCTCGTGGAGGAGGCGGTGCGTCGCGAACTCGTAGTCGATCCAGGAGGAGACCTGCGTGGCCCGCCCGCGCGTCGTCTTGCCCCCGCCGCGCCGGCGCCCGTCGCGCACCGGTCGCCCTTCCTGGTCGTACTGCGCGCGGCTCTCGCGGTAGACCGCGTCGTTGCGCAGGCTGCGGAACATGCGGGGGCGGTAGACCTTCGCGGCCAGGCGGTCCACGCCGGTCGCCGGATCGGCCGCGCAGCAGTAGACGGTCGCCTCCTTGCCGCTGCTCACCTCGTGCAGCACGTCCGTGATCAGATCCTGCTCGTAGAAGTGGCGGAGGGACGAGAGGATCCAGTCCCGGTCGCGCCGCCCGGCGAGCAGGCTCGGCTCGAACCCCGGCTTGCTGCTGGCGTCGAGCGCCTGCAACTGGAGCCAGCGTTGCACGTCCGGGCTGCGCTCGTAGCTCTGCTTCTCGGCCGGCGGCTTCTGCGGCGCGCCGTTCGGCGGCCCCGCGCGCCCCTCCACCCTGTCCGCGATTCGCTCGCTGTCGCTGTTCATAGGGGTGGCCGTTCCTTTCGTCGTGCGGGAGACGTCGCCAGGCGCCGTTCATCATCATCGCCATCGCCCGAGTCGCCGTGCCAGAGCCGGCGCAACTCCTCGCTCTCCGCCAGCAACGCGTCGAGGCGGCCCCGCGCCACGACCCGCCCGTCCTTGAGCACGATGATCCGGTCGGCGCGGCGCAGCGCCTCCCGCCGGTGCGAGACAATCAGGTAGGTCGTCTCCCGCCCGCCCTCGCGCCGCGCGAAGAGCCCGTCCCACAACCGGCGCTCGGTCTCCACATCGAGCGCGCTGGACAAGTCGTCGATCACCAGCAGCTCCGCCCCTTGCGCGAACGCTCGCGCCGCCGCCGCGCGCTGGATCTGCCCGCCGGAGAGGCGCACGCCGCGCGGCCCCACCGTCGTGTCGAACCCCTGCGGCATCAGCGCCAGGTCCGGCTCCAGCGCCGCCAGCCGCACCGCCTCCGCCAATTGCGGATTGCGGATTGCGGATTGCGGAGTAGGGTCGTACCAAGCGATTGTCCCCGCACCGCACTCACGCGCCTCGGGGACGCCCGCCGCCGTGGATGTGCCCGGTCCGCAATCCGCA
>JAUJMV010000001.1:717101-730195 GCA_030446685.1 Thermomicrobiales bacterium | reverse complement strand
TCCGCAATCCGCAATCCACTTGTCCGAGGAGGATGTTGTCGCGCAGCGACTCGCTGAAGAGGCGCGGCGCCTGCGGCGTGTAGGCCGCCCGCGGCGGCAGGAGGAAGGTCGCCGGATCGGCGACGACCCGGCCGTTCCAGCGGATCTCGCCGCCCTCCCGCGGGATCAGGCCCAGCAGGGCGCGTAGCAGGGTCGTCTTCCCCGCCCCGACCCGCCCGGTGACGACGGTGACCGTCCCCCGCTCGAGATGAAGATCGATCCCCGCGATCCCGCCGCCCGAGTCCGGGTGGCGCGCGGTCAGCCCGGTCACGTCGAGCCGGTCGAGGCGATCCGCAGCCCCCTTGACCTGTGCCGGGACGGGCGGGACCGTGCCGTCGAGGTGGACCGTCGCCGGCGCCACCAGCGTCCCCGCGGGCGCGCCCGCGAGGGTCGCGTCCAGCCGGGCGAGCGAGACGCCGGTCTGCTTGTGCCGCGCGATCATCTCCCCGACCCAGTAGGGCAGCTCGGTCGCCCAGGCCAGGTAGGTGACGAAGAGCGCGAGGTCGCCGACCGTGAAGCTCCCCGCGCGCAGCGACCGCCCGACCAGCAGCAGCGTCAGCGCCGTCCCGAGCGCGACGACGTTGCCGTTGAACGAACCGAGCAGGCCGGTCAGCAGGCTGTCGCGCTGGGCGACCCGGCGGCGTCCCTCGCTCAGGCGGTCGAAGTGGGCGGCCACCCGCCCCTCCGCCGCGCCGGCTTGGATCGTCTGGACCGCGCCGAAGATCTCGCCCAGGAACCCGGAAACTCGCCCCGCCGCGGCGCGGCTGGCCTGCCGGTAGGTCGTGATCCGCCCGCCCAGGGCGTCCGTCGCCGCGACGATCGCCACCAGTGGCAGGGAGACGACCGTCGTCACCAGCGGGTCGATCGCCAGCATGATCGCCAGGGCGACGACCGTGCGGATCACGGTCGGCCCGAGGTCGATCCACCCTTCGAGGTAGTTGTAGAGCTCCTCCACGTCGTCGCGGAAGCGGCTGATCAGCTCGCCCGACGAGCCGGGCAGCGCGCGGCTCCCCGGCCCTCGGAAGAGCCAGTCGAGCAGGTTGCGGCGCGGCAGCGCGGAGAAGGTGTAGGTCGAGGTCGACCAGGACCAGTAGCCGAGCAGCAGCGCCCCGATCCGCGCCCCCTCGGCCGCCACCAGGAGCGCGATCAGCGTCGGGGCGTTGAGGCCGACCGGCGCCGCCCCGGTCAGCCCGTCGAAGAGGGCCTTGAGGATGATCCCGCTGGCGATCGGCACGCTCTCGTAGGCCAGCGAGGTCAGGAACGCCGCCCCGTAGAGCCAGGGGCGGAAACGGACCAGCCGCCAGGCCGCCTGCCAGACCGTCAGCGGGCGCGTGGTCGTCGCGGTCATGCCGGCACCTCCTCCCGGCCGAACCGGAGCAGCCGCGCGAAGCGCGAGCCCGGATCGGCCGCCAGCGCCTGGCGCGGGCCGGACTCGGCGACCCGCCCCCCTTCCAGGATCACGATCTGGTCCGCGCGGGCGACCGTCGCCAGCCGGTGCGCGATGACGATCCCGCTGCGCCCCGCGAAGAGGCGGTCGATCGCCCGCTCGATCAGCCGCTCGGTGGCGGGGTCGAGTCGCGACGAGGCCTCGTCGAGAATCACCAGGCCGGGGTCCCGCAGGAAGACCCGCGCGAAGGCCAGCAGTTGCGCCTCCCCGGCGGAGAGGCCCCCGCCCGCCGCGAGCGGGGTGTCGAGGCCGTCGGGGAGCGCGTCGTGCCAGGGGCCGAGCCCCAGGTCGCGCAGCGTCGCGATCAGCCGGTCGTCGGGGATGTCGTCGCCGAAGAGCGTCAGGTTGTCGCGCACGGTCGCCCCGAAGAGGTGGACATCCTGCGTGACGACGCCGATCCGCGCGCGCACCTCGGCCAGGGGCAGGTCGCGCAGAATCGACCCCGCCGAGCGCGATCCGGCCCGCCGCCGGGTCGTAGAGGCGCAGCAGCAGGCGCGCGATCGTCGTCTTGCCGCTGCCGGTGCGCCCCAGCAGCCCGAGGACCTGGCCGGGGGCGAGCGCGAACGACACCCCCTCGAGCGTGCGATCCGCAGCGGCCGGGCCGGCGTAACCGAACGAGACCCGGTCGAACGACACCGCGAGCGGGCCGGGGGGCAACGCCGCGCCGTGGCCGTCCCGCAGGCGCGGCCGCGTCTCCAGCAGCTCGCCAACCCGCAGCAGGCCGGCGCTGGCCCGTTGCAGATCCTCGATCTGCCGGGTGATCTGTTGCAGCGGCTGTTCGAGGAGCTGGGTGTAGCGGAAGATCAGGAAGACGGTCCCGACCGTGAACGCGCCCGCCCAGTGGAAGTAGACCCCCAGGCCGAGCGCCAGGGCGGTCCCGAGCGCGAAGAGCGCGATGCCGATCGTGTTGATCGCGCCCGCCCGCATGGCGGCCCGCCGCCCGGTGATGAACGCCCGGTGCATGATCGGGTGGTAGCGGCTCAGCACGTAGGCCCCGGCGCCGTTGGCCCGCAGGTCCTCGATCCCGCCGAGCCGCTCCTCCAGCGCGCCGAACAGGTCGGCGCTCGCCTCGCGCTCCGCCCGGTTCTGCGCCACGGCGAGCCCGCGTGTCCGTCCCAGGACGGCCAGCGCGACGGCGACGAAGAGCCCCAGCGCCAGCCCGACCCGCCAGTCCTCGCGCGCCAGCGCGACCAGCACGCCCGCCAGCAGCAGCGCGCTCCCCAGCAGGCGCAGCACGAACGTCGAGAAGAAGTCGTTGAGCGCGCCGACGTCGCCGTCGATCCGCTCGATCAGCGCGCCGGGGCTGGTGGCGTGGTGGAAGGGCAGGTCGAGCCGCAGGCAGTGCCGCACCAGGTCGCCGCGCAGCCGGTTGGTCGCGCGCCAGCCGACCTCGCCGCTGCCCCACCCGACCGCGACCCCGAGCGCCTGGTTCGCGAGGGTCACGCCGAGGTAGAGGAGTGCGGCGGTCATCACGGCGCGCGTCGGGCCGGCGCCGAGCGCGGTGTCGATCACCCGCCGCAGCAGTTGCGGCGCCAGCAGTTGCAGCCCGGTGTTGCCGAGCAGCCCCAGGCCCAGTAGGAGAACCGCGCCGCGCTGCGGCGCGAGGGAGGTGACCAGCAGCTCCCGGTAGCGGGAGAGGGGGATGGTGTGCGACATAGGTCCTTTCAGCTTCGCTCGGGTGTCCCACGACGATCGCGCCGCCCGCCGCGCGACCCGCCGGCCAGCCAGAAGGGGGCAAACACGACAAACGGCCACGGGAGGTCCCGTGGCCGCTCGCGGACAGAAAGGGGCCACGGGCCTGGTGCGCCCGTGGTCGCAGGAGTCGCAGCAGCGGTCGCGTCACGGCGGTCGCCCGCGCGGACTCCGGAATTGCCCGGAGTCCGCCGGCCGGCGCCGGCCCCCCTTCAGCGACGAACTGACGGATGGCCGATCATGACCGCGCGTTCGAGACGCGCGATCAACTCACCGGGCGCGGGGCGCCGCGAGGCGCTTCACGCTTTCTGCTTGTTCTGGAGATGGCACAGCGCACTCAGACTGGGCGGACCATCCGGTCGCTCGCGCTGGAGGGCCGCCCAAGATTGTCCTGGCGTGGCGTTGGCATCTGAGCGCCTCCTTTCCGCGATTCGCACCCAATCCGACCGTGTGCAACGCCAGCACAATACCACGCGCCGGGGCGGAAGTCAATTGGGGCGCGCCCGGCTCCGAACCGTTGCCCTTCGCCGGGTGTACGCGGGTCGTGTTGCGCCGCCGGGCGTGGGCAGGCGGCAGTCGCACCGGCGCGGCGCCGGTGCCGGTGGACACCACGAAGCCGCCCGCCGGTCGCCGAGGTCCCGCCCCGCCAGCGCCGACCCGCGGACGCCTGCTTTCCTCGGGCGCACCCGTTCGCGATCGAGGTCTATGCGCCGAACTGGATCGCTGGTATAGTACGTACGCGGCAACAACGTGGCCGCCGCGGCCGTAACCCGGACGGTCCGCACAGCCAGGGTAGGCCGTTGCGCGTTAGGGCTCAGAGTCGGGTAGCCGGGTAGAGGAAGCCGGAGGCATCACGATCAGCCGCGCGTCCCGCCCACGTCCCTCGACCCGACTACCCGACTAGCCCGACTCTGAGCTCCTACCGTTGCGCGTCGTCGCGCTGCCCCGTGTGGTAAAATGGCCGAGGCATTGGCAGCCGGGGAGACAGGTGGGGCTGAGGAGGGCAGGGGTGTCACGCTCGACGCGGCTCGGTCTCGCCTGGCCCGGCGCGGCCGCCTTCCGGCGGCGCGCGTTCCGCTCGCTCTGGCTCGGCCAGGCGCTCGCCCAGGTCACCGACTGGGCCTTGCTGGTCGGCCTGATGGTCCTGGCCTACGAGCGCACCGGCGGGGGCGCCGCGGTCGCCTTCCTCCTGCTGGCGCGGGTCCTGCCGCGGCTGGCGCTGCTCCCCGTCGCCGGGATCCGGGCTGCCTGGTTGGCCCGGCCCTGGGTGCTTGCCTCCTGCGATCTGGCGCGCGCGGCGCTGACGGTCGCCCTGCTGCCGCTGGTGGCGGCGCCCGACCTCTGGCCGGTCTACGCCGTCGTCCTGATCGCGCAGGCGTTCGCGCTCCTCGCCGCCGGCGCGCGCGACGCGCTGCTGCCGGCCCTGGTGCCGCGCGGCGAACTGGGCGCGGCCAACCTGGTCAACCGGCTGACCTGCCAGTATGCCTTCGTCGCCGGCGCCGTGCTCGGCAGCCTGGCCCTCGCCCTGGGGAGCGTCCGCGTCGCGATCATCCTCCACGCCGGCGCCCTGCTGCTGGCCGCCCTGCCGGCCTGGCTGCTGCGCCCGATCGGCGCGGCGCCGCCCGATGTCCATTCCACCGTCCCGCGCCCCGGCCTGGCCCCCGTCCCCCCCTTCCGCGAGGCCCTGGCCGTCGTCGCCGCCAGCCCGCCGCTGCGGATGGTCTTCGGCGGGCTCTTCCTCGGCGCGGCCATCTCCCTCCACCTGCAGGTGACGCTGCTGGTCGTGCTGGTCGACCGCCTCGGCCGCCCGACCGCGGCGCTCGGGCTCCTGCTGGCGATCGTCGGGCTCGGCGTCCTCGCCGGCGCCCTCCCGATCGTGCGCGTGGTGACGCGGTTCCCCACCGTGCCGCTGGTGGCGGCCCTCGTGGCCGGGTTGGCCGCCGGCAAGGCGCTGATCGGCGGCGTCACCTCGCCCGTGCTCGTCGCCGGCGCGCTCTTCGGGGTCGGCGTCCTCGCCATCGCCAACGAACTGGTCGCGGCGGCGACCGTGCAGCGTCTAGTGCCGAGCCGTGTGCTCGATCAGGTCTCGGGGTTGCTGGCCTGGGTCGCCACCCTGGGGCAGGTGATCGGCGCGCTCGCCGGGGGGCTGGCCGCCTGGCTGCTCGATCTGCCGCGCTCGATGCTGGCGGCCAGCGGGGTCTACCTGCTGATCCTGGCGGCGCTCTTCCTGGTCAGTCGCGCCAAGCCGCCCGTCGCCGTCGCCGCCGGCGAACCCGCCGAACCCGTCGCCGCGGCGACACGCCGCTAAGCCGCTCGAACGGAGGTCAGCGTTGCGGCAGCAAACCCATCCCGACCAAGCCCCGGACGCGGCCGACGCGGCGGCCGAGCGGCACCTCAGCGAGCTGGAGGGCTGGCTGGAGGCGCGGCTGGCGACCGAGGAGGAGACCCTTACCCTCCCCCGCACCGGGCGGCGCTACACCGTCCTCGTCCCCTCCGCCCCGGACCACGACCGCCTCTTCGCCGAGGCGAAGGCCACCCCCGACAGCACCCTCCCCTACTGGGCGGAGATCTGGCCGAGCGGGGTGGCGCTGGCCGATGTCGCCATCGCGCGCGCCCCGGAGCTGGTGGGGGTGCCGGTGCTGGAACTCGGCTGCGGGCTGGGGGTGACGGCGGTCGCCGCGCTCGCCGCGGGCGCCGACCTCTACGTCGGCGACTATTCCCCGATCTCGCTGGCCCTCTGTAGCTACAACGGGCTGCGCAACACCGGGCGCGCGCCGCACCCGCTCGAGTTCAACTGGCGCGACCCACTCCCGACGGTGCTGGCCCAACTGGAGGGGCTGCCCGGTTTCTCGATCATCATGGCGGCCGACATCCTCTACGAGAGTCGCGACATCGTGCCGGTGCTGGAGCTGATCGACCGGCTGCTCCTCCCGGACGGCGTCCTCTGGCTGGCCGAGCCGGGGCGGAAGACCGCCCGCCGCTTCCTCAATACCGCCGCGGCGGCCGGCTGGCGCGGCTACACGGAACGGGCTACCGGCCCCTGGCCGGGCGGCAAGATCGCGGAGGTGGGCGTCCACTTCCTCGAACGCCCGACCGGCGCCACCCACTGGGGGAGTTCCTCGGCGGCTGGCGCACCTAGCCCGGAGCCCGCGCGCCGTGGGCCATCGGGCAAGGACCGAGCATTGGCGAGCGCGCGCCGGCCGGCGCGCGACGATCGCGGGGTAGGATAGGCAGTGCGAGACTTCAGGGGAAGGCCGCGGCGCCCGGCGCCGGCGGAACGGAGGACGGCCGCGCGCGGCGGGGCCGCGGATCACTGGCGACGGTGGCGCCGTGTCGTCGCCTTCTTCGTCGCCGTCATCGCGCTGACCGGCGCCGGCTCGGCCGCCGCTGGGGCCGCGGCGGCGGGCCGGGCTCCGGATGCTGGCGTCGCGCCGCTGGCCGGGCCGGTCCTGGCCTCCCTGTCGCGCTTCCCGGCCCTCACGCCGGGGCGCGGCCTCGGCCTGCTGGCGCTCGTCGCCGGCGCGCTCCTGGTGCTGGTCGGGGTGCCGCTCTGCCGGCGCCGCCCCGGCTGGGGGCGGCGATGATCGTCCTGGCGCCGACGGTGCTCGCCGTCGGCGGCTACCTCGCCTACGCCGGCGCGGTGGCCCTGCCCGGCGAGCGCCCCCGGCGTCGGCGCCGGTCCCCGCCGACGCCGCCTCGGTCGCCAATGGGCAGGCGCTCTTCGCCAAGAACTGCGTCGTCTGCCACGGGCGGCAGGGGCGCGGCGACGGGCCGAACGCGCGCGGCTTCAATCCACCCCCGACCAACTTCACCCACCCCGCCGTCGCCGAGCGCAGCGACGACGACCTCTTCGCGGCGATCACCAACGGCGTGCCCGGCACGGGGATGCCCGCCTGGGCCGGCACACTGAACGAGCGCGAGCGCCGGGATCTGGTCCACTACCTGCGGGCGCTCAACCCGCTGACCGCCGACCGCGTCCCCGCGCCCCCCGCCGTGGCCGCCGCCTCCCCCACCGCCCGCCCGACCCCCCCGCGCCCACGCCCGCCCCGGCCCCGAGCCCGACCGCCGGCGTCGCCCCCTCGGTCGTCGCGTCCCCGGCGATGGGCGGGGCGACGCCGGCCGCGACCGCCGCGGCATCACCCACCCCCCCGACCCCGGCCGCGTCGGCGCCGGCGATAGTGTCGCCCCCCGCGGCCCCCGCCCCGACCGCGCCGGCCGGGCCGACGCCGACCTCCCCGCCCTTCGACGCCGCCCGCGTCAAGCTGACCCTCGAGCCGGTCGCCTCCGGCTTCGAGGTGCCGCTCTTCGTCACCCACGCCGGCGACGGCAGCAATCGCCTCTTCGTCCTCGAGAAGGACGGGCGCGTCCGCACCCTCGACGGCGCCCCCGTCCTCGACATCCGCGACCGGGTCAACTCCCCGGACCTCTTCTCCTACGAGCGGGAGCAGGGGCTCCTCGGCCTGGCGTTCCACCCGCGCTTCAAGGAGAACGGCCACTTCTTCGTCCACTACAACGGCCGCGACGGCAACCACGTCATCTCGCGCTTCACCATGGGGCCGGACGGTCGCGCCGATCCGGGCGGCGAGCGCGTCCTGCTGACCCACCGGCAGCCGGGGCCGAACTTCAACGGCGGCCAGCTCGCCTTCGGCCCGGACGGCTTCCTCTACATCGGCTTCGGCACCGGCGGCACCCAGGAGCAGTTGCAGCTCAACGCCCAGGACCCCGGCGACCTCCTCGGCAAGATCCTGCGGATCGACGTCGACCGCGGCGACCCCTACGCCATCCCGCCCGGCAACCCCTTCGTCGGCCAGCCCGGCGCCCGCCCCGAGGTCTGGGCCTATGGCCTCCGCAACCCCTGGCGCTTCTCCTTCGACCGCGCCACCGGCGACCTCTACATCGCCAGCCCCGGCGAGTTCAAGCGCGAGTGGATCAACTTCCACCCCGCCGGCGGCCCGGCCGGCCAGAACTTCGGCTGGCCGGTCCTGGAGGGGAACATCTGCTGGCGCCAGCCCACCTGCGACCCCAGCGGCCTCCCCGCCCGATCGTCGAGTACAACACCTACGAGGGGGGCAACTGCGCGGTGATCGGCGGCTACGTCTACCGTGGGCAGCGCTCGCCCCGCCTGGTCGGCGCCTACCTCTTCGGCGACTTCTGCGGCGCGCGCATCTGGGCCGCCGCGCGCGACGCGCGCGGGGGAACTGGGCCCAGTCGGACGAGCTGTACAAACTCGACGGGCTGATCAGCTCCTTCGGCGAGGACGAGGCCGGCGAACTCTACGTGACCGACATCCAGGGCGGCAACGTCTACCGCCTGGTCGGCAGCCCGCGCTGACCCGCCCGCTCCTCCCCGCGGCGGGGGCGTGACCGCGCGGTCACGCCCCCGCCGGCCCACCCTCGCCCCCCACAACCGGCGCAGCTCCCCCGAAGAGCGCAACAGCGCCTCCAGTGTCCCTTCGGCTTTGATGCGTCCGTCTTTCAGCACGATGATCCGGTCGGCCCGCCGTAGCGCCGCCCGGCGGTGCGCGACCATCAGGGCGGTCACGCCGGGTTGTTGGAAGAGACGGTCCCACAGCAGGCGCTCCGTCTCCACGTCGAGCGCGCTGGAGAGGTCGTCGAACACAAGCAGCTCCGCCCCGCGCGCCAGCATCCGCGCGGCGGCGGTCCGCTGCGCCTGCCCGCCGGAGAGCCGCGCGCCGCGCGGCCCGACGATCGTCTCGAGACCCCCTCCAGCGCGGCGATGTCGCGTTCCAGCGCCGCCCCGCGCACCGCCACGGTCAGGGCCGCTTCGTCCGCCGGCAGGCCGAGCAGGATGTTGTCGCGCAGCGTCTCGCTGAAGAGGCGCGGGACCTGGGGCGTATAGGCGACGCGCGGCGGCACGCACCAGGTCGCCGGATCGGCGACGCGCCCCCCGTTCCAGCGGATCTCCCCCGCCTCCGCCGGCAACTGGCCGAGCAGGGCGCGGAGGAGGGTCGTCTTGCCCGCCCCGACCCGCCCGGCGATCGCCACGACCTCGCCGGCTCGGAGGCGCAGATTGATCTCCTCGATGCCGCGCCCCGAGCCGGGGTGGCGGTAGGTCAGCCCGACCGCCTCGAAGCGGACGAGGCGATCGCTCTCGCGCCGCGGCGGCGGTTCTATGCGCGGTAGTGGGCCGGTCAGGTGGAGCGGCCCCGGCGCCACCAGCGTCTCCGCCCCCGCGCCGCGCAGCAGCCCGATCAGCCGCCCGAACGAGACCCCCGCCCCCTTGTAGGAGGCCAGCGCGCCGCCGAAGAACCGCGTGAACTCGCTCACCGAGCCGAGGTAGTAGACGAAGAGGGCGAAGTCGCCGATCGTGAACGAGCCGGCGCGCAACGGCCGGGCGGCGAAGAGCAGGACCAGCCCGGTCCCCAGGCTGGCGCTGTTGGCGAAAACCGCGCCCAGGGCGCGCGTCAGCACGGCGTCGCGGAGCGTCAGCCGGCGCCGCTCCTCGTTGAGGCGGCGGAAGTGCGCGATCAGGTGCGGCTCCGCCCCGGCAAGTTGCACCGCCTGCACCGCCTCGAACCACTCGCCGAGCGCGCCGGTCACGCGGTCCGCCGCCCGGCGGCTCTCCTGCCGGTAGCGTTCGATCCGCGCGAACCCCCGCCGCGCGACCGCCACCACCGCCACCGGCGGCAGGACGACGAGCAGGGTGAGCCCCGCGTCGATCCGCAGGAGCAGCGCCAGCGCCCCGGCCGTGAAGAGGATCGCGCTGACGCCGTAGCAGAGCAGCCCGACCAGCCGCGCCGCCTGGGCCGCGTCGTCGCGGAGGTGGCCCAGCGTCTCGCCCGGCGACGGGCCGGCCCGCCCCCCGTCCGGCCGGGCGAGGATCGCGTCGAACAGGTTGCGGCGCACGATCGCGCCGGCCACGAACTCGTGCAGGGTCGCCGCGAGGACGGCGTTCGTCTTCAGCACCGTCCGCGCCAGCGCGGTCGCCAGCAGGAAGGCGATCAGCGTCTCGGCGCTGAATCCGGGCGTTCCCCGGCCGGTCAGCCGGTCGAAGAAGGCCGCGGCGATCGGCCCCGGCAGCAGATCGAGGGCCGCGACGACGATCGCGAGGACGGTATTGAGCAGGGCGAGCCAGGGCCGGTCGCGGATCAGCCGCCAGGCCAGTTGCCAGGTGGTCACGCCGGCGCCTCCTCGGGGCCGTGGCCGTGGCCCCCGCCCGGCCGCGCGTCGTCGCCGGCCCGCAGCAGGCGCGCGAATGACGAGCCGGGATCGCCGGCCAGCGCCTCGCGCGGGCCGTATTCGACGATGCGCCCTCCCGCGAGGATCATGATCTCGTCCGCGCGCCCGACCGTCGCCAGCCGGTGCGCGATGATCATCCCGGTCCTCCCGGCCAGCAGCCGATCGATCGCCCGCCCGACCAGGGCCTCGGTGGCCGGGTCGAGGCGCGACGAGGCCTCGTCGAGGATCACCAGGCCGGGGTCTTTCAGCAGGACGCGGACGAGGGCGAGCAGTTGCGCCTCGCCGCCGGAGAGCCCGCCGCCCGCCGCCAGCGCGCTGTCGAGGCCGGCGGGCAGCGCGTCGAGCCAGCCGCGCAGCCCGAGCTCGTCGATCGCCCGGAGGAGCCGCGCGTCGTCGATCGCCGGGTTGAAGAAGGTCAGGTTGTCGCGCACCGTCCCCGCGAAGATCTGCACCTCCTGGGTCACCAGCCCGACCCGCGCGCGCAGATCCTCCAGCCGCGCCTCACGCGGGTTGACGCCGCCGAGCCGGATCGCGCCCTCGTCCAGGTCGTACTGCCGCGCCAGCAGGCGGGCGAGCGTCGTCTTGCCGCTGCCGGTGCGCCCGAGGATCGCGAGGGTGCGGCCGGGCGGCAGCGAGAACGACATATCCGCGATGATCGGCGTGGCGACGCCATACCCGAACGAGACGCGGCGCACCTCGACCGCCAGCGGCCCGTCCGGGATCGGCCGCGGCGGGCCATCCGGATCGCGGATGCGCGGCGCGGTGTGCAGGAGTTCTTCGACGCGGTCGACGCTCGCCCCGGCCTGCTGCAGGTCCCGGATCTCCGCCTGGAGTTGGGCGATCGGCCGGACGAGCAGGCCGCTGTAGTGGAAGATCAGGTAGATCGTCCCGATGCTGGCCGCGCCCGCGCGGAAGAGTGCCGCGCCGAGCGCCAGCGCCAGCGCGTTCGCCAGCGCGAAGAGGCTCAGCGCGACCATCCACACCGCCTGCTCCGCGAGGACCGCCCGCAGCAGCAGGCGCAGCCAGCCCCGCGACCGCTCGGCGAAGCGGCGCAGCACGTAGGCCCGCGCGGTCGGCCCGCTGGTGCGGATGTCCTCGGCGCCGGCCAGCCGCTCGCCGACCGCGCCGTAGAAGAGCGCGCGCTCCTGCTCCACCCGCGCCCAGAGCGGCCGGGCGGCCGTGTACAGCCGCAGCATCGCCGCCAGCGTGACCAGCGCGAACGCCCCGACCCCGAGGCCGATCCGCCAGTCCTCCCGGCCGAGCAGCACCAGCACGCCGACCAGCAGGATCGCGTTCCCGACGACGGCGATCGCGAAGCGGGAGAAGAAGTTCGCCAGCGCGGTCACGTCGCCGTCGATCCGCTCGATCAGCTCGCCGGGCGTACGCGCGTTGTGGAAGGTCAGATCGAGGCGCAGGCAGTGCGCGGCCAGGTCGGCGCGCAGCCGGTTGGTCGCGGTCCAGCCGACGCCCTCCGCGACCGCCGTCTCGGCGACCGCGACGATCTGCGTCAGCAGCGCCACCGCGATGAAGAGGATCGCCGCCGCCTGCAACTCCTCCAGCGCGCTGCCGGACTGCGCGCGGTCGAGGAAGTGGCGCAGGATCTGCGGGCCGAGCAGTTCCAGCCCGATGCCGCCGAGCAGCAACACCACCAGGGTCAGGACGCCGCCGCGCTGCGGCGCGAGGAACCGCGCCAGCAGGCGCCAGTACCGCCGGAGTGGGATGTTCATCGCCTCGTCTCCCCGTCGCGGACGCAAAAAAGCCGTGGGCGCGGGAGGCGCAACCACGGCCGATCCGGTCAGCGTTCGCGGAACCCCGGCTCAGGCGGGCGCACTCCTCCCTTGGCTCTCCCAACGGCCGCGCCACGGGATGGTGAGGACGCTGACGAACGCCCCGACGGACGGCCTGCTCCCGCGCGCCTCTCGCGAATCCGTGTTGTGGAGCATCAACCGCCGCATCGGGTCCGCCTTCTCCGCTCCCCCCGAGCCAGGTTCGAGGCTGGCCGGAGGCTACCGGGTTCTGGGGAACATGTCAACCGGGTGCGGAGTAGCCATGGCAGGGGATACGACCTATACTGGCGCTGTTTGGGTGGGCGAGGCGTGAGGGGGAGGCAGCCGATGACAACCTCACCGCGAGAATATCGCCGCGTTGTCTTGGAACTCCTGCCGCGGCAGGGCGACCTGAGCGAAGAGGATTACCTCTGGCTCACGGACCATTCCAACCGCCTCATCGAGTTCGCCGACGGGTACATCGAGGTGCTGCCGACGCCGACCCGGAGCCACCAGGTGCTCCTCAAGTTCCTGCTGCGGCTCTTCGAGCAGGCGGTCGAGCCGGACGGGGGCATCGTCCTCTTCGCCCCCCTGCGGCTCCGGCTGCGGCCGGGCAAGTTCCGCGAGCCGGACTTGCTCCTCCTGCTGGACGCCGCCGATCCCCGGAACCAGGAGCGCTACTGGGTCGGCGCCGATCTCGTGCTGGAGATCGTCAGCGCCGATGAGCCGGGGCGCGATCTGACCGTGAAGCGCCGGGAGTATGCGGAAGCGGGAATCCCGGAATACTGGATCGTCAACCCGCTGAACCAGACCATTACCGTCCTCACCCTGGACGGCAGCCGCTACCGTGAGCATGGCGTCTTCACGGCCGGGATGCATGCTTCCTCCGCCCTCTTGCCGGCATTTTCGCTTGCCGTAAGCGACGTTCTCGGTCTGGGATCGCCCCGTTAG
>JAUJMV010000001.1:713489-717001 GCA_030446685.1 Thermomicrobiales bacterium | reverse complement strand
CGCTAGCTGCTGGCGCTGCCGTAGTGCCGCACCGCGTGGTTCCAGAACGCCCGCGTGCCGAGCAGGCCGAGCGCCGCCAGCCCGAGCCCGACCGGCAGCAGCCGGCGATCCGCCTGGCCGAGCAGCGCCTGCGTCGGGAAGGTGGTGGCGAAGGCGACCGGCACGGCGAAGGTCAGCAGCGCCCGCACCGCCCCCTTGAAGAAGGTGACCGGGTAGCGCGCCGTCTCGAACAGCCCGAAGAAGAGCTGATCGAGCGTGTCCACCTGCACCAGCCAGAACGACAGCGTCACCGTGGCGAACCAGAGCGCGTAGAGGAGGACGACCCCGCAAAGCATGAACGCCGCCGCCTCCAGGACGCCGAGCGCGCTCCAGCGCACGCCCGCCTGATTGCCCGCGTAGATCGCCAGCCCCAGCCCGATCGCCATGTTGACCGCCTCGTCCAGGCGCAGCCGCCGCAGGCTGACCAGGAACTGGCTCGATACCGGGCGCAGCAGGTGGAAATCCATCTCCCCCTCGCGGATATACCCCGGGATCGCCATCATGTTCGCCTCGATCAGCAGGCCGATCAGCCCCGCGACGGTGCGATAGATGCCGACCAGCATCAATGCCTCCGCCCGCGACCACCCAGCGATCTCGTCCGTGTACTGGTAGATCAGCAGGAAGGTGGCGACCGCCAGCGCCAACTGCGCGACCCCGTCGAAGACGTTGACGAAGAAGTTGACCCGATACTCCGCCTCGCGCACGAACGCCATCACCACGAACTGCCGCCACACCCGCAGGTGGCGCACGACCTGCCGGGCCAGCGACTCGCGCGGCTGCGGCGCTGGCGACTCCCACCCCGCCATCTACGCCCCCGCCGCCGAGTAGGCCCGCAGCCCGAACCGCCAGAGGAGGCGGTAGAGCGCCCAGAGCCCGATGCAGTAGCCGGCCTGCCAGGCGAAGCCGGCAGCCAGCGCCGTCCCCGACAGTTGCCCGGTGAGAATCTCCAGCGGGAACGACAGTGTGTAGCGGAACGGCTGCGCCGCCAGCAGGCCGGACAGCTCGCCCGGGAAGAGGGCCAGCGGGACGTACTGCCCCGCCAGGAACGCGCCGAGCAGGGTCCGGATCCGCAGCAGCCCATTCACGTCCTCGACCCAGAAGGCCAGCGACCCGATCACATAATCGAGCAGGAAGGCGACGGTCGCCGCCAGCGGCAGCGACAGCAGGTAGAGCGCCCAGGCGCGCGGGTCGGTCGGCAGCCGCAGATCGTGGCGGAAGAAGATCGCGACGAGCCCCACCAGCGGCAGCAGCAGCGGCAGCTTGATGATCTTCTCCCCGAGGTTGTTCCCCACCATTCCGAGGATGTACGGCGCGGGGCGCAGCAGGAACGGCGACAGCTTCCCCAGCCGGATCGCCTCGGCCAGGTAGGATCCCAGCCAGGTCGCCGTCAGCATCGCGGTGACGCTCAACATGACATAATAGGTGACGAACTGCGCGCGGTCGTAGGGCAGCGCCACGCCCTGGTCGGCGACCGCCAGCCAGACCAGCAGCGAGATCGTCGGGTCGGCGACGGTGTTGAACATGTAGATCAGGAACGCCCCGCGATACTCGAGCGTCATCATCACGTTGACCGCCGTCAGCCGCCAGACCACGCGCAGCGTCCGCGCCGCGCTCACGACCGGCCCCCACCGGCGACGACCGGGTCCGCCGCGGGCCGGAAGATCCCGCGGATGATCTCCTCCACCGGCGCCTCCTCGACGCTCAGGTCGACGATCCGCCCCAGCCGCAGCAGCCGCTCGGCCACGTCCGCCACCTCCTCGCGCGGCGCCGTCAGGCTGATCTTCAGCAGCTCCTCCGCGTCCCCCGCGTCCAGGCCCGGCAGCGCCGCGCGGGCGACCGCGCGCGGCACCGGCGCGGCGAAGACCGCGCTGACGATCTTGTGCGGCGCCGCCCGCTCCACCAGCGTCGCCAGCGCGCCGTCGAACTCCAGCCACCCGCGGTCGATCACCAGCACGCGCGGGCAGAGCTGCTCGATGTCGTCCATGTAGTGACTGGTCAGCAGGATCGTCGTGCCGTACTCCCGGTTGAGCCGGTGCAGGAAGTCGCGCACCCGCCCCTGTGCGACCACATCGAGGCCGATCGTCGGCTCGTCCAGGAAGAGCACCTCCGGGTGGTGGACCAGCGCCGCCAGCAGCTCCATCTTCATCCGCTCGCCCAGGCTGAGCTTGCGCACCTGCACCCGCAGCAGGTGCCCGACCTCCAGGATCTCCGCCAGCTCGTCCGTCGTGCGCCGGAACTCCGCCTCCGCCAGGCCGTACATCTCCTTGTGCAGCAGCAGCGTCTCCATCGCCGGGATGTCCCACCAGAGCATGTTCTTCTGCCCCATCACCAGCGCGATCCGCCGCAGGTAGGCCGCCTCGCGCCGCGCCGGCGTGTGGCCGAGCACGCGCGCCGCGCCGCCGCTCGGGTAGAGCAGCCCGCAGAGCATCTTCAGGGTCGTCGTCTTGCCCGCGCCGTTCGGCCCCAGGAAGCCGACGACCTCCCCCGCCTCGATCGCGAACGACACCCCGTCCACCGCGCGCGTCTCCAGCGTCTCGCGCCGGAAGAGGCTCGCGATCGAGCCGCGCAACCCCGGCGCCTTGCGGTGGAAGCGGTAGGTCTTGCTGAGGTCCGTGGCGACGATCGCGGCCATCGGTCTTGGCTCCTCCCCCCAGCCCCGCCTCCGATAGCGGGGGGTGAGGCGATCTGTCGCGGCCCGGCCCCGCGCCCCGTCGGGCTCAGCCCGGCACCACCGCCGTCCACAGGTAGCGGCGGTGGCGGATCGCCACCTCCTCGGCGTCGCCATGCTCCGCGAAGATGCGCTCCAGGACCGGCCGGACCGCGCCGAACGGGGGAACCTCGTCCGGCGTCGCGCCCCAGGCGAGCCAGGCATACAACTGCGCGGGGTCCGGGAACCGCTCCGGCACGTCGTAGCTCCACCAACTGTCGAGCGCCAGCCCGGCCGCCGCCAGCCGGCCCTCGATCGCCGGGCGCGCCCAGTGCGGGTCGTCGGCGGGCCGCCAGCGCAGGGCCTCGGGCAGCCAGGCGTGCCAGGGGGTGAGGGGCGTGGCGTCCGGCACCAGCATCAGCAGGACCGCGCCCGGCCGGGCCACCCGCCGGGCGTCCTCGATCCAGTGGAATGGCCCCTTGCTGCAGATCAGGAGATCGCACGACGCGTCCGGGACAGGCAGGCGCGCCCGGCCGCCGTTGGCCGCGGGCGAGGAGTCGTGGCGGACGAACGTCGCGTTCGCCAGCCCGCGCTCGGCAACCGCCCGCCGCGCCAGCTCGATCCAGGCGGCCGTGCGGTCGTAGCCAAGCACCGACCTGACCCGCGGCGCGATCGCGATCGCCACCTCGCCGTGGCCGCAGGCCGCGTCCAGCACGTCGGCGTCCGGGCGCAGGCGCCGGCGCAGGGCGGCCAGGTAGGCGTCCTCACCGTGCCAGGCGTCGAGCCGCGAGCGCCAGGGGTAGTAATAGCCCTCCTGGATCGTCGC
>JAUJMV010000001.1:688506-713389 GCA_030446685.1 Thermomicrobiales bacterium | reverse complement strand
TCCGCCCCCGCGCCTTCGAGCGTGATCCGCCCGCTCTCCATCACATAGGCGTAGTCGCAGATCGCCAGCGCCTTGCGCGCGTTCTGCTCCACCAGCAGGATCGTGTTCCCCTCCGCCTTCAACTCCGCCACGATGCGGAAGATCTCGCGGACGAGCTGCGGCGCCAGCCCCATCGACGGCTCGTCGAGCAGGAAGACGCGCGGCCGCGCCATCAGCCCGCGCGCGATCGCCAGCATCTGCTGCTCGCCGCCGGAGAGCGCGCCCGCCGGCATCGCCCGCCGCTCCCCCAGGATCGGGAAGCGCTCCAGCAGCCGCGCCATGTCGCGGCGCACCCCCTCGCCGTCGCGCCGCCCGTAGGCCCCCAGTTGCAGGTTCTCCAGCACCGTCATCGTCGCCAGGATGTCGCGCCCCTCCGGCACCTGCACCACCCCCAGGCCGACGATGCGGTGCGGCCCCAGCCGGGTCAGGTCGCGCCCGTCGAAGGTGATCCGCCCACCCCGCGCCCGCAGCAGCCCCGAGATCGCCGCCAGCGTCGTCGTCTTCCCGGCCCCGTTCGCCCCCACCAGCGTGACGATCTGCCCGTCCGGCACCCGGAACGAGACCCCCTTGACCGCCTCGATCTGGCCGTAGGCGACACGCAGATCGCTGACTTCGAGCATCTGTCCCGGCCTTCGCCCTTCCCTGTCCCATCCGGCAACCACGCCACTGGTAGGGGCGGGTTTCAAACCCGCCCGGTCTCCCCGCCTCTCGCGTGGCAATCGAGAACGGGGTTACCGTGCCGATCAGGGGCCTTTGCCACCTCGCCCCTAGACCTCCCCAGCCGCCCCCGCGCCCCTACCCGGCGTCACCCCGCTTGGTGATCTCATACCGCCGCTGCTCCACCCCCATGCAGCGGTCCTCGACGTAATCGAGCCCGGCCCCCTCCGCGATCCGCCGCGCCTCCTCCGACGCGATCCCGAGCTGCAGCCACAGCGCCTTCGCCCCCGCCGCGACCGCCTCGCGCGCCACGCCCGGCGCCTCGTCCGCCGGGCGGAACACCTCCACCGCGTCGATCGGCTCGGGGATGTCGCCCAGCCGCCGGTAGGCCCGCTCCCCCAGGATCTCCTCGGCCGAGGGATGCACCGGGATAATCCGGAACCCGGCCTCCTGCAACTGCCGCGGGATCTGGTGCGCCGCCTTTTCCGGGCTGGTCGACAGCCCCACCACCGCGATCGTCCGGCTCCGTTCCAGCACCTCGCGCGGGTCAGCCATAGGGTCCCTCCTCATCCCTGCCCTGATCTGCCGTCACGCCGGTGGTCGCTCTCGCCAACCGCGCAGACCGCCATGACCCATCGGACACCACGCTCGGCCAACCCGCTGCCGATCGCGCCGGTCGGCGGCCGCGCGGGCCGAGGCATCCAGCACCTCGGTGGAGGTGAAGTTGCCGCGCCTTGCGAGTCGATGACCCACCCCTACCACGTAACGCGCGCTGTCGAAGCCGGCAGGATCGCCAGGCCACGGCTGCGCTCCGCCCGCCCCTCCGCCCGCCGTTCCGTGCCCTGCTCACTGCCCGCTGACATCGCCTTCCTCCTCCCCCAGGTACGCCGCGATCACCTCGCGGTCGCGACTGATCGCCGCCGGCGTCCCCTCCGCGATTTTGCGCCCGAAGTTGAGGACCACGATCCGTTCGCAGACACTCATGACGACCTGCATGTTGTGCTCGATCAGCAGGATCGTCTGCCCCTCCGCGGCCAGCGCGCGGATCAGCGCGATCAGCGTCGCCATCTCCGCCGGGTTCATCCCCGCCGCCGGCTCGTCCAGCAGCAGCAGGCGCGGCCCCGCGGCCAGCGCGCGCGCGATCTCCAGCCGCCGCTGCTCACCGTAGGGCAGGCTCGTCGCGCGGTCCCCGCGCGGGCCGCCAGCCCCACCCGGTCGAGCTGCCGCCGCGCCGCCTCCCGCGCCGCCGCCTCCTCGCGCCGCACCCCCGGCAGGAAGAGCAGCCGCGCGGCGAACGGGGCGCGCGTCCTGATGTGCGTGCCGACGATCACGTTGTCGAGCGCCGAGAGGCCGCCGAACAGGCGGATGTTCTGGTAGGTGCGCGCCACCCCCGCGCGCGTGATCCGGTAGGGCGGCAGGCCGTCCAGCCGCGTCCCGGCGAACTCGACCCGCCCCGCCGTCGGGGGCAGCAGCCCCGACAGCAGGTTGATCACCGTCGTCTTGCCGGCGCCGTTCGGCCCGATCAGCCCGACGACCTCCCCCTCCCCCACCGCGAAGGAGACGTCGTCGACCGCCCGGACGCCGCCGAAGTGGCGGCTCAGCCCCTCAACGCGCAGGAGTGCCGACATCGGCCTCCCCCGGCGCTCCCGGCAGGAGCGGCTGCGACTCCTGACCCCGATCGGACGACGAGAGCGGCGCCGGTCGCCGCCGCCGCGCGAAGAGGCTGATCAGCCCGTTCGGCAGGAAGAGGATCACCAGCAGCAGGATCACCCCGTTCAGCAGCAGCGTCTGCCAGCCCGGCTCCAGGCCGAGCCGGCGCAGCGCCCCAGTGCGGAGGATCTCCGGCAGCCAGGTGAGGAGCGCCGCCCCCAGGACCGGGCCGGCGAAGAACACCGCGCCGCCGACGATCGCGAAGGAGAGGATCTCCACCGCCAGCGCTAAGCCGTAATCGTTCGGGGTGATCGCGCGGAAGAGGTGCGCCTTCAGCCCCCCCGCCAGCCCCGCCACCGCCGCGCTGAGCACGAACGCCGTCAGCTTGTAGAAGGTGGTGTTGATCCCCATCGTCCGCGCCGCGCTCTCGTCCTCGCGGATCGCCTCGAAGGCGTAGCCCATCCGCGAGCCGCGCAGCCGCCAGGCGACGAAGAGCGTCGCTCCCAGCGCCAGCGCCAGGTGCCAGCCGGCCGTCTTGACCGGGATCGTCCGGATCCCCTCCGCCCCGCCGATCGCGTCGATCCCGACGATGACGATCCGCAGCACCTCGCCGAGCCCGATCGTCGCGATCGCCAGGAAGACCCCCCGCAGCCGCAGCGTCGGCAGCCCGACGACCAGGGCGACGACGGTCGGGACGACTGCCGCGGCCAGCAGCGCCGCCGCGAAGGGCCAGCCCTGCCGCGTCGTCAGCACCGCGCTGCTGTAGGCCCCCAGCGCCATGAACGCCGCGCTCGCCAGCGAGAGCTGGCCGCAGGCCAGCGTGAAGTAGATGCTCAGCGCCAGCAGCGCGTTGATCGCGACCAGTTGCAGCGTCGTCGCGTTGGTCAGGAACCCCATCGCCGCCGCCCCCCGCCCGCGCTCACGCTTCCCGCACGCTCCGCGTCCCCAGCAGCCCCCGCGGCCGCACGACCAGGATCAGGAAGAGCAGCACGAACGCGATCGCGTCCCGGTAGGCCGAGGTGCGGGTGAGCGCGATGCTCAGCACCTCGGTCAGCCCCAGGATATAGCCACCCAGCACCGCCCCCGGCACCGAGCCCATCCCCCCGACGATGATCACCGCCAGCCCCTTCAGCTCGACCGGCCGCCCCATCAGCGGGTCGAGCCGGTTGACCGCCAGCCCGTAGAGGATGCCGGCCACGCCGCCGAGCGCCGCGGAGATGAAGAAACTCAGCCCGATGGTCCGCTCGACGTCGATGCCGAGGAGGCGCGCGGCCTTCGGGTTCTCCGCCACCGCGCGGATCGCCCGGCCGAGCCGGCTGTAGCGCAGCAGCACCGTCAGCGCCACCACCAGGATCAGCGAGGCGACGATCACCAGCGCCCAACTGAAGGGCAGGATCGCCGTCCCGATCGCCACCGGCGTGACCGGGACCGCGTCGAACGGGAACTGCGACGGCGCCGCCCCGAACGCGCGGATCGCCAGCGCCTCGAAGATGATCGCCATGGCGATGCTGCTGATCATCCCCGCGAAATGGGTGTCCGGCCGGCGCCGCAGCGGCGCGAAGGCGATCCGGTCGAGCAGCACCCCGACCAATCCGGCCAGGATCATCGCCGCCAGCAGCGCCGCCCAGAAGGGCAGCGTCAGCGGCAGCGCCCCCAGCCCGCGCACGCTGCCGGTGACCAGGGCGAGCGCGAAAAAGGCCCCGAGCATGTAGATCGAGTGGTGTGCCAGGTTGAGGATGTCGAGCACGCCGAAGATCAGCGTGTAGCCCACCGCGAAGAGCGCGTAGGCGCTCCCCGCGAAGAGCCCGTTGAGCAACTGCTGCGACCAGTCCACACCGGCGAACACGCCGCGCCCACTCCGTTCGGGGAGTCGGGAGTTGGGAGTCGGGAGTCGGGAGTAGCGGCGTCGGCTTCGCCGTGGCCGACGCCGCTACTCCCGACTCCCGACTCCCGACTCCCTACTTCAAGATGTCGAACTTGCCGTCCTTCACGATCTGCACGACCGGCGGGTGGTCGCCGTCCCGGTTCTCCTTGAAGCTGAAGGGGCCGAGCACGGTCGGCACGTTCTTGACCCGCGTCATCGCGTCGCGCAAGGCCGCGCGGTCGGCGTTCGGCCCGGCGATCCGCAGCGCCTCCGCCAGGATGTAGATCCCCGCGTAGGCCTGCGCCGCGAACTGGTCCGGCTCGGCGTTGGCGAACTTCGCCTTGTAGGCCTCGATGAACCGCTTGTTCTCCGGCGCGTCGTTGGCCGAGTTCCAGGCCGCCCCCACGATCACGCCCTCCGCCGCTTGCCCGGCGTTCTTGATGATCGCCGGCGAGTTCAGCCCGTTGCCGCCGATGATCGGCTTGCTCAGGCCAAGCTGCCGCGCCTGGACGACGATCTGCGTGCCCTCGTTCGCCAGCGCCGAGACGATCACCGCGTCCGGGTTGCTCCCCGGATCGCGGTCAACTGCGCCGCGAAGTTGGTGTCGCCCTTGGCGTAGGTCTGCGTCGAGGCGATCTCGATGCCGTTGTCCTGCAGCGCCTTCTGGAAGACGTCGTAACCCGACTTGGTGAAGGCGTCGTCGTTGCCGTAGATGATCGCGACCCGCTTCAGCCCCAGCTTCTCCTTCGCCGTCTTGATCGTGGTGGGGATCACCTGGGCCTCGGAGAGCGAGTCGCGGAAGATGAAGTCGCCGATCTCCACGATCCCGCCCGCGGTGTTGGAGACGGCCAGGACCGGCACCCCCGCCTGCTGGGCGATCGGGTCGGCCGAGACCGCCGTGTTGCTCAGCGTCGGGCCGACGATCGCGATCACGTTGTCGGTGCGGATCAGCTTCTCGAAGACGGTGATCCCCTGGTCCTTCTTGCTGCCGTCGTCCTCGATCACCGGGACCAGCTCGACGCCGGGGATCAGGTTGCCGCCGTTGATCTCCTCGACCGCGAGCTGCACCCCGTTGCGCTGGGTCGTCCCGTAGACCTGCGCGTCGCCCGTCAGGCTGATCGCCACCCCCAGCTTGACCTGCCGCTTCGCCCCGGCCTGCGCCGGTGACGTCGCTGCCGCGCCGGTCGCCGCCGCCCCGGTCGTCGCGCGCGCGGCGGTCGTGGCGGTCGGGGCCACCGTCGCCGCCCCGCTCCCGGCGCCCCCGGCCGGGGCCGGCGTGCTGCTCGCCTCGCCCAGGCCGCCAGCAGCGCGAGCAGTAGCACCAGGAGCACCGCCCCCGCGCGCGCGCCCCAGCCATCCGAGTGCCGCTTCATCGTGACCCGCACCCTTTCTCCCCCGATCCCGGCGTCGCCCGCGCCCGCGGATCGGCGCGATCCTCTCCGTCGTTCGCCCCACCCGCGCTGCCCGCGCCCCTGGAAGATCCCCTGTCGTCGGTTCGGTCGGGAGTTATTGTCATTCTAGGCCGCTGCCGCGGCCCTGTCAATCAGCCCCCGATCCGCTCCCCCGGCGCGTCGGTCCACGTCCCCCCTCGCCCGTCGCGGCCGCCTCGCCGGCCGGGCTCGTCCGTCGCCTCGCCCGTCGTCTCCGGTCGCGCCCGGTGCGGGTTGGGCAGGACGCGGAAGAGGAGGTCGGTCGGGTTGAAGCCGTTGGTCTGGTTCTGGTCCTGCGGGCAGGCCGAGACCGCCACGATCAAATCGGTCAGCGCCTCGAAGACCACCTCGTCGCCCGACTCGGAGAGCGGCTGGCGGATCTCCAGATCGCCCCGCTCCAGGATCGCGACGTGCATGAAGAGGTTGACCGGGTCCGGGATGCGCCCCTCGGCGATGCCGTGCGGCGCCAGCGCGCCCGCCAGGTTGTCGCGGCAGTTGGCGTGGTCCGGCAGCCCGTAGTAGTCGAGGTAGCGCCGCCGGTCGCAGGCCGGCAGGAGCAGATCGTGCCGCCCGACCGTGTCCTCGTCCAGCCGCAGCATCCAGTTGCGCCGGTTGCTGACCAGGATCGCCCCCTGCCGCAGCATCACCGACCCGAGCCCTTCCGCGTGTTGGCGGTCGACAGGTACTCGTCCGGGTCGTCGCGCTTGAACGCGACCATCACGCAGGTCTGCTTGCCGGACCAGTCGCGGATCAGGATCCGCTCCCCCTCGAAGACCTCGAAGGCCGCCCCGGTGCGCCCCTCGATCGTCTGGTCGATCCGCGGCTCCGGCGCCGCGGCCCCGGCCGCGACCGCCGACTCGCCCCCGGCGCGGCGGGCTCGGCCGGCGGCGGGTAGGCCGTCCGATCGGGTATCCCTGACACGCGGGCCTCCTTTCACGCAGGGTCCATCCTCCGCCCGCCCCACGGCGGGCGGACGCGGCTAACGCACTCGGTGTGGGCGCAGTATAGCGGAAACGCGCGCCAACCGGCCCGCGCCCCACCCCCGAAGGGCAGAGGCGGCGCCGGCCGGGAACCTCCCCGAAGACCCGACGCCCCGCCCGCACCCTCTCCCCCCAAAGTTGGGGGGCGGGGGGGCCGTCGCGCCCCTCGGCCTCAGTCCTCCGCCCGACGCGGTCGGCGCCCCGCCGTGGCCCAGAGGTGGTAGATGCGCTGGGCCGCGGTGATGTTGGTGAAGATCGCCAGGAGCCAGAGCGCGGCGATGACCTGCCCCAGCACCAGCCCGGCCGCCAGGATCAGGATGCGCTCCGGGCGGGCCAGCAGCCCGACCTGCAGCTTGTAGCCGAGCGCCTCCGCCCGCGCGCGCGCGTAGGACACCAGGATCGAGCCGGTGATCGTCAGGTAGATCAGCAGCGCCCCCTGGCGCGCGTCGGGGGTGGAGAGCAGGTGGAGCAGCAGGCCGCCGAAGAGGATCACCTCCGAGTAGCGGTCGAGCGTCGAGTCGAGGAACGCCCCGAACGGCGTCGTCTGGTCGGTCACCTTCGCCATCGCGCCGTCGAGCAGATCGAACAGCCCCGCCGCCAGCACCAGCACCCCGCCCCAGCGCAGCCAGCCGCCCGCCAGCACCCCGGCCACCGCGCAGTTGAGCAGCAGCCCGATCAGCGTCAGCGCGTTCGGCGTCAGCCCGGTCCACAGCAGCAGCCGCGCGATCTGCTGCGCCCGCGCGCGCCCCCACGCCTGCATCCGCTCGTTGATCATAGCGCCACGACCCGCGACGCCGGCGCGCGCTCCGCGCCGGCCGGCGCCAATCCGCCTGCGGCCGCTCCTGGTAGAGCCCCCGGACGCGCCGCGCGATCGGCCCCCCCGAGACCGGCCGCGCCGGCCGGCGCCCCGCCGCGGCGAGCGCCGCGCGCCGCTCCCGGTCGGCCAGCAGCCGCACCAGCGCCAGCGCCAGCGCGACCGGGTCCTGCGGCGCCACCAGCCAGCCGTCCTCCCCGTGCCCGATCACCCCCTCGTAGCCGGGGATGCGCGACGCCACCACCGCCCGCCCCGACGCCATCGCCTCCAGCAGGATCAGCCCGAAGCTCTCGCCCCGCGTCGAGGGCGCGCAGAAGAGATCGCAACTGACATAATACCGCGGCAGGAGGTCGTTCTCCACGTAGCCGACGAACTCCACCCCCTCCAGGCCCTTCTGCGCCAGGAAGTCCCGGTAACGCTGCACGTCCCCCCGCCCCACCACCAGCAGCCGCGCGTCCGGGAACTGCTCGCGCACCAGCGGGAAGGCCCGCAGCAGGTAGCGGAAACCCTTGCGCTCCTCGTTGAAGCGCCCCACGAAGAGGATCGTCGGCCGCCCGTCCCGGTACTCCGGCAGCGGCGCGATCCCGTGGTCCTCCCCGTAGCGCGACGGGTCGATCCCGTTCGGGATGATCTCGTAGTCGCCGCCGAAGTACTGCCCCACGAAGTCCGCCGCCGGCCGCGACACCGCGATCCGCCGGTCCAGCCGCTCCACGAACGGCTGCAGCAGCGGGCGCCCGTAGAAGTAGGCGAGGTTCGACTCGGCGAAGGCGTGGAACGTCCCGACGTTCCAGGCGTCGGAGTGGTAGAGGACCGTCAGCGGCAGCGCCGGCATCAGCGGCTCGTGCAGGTGGACCACCTCGAACCGCTCGCGCGCCAGGATCGCCTTGACCTGGCGCGACAGCGTCAGCGAGAGGGTGATCCGCGCGGTCGAGCCGTTGCCGTGGATCGGCACCGGCCGCCCGATCCGGTAGAAGTCCGGGTCGGCCGGCGGCTGGCGGTGCGACGCCGCCGGCGCCAGGATGCGCGTCTCGTGGCCCAGCCGGCGGTACTCCGCGGCGAGGTGGGCGATGTGCTCGTTCGCGCCGCCCGGATAGGTGAAGTCGTAGGGGGAGACGAGCGCGATCTTCATGGCGCCGGCGCCTCCGCCGTCCCCCGGCGCGCCAGCGTGCGCCGCACCTTCACCACCGGGGTGACGAACCAGGCCCGCGCCGTCTGCCGGACCGCGATCGGGCGCACCTCCGCCGCCGACCAGAACCGCCCGTAGGCACGGGTCGTCCGCGCGCCGAGCGCCGCCCGGAAATCGTCCCAGGTGCGGCCGGGGAAGGTGGTGTAGGCGCTGCCGACGAACGGGATCGCGTGCGCGTCGCTCCCCCCGACCTCCGCCAGCCCCAGGCGCAGCACGTTCTCGACCCGCGCGCGCTCGTGGGCGACCTTCCCCGCCAGCGAGGGGTTCCACAGCTCGATCCCGTCGATCTTCGGCGGCCCGCCCGGCGGCAGCAGTCGCCGCAGCCCGCGCGCCCCGATGCTCGTCGTCAGCCAGCTATAGGGGTGCGGGACGATGCACACCCCCCCCGCCGCGCGCACCGCGTCGGCCGACTCTTCGAGCGGGCGCAGCATCGCGAACGGGCGGTCCACGCCGAGCGCCAGCAGATGCCCGCCGCGCGTGGTGATCTCCACCCCCGGCACCACCCCGACCCGGTAGCCGCGCCGCGCCGCGTAGTCGCGGGCGCGCAGCCCCGCCTCGACCTCGTCGTGGTCGGTGATCGCGATCAGGTCGAGATCGGTCCGCTCCTCGACCCAGTCGACGATCGCCTCGGCCGAGTCGAGCCCGTCGCCGTGGGCGGTGTGGATGTGCAGATCGGCCCTGCCGAGGCGCGGGCCGTCCGCCCGGTGCGCGCGCGGCGCGGTCAGTTCGTCCACTCGCCTACCCCGGTCTCTCCGCCGGTCCGCGCCGCCGCCTCACCCGCGCCCGCGACACATCGCCGGACGCACGCAGCCCGTTCGCCGGCGTCCCCGCCCTCCGCGGGAGTATAGCATAGGGCCGCCTCCGCCCTTCTCCCTACGCTGCGCGTCCTCCGCCCTACGCCCCCGGCTTGTACGTCCCGGCGATCTGGTTGAACACCGGGCCGAGTTGCGCGAAGTCGTCCGGCAGGCTGGCGAAAGTCAGGACGTGCGCCCGGCCATCGGCGACGAAGTAGACCTGCTGGATCTGGATCAGCGCGCCCTGCACCGTGGCCTTGTAGATCCGCCGGTAGGCTTGCTGCCCGTTGATCGTGACCTTGTCGAGCGCCACCTGCTGATAGTCCGGCAGTTGCTGCTTGATGTTGCGCTCCGCCGCGCTGTTGTACTGCTCGAGCGTCACGCTCGCCGGCACGGTCTCGAGCGTCACGTTCATCGTCGCCTGGGTGTCCGGCGCGTCGAACTGCACCTCGGCGCTGGTGTCGGTGTCCTCCGTCCAGGGCTGCGGCACGCTGAAGGAGAAGCGCCCGCCCGGATCGCTGTACGCCTTGCCGCCGCTCAGCGCCGGCAGCGCCGGCCCCCAACTCCCCGCCGTCCCCCCGCCGCCCGCCGCGGTCGGGCTGGCGCCCGCGGTCGGGCTCGGCCCGGTCGCCGGCTGGTCGGGCTGGCCGCCGCGCCCCCGTCGGCCGCGGCGTCGGGGCGCGGCGTCGGTGGTCGGGGCGGTGGTCGTCGGGGGCGTCGGGGCGGTCGTCGGGGTGCGCGTCGGCTGGGCCTGGGCCGTGGCCGTCCCCGCCGCCGCGGCCGTCGCCGTCGCCGCCGCGCGCGCCTGGGCGGTCGCCGTCTGCGTCGCCGCCGCGTCCCGCTGCGCCCCCGCCGTCGCCGTCGCCAGCTCGTTGCGGGCCTGCGCCGTCGCCGTGCCCGCGTCGGCCCGCGCCTGCGCCGTCGCGGTCGCGAACCCGTCCTGCTGCTCGCGCTGGATCGCGGTCGCCGTCGCGCTCGTCTCGCGGGTCAGGGCGGTCGCCGTCGCGTTGGTCTCGTTGATGAAGGCGGTCGCGGTCGCGCTGCCGTCGCGCGCGATCGCCGTCTGCGTCGCCGGGGCGCCCGCCACCCCGGCGTTGGCGCTGGCGATCGCCGCCGCCGCCTGCGTCGAGATCGCCGCCTGCGTCCCGGCCGGCCCGCTGAGGCGCGCGCCCCACCGTCGCGGTCGGGTCGCCCCCGCGGTTGAACGCCGCCAGCGCGGCGATCCCCCGACGCAGAGCAGCAGGATCGCCCCCAGGACCCCGGCCAGGATCAGCGGCAGCCGGTTGGCGCGGCGCGGGCGGCCGCCGGCCGGTCCGGCGGGGGCGGCGGGGTGCCGCCACCGTAGTAGGGCGGCGCCGGCGGTGGCGTGGTGGGCGGCGTCGCCCCCGTAGGGCCCGTAGGGGCCGGGCGGCGGCGTGCCGGGCGACACCACCGTCGCGCCGGGCGCGACCGCCAGCGGGACGGTGCGCTGGTCGTGCGGCAAGTCCGCCTCGTCGAGTGCCCGGCTGAAGGCGTTGGCGAACTCGCGCGCCGTGCCGTACCGCTCCTCCGGCGCCTTCGCCAGCGCCCGCTGCAGCACCCGCTCGACCGACGCGGGCAGGTTCGGGTTCAGCTCGCGGATCGGCGGCGGCGGCGTGTACATCTGCTTATAGGCGATCTCGTACGGCGTGCCGCCGCTGTACGGCACCCGCCCGGTCAGCATCTGGTAGAGCACCACGCCGAGCGAGTAGAGGTCGCTGCGCGCCTCCGCCCGCCCCTCGATCTGCTCCGGGGCCATGTACTCCGGCGTCCCCACCCCCGTCCCGGCGCGGGTCAGCCCCTGGTCCTGCCCCGCCTCGATCGCCTTGGCGATGCCGAAGTCGGCCAGCAGCGGGCGCCCGTCGTCGCGCAGGAAGATGTTGGCCGGCTTCACGTCGCGGTGGATGATCCCCCGCCCGTGCGCGTAGTCGAGCGCCGCGCCGATCTGGCTCAGGTACTCCTCCGCCCGGTCGAGCGGCAGCGGCCCCTCGCGCTCCAGCAGCTCCTTCAGCGTCCCCCCGGTGACCAGCGGCATCGCCAGGTAGGGGATGCTCTCCTGCTCGCCGTAGTCCCAGATCGGCAGGATGTTCGGGTGGTCGAGCGCGGCGGCGCTATTGGCCTCCTGCTCGAAGCGGCGCAGGAAGTCCGGCTCGCTCGCCAGGTAGGAGGGCAGCACCTTCACCGCCGCCAGGCGGTTGGTCAGGCGGAGGTGGCGCGCGCGGTAGACCTCGCCCATCCCGCCCCGGCCCAGCGGCTCTTCGAGGCGGTAGGAGCCGAACGTCTTTCCCGAGAGGTCGCGCATGGGCCGGTCTTCTCCTTATTTGGACCGCCGCGCGCCGCGCGCCAGCCCGGAACGGGGTACACTCCCCTCGCGCTCGCCATCGCCCAGCCGGGCCGGCGGCACGGGTCGGCACGCCGCGCGGCATCCGGCCGGCGGGCGCTGCGGGACGGGCCGAACCGATGGCAATACACCGCCTATTATGGCACAGCGATGCAGGAATCGGTAGCCACGGCAAACGGGGCCGGGCGCGCCTCGGCCCGCCACCCGTGTGTACGCCGATCCGGCCAGGGAGGTTTCAGCGGTGAGCGGCGCCAGCGAGCAATCCCCCGACCCGGCGCGCGAGGAGCGGCCCGCCGTCGAGATCGAACTGAGCGAGGTCGTCTTCCCGACCGACACCAATCAGTACGGCACCCTCTTCGGCGGGCGGCTGATGGCGCTGATGGACAAGGCCGCCTTCTTCGCCGCCGGCCGCTTCAGCGACTGCAACACCGTCACCGCCTCGATGGAGGGCGTCGACTTCCACCGCCCGATCCGCGAGGGCGACATCGTCACCCTCCGCGCCCGCGTCGTCTACACCGGCACCACCTCGATGATCGTCCGCGTCGCGGTCTCCAGCCAGCCCGGCTTCGGCGCCTCGCATCGACATAACACCACCGGCTACCTCACCATGGTCGCGCTCGATGACACCGGCCGGCCCAAGCTGGTCCCCAAACTCCGCCTCCTCGACGACGCCGACCGCGCCGCTTGGGAGCACGCCGCCGCCGTCCGCGCCGCCGCCCTCGCCCGCCGCGCGCGGGAACAACCGCTCGCGGAACCAGGAACGCCGGACGCGGAATAGGTCAGCCTCTGGCGGGCCAACCGGGGCCAGTGATGTAGGGAAATGCCGTGGCGCAACTCATGGATCGCGAGGGCCATGCCCGCGTCAACGGGATCGCGCACTGGTACCGGATCGCCGGGGCCGCCCACGGGACGACGCCCCTGGTCATTCTCCACGGCGGCCCCGGCGGGAACAATTACACTTTCGAGCGCACCATCGGCCCCCATCTCGAGCGCTTCACTACCGTCGTCTACTACGAGCAACGCGGCTGCGGACGGTCGGACCCGCCCCTTAACCCGGACCAGTACTCATTGCCGCTCCTCGTTGCCGATCTCGACGCCCTCCGCGTGACCCTCGACCTCCGGCGGATCGTCCCCCTCGGCTTCTCCTTCGGCGGCGAACTGGCGCTGGAATACGCGCTGGCCCACCCCCACCGGGTGGAACGGCTGGTCCTCCAGTGTCCCTCGGTGGCTGTTTCGGGGCGGATTCCGTTCGTCCAAACCTACGGCTTGGCAGCCGTGGCACGGGGCGAGATCCAGCGGCGCATCCGCGCGCTGCTGGCCGAGCCGGGGCCGATCGAGCGGAAGCACGAACAGGCGTGGCAGATCACCGACACGCCGACCGTCGACCGGCTGCTCTTCCACGACCCGCGGGCCGCCGCCTTCAACCGCCGCCTCTGGCGCGAGAGCGGGTTGGTCAACACCGGTGACATGGCGCGGGCGCTGGCCCGCCCCTCACCTGGCGAGTCAGCCCCACTCATCGACCGCATCGGTGCCATTACTTGCCCAACCCTGGCCCTGGTCGGCCTGCACGATCGCAACGTAGGGGTGGACTTGGTCCGCGATGTGGCGGGGCGCTTGCCGCACTCCGAGCTCGTCATCTTCGAGCGGAGCGCGCACTTCCCAGACATCGAGGAACCGGAGCGATACGCCGCTGCGGTCGAGGATTTCTTGGCACGCCACGCGGAGCAGTAGGGCTAGCGGGGTGCCCCAGGCGTTGCGTTTGCCCATGGAAGACACGCCACTCCGCCGAGCGTCCTTGACCTACCGAGCGATCGCTATGGATACATCGAGCGGTTCCGCGGGTGTCGCCACCCTGCGGACCGCTTGCCCCGTGCGCGTATCGATGAAGAGCAGCGCCCCTTCGCTCGCCACAATGAGCGTTTCCCGCCCGGCCGCCAGGCGTTCCCCGCAGGACTCGTCCGCCGTGACGAGTGGCGGGGCCGGGGGAACGCGCCATTGCCACTCGCCGGCGGCGGTCAGTCCGGCGGGGACGCCCCCGCCCGCCAGGGCGACGGCGCTGAAGCCGGCCACGTAGCCGCAGGAGCCCACCGCGTAGAGTCGCCCCGCCCGGTCATCGACCGCGAACTCCATCAGGTGCGTGCGGTCGAGGCCCGTGTCCCAACCCCGTCGCATCCGCCCCTCGCGGTCATATTCGAGGATCACCCCCGTCCCAGTCGCGGCCAGCAGCCCGTCGTCGGTCAGGCGAAACCCGCCGTGCGCGCCGATGCAGCCTCGCCCTGGGCGCTCCTCCCCCTCGCAGGGCATGCGGGCGCGTGCCGCGACATCGAAGCGATCGATGCCGGTGGTGTCGGGGCCGTGATAGCTGACGACGATCTGGCGTTCGTCCCCCGATACCGCCCCCTGGTAGACCCGCCAGTCGCGCCCGTCCGCCTCTCTGGCTGTCCAGGTTGCCTCCACCGCGCCGCTGGCGGGGTCGAGCACCGTCACGACGACATCGGCGGCCGGCGTGCCGAAGCGCGGCGGCCCCGGCGACGGCGGGGGGCCGCCCCGCTCGGGGCGATTGCCGAAGAGGTAGAGCCGCCCGGTGAGCGACCCCGCCGCGAGGCCGCGATACGCGATCTCGCGCGGCAAGGGGTGGATCGCCTCGACCGTCGCCGTGCCGACGTCGACCGCCACGACCAGCCCCGGATCGCCGGACTCACCGGCGACGAGCACGAAGAGCCGCCGCCCGTCCGGGCCAAGCGCCATGACCTGCCCGGCGGCCCCCGGCGACCGCGACCAGGAGGCGAGGGACGCCTCCGCAATGACTTCCCCATCGCCCAGTCGCACCGCCACAAGCCGGAAATCCGCCAGCAGAGTAAAGGCGATCTCCCCACCGACCGCGACATGCCCGGTAACGCCCCTGTCCCTGACGGTTGCCGTGGCGCGCGGGGCGCTCGTGGTGGCGCTTGGCGGGGTGGCTGTGGAACCTCGGGTGGCGGTCCCGGTCGGTGCTGGCGTGGCCATCGCCGGTGGCGTCGGCGTGCCCGCGACCGTGCCGGAGCAGGCGCTGAGGATGAGCGCGACGAGCACCACGAGTGCGCGGGACCTCTGGCGAGGCGGGTAGCGGCCCATCCGGCTCATCGTGCGCCTCCGGTAACGCGGCCTGCGCGCCGGTGTCGTACCTGGTACACCGCGCGGGTAATAGCGGTTCCGCGCACAGACGGCACGGACGCGGGAGGCTGGGTTAGGTTCTGCGGACAGGTCAGCGCGGCAGGAGCTTCTGTAGCGCTCGATAGTCCACCAGCACGATCCCTTCCTCTTCCAGGACAGCGCGCGCCTCGTGCGAGATCAGGAAGTCGAAGTCCGCCTTGCGCACCTGCCAGGTCTCGGGTTCCATGGCCTGCGCCTCGGCGTCGCCGAGGCTGGGATGGACCGCCCACTCGCTGAGCCCCGCCGGCAACGCGCGCAACAGTTGTGTGTACCGGGCCGCTTTGCCGGCCGTGTTCAGCGAGTAGCTATCCAGCACGCCGTAGTCCGTGGTGGGTACGTTCACGCGCCGGCACTGCTCGGCCGAAGTCTGCTCGTGGGTGCGCAGCCCCAGGCCATACTCCTGGGCCAGCCCGAGGGTCATCGCGAAGATATCGGCCCGGCCGCCGTCGGCCAGGCAATGCCAGTCCAGGTGGGTGGGCCGGAGCTGCGCGGCCAGGACGGCCTCGATCTGCGCCCGGAATTCCGCTGCCACCTCGTCCAGTTCGGCCCGGGCGAGGAACTCCTGCCGGCGGTCGAGGCGGTAGAAGGAGCCCGCCTCATCCAGCAACGAGGGCACCTTGTCCTTGGAGGACAACGGACCCCACCGGTAGGCGCCAAATTCGCTGATGACGGTGAGATGGACGCCGAAGGGGATCTCCGGATGCTCCTTGAGCAGCCGCAGCGCGTGCGGCGCCCAGGGACACGGCGCCATCAAGGTCGTCGAGGAAACGATCCCTCCTTGCAACGCGCGCAGGGTGGCCGCGTTGTTCGCATGGCACATCCCGAAGTCATCGGCGTTGATGATCAGGAGCCGGGCGTCGGCCGGATACCCCGGGAGCCGGTTTGCTTGGCGTCCATCCAGCGGTGCCATCCCCCCATCTCCTCCCCTGGGCCGACCGACACATCAGCGTATCGCGATCAACGCGGCGACGAGCGAGAGAAAGCTGCGACAGTGGCTAACCAGCCTCGCGAAGCGGGAGAAGCTGTGCCGGAACCTCTCGATCGCGCTGCTGAAGCATCCGACGCCGAGCAGACCCGGGAGGATGGAGCGGGACGGCCGCCCGCCGCCCCGCGCCAATACTCGCCGGCTATCCCCTCGCCGGCTCCGATGCCGCGTCCCGGCCTCCGGCCCCCTTCACTCGGCTCGCGGATGGTCCGACGGCCGGCGCCGAGGTCCGCCACGACCGCCACAGGCCGAGCGCCCCGGCCACCAGGCCCAGCACCGCCCCCCCGCCGACCCCGATGACCAGCAAGCGCGACAGCCCGACCGGCAGCTTCAGCGTCGCCACGTACCACGGCCACAGATCGACCAGGTGCTGGTTGCGCTCGGTCAGGAACCAGGCGAAACGGTCGGGCGTGTCGTCGGGGAAGGGCAGGAGCAGCGGGCGGCGGCGGGGCGGCAACTCCTCGCCGCCCCGCGCCGCCGCGAACGCCAGCAGCCGCGTCGGGCCGAGTTGCGCGAAGCTCTCGTTGCGGATCGTGACGACGAAATCCTCACCCCCCCCGCCCGCGGGCCGGATCGTGAAGGTGAGGCGGTAGGCGGCCGGCGCGGGGCCATCCGGGGCCGGCGCTTCCCGCGCGTCGGCCGCCGGCCGGCCGTTGACCAGGACCACCAGGCGCAGCGGCGGATCGCGGCGCTCGCGCGCGTCCTGGTAGACCAGCGTGCCGACCACCGCCCCCTCCCCCTCCGCGTGGACGCGCAGCCGCACCTCCCGCGGCAGGAAGCGCGGCCAGAGCGGGTCGGTCTCCGTCCGCGCCGCGATCCCCGCCTCCGGCGTCACCCCGTCCTCGCGCGGGAAGCGCGCCGCCGCCCAGACCCCCACCCGGTCGCGGAGGATGCGCGCGTGGACCCGCAGCGGCGCGTTCGCCGGCCGGAAGTGCCGGTCGCCCTCGCTGACGGCGTTGAAGCCGGTGTTGAAATTGACCAGCACCGCCAGCGCCTGCACCACGACCGCCGCCCCGACGACGACCGCCGCCATCGCCCCGATCGCCCGCCGCGCCTCCTTGGCTCGCCCCCCCAGCCAGGCGATCCCCGCCGCCAGCGGCAGGACCAGCAGCGGCAGGACGAAATCGAGATAGCGCGGCCCCCAGGCGACATCGCCGTGCCAGTACGGCACCCGCGCGTAGAAGAGCAGGTGCGCCCCGATCAGCCCCCCCGACACCGCCGCCAGCGCCCGGTGCCGCCGCGCGAACGGCGCCCACGCCGGGAGCGCCAGCGCCACCACCGGCGAGAAGAGGAAAATGCTCTTGCCGGGGCTGATCAGCAGCCCGCGCAGCCCGACCCCGAAGTTGCCGTCCTGGATCGCCCCGACCTCGCCCGCCCCGTACCCCGTCTCGAACGGCGACCCGAACCGCGCGTAGTTGTACAGCCCGACCAGAGCCAGCGGCACGGCCAGCCCCACCGCCGCGCCCGCCCCGATCCGCGCCGCCCGCCGGACTGAGGGCGGAAGGCGGAGGGCGGAAGGCGGAGGGCGGAAGGCGGAGGGCGTATCCAGCGGCCGCCGGATCAGCCGCCAGAGGGTCCAGCCCACCGCCAGCCCCAGCACCGGCGCCGCGATCCCCGCCCCCACCTTCGTCGCGATCGCCAGCCCGCACCCCGCCCCGACCCCCGCCGCCCACCAGCTCCCGCCCTTTGGCCCACCGCCCACGTCGAGCCGCCACCAGCAGTAGACCGCGCCGAGCAGCAGCAGCGTCGTCAACGGCTCCGAGAAGAACGTCTTGGCGTGCGGCCACGCCTGCGTCCCGACCCCGTACAGCAGCGCCATCGCCAGCGCCGGGCGCGCCCCGTACCCCAGGTCGCGCGCGAACCGGTAGAGCAGCGCCCCGATCGCCGCGGTGACGACAGCATTCAGCAACGACACCGCGAACCGCGTCACGAACCAGCGCGCCACCGGATCGTCCCCCGCCACGATCCGGCCCACCGCGTAGAACGGGATCGCCGCCAGCGACTGCACCGGCCCGTACCGCGAGTAGTTGATCTCGTCGCGCAGCGGCGTCACCCGCAGGATCGGGCAGCCCGAGCAGGTCGGGATCACGACGCTGCCGCGCTCGACCAGGCTCTCGGTCAGCGCGAACATCGTCTCCTCGTCGTAGCTGTAGGTGTGCCCCCCCGCCGTGAGGACGTAGAGCGACAGCAGGAAGGTGAACAGCGCCAGCGCCGGGGGAACGACAGCCGCCGCCGGCCCGGCGCGCCCCGGACCCGGCCGCGCGCCGCCGTCCGCCGCCCCCTGCCGGGCGTGGTCGTGGCGGTGCGGGGATCGTTCGCGACAAAGCCACCCCCTCTGCCCGTCGTCGAGGAGTCACCGGCGGAAACGGTTCAGGCGGCGCGCTGACGTGCGCAATTGTAGGCGATGGTCCGGCGCGACGCTATCGGCCCTCCTCCCCACCCCGCCAGGAGGGGACAGCGCCGCCCGCGTCCGCCGCCCCGGCGCCGCCTGGCACCTCCCGCCACCCGGCGCGGGTCCGACTTGATAGGACCGGTCGCCATCCCCCGCCCGCGCGCCCCTCGGCGTCCGCCGCGGCCCCGGTCGGTCCCGCCGCCGCCAATCGTTGTAGGGGCAGGCCCCCCGTGCCTGCCCGCCCGGCCCGCCGCCGGCCCGCTCGCGAGGCCCCGACCGCGGGGCGTGCTACCGCTTCGCCCCTACCTGTCCAGACCGGTGGCCCAGCCCCGCGCCGGATGACGCCAATGCCCGCGAAGTGGAAAATAACGAAACGAACCGCTCGACAGCCACCGAAAAATGGCGCTACGATAAGGAAAACCCGCCTGTGAACGCCGGTGATCACCCCCCCGAAATCCCCCTCCCTGGCCCCAATCTCCCCCCATCTGCCCGCGGCGCGGATCGACGCCGCCGGGACCCGCCCCGCGCCGCCCGACGTGCTACACTTGCCCCGGTCGCCCTCCCCCTCCCGGTCCCGCCGCCTGCGCCCCGCCAGGCGACAGCGGTTATCGCGGCTCCGGTGGTCGCGCCGACGCGAAAGGATACGGCGCCATGCAGTCTCCGGCCCCGGCACGGGAGCGGCCCCGCATCTACTACGGCTGGTTCGTCGCCGTCACCGTCGCGGTCCTCCTCGCCATCTCCTCCGGCGCCCGCTTCCTCTTCGGCGTCGTCCTCAAGCCGGTCAGCGAGGAGTTCGGCTGGAGCCGCACCGACCTGGCGACCGCCGTCACGATCAATGTCGTCCTCCTCTCGCTCCTGCAACCGGCGATCGGCTGGGCCGTCGACCGCTGGGGCTCCCGGCGCATCCTCCTCCTCGGCGTCGCCGCCACCGCCCTGATGACCGTCCCGCTGACCCTCGCCACCCAACTCTGGCAGATCTACCTCTTCTACAGCGTGATCGCCTCGGTCGCCTTCGCCGCGACCTCCCCTGTGAATACCACCAAGCTGGTCAGCGCCTGGTTCACCAAACACCGCGGCCTGGCCCTCTCGATCGCCACCTCCGGCGCCGCCTTCGGCCAGCTCGCGGTCATCCCGGTCGCCACCTGGATCATGGTCGGCTGGGGCTGGCGGGTCAGCTACTGGACCCTCGCCGTCATCGCCCTCGGCGTGATGCTCCCCCTCGGCTACCTGGTCGTCCGCGAGGCGCCCCCCGGCGCCGGCGCGGACCGGGCCGCCGGCCCCGACGACGCCCCCGCCCCGCCCACCGCCCCGGTGACCCTGCGCCGGGCGCTCCGCTCGGCGGCCTACTGGCAGCTCTCCTTCGGCTTCTTCGTCTGCGGCCTGACGATGAGCTTCACCTCCGTCCACATGGTCCCCTACCTGCTCGACATGCCCGACCACGGCCACATCGCCATGCAGACCGTCGCCTCGACCGCCCTCTCGGTCGTCGGCGGCTGCAGCATCCTCGGCGCGCTGCTGATCGGCTTCGTCGCCGACCGCGCCGGCCACCGCCCGATACTCGCCCTGACCTACTTCCTGCGCGGCCTCGCCTTCGTGATCCTCCTGCTCGCCGGACAAAACCTGGCCGGCATCTTCCTCGCCGCCGTCGTCCTCGGCGTCTCCTGGACCTCCACCACCCCCCTCACCTCCGCGCTCAGCGCCGACATCTACGGCCGCGCCTCGCTCGGCACCATCTTCGGCTTCATCTTCACCGCCATGAACGTCGGCTCCGGCGTCGGCGCCTTCGTCGCCGGCCTCGACTACGACCTGACCGGCAACTACCACCTCTCCCTCCTCCTCAACAGCTTCATGGGCTTCGCCGCCGCCGCCGCCGTCCTGGCCGTCCGCGTCCGCCCCCTCGCCCCGCGCGCCGCCCCCGCGCCGCCGGATCGCCCCGCCGCCCCCCGCCCCGCCCTCACCCCCTCCGGCGACGACTGACCCAGCCTCGCGCGCCGCGCGGGACCGCCCCATTTGGCATCCGCTCCCGGATAGCCATATACTCACCCATCGCTCAGCACTCAGCACTCAGCACTCAGCACTTCGCAAGGGGGGGAGCATGGCTACCGAGACCACCACACGGCCCGCCACGGCCGCCGACCCGGACAAGATCGCCGCGATCCGCGCCGAACTGCCGGCCGTCCACGAGCGCGTCTACCTCAACACCGGCACCAACGGCCCGCTGCCCCGCCGCGCCCACGACGCGCTCACCGACTACTGCCTGATCGAGCTGACCGAGGGGCGCATCGGCCCGGCCGTCTTCGCCCGCTCCGCCGAGCTGAAGGCCGCGACCCGCGCCTCGCTCGCCCGCCTGCTCGGCTGCGACCCCCGCGAGGTCGCCCTGACCCACAACACCACCGAGGGGATGAACATCGCCCTGATGGGGCTCGACTGGCAGCCGGGCGACGAGGTCGTCACCGCCACGACCGAGCATCCGGGCGGCCTCTACCCGGTCTATCTCCTCAGGCAGCGCCACGGTGTGAAGATCCGCATGACCGACATCGGCCTGCCGGGGGTCGATCCGCTCGCCGAACTCCGCAAGGTGCTCAACCCCAAGACCAAAGCCGTCGTCCTCTCGCACGTCTGCTGGAGCACCGGCATGGTCTTGCCGATGCGCGCGATCGCCGACTTGGCCCACAGCGTCGGCGCGCTCGTCATCTGCGACGCCGCCCAGGCCGGCGGGATGGTGCCGTCGAACTGCTACGACCTCGGCGTGGACGCCTACGCCTGCTCCGGCCAGAAGTGGCTCCTCGGCCCCGACGGCACCGGCGCCCTCTTCATCCGCCAGGACCGCCTCGGCGAGATCGGGCAGACCTTCATGGGCTACCTGAGCATCCGCCCCGGCATGAGCGACCACCAGGGCCACTTCGTCCCGACCGAGGGCGCCCAGCGCTTCGAGGTCGTCTCGCAGTACCCGCCCGCCGTCAAGGCGCTCGGGACCAGCCTTGACTGGATCGCCGACGAGGTCGGCTGGGACTGGGCCTACGCCCGCATCGCCGCGCTCGGGCGCTATTGCTACGACGCCCTCGCCCCCCTCGACGGCGTGACCATGCACACGCCCCGCGACGCCATGGCCGGGCTGGTCAGCTTCACCCTCGACGGCATCACCCCGCCCGACCTCACCGCGCGCCTCTACGAGCGCGGCGTCATCATCCGCTACACCCCCTACCCGCACGTCAACCGCGTCGCCACCGGCTTCTACAACACCGAGGCGGAGATCGACCGCCTGGCCGAGCAGATCCAGGAGGTCCGCGCCTCGCTGTAAGGGATCGCCCCCCCCCCCCCGCCCCCAACTCTGGGGGAGAGCTACGCAGGCTGATGTGAGAGGCTCCCCCAGAGTTGGGGGGGGGGGCGTCCCGGCGGCAACGACTGGAGTGGAGGAGATGCGCGAAGAGCGTCAGCCCAGGTTCTGGATTCGCTTCGAGGACGTCGACGGGCGCGTCGTCGAGGACAACCGGCCGACCGACATCCTCCCCGAAGTGGGCCAGCTCATCCCGGTCAGCGGCACGCACTGCGAGGTCATGGAGCAGTGGTACGACCGCACCCTCGTCCCCGACGGCGGCCCCGAAGTGATCGTCTTCACCGTCAAGCCGCTCGCCTAGGCCACCCGTCCCCCACGCCGCGAGTAAGCTGCGTAAAGGTGGGGTCACCGCGTTGCCCTGTCATCCTGAGCGCAGCGAAGGATCGCTGTCCTCGGCACCCCCGTGGTGAACGGCCCCATCCGATGCACAGCAACCGATCCTCCGCTGTGCTCAGGATAAGCAGGGCGAGGTCGCGCGCATCACCCATGCCACCGGCTCGGCCAACGCACAAGCCACTCTGGCGGCAGAGCTGGCCCGACGCCACTTCACGGCAGGATATCGCCCACGTTGATGGTGAGGCCGGGCAGCACTGTCGACTCCAGCGACTCGCCGCGGCGAGCGAGCGCCACCCGGCGGTAGAGCCCGTCGTGCGGGTCGGTGTGGCGCTCGGCGATCCCCGCCACGAGGTCGAAGAGCCAGGACTCGGGGATGCCCGCCGCGGCATACCGGGGCAGCTTCCGGTTGCGGTCGTAATCGCGCGAGGAGTCGGCCACCTCCATGACCAGCAGCACGTCCGCCGCGTCCGCGAGGCCGCGATCCGCCCCGCGCAGGACGGCGAGATCGGGCAGCGGCTCGTCGTGCTCGCCCAGCCGGATCGGGTTCTGCACGCTGACCGTCAGGTCGTCGCCGACGGCGCGGTAGAGGCGGTAGCCGAGCCGGTTGACCACCAGGACGTGCAGCTCCTTGATCGGGCTCATCGTGACGATCTCCCCCGCGAGCAGCTCGACCCGGTCATCCTCACCAAAGATGCCCGCCTCGCCCATCCGCTCGAATTCCGCCACCGTGAAGCGGCGCACTGCCGGCGCTGCCATCCGTGCCTCCTTCCCTCTCGGTTGTCGCGGCCGGCCGACGCGCTCGGAGAGAGCATGCCGCGGCCGTTAAGCCCTGGCCTCCCCGAGTCGGCGAGCGCCTTGTCCGACAACGCCAGGCCGTGCCCCGGCCGCTCGGGCGCGATCGCGTAGCCGCCCTCGAAGCGCACCGGCTCCTCGATCAGCCCGTGGTCGTCGTGGAAGGAGTACTCCAGCCACCCCGCCTCCGGGAGCGCCGCCGCGAGGTGGACGCCGAGCTCGAACGGCGTGTTGCCAAGCGAGACCGGGATGCCGTAGTCCGCCGCCAGCCGCGCCGCCTGCACACTGTCGGAGATGTGGCCGTGGATGTTGAGGATGTCCACCGCGCCCCGCTCCAGGAGCGTGTGCTTGCCCCGCAGATCGAGGTACTCGCCGGTGTTGACGTGGCTGAAGGGGATCTCCTGGGCGATCCGCGCCAGGCCGTCGAAGTCGTCGCGCAGGCAGGGGTCCTCGATCCAGTAGGGGGTATAGCCGGCGTCGCGGTAGGCGTGGAGGCGGCGGATCGCCTCCTTCGGCGTCCAGGCCTCGTTCGCGTCCACCATGACCGTCGCGTCCCGCCCGACCGTCTCCACCAGGATCGCCAGCCGCCGCAGGTCCCAGGCGAGGTCGGGGTGGCCGACCTTGATCTTGAACGCCGTGAAGCCGCGGCGCGCGGCTTCCGCGAAGAACGCCCGGAAGTCGTCGTCGCTCAGGTGGAAGTCGAGGCCGCTGGCGTAGGCGCGCACCCGCCCCGCCCGCCCCCCGAGCAGCCGGTAGAACGGCAGGCCGAGCTCCTTCCCCTGCAAGTCCCACAGCGCCTGGTTGACCGCCTGTCCGAAGATCGTGCCGCGCCGGTTGCCGCCGCGCGGGCGCGAGACGCGGTTGGTCAGCGCGAACGGGCTCTGCCCGATCAGCCCCGGCGCGACCTCCGCCGCGAAGGAGCGCTCGATCTCGGCCAGCGGCGGCAGCGGGGCGAGGAGCGCCCCGAAGAAGCCGAGCCCGGTCTGCCCGCCGCTGCTCCGCAGTTCGAGCGTCCCGAGGTAGTGCATCGCGATCCGCACCTGCGAGTCGCCGATGATCCGCGACCGGGGGAACTCGAACCGCCGCAGTTGGAAGCCCTCGATGATCGTCGGCATCCGCCGCCCTCCCTCAGCTCTCGGCCCTCGTGGGGGAATCGTCCGCCGGCGCCAGGACCTGGAGCGCCCGCGGCAGCAGGGTGAAGTGGGCCGGGGCACGGCCCAGGATCTCGCCGTCCGCCTGGAGCGGGAACGGCGCCGCGGCGGTCACGCGCACCGTCGCGCCCCGGAAGAAGTGGACGGCCGGGTGGCGCAGGTGCGTCCCGCGGTAGACGCGCGGCAGCAGCCCCCCGGCGAGCGCCGCACGCGACACCCCCCCCAGCACGCCGATGTCGAACAGCCCGTCGTCCGGCCGCGCTTTCGGCGCCACCCGCATCCCGCCGCCGAAGAAGCGCCCGTTGGCGATCGCCAGCATCCCCGAGGGGCCGTGGTAGACCCGCTCCCCGTCCACCTCGATCTCGATCGCCTCTGGCGCATAGACGGCGATGCTGGCGACCGCGCCGTAGAGGTAGGCCAATCCTCCCGGCAGCCGCGGCCCGCGCGCGATCGCCTCGTTCGTCACCCGCCCCAGCCCGAAGTCCGCCACGTTGACGAAGTACCGCTCCCGCTCCTCACCGGCGTCGTCCCGGAAGACGATCCGCCCCGCGTCGACCGCGCGCGGCGTCCCGCACCGCAGCGCGGCGAGCGCCGCCGCCTCGTCCCGGATGCCCAGCAGGCGGGCGAAGTCATGGCCGGTGCCGGTCGGCAGCAGCGCCAGCGTCGGGCGCGGCCCCCCCTCCCGGCCCGCCGCCAGGCAGCCATTGACGGTCTCGTTGAGCGTCCCGTCGCCGCCGACCACGACGATCGTCTCCGCCCCGTCGCCGATCGCCGCCCGCGCACAGGTGGCCCCGTCGCCGGGGCCGCAGGTGACGCAGGGGGTGAAGACAATGCCCGCCCGCCGCAGCCGCCCGGCCAGCCCCGGCCATTCCCGCCCGGTCCGCGCCCGCCCCGCCGCCGGGTTCACGATGACCCAGGTGCGCTC
>JAUJMV010000001.1:680541-688406 GCA_030446685.1 Thermomicrobiales bacterium | reverse complement strand
TCCTCGTGGCCCGGCCCCAGCGCGGGGATCGCGCGCACCAGGAACGAGCGCCCGCCGAAGTTCTCGCAACTGATGCCGAGCCCTTCGAGCTCCGGCAGCCGGTCGTCGAGGAGCGCCGCCTGGAGCGGCCCGAGCTCGAGGACCAGCGGCTCGATCGGCTCCTGCTCGCGCTCGCCGCCCTCTTCCCCCGCCAGCAGCCGCTCGTAGATGATCCGCTCGTGCGCCCGGTGCTGGTCGATCAGGTAGAGCCCGTCCGGCCCCTCGGCCAGCAGGAGCGCGTTGTGCCACTGGCCCATCAGCCGCAGTGGCGGCAGGTTGGGGCCGGCGATGATCTCGTCCGCCGCCGGCGCGGCGTCAGCCCCCGGCTCGCCGGTGTCCCACGGCGCTGCCTCCTCGGCGATGCCGTTCCGGAAGGGCGACAGCGGCGCGAGCGCGCGCAGTTCCTGCAACTGGAAGTGCGACGCGCGGCTCGCCGTCTGGCGGCGCGAGAGGGCCGCCCGCACCGCCTCGCCCAGGGCGGCGGCGACCTCGGCCTCCGCCAGCAGGCGCACCTCGGTCTTCGCCGGATGGACGTTCACATCGACCGCGCTGGCGGGCAGTTCGAGGAAGAGCGCCGCCAGCGGGTGCCGCCCGCGCGGGAAGAAGGGTCTATATGCCGCCTCCAGCGCCTCCGCCAGGCCGCGCGGCGTCGCCCAGCGCCGGTTGACGAAAAAGGTGATGTTGCGTCGGCTCGGGCGGTTGAGCTGCGGCCCGCTGACCACGCCCGCAATACGCGTCCCGGCGACCGCGATCTCCTCGATCGGCAGCAGCGTCCGCGCGATCTCGCGGCCGTAGACACTGCCCAGGACATCCTCCAGCCGCCCGCCGCCCGGCGAGCTGAAGGAGGTGTGGCCGTCGAGGGTCAGGCGGAAGCGCCGCTCCGGGTAGGCCAGCGCGTAGCGGCGCACCAGCGTGCTGACCTGCGCCGACTCGGTGCGCGCGTTGCGCATGAACTTCAGCCGCGCCGGCTGGTGGGCGAAGAGGTTGCGCACGGTGACGGTCGTGCCGCGCGCCCGCGCCCTGGCGAAGCGCTCGATGGTCCGGCCGTCCTCGACCAGCACGCCCGCGCCCGCGCCGCCCCCCTCGGTCGCCGAGACGAGCAGCACCTCCGCCATCGCGCCGATGCTGGCGAGCGCCTCGCCGCGGAACCCGAGGCTGTGGATGCGCCAGAGGTCGTCGGCCTCGCGCAGCTTGCTGGTGGCGTGTCGCGAGAAGGCCAGCTCGAGCTCGTCCGCCGGGATGCCCGCGCCGTCGTCGCCGACCTTGATCGATCGCAGCCCGCCGCCGCGCAGTTCGACCGCGATCTCCCGCGCCCCCGCGTCGATCGCGTTCTCCAGCAGCTCCTTCACCACCGACACCGGGCGCTCGATCACCTCGCCCGCCGCGATCCGCTCGACCACGCGCGGGTCGAGCTGGCGGATCGGGCGGCGGGTCACCCGGAGCGTCGTCGCATCGTCCATGCTACCCAGCAATCCCATCCCCCGGTTGCCGCGCCCCGAACCGGCCACGCGGGTGCTGCAACGAAAACGTCCTGAACCGTGCCTGCTCCCACACCGTTCAATCGCTCGTCACGTACCACGCCATTATACATGCGGGCCGATGGGCGACCGCGGGGAGCGCGGCTGCGTGTAGAATAGCGGGCGGCGCAACGCCGCGCGCGCGCTGCGGTCACGTCGGATAGGGGAAAGGGGCGGGAGGATGGTACTCCGGGCGGAAGAGGGTCGCATCCACCACGAGTTGACGATCGACGGCACGCGCCTGCTGCTCGACGGCCGGCCGTTCTTCTACCAGGGATTGAGCTTCTTCAACGCCATCTACAACCCCGTCTTCAACCAGAGCGGCGACGCGCGGCTCGGCTGGCTGCGGCGCTTCCAGGACAACGGCGTGAACGCGCTGCGCGTCTGGTGCCAGTGGGACTTCAGCCCGCCGCGCACCTTCGTCGACACCGCGCCCGACCACACCATCTACGCCGAGTCGGGCGAGGTCCGCGAGGACCACTGGCGCACGCTCGACGCCATCCTCGCGGCGGCCGACAACGAGGGGATGGTCGTCGAGGTGACGCTCTTCTCGCACGAGAAGGATCCCAATCTGCCGACCGCGGCGCGGGAGGTCGGCGCCCGGCAGATGACCGAACGCCTGCGCCCCTACCGCAACGTCATCCTCCAAGTCTGGAACGAGGACTCGACCGACGTCGCGCGCCACGTCGCGACGATCAAGGCGGTCGATCCCGGCCGGATCGTCACCAACTCGCCCGGCGTCTCCAACGTCCTCGGCGACGACGAGCAGAACCGGACCCTCGACCTGCTGACGCCGCACACCGTCCGGCGCCAGACGGAGCGCTTCTGGGAGGTGGCCCCAGGGCAGATCGCCGACCTCCTGGAGCGGTATCGCAAGCCGGTGATCGACGACGAGCCGGCGCGCACCGGCCTCCAGCAGTTCGGCGGCATCCCCGGCGGCACGACGCCCGAGCAGCACATCGAGCAGATCCGGCGCGTGCGCGAGGTCGGTGGCTACCACCTCTACCACCACGACATGTTCCAGCGCAGCTACGGCGACCCCGCCACCCCGCCGACCGGCATCCCCGACCCCGACTTCAGCCCCTTCCACCGCCGGGTCTTCGACTACCTGCGCGACCACCGCGAGTGGTGAGCGCGGCCGGGGCGGGCGGGAGGGCACCGGCGGGTGTGCCATCGATAGGGTGCCGCCGGTTTCAACCGGCGTCCCTCCCACCGGCGGCACCCTGCCCGCCCGCCGCTTCACCCTTCCGCCGCCCGCGCCGCCCGGTCGCCCGCACCGGGAGATCCGCCACCTCGTGGAGGCGCTGCTGGAGGGCGAAGAGGCGGTTCAGCGCTTCGAGCGGGGTCGTGTTGACCAGGTCCAGCGCGGCGATCTCGTCCAGCACGCCGCCCACGTCGCCCTCGCGCCAGCCGTCCGCATGATGACCGTTGGCGCTCGCGCCGCCGGCCTTGCCCTCTGCCCCACGATCCTCCGCCCTCCGCCCTCCGCCCTCCGCCTTCCGCCCCCCGCCCTCCGTCCCCCGCGTCGCTTCGAGCTCGCGCAGGATCGCGTCGGCGCGGTCGGTCACGCCGCGAGGCAGGCCGGCGAGGCGCGCGACGTGGATGCCGTAGGAGCGGTCGGCGCCGCCCGGCGCGATCCGGTGCAGGAAGACGATGCCGTCCGGCTCCTCGCGGACGGCCACGTTGTAGGCGCGCAGCGCGGGGAGTTCGTCCAGCAGCGCCAGCAGCTCGTGGTAGTGCGTGGCGAAGAGGGTGCGCGCGCCGACCCGGTTGTGCAGGTCCTCGACGACCGCGCGGGCGATCGCCAGGCCGTCGAGCGTGCTGGTCCCGCGCCCGACCTCGTCCAGCACGATCAGGCTGCGCGGCGTGGCGTGGTGGAGGATCGACGCCGTCTCCAGCATCTCCACCATGAAGGTGCTCTGCCCCGCCGCCAGATCGTCCTGCGCGCCGACCCGCGTGAAGATGCGGTCCACGATCCCGATCCGCGCCTCGTCCGCCGGGACGAACGCGCCGATCTGCGCCAGCAGGACGATCAGCGCCACCTGCCGCAGGTAGGTGCTCTTGCCGGCCATGTTCGGCCCGGTCAGCAGCAGCACGCGCCCGTCCGATCCCAGCTCGACGTCGTTGGGGATGAAGCTGTGGCGGTCGAGCGCCGCCTCGACCGTCGGGTGGCGCCCGGCGCGGATGCGGAGCGCCGGCCCGTCGTCCAGCGTCGGGCGCGCGTAGCCCTGCCGCGCGGCGACCTCGGCGAAGCCGCCCAGCACGTCGATCCGCGCGACCGCGCCGGCGATCGCCAGGAAGCGCGGCGCGTCCCGCGCCAGATCGGCCAGGAGCGCGAGGTAGACCTCCTCCTCCTTCGCCGCGATCTGCCCCTCGGCGTCGCTGATCCGGGCCTCGTGCTCCTTCAGTTCGGGCGTGATGAACCGCTCGCAGTTGGCGAGGGTCTGCTTGCGGAGGTAGTCGGCCGGCACGCGGGACAGGTTCGGGCGCGAAACCTCCAGGTAGTAGCCGAAGACCTTGTTGAAGCCGACCTTCAGCGACTTGATCCCGGTGCGCTCGCGCTCCCGCTGCTCCAACTCGGCGATGAAGCGCCGCGCCTCGCGGGTGCCGTCGAGCAGCGCGTCGAGGTCCGCGCTGTAGCCGGGGCGGATGCGCCGCTCGTCGTGCGGGTCGGCGAGGGCGCGCGCGATCAGCGCGGCGATCTCGTCGCACGGCACGATCGCCTCGCGGAGCCGCGCGACCAGCGGCGCCCCGAGCGGCGCCAGCGCCGCCCGCAGGTGGGGCAGGATCTCGAGCGTCGCCCGCAGGCGCTGGAGTTCGCGCGGCGCCGCCCTGCCGGTCACCACCCGCCCGGTCAGGCGTTCCAAATCGCCCATGCGCCCGAGGTGCGCGCGGCAGGCGTCCCGCGCCCCGGCGTCGGCGACGAATTCGGCCACCGCCTCGTGCCGCGCGGCGAGCGCCGCCAGGTCGAGCAGCGGCTGGCTGAGCCAGCGCCGCAGCAGGCGCCCGCCCACCGCGGTGCGGGTCTGATCGATCACGCCGAGCAGGCCCTGGCCGCGGCTCTGCCGGGCCCCGCGCTCGGCGATGCCGCCGCGCCCGCCGCGCGTCAGCTCGAGGTTGCGGCGCGTCTGACCATCGAGTGCCATGTAGTCGCCGGCGGCCTCGGTGCGCAGCGCGCCGACCGCGGCCAGCAGGCGCGGGTCATTCTCGCGCAGGTAGTCGAGTGTCGCGCCGGCCGCGCCCCAGGTCAGCGGCAGATCGTGGCAGCCGTACCCTTCGAGCGAGCGCACGCCGAAGTGCGCCCGCAGGGCCTCCGCGCCGGCCTCGGTGTCGAACGCCCGCGCCTCGCGGCGGGTGGTGTGCCAGGGGCCGGGGAGATCGGGCATCCCTTCCGGCAGCAAGAGCTCCGCCGGGTTGAGCCGCCCGAGTTCCTGCAGCAAGGCCCCCCGCGCGTCGGGCCCGGCGAAGGGGATGGTGGCGAACTCGCCGGTCGAGACGTCGAGGTAGGTCAGGGCCGCGCCCGCGCCGTCGTGCCCGAAGAGCACCGCCGCTAAGAAATTGTTCTCGCGCTCGGCGAGCAGGCGCGGCTCGGCGATCGTCCCCGGCGTGACGACGCGCGTCACGGCGCGCTCGACCAGCCCGTGCCCCGCCTCGCTGACCTGATCACAGACCGCGACCCGGTGCCCCTTGCCGATCAGCCGGCGCAGGTAGGCGTCGAGCGCGCGCACCGGCATGCCGGCCAGCGGCACCCGCCCGTCGCGCCCGAACTCCTTCGACGTCAGGTGGACTTCTGCGTCGCGCGCGACGATCTTCGCGTCCTCGTCGAACGTCTCGTAGAAGTCGCCCATCTGGTAGAGGAGGATCGCGTCGGGGTACTGCTCTTTCAGCGCCAGGTACTGGCGACGCGCTGGGGTGACCATCGGGCCTCGGCTCTCTTCGCTTCCTTGTCGCTGCACACCGTCGGCACGGGCGGCGCGCTGCCGCCCCGGTGCTACCGAAACGATCCGCATTGTACCATGTACGTTCTCGGCGTCCCGCCGCGCAGGCCGTTTGTCCAGGGTCTATTCAAGGTCAGGCACGGTGCTGCATGTGACGCGTGGTCGCGCTAGTTCTCGGGCCGTGCGACGGCCAAGTGTGCGCGGCTGCGGCGGTGTTCGCGGCCGGACGGATCGGGCCGTGCAGCCGCGTCCGTGCGATCGCTGACCTTGAATAGACCCTGCCGTTTGTCTCTCTATTGTTCACGGTCGCGGCGACCCCGTATGATGGCGCGAACGCCTGGGTGTTCGCCGCCCTCACGCGGGCGATTTGGGCGCGGCAGGGTGGTGCGAGGAGCCGCGGTGCGAGGTGCTATGCCACTTTCCGCAGGCACTACCCCGGTCTGGAATGCGGGAGAATGGCCGCCGCCGCCCGCGCCGCCCGGCAGCCCGGCGGCGCCGATGCGACGCGCGGTAACGGCGTCGGGGGTCCCGCCAGCGGGAGAGGATCGTGGTGGTCTTTGAACGGGGGGATGACTTATCGCGCGTCCAGGCCCTGCTGCGCGAGCGGTTCGCGGGCGAGATCGCGGACGTGCTCCCGCTGGCGGGCGGAGAATTTTCACGAGCCTTCGCCTTCACCGTCGGCGGTCGCGACTACGTCGTCCGGCTCAACGCCCACGCCCACGCCGCCGAGGCCTTCGCGAAGGACGACTACGCCGGGCGGCACTTCGCCTCGCCCGCCCTGCCGATCCCCCGCGTCGTCGCCATCGGCGAGACGGCCGATCGCCACTTCGCCATCAGCGAGCGCGCCGCCGGGAGCAGGCTGGAAGCGTTCTCCTCGGCAACCCGTCGGGCGCTGCTCCCCGCGCTGCTCGACGTCCTCGACGCGATCGGCCGGGCGGACCTGCGCGGCTCGCGCGGCTACGGTGCCTGGGACCGCGACGGCAACGGCGAGGCCGCGAGCTGGCGCGACTTCCTCACCGGGATTATGGAGAACAAGGCCGAAGGGTTCTACCGGGACTGGCACGCGCTCTTCCGCGACTCCTTCCTGGAGCGCGAGGTCTACGAAGCCATCTACCGGCGTCTGCTGCGGCTGGTCGAGTATTGCCCGGAGGAGCGCGCGCTCGTCCACGCCGACCTCCACTTCGATAACCTCCTGGCCGACGGGCGGCGCATCACCGGGGTCATCGACTGGGGCAACGCGTGCTACGGCGACCCGCTCTACGATGTTGCCTGGCTGGGACGGTGGACCGCCTGGGGGGCGCCCCTCGTCGATGCGGCCCTCCTGCGCGGACGCTACGGCGCGATGCCGCACTACGACGAACGGCTCGCCTGCTACGAGTGCTTCCTCGGCCTCGACGATCTGCGCTTCTATGCCAAGACCGGGCGGCGGGCGCAGTACCGGTCGCTACGCGACCGGCTCCTCGCTCGTATTGCCGATAATCCGGGCAGAGCTTGAGCGCGCCCCGCCCCCGACGCGCAGGCAACGTCGCCCGTCGGCTTTCGGCCGGTAGCGCGCGAAGATCAGCGCGGCGTCGCTGCCGCCGAAGCCGAAGGAGTTGGAGAGGACGTACGTGCCCAGTTTCCCCTTATCGCTGCCTGCTACCGCCGACTACCCTACCGGGGACAACGCGGTCGTCGGCCTCGACTCTTGCCCCTGTGCGGACATGACGAAAGTAGACATCATCCCCTGCCAGCAGCGCCCGCCAGCCGCGCTCCCGATTGTAGGCGGCCAGGGCGGGGTCGTGGTCGGGGATCAGCATCAGCGTCGCCCCGTTGGGGATGTCGTCCAGCTGCCCCGGCTCGTCAATAACCCCTTGCAGGAAGGCAATGTGCAGTTCGGTGTCCCGCGCGTCCAGGACACGGATCTCCTCAGGGTCGCGATCGACGGTTACAGTCGGAGATGCGGTGGTCATGGCAGTCTCCTACTGCGTCATGCGCTGGATGAAGTCCATGCGGTACTGCGGCCAGTTGGCCTTGATGTCGCGCAGACCATGCTGGAGGGCCGCGTCGAAGTCCCAGCCGGCCAGCCACAGCTTCTCGACGTTGCGCCCCGTGGCATCCAACAGGTCGCGGTGAGCATCGCCGTGCGCCGTGTCATAGCGTACCACGGGGTAAACCTCCCCGTCGATAATCGTCTCATACTGCACCGTGAACTCGATTACCCGCCCCCGTTCAGTCACGATGCGAACGCGCGCGTAGTTGAGCGCGTCGAAATCGATGAAGAAGTTCTTCAAGCCCATCGCGCTCTATCCCTGCCGGCTTACTGCCGGTAGCGCGCGAAGATCAGCGCCGCGTTGATGCCGCCGAAGCCGAAGGAGTTGGAGAGGACATA
>JAUJMV010000001.1:651028-680441 GCA_030446685.1 Thermomicrobiales bacterium | reverse complement strand
CGAAGATCAGCGCCGCGTTGATGCCGCCGAAGCCGAAGGAGTTGGAGAGGACATACTCGACCGCGCGCTCCTCGCCTGCGCCCCGCAGGTAGTTGAGGTCGCAGCCGTCGCCGGGGGTGACGAGGTTGGTGGTGGGGGGGAGGAAGCCGCGCTCGATGGTGAGGCTGCAGATCGCCCCCTCGATCGCGCCGGTCGCGCCGAGCGCGTGGCCGTGCAAGCCCTTGGTGCCGCTGACCGGGACGCGCGCGGCGTGCTCACCGAGCGCCTCCTTGATCGCCAGCGTCTCGGTGGGATCGTTGAGCGGCGTCGAGGAGGCGTGCGCGTTGACATAGCCGATCTGCTCGGGCGCCAGCCCGGCCTCGTCGAGCGCGCCGGTGATGGCGCGGGCCGTCTGCCGGCCGCTTGGCAGGGGGGCGGTCATGTGGTAGGCGTCGTTGCTGCTGCCGTAGCCGACGATCTCGGCATAGATCGGCGCGTCGCGCTCGCGCGCGTGCCCCAACTCTTCGAGGATCAGCACCGCCGCGCCCTCGGCCATCACGAAGCCGTCGCGGTCGCGATCGAACGGGCGGGAGGCGTGCGCGGGGTCGTCGTTGCGCGTGGACATCGCCCGGATCAGCGAGAACGAGCCGAACGTCAGCGGGACCAGCGGGGCTTCCACACCCCCCGCGAAGACGACCTCGGCGGCGCCATGCTTGATCGCGCGGAAGGCCTCGCCGAGGGCGATCGCCCCGGCGGCGCAGCCGTTGCCGTTCGCCAGGGTCGGCCCGGTCGCGCCGATGTCGATCGCGATATTGGTGGAGGCCGAGCCGACGAAGACCGAGAGCGCCAGCATCGGGTTGACGGCGCGCAACCCCGACCGCGCGTAGGCGGCGTGCTGCTCCTCGGCGAAGGCGATGCCGCCGAGCGCCGAGCCGATGTAGACCCCGACCCGCTCCGGCGCCTCGCGCGCCATGTCGAAGCGGGCGTCCCGCGCCGCCAGTTGCGCTGCGGCGAGCGAGAACTGCGCGAAGCGGTCGAGCCGCCGCGCCTTGCGGGCGTCCATGTGGTCGAGCGGGTCGAAGCCGTCGACCTCCGCCGCGATGCGAGTGGCGAGGCCACTCGCGTCGAAGCGGGTGATCGCGCGCACCGCCGATTTGCCGCGTCGCACGCCGCACCAGAACGCCTCGCGCCCGCTGCCGACCGGCGTGATCGCGCCGATCCCGGTGATCACCACCCGCCGGCCCTGTTCCCCGCGGCCGGTCGGCCCGCCGCCGGCGACCGGATGCTGTCCGTTTCGACCATACGCGTTCAAGCGACGTTCCTTTGTCTGTCCCGTTATGCGTCGCGGTCGCTGGCGGCGCGCGCGCCGATCTGCCCCGCCTCCATCCGGCGCGGTCCCTCGCTGGGCCGGCGCGTGCCCCCCTCGGCCTCGGCCTCGACCAGCTCCTTGATGCACCCCAGCGTGCGCCCGGCGACCGGCTCGATGAAGTGCCTGCCGAGGACGTATTCGCCGAGGCGGCTGCGGACGATTGCGTAGGGCGACGTGCTGAGTTCATGGAAGATCGTGGCGCGCACGAAGCCGTCGTGCTGGACGATCCGCCACTCGACGAGCATGCCGCGCGCCGCCCCGCCGATGTGCTCGAAGACGATTCGGCGCTCGTCCGGCACCGTCTCCACCACCGAGAGCCAGCGGATCGGGATGCGCCCGCGCCACGCCGCCATCTCGACGATGCGCCGCGTCGTGCCCGGCTGCGACTGCACGACGGTGACGTAGCGGTAGTGCGGCAGGAACCGCGGCCACCGATCGGTCGCGGCGGCGTAGTCCCAGACGCGGTCGATGTCGCCACGGATGTCGACGCTCATCTCCGAATGCACCGCTCTCCCCTCCCGATCGGACCCGATCCGGCGCTCCGCCCGGCGCATCCCGCCGCGCGCACGCTTGACCGCCCCGTGAGGTTGACCTGTTCGGACTGATTGTGCCTATGGTTCAGTGCGCGGGTGCCCGGTGTAAGCGCGGGCCGTCGCCTCCTCCAGGCCGGCAGGCCCCGTCGCATCCCGCCACCATTCTACACTACCACGCCACCGCCCCGTTGCCCGTCGTGGGCGGCTGCCAGACCAGCACGAGCCGGAAGGGGAAGCCCCGCCGGACGCGGGCGTCGGCCAGCCCCGCCTCCGCCGCCATGCGGCGCAGTTCGTCGATGGTGTAGGCGCGCAGCACCGACACCGGCGCGTCGTGGCGGGTCATGCGGTTGCGGAGGGCGAGGGTCAGCAGGCGGGCGCCGAGGTAGCCGGGCCAGCAGCGCTCCAGGTCGGTGACGACCAGCGCGCGCCGCGTCAGCCGCCCCAGTTCCCGCAGGAGCGCGGTCGCGTCGTCCGGCGCGAAGTGGTGCAGCGCCAGGGAGCAGGTGACGACATCGCTGCTCCGATTGGCGAAGGGGGCGCGGCGCGCGTCGCAGCAGAGGAGCGCGATGTCCGCCGCGCCCGCCGCGATCTGCCGTCGCGCCGCCGCCAGCACGTCGCGGCTGAGGTCGGCGGCGACCACCGCCACCCGGTCCCCGCGCCGCCGCGCCCGCGCGACGATCGCCAGCGGGATGTCGGCCGAACCGGTCGCGATGTCGAGCAGGGTGTACTCGCGCAGCCCCTGCGCCCGCGTCACCGCGCCCACCTCGCGCGCCATCGCCGCCGTCCAACCCAGACCCCTATTGATCCAGCGGATGTCGCGCAGGTTCCGGTCGAGCGTCGCCCGGTCGGGGTCCGGCGCGTCGAGCAGCTCCGCCAGGTCCGGGCGGTGCCGCGGGGCGAAGGCCGTGGGCCGTGGGCGGAGGGAGGAGGACAGCAGGCAGCATCCGGCGATGAATACGCCCGCACCGATCGCTGCCGCCTTCTTTCGGCCCACGGCCCGCGGCCCACGGCCCACGATCCTCATCACACCGCCACCGCGTTCACCCAATGGTCCGCGCGCGCGATCCGGCCGGCGCGGTCGAGGGCGAGCGCGACGAGGTCGATGCGCCAGATGCGCGCCTCGTGCTCCGGGTGGGCGTCGAGGAAGTGGGCGCCGAGGGCGACCAGCCGGGCCGCCTTGCGATTGTCGATCGACTCCTCCGGCGTGCCGTAGCGGTCGCCGCGCCGTGTGCGGACCTCCACAAAGACCAGCTCGTCGCCGTCGAGCGTCACCAAGTCGAGCTCGCCGGCGGCGCATCGCCACTGCCGCGCGATGACCCGATGGCCCCGCTCTTCCAGCAGGCGGGTGGCGTACCGCTCCCCGGCGTCGCCGAGCCGCTGCCGCGTGGTGCGCTGCCCGGTCATCGGGCCGGCTCGCCGGTGGCGGGTTGCGCGGGGCCGTAGCCGCGGAGCGGCGCGAACGATCGCCGGTGCTCGGGGCAGGGGCCGTGGCGCGCGAGCGCGTCCTGGTGCGCCCGCGTGCCGTAGCCCTTGTGCCGCCCGAAGTCGTAGCCGGGGTGCCGCGCATCGAGTTCCGCCAGTTCCCGGTCGCGGGCGACCTTGGCGACGATCGACGCGGCGGCAATGCTGAGGCAGAGCCGATCGCCATGCACCAGCGCCGTCTGATCCGTCGGCTCATCCCGCAGGCGGAAGGCGTCGAGGAGGAGGTGATCGGGCCGCCAGGGGAGGGCGGCCACCGCGCGGCGCCAGGCGACCCGGTTCGCCTCGCCCAGGCCCAGCCGGTCCAGCTCCGCCGCCCCGACCCGGCCGATCCCGGTGCCGACGGCCACGCGCCGGATGATGTCCGCCAGCGTCGCCCGCTGCCGCGCCGTCAGCAGCTTCGAGTCGCGCACCCCGGCCAACTGCTCGCGCAGGGCCGCACCACCGTCTGCGATAGGCGGCAGGACGACGGCGGCGGCGACGAGCGGCCCCGCCCAGGCCCCCCGCCCGGCCTCGTCCACGCCGGCGATCAGGCGGCAGCCCGCCGCGCAGAGCGTCAGTTCGTGGGCCAGCCCTGGCTGCTGGAGCGCGCCGCGATCCCCGCTACCCATCCGGCATCCCTACCCCGCGCCGCATCGCCGGCCGACGGCGGGCATTGTACCCCACTCCGGCCCGCGCCGCGGCGCCGGGGTCGGCGCGTGGCATCGGCGGGAACGCCGCAGGGCGCACCCGCGATGCGGGTGCGCCCTGGTCATGCCGCGGGCGATTGCGCGCTCGGGCCGGTGCGACGGCTATTCCTCCGCCGCCGGCTCCATCGTCACGACCGGCGCGGTTGCCGCCTGCTGCGCCGCCTGCTGCGCGAGCTGCTTCCTGGTGAGCATGCCCTTCGGCCGGCGCTCCTTGATGCGCGCCGCCCTGCCGGTCAGTCCGCGCAGGTAGTACAGCTTCGCGCGTCGCACCTTGCCGTAGCGGACCACCTCGATCCGCTCCAGCCGCGGGCTGTGGATCGGGAAGGTGCGCTCCACCCCGACGCCATTCGCGGAGATGCGGCGGATGGTGAAGTTCTCGTTGATCCCGCCCGACCGGCGGCGGATGACGACGCCCTCGAACGCCTGGGTCCGCTCGCGGTTGCCCTCGACGACCTTGACCAGCGCGCGCACCGTGTCCCCGGCCCTGAAATCGGGGATGTCGCCGCGCATCTGCTCGCGCTCGATGCTGCGAATAATGTCGACCATGCTCGTCCCCCACATTCCCATTGACCGCCGACCGTGGCGCACCCTGGCGGCGTTCCGGGGCGCGCCGGCTCGCGCATCGCACACGGCAGAGCGGTGTTCCGGCACAAAAAATTCCCCCACGCAGGGTGGGCGGATCAGCGGGCAGTATACCAGACTGCCCGTTGTCGAGCAATGACCGCGAAATCCGGCCTGCCGTGCTGGGCGCGCGGCCCTTGCCCGGCCCGTCGCCGGCCGGTATACTTGGCGCCATATAGTGGGTGGCGGGAGGAAAGAAAAGGGACGATGGGCGAGTACTTCGATCCGCGGAAACTGACGCAGGTACCCTTCCAGGATGAGATCATCGGCCCGCTGTCGATTATCTTCCTGATCGTCTTCAGCGCCGGCTTCGTGGCCGCGCTGGCGCTGGCGCTGCGCCCGCCCGCCAGGATCAAGGCGCATCCGCTGTACCTGCGGCTGGTCCAGCGCTTCGCCAATGCCTTCGCGTGGGTCTTCGGTATCGGGCTGGTCCTCTTCGGCTTCCGCGCGCTCGGGGTGCCGCAATTCCTCGCCATCCGGCTTTGGCTCTACCTCGCCACGCTGGCAGCCCTGGCGCTGGCCGTCTATGTCTTCTACTACTGGCGCGCGCGCTTCCCGGCGCAACTGGAGGCGTACAACGCCCAGCAACTCAAGCGGCAGTACCAGCAGGCTCGGCGGCGCCGCCCGGTCGGCCCAGACGGGGTCGAAGCGCCGCGGTCGGCGCGGGCCGAGAAGCGCCGCCAGCGCACCGGAGCGCGCGGCCGCTGACACCGGGGGCTGTGGTCCGTAACAGGCGATCGCGGGTGAGGCAAAGCGACGGGGCGGGGGAGATCCCCCGCCCCGTTTCCCTTGCGGAAGAGTGGTCGTGCACCCTCTCTCGATCGCGGCCCTACAGCTTATCCCAACCGATCAGCTCAGGCCAGGCGACCCCGCGACACCCAGGGAGGTCGACTTACGGCTGCTTCCGTCAGGACCTGACCGGGTTCGTCGTTCCCTGCCGCGCGGGACCCAACCCTCAGCACATCACGGCCGGGACAGTCCTACAGGGACGGACCTCAAGAGGGAGTTCGATCCCGGTATAGCGAGTTCACGGGTACAGGGTATCGCTAACTCCCCATCTAGCACGACCTTCCGCCAAGTGTAGCGACCGCCCCGGCATTTGTCAATTTCGGGCGCGGCCCCGTGCAATCCCGATGCGCCCCTCCCGATCCCCCGCCCCCCCGGCGGATTTGCGGCCCCAGCACGCTCCGTCCGCTCCGCAAGCCGCCGGGGGGGCGGGGGATCGGGAGGGGAATCGGGCGTTCGGCCGCGGCGCAACGTGCCTATCTGGCAACGAGCGCGGTGCGTACGAAAGCACCCTGCGGCGATCTGGCGGACGAGGCCGCCCCTGTCGGCCTGCCGTTTGGCTTTCTAATCACGAAATGCCTGGTGAGTGTATTGACATATCCGCAAGGAGAACGTACAATGCGGGCAGCGTGTTTTGCTAGTACGGACGCGAAAGGAGCCCGCCCGTGCCACAGGCCGCCACGGCGCCAACTGTGCCCGAGGAGTACGAAACGATCATCGACGAAGCCTTGCAACTCGTGTACAGTCAGCACTACCGCATCATCTCCCGGTTGTATCCGAGCGCGATGGCCCGAATCAGCTTGGACCAACTGCGCCAGGGGCCGCTTGGCGAAGACCTGGCACGGCTGGCGCAGATCGCCGCCGGGACGGTGCGCGCGGGGCGCGAAGAGGTGTTGGGGGCGATCGACAGCGTCCTGCAGTTGCTCTTCTGGCCGGTCGGCGCCGATTCCTATACGGTGCCGCGCTCGTTCTGGGAGCAGCCACTGGGCAAGATGCTCTCGTTCGCGAAGTACCGTTCGTTCGAGCCGCAGGAATTGCTCTCGATCGGGCAGGCGGCCAACGTCCTCAATGTCACCCGCCCGACGATCTACCGCTGGATGGACGACAAGTCGCTCGATTATGTGCGCGACGACATGAGCGGCCGCACCTTCGTCGTCCGCAATGATGTGGAGGCGATGAAGGCCGACATGGAGGCCGCGGAATCGGGCGGCAAGGGTGAGGCTCCGTAGGCCCCTTCCCGCATCGGTACTCGCGGGTCAGGGCGCTCCATATGACGGCACGGGCGAGACGGCGCCACCCCCCGACAGGTGGCGCCGTCGGTGCGTCTCGGACGGTGGCTGTCCGCGCAACCTGTCCGGCCCCGGCGCGCGGGACACTCAGCGGCCTAGCCGGCGGTCGGTGAGCGGGCCGGTACCCGACGACCGGATGCGCCGCGCCTCGAGCAGCGGGGGGCAGACGGTAGGACAGGTCCGGAACGGCCCCTCTGTCTGTACGAGTGGGGTGACTGGCCCTTTGCCACCCGGCCCTCGATCCGGTGGCGCACCGGGCCACGCATGGATGCCCGCCGGGACTACCGTCCGTAGCCGCGTCCCTAGCGGTAAATCAGGTACTTCGCCCGCGCGATCCCGAACGCTCGCAGCTCGTCCTGCCAGCCGGCGACAATCGCATCGAGCCCCTCGCCCGCGTCAATGGCTAGACGGACGTAGTCGGAGCCGGCTAGCTTGTCGATCCATCCATCGCCGCGCCAGGCGAAGCCCGCCCCGTAGAGATCCTTCGTCGCGATGATCATCGCCAGTGCGGTGCGGATCGGATCGAAGGCCCGCCGGTCGCCCACATACAACTGGACCCCGCCGATCGTCTCGCCGGCGTACTTGCCGAACGTCGGCGCGAAGTAGGCCTCCCGGAAGCGCACCTCCGGCAACCCCAGCCCGTTCAGGCGCTCGGCCAGCCGCCCATCGATGTATGGCGCGCCGATCAGCTCGAACGGCAGGGTGGTCCCGCGCCCCTCCGAGAGGTTGGTGCCCTCGAAGAGCCCGGTGCCGGGGTAGACGGTGGCGGTGCTCGGGGTCGGCATGTTCGGCGAGGGCGGGACCCAGGGCAACCCGGTGTCGTTGAAGGTCATGTCCCGGGTCCAGCCCGCCATTGGGATGACTGTCAGCGGCACGGGGCGCCCCACCGTCCGGGGGAGGAACTCGCCATTGAACAGCCCGGCCAGCTCGCCGACCGTCATCCCGTGCCGCAGGGCGATCGGCTGGCGGCCGACGAACGTGCTGTAGGCCGGGCGCAGCACCGGCCCCTCGACCGCCAGCCCGGCGATCGGGTTCGGGCGGTCGAGGACGGCGAACGCCTTGCCAGACAGTGCCGCGGCCTCCATGCAGTCGAACAACGTCCAGATGTAGGTGTAGAAGCGGGCCCCAGCGTCCTGGATGTCGAACATCACGACGTCCACGCCGGAGCTGGCGAAAACATCGGCGAGCGCCTGGCCGCGCTTGTGGTAGGTGTCGTAGACCGGCAGGCCCGTCTTCGGGTCGGCGGCGGACCCCTCGGACGCCCCCGCCTGGGCCGCGCCGCGGAAGCCGTGCTCCGGGCCGAAGACGGCGATCAGCTCGAACCGCGCGCCGAGTCCCGCCAGCACGTCGACCTCATGGCGCAGATCCGGCAGCACGCCGGTGGGGTTGGTGATCAGGCCGACCTTGCGGCCCCGGAAATCGGCGATCCGCTCCTCGATCAGCACCTCGACGCCAGTCTTCACCATGCGCGCATCCTTTCCGCGGCCGGGCAGCGGCCCTGCCGGGATCACCGACGAGGCACAGTAATGCCCGCTTCCGCGCTCTCCCCGGCGCCCGTGCCGCCGTTAGGGTTCAGAGTCGGGGAGTCGGGCAGAGGTCGGAGGCATCGCGATCGGCCGGGTGGCTCGCTCACGTCCCTCTACCCGACTACCCGACTACCCGACTCCGAACTGTTGCCGGGTAGGGGCAGCAGCCTATAGCAGATCGACCCGCCGCACAATCCCCGCCCGAGGCGCCGCCCATTGGCCGCGCCCCGATACTCGTGGTGTGGACCGCGTGGCGGAGCCGGTGGGGACGGGCGGGGCTGTGGTACACTAGGCCGCCGTGAGCGAACGGGACCGGCGAGCGGTGGAGTGCGCGGGAAGCGAGGGTGCGCGTGGCGATGCGGTTGGGCCAGATCGGCGAAGGGGACCTCGTACTGGAAGTTGGCAGCGGCGATCGCCCCAATCCGCGCTCCGACGTGCTGGTGGATCGCTTCATCGAGGACAACACGGAGCGGGGCGGCAACCTCACGATCGACCGGCCCCTCGTCGTCGCCGATGCCCACCACCTGCCCTTCAAGGACAAAGCGTTCGACTACGTCGTTTGCTACCACATCCTGGAGCACATGGACGACCCGGCGCGGTTCATCCGCGAGATCACCCGCGTCGGCAAGCGCGGCTACATCCAGTCGCCCTCGGAGATCGCCGAAAAACTCTTCCACTGGTCGTTCCACCGCTGGTACGTCAACCTGATCGACGGGCGGCTGATCCTCCACCCGCGTGAGGACGACGACCGCTTCGGCGATCTCTTCGACTATCTCTACGCCTACAATCCCCGCTTCGCCCGCTTCAGCCGCAGCATGCCCGCCCTCTTCTACGTTGATTACCAGTGGGAGGGCGGGATCGACTTCGAGATCCGCGCCGACTCGCCGCTCGACCTGCGCGACCCCGCGACGCTCCGGCGGCTGGTGCGCCCGCAGGAGACCTGGCGCGCGGCGTTGCGCGGCAACGCCACGTCGTTCGTGCGCGATCGCACCCCCCGCCCGTTGCTCGACGCCGCCAAGCGGCTGGGCCGGCGGCGGCGCGGCGCTCGTCGTGCGTTCGACCTGGACGCGCTGCTGGCCTGCCCCGTCTGCACTGGCGCAGTGACGCGCGCGGAGGACGAGCTGACCTGCGCCGCCTGCGGCCGCGTCTACCCAGTCCGTCGCGGCCTGCCCCACCTGCTTGCCGAGGAGGCGCGGCCGGGCGACGAGCGACAGCCTGCCCTGAGCGGAGCGAAGGGAGCGACGGGCGACGAGCAGCCCCCGAAGGCCGGTGAGCCCAGGGGCGAGGCGGCCACGGCGGCACGCGGCGCGTTCTAGCCGCGACGCACACTACGGTTATCCCGTCGCCCAGTGGGGAGCCGTGCCTTGTCGACGACTGTGCTACGCCCGGAAGCCGTGGTTGGGGGGGGGGCACCCGCCCTGCCGCGCTCGCGGCGGTGGCCGCTGCCGGCGGTCGCGGCGCTCGGCTTGGGCAGCCTCGCCCTCTACCTCGTCGCCCTGGTCGTGTCCTATCCCCTGCCCCGCTACGCAAACCGGCCGCTGCTCGACCTGGGGAAGATCGGCGGCTACGGCCGGGCCGATGGCGTCCGCTTCGCCGCGACCCTCGCCCTACTCTGGGCGGCCTACCTGGCGGCGGGCGCCCTCGCCCCATTGGTCGCGCGCTACCTGCGCCCCGTCGCCTACACGGGCGCGGCGCTCTTCAGCCTCGCCCTGCTCGGGCTCTACCCGATCACCGCCGCCGACGCCTTCAACTACATCCTCTACGGACTGGCGCAGCACCGGGGCGCGAACCCGCTGACGACGCCGCCCAGCGCGGCGATCGGGCCGCCGCTGATCGGCTACTCCGCCTGGCCGGACCACCCCTCGCCGTACGGCCCGCTCTGGCAATGGCTCGCCTTCGGGGTCACGGGCGTGACGCGCGAATGGTTGCTGGGCGGCGTCCTGGCGTTCAAGCTCGTCTTCGCCGCCTGCCACCTGCTGAACTGCGCGCTGATCGAGCGGCTGGCGGCGCGGCTCGGGGCGGCGCGGCCGGCGGCTGCCGTGCTCCTCTACGGCTGGAACCCCCTCATCCTCTACGAGGCGATCGGCAACGCGCACAACGACATCGTGATGCTGACCGCGATCTTGCTGGCGCTCGATGCCTTCGCCAGGCGGGGCGCGGCGCGGGCGCTGGCCCTGCCGTTTGCCGCCGTCGGGGTGCTGGTGAAGTTCGTCGCCGCGCTCTGGCTGCCGCCCCTGGCGCTGGCGTTGTGGGCCGCGCCGCCACGGCGGAGCCGCGCGCGGCGCGTGCTGCTCGGCGGGGTCGCCTGTGCCGCGCTGACGGTGGCGGCCTACTGGGCCTTCTGGGCGGGCGGGCAGGCGCTCCTGGGGGTCCGGCGGCAGGCCGACCTCTACAGCACGTCCTTCGGCGGCCTGGCGATGATTGCGCTGGTGGAGCGCCGGGGCCTGCTGCCACCGCGGGAACTGCTGGACCTGCTGAAGGGGGCGGCGCTCGCGGCGCTCGCCCTCACCCTGCTCCTGCGGCGTCCGCGCGCCGGTACCGTGGCCGGGCTGCCCGCCGTCCTCTTCGATCTGACCGTCGTCTACCTGCTCGTCGGCGCGCTCTGGTTCCAGCCGTGGTACCTGATCCCCCCCCTCGGCCTGGCACCGCTGCTGGACACCGGCCGGCGCGCCGTCGCGACCGCCTACGCCCTCGGCGCGACCGGGTCGTACCTCGTCTACTTCTACGTCTGGCCGGATCTCGGCTGGACCCCCGACCGGCTCCTCGTCCAGGGGCTCGCCACCGCGGTCGCGCACGGCCCGGCGCTGCTGACGCTGGGTGCCGTCGGCGCGGTGTCGCTCTGGGGCCGTGTAGTGGCTCGGAGGACGGGGGCAGCGCGGCAAGACGCCTCGCGCGCCCCCTCCGAGGAGATCGGAGGCGACTGAGCCGGCCCGGGTCCGGGAAAGTCGGTCCCGGCGAGCGCGCTCCTCCGCCGCCATAGCGATCGGCCCCGCGCCTAGCCCAACAGTTCCGCGCACCCGAGCCGCTGAAACTCCGGCAGGATCGCCGCGAGGTTGCGCATCGCCCAGGCTGGGTGGCGGCGCAAGCTCAGGATCACCCGCAGCGCATCGATCACGCCCAGGCGATAGTCCCGCCAGCACGCCTCCCACGAGTAGCCCGTCACCCCAAACTCGAGCAGCCGTGCGTGGTACCCGCGCAGGAGATTTTCTCCCAGATGTTGCTGTGCCGGAGGGAGCGACCGCGTCACCAGCGCGGCGATGTCGCCCGGCCCCCACCAGCACCGGTAGACATGCCAGTCGATGAGGTAGATCGGTCCCCCCGGCTGCCGCGGGAACAGGAAGTTCGCGTGATGGTTGTCGGGGTGGCTGAGCGTGAGCGCCCTGCCGGTTCGCACGCGCTCGTGGAAGAGCGCGGGCGCGCGGTCCAGGTAGCGTTCGAGGATCTGCCGGTGCCGGGCGGTCAACTGATCGCCAAGCCGGCCCGCCAGTTCCGTGTACCGCGCGTCGGCCTGCGCGAACATGTCCCCCACCGCCGCTTCCGGCCGTTGTCCCAAGATCTCGCCCAGGCCGGGGCGCCCCCACCACCATGCGTGCAGCCGCGCCAGGAGCGACACCATCGTCTCGACGTGCGCCTTGGAGATTTGACCGTCGCCCCAGATGCGATGCGTGGCCGAGACGTCCGCGAGGAGCAGGTACGGCGTGTCTGTCGCGGTGGAACCGGCACCGTACCAGGGGACGAAAGGGATGGCCGTCATGCGCGGCGCGATCGTCGCATAGAATCGGCCCTCGTCCTCTGCCGCCGCCAGTGCCTCGCCCCCGGTTTGGACAGCTTGAGGAAGAGGTGCGTCGGGGCGGTGGGCGGCGCCTCGGGCGATCTTCCCGTTCGCGGAAGGGCTCGCCGACGCCAGGCGGGGGCGCGCATCGTAGGTGCCCTCGAGGATGCCACAAGCTGCGCGTGCCGGCGAGGGCAAGGTCTCGGAGGTGCGCGGCAGATGTCGATGTGGCCCACCTGCCCGCGCGCGAGGTGTCCGTGCGCGCGCAAGACCCGTGTCAACCAGGGGGGCGTGAGTTGCGCCAAGGGGTCGGCCATAGGGGGGCTCCTGTCGGGCGCGTCCGCTGACGGCCGTCGCCCGCGCGCAGGTCGCGCCCTGACCGGGCAAGCCGAGTGGTTGCTGCTGGCGGGCGCGGGTGGCGGCGATCAGGCCGAAGGCGCCGGCCAGCATCATGTCGCCGTGGGGGACCGCCTCGTGCCAGCCGAGCGGGCGGGCGAGGCACGCGCACCTTCGGGCCGGTGACCGCCACGAAGTCGAAGGCGGGCGCGGGGCGGTAGTCGGGGGATGGACGATCGCCCCGTGCCCGTCACTCTGTTCGCGAAGACCTCCTCGAAGCCGAGCGTGCCGGCGCGCAGGGCGGCGACCAACTCGGCCAGGCGCGCGGTCGTCAGCAGGTGGGTGTGGTGCTCGAGGGACGGTCGAACGGCCCCACGCCCAGAGGCCGAGGATCCGCCGCCCGCGCAGCAACACCGCGAAGGTGTGCATGTTGCCGATGTTGACCAGGACCGCGCCCTCCTCAGCACGGGCCGCGACGGTCGGGTCTTCCAGCGCGCCCCAGATGCCGGCCGCGCCGGTGTCCATCACGGCCGCGCCGGGCAGAATCGCGCGGGCCGCGGCCATCCGGGTCAGGCGCGTATGGGGGAGATCGTCGCCGTAGATGGTCGCGCGCAGATCGCCACCCGACTCGATCAGGCGCTGGAGATGCTGGAAGCGGAAGCGCCGGTTGCTCAGTTCGAGCGATTCGCCGTGGTCGAAGACCGCGACCGCGAAGCGCCCCGGCCACGGCACCTCGAAGCGCGCGCCAGCGCGTCGCGGAGGGCGGCGGGGTCGAGGTCGCCGAGGGCCAGTGCCACCGTGTCACGGGGGCTGGCGCTCGACGATCCGCACCCCCAGCGCCTCGACGCGCCGCGGGCGGCAACGCGCCGCGGGTGTCGTGGAAGGTCCCCGCCGCAGCCGGCGTGGCGTACACGGCCAGCCGGCGGCCAGGTGCGCGACGACTGCGTCGGTCGAGGCCCCGCCGCCCATCACCCGCCCGGTCAGGAAGAGGGCGTCGCCGCCGGCGGTCGCGCGGCGGATGCGCGCCGCGACGATCTGCGTCTGCGACGGCAGGATCAACTGGACGCAGTTCTCGTAGGCGCGGCCGCTCTCCCAGAGGAGGATGTCCTGCGTCCCCGCCCCGACGTCGATCGCCGGGATGCGCTCCGGTCCGGTCATCGTTGCGCCCGCTCCCGCCCTGCCGTCCCCCATCCGGGCGCACTCCCCGCCCGCTCCCCCGCAGTATAGCACCGGCGCCCGCGGCGCCCGGCCGTCGCCCTGCCGCGAATACAGACGCGGCGGCGGGATGTCGAACATCCCGCCGCCGCGTCTTCGTTCTCCGCGCCTTGGCCGCGCTCAGGCGGCGAGGTCACGCTCCAGGTCGTCGCAGACGCGCTCGTACTCGCGGAGCAGCGCGATCCAGAAGTCTTCCCATTCGGTCACATCGCGCCCCTCGGCCAGGCCGCGCTCGACCTTCTGGTAGCCGCCTTCCAGCCGGCGATAGAGCGCGTCCCGCCGACCCTCCAGCGCGCCGCGCTCCGCCGGTTGCTCGCCCTCGCGGTCCCGTTCGATGAGGCGGTAGGATGCTGCCACTGTCGCACTCCTCTTTCCTAATGCGGAAGGCGGAGCGTGGGGTGCGGAATGACGGGTTTGGGCAAGGCGCCGCGTCGTCCGTCAATCTCCGATTCCGCACCCCGCGCTCCGCACTCAGGCAACCTCGTTGCGGCGGCGCTGGAGTGCCTCGATCAGCGCGGAGGCGTCGCGGCGGTTCAACTCGTCGACCCCCATGCCGTAGAGCTCCTGGCTCCACTCGGCCAGCTCCAACTCGTCCAGACCAGCCTCGCGGGCGATCGCGTGGATGAACTTGACCTGGCGCTCGGTCGCGCGCTGGGCCGCGGCCGGGGCCTGCGCTGCCTGGTCGCCGCCCCCGTTGCCGCCGAAACCGCTGCCGGCCACGCGGCGCGGGCGACCGGCGTTGATGCTGACCGGGGTATCGACGATGCGCCCGTCGGTCGCGCCGAAGTCGTGGTCGTGGCAGAACTGCGTGCCGAAGCCGAGCGCGGCGAGCGCGCGGCCGATCGCCTTGGTCTCGGCCTTCTCGATGAAATCGCGGAAGTCGTTGGCGCTCTCGCTGCCCCAGCCGGTGGCGCTGCCGCCGCCGGGGATGCTCACGCGCGCCTTGAAGACGGCGTCGAACTCCTCCAGGCGGAACAGCTCGGTCTCGATGACCGCGTCGGGGTGCGCGCTACGCAGCCAGACCAGCCGCCACTTCACCTCGAGGTACTCGCCCTTGCCGTTGATGTTGACCAGGTGCCTGGCCGGCTCGAAGGTGCTCTCCACTTCCCGCTCCGTCGCCACCGCTGCAGTCCCCTCGCTCATGTGCTCACCCTCCGTTACGTACTCCTTACAGGACTACAGAACACTTGTTCTATTGGTAGTATAGACCCCGCTTGCTCGTCTGTCAAGGGGTGGGTTTTCCTCGTGGCGGCGGGGGAAAGCAGCGTACCCAGTACCCTGGCGGGAAGGGGCCGGCGGGCGAGGAAAAGGCGCGGGGGCGACTGGCCGCCCCCGCGCCTCGTGATTTGCCAAACCGGTCCCGGTCGCGCGCTCAGCCCGCGGCGAATGGGGTATCGCCGAGGCCGTAGGATCCCAGCTTCTGGAGGAGTTCGTCGAGGGTGAGCGAGAGCGCCTGGGCCGCCTTGACGCGGTCGCCGTGGTGCTGCGCCAGCGCCTCGTTGAGGACCGCGCGCTCGGTCTCGTGCATGATCGCGCTCCAGGAGACCCCCTCGCGGACGCGCTGGCTGATGTCGACCAGCTTGCGCTCGGAGGCGGAGGTGAACTTGATCATGTTCTCGGTGATCAGCCCGCCCTGGGCCAGCACCGTCGCGCGGCGCAGGGTGTTCTCCAGCTCCCGCACGTTACCCGGCCAGTTGTGCTCCAGCAGCAGCCGCATCGCCCCTTCGGTGATCCGCGCCGCGGGGGAGCCGGGCAGGTAGCGGTGCTTGTTGAGGAAGTGCTCGGTCAGCAGGGGGATGTCGTCCTTGCGCTCGCGCAGCGGCGGGAGGTGGACGGTGATCACGTTGAGGCGGTAGTAGAGATCCTCGCGGAACCGCCCCTCGCCGACCTCCTGCACCAGGTTCTTGTTCGTCGCGGCGATCACGCGCGTGTCGACCTTGACCGTGACGGTGCCGCCCACCCGCTCGAACTCGCGCTCCTGCAGCACGCGCAGCAGCTTCTTCTGGGTCGCCAGCGTCATCTCGCCGATCTCGTCGAGGAAGATCGAGCCCTTGTTCGCCATCTCGAAGCGGCCCTTGTGCTGGGCGATCGCGCCGGTGAAGGAGCCCTTCTCGTGGCCGAACAACTCGCTCTCCAGCAGCGTCTCCGGCAGCGCAGCGCAGTTGACCTTGACCAGCGGGCCGCGGCTGTAGGTCGAGTTGCGGTGGATCGCCTCGGCGGTCGACTCCTTGCCGGTGCCGGTCTCGCCGGTGATCAGCACGCTGACGTCCGAGCGCGCGACGCGCCCGATCGTCTTGTAGACCTCCTGCATCGGCGCCGTGTTGCCGACGATCTGCTCCTTCGCGTCGCGCTCGCCGACCTGCTTCTGGATCTCCTGGACCTGCTTGGTCAGCTCCTGCTGCTTGAAGAAGTTGTTGACCGTCACCAGGACGTGATCGAGGTCGAACGGCTTGGTGATGTAGTCGTAGGCGCCGAGCTGGATCGCCTCGATCGCCAGGTTGGCGGTGCCGTAGGCGGTCATCAGGATGATTGGCACGCCCAGCTTGCCGTCCTGGACCTCGCGCAGCACCTCGATCCCGGTCTTGCCGGGCATCCGCACGTCCATCAGGGCGAGGTCGGCCTCCTTGCTCGTCAGCGCGGCCTGCACCTTCTGGCCGTCGGTCGCCTCGCTGACCTGGAAGCCCTCGCCCTCCAGGAACTCGCGCAACAGGCCGCGGATCGCTTCCTCATCGTCGGCAATCAGGATGTGGGGCATGTACGCTCCTCTACAGTGTGACCAGACCGGCGAAAGGCTGGTACGATGACGCCCGGCGGTCGCGCATGGCGCAAACATCGCGGCCAGCACTTCGCAATCCGTACCACAAGTATAAACGGGCCGGTCAATGAGGGACAACAGCGGGGTAGAGGGCGTAGAGCGTAGGGCGAAGGCGGAAGGGCACGGGGGGAGAGGATGGCGGCGGTCGAGCCGATCACGTTGCGCGCGGGCGACACGCACTCCACGATCGCTGTCGAGGCGGGCGGGCTGGAGACCGCGGGGGCGCGGATCGCGGCGCGCTGGCCGGAGGCCGGGCGGGTCTTCGCGATCAGCGAGGAGCGCGTCTGGGCGCTCTTCGGCGCGCGACTGGCCGCCTCCTGCGCCGCGGCGGGGCTGCGGCTGTCCCACCGGGCGGCGCCGGAGGGGGAGGGGAGCAAGTCGCTGGCGCAGGCCGGCGAGCTGTACGCCTGGCTGGCCGACGAGCGCGCCGAGCGCGGCGAGCCGATCGTCGCCCTCGGCGGCGGCGTCGTCGGCGATCTGGCCGGCTTCGTCGCCGCGACCTACCTGCGCGGCGTGCCGCTGGCGCAGATCCCGACGACGCTGCTGGCGCAGGTCGACAGCAGCGTCGGGGGCAAGACCGCCGTCAACCTGCCGGCCGGCAAGAATCTCGTCGGCGCCTTCTACCAGCCGGCCCTGGTGCTCGTCGATCCGGCGCTCCTCGGGGGCCTGCCGCCGCGCCAACTGGCCTCCGGCTGGGCGGAGGTGATCAAGTACGCCCTGATCGACGGCAGCGTGCCGGGATTGGGCGGCGACCCACTGCTGCCCGTCCTGCGCGATGACGGCGCCGCGCTGCGCGCCCTGCGCGAGCCGGTCACCTCGACCGTCATCCGGCGCTGCATCGCGATCAAGGCGGCGGTGGTGGCGCGGGACGAGCGGGAGACCGGGCTGCGGCGCATCCTCAACCTGGGCCATACGATCGGGCACGCGGTCGAGGCGGCGGCGGGCTACGGGCGGTGGACGCACGGCGAGGCGGTGGCGCTGGGGCTCCGCGGCGCCGGGCGGTTGGCGGTGCGGCGCGGCCTCCACGACCCATCCTTGCAGCGTGAGGTGGAGCGGCTCCTCGACGCCTACGGCCTGCCCGGGCGCATCGCCGGCTGCACGGTCGAGGAATTGCTGGCGCGCATCGGCGGCGACAAGAAGGTGCGCGGCGGGCGGGTCAACTGGGTCCTGCCGGCCGGCCCCGGCCAGGTTGTCGTCCGCGACGACGTGCCGGAGGCGGATGTGCGCGCGGTGCTGGCGGAGTTGGGCGCGACATAGCAGGGTGCCGGTGGGGTGGCTGGGGATCGCGCCGCCGGCCGCCCCCTAATCGGCGTCGAACACCTCGTCCACCTCGACCGCGAAGCCCTCCAGCAGCGCCGAGGTCGCCCGCGCGCCGCGCCGGAAGAGACCATGCTCGACGTAGGCGTCACCATCCAGGCGCAGCACCGTAATCGTCTCGCCCTGGGGATTCACGATCCAGTACTCGGGAATCTTGGCGGTGGCGTACTCACGGCGCTTCTGGACGAGATCGCGCTGTGGCTGATCCGGGCTGACGACTTCCAGCACCAGATCGGCGCCGAGCCAGTAGCGATTCTCCCGTCGGTCGTCGCGAGCGTCGCGCAACACTACCAAGTCTGGCTCGCGGTACAAGCCAGCGGGCGGATTTGGACGCGGAGCGCGAGCAAAATGCACGATGCCGCCACGCGGCTGGAGGAAGAAGTGGAGCGCCAGGAAAAGGTGCTTCAGGATGGCCTGGTGCTTGTCGGTTGGCATCGGCAGCACCTCGATGTAACCGTCGGTGAACTCGATCAGCCGGTTCGTCCCGTCCGTCAGCCACAGGTAGCCCTCCGCATCCCACTCCCCCTGGCGCGGGAGGAGATCCGTGAGCAAGGCGTTCAATTCGGCCTGCGAGGTGCTGATGCGCTCTGTAGCGATAGTCATGGGTGCCTCCAGCGAGCAGATCGGCTCACCATAGGGCCGCAGTATAGCCGAAGAAGGGGGGCGACCGGCGGTTCCCGCTGCTCCAGTTTCTCGCTAAGGCCGCCGCCCCGAACGACCGTAGAGCTGGGCATTCAACTGAATCTGCCCCCAGTGCTCCCCCGCGTGGATCAGCGCGTGCTGCACGCACCACGCGACCGTGAGCGCCCCCTCGCCGCCCGACGCCAGCCGTCGCACCTGGCGAATCGCTCCGGGGTCAATCCCTTCCAGGCGCTCGAACTGCCCGCGGGCCTGCTCCCGTGAACGCTCGATCACCGCGATCAACTCGCCCCCCCGTAGCGCGTGCGGAACTCGGCGTCGCGGTCGCGCTCGAACGGCTCGTCCAGCGCGCGCGCCAGCCAACTGTTCACCGAGCCGGCGATGTGGCAGGTCAGATTGGTGATCGAGTTCGTATCCTGCGGGAGCGGCGACCAATTCAGGCAGCCCTCATCCAGCGGGCGCAGCAGCGCCACCAGATCGTCGTACAACTCCTCCAAGACCGCCAGGCTCGCCGTCAGATATGGACCCATCGCCGCCCTCCTCCCGTCCCAACTGCCCCGGTTCAATGCGCCAAGTCGGCGTTGCTCAGCGTCGGTCGCCACAGCCGGGACGAGTGCTCCTCACTCCCGGCGCAGGCGGCGAAGCTCCGCTTGCAACTCGGCGATCTCGCGATCGCGCTCGGCCAGTGCCACGATGGCTTCCTCGTAGATCGGCGCCAGCCGACCGTCCTGATCGTAGACCCGCAGGAGCACGCCCCGGGCCGCGAAGGCGATGCCCAGCGCCTCGCTGACCCAGCGCCCGCCCGCGTCCGGCGCCCACGGCTCGAAGCCCCGCGGCGTGGCGTGCCACGCGCGGACCTGTCGCGGCAGGAACTCGCCGGTCGGGTCGAAGGCGAGATACTCGCGGATGCCGCTGGCCGCGTAGAGGTGGGGTTTCCCCGCGGGCGAGTCAACGTTGAGATCGCGCTCCCGCGCCGTCGCCGGGCTGGCGACTTCGATCACCAGCACCGGCGGCCCCTCGGCCGCCACATCCAGGGACGCGCGCCCGCCCGCCGTCAGCGTCGGGTGGACCAGGATGTCGGGCGAGGGCTGCGCGGGGGGCCGGTGTCCCCGACGCGGGATGATCAGCGTGAGCTGGTTGCCGATGAACCAGGGAAGACCGCGCCGTGGGCCGCAGCCCTTCAGGCCGTTGAAGAGAGCGGTGATTGCTCCCTGGTGCAACGAGCTCCCCACAAGGGTCTCCTCGCTATCATCCTGGAAGGTGTCGAACTCGGGACCGAGAGCGATTGCGCGCGCGACCATGCCCTGCCTCCCCTGCTGTCGCGACCGGCCCGGGTCTGATTGTAGCACTACCAACGTCTTTGCCACCCCGGCCCGGCTTGGCCGGGTGGTCCATACGCGGATGCCCCCGCCACGGGGAGACGTGACGCGCAGCCCAAGCTCCTCCCGGTTTGCGGTGGCGCGAGCGCGTGTGCTACACTGCGCGCCGACAATAGAGCAGAGCGATCTACTCTTATGATGAGTGGCTGAGGGAACGGCCCGATGACGCCCGGCATCCGGCGAACGCCCCGTTCGCGCGGTGCCAAGTCCGGCAACCGTGCCGGCGTAGCTGCTACGCCGCGCGGTTGGGAGATGAGAGTAGGGGTCTACGGCGACGTGCCGCCCCTACCGGCTCCTTCCTGGAAGGGGCTTTTTCGTGTGAAGGCGCAGGGTTGCGGAGGAGCGGAGAACCGACGTGAGCGTGATCGTCACCGGCTCGCTGGCATTCGACCACATCATGAGCTTTCCGGGCTACTTCCAGGAGCACATCCTGCCGGACAAGGTCCACATGCTCAACGTCTCGTTCCTGGTGACCTCGCTTAAGCGGCAGCGCGGCGGCACCGGCGGCAATATCGCCTACAACTGCGCGCTCCTCGGGCTGACCCCGCGCCTGGTCGCCGCCGCCGGCAGCGACTTCGACGAGTACCGCGCGGTGCTGAATGGGCTCGGCGTCGACACGAGCACCGTCTTCGTCGACCCGGACGATCGCACCGCCTCCTGCTTCATCACCACCGATAAAGCCGACAACCAGATCACCGGCTTCTATCCGGGCGCGATGCAGCACTCCGGCACGACCCCGCTGCGCGAGCTGGTCGGCCCCGACGCCGAGATCGCGATCGTCGCCCCGGACGACCCGGGCGCCATGCGCCGCTACCCGCGCGAGTGCCGCGACCTGGGCCTGCCCTTCATCTACGACCCCGGCATGCAACTGCCCCGGCTCTCCAAAGAGGATCTGCTCGACGGGATTGACGGCGCGCGGGTGCTGATCGGCAACGATTACGAGCTGGCGCTGATCACCGAGCGGACGGGCCTCGACCGCGCCGCGCTGCGCCAGCGGGTGGAGATCCTGATCACCACGCTCGGGGCGCAGGGGGCGGAGATCGACGCGGCGGGCGAGACGATCCGCATCCCGCCCGCGCCGGCCCGCGAGGTGGTCGACCCGACCGGCGCGGGCGACGCCTTCCGGGCGGGGCTGATCCTCGGGCTGACGCGCGGCTTCCCGCTTGACATCACCGGACGCCTCGCGGCCCAGGCCGCGACCTACGCGGTCGAGCAGCTCGGCACGCAGGCGCACGCCTACACGACCGCCGAGTTCGCCGCGCGTTTCAACGATACCTTCCCCGACGTGCCGCCCCTGGCGCCCGAACTCGTCCCGCAGGGCGCGGGCGCCGCGCGGTAGCCCTGGGCTGGAGGCCGCGGGGCGAGGGGGGCGAGCAGGGGGCATGGACTAGCCGAGTATCCCTCGCGAGAGGGTTTGGTGACGAGCGGAGCGAGCCCGTAGCGCCGGCTTCAGCCGGCGGCTCGCGCCGACAGACGAGAGGAAAGGACACGACGATGGTGCAGACCCCGGCCGCGCGATTCGACATCAAGGACATCGAGCTGGCCCCGCAGGGGCGGCAGCGGATCAGCTGGGCCGCGCGGGAGATGCCGGTCCTGGCGTTGATCCGCGAGCGGTTCGCGCGCGAGCAGCCGCTCAAGGGCTACCGGCTGCTCGCCTGCGCGCACATCACCACCGAGACCGCCAACCTGGCGCTGACGCTGCAAGCCGGCGGGGCCGACGCGGTCCTCTGCGCCAGCAACCCCCTCTCGACCCAAGACGACGTGGCGGCGGCGCTGGTCGAGTTCGGCATCCCGGTCTTCGCGATCAAGGGCGAGGACGCGGCGACCTACGAACGCCACATCCGCGCGGTGATCGAGCACCGCCCGCAGATCGTGATCGACGACGGCGCCGACGTGGTGACGATGCTCCATCAGGAGTACCAAGAGCAACTGCCGCAGATCATCGGCGGGACCGAGGAGACGACGACGGGGCTGATCCGCGAGCGCGCGATGGAGGCCGACGGAACCCTCCAGTACCCGATCATCGCGGTCAACGACGCCGACACCAAGCATTTCTTCGACAACCGCTACGGCACCGGCCAGAGCACGATGGATGGCATCATCCGCGCGACCAATATCCTGATCGCCGGCAAGATCGTCGTCGTCGCCGGCTACGGCTGGTGCGGCAAGGGGATCGCGATGCGCGCGGCCGGCCTGGGCGCGCAGGTGATCGTCACCGAGGTCGACCCGATCCGCGCGCTCGAGGCGGCGATGGACGGCTACCGGGTGATGCCGATGGCCCAGGCCGCCCCGCTCGGCGACATCTTCATCACGGCCACCGGCGACATCAAGGTGATCGACGAGCACCACCTGACCGCGATGCGCGACGGCGCGATCATGGCGAACTCCGGCCACTTCGACTCGGAGATCAACATGCGCGCCCTCGAGGGGCTGGCGCACGAGGGGCGGCGCACGCTGCGCCAGTTCGTCGAGGAGTTCCAGATCGCGCCCGACAAGCGGCTGATCGTGATCGGCGAGGGGCGGCTGGTCAACCTGGCCGCGGCGGAGGGCCACCCGGCCAGCGTGATGGACATGAGCTTCGCCAACCAGGCCCTCGCCGCCGAGCACCTGGCGCTGCACGCCGGGGAGTTGGAGAAGCGCGTCTACCCGATGCCGGAGGAGATCGACCGCGAGATCGCGCGCCTCAAGCTGCACGCGATGCGGATCGAGATCGACACGCTCACCGAGGAGCAGCGGCGCTACCTGACGAGCTGGCAACACTGAGCCCAAGTATGAACGACGAAGTACGAAGTACGAACAAGAGGCGGACGCCCGCCCGTGCCTCGGACCCGTCGTTCGTACTTCGTCGTTTGTACTGCGTACTTCGCAACGGGGGTGGGTGTGAGCACGACGTTCATGCAGTCGCCGCAACTCTTCTTCACGTCGGAGTCGGTGACCGAGGGGCATCCGGACAAGCTCTGCGACCAGGTCTCGGACGCGGTGCTCGACGCGTTCATGAAGGCCGATCCGCTGGCGCGGGTCGCCTGCGAGACGGCGGCGACGACCGGCCTGATCCTGGTCTTCGGGGAGATCACCACCAGCAGCGAGTACATCGACGTGCAGACGCTGGTGCGCGATGTCGTCAAGGACATCGGCTACCAGCACAGCGACAGCGGCTTCGACGCCAGCACCTGCGGCGTGATCGTCTCGATCAAGGAGCAGTCCGCCGAGATCAAGGAGGGTGTCGACAAGGCGCTGGAGGAGCGCGGCGCCGGCGGCGCGAACGACGAGGCGGCGACGACCGGCGCGGGCGACCAGGGGATGATGGTCGGCTTCGCCTGCGACGAGACGCCGGAACTGATGCCGCTGCCGATCGCGCTGGCGCACGCGCTGGCGCGGCGGCTCTCGGAGGCGCGGCGCAGCGGCACGCTGCCCTACCTGCGCCCGGACGGCAAGACCCAGGTGACGGTCGAGTATCGCTACGGCCGGCCGGCGCGCGTCGACGCGATCGTCATCTCGACGCAGCACACGCCGGAGGTGAGCAACGAGCGGCTGGCGCGCGACCTGCGGGCGCAGGTGATCGACGAGGTCGTGCCGGCGGGGCTGCTCGATGAGAAGACCGACATCTACATCAACCCGAGCGGCCGCTTCACGGTCGGCGGGCCGATGGGCGACGCCGGCCTGACCGGGCGCAAGATCATCGTCGACACCTACGGCGGGATGGCGCGGCACGGGGGCGGGGCTTTCTCGGGCAAGGACTGCACCAAGGTCGACCGCTCCGCCGCCTACGCCGCGCGCTGGGTCGCCAAGAACGTTGTCGCCGCCGGGCTGGCCGAGCGCTGCGAGCTGCAGCTCTCCTACGCGATCGGCGTGGCGCACCCGCTGTCGATCAGCGTCGAGACCTTCGGCACCGCCAAGATCGACGACGACCGCATCCTCGACCTGATCCGCCAGCACTTCGATCTGCGCCCCGGCGCGATCATCCGCGACCTCGACCTGCGCCGGCCGATCTACCGGCAGACCGCCGCCTTCGGCCACTTCGGCCGCCCGGACCTCGACCTGCCCTGGGAGCGCGCCGACCGCGCCGCGGCGCTGCGGCAGGCCGCCGGCCTCGCCGAGCCGGCCCGCGAGGCGGTGGCGGGCGACGACGACTGACGAAGGGCTGAGGGCTGAGGGCAGACGACGAAGTGGGGTGGCCGGCGTGATGGCACGCCGGCCACCTCGTTGTAACGGTTCGGCGTGGCCGATTGCCCGCCGGGGAGGGGGCGCGGCGCGGGGCAGCCCTCACCCACCCCCCAACCCCCTCCCTCTCCCAATGCTGGGAGAAGGAGGGGGGGCAGGGGCCGATGGGTCGAGCCTCGGTGGGGCAGGGCCGCCGCGACCAAGCGGGACACAGCGCGGGAGGAGAAATGGGGGGATTTGGGGGTCATTCGGGCCATCCTCCCGAGCCCTCGTCGGGGCCGTTTTCCCTGCTGGGACGCCACAATCGGTACGGCCGAAATCGGGCGGTTCGTTTCGCGAAAACGCCGATCTTGAAGCCGGGCGCGTCCGCGCGATCGGCGGGGCGTGCGCGCCCGGATACCGATCGGACCCGGCGGCGGGGGGGCGGTGCCAGGGGGCGGGGGGAGAGGCGGGTAGGCGGGTGGGCGGGTAGGCGGAGAGGGGGCGGAGGCCGCGCGATCGGGCGGGGGGCTCGCCGATGTCCGGCTCGCCGAGGACCCGGTTCTGAACTGTTGCACCCCACTTGCGAACTGGCCACGCCTGCCGGCTGTGCTAGAATCGTGCCGGATTATTGCGCGGCGCTGGAGGCCGAGGGCTGTGCGATGGATCGTCCCAACTTCGTCCTCGGCTCTCGGTCCTCGGTCCTGACGTGGACGGAGTGAGCATTTGCGCGCGTTGATCACCGGCGTCGGCGGGTTTGTCGGGCCGCACCTGGTCGCGGCGCTGCGCCACGAAAGAGGGTGGGCGCTCTTCGGGCTCTGCCGGCATCCCTGCGACGGCGAGGGCTACACTCCGGTCGTCGCCGATCTGCTCGACCGGGAGGCGGTCGCGCGCGCCGTGGCCGAGATCGCCCCGACGCACGTCTTCCACCTGGCCGCGCAGAGCCACGTCCCGACCTCGCACGACGACGCGGGCGCAACGCTCACGAACAACATCGGCGGCCAGGTCAACCTGCTCGACGCCTGCCGCGCCCTCCCGCGGCCGCCGCGCGTGCTGATCGCCGGCTCGGCGGAGGAGTACGGGCTGGCGCGCGAGGAGGAGATGCCGCTGGGCGAGGATCAGCCCTTCCGCCCGACCAGTCCCTACGCCGTCAGCAAGGTGGCCCAGGACCTGCTCGGCTGGCAGTACTTCGTCTCCTACGGGCTGCCGGTGGTGCGGGTGCGGCCCTTCCCCCATCGGCCCCGGCCAGGGCGACCGCTTCGCCCTGGCCTCCTTCGCCCGGCAGATCGCCGAGATCGAGGCGGGGCGGCGCCCGCCGGTCGTCCGGGTCGGCAACCTCGACGCGCGGCGCGATTTCCTCGACGTGCGCGATGTCGTGCGCGCCTATCACCTGGCGCTGACGCGCGGGGAGCCGGGCGCGGTCTACAACGTCGGCGGCGGGGTCGCGGTGCGGCTGCGCGACGCGCTCGACCTGCTGCTCGGCTTTTCGCCGGCCAGGATCGACGTGGCGACCGACCCGGCGCGGCTGCGCCCGTCCGACGTGCCGCTGCTGGTGGCGGACAACCGCGCGTTGCGCGAGGCGACCGGCTGGTCCCCGACGATCCCTTCGAGCAGTCGCTGCGTGACATCCTCGACTGGTGGCGCGGCCAGATCGCGGCCGATGCGGCACACGAAGCGCGGGGTACGGAATGACGGCCGGACGCGGAGCACCGCCGGTCCGGTGAGAGGGCGTTAGCGATGGTGATGGGCGACCGCACGGCGGGACCGACCGACTACCTGTTCGAGTGGCTGACCTGGCTCAACGGCGAGGAGCAGGCCCAGTTCGCCGCCGAGTTCGACCGGATGCGGGCGGAGGGCAGCGGCGAGGAGCTGACCCAGGTGATGATCCGCTGGCACAACCGCGCGATGCAGCGCCTGGCCCGCCGCCGCCGGGTCGAGCGCGAGGAGGAGGGCGAGATCGCCTGAGCACGGCGCGCGAATCACCGTCTCCGCACTACCGAATCCTCACGCCGTACTTGTCGATCGCCCGGCGCCGACCAAGCGCTGACGAGGGCTGGGGAGGTTGGCGGCGGCGTGGCCGAGTTGCGCCCGCTCCGCTCTACAGGCGCATTTGACCGGAGCCGCCGGCTGTTGATCGGTGGCAACCGGTCTCGAACATTACTGGCTGGTGATCCGCGCCGCTCGCGCGCGTGCCTGCCGGTGCGGCATCAGGGTGACGGGGACCGTGGGCGTCGTGCGTGGCCCACCCACCGATGGACGGTGGCGGCGTACGAGCGGTAGTCCGCGCCGAATTTCGCCGCCAGGTACCGCTCTTCCGGCGCGATCAGCACGGTGCGGCAGGCGATCAGTGCCGGCGCGAGGAACACCAGCAGCCAGGGCAGGTTGAACGCCAGCGCGATGCCGAGCAGCACACACGCCGCACCCAGGTACATGGGATTGCGCGAAACCGCGAACACCCCCGTGGTCACCATGGTGCTGGTCGGACGCCCCGGATCGGTCGGCTGGTGCAGCCGCGCCAACTCCCGGCGCGCCAGGACGATCACCGTGACGCCCGCGCCGATCAAGGCCGCGCCCACGCCAACGAAGGCGGGTGTCAAGAACCCACGTGGCAGCGCGAGCGGCACGGTCCGCTGCAGGGCGAGCGCCGCCAGGAACGGCAGGCCAAACACCACGTCGGCCGTCTGCCACCAACGCTCGTGCGCGGCATCGGTCGGCATGCGCGGTGCCTCCTTACACGCCTGTGTGGCAAGGTCATCATCTGTATGGTCATCGTACCGTAAGTGGAAAGCGTACCATACGCCGGGCCGTCATGCTCTATGCATAGGGACGATGCGTGAAGCTGGGTAAGTGCGGCTGTAGAGTTGGTCGCGATCTGCCCCATGTGGTTAGTGGTGGTGGACGAGGTCGACCAGGATCGCGTGGCGCAACGACAGTCCCTGCGCCCGGAGCGCGACGACCGAGCCGTCGTAGGGGATGACGAGGTCGAGGTCCAATGCGCTCAGCCCAGCCAGACACGGACGCGCGGCCTGCCGGACCTCTGCCACGCCCCGACGGATCGCCGGCCAGTCGGTGGCACGCCCGCTGCCGCCGAAGCGCAGGTCGCGGTCACCGATGACGGGATGGGGCGCCAACCCCTGGAACCGCACGTTGAGCCAGGCATCGACCGAGTTGGCGACATGGCCGTAGGTCCAGGCGAACGCGCTCCCGCCGCCCCACGGCTCGACCATGTCGCCCGGCGCCACCCCGGCCAGCGTCTGGTCCAGGTCCTCCCAGGCGTCGAGCAGCGCGCCGACGAGCGCGCTCCGGATCGGCACGCCGCCGTCTACAAGCTCGCGTCCCACGGTCAATCCTCCGCACTATCCGGTGTGACCAGACACCGATAAGGGTGCCCGCGCCGCCACCCAGCAATCGCGACATGTCGAATGTGTTCCTGGTGTCGCACCTTCGCGAGATGCCTTAGCCCGACTTCGGCTCTTCCATGCTCCGCCCTGCGCGTGGTGCTTGGAGAAACAGATGACGGTGAAGGTTAGTGCAGATCGGGTGTGAGCCGAGGCGATTAGAGCGAGGCGGCCGCCTCCATATAGCGCCCTATCTGGGCGCGCCATGCGGGGTTTTCGCGCCGCCAGGGCGCTATCCCCCACCACAGCGCCCCCAGCCAGGCCAGCAGGATCGCGGAGGCACGATCGAGGTCGTCATCTCCGGGGGAGTGGAGGCCGCGCTCGCGCCGTAGCCGGGCCATTCTGGGGATCATCCGGACGTCGAAGTCGGCGCAGATAACCTGGCAGTAGGCCCCGTCCCAGGCCCAGGGCGCGATGCGAAGGATGGGATCGATCAGGGGCGCGCGTTCTCCACCGGGTGGGGCGTCGCGGCACAGCGCGTTCGCTGTGGTGAGATCTCCGAAGCACACTTCCAATCCGCAGACGGACAGGAGCCAGCCCCAGTCGGCGTCCAGCCGCGCGAGCACCTGGTCCACCGGCCCTGGACAGCCTTCGCGCTGGCCGTGTCGATTGTATCGGCCGTGTAGTGCGGGCAGACGACCCCGACGAAACGGTGGTCGAACGAGCGTGCCGCCTCCTGGAAGCGTACGGCGGCCTCGGCCAACAGGTCGTACCTCCGGTCGCCCCACGCGTGAGAGAGCCGGTGAGGCACCCGCTCCAACGCCAGCCAGCGCACATCATGGCGCCCGATCTTCTCCCCACCGGCCAAGACCCGAGGCACGAGGTCGGGAACTCGCTCCCCGAGGGACAGCATCCAGTGCATCTCCGAGGGCGAGACGTTCAGCTTCACGACCGCCGGCATCCCTGTGTCCGCCCAGGTGGCCGAGAGGAACATGGAGGCGGCTTGGTCGAATGAGGGCTCCCGACGTACCTCGGTGAGGCGGCCCGCCGCGCGCGGATCGACCGCGAGGTTCGCGATCAGCTCCGCCACCGCCTCGCTCCGTGTCGAGAGTCGCCTGTCCCGTTGAGCCCAGGGTGCGGGTTCGTAATCGTTGTCCCAGATGTCTGTCATGGCATGCGCCTCCCGTTTCTGTCGGCGTCACGCCGGTGTGTGATGGGAATGGTACTGCTGGTGGGTCGCTTGTCGATCCGCGCCGCCGACACACGGAAATCTGCGTCGACATCTGTCGTTCCAAGCACCACGGCGCAAAATATGGCGCAGGAAGGGCCGAAGTCGAGCTTGGAGAGCGTTCACCGCGCAGGCGCAGAGACCCGGTAGACCGAGGAGAGGACAAACCCTGTTGTCCCTTCTTCCCCCCGTTCCCCGTGCCTCCGCGCCCGCGCGGTGAACGGCGCCCGCCGATGCCGACTACTGCGCGGCCATCCGTTCGAGATTCTGGTAGCTGCGGCGCACGTCGGCCAGCGGGTCCTTCGGGTGGTCCTGCTCGACGACGTACCAGCGGGCGCCGGCGGCATCGCCCGCGGGGATGATGCGGTCCCAGGGCAGGGTGCCGGCCCCGACCGGCGCGTCGGCGCGCTCGGTGCCGGCTTCGAGATCCTTCAGGTGCAGCAGCGGCATCCGCCCGCCGTGGCGCTCGATCAGCGCGATCGGGTCGACCCCGGCGACGTGCGCCCAGAAGACGTCGAGTTCGAGGCCGACCAGGTCGGGATCGGTGCCGAGGAGGATGTCGTAGAGGGTGGTGTCGCCTAGCGGCTCGAACTCGAACGAGTGGTTGTGGTAGGCGAAGCGCAGCCCCTCCGCGCGGCACAGCTCGCCCCAGCGGTTGAACGTCTCGGCGAGCCGCCGCGCCTGGTCGGCCGACTCGCGGTACTCCTTCGGCAGGGCGGGGATGACGGCGAACTCGCAGCCGAGGGTGTGCAGGTCGGCGAAGACCTTGTCCGGATCGGTGTCGAAGGCGGTGAACTGGACGTGCGCGCCGAACGCCGTCAGCCCGTACTCGTCGAGGGCCGCGCGCAGCTCGGGGAGGGCCACGCCGCCGTACCCGGCGAACTCGACCGCGGGGTAGCCCATCTCGGCCACCTGGCGCAGCGTGCCGAGCATGTCCTGCGCGGTGTGCTGTCGCACGGTGTA
>JAUJMV010000001.1:640446-650928 GCA_030446685.1 Thermomicrobiales bacterium | reverse complement strand
GGGTGCGTATGTTAGCATTGCGCGGACAGGACGGGAGAGTGGTGGCGGGGTTGGCCGGAGGCCGCGCGGGGAGGCGCGGCGCCGGGGGGGAGGCGCGGGCGTTCGTGATTCTTGACTGGGTCCAGAGCCTGTTCTGGCTCTTCCTGATCGTGGTGGCGCTGACGCCGCTGGTCCAGCGCGGGATCCTGCAACTGCGGCGCGCGGGGGGCGCCCAGCGGCTGGGGCGGGCGCGCGGTTCGCGCGTCCTGACGCTGATCGAGCGCCGGGAGACCTACCGGGTCCTCGGGGTGCCGATCCTGCGGCAGCGCGAGCGGGACACGCCGGAGGGGGTGTTGCGCGCGATCGGGCAGACGCCGCCCAGCCAGCCGATCGACCTGATCCTGCACGCGCCGCCCGGCTCGGCGCTGGCCGGCGAGCAGCTCGCCCACGCCCTGATCCGCCACCCGGCGCGCGTGGCGGTCCTGATTCCGCACTACGCCGCCGGCGACGCCGCGCTGATCGCGCTCGCCGCCGACCAGATCCTGCTCGATCCGAACGCGGTGCTCGGGCCGGTGGACGTGCGGATCGGGCCGTACCCGGCCGCGTCGCTGCTGATGCTGGGGCAGGAGAAGGCGGTCACGGCGCTCGAGGACCGCTCGGTCGTGCTGATCGACCAGGCGCGGCGGGCGGTCGGGCAGGCGCGCACCGTCGTCGCCGAGCTGCTGATGGCGCGCGGCTCGTCCGGGGAGCAGGCCGACGAGGTGGCGGCCACGCTGGTCGCCGGGCCGTGGACGCCGCACTACCCGATCCTGATCGAGGAGGCGAAGCGGTTCGGCCTGCCGGTCAGCGACGCGCTGCCGCCGGAGGTCTACGGCCTGATGGATCTGTACGACCCGGCGCCCGGGCCGCGCCCCTCGACGGGGGTGGTCGCGATCGGGTGAGGGCGCGGGGCGTGTGGTGTGGGCGGTGGGCCGTGGGGGCGAGGATGAGGGCGGAGGGCGGAGGGCAGAGGGCGGAGGGCGCAACCGGCGGGGCCGTCGCCTCTCTGCCGACCGTCGCCTCGCGCCCCTCGGCCGACGGCCCGCGGCCCGCGGCACGCGGCGGCGAGGGGCGCCGGGGGCTCGCGCTCTTCCTGGCCTTCGCCGGGTTCTACCTGCTGACGGCCAGCGGCCATTTCTACGCGGTGGACGAGGAGACCCTCTTCCGGGTGACCGAGGGCCTGGTGGAGCGCGGCAGCTTCGCCCTGCCCGAGGGGGCCTGGGGCCTGGTCCGCGGCCGGGGGGGCGCCGGCCAGTACTCGCAGTACGCGCCGGGGCAATCGGTCCTGGCCGTGCCGCTCTACTTGCTCGGCCGCGCCGTCGCGCCCCTCTTCCCGCCCGACGCCCACGGCTACGTCACGCGCTTCTTCGTGTCGCTTCTCGGCCCGCTGGTGACCGCCGCGGCGGTCGCGATCCTCTACCGGCTCGGGCGGGCGCTCGGCTACAGCGGCCGGGCGGCGTTCGGGCTGGCGGCGATCTACGGCCTCGCCACGACCGCCTGGCCGCACGGCCGCACCTTCTTCAGCGAGCCGCTGACCGCGCTCTTCCTCCTCCTCACCTTCTACGCCGGCCTGCGCGGCACGGCGGGCGGCCTCGCGCCGGGCTGGCTCGCCGTCTCCGGGGCGGCGGCGGGCGCGGCGATCGCCACCAAGCCGCAGGCGGCGATCGCCCTGCCGGTCCTCGGGCTCTACTTCCTCTGGCGGGTCGCGGCGCCGGGGTGGGCGGCCGGGCGCCGGCGATTCGACGCGCGCCGGCTCTGGCGGGCGGGGCTGGCCTGGGGCGCGGGGCTGGCGATCCCCGCCGCGCCCCTGCTGGCCTACAACGCGCTGGTCTACGGGGGCCCGCTGCGGACGGGTTACGGCGGCGCGATGCGGGCGGAGTTCACCACCCCCTTCCTGACCGGCCTGTACGGCCTGACCCTCTCCAGCGGCAAGGGCCTCCTCTGGTACTCGCCGCCGATACTCCTGGCGATCGCCGGCTGGTGGCCGTTCTTCCGCCGGCACCGCGCCGAGGCCCTGGCCTGTCTCGGCGTGCTGCTCGCCCACCTCGCGTTCTACAGCCCGCTCAAGTACTGGCACGGCGACGGCAGTTGGGGGCCGCGCTACCTGACGATCGCGCTGCCGTTCGCCATCCTGCCGCTCGTCGCCCTCCTGGACCGGGCGCGGGTACGCCGCTGGACCGGCGCCGCGGTGGCGGCGGTCGTGGCGCTCGGGGTGGCGGTCCAGTTGCTCGGCGTGCTGGTCAACTTCGACTGGTATATCCTGCGCAGCGCCGAGCGGGCGCGACACTTTTCCCCCCCCGCGTCGCCGATCCTGGCCCACGCGCGAACCCTCGGCCGGCGCGCGGACGCCTGGCGCGAGCGCCTCTTCCCGGCGCCCGACACGGCGGTGCTGACGGGCGGGTTCTCCGACGGGGACGGGAATCAGCAGGCGGTCGGGCTCTTCCCGCGGTGGACGACCGGGGCGGGCGCGATTACCCTGCACCCGGCCGCGCGCGAGCCGATCCTGGTGAAGCTGACCTTCTTCGACCACCGCCCCACCGGACAGCGGACCGGGGCGGCGGAGGTGCTGGTCAACGGGGCGCTGCTGGGGCCGGGCGCGGTCGAGCGGCGCGATTTCAGCGGCACCGGCGAGGGCTGGGTCTACCAGTTCACCGTGCCGGCCGCCGCGCTCGAGCGGGGCGCGGCGGCCGTGACGCTGGTGAGCCCGACCTGGAACCCCAGGGCGGCCGGCCAGTCGGATCGGGACGAGGAGTTGGGGGTCTTCGTCCACAACGTCGAGGTTTGGCGCGGCGGGCAGGCCTGGGCGGTCCGGCAGTCGCCGGCGATCGAGCCGATGCCGCGCACGCCGCGCTGGCGCTTCTGGTGGTTCAATAACGACGCGACGCGCCAGCACCCAGTCGATCACTGGGCCTGGTACGCCGCCGCGGCCGGCTTCGACCGCGGGCTGGCGGCGGGGTGGATCGCGGCTTACGCCGCGGTCGGGGCGGCGGTCCTGGCGGCCGGGCTGGGGCTTGGCCTGCGGTCGCTGCCCGCCGGGGCGTTGCGCCGCGCACCGCGCCGGCGCGCGCGCCGCCGGAAGAAGCCGGCGGTCCCGGCGCGCGTTACACCTACGTCGTGAGCGGGCGGGGCGCTGAGGGAGTGCGGGAGCGCGGATGTATAAGGGGTTGAGGGTCTCGGTGGTGATCCCCTGCTTCAACGAGGAGCAGGGGGTCGCGCATGTGCTGCGCGGGATGCCGGACTACGTCGACGAGACGATCGTGGTGGACAACAACTCGACCGACGGCACGGCGGAGATCGCGCGGGCGCTCGGCGCGCGGGTCGTCTTCGAGTGCCGCCAGGGGTACGGCAGCGCCTACCAGGCGGGTCTGCCCGCCGCGACCGGCGACATCATCGCGACGGTCGACGGCGACGGCACCTACCCGTCGGCCGCGATCGCGCCGCTGATCGACGAATTGCTGGCCGGGGGGCTCGACTTCATCTCGGCCAGCCGCTTCCCGTTGCAGAACCCCGACGCGATGAGCGCGCGCAACCAGTTCGGCAACCATGTGCTGACCTGGACGACGCGCCTCCTCTTCTGGCGCCCGATCGCCGACAGCCAGTCGGGGATGTGGGTCTTCCGCCGCCACTGCCTGCGCTGGATCCGGCCCTGCGAGCGGGGGATGGCCTTCTCGGAGGAGATCAAGCTGGAGGCGCTGCACGCCCCGCAGGTGCGCTTCGGCGAGCGCCCGGTCGCCTACCACGAGCGGATCGGCGAGACCAAGCTGTTCACCTGGCGCGACGGCTTCAAGAACCTCGCGTTCCTCTTCGCCTACCGCCTGCGGCGGGGGCGCGGGTCGAACGTCTGAAGGTCGAACGTCTGAAGGTCGAACGTCGTCGAACGTCTCCCCTTTGGTCGGGCAGGGCGCCTGGGCGGTGCGCTCATGAGGCAGTGCGGGGGCCGGGACGTGGCGGCATTGCCGAGCGGGTTTGACCTCCGGCGAGTGGGCCTCGCGCCAGCGGCGGTCACCGACGTGACACTCGTGGCGGCTCCGTGGGCCGCCCTCTACGGATCGCCTGCGATCACCGTCCTTCATCCTCAAGTGGTTCGCCGATCCGGCGCGGGCCGGCGAAGTGCGGGCCTACGCGCTCCTGGAAGAACTGGGGGTGCCGACCCTGCCGGTGCATGGGGGCGCGGCGGACGCGCTCCTGCTCGAAGACCTGGCGGCGAGCGCCCGGTGGCGGCTGGCGACCGAGGCCGACAGCGCGCGCGGCGACCGGCGCGGCCGTGGCCGGGTGGTACCGGGCGCTGCACGCCGCCGGGCGATCGGTGCTGGCCGACCCACGGGGCGTGCCGGACTTTCTCCACCGCGAGGCGGACGATCTCTATGCCGCGGCCGTCCTGCAAACCGGCGCGCGCCTCGGGCTGGCGGGCGAGCCGGCCTGGCGGCTGGCCGCCGAGCAGATCGGTCAAGCGCGCGATGCGCGCCCTGCCCGAGACGCTCACCTACAATGACTTCCACTGGACGAATCTGGCGCTGTCCCGCCAGGCGCGGCCGGTCCCGCGCGCCGTCGTCTACGACTACCATCTGCTGGGGATCGGCCCGCTACGGCGATTGCCGCAACGTCGGCAGCGCGCTGCGCGGGGCCGCGCGGGCGGCCTTCTGGGCCGCCTACGGGAAGGTGGACGAGCGCGAGGCGATCCTCGACGCGCCCGTGTCGATCCTCTCCGCCCTGCATGTCGCAGCGCAGCGGCCGGAGCTGCCGGGGTGGGCGCGGCCGCTGGTGCGCGAGGTCACGACCGGCGCCCTGCTGACCAAGCTGCAACGGGCGCTCGCTCTCCTCTCAGGGGAGGGCGCGGGCGAAGCGGGCACTGTGCAACCTGACCTGCGCTGCGAGGCCCTACAGGAGGAGCAGGCCGCGCCGGGCGGCGAGGGCGACGGCCTCGGCGCGGGAGGCGGCGTCGAGCTTGGTGAGGATCGAGCTGACGTGGAACTTGACCGTGTTCTCGCTGACCCCGAGGCGGCGCGCGATGGCGCGGTTGGTCAGGCCGCCGGCGAGCGCCTGGATGACTTCCAACTCGCGCGGCGTCAGCGCCTCGACCGCCCGCCCCACCGGGAGGCAGGGGGCGCGGGCGGCCGGGGCCGCATTCGAGGAGGGGCGCGGCGCTGGCCGGGTGGAGGACGAGGAAGCGCCCCGACCGCGCGGAGGGCCGCGGCCAGATCCTCGCCGCCGGCCTCGCGCGGCAGGTAACCCCGCGCGCCTGCCGCCAGCGCCTCCGCCAGCCCCTCGCCGTCGCGCTCCGTTCCGGCGGTCAGGACGACCGCGGCCAGCCCCTCCCGCGCCGCCAGCCCCCGTTCGAGCCGTTCGAGGGCCTCCTCGTCGTCCGCCGCCAGGTCGAGCAGCACGATGTCGGGCGCCAGTTCGGCGGCGGCGGCGAGCCAGGCGTCGTTCCCGGCCGCCTGCCCGACCACCAGCAGGTCGTCGAAGCCGCCCAGCAGCGCCGCCAGCCCGGCGCGGGCCAGCGGGTAGTCGGCCACAACCAGAATGCGGATTGCGGATTGGGGACACAGGGGTGCGCGCAGTGCGCGGCATCATCGATCCGTACTCCCGAACACCGCCGACGGTTCCCGCGACTTAATCCGCAATCCGCAATCCGCAATCATCACTCAAAGACGATCACGCCGCGCCCGACCTCGCCGCGCTGGAGCGCGTCGTAGGCGTCGTTGATCTCGTCGAGGCGGTAGTGGCGGGTGACGAACTCGTCGAGCCGCAGCCGGCCGCGCTGGTAGAGGTCGAGCATGCGCGGGATGTCCACAGTGCTGCGCGCGGAGCCGAAGCGGCTGCCGCGGATGACCTTCTCCTGCGCGGCCAGCGAGAGGGCGTTGACCGAGAGATCGACGCCGTCGGGGGCCATGCCGGCGACGGTGAGGGTGCCGCCCTTGCGCAGCGCCTCGTAGCCCTGGCGGATCGTGCGCGGGTTGCCCAGCGCCTCGAAGGCGTAGTCCACGCCGATGCCGTCGGTCAGCCGGCGGATCGCCGCGACGGCATCCTCCTCGGCGCCGTTGACGAGGTCGGTCGCGCCGAAGGCGCGGGCGAACTCCAGCTTCTGCGGCTGGATGTCGATCGCGATGATCCGCGCCGCCCCGGCCAGGACCGCCCCCTGGACGCAGTTGAGGCCGACGCCGCCGCAGCCGAGGACCGCCACGCTGCTGCCCGGCTCCACCCGCGCGGTGATCGTCACCGCGCCGACGCCGGTCATCACCGCGCAGCCGACGACCGCCGCCCGGTCGAGCGGGATGTCCGGCGCGATCGGGATCACGCCGGCCTCCGGCACGACGACCCGCTCGGCGAAGCAGGCGACCCAGAAGGCGTGGTGGATCGGCCGGCCGTCCTTGCTCAGGCGGGTGGTCCCGTCGAGCATCGTCGCCTTGCCGCGCGGCACGCTGTCGCAGAGTTCCGGCCGCCCGATCGCGCAGTAGTGGCAGTGGCCGCAGTTCGGGATCCAGGAGAGGATCACATGGTCGCCCGGCCGCGTCCGCGTCACCCCTCGCCGACCGCCTCGACGACGCCGGCGCCCTCGTGGCCGAGGACGATCGGCAGGTCCATCTTCCACTCGCCCTTCATGACGTGGAGGTCGCTGTGGCAGACGCCCGCCGCCGCGATCTTGACCTGCACCTCGCCGCGCCGCGGCGGGGCCAGCTCGACCTCCTCGACCACCAGGGGCTGCCCCGGCTCGTACAACACCGCCGCGCGCATCGCCTTCCTCCCCTTCCGCTCCGCCCGTCACGCCGCTCCGCGCCGGCAGGCCCCTCGCGGCGGTGCCGGTGCCGCACCGTCATCCGTAGCATAACACTACCGGGACCCCGGTCCCGCGCGGTCCGCCCCCCGCGTCACCGCTTCCAGTGCCGCGCTGAACCTCCCTGCGTCCGTGGCCTACCGGGCAGGTCGACGGTCGGCCACGCGGGCAGGTACCGGGCGGCCTCGTTCCTGCTCGTCCAGCATCGCCCAGCGCCGCTGGTCGGCCTCGCGCAGGTCGCGCTCGGGGAGGAGTTTCACCTTCTCCAGGTGCTGCGCGGGGATGATCAGGTTGTAGGTCTCGATCTTCCGGTTGAGGTCGTCCACGCGCCGGCGGTAGTCCCGGGCGAAGCGGGCGCGGCGGTCGCGGTCGCGCTCGACCGTGTAGTAGTGGAGGATGCGGCGGCACTGCTCGCGGAGCGCGGCGATCTCCTTGTTCAGCTCGATCCAGGCGGGCAGCGCCTCGTGGTTCTTGAGCAGCTTGAGGCCCATCGCGTCGTCGCCCGCGTGGACCTCATTCGGGTCGGCGGCCGGGAGGGGCTTGCCGTGGCCGCGCAGGTTGTCGAAGTCGCCGCGCTCCTGGGCCTGCCGGATCTGCCGGTCGATCCAGCTCTCGAAGTTTCGGAAGGGCACGCGGCGTCGGGGCGGTTCCTCCTGCGCCTCCGCCTCCTGCTCCAGTCCCTTCCGTAGCTTGGCGTCCGCCGCGGCCCGCAGCCGCCGCTCGCGTTCGTCGTTCATCGGTCACTCTCAACGTTTGTTACAGCTCGGACACTGATCGGGAGAGCGGTGCGGTCGGCAGGGCGGGCGCATGCACTACAACCCCACGCTTGCCGGCCCATGTCCCGCCCTCAGCCCTCGGCCAGGGCGGGCAGGCGCAGCACCTCCAGGACCTCGACCGCGACCTCGTAGCGGTCGAACGAGGGCATGATGTAGGTCCCCTGGACGAACTCGCGCGCCTCCAGCAGCAGCTCCCGCGCCATCGCGATCCCCTCGCGCCGCCCCTGCGCGCCGGCGCGGCGCATCCGCTCGCGCACCGCGTCGGGCAGGACGATGCCGGGGACCTCGTTGTGCAGGAACTCGGCCTGCTTGTGGCTCTGGAGCGGCAGGATCCCGAGCATCACCGGCACCGGGAGCGGGCCGTGGCGCTCTTCGTAGAGCGCGGTGAAGCGCCGCCAGGAGTCGAGGTCGTAGATGATCTGGGTCATGACGAAGTCGGCGCCCGCCGCGATCTTGCGCTGCAGGCGGTCGGTCTCCTCGGCCAGGTCGGCGCGGGTGGGGTCGGCGGCGCAGGCGATCGTGAAGGACGCGCGCTTGCCGAGCGGGTTGCCGGCCGAGTCGGCGCCCCCCTTGAACGCGTCGAGGATGCGGATCAGGCCGATCGAGTCGACATCGTAGACGGCGGTCGCGCCGGGGTAGTTGCCGAGGTTCGGCGGGTCGCCGGTCAGCGCCAGGATGTTGCGGACGCCGGCGGCGTGCGCGCCCATCAGGTCCGATTGCAGGCCCATCAGGTTGCGGTCGCGGGTGGTGAAGTGGATGATCGTCTCGACGCCGACGGTGTGCTGGATCAGGTAGCAGAGGGTCAGCGCGCTCATCCGCACGCGCGCCATCGGGCTGTCGGCGACGTTGATCGCGTCGACGCCGGCCTCCTTGAGCAGGGCGGCGCCCTTGAGCAGCTTCTCGGGGTTGAGGCTCTTCGGCGGGTCGAGTTCGACCGAGACGAGGAACTTCTGGCCGAGCTTCTGGGCCAGTTCGGTCGGGCCGTCCGCCGGCTGGAGGGCGCGCTGCGGCCTCGGGCGCTCCGGCGCGGGGATGGTGATCGAGACGCTGTCGGCCCCGTCGCGGCCGGCGGGCGCCCGCTCGCGGGACCACTCGTCGAGCGCGGCGCGCATCGCGCGGATGTGGTCGGGGGTGGTGCCGCAGCAGCCGCCGATGATTCGCCCGCCCGCCCCGGCGAGGTCGCGCGCGAAGCCGGCGAAGTACTCGGGCGACGAGGGGTAGATCACGCGCCCGTCGAGGTTGTGCGGGTAGCCGGCGTTCGGCTGCCCGGAGACGTACGCTGGCGCCTCGCCACTTGCGGCGGCGGCGCCCGCCCCGCCGGTCCCGCGCAGCAGCGCGCGCGCCACCTGCAGCACGTCCTTCGGGCCGGTGCTGCAGTTCGCCCCGATCACCGCCACACCCTTGCCCCGCAGGTGCCGGGCCACTTCCTCGGGCGTGTGGCCCACGGGGGTCTTGCCGTCGGCGGCGAAGGTGAGCTGCACGACGATCGGCACGTCGCCGCCGGCCGCGCGGGCGGCGGCGAGCGCCTCGTCCACCTCGGCCAGCGCGGGCATCGTCTCGATCATCAGCAGATCGACGCCGCGCTCCAGCAGGGCGCCGATCTGCTCCTGGAAGGCGGCGCGGACCGCGGCGGGGTCGGCGGTGCCGAGCGGGGCCAGCGTGCGCCCGGTCGGGCCGACCGCGCCGGCGATCAGCACGTCCCGCCCGGCGAGGCGGGCCGCCTCGCGCGCCAGGTTGACGCCGCGCAGGTTGATCTGCCGGACCTGGTCCTCCAGGCCGAACGCCTCCAGCTTGAAGCGGTTGGCCCCGTAGGTGTTGGTCTCGATGATGTCGGCCCCGGCGTGGATGTAGGCGAGGTGGAGGTCCTGCACGAGCTCGGGGCGGCTGAGGTTGAGCGCGTCGAAGCAGTCATCGAGCGGCACGCCGCGCGAGTAGAGCAGGGTGCCCATCGCCCCGTCGCAGAGCAGGGGGCCGCGGGCCAGCCGGTCGAGCAGCGGGTGCGCCATCGGTCGTCTTCCTCTCCGTCGTCTCGCGTCATTGCCCCCGTGGTGAGAGGGCTCTTTATGCTGCGCTGATCCTACTATACCAGCGCCCGGCCTGCCCAAGTCGCGAGGAGTTTGCAGTCGGGTCGTCGGATAGTCGGGCGGCTGGGCCGGTCCGCGATTGGGGAACAGCGGCGCCCTCCTCTATCCGGCTACCTGGCTACCCGACCGCAACCTGGCGCGGCCTCGGTGGCGCCTGCCGCGGTTCCTTACCACCGAATCGCACATCCGCGTGGCAAGAATGTTGCTAATTGTGTTATGATTATACAGGAGTTGGTATGGGACTTGCGCATCGCTCTTGATGGGCATGGCCCGGCTTGGGATCATGGGGGAGTGATCGATCGCGGGCAAGAGGAGCGACAGCGTGAACAGGGGTCTTTCTCGACAGTTACGGTTTCTTCCGGCGGCCTTGATCCTGATCGTCCTCAGCGCGGCCATCGCCGCCTGCGGGGCGACGCGCGGCGGGCGCGAGGCGCGCGGCGGGGGCATCGCCAATTTCTCGACCGACGTCGTCGAGCAGAAGGTCGAGGTCGTCGCGGCCCCGACCGGCGAGTTCAAGTGGACGCAGCCGGAGTACCGGGCGAACGCGGGCGATGTGACTTTCGTCGTCTCCAACCCGAGCTTCGTCAACCACAATTTCTCGGTCCAGGGGAGCGGCGTCTTCGCGGAGAGCGAGGAGTTCGGCGAGAACCAGACGCGGAACTACACCCTCAAGGGGTTGCAGCCGGGCGAGTATCGGATCGTCTGCACGGTGCCCGGCCACGAAGAGGGTGGCATGGTTTCCAAGCTGATCGTCACCTAACTCGGCCGAGGCGCGAGCAGGCGGGATGCCGACAGGCGGCCCGGCGGGGGATGCATCCCCCGCCGGGCC
>JAUJMV010000001.1:624568-640436 GCA_030446685.1 Thermomicrobiales bacterium | reverse complement strand
GGGGTGGCGCCCGGGCGTTCCGGTTTTCTTGTCCAGGGGCCGGGCCCACCAATTGGTTGCCATGGTTTCCAAGCTTCTCTACCCTAAACCCGGCGTCGGGGGGCGCCGGTGTTACGCCCACGGGGGGCCGGGGGGGGGGGCCCGCCCCCGCGGGGCCGCCTCGCGTGTATGGGGCTACGGGCGCAGGGGCGCGCTCGGCGGCTGGAGCCGGAGCCGCTCGAGCAGGGGGCGGGCCTCCGCCAGCCGGCGGAGGAGGTCGCGGTAGCGCGCCTGCTGGTCGGGCGTCATCGCCCCGGCGCGGTAGGAGGGATCGAGCGTCACGCGCAATCCGCCCATCACCTGATCCCAATCCAGGCTCCAGGAGACGCGCTCGGCCTCGCCCATCCGCGCCCAGTCGTCGGCGACTTCGGGCAGATCGCCGAGCATCAGCCGCAACGATTCCAAATCGGTTTCTATCCTGCTGTTGGCTGCTGTCTTCGTAACCATCGCACGTCTTCCCGGTGCGGGCTGTGCAACTCCTGAGCCAACGAAATGCGCGGCTGAAAGGCCGTCACCCAGTGACCCGTTTCCACCCGGTATTCTATCAGAACCCAGTCGTCTCCATCCGGCCCGCGGAGTTCGTTGGATGCCCGCACGATACTGAGCTGCAAGGCGCCTCGGTACCGGCCCACAAATACGCCGCTCGCCGGATCGAGGATGACCCGGGTGATGCTATCGACATACCCCTGCATGCTCGTGCCGGACGGCCACTCCCGGCGCGTGACGACGTGCCACAGATAATGCACCTCGACGGGTGGCAGTCGATCCTGCCCCCGCAGCGTCCGCCCCCGCCAGACCAGGCCCGCCAGTCGTCTGCGGACCTGCTCCCTCGCGTCGGGGTCGAACCCGGCCCGGGCCACCTGTTCCAGCACGCGCTGGAGTTCGGCCCCGGTCAGGCGGCGCGTCCCCCGCCTCCGCCATGGCCCCGCCCTCGTCCCCCGCGCCCCGTCCCGCCGGCACGCGGCAGTATATACTCTGTGCGTTGCGGGGATGCCGGGCCGTGCTATCCTGTGGCGTGGCCGGTCGCGGCGCGGTCGGTGGCAGTCGGTGTGGAAGGGCGGCGAGGGACGCGAGGGATGACGGGGACGATCGGGGCGCGGCGGCTGGCGGGCCTGGGAACGTCGGTCTTCAGCGAGATGAGCCGCCTGGCGGCCCAGCACGGCGCGGTCAACCTGGGGCAGGGGTTCCCGGACTTCGCCGGGCCGGACTTCGTGAAGGAGGCGGCGCGCGCGGCGATCGACGCCGACCTCAACCAGTACGCGGTCAGCCACGGCACGCCCCGGCTGCGGGGGGCGATCGCCGCGGAGTGGGCGCGCGACCGCGGGCGCGCGGTCGATCCGGAGACCGAGATCACCGTGACCAGCGGCGCGACCGAGGCGCTGGCCGACGCGATGCTCGCCTTCCTCGATCCGGGCGACGAGGTCGTCCTCTTCGAGCCCTTCTACGACTCCTACCCGCCGATCGTCCGCTTCGCCGGCGGCGTGCCGCGCCCGGTCACGCTCCGGCCCCCGGACTGGTCGTTCGACCCGGACGAGCTGGCCGCGGCGTTCGGGCCGCGGACGCGCCTGCTCCTGCTGAACACGCCGCACAACCCGACCGGCAAGGTCTTCGACCGCGCGGAACTCGACCTGATCGCGGCGCTCTGCCGGGAGCGCGACGTCATCGCGATTTCCGACGAGGTCTACGACCGGATCGTCTTCCCCGACACCGGCGCGGTCCACGTCCCGCTGGCGACGCTGCCCGGCATGTGGGACCGGACGTTGACGCTCAACAGCACCGGCAAGACCTTCAGCATGACCGGCTGGAAGATCGGCTACGCGGTCGGGTCGGCGGCGCTCAACGCCGCGCTGCGCGCCGTTCACCAGTTCGTGACCTTCGCCACGGCGACGCCCTTCCAGGACGCGATGGCCGCGGCCCTGGAGACGGCCCACGCGCGCGGCTATTACGAGCGGTTGCGTCACGAATATACGGCCCGGCGCGATCTCCTGCGCGACGCGCTGCACGCGGCCGCGCTGCCGACCCTGCCGATCGGCGGCAGCTACTTCCTGCTGGCCGACATCGCCGCGTTCGGCTTCCCGGACGACGTCGCCTTCTGCCGCCACCTGACCGCCGAGGTCGGCGTCGCGGCGATCCCCCCGTCGGCCTTCTACGCCGACCCGGCGCGCGCCCCGCAACTGGCCCGCTTCTGCTTCGCCAAGCGTCCGGAGACGATCGCGGCCGCCGCCGAACGGCTGCGGACGTTGGCAGTGGGCAGCGCGGGGTGAGGGGCGAGAATAGGGCAGAGGCGCGCGGCGTTGTGCCAGGGGACATTCGCACTTCCGACCCCCGGCTTCTCACTGCTTCGCGAGGGTGTTTGATGGGATTGCAGTTCGTCGTCACCTATCACGTCGAGGAGCACGAGGGCCGACCGCCCGCGACGACCTACGCGGAGCTGTTCGAGCAGGTCGCGCTGGCCGAGCGAGTCGGCTTCGACGCGCTCTGGCTGGCCGAGCACCATTTCGGCGTGCAGGCGGGGGCGGCGTCGCAGCCGCTGCTGGTGGCGCTGGCCGCGGCCGACCGGACGGCGCGGATCGCGGTCGGCACCTCGCTGATCGTGCTGCCGCTGCACCACCCGCTGGCGGTGGCCGAGCAGTTGGCGACGCTCGACGTGCTGACCGGCGGGCGCCTCTCGATCGGGTTCGGCAGCGGGAGCGCGCCGGTCGAGTTCGAGGGGTTCGGGGCGACCTTCTCGCCGGCCGAGCGCCACGCCCGCTTCCGCGAGGCGCTCGAACTGCTGGAGGCGGCCTGGTGCGGCGAGGAGTTCTCGTTCGACGGCCGGTTCTTCCCGGTGCCGGCCGCGCGGCTGGCGCCGCGCCCCGTGCGGCCCCTGCGCGACTTCTGCTGGCTCGGGGCGATGAGCGCGGGCACGGCGGCGCTGGCCGGCGAGTTCGGCTACGGGCTGCAACTGCCACGCGGCCGCGCCGCCGCCGACTACGCGGAGACCCTCGACGCCTATCGCGCGGCGCGGCGCGCGCACGGCCACCCGGACGCCGCCGAGCGCGTGGCGATTGCCCGGATGATCTACGTCGGGGCGGACGACGCGTCGGCGGTCGCCGAGGCCGGGCCGGCGATCATCCGCTTCTACGAGCACAGCAAGGCGCGCGTGCCGGGGGAGCCGACGCCGCCGGCGCCGGAGCTGATCGCCCGGCAGCACCTGATCGTCGGCGGCCCGGAACGGTGCGCGCGGGAGATCGCCGCGCTCCGGGAGGCGACCGGCCTGACGCACCTCAGCGTGCAGCCGACCTGGGAGGGGCTCACGCACGAGCAGTCCAGTGCCTCCCTGCGCCGCTTCGGCGAGGCGGTCATCCCGCGCCTGCGCAGTCCAGTGCCTCCCTGCGCCGCTTCGGCGAGGCGGTCATCCCGCGCCTGCGCTGAGGTGTTGCGGCGCCTGTCGCTCAGGGGGCGTTCCAATCCTCCACGGGCAATTCGGCGATCAAGTGGAAGTGCCGCCGGTTGCTGGTGATCAGGGTAGCCCGATGGGCTAACGTGATCGCGGCGATGCGGAGATCCTGCGTGCCGATGCGGATCTTCCTGCCGAGGAGTCCTTGGTACATCACCAGGGCCGCCTCATCGAATGGGAGAACCGGTTTTGGGAGAAGTAAGCACTTGTCCGCTGTAGCAGGTCATAGGCGCGCGGTAAACCCTGTGCCACCCGCTGGCGGCGAATCTCCGCGAGCCGCCCCTGAAGTTGCTCCTCCACGGTTATGATGGTGGTTGCCACCTGGCTGGGATCGATCCTCGCCAAGCGTGCCGTGATCGCCGGCCTGCCGAGCTGCTGGTAGGTTACGCTGTCGGTGTCGAGCACGAAGCGCACCGAACTTGCACTCATTCGGCGCCACGAGCCACGTAAATCTCAGCGAGGAGGGTTTCCAGCGTGGGGTCGTCGGCGAAGCTGCCGGCGGTAGCCAGCCACGGATTCCGCGAGGCCGCGGGCCGGGTCGGCGGATCCGGCAGATCGAGCGTGACGAACTCCGCGGTTTCCAGTGCGGCGCGGATCGACCGTTCAAGCGCCTCGATGGTGGCAGCGCGTGTCTCACCGACGGCGGTGACGCCCGGCATTGCCGGTACCGACGCCTGATACTTGCCATCGGATCGTTGCCGCAGGAACAAGGTGTATTTCGTCATCAGCATCCTTGGAATCGCGACTACCCATGCAACACCCTGAGTATAGCAGCTTCACGCCGTTCCCAGGCTGTGCCATCGTCAGCGGCCTCCTCGCACTGCTTGACCGGCACGGGCGGCCGTGCTAGGTTCCGGATGCTGTGCCGCGACGGAGGGGAGAGGGGGCGGGGACGGATGACGAGTGAGCTACGACCGCTTGGCGCGCTGCTGTCGTTGTCGGAGTTGAACGTGCAGCCGCGGTCGGTGGCGGTGGCGGAGGCGGTGGAGTACGGCCTGGCGCGCACGGCGGAGGGGCCGCGCCTGGCGGTGCTGGCCCCGGCCGGCTCGTCGCGCCTGGCCGAGTTCACCGGCGAGACGCGCGAGGCGCGCGGGCAGACGCTCCTCCTCGGCCTCTGCGACGCGCAAAACGCGGCGGCGCTGCGCGCGCACCTGCCGTGGCTCCGGCCGCGGACGCTGGGGCTGCGGACCTCGGCCGGGATGGGCGACCGCCTGGGACTGGCGACGCCGGGCCACGTCCGGGCGCTGCGGGCGGCGGGGGGCGACATCGCGCCGATCTTCCCGCAGCAGTCGATCCGCGAGATGGCCCGCACCGGCCGCACGCCGCAGCAGGTGCTGGACGACGCGATGTGGGGCGTCTTCGCCGAGGGCTGGCACGAGGGCTTCGGGGCCGACGCCGACCACCTCAAGACCACCGCCGATGTCGACCGCTGCGTGGCCGCCGGGTTCACCTTCTTCACGATCGACCCCGGCGAGCACGTCGGCGCGGTCGCGGAGGGGGCGCCGGCGGAGGCGTTGCGCGCCGAGTTCGCGGCGCTGCCGTGGGAGCGCCTGGAGGACAGCGCCGACGCGACGCTGCGGCGCTACGCCGGCCAGTCCTACGACCTGGAAGGCGGGACGGTCGGCTTCGACGAGGCGGCGACGGTGCGCGCCGCGGTCAAGTATGGGCGCGCGGTCGCCCATGTGGCCGAGTTGTACCGTCACCTGCTGGCGGCGACGGGCGGGGCGAACGTCGAGCTGGAAGTCTCGGTCGACGAGACCGAGCGCCCGACGACCCACGCCGAGCACATCTACATCGCGGGCGAGCTGCGCCGGCTGGGGGTGGAGTGGGTCAGCCTGGCCCCGCGTTACATCGGCGATTTCGAGAAGGGGGCGGATTATATCGGGGACCTCGCGGCGTTCGAGGCCGATTTCGCCGTCCACGCCGCGATCGCGCGCCGGTTCGGGCCGTACAAGCTCAGCCTGCACTCCGGGTCGGACAAGTTCAGCATCTACGCGATCGCGGCGCGGCAGACGCGCGGGCTGGTCCACCTGAAGACGGCGGGGACAAGCTACCTGGAGGCGTTGCGGACGGTCGCCGCGCTCGATCCGGCCTTCTTCCGCGACATCTATGCCTTCGCGCGCGGGCGCTACGAGGCCGACCGCGCCAGCTATCACGTCTCGGGCCGGCTCGACCGCGCGCCCGACCCCGCGGCGCTGCCCGACGCCGCGCTGCCGGGCCTGCTCGACCAGTTCGACGCGCGCCAGATCCTGCACGTCACCTTCGGCTCGGTCCTGACCGATCCGGAGGGGCGCTTCTACGACCGGTTGATGGCCCTGCTGCGCGCCGAGCCCGACGCCTACGCCGACAACCTGGAGGCGCACTTCCTGCGGCACCTCCAGCCCTTCGCGGTGGAGGCGCGGGGGGCCGAGGGGTCGCGGGTCTGAAGGTCGAAGGTCGAAGGTCGAAGGTCGGGCGTTCGAGGCGGGGCTGGGAGCCGGCAAGGCGGGCGGCGGGAAATGCGCGGGGGGGGGGCGATGGTGACGGCGGAGCGGGCGACGGTGCGGCTGGTCTGCGCCGAGTGTGGGGCCGGGTATCCGCTCGACCAGCCGCGCTACCGCTGCGACTGCGGCGGGCTGCTCGACGTGCGCCAGCCGCTCGACGCGCTGCGCGGGCAGATCTCCCGGGAGTTGTTCGACGGGCGGTTGGGGAGTCGCGATCGGCGCGACCAGAGCGGCGTTTGGCGCTTCCGCGAGCTGCTCGGCGACTACACCCCGGAGGAGATCGTCACCAAGCCGGAGGGGCGCGGCAATCTCTATGAGGACGAGCGCCTGACGGCGTGGGCCGGCGTCGGGCGGCTCTGGCTCAAGCACGAGGGCGAGAACCCGACCGGGTCGTTCAAGGACCGCGGCATGACGGTGGGGATGACCCAGGCGCGGCGGCTGGGCGCGCGGACGGTTGCCTGCGCCTCCAGTGGCAACACCAGCGCCGCGCTCGCCGCCTACGCCGCGACCGCCGGCCTCACGGCGCTGGCCTTCGTCCCGGAGGGCAAGGTCGCGCTGGCGAAGATCGCGCAGACGGTCGCCTACGGCGCGCGGGTGATCCAGGTGCGCGGCGACTTCGACGCGGCGATGCGGCTGGTGCAGGAGGTCGCGCGGGCGCCGGAGTACGGCGTCTACCTCCTCAACTCGATCAACCCATTCCGCCTCGAAGGGCAGAAGACGATCCTCTTCGACGCGCTCCAGGGGCTGGGGTGGTGCGTGCCGGACGCGATCGCGCTGCCGGGCGGCAACCTCGGCAACACCGCCGCGTTCGGCAAGGCGCTCGCCGAGCTGCGCGACCTGGGGCTGATCGACCGCCTGCCGCGGCTGGTCGTGGTCCAGGCGGCCGGCGCGGCGCCCTTCGCCCGCGCCTTCGCCGGGGGCTTCGCCGCCGGCTCGTTCGCCGCGGTGCGGGCGGAGACGCTGGCGACGGCGATCCGGATCGGCGACCCGGTCTCCTACCCGCGCGCCCGCCGGGCGATCGCGCTCACCGGCGGGATCGTGACGACCGTCGGCGACGAGGCGATCATGCGCGCGAAGGCGGCGATCGACGCGGCGGGGATCGGCTGCGAGCCGGCCTCGGCGGCGACCCTGGCCGGGGTGCGGGCGCTGGTCGCCGCCGGCGCGCTCCCCGCCGACGCCGCGGTCCTCGGCATCCTCACCGGGCACCTGCTCAAGGACGGCGAGGCGGTGGTCGTCTACCACGGCGCCACGCCGCCCCCCCCCGGCGCGAATCCGCCGCTGACGATCGACCCGACGCTCGACGCGGTGAAGGCGCTGCTCGACGCCCGGTGAGCGGCGCCGGCGGCGGAGGGATCAGCCAGCACCCGGTCGACCGCCTGATCCGCGAACTGATCCGTACTGGTCGCCCGGCGACGCCGGAGGAGGTCGAGCGGATCATCGAGCGCATGGCGACGGTGCCGTTCAATCCGCGGCAGCGCCGCGTGCGCGGTGAAGAGCGCGGCGCGAGCTACCAGGGGTACACGCTCGGTGCGCGGGAGGAGGCGCTGCGCTACCACCTGATCAAGCGGGTCGTCATCGAGAAGCAGTGGGCGGAGGGCACGACCGAGGAGCAGTACCTGACCGATCTCCGGCGCGCGGTCAGTTCATCGGCCGCTCGCCTGGTCGTGTTCGAACGGCGCGGCGGTTTCCTGATGCTGGTGATCTACGCCGCCGATCGGGGTATCATTGTCAGCGGCTATCAGTTTTCCAGCCTGGAAACCGTGCGCATCCCCGAGGAGGCCCGATGGCTCAGGTAACCGCGACCTCCCGCATCCAGGGCGCGATCGATGATTACCTCGACTATTTCACCGCCGAATGGCGGGGCGTCCCGGCGCTTGCCGCCGAATGGCCGGATTGGGACGAGGACGAGCAGCTCGATTTCATCCTGGAGTGGCCGATCCGCGAGGATCGGCTGGAGCAGTTGCGCAGCTGGGCCGGCGAGGGCCTGCTCATGCCGGCCCAGCGCGAACGGTACGCGGCGCTGCTGCAACTGGTCGCGAGGCACCGGCCGACGATCGAGGAATTGTTCGCGGACTGAGGCGGGGAGGCGAGGGGTAGGGTGCCGAACGTGCGGCGTGGCGATGCGGCTTGAGGTCAGCGTCCCGGCGACCTCGGCGAACCTGGGGCCGGGCTTCGACGCGCTGGCGCTGGCGCTCGATCTGCGCACGCGGGTGACGCTCGAACTGCCGGCCGACCGGCCGGGGGTCGAGGTCGTCGGGCGGGACGCGGCGATCCTCAACCGGTCGCGCAACATGGTGGAGGAGGGCATCCTGCGCTTCCTGCTGGCGACCGGGCGGACCCTGCCGCCCTACGCGCTGACGGTCGAGAACCGGCTGCCGGTGGCGCGCGGCCTCGGCGGCTCGGCGGCGGCGCTGGTGGCGGGGCTGGCGCTCGGCGCGGTCGCCACCGGCCACCCGCTCGACCCGGCCGGCCTGCTGCCGCTGGCGGCGCGGGCGGAGGGGCACGGCGACAACGTCGCGGCGGCCCTGCTCGGCGGCCTGGTCGTCGTCTGGAGCGAGGGCCAGGGGATGCGGGCGCGGGCGCTGCCGGTCTCGGCGGGGCTGGCGGCGGTCGTCTTCATCCCGGAGCGGTCTTCCAGCACCAAGGCCGCGCGCGCCGTCCTGCCGGCGCAGGTGTCGCAGGCCGACGCGGTCCACAACATCGCCCGCGTCGCGCTGCTGGTCGACGCCCTGCGCGAGGGGCGCGGCGGGGATCTGCGCGCCGCGATGGCCGACCGGCTGCACCAGCCCCACCGCCTGCCCCTGCTGCCCCACGCGGCCCTGCTCGACGCCGCGATCGAGGCCGGGGCGCACGGCGCGGCGCTCAGCGGCGCCGGCTCGTCCCTGCTGGCGCTCTGCGACGCCGGGACCGCCCCCGCGGTGGCCGCTGGCCTGGCCGCGCGCGCCGCCGAACTGGAGACGCCGGGCGAGGCCCTGCCGCTCGCGATCGACCGCCACGGCCTGGTCATGATCGCCGACGGCCGGCCCTGCGCGGTCGCCGCGCCGGCGGGCACCGCGCGGCCGGCGCGCGCCGGCCGTTGATGCCCCGCGCTTGTCGGCAAGGAGGCTTGGCCCATGGAGGAGACGCGGAAGGCGCGAAGCGGCGTGGACCTGCGCGCCTACCAGTGGCGTAAGCGCCTGTTCCTCGTCTTCGCGCCCGCGCCGGACGACGGCGGCTACCAGGAGCAGCGCCGGTTGCTGGCGGGCCAGGAAAGGGCGTTCGCGGCCCGCGACCTCGTGTGGGGCGCGCTCTTCGAGGACAGTGCGGGAGCCCTCGGTGACCGGCCACTGGCGCCGGAAGATACCGCGGCGCTGCGGGCCCGGCTGGACGTGCCGGGCGGGCGGTTCGCCGCCCTCCTGATCGGCAAGGACGGCGGCGTTAAGGATCGCTTCGACGGCCCGGTCGCCCCGGCGGACCTCTACGCGCAGATCGACGCGATGCCGATGCGCCGGCAGGAGTTGCGCGAGCGGGGGCGCTGACCCGGTTCCCCTTCGCGACCGCGAGCCGCCGGGCCATCCCGCCATCCGACGCGGGGCGCGGGATCGGTTTTCCCGACGCCGGGTGAGGCCAGCCGCCGCGCGGCTGCCAGGGGCGGCAAATCCTCGCCGAGGTTCAGGAAAAGCAGGGGTGGCGCGTGCCGCGACCGCCAGGTCGCCCGCCGCTGGCCCGACCTTTGCGCACGCTGCCGCAGTGTGCGCCGCGCCTTCCCGGTGACTATCGGCTGCCGAACATTCGTGCTATACTGGGGTTAGGAGGCGAGTCGGGCTAACGCGGAGGGGCTTGGGGTGACGATGCTACAGCGACAGCTCGAAGATTTTACGCTGCTGATCGACCTCCTCCCGCTGCGGCTGCGCGGGCTGGCGGCGACCGAATCGCCGGTCGGGGCGGCGGCGATCGGCGCGGCGGCCGCGCTGCTGGAGGAGCGCGGGGCGGTCCTGGGCCGGGTGGCCTACATCCTCGCCGAGCACGATTGGGACCTGGCGATCGTCGAGGGCTTCCTGCTGGAGGCGCGGCGCCGCTGCCGGCGGGTGGAGGTCGAGCGGCTGCTGAACGGCCATCCCGAACTCGCCGCCCTGGCGACGGTCTACCTCGAAGACCGCGACGAGCGCGGCCACCGCCAGCGCGAACTCTTCTGGGTCGAGGAGGAGAGCCGCCTCGTCGCGGCGTGAAGCCGCCAGCGTCGCTGGCGCCAGCCTCCCCCGGCGGCCTCCGGGTGATCGTTCCCCGGTAAGCGCCACGATCCCGCCCGGCATCTCTCCCCCCGCCGCGCTCCTCCCGTGCGCGGCGCTCAGACCTGTTTACCGATCTTGAGACTTTTATACCCCTCTACCAGTATTTCCCCGCTAGAGTGCGGAACAGTAACCCGAGGCACGCGCCGTGGCCGCAACCCGGTCCCTGGATCCTGCGCGGGCAGCCCTCGTCAGCGGCAAGGGTTCCGCGACATCCACAGAGGGGAGGGGAGCGGCGCGCATCCGCCGCGAGAGTTGCCATCAGCCGCGCGATCGCCGCGCCGGTAAACTGTGCGCCGCATCACATTTCGGCCGGATGTGGCACGCCCATTGCGGCCTCCCTCGCGACATGGTCAGGCTTCGCGGGCTACTTGCCTGACCGGCGGGACGGTTTGTCGCGCGTGCCGCTGTCGGCCGTCCTGCGCGGAACTCCCCAGGCGCGGACGGGCGCCCCTAGACAGGGCGCATTGGGAGTCTCGCGCAATCGTGCGATGAAAGGAGGTGGGCGGCGCCGATCCTGGCTGGTGTACCGGATAGTGCAAGTAAGGAGTCACGGGTGAAGACCAAAGCGGCGGTCATGCTGGCACTCGCACTCGCGTTGACCCTGGTCATGCCGACCCTGGCACTGGCGAACCCCGCGCCGCAGCCTTCCCGACGATCGCCCTGCCGCCCGGCTACCAGATCGAGAAGCTGGTGGACGGGCTCACGTTCCCGACGGGGCTGACCTGGGACGACCAGGGGCGGATGTACGTGGCGGAGGCGGGCGGTGGCCTGGACGTCGATCAACTCGCCCTGTCGCGCATCCTGCGGGTCGAGCCGGGGAAGGCGACGGAGGCGATCAACCTGACCGACAAGGGGGTCTTCGCCTCGGTCGTCGGGCTCACCTGGCACAACGGTGCGTTCTACTTCACGCACCGCGACGATCCCGGCCTCACCGGCGCCGCCTCCCGGGTCACGCCGGACGGGCGGGTGACACCGTTGTTCAGCGGCATCATCGATAGTCAGGCCGAGCATCAGATCAACGACATCCGGGTCGGCCCGGATGGGCGGATGTACGTCTCGGTCGGGCCGGCGGGCAATTCCGGGGTGGTGGACCCGAGCATCGCGCCGTGGGTCATGGAGAGCCCCACCCTGCGCACCACCCCCTGCCAGGACATCGTGCTCACCGGGCGCAACTTCACGATGCCCAATTTCCTCACCGACGATCCCAACGACACCGTGCTGACGGGCGCCTACGTCCCGTTTGGCACCGAGACGAAGCCCGGCCAGGTGATCACGGGCGTCAACAAGTGCGGCGGCTCGATCCTGGTGTTCGACCCGAACAACGCCGAGGCGACGATCCGCCCCTACGCCTGGGGCTTCCGCAACCTCCTCGGCATCGGTTGGAACAAGAGCACCGGCGAGATGTACGCGGCGCAGAACGGCTACGACATCCGCGGCTCCCGTCCGGTCCAGGACGACTTCGACCCGATGTACCGGGTGCGCGAGGGCGAGTGGTACGGCGTGCCGGACTACTCGGCCGCGCTGGAACCGCTCACTGATCCCAAGTTCGAGCCGCCCGATCAGTTCCAGGCGGAAGTGTTCGTGAACGGCGTGTCGCAGGGGAAGACCCTGAGCTTCGTGATCGATCACGCCGCCAGTGGGCTCGACGCGCCGGACAAGTCGCTGGTCCTGAGCCTGCACGAGTTCAACTCCTCGCCTTCGTTCTTCGATGTGGCGCCCGCCTCGTGGGGGAGTTCGCCGGGCAGATCTTCGTGGCGGAGTGGGGCGATCTGGCGCCGCCGACCAACCCGCTGCGCGGCAAGCAGCCCGCCGGCTACCGGGTCACGCGCGTCAATCCCGCGACCGGGGAAGTCGTGCCGTTCGCGCGCAACCAGCAGCCGGGGCCGGCCTCCAGGCAGGGCGCGCGGGGCCAGGGGATGGAGCGGCCGTTCAACGTGAAGTTCGGCCCCGATGGCGCGATGTACATCGTCGACTACGGCATCGTCGAGATCGACATGGACAAGAAGCCGCCGTACCTGTACCGGGCGCAGACGGGGGCGATCTGGAAGGTCACGCGCGCGGGCACGCCGAGCGCGATGCCCAGCACCGGCGGTGGGGGCTGACGGCCGACCAGGAGAGCGGCCGGCTGCTCCTGCCCCTGGCCGCGTCCGCGCTGGCGCTTACCCTGGGCGCGGGCCTGCTGGCGGCACGCCGCCGACCCGGACGCCGCTAAGCCCCGGCCCAACCACATTCCCGGACGGCGGGCGGCGCTGGGCGCCGCCCCCCGCGCCGTGCTTGCGTACGTACATGACGCATGGTACAACTTCCGTGCGAGGGCCGCGGCAGGGACGTCGGTCACGGCGTAGCGGAGGGTGGGCTGGTGAAGACGGCAGCGAAGGCACGATCGGCTCCCGCGCCCGCCAAGGGCCGGGAGGCGCGGGGCGGCGCCACGGCGGGCCGGGGGCCGGGCAGGGGGGCCACGACGGCCGTCAGGCGCAAGGCCACCCCGGCCAAAGCGCCGGCCGCGACGCTGCGGGAGCGGCTGCGCTGGCCGGAATTGAAGCTCGGGGCGGCGTTGCGGCGCGACATCATCGCGGTCGTGCTGGTCGTGCTGGCGCTGCTGACCCTCTGGAGCCTGTTCGGCGAGCGGGATGGCGTCCTCGGCCTGTGGGGCGAGGGGCTGCGGGCGGCCTTCGGCTGGGCGGCGGTCCTGGTCCCGCTGGCGCTGCTGGCCTGGGTCGCGGGCTCCTTCCGCGCGCATCCCGACGCGGAGGGCGCCCCGTCCTTCGGCCCGCGCCGGCGCCACATCCTCGGGTCGCTCCTCCTCCTCGCCGCGATCCTCGGCCTGCTGCACCTGCCCGCGCCCGATCTGCTCGAATGGGGCCAGGCCGGGCGCGGGGGGGGCTTCCTTGGCTACCTGATCGCCGCGCCACTGGCCGCCGCGCTCCGCCCGCTCGGCGCGGCGCTGGTGTTGCTCGGGCTGGCGACGGTCGCCGTCGTCGTGACCTTCAACACCGACCTGCGCTCGCTCGGCGGCTCGCTGGCGGCGGGGATCGGCGGCGCGGGGCGGCGCGTCAAGGGCGCCGTGATCGGCCGCAGGATGAGGCATCGAGCCGACGCGAATCGGCGGAAGGACGGGTCCGGCGATACCGGGCGGCCCCCGTCCAGCGAGTTGGCCGTGACCCGCATCGAGCGCCCGCCGGTGATCAACCTGCCGTCGGGGCCAATACGCGCGGAGCAGCCACCGGCCGCCGCGCCGGCGCTCGTCGGGTCGAGCAGCCGGAAGGTCCGCGCCCCGGGCGATGGGCCGGTCGAGCCGCTGGTGGTCGGGGCCGGGCAGTTGCCGCTGCCGCCGGAGGGGAAGGCGGACGCGCAGCGGGACGCGCGGGCCTACCGCTTGCCCCCGATCGTCAACCTGCCGCACTACGACTCGGTGCTGCCGAACCGGGAGGAGCTGGACCTGAAGGCGCGGCGGATCGAGGAGGCGCTGGCGGCGTTCAAGGTCGAGGCCTGGGTGCGCGAGATCAACCCCGGCGCGGCGGTGACGCAGTTCGCGCTGGAGCCGGGGCCGGGCGTCAAGGTGCGCGCGATCAAGGCGTTGGAGAACGACCTGGCGCTGGCGTTGGCGGCGGCATCGATCACGATCGAGACGCCGATCCCCGGCCAGCCGCGCGTCGGCATCGTCATCCCCAACAAGAACATCGCCATCGTCGGCCTGCGCGAGACGATGGAGTCGAAGGAGTTCACCGCGGGCAAGGCGCTGCTGCCGATCGCGCTCGGGCGCGACGTCAACGGCCGCGCGATCGTCGCCGACCTGGCGAAGATGCCGCACCTGCTGATCGCCGGCTCGACCGGCTCCGGCAAGTCGATCTGCCTCAACTCGATCATCTCCACCTTCCTGCTCACCCGCGACCCGGACGAGTTGAAGCTGGTGATGATCGACCCGAAGATGGTCGAGATGGTCGGCTACAACGGCATCCCGCACCTCAAAGGGCCGGTCGTGATCGAGATGGACAAGGTGGTCGGGACGCTGCGGAAGGCGCTCGACGAGATGGAGCGGCGCTACAGTGTCTTCTCCAAGCTGGCGGTGCGCAACCTGGAGGGCTACCACCACCGCCGCGAGACGATCGACCCGTCGCTGGAGAACCTGCCCTACCTGGTGATCATCATCGACGAGCTGGCCGACCTGATGATGACCGCGCCGGACGAGGTCGAGACGATCTTGGTGCGGCTGGCGCAGAAGGCGCGCGCGACCGGCATCCACCTGATCATCGCCACGCAGCGCCCCTCGGTCGACGTGCTCACGGGGCTGATCAAGGCGAACTTCCCGGCGCGGATCGCCTTCGCGGTGACCTCGCTCACCGACAGCCGGGTGATCCTCGACACCCCCGGCGCGGAGCGCCTGTTGGGGCGCGGCGACATGCTCTTCCAGGATCCCGCCGCCGCCAAGCCGATCCGCGTGCAGGGGACCTTCGTCCACGACCGCGACATCGAGCGGATCGTCAGCCACTGGCGCAAGGAGATCCCCGAGCCGCAGTATGAACCGGAGTGGGCCAACGTCCCGAGCTACAAGCCGGGCGACGACGACGACGAGGACGCCGGCGACCCGCTGACGCAGCAGGCCCTCGCCATCGTCCAGCAACATGGCACCGCCTCCGCCTCGATGCTGCAGCGCAAGCTGAAGATCGGCTACAACCGCGCCGCCCGGCTGATCGAGCGGATGGAGGAGGACGGCATCATCGGCCCCTCCGAGGGGGTCCGCGGCCGCACTATCCTCGGCGTCCGCCCCAGGGACGAGGAGGACGAGATCGACAACGCTTCCATCCCGTTCGACGACGAGTAGGAGCGGCGCCGAATGGGGGCGCGTCCGATGCCGTTATTCGGGGACGGTAGGTAGGGGGCCATCGCGCGGTCTCCATGGGAGGGGGCTGGCGGCTGAAGCCGCGCCTGTCGGCCCGCGGGCCACGAAGTCCGCCTACGCGGACTGGGTTCGCTCCATGACTTGCGGGAGTACCCCAGGCCCGGTGCCGTCCCAGCCTCCGTAGGGAGGCTTCGTGGCCCGCGGGCCGACAGGCGCGGCTTCAGCCGCCGGCCCCCTCCCAAAGGAGGACGCGAGGCGACCCCCTTCCCTATACCACCCCCGCCAGCTGGTCGGCGAGGTAGGCCCGCTTGGCGGCCTCGTCGCGCGCCGAGCGGAGGAAGCGGACCCACGCCTCGCGCTCGTGCCAGACCGGGGCCAGTTCCCAGGCGCAGAGGGTCGGCGCGTCGGCGCCGGGGAGCGCGCGGCGGAAGCCGGCGTCGCGCGCCAGGTCGCGGAGGTACAGCGTCTCCCACAGTTCCTGATTGTCGCGCCAGGCGCCGACGATCAGGTAGGCGGTGGCGTCGGAGTAGTGGAGGATCGCGAAGCCGAGCCCGCAGCCGCGTTCCAGCCGCCCGGCGCCCGCCTCGGCGTGCAGGAAGGCGCGGCTTTCGCGGACGAACGCCTCCGGCACGGCCCTTTCGGCGCGGTGCAGCGCGTACCACTTGAGGATGGCGCTTGGCAGCGCCAACGGCTCCCCCGGCGCGACGACCCGGTCGTGGTGCCGGTAGTCGGGCGCCACGTTGCCGAGCGCGGCGAGGTCCGGCGGCGGCTGGTAGAGGAAGGCGCCGGGGAACGC
>JAUJMV010000001.1:621435-624468 GCA_030446685.1 Thermomicrobiales bacterium | reverse complement strand
TCGAGCGCGGTCTCGGCCGGCAGCAGGCGGCCCATCTCGCTGACGCTGAAGCAGACGCGCTCGTCGCCCTCGACGTTCGTCCGCGTGCGCCCGACCCGCGCCGTGTGCAGGTAGATCGCACCTGCAGCCTCGTCGTAGACGAAGAGATTGCTGTTGATGAACGGCTGGCCGCCGGCCACCGTGGCCAGGGTGCCGATCGCCGCGCGACGGAGCAGGGCGCGAATCCAGGCGTCGTCTTCAACCGCCCGGTCGCGGCGGTGGACGGTGGCGCGGGGGCGGGCCGGGGCGGTCTCGGTCATCGAATACCCTTTCCTGTTGGCAACAACGAGCGGGCGACGGCCGGCGGCCGGGGCGGATCACCCCGTGCGGGCCGGCTTGTAGCCGCCGAAGAGGGCGTGGCCCGCCTGCATCCAGAAGACATCCACGCCCGCGAAGCCGGCCTCGTCCAGCCAGCGCAGTTGGTCGGGGAGCGGGGACGGCTTGTCGATCGGGTCGGGGTGCTCGTAGAGGTTCCAGCCCTCCTCCACGAACTTCCTATAGGCGCCGAGATCGCCGGCGATGGCGAGCGACTGGCGCTCGACCGCGGCGTCCCAGGCGCGGGCGGCGTGCCGGACGCCGTGCGCGCTGGCCGGCGCGATCACGTCGGCGATCAGCAGCGCGCCGCCGGGTTCGAGGCGCCCGTGGAGCCGCGCGTAGAGGGCGCGCTTTTGGGGGCCGTCGAGGTGGTGAATCACCAGGCAACTGACGAAGCAGCGGACGCTGCCCGGCAGCGCGTCGGGCCAGGCGGGGTCTTCGAGGCGGAAGGGGTGTAATTCGACCCGCCCGGCGAACGGCGCGAGGAGACGCCGGGCCGCGTCGAGCATGGCCGGCGAGCCGTCGAGCGCGAGCGCGCGCGCCGCGGGGAAGGCGCGCAGGATCGCCGCGCTCAGCCAGCCCTGCCCAGTCCCGATGTCGACCGCGACGAAGCGTTCGTCGCGCTCCGCCGGGATCAGATCGAGGAAGGCCCGCGCGATCCGCTCCCGCTCCGGGGTGTAGATCGCGCCGTAGTCGAGGAAGGCGGCGGAGGCGGACTCGCCCCAGTACTCCTCCGCCGGCGCCTCGCGGCGGTCCTGCGCGTCACCCACCGGCGCCTCCGCGCTCTCCCCTCGTCGTTCGCCCACCGGCCCGGCGCCGTGTCCCATACTGCCACGGGAGTGGTCCGCTCGCCAGGGCCATTTGCCGGGGAATCGGGGAGACCACTTGGGGTCACGGCCGCGGGGGCGCGAGGCAGACCGGGCCGGGGAGGAACACCACGCGCGCCGTCGCGGGCTGCGCGCCCGGCGACGGGCTTCAGTCGTCGGCGCCCGTCTCGACCGGCGCCCGTAGGGGCGCGGGCGCGGGGTTGGGCGTCGCCGCGCTCTGCAAGGCGCGCAGGCGCTTCTCGGTCGGCAGGAACCGGGCGATGGCGATCGTGGCGGCGACGATCAGCGCCTGCAGGCGGATCGCGTTCTCGATGCCGAAGGCGTCGGCGAGCGCGCCGGTGACCGGCACGCCGATCGCCCCGGTCACGAAGCCGACCCCCATGATCAGCCCGGAGGCGACGCCCGCGCGCCCGACCATCAGTTGCTGCGCGGTGATCAGCATCAGCGGCGCGGTCGAGGCGGCGAGCAGGCCGACCAGCGCGCCGGTGACGAAGGCGACCGGGCCGGTGAACTGCGCGAAGAGGAGGATCGCCGGGATGCTCAGGACGAGCGCGCCGCTGATGACCGCCTTGCGCCCGTAGCGGTCGGCCAGGGTGCCGGAGCCGATGGTCCCCGCCGCGCTCGCCAGGACGATCGTCGTCGCCAGCGGGCCGTAGAACGAGGCGCCGTAGCCGAGGGAGGCGTACCAGGTCGGCACGAAGGCCTCGATCCCCAGCACCGTCCAGGAGCGCGACATCATCACGCCGATCGTCGCCAGCAGCGGCACGAGCGGCGCCGGCGGGGGCGCGGCGGCGCCGGCCGGGCGGCGGGCGGGCAGCCGCCGGGCGATCGCGCGCATCTCGAAGAGGAGCCAGACCGCGATGCCGATGCCGGGGAGGACCATCAGCGCGGTGCCGCGCACGCCGAAGACCGAGAAGAGGATCGCGCCGATCAGCGGGCCGAGCGCGACGCCGACCGTGCCGCCGGTGACGTAGACCGACATCGCGGTGTTGCGCCCGCGCCCCTCGATCACCGCGCTGGCGTTGAGCGCGCCGAGCGGGTGGTAGGCCCCCGAGCCGAGCCCGGCGGCGCCGGCCAGCAGGAGGAGGATCGGGAAGGTTGGGGCGAAGCCGATCGTCGCGAACATCGTCGCGGTCCAGATCAGCGCCAGGCCGATGAAGCGCGTGCCGTAGCGGTCGGCGACCCAGCCGAAGAAGGGCTGCGCGAGGGAGGCGGTGCCGCTGTAGGCCAGCGTGACCAGGCCGACCGTCTTGAGGTCGAGGGTGAAGCGCGCGGTCAGCAGCGGGTAGAGGACCGGCAGCAGCCCGACGTACATGTCGACCGTGAAGTGGCCGAGCATCAGCGTGAGCAGGGGCCGGTTGCGCAGGACGGCGGATCGCGGGGCGGGCTCGGGATCGGTCTGCATGGGCGGTAGTTCTTCTCCCTCCGGTGCGCCCGCGGCCCCCCAATGTGTCGAGGCGCCACCCCTCCCAGTCTACACCATCTGATGCGCCCCGCCGTGCTACGAGGGCCGCCTCGCTCGTGGTCATGTCACCTCGTACTGCCAGGCCGCTGATAGCGCCCCTGCATTCCATCCACCGGCGTGCCGAAAGTCCGCCAACCAGGGCGGGCGCACAGAGCGATTTGCCTACAGGGCGGGCCGTTGCCTTTCCCTGCTTATCCTGAGCGGAGCGAAGGATCGCTGTCTACGGCAGCCGGGTGGCGAATCAGCTCGTCCCGTGCGGGGGACCGCGATCCTTCGCTCCGCTCAGGATGACGGGGTGTAATCCACTCCCGCCCGCAAGGTCCGAACCCGGTCAGGGCGGGGAAGCACGGCTGCGGGCGCCGCCACAGTCCTCACTGCTACGCCGCC
>JAUJMV010000001.1:609294-621335 GCA_030446685.1 Thermomicrobiales bacterium | reverse complement strand
GCAACTCCGGCGGGCGATCTTCGCGGGGCAACTCGCGGCGGGGACGCGGCTGCCCTCGACGCGCGCCCTGGCGCGCACGCTCGGCGTCTCGCGCAATGTCGTGGTCGCGGCCTACGACGAACTCTTCGCCGAGGGCTACATCGCCGGGCGGCACGGGGCCGGCACCTTCGTCGGCGGCGACCTCCCGACCCCCGCGCCCTCCGCGCTGGCCGCGCCAGACGGGGCGGCGCGCTGGCTCCGGCAACCACTGCCGCCCGCGCCGGTCGCGGAACTGCCGGAACCTCTCGCCGGCCGGGAGGGGGCGATCGAGTTCCGGCCCGGTCGGCCGACCGTCGAGCCGCTGCCCCTGGGGGTCTGGCGCCAGGTCTGGCGCCCGGTGCTCGACCGGCTGCCGCCGAACGGCTACGGCGAGCCGGCCGGGCTGCCCGAGTTGCGGCTGGCGATCGCGCGCTACCTCGGGCGGGCGCGCGGCGTCCGCTGCGGCCCGGAGGACGTCGTGGTGACGACCGGCGCGGCCCAGGCGCTCGACCTGCTGGCGCGCACGACGCTGGTCCCCGGCGACGCGGCGGCCGTCGAGAATCCGGGCTACCAGTCGGCCCGGCGGATCCTGGCCGAGCGCGGCGCGCGGCTCCTGCCGATCCCGGTCGACGAGGACGGGCTGTGTGTCGAGCGCCTGCCGGCCGGCCCGGACGCGCCCCCGATCGTCTACGTCACGCCGTCGCACCAGTACCCCCTCGGCGGCCGCCTCCCGGTGGCGCGGCGGATGGCGCTGCTGGCCTGGGCGCGGGCGAACGACAGCCTGATCGTCGAGGACGACTACGACGGCGAGTTCCGCTTCGACGCGCCCCCGCTCCCGGCGCTGATGGGCCTCGACGGGGGCGGGCGGGTCGCCTACGTCGGCACCTTCTCGAAGGCGCTGACGCCGACGCTGCGGGCCGGCTACCTCGTCGCGCCGCCGCCGCTGCGCGAGCGGGTCGTGCGGTTGAAGGCGCTGATCGATTACCACACCTCCTGGCCGGTGCAGCGGGCCCTCGTCGCGCTGCTGGCGGAGGGGCATCTGGAGCGGCACATCCGGCGAATGCGGCGGCATTACGCCGAGCAGCGCGCGGCCCTGCGCGATCTCCTCGCGCCGGTCGCGTCGCTGGCCCGGCTGATCGGCCTCGAGGCGGGCCTGCACGCCTGCCTCGAACTGCTGCCGGGCAGCGGCCTCCGGGCGGGGCGGATCGCGGCCGTGGCGCGCGAGCGGGGGGTGTTGGTCGCCACCCTCGACCCCTACTACCTCGGCCCGCCCGACCGCCAGGCGCTGCTCCTGAGCTACGGCGGGCTGGGCATGGACGACCTGACGCGCGGCGCGCGCATCCTGGCCGAAATCATCGCGCGCGAGTACAATGCGCCCGTTGCATAAGCAGCCCGCAATGCCTGGGTCGGAGGGGGCGGATAACCTGCCGCGTGCCGACCCTGAGCGCGGTTGGGCCGAGTGGGATAGCAGAAGGGATGCCATGGCAGGGAGCCGGCCGCACTGCTGCCGAATGATGACCTACTTTGTCAACTACCGCTGTGACCAGCATCCACCCTACGAGTGCTCGGACTATGTCATCCGCTATGCAGATGAGTTGCGTCAGTACACTATCCTGATTCACGATGGCGAAAATGGCAGTTCCGGCTCTGGCATCATCATCCACTTCTGTCCGTGGTGTGGCACGAAGTTGCCCGCTGTCCTTGAAGACGGCGCATTGGATGGTTCACTCGACGTTCCCTAATCTCCCGGTCACGCTTCACGGCCTGATGTGGTAGGTTTCTCTGGTGTGGGAGCAGAGAGACACAACGAGAGGGGCGCGATGGACGGGCCGGTGACGAAGGCGGCGCTGCTCGATCGGGTGCGCCGGGAGCGGGCCGGGTGGGAGCACCTGGTGGCCGAGGCGGGCGAGGCGCGGATGCACGAGCCGGGGGCGCTGGGCGCCTGGACCTTCAAGGATCTGCTGTCCCACCTGACGGCGTGGCAGCAGTTCGAACAGGCCCCGCTGGAGCAGGCCCTACGAGGCGCGCGGCCGGCCCCGCCCTGGCCGGCAGGGCTGGACCCGCACCGCGACCAGGACCGGATCAACGGGCACATCTACGACCGGACCCACGGTGACTCGGTGGCCGAGGTGCTGCGGGAGGCGCGCGGGGCCTGGAACCGGCTGGAGGAGGGGGTCGCGGCGCTCCCCGAGGAGGCGCTGACCGATCCGGGCCACTACCCGTGGATGGAGGGCAAGGCGCTCGGCCCCAGTGTGCTGGAACACGTCTCCCTCCACTACCATCAGGACCACGAGGCGGACGTCCGCGCCTGGCTGGCTGAACGCCAGCCAAGTAGGCCGAGCGACTAGGCGCACTGGGATCAGGGCCTGGAATGGCGGTTCCCACCGGAGAAGGCGCCAGCGGGGGGCGCGCCGTGGGATGGTGCGGGGGACGTGGAGGTTGGCGGGCTGACCGCCGACCGGCGATTGCAGGCGTCTAGTGCGGGAGGGATGGAGCCGTGTTCGTCTATGTCGGTACCTACACCACGCCCCCGATGGGGAGGGCCGAGGGCCTGTACGTCTACCGCCTGGACCCGGCGTCCGGCGCGCTGGCCCCGGTGCAGACGGTCCCCGGGGTGGTCAATCCCTCATTCCTGGCGCTCGATCCCCAAGAGCGTTTCCTCTTCGCCGTCAACGAGGTGGAGCAAGGCACGGTGAGCGCCTTCGCGCGCGACCCGGCCACCGGCGAGCTGACCCCGCTCAACGAGCAGCCCACGCACGGCGCCGCGCCGTGCCATCTGAGCGTCGACCCGACCAGGCGCTTCGTCCTGGTCGCCAACTACGGCAGTGGAGAGGTGGCCGTCTTTCCGGTCGGGCCGGACGGGCGCCTGGGCGCGGCGACGGACGTGGTGCGGCACGAAGGGAAGAGCGTCCACCCGCAGCGCCAGACCGGCCCGCACGCCCACATGATCGTGCCGGACCCCGAGGGCCGTCATGTCCTGGCGGCTGACCTGGGGCTCGATCAGGTCGTGGTCTACCGCCTGGACGACACGGCGGGGCGGCTGGTCCCCCACGGCCGGTTCCACGCGACGCCCGGCGCCGGCCCGCGCCAGCTCGCCTTCGCGGGGGGCGGGCGGTTCGTCTACGTCGTCAACGAGCTCGACTCCACCCTGACCGCCTGCGCCTACGATCCGGCGGCGGGGACGCTCCGGGCCATCGAGACGGTCTCGACGCTGCCGGACGGCTTCGCCGGCGAGAACACCTGCGCCAGGGTGGAGGTCCACCCGTCCGGCCGGTTCGTCTACGCCTCCAACCGAGGGCATCACAGCATCGCGATCTTCGCCATCGAGGAGGCGACGGGGCGGCTGACCGCGGTCGGCCACGAGCCGACGGGGGGGCGCACGCCGCGCCATTTCGCCCTCGACCCGACCGGCGCCTGGCTCCTCGCGGCCAACCAGGGTCGGACAGCATCGTCACCTTCCGCGTCGACCCGGCGACGGGGCGGCTCGCGGCGGCGGGGCCGGTGGCCGAGGCGCCGACCCCCGTCTGCCTGGTGTTCGGCCGCGCCTGACCGCCGCCCTCACCCGTCCGATGCGTCCGGCGGGAGGATCGCGCGTGGCTGGCGACCACCGGCCGTAGCGGATTGCGAGCGCGCGATCGATTGGGGTCTGGAGGGTGATCAGGACGCGGAAGCTGTCGGGCTCGGGCTCCGTCCCGCGCATCTGCCACATCCGGTGCGCGTCGCCGCCCGGCCCGACGCTGATGCCGTGTTCGCCGTGCCGCGGAAGACGCCGTGCCCGGCCTTGAGGATGGCGGTCTGCCCGTTGGCGACCTGGATCACTTGGTCGGCGGTCTCCCACTCGCCGGGGCCGTCGAAGCAGCACTCGATCTGGAAAGTCACGCGGTCGAGCCCGCCCGCCGTCCGCATGTGCAGGTCGAAGCCGCCGTCCACCTCCCGGATGTCGAGGATCTGGTCCAGCGGCGGCGGGGTCCAGCGGTCCCGCTCGGGGCGTAGCTTGGCGAACTCGCCGAACGGCACCGGGCGGCCGAGCGGCAGGTCGTAGCCGGGGATCGGGCGCGTCGCGCCCCGGTGGACCAGCCGGACGCCGCCGTCCGCGGCTTCGAGCGTGTCGGCGGCGAACTTCGCTGTGTGGGAGTAGGTGCCGGCGATCTTGACCGCCTTCAGCGCCACCTCGCCGTAGCGGACGGCGAAGGCGACGGTGTTGTTCGCCGCGGCGGTGGCCGAGAGGGGGCCGCGGCGGATGCGCCAGAGGCCCGACGCGGGGAAGACTTTGCGGTAATTGTCCGGCAGGGGCTGGCGCGCGAGGGCGTCATCGCGGTAACCGGGGTAGGCCAGGAAGGGGTGGACGAGCCAGACCCCGTGGACGACGTCGGACCCGGCGGCGACCAATTGGTCCGCGCCGGCCGCCCACACCCCATGCCGTCGCGCCGGGCGAGGTCGTAGAAGGAATCGGCGATCGAGAGCGGCACGACGCGCTGCCCGCGGTCCTGCCGGTTGGAGATGCTGGTGACGACCGTGCCGTCGTGGTGGAAGAGGTGGGCCATCAGGTCGAGGTTCCGGCGGACGTGATCGAGGAGGTCGGGCCGGTCGAGGCCGTCGGCCATGAAGCGGAGCGAGCGGTTGCAGACGGCGTTGTAGATGCCGGTGCTGCGCTCGGTGTACTCCCCGTCGGCGTTGATGTCGATCCCCTCCGCCAGGATGCTGTCGAGGTAGTCGCGCGCCGGCAGGTCGGGGAAGAGCGTCAGGGCCTGGGCGAGGGCGGAGCAGACGACCCAGCGGTGGTTCGGGGTGTGGAAGCCGCGCCCGACCATCCCCGCGGCGGCGGTCCGCACGTACTCGCCGAGCGTATCCGCGATCTCCGCCGCCCGCCCGTTCCCGGCGGCGGCGTGCCGGCGGGCGAGTTCGACCACCGGCGCGAGGAGTTGCACGGTGAAGCCGGTGTCGGGCGGCGACTCCCAGTTGACCGAGATGAGATCGATCAGGCCGGTGGGGCGCTGCGAGCGGCGCTGGAAGGCGATCGCCTGGCCGATCCGCGCGAAGAGGTCGTCGTCGCCGGCCAGGGCCGAGCCGTCCGCCAGGAAGCAGTAGCAGGCGGCGGCGAGGTCCTTGGCGCTGGCGGTGTGGTCGGGGTTGGCGTAGCCGTCGCCCTCGCTGAGGAAGGCGCCGTGGTCGAACCGCGCGGGTCGCGCACCTGCCGGGCGTAGGACGCGCGCACGCGGCGCTCCAGGTTGCGCAGGATCGGCTCGTAGGCGTACATGCGGGATTCTCCTCTCTGCTCCTCCGCTACAGGCGCGGCAGGACGCCGGCGGCGAAGGCGCGCAGCCCGTCGAGATCGTCGAGATCGAACCACTGGAGCATCAGCTCCTCCACCCCCGCCGCCGCGTCGCGGGCGATCTGCTCGGCGATCCGCTCGGCGTCCCCGACGATGGCGCGCTCCTCGCGGTGCAGCGTGTCGAGGACCGCGGCGATCGGCCGGCCGGCCAGCTCCGGGCGGAGCCGCCCGTGCAGCCGCCCGGCGAGCTCCGCTTCGTCGCGCCCGAAGAAGAGCGGGCGCATCATCGTCCGGCGCACGTCGGCCGGGCGGCGGCCGGCGGCGCGCAGGAGGTCGTCGAGGTGGGCGGAGCGGTCGCGGAAGGTGGCGGGGTCGAGGGCGACCGCGTTCCACCAGTCGGCGTAGCGCGCCACCAGCGGCAGCGTGCGCCGCGGGCCGTTGCCGCCGATCAGGACCGGCGGCCCGCCCGGTCGGCTCGGGCGCGGCAGCAGGGTCGCCTCGCGCAGCCGGTAGAAGCGGCCGGTGTGGCTGACCGGCCCGTCGTCGCGGAGGAGGCGCGTGACCACCTCCAGGGCCTCCTCCAGCCGGGCGAAGCGCGTCGCCAGGTCGCCGAGGTCGTAGCCGAAGAGGTCGTGCTCGCGCGCCTGCCAGCCGGTCCCGAGCCCGAGGACGAGGCGCCCGCCGCTCAGGTCGTCGAGCGCGAGCGCCTGGCGGGCCAGCATGACCGGGTCGCGGAAGGAGACCGGCGCGACCAGCGGCCCGAAGTGGAGGCGCGCGGTGTGGCTCGCCAGGTAGGCGAGCGAGACGATCGTCTCCAGTGCGTCCTGGTCGGGCGGGGCGGGATTGGTGAAGTGGTCGGAGCGGAAGAGCCCGGCGAACCCCAGATCCTCGACCTCGGCGCAGAGCCGCCGCCAGCGGGGCCAGGTGAGCCCCATCTGCCCCTCGATCATGATCGCGATCGCCACCATGCCGTTCTCCTCCTCTCCTCGTCGCGACGGCCCCACCGCGCCGGCAGTCTATCAGGAAGCGGCGAGGAGCGGTACGCCGCGTTCGGCCCCTGAACCTCCGCCTCCCCGCCTCCGAACTGTTGCCCCCCGGCACTGACGACCGCCGCCACGGTGAGATGTGCGACAATGCCCGCCACCGGGGCGACCGGGCGGCGGCGGGATCGAGGGGAGCGGCCATGGCGACGGGTCGGTGGGAGGGCGGCGCGGCGCCGGTCGTGGACAATGCCGGGGCGGCGGCGACCGGCGTGGCGGGGCCGGTCGCGGGGCGGGCGCCGCGCCGCTTCGGGGCCTTGCGCCACCGCAACTTCGTCCTCTTCTGGGTCGGGCTGATCACGTCCAACACCGGGACCTGGATGCAACTGGTGGCGCAGGGGTTCCTGATCTACCAGCTCACCGGCTCCGCGGCGATGCTCGGCCTGGTGGGGCTGGCGCGGGCGATCCCGATGCTCCTCTTCCCGCTCTGGGGCGGCGTCCTGGCGGATCGTGTCGACCGGATCAAGCTGCTGTGGGTCACGCAGACGGCGTCGCTGGCGACCGCGCTCGGGCTGGCGCTCGCCGTCTCGCTCGACCTGGTCACCCCCTGGCACGTCGTCGCCGCCAGTTTCCTCAACGCGGTCGCCGGCGCCTTCGACCAGCCGACCCGCCAGGCATTGCTGCCCCAGCTCGTGCCGAAGGAGGATCTGCTGAGCGCGACCAGCCTGAACTCGGCGGTCTTCACCGGCGCGGCCTTCACCGGCCCGGCGATCTACGGGCTGGTCGCGCCGTTCATCGGCATCGCCGGAGCCTTCTACCTCAACGCGGCCAGCTTCGCCGCGGTCTTCCTGGCGCTGGCCCTGCTGCGGCTGCCGGACCAGCCGCGGGTCGCGCCGCGCGGCAACCCGCTGCAGAACCTGCTGGAGGGGCTGCGCTACGTGCGCGGCAACCAGGCGCTGAGCACGCTGGTCCTGCTGGCGGCGGTCGCCTCCTTCTTCGGGCGCTCCTACACCTTCCTCCTGCCCGCCCTGGTCCAGGACGTGCTGGCGATCGGGCTGCCGGCGGAGACCCAGCTCGTCTACCAGTCCTATCTGACCTCGGCGGCGGGGCTGGGCACGCTGCTCGGCGCGTTCGGGGTCGCCGGGATCGGCGGGGGCTGGCGGAAGGGGCGGCTCCTCTTCGGCAGCGCCCTGATCTTCACGGTTCTGCTCGTCCTCTTCGGCCTGTCGCCGGTCTACTGGCTCTCGGCGGCGCTCCTCCTCGGCGTCGGGCTGACCAACAACGTCTTCAGCGCCACGACCAGCACGCTCTTGCAGACGCTGGCGCCCGGCGAGTTGCGCGGCCGGGTGCTGAGCCTCTACACCCTCTGCTTCCTCGGGTTCACCCCGCTCGGCTCGGGGCTGGCCGGGCCGCTGGCGGAGGTGATCGGGGTGCGGGGGCGATCGTGCTCGGCGCGGTCGTCATCGCGGCGGCGACCGTCGCGCTGGGCCTGGCGCGGCCGGGGGTCCGCGCGCTCGACTGAGCGCCCGCGCGGCGCGGGCGAGGTGTCGTTCGGAACGGGAGGAGGGCGGTCATGCCGACGATGGACTTCGAGGTCTACCTGCCGACCAACGCCGGCGCCGAGGAGCGCCGGGCGGCGCTGGCCGACCTGGCCGCCTGGGAGGACCGGGCCGGGGTCGAGCGGGCGGTCGTGATGCCGTCCCCCACCCCCGCGCCGGACAACCGGGCGCTGGTGGAGACGCTCGGCGGCGACCCGCGCTGGATCGCCTGCGCCCAGGTCGACCCCAACGCGCCGGGGGCGGCGGACGAGGTCCGCCGGGCGGTGACCGAGGGGGCTGCCGGATGCTCAAGATCATGCCGGCGATCTACAACGCGCCGCCGACCGGCGCGGCGGCGCGGGCGCTGATGGACGTGGCGCGCGAGCTCGGCATCGCCGTCAACATCCACTCGGGCGGCAACAACAGCCACCCGCTGGAGATCGGCGCGCTGGCGCGGCGCTACCCGGAGGTGCCGATCATCATGGACCACATGGGCTACCGCAACGAGGGGCGGGCGGCGATCGTGGCGGCGCAGGACAGCCCCAACCTCTACCTCGGCGCGACGATCGCGGCCTTCGAGCCGTCGTTCGTCGCCGCGGCGGTCGGCGAGGTCGGCGCCGAGCGGGTCATCTTCGGCTCGAACTGGCCGAACTGCTACCCCGATCTGGCGCTGGAGGCGCTGCGGCGCGGCGGTTTCGGGCGCGAGGCGGAGGCCCTGATCTTCGGCGAGAACCTGGCCCGCCTGCTCGGGATCGCGGCCTGACGCCATCCTCGACGCCGCGTCCAACGGCCGATCTCCGACTATTCGTCGGGCAGTATCGGTGGAGTGGCCGGGCGCGGTGTCCGATCGGCCAGGCCCCTGGCACGCCACGCGGGCGTGGCCGGGCCCCTACAGCGTCCCGCGTTGCCATCCTTTGGCACGGGATGTGCGGAAAGTGTGGCAGACCCGCTTGAACGGGCCATCGGAAGGAGGTTGCAAAACCACAGTCCAATGGGCTACTAAGAGCGACGGTCAACGGCAGGAGGGGCGCTGAGCCGCCCCTTCTGTCTGTTTGCGTTCCTCGCGATCTCGGGGAATCGTGCCGGCCCGGCAGGCCGCGGTTCGAGGAACGGGAGGGGACATGGACCGGCCTGATGGATCGGGCGGACACCCGCGACTCACCGTTCTCGGTGTTGCCGACCTGACGTCGGCCGAGAAGGGGAGATCGTCGCGCTCTGCTCGGCGGCGTTCGACGAGGATTTCGGCAACCTGTTCGACGTGTTGCCCGCGTCGTCCGTCCATCTGCTGGCGCGCGTCGGGGAAGAACTGGTGAGCCACGCCTGCTGGTCGACGCGCTGGCTGCAACCCGGCGGGCTGGCGCCGTTGCGGACGGCCTACGTGGACGCCGTGGCGACCGGTCCGGCGCACCAGGGGCGCGGCCTCGGCAGCCTGGTGATGCGGCGGCTGGCGGAGGAGATCCGCCGGTACGAGATCGGCGGTCTCTGCCCCGCGCGGATCGCGTTCTACGAGCGCCTCGGCTGGGAGCGGTGGCGCGGCCCGCTGGCGCTCCGCACTTCCGAGGGCCTGCGCCACACGCCCGACGAGACGGCGATGATCCTCCGCACGCCCCGCACGCCGCCGCTTGACCTGGACGCCTTGCTGACGATCGAGTGGCGCGCGTGGGAGCCCGGGTGAGCGGGCCGCGCGCGTCCGCCGGGGCGCCGGCCGGTGTCAGATCCGGCGTGGGCGGAGCGCCGCAGCCAGCAAGGTCAGGGCGAGCGCACCGGCGAGCAGCGCGCCCGCCGCGGGGGCCGTGCCGGGGGCGGCCGTGCCGCCCGCGCCGGTGCGCGGGAGGTCGGGCTGTACCCCGGCCAGCGCGGGGACCTGGAGGATGATGATCTCGTTGTCGTCGGGGCGCCCGGCGTTGCGCCCGGCGCTGAACGGGTAGTTGTTGTCGTTGGCGACCAGCAGCCGCCCCCCGCCGAGGGGCAGCACGCTCTCGATCGTCTGGAAGGGGAAGGTGAAGGGGTCGCCGAGGCCGAAGTCCCCCTCGCGCGCGGGCAGCGAGATCCGCGCGGGGTCGGCGATCGCCAGCAGATCGACCACCTCGCGCTTGACCAGGAAGCCGTCGGCGCCGGTCTCGCCCAGGTCGATCAGGAAGATCTTCTTGAAGCGCGCGGCCGGCCCCTGCTCGTTGTCGCGCTCGATGATCAGCAGCCGCCGCCCATCGAGCGCCGTCAGGTCGCCGATCGCGTGGCCCGGCGCCTCGGCGCGGTACTGCCAGCGTTCGCCGGTGTAGCGCCCCGTCGCGAGATCGAAGGCGTAGATGTAGCGCCGCCGCTGGTCGGGGTCGCCAACCAGCGCGCCCTCCAGCGAGGGGTAGAGCGTCGCGCGGTCGGGCGACAGCGCGGTCCCCTCGAAGCCGCGGCTCGCCGGCAGGGTCGCCGCCTCGCCCGCGGCGAGGGTCGGGTTCTGCGGCGACTTCACCCCTGCGAGGGGGACCGGCGCCTCCAGGACGCGCCCGGTCGCGTCGGTGTGGAGCAGGAAGGGTCCGAACTCGTCGCCGAACCAGAGATCGCCCCGGCGGTCCTGGCGCACCGACTCGATGTCGAAGTCCGCCCCGGTCAGCGCCCGTTCCGGGGTGGCGCCGTTGGTGATCGGGAAGGGGATGCGGCGATCGGGGTCGCGCAACTGGATGAAGTCCTCGACCGCGACCGTCCCGGCGCCGCCGCTCGCCGTCTCGAAGGCGGGGCGGATGCGGTAGACGCGCAGCAGGAAGTCGGCCGAGTTGTTCTGCGCCCCGAAGCCGTTGTCGGCCATCGCCCAGTAGGCGCCGCCGCCGGCGTCGAGGACGGCGGAGAAGCCCTGCACCGGCTGGCTCGGGAAGGGCGGCTTGCGCCCGTTGGTATTGGAACTGGGGTCGATCGTCGCGCCGGACGGCGGGCCGGGCGCGAAGGTATCCGCCGGGAGGACCGCCCGGCCTACCAGGGTCGCGCCGCCGGCGGGGTCGGGGCCGGCCGCGGGCGCGGGACCCGCCGAGGCTGTGCCCAAGAGCAACGCCAGGCCGAGGATCGTGCCGATTTGTCGCCAGCGCATCTGCGGTTTCCCTCCTGCTTGTCCGACCCGCCGCTCCATTGTCCGCTGTCGCCCCCGGCCGCCAGCGCGCCCGCGGCGGCGTCAAAGCGATCCGGGAAGACGGACTCCCCCTACTCTTCCCAGCCGCGTCCCCCGCGGGCGGCGCTCGCCGCCGCGTCAGGTTGCAGCCGGACGGCGAGCGCGATCACGCGGGTGGTCTGGTTCGCGCCGAAGTTGTCGTCGCTCTGGAGGAGCAGCGCGCGCCGCCCGCCCGGCAGGCGCGGCCCGAGCGCCAGGCTCTCGACGTTGTCGAGCAGCGGGTTGGGCTGGGTGGCGCCGGGCGCGGTGGCCGCCCCGCTCGGCGGGCAGTTCGCCAGGTCCACCAGCAGGCTCTTGCGGATCGGCGTCAGCCTGGGCGCCGCCAGGCTGGCCTCGGCCGCCACATCCCGCGCGCCGGCGAGCGCGACCTGGAAGACCCGGACGGTGTTGCCCTCCCCCGCGGCGAAGCCGCGCTCCAGCACCAGCAACTCGCGCTCGGAGAGGGCGACGATCTCGGCGACGCCGATGCCGCGCCCCGCCTCGGTGAGGTAGAAGAACTGCTCGACCGGGACGAAGCCGCCCGGCCCGCGATCTTCGTAGCGCAGGATGCGGATGCGCCCGCTCCCGCCCGTCACGCTGCCGTCGGGCGCCAGCGGCCCCTCGACCGCGGTGAAGAGGCTGCGGCCGTTCGGGCTGAGCGCCAGGCTCTCGAAGGTCAGGTTCCGCCCCGCCTCGCCCGCCGGGGCGACCCGGAAGCGATCGGGGACCGGCAGTTCGCCGAGCAGCGCGCCGTCGCGGGCGAAGCGGCGGATCGCCGGCTCGGTCTCCGAGGCGATCAGCAGCTCGCCCCGGCCGGTGAGGACGATGCCCTCGCCGTCGAAGTTCTGCCCGGTGAAGGGCTGCCCGTCCCTGTCGCGCAGGATCGTGACATCGAGGATCGCCGGCTCGTCGAGCCAGTCGCGGTCGAGCGGCAGGCGCAGGGTGTAGAAGCGGGCGGGCGTGGCGGCCTCGTTGTCGATCAGGCTGTAGTAGACGTCCCGCTGGCGGTCGTAGACCAGGCCGGAGAGCCCGCCGACGTTCGTCCCCGCGAACTGCCGCTTGTTCAAGGCGTCGGAGAATCCGAGGAACTCCACGTCCGG
>JAUJMV010000001.1:590518-609194 GCA_030446685.1 Thermomicrobiales bacterium | reverse complement strand
AGCCTCTATGATTTGACCCTCGCCGAGTTGGAGGGGTTCCTGGCCGAGCGCGGGCTGCCGAAGTACCGCGCGAAGCAGATCTTCGGCTGGGCCTACGGGCAACTGGCCGAGAGCTACGACGCGATGCGCACCCTGCCGGCGGCGCTGCGCGAGCGGCTGGCGGTCGAACTGCCCTTCGTGCCGTACACCACCGCGCGCGAGGTCAGGCTGGCCGAGCCAGAGGGCGAGACGGTCAAGGCGCTCTTCGAGACGCCCGACGCGCGGCACGTCGAGGCGGTGCTGATGTTCTACCCCGACCGCGTCACCGCCTGCATCTCCTGCCAGGTCGGCTGCCCGATCCGCTGCACCTTCTGCGCCACCGGGCTCGGCGGGCTGGAGCGCAACCTGACGACCGGCGAGATGGTCGCGCAGGTGGTCGCGCTGGCGCGGCGGGCGCGGGCGGCGGGGCGGGCGCTCACCAACGTCGTGATGATGGGGATGGGCGAGCCGCTGGCGAACTACGAGCCGACCATGAAGATGATCGGCATCCTCAACGAGGGAGCGGGACTCGGCTTCGGCGCGCGGCGCGTGACCGTCTCGACCGCCGGGGTCGTGCCGAACATCGACCGGCTGGCGGCCGAGCCCTACCAGGTCAACCTGGCGGTGTCGCTGCACGCGCCGACCGACGACCTCCGCACCGCGCTGGTGCCGCTGAACAGGCGCTGGCCGGTCGCGGAATTGCTCGACGCCTGCCGGCGTTACGTCGGCAAGACCGGGCGGCGGGTGACGTTCGAGTATATCCTGATCGATGGGATGAACGACGCGCCCGAGCTGGCCGAGGAGTTGGCGCGGCAACTGCGGGGGTTGCTCTGCCACGTCAACCTGATCCCCTGCAATCCGACGCCCGCCGGCCCCTTCCAGCCGCCGTCGCACGCGGCGATCGAGCGGTTCGCCGGCATCCTGCGCGACGCGGGGATCGCGACGACCGTGCGCTGGTCGCGCGGCGTGACGATCGCGGCGGCCTGCGGGCAGCTCCGCGCCGAGCACGAGGGGGGCGCGGGGCGACCGATCCGCCCGGCCCGGCGCACCCCCGCCGCCGCGGCAGCGGCTGTATGACTGGACGAGGTGCGGTGAAGGTCGCCTACTTCGACTGCTTCAGCGGCATCAGCGGTGACATGACCCTCGGGGCGCTGGTCGACGCCGGCCTGCCGCTCGGCGCGCTGGCGGCGGGGCTGCGCGACGGCCTGCCGGCGCTCGACGGCTACCGGCTGGAGGCCGAGCGGGTCAATCAGCACGGGATCACCGGCACGCGCGTCGCCGTCGCCCTCGACCCCGACCGCGAGCAGCCGCAGCGCGACTGGCGCGAGATCCGCGCGCTGTTGACCGCGAGCGCGCTGCCCGCCCCCGCGCGCGAGCGGGCGCTGCGCGTATTCGAGGCGCTGGCGCGGGCCGAGGCGCACGTCCACGACACCAGCGTGGACGACGTCCATTTCCACGAGGTCGGGGCGGTCGATTCGATCGTGGACATCGCCGGGGCGGCGCTGGGGCTGCACCTGCTCGGGATCGAGCGGGTCTACTGCTCGCCGCTGAGCGACGGGCGGGGTTTTACCAATTCCCAGCACGGCACGATCCCGATCCCGGCCCCGGCGACGGCCGCGCTCCTCGCCGCGGCGGGCGCCCCGACGCGCGAGGCGCCGACCGACCGCGAGCTGGTGACGCCGACCGGCGCGGCGATCGTCGCGGCGCTGGCCGAGTTCGCCCGCCCGGAGTTCCGCCCGTCCGCCGTCGGCTACGGCTATGGCCGGCGCGAGCTGCCCTGGCCGAACGCGCTGCGGCTCTGGATCGGGGAGGTGGCCCCCTCCCGCCCCCCAATCTTGGGGGGAGCCTCGCAGTTCGGACCCGGTAGCTCCCCCCGGCGGTGGGGGGCCTGATCCTTCGATCGTTGCGCCCGCCGGTATACTGGGAGATCGGGACGCGGGGGCGGAGCACGACGAGGCGACCCTGCTGGAGACGAACATTGACGACATGAACCCGCAGTTCTACGCGCCCCTGCTCGATCGGATTTTCGCGGCTGGCGCGCTCGACGCCTTCCTGACGCCGATCGTGATGAAGAAGGGGCGCCCGGCGACGAAGGTCAGCGTCCTCGCCGCACCGGCCGACGCCCCGGCGCTGGCCGCGATCCTGATCGAGGGGACGACGACGCTCGGCGTCCGCGCGACGCCGGTCTGGCGCACCAAGGCCGGGCGCTCGCTGGAGACGGTGGAGACGCCCTGGGGGTCGGCGCGGGTCAAGCTGAAGCGCTGGCGCGGGCGGGTCGTGGCGGCGATGCCGGAGTACGACGACTGCGCGGCCCTGGCGACAGCCGCTGGCCTGCCGCTTGCGGAGGTCTACGCCACCATCGCGCGCCTCGGCGCAACGTTCATCGAGGGCGCCGAAGGGGAGGGACATCGGGCCTGACAACTGCTGGAGGTGGGAGATGATTGTGCTGTTCTTTACATAAAATGGTGTACTGCCGGAACTGTTGTGAACCGACCGCGGGACAGGACTCCCGCCGGTGACGGAGCGGACAGTTCGCTCGACGATCTGTCAGCCCGCCAAACGGACGGAGCGACCGCGCCGGGGCGAGCGTCGCCCCGCCTGGTTGCTGCCCATCAGGAGGATATTCGTACGACTAAACTACCACACTCCACCGAAACCCCGACCGAACACGCCCTGCTGATCGCCGTGGACTGGCGGGAGCCGGCGCCGCGCGCGGCCAACGGCAACGGCGCGTCGGCGGCGCTCGACGGGGCGAAGCCCTGGGAGACCGCCGACTCGCTGGAGGAACTGGCGCGGCTGGCCGAGACCGCCGGGATCGAGGTGGTCGGCGCGGTGTCGCAGAAGCTGTCGCGCCCGCACCCCGCGACCTACGTCGGCAAGGGCAAGCTGGCCGAGATCAAGGAGCTCAAGGACGATCTGGGCTACGATCTGGTGATCGTGGACGAGGAGTTGTCGCCCGGCCAGCAGCGCCGGCTGGAGGAGGAGCTCGGGGTCAAGGTCCTCGACCGCACCGCGCTGATCCTCGACATCTTCGCCCGGCGGGCGCAGACGCGCGAGGGGCGCTTGCAGGTCGAGGTCGCCCAGCTCGAATACCGCCTGCCCCGGATGACGCGGATGTGGACCCACCTCTCGCGCCAGACGGTCGGCGGCGTCGGCCTGCGCGGTCCCGGCGAGACGCAGCTCGAAGTCGACCGCCGCGCCGCGCGCGACCGCATCGCGATGCTCAAGGACCAGTTGCAGAAGGTCCACGGCCAGCGCGAGCTCTACCGCGAGCGGCGGCGCGGGCACGACGTGCCGGTCGTGGCGATCGTCGGCTACACCAACGCCGGCAAATCGACGCTGCTCAACGCGCTGACCGACGCCGGCACGCTGGCCGAAGACAAGCTTTTCGCCACGCTCGACCCGACAACCCGGCGGGTGCGTCTGCCGGCCGGGCGGGAGGTGTTGCTCACCGACACGGTCGGGTTCATCAACCACCTGCCGACGACGTTGGTCGCCTCCTTCCGTGCCACGCTGGAGGAGATCAACGAGGCCCACGTCGTGCTGCACGTCCTCGACATCACCCACCCGAACGCCGCCGAGCAGGCGCAGACGACGCGCGAGGTGCTGGAGGAGCTGGGGGCGGCCGACAAGCCGACGATCACCGCGCTGAACAAGATCGACCTGCTCGACGACGCGGCCGACCCCGCCGAGCTGGCCCGCGACTTGCAGCTCCCCGACGACTACGTGCCGATCTCGGCGGGGGGCCGGATCGGGCTCGACCTCCTGCTGGCGCGGATCGAGCAGACGCTGGAGCGGGATCTCGTCCGGGTGACGGTGACGGTCCCCTACGCCAAGAACGCGCTGGTGGACCTCTTCCACCGCGAGGGGCAGGTGGAGGGGCTCGACTTCGGGGAGCACGGCACGGCGATCAGCGGCCAGTTGCCGCCGCGCCTGCTCGAACGCTTCCGCCCCTACGTCACCACGAAGGCGGGCGGCAACGGCCGCACCCCGGCCTGAGCGCCGCACCCCACGACGAACGCGACGGCTACGGCGCCGGGCGGTGAACCACCGCCCGGCGCTGCCTGTCCTGCTCGTAGAGCAGGATCGAGGCGGCGGAGGCCACGTTGAGGGAGGTGGCCGAGCCGCCGATCGGGATCGTCACCAGCACGTCGCACAGCGCCTTGAAGCCGGCGCTGAGGCCGCGGGTCTCGTTCCCGAGGACCAGGATCGTCGGGCCGGTGAGGTCGCGGTCGGCGACGTCCAGGTCGGCCCGGGCGCTGGTGCCGACGATCTGGAAGGGGCCGATCGCGCGCCGGATCCGCTCGAACCAGGGCGCCAGGTCAGCCGGGGCGGGGACGCGCACGGCCGGGAGGGCGAAGAGCGAGCCGGTGGTGGCGCTGATCGTCTCCGGGTCGTACAGATCGACGGCGTGGCCGGTGATCACCAGCCCGTCGACCCCGAAGGCGTCGCACGACCGGATGATCGTCCCGAGGTTGCCGGGGCTGGCCGGGCGGTCGAAGATCACCACGCGCAGGTCGTCGCGGAGCGGGATGCGGGCGAGGTCGTCGTCCGGCATCGCCACCACCGCGAGCAATTCGGAGGGCTCCGCCTTGTTGCTCAGCCGCTCCAGCAGCGGCAGCGGCAGCTCGAAGTGCGTCGCGGCCCGCGACCCGGCCAGGATCTCCTCGGCCCAGTCGGAGAGGGGCCGGTCGCGCGAGTAGAGGAAGGCCCGAATCGTCCAGCCGTAGGCCAGGGCCTGGTTGATCGGCCGCACGCCCTCGACGAAGAACTCCCGGTGCCGCCCGCGCTTCTCCCGCTTCCGGCGCAGGGTATCGACGTGCTGGAAGGCGTTGTTCTCGGAATAGATCCGGGTGATCCTGGGGGGCATGCTCCGGCCTCGCCGTCGGCCGCCCGCGGGCGCATCGCGCAGCCCCGCCCCGGGCCGCATGGCGATCGTACCACAGCGCCGCGGGCCGGGGGCGCCCCCGGCGGGGCGATTGACGCGGCTGGCGGAAACTGTCACCATAGGGGCAGCGACGGGAGACGGAAGTCGTCAGGCATCAGGGGTCAGTGGCCTCGGGTATATCGGCAGCCGGCCACGCTACCCCCAACCTCCTGACGACCGACGACTGACGACTGACGACTGGCGCAGGGAGGCGTGCGGATGGGTGACAATCTCGCGGGCGTGCTGGAGCGGCTGCAACTGGCCGGCAACGTCGATCTGGCCGCGGTGGTCAGCACCGACGGCTTCCTGATCGAGTCCGCGGCGGCGCAGGGGGGGGGCGATGGCGCCGTGAACGCGGAGGATTTCGCCTCGGTCGCGATCAACGGGCTGATGGTGGCGCGGGCACTGGGGCGGGAGATCGAGCGCGGCGACGTCACCGACGCGCTCCTCGAGTACGAGCGTGGCACGGTGATCATCCAGGCGCTCGACGAGGAAATCGTGCTGGTGCTGCTGGCCTCCCAGGACGTGAACCTGGGCCGGCTGCGCCTTCTGGCCCGCCGTTACCGCGAGGAGATCGTCGCGGCGGCGGGCGTGGCGCTGCGGTAGGTGCTTGACAGCGGCAGCCAGTGCAGACGCCGGGGGAACGGTATGCACCACGGAGGACACAGAGATCACGGAGACTGAAGAGGAAGACAAATTTCTGCTTCTGGCACTTTTCCATGTCCTCTGTGATCTCTGTGTCCTCTGCGGTAAATACCGTTCTTCTCATACTTGACCGGAGTATTGCGTGGCGGATCGGGCGATGCGGTGAGCGGGGCGGGGGCGTACCGGGCGGCCGGGGTTGATATTGACGCCGGGAACGAGGCGCTGCGCCGGATTCGCGGCCAGGTCCGCTCGACCTTCGGGCCGCAGGTCCTGACCGACGTCGGCCACTTCGGAGGGCTCTACGCGCTGGCCGGGTCCGGCGACGGCGAGACGGTGCTGGTCGCCTCGGCGGACGGGGTCGGGACGAAGCTCAAAATCGCCTTCCTGCTCGACCGCCACGACACGGTCGGCGTCGATCTAGTCAACCACTGCGTCAACGACATCCTCGCCTGCGGCGCGCGCCCGCTCTTCTTCCTCGACTACTTCGCGACCGGCGCGCTCGACCCGGCCCGCTTGGAAGCGGTCGTTGGCGGGCTGGTTGCCGCCTGCCGCGACAACGGCTGCGCGCTGCTCGGCGGCGAGACGGCGGAGTTGCCCGACCTTTACGCGCCGGGCGAGTACGACCTGGCCGGGTTCATCGTCGGGCAGGCGCGGCGGGCGACCCTGGTGGACGGGTCGGCGATCCGCGCGGGCGATCTGCTCTTCGGGCTGCCGAGCGGCGGGCTGCACACCAATGGCTACTCGCTGGCCCGCGCCGTCCTCGGGCTGCGCGGCGACCCGGACGCCGCCCGCGCGGCGCTCACCGCCACGCCGCCCGGCCTCGACCGGCCGCTCGGCGAGGTGTTGCTGGCGCCGCACCGCTCCTACCTGCGGCCGCTGGCGGCGCTCCTCGACCACCCCGACGGGCGCGATCTGGTCACCGGGATGGCGCACATCACCGGCGGCGGGCTGCTCGACAACGTGCCGCGGATGCTGCCCGCCGGCCTCGGGGCGCGCTTCGACCGCGCCGCCTGGGCCGTCCCGCCGATCTTCGAGCTGATCCGCGGGCTGGGCGACATCGTGGACGCGGAGATGTTCCGCGTCTTCAACATGGGCCTCGGCTTCGTCTTCGCCGCCCGCCCCGGCGCGGCGGCGACCGTGCGCGAAGTGGTGCCGGAGGTCCGGTCGGTCGGCGAGGTCGTCGCCCTCCCCCCGGACACCCCGGCGCGCGTGCGCCTCGAAGGTTGAGCGGGCACCAATCGCCTCCCCGCATCGCTGATCCCCTTCGTGGCAGCATCGTGATGGGCGGCTTCGGTCGGCTGGCCGGACCTTGCCGCCCGAGCACCGTTGCGCTGCACCTCCGAAAGTGCTTGCGGCGGTGTTCGCGGCCGTAACCACCCATGAGTATGAGCGTTCTCCTCCTACCATAATCGCTCGCCCGTAGTTGGACTGGGCGAGTGCGATGCGGCAGGAGGATGATCTATGCACCGGCAGCGTCTGCCCCTGATCCTGGTCGCGCTGAGCGTGCTTCTCGGCGGGACGATCGTCTACGCCCCACGCGCCCGTGGCGCAGAGGAGTGTTTCGCCGAGACGAACCAGTGCATCCGGGGCCGCTTCCTCGACTACTGGGCGGCCAATGGCGGCCTGGCGCGCAATGGCTTCCCGCTGACCGAGGAGCGCCGCGAGGTCTTGGAGGACGGCAACGAATACACCGTCCAGTACTTCGAGCGGGTGCGGCTGGAGTACCACCCGGAGAACCGGGCGCCCTATGATGTGCTGCTCGGCCAGTTCGGCCGGCGCATCCTCTTGGAATCGTTCCGGGGTAACGGTGGTGCATACATCAACGCTACGGGGGCGGTCGCCCCGCTCCCGGACGGGGCCTTCTTTGCCGAGACCGGCCACAACGTGGGCGGGCGCTTCCTCGCCTACTGGCAGGCCAACGGCCGGCTGCCCCAGTTCGGCTTCCCGATCACGGAGGAGATCGAGGAGCGGCTGGAGGACGGTCGGGTCTACCGGGTGCAGTACTTCGAGCGCGCCCGCTTCGAGCACCACCCGGAGAATGACGGCAGCGTCTACGAGGTCCTGCTCGGCCAATTCGGGCGGGCGATCGCGATCCAGGCCGATCTGCTCGACAGCGGCTTCGGCTTCCTCTACATCACTAACGAGGATGTGCGCGAACGTCTCGGCCCGCCGCAGGCGCGGGCGCGGCAGGTCCAGGGAGCGACGCAGGCCTTCGAGCGGGGCCGCATGTTCTACCGGGGCGACCTGCGCCACATCTACGCCCTCGCCGGCGGGGCCGAGGGCCGGCGGTTGGACGTGGGCAGCCTGGTCGCGGATCCGCAGTTGAACCGTTACTTCAGCGATACCTGGGCCGAGGGGCAGGAGATCGGCGGGGGGCCAGCGCCAGAGGCGGGGCGGTACTATCCCCAGCGCGGCTTCGGCAAGGTCTGGCGGGAGCACCAGCCGGTGCAGGACTACCTGGGCTACGCCCTGACCGCCGACGAGGCGGGGTACACCATGCTGGTCCAGGAGTTCGACCGCGGGGTGCTGCTCTCCAGTCCCGAGGGGCCGGTCATCTACATGGTGGTCCTACAGGAGTACCGCGCCTGCAAGTTCTGTGGCCCCGCAGAGTTGCGCGGGTACTTCGAGCGCTTCGAGGGGCGGGCACCGTAGCCGGCTATCGCGGGTGATTCTGGCATAAGGAGACCGGGGGATTGCCGCTCCCCGGTCTCCCGTCATCTGCCGATACTCTGCCATGGTCCAGCTCGCACGCCGAGGGGCGCGGTTGTCTCAGCCCCCGGCGGCTGCTACACTCTCTCGCGGTCCAGCGGCCTGCGTACGAATGATTGCCTTCCACACCACGAGCGCGCGCCGCGGTCCAGCGGCCTGCGTACGAATGATTGCCTTCCACACCACGAGCGCGCGCCGCGGCCACGGTCGATCACGCCACGCTCGGCATGCAACCGCGTCCCGCGCCGCTCGTTCTACAGGGCGGAGGACGCAGGTGGAAGGGTTCGTGGGCATGACATCGGACGAGGCGCTGTGGGTCGCCCGGGCGAAGGCCGGGGACCAGGCCGCCTTCGCCGCCCTCTTCACTCGCTATGAGCGGCGCATCTACGCCTTCGTCTACCGGATGATGGGCAACCCCGACGACGCTGCCGATCTGACGCAGGACACCTTCCTCAAGGCCTACCGCGCGCTCGACAAGACCGACGAGGACCTCAACGTCAACGCCTGGCTGCACCGCATCGCCTCGAACGCCTGCATGGACGTGCTGCGGCGGCGGCAGCGCATCCGCTGGCTCCCCTGGGAGGGGGCCAAGCACGACGCGCCGTCGAGCCGGCTCGAGGACGACCCGGAGGACTCGCTGATCGGCGACGAGACGCAGCGCATGGTGCAGCGCATCCTGCTGCAGATGTCGCCGCGCAACCGCCAGGCGATGGTGCTGCGCGAGTACGAGGGCCTCTCCTGCGAGGACATCGGCGAGATCATGGGCGTCTCGCGCTCGGCGGTGAAGTCGATGCTCTTCCGGGGCCGCGAGGAATTCCGCAAGCTCTACCACACGCACGAAAGCGCGTCGTAGCCGTGGGGACCGTGGGAACCGTGGACGCCATGAACACCAATTCCTGCCGCGACATCCGCCCGCTGCTCTCCGCCTACATGGACAACGAGCTGACCCCGGAGGAACTGCGGGTCATGCAGGGCCATGTCGCGGGGTGCGGGGCGTGCGCGGCGACCCTGGAGTCCTACCGGCGGATGCGGACCTCGATCCGGGCGCTGCCGCAGGTGAGCCCGCCCCCCACGCTGCGCCCGGCGGTCTTCGCGAAGGCGACCCCGGCCTACCGGCGGCGCAGTTTCTTCTTGGACCTCGGCCAGCGCGCGATCGCCGCGGGCGCGGTCGCGGTGACGCTGCTCGCCGCGCTCTTCATCGCCTCGCTCTTCCTCAACAATTCGGGCGGCACGCCGGCGATCCAGGCCGGCGCCCGCGAGGTCCCACCCCGCATCGAGAGCGTCAACCCGCCGCCCGGGGCTCAAGGCTGGAACGCCGGCCAGCCGGTGCGGATCACCTTCAACAAGGCGCTGACGCGGGCTTCGATCGCGCAGGCGCTGACCATCGTGGTGGAGGGTGTGCCCGACGAGGACGGCGACGCGGCCCAACTGCTCGACACGATCGAGTGGGAGAACGGCGACCGCACGATCGTCATCGGCGGGCGGAAGGGCGGCCTGAAGCCGGGCGCCCGGTACACCGTCGCGATCGATCCGACCCTCGCGCGCGACTATTACGATCAACCGCTCGTGCTCGATGATCCCGGGAACCGGCTGCTCACGAGCTTCGCAACGGCGCTGCCGGTCACCCTGGAGGAGCGGGCCACGGCCACGGCGGAGATCGCGATCGCCCAGGCGACGGCGACGACGGTGGCGGAGACGACGGCGCAGACGATCGCGGCGACCGCGACCGCGCAGTCCGCGCAGGCCTCCCCGACGCTGCTCGCGCAGGCCCCTGCGCCGACCGTGGCGCAGGCCACCCCGACGGCCGCCCCGCCGCCCACGCCGACGCCGCGGGCGACCGCGACGCCGGCCGCGGCCGTGGCGACCCACACGCCGACGGTGCCTCCGCGCCCGAACACCGTCGCGCCGACGGCAACGCCGACCCTGCCGCGGAACACCGCGCCCGCGCCGGTTGCGACACCGATCCCGACGCCGGTGATCACGGCCGACGACAGCGAGCCGGACGACGAGCCGACCACCTCGCCGGTCGATCCGTCGCCGACGCCCCTCGCGACCCCGGAGGCGCCGGCGACTCCGGCGCCCCCGCCGCCGACCGTGACGCCCGTCCCGCCGACCGCCACGACCGTGCTACCGACGGCCACGCCCCTGCCGCCGACCGCGACACTGGAGGCGCCGACGGCGACGCCCGCGCTGCCGACCGCCACGGCCGTCCCGCCGACCGCGACCCCGGAGCCACCGACCGCCACGCCGCCACCGCCGACGGCCACCCCCGCGCCCGCGACCGTGACGCGGGCGCCGACGGCGGGCACGCCCGTGCCCCCAACGCCGACGGCGACGGCGGCGCCACCGGCGGGGACCGTCAGCCAGCCGCTGCCCTTCGAGGTGGTCCGGGGCTTCGGCCTCGTCTACAGCGCCGGCCCGGACCTGCGCTCGCGGCTCGGCCTGCCGACGGGGCGGGAGGCGCGCGTCCAGGGCGCGGTGCAGCAGTTCGAGCGCGGGGTGATGTTCTGGCGCGGTGACACCCGGACGATCTACGTCCTCTCCTCCGCGGATACTGCCCTCTGGTCCCGCCATGCCGATGCGTGGACGGACGGGATGGACGCCGGGGGCGGCGCGGGGCCGGCGGCGGGTCAGTACATCCCCCGGAACGGCTTCGGCAAGCTCTGGCGTGAGAACGCCGACATCCAGCGCCTCCTCGGCTACGCCACCACGCCGGACGAACTGGGGACCGCGCTGGTGGTCCAGCCGTTCGAGAAGGGGTTGATGCTCTGGGGCGAGGGCGGCGAGGGGCGCTTCGTCCACGTCCTCTACGGCAACGGCGCCTACGAGCGGTACGAGGACCGGTATCAGGACTGACCGGGGCGCGGCGGCACGGCGCGAGCGGGCGGGGCGGGGGCGGTGGTTGCCCCCGCCCCGTGCGTTTGGTGGCGCCGACGACTGAAGCTTGTCGCTGGGGGCTCGCAAGCTCGCCACGAAGTCCGCCTGCGCGGGCTGGAGCAGGGTAATGCCTGGACCTTCCCCGATGAGCCCGCATCTTACTCGCGCCCAACCCGCGGAGGCGGGTTTCGTGGCGACCGGCGGGAGCCCCCAGCGGCGACTTCAGTCGGCGGTCCCGCTGCCGCTATAATGCCGGGACCCGGCACGCACGCGCTCCAGTGCTGGGGGCGCGCGATGGGGTCCGGGTAGTGATGACGGCCTGCGGGATGGAGCGAGGGATGGCGGTATGGTAGATGGCAGACGAGCCGGCGGGGCGCGAGTAGCGCGGGCGGCGCTCGGGCTGGCGGCGGCCGGCGGGCTGGCACTCGGCCTCGCGCGGCGGTGGACCGGCCCGGCGGGCGCGGCGGGCGCGGCCGCCGGCGACGACGGCCTGTATCCTGACGCGGCGGAGCGGGAGCGCGCCCTACGCTACAATCGCACGCGCGAGTGGCTGGTCCTGGTCGGGATGGCCTGGTCGGCCCTGCTGAGCCTGCTGGCGCTGGCGACCGGCTTCTCGGCTCGGCTGCGCGACCTGGCGGCGCGGGTCACCCCCCGGCGGCTCGGCGCGCCGGTCCCCTACACCCTCGCCGCGACCCTCCTCTCCACCCTGGTTACGCTGCCCCTCTCCTACTACAGCGGCTATCTGATCGAGCGGCGGTACGGCCTGACCAATCAGACGCGCCGCGCCTGGTTCGGCGAGCAGGCGAAGGGCGCCGCCATCGGCCTGGCGCTCGAGCTGCCGCTGGTGCAGGGGGTCTACTGGATCATCCGGCGCTACCCGCAACGCTGGTGGGCGATCCTCTCCGCGCTGACCGTGCCGTTCACGATCCTCCTTGCCAACCTCGCGCCGGTCCTGATCCTGCCGCGCTTCAACCGGTTCGAGCCGCTCAAGGACCGCGCGCTGGCCGAGCGGATCAAGGCGCTGGCGGCGGCGCAGGGCGTCACGGTCTCCGACGTGCTGCAGATGGACATGAGCAAGCAGACCAAGAAGGCCAACGCCTTCTTCACCGGCGTCGGCAACACCAAGCGGATCGTGCTCGGCGACACGCTGCTCGACGAGTTCACCCCGGACGAGGTCGAGGTGGTGCTGGCGCACGAACTGGGGCATCAGGTCGCGCGCGACCTCTGGAAGCTGATCGGGCTCGGCACGGCCACGACGATCGGAACCCTCTACCTAGTCCACCGGCTCGCCGGCCCGCTGCTGCGGCGCGTCGGGCCGCGCTTCGGGCTCGACGCCCGGCGCGGCGTGGAGGACGTGGCGGCGCTGCCACTGCTGGGGCTGCTGCTCGGCGCGGTCTCGCTCGTCCTGACGCCGCTGCAGAACGCGATCTCGCGCGAGCTGATCGAGCGCCCCGCCGACCGCTACGCCCTCGATCTGACCGGCAACAGCGCCGCCTTCGTCGGCGCGATGGAGAAGCTCGGGCGGATGAACCTCGCCGACCCCGACCCCCCCGCCCTGGTGAAGTTCCTCCTCTACAGCCACCCGCCCCTGCGCGAGCGGATCGCGTTCGGGCGCGGCTATGGCGCGGAGCGTGGGGCGTAGAGCGTGGGGCGTGGGGCGTGGGGCGTGGGGCGTAGCGAGAGGAGGAAGGGGGCCGCGCGATAACGCCGGCCGCGCGCAGGGCGGCATCCGGCCCCCGCGCGTCTTGCGCCCCGCGCCCCGCGCCGCGCGGTGGCACACCATTTGCACCGCCCGCGTTACCGGACACGCTGCGGCGGCGCGGGCCGCCCGAGGTGGGAGGAGGAGGAGCGATGCTGGACCGCGAGAGCGCCCAACGACCGGCGCAGGTCAACGCCTGCTTCGAGGGGGGATCGGATCGGGCACGCGAGATCGTCGCCGCCCTCGAGCGGGTGGGCCTGCGCGGCGAGCAGATCACCGTCATCGACCGCACCGATCCGGAGAAGACCGAGGTCGACACGCGGCCCGAGCCCAGTTTCGCGGATCGCCTGAAGAGTCTGTTCGGCGGCGGCGACCACGATCGTAGCGAGGTGGAGCCGGACTACGACACGATCATCATGGCGCACCTCGGCCACGACGATTCGCTGGCCGGCCCGGTGCAGGAGGTCTTCCAGCAATTCGGGGCCGCGCGGGTCAACTATTATCCGACGGCCGACGTCGAGATGCATGTGCTCGGCGGCGCCGACCCCCAGTTGGGCACCAGCCTGACGACGCCGAACGCCAATACCGCGGTCGGGGCGCCCGTCCCGACCAACGCCGACCCGTCGACCGCGGCGCGCCAGACCTATCCAGGGGAGGCTCCACCGGAGACGACGACGGAGCGGGGGCTGGATCGCATGCAGCCGGGGCTCGCCGGGGGCTACCCCTCGGTCACGCCGCTGGTCCCGCCCAACGATCTCCTGGCGGTCGAGACGCCGGAGGGCGAGCGCCCGGAGGACGTGGGCCGCGACCCCAACGTCCTCGAGCCCCCCAACGAGGCGCCGTCGGTGGCGGGCGACCGCGAGATGTCGGCATCGGCGGGCCAGGTGCGTCCAGCCGTTCCCGACGAGGAGCCGCGGCCGACGGGCGAGCGCCGGAGGATCGTCGTGCGGCCGGAGCGGCGGCCGGAGTGATCCGGCCTCTGCCGCCGCGGACGCCCCTTCCGGTGGCCAGACTCCTGCTGGCGATCCTTCCGCCGGCATGAGGTAGCGGGGGGCCGCATGGCCCCCCGCGGCGGGACCGCCGCGGGGGGATCACCACCAGGGGCGCGGGAGAAAGCGACCGCGCGCGGCAAAGTCCGCCCCCCCCCCGCCGGTGGCCGCGGTTACTCCCGCCGCACCGCGCCGGCATGGTAGACCGGCACGACTTCGCGGCGCGACGGCTCCGGGCCGCCGGCGGTCGCCGGGAGGTACGTCCCGTCGATGAAGCGATCGAACGCCTCCGCGGACTCCCAGATGTCCATGACGCGCCAGCCGCCCGGTACGGCGCCGCAGGCGTGGTGGAGGATGCCCGCGGGCGGCTCGGAGCGCCCGAGGCGCGCGCCTACCCGATCGTACTGCTCCTGCGTGACACCGGGGAACTCGATCAACGTCGCGACCGGCACGGCCGTCTCCTTTCACTATCACGCGCCCCTGCCGCCCGCCGGTCGCCGGCGAGGCGGCACCGCAACGTCGTCCGTACTTTAGAACACATGGTCTAACCTGTCAAGGCGCGCGGCATCGCGTCCCCCGCGCGAGCGGCGCCGCCTCATTTCTGCTGCCCGACTGGGCTGCGCTGTTAGCCCGCTGTGATATACTTTTCACAATCTGGCATATGGCCTGACTGTGCCGGAGAACTGGCTCCGCCGCTCGGGCGGGATTGTGCAGGTGGCACAACGGCGTGCGCGACGGATGGGTTGAGGGGCGGATCGATGGCGCTGTTGGACATTATCGTCGAGGGCGACCCGCGGCTGCGGCAGAAGGCGAACAAGATCCGCCGGGTCGATCCGGCCCTCCGCAAGCTCGCCGCCGACATGTACGAGACGATGCTCGACGCGCCGGGCGTCGGGCTGGCCGCCCCGCAGGTCGGCGTCATGCTGCGCCTGATCACGGTCGAGGTGCCCGAGGACTACGATAAAGAGGGCGATCCCGCGGCGAACCTGATCCTGATCAACCCGGAGATCGTCAAGGCGACCGGCACCCAGCTCGATCCGCCGGAGGGCTGCCTGAGCATCCCGCACTGGATCGGCAACGTGCCGCGCGCGGAGCGGGTGGTCGTCAAGGCGCGCGACCTCGACTTCAAGGAGGTCCGCATCCGCGCGGTGGGTTTCCTCGCGCGCGTCCTCCAGCACGAGATCGATCACCTCGACGGCATCCTCTTCACCGACCGCGTCGTCGACAAGAGTACGCTGCAGTACCTCCCCCCAAAGACGGATGGGCAGGCGACCAGCGCCGAGGTCGCGAAATAGCCCGGCGGGGCGTGGAATAGCCGCGCCGAGGGCGGCGTTGCGCGACGGGCGCGGGCCGGGGTCGCCGCGCCGTCGCGTGCCCGTGCCGCCCGCGCCGGGCGCGGGCGCGGGATCGATCGGTCAGCGGCCGGCGACAAGAGCATGGGGAAACGGGGTGCGGGATGAACATTACCCTTCGCGATCTGATCCGCTGGCCCGATAGCGGCCTCCGCCCGGTCGCCGGGGCGTCGGCCGCGGTTGCCCCCGCTGCCGGGGACCGGCGCGGCGACGACGAGGCCGGGCTGCTCCACCCCGACCGCGCCCTCAGTTGGCCGGTGGCGATGCGCGCCACCGCGCCAATGCTGCCGCACATTGACGACGGCGCGATCGTGCTGCTGCCCTCCGCGGCGTTGGCCGAGATGCGCCCGACCCTCCCCGGCGCCCTCCACGAGCTGCGGCGTCGCGGTGTCGCGGCGCTGGTCCTGGAGCAGGGGCAGACACTCGGCGAGGTCGCCCCCGAACTCGACGTCCTCTACACGCGCGACCACGTCGCCGGCGAGCTCGAGCTGCGCCTGACGCGGCTCCTCAACGAGCGGCGCGCGCGGCTCTACCGGCGCGGCACCGAACTCGACCGCGCGCTGGCCGAGGCGACGCTGCGCGGGCAGGGGCCGGCCCGCCTCCTGCAGATCGGCGCGTCGCAGAGCGGGCGCACCCTGCTGCTGCTCGACGAGCGCGGGGCGCTCGGCGAGGCCTACGGTCCGGCGGGCGAAGTGGCGCTCGATGTCGCCCCGCAGCCGCCGGCCCCGCCCCTCGGCGTGGATACCCCGATCGCGCCGGTGGCCGACCCGGCGCACGGGCTGGAATGGCTGCTCTGCCCGCTCGACGGCAGCGCCGGCGGCTGGCTGGCGCTCTGCGGGCCGCGGGGCGCGCTCGACGAGGTCGACCGGCTGCTGATCGCGCGCGTCGCCACGGCCTGCACGGTGACCATGAGCCGCCGCGCGCCGGCGCGGCTAGCCCCGGGGCGGCGCGCGGCGCTGATCGCGGAGTTGCTGCGCGCCGGGCTGCCGCCGAACGAGCGCGCCGCGCACGTCGACATCCTCGGCCTCAACCCCGCCGGCGCCTACGCCATCGCGCTGGCCGGGCTCGGCGTGGAGGGGGACGATGGCGGGCGGGCGCTGCACGCCCTGCGGCGGACCCTCGGGGCGCGCGTGCCCGCGCCGGTGACGGTCGAGGAGTTCACGTTCGAGTCGCTGGGGGCGCTCGGCCTGCTGCTGCACGCGGGCGAGCCGGCCGCGGTCGCGCGGGCGGGCGGGTCGTTGCGCGCGGCCGCGGCCCCCACCAACGGGGCCGGCCCGCGCCCGGTCGTCGCCCTCAGCGACACCATCCAGGGCGCCGACCGCCTCCCGGTCGCCGGGCGGCAGGCGCAGTACGCGCTGCTGCTGGCGCGCGCCGGGCTGGCGCCGGGGCCGTTCGTCGGCTGGCAGGCGGCCGACGATCTCGGGCCGTACCGCCTGCTCTACCCGCTCTGGGGGACGCCGGAGGCGGCGCGCTTCGCCGCGGACATCCTCGGCGATCTGCCGGAGTACGACACGCGCTACGGCGGCGAACTGCTGCCGACGCTGCTGGCCTACCTCCGCTGCGGCGGGGCGGCCGGGACCGCCGCCGCCCAACTGGCGATCCACCGCAACACGCTGACCTACCGCCTGCGCCGGATCGAGGAGATCTGCCGGCGCTCCCCGCTCGACCCGGCGCAGCAGCTCTCGCTGCACCTCGCCGCGCTGCTGCACGCCCTGCCCGCCCCCGCCGAGGCCTGATCCGGCCTCCGGTTGACCTCTCCCCCGGCCCCTCCCCTGCGAGGGGAGGGGAGCGGATCGTGCCGGGCAATCCGATAGCGACCATCAAGGGGGGTGAATTGAGCAAGATCCTGCGAGGGGAGGGGAGCAGGGCGGGCTGAGCCGTGCGTGCGCAGCCGGATGCGGTATGCGCCAGCCCCGGGGCGACCTGTCGGGGGTGTGGGCGGCGCGCGGAGGGATGCCGGGGGGGCGCTGGAGGGCGGGTCGGGGCCGCCGGACTGGGGTTGTCGGCGCCCTCAGCCCGCGTGGCGCATGACCAGCACGTCGCGCCGTTTGATGTTGCGGTCCACCTGGTGCGCCAGCCCGTCGTACGGCGGCTCGTCGAGTACCTGCAAGCCCCGCCCCGCCGCCTCCTGAACCAGCGCGATCGCCTCCTCCCGGCGGAGATGGCTCGCCTCCCAGGCGAGCGCCAGCGCCCCCCCCGGCAGCAGCGCCTCTCCCCAGCGCGGCAACCCTTCCCGCAGCAACTCCATTACCCGCCCGCGGTGCTGGACGCCGTACGGCAGATCCGCCACGACCGCGTGGAAGCGCGACCCTCCCGGCAAGCCCCCGAGCAGCCGCGCCGCGTCCCGCGTATCACCCAGCGCCAGCGTCAGGGTCCGCGTCTCGCCCCCCCGCCCGATCGTGAAGATGAAGCGCCGCCCCACCCCCCGCACCCGCTCGTCCGTCCGCTTGAACGGCACACCGATCCCGCGCAGGAACTGCCGCAGGTAGGTGTCGGTCGACTCGACGTCCTCCCGCTCCCGCTCGATCCCCGCCGTGTCGTAGCCCCGCACCAGCGCCGTGAAGAGCGTCGTCCCGCCTCCGGCCAGCGGGTCCAGCACCCGCAGCCGCCGGTCGCTCTCCTCCGCGTAGGCCCCGGCGAAGAGCGCCAGGTTCAGCAGCGCCGCCGTGAACGGCTCGCTCGTCTTCCCCCGGTAGCGCCGCGTCTCGATCAACTCGGGCGGCAGGAACGGCGCCCAGGCCGGCTCGATCGGCCGCAGCAGCGGCCCCGCCACCGGCCCGATCCCCGCGAAGAACTCGTAGGCCGCCGCGATCGTCGCCAGCCGCCCCAGCAGCCCCCGATCCTCCGCCGTCAACTCGCCGTCCAGGTCCGCCAGCAGGTAGGCCTGCCCCGCGATCGTCGCCTCCTCCCAGGCGCGCAGACGCCCACCCAGCGGACTCGCCGCGAGTTCCGCCGGCGCCAGGAAGCGCACCAGATTGCCGTACAGCGTGCTGCGCTGCGGCGCGATCGCCAGTGCTAGCCGCATCGGGCGAGCCTCTTGTGGGGCGACGCGGGCCGGGCCGCGCGCCCCGGCCAGTGACTGCCCGCCGGTGCGGGTCGGTCCGCCATCAGGAGGACCGCTCGCCGAAGCCCGTCCGCGGCTCACGGTCGGTCAGCCGCGTCGCCTCCTCGGTCAGGTCGTCGCTCAGGCTGTGGCCGGTCGCCTCCTCCAGTTCCGCCAGGGCGTCCCGCTCCGGCGGCGTGTCCCCGCCGGCGTCGTCCGGCAGCGGCGTCAGCTCGCCCACCCCCTCGTCCCGCTCCTCGCCGTGGATGAACAGCCCCGTCGGGTCCTCGGTGTCCTCCGGGTGCCGCTCGGCCGCGTCGTCCTGCCTCCGCATGCTGCCGCTCCATTCCTACCACGTCCGTCGTCCCTCGTGCGCGCGAATGCTGGCCCCCGCTTGCAAGTACGATACCATCACCC
>JAUJMV010000001.1:560258-590418 GCA_030446685.1 Thermomicrobiales bacterium | reverse complement strand
CGCCCGAAGTACTGCACCTCCGTCGCCCCGGTGTCGTGGCGCAGGGCGTACCAGAAGCGGACCCGGCAGCGCGGGCATTGCGCCCAGTAGACCCGCTCGACCCCCGCGAACTCCCTGACCGCGCGCCCCTCCGCGTCGGCCTCCTCATGCAGGCCCACCCCGCGGTTGATCGGCCCGTAGCGCCCCGGCAGCGGCATCGCTCGTCCTCCGTGTGCCCCCGCGCCGCGCCCCGTAATCGTACCCGACGCGGTTCGATCCGTGCCCCGCCGAACGTACGTTCGCTGCATTGTGCTATACTGAGTACGCGAATATTACGCTCTATTTACGCGCTTTCGGGGTGGTCGCGATGGCGGCACCGGTAGGGGCGAGCGAGGGGTTGGGCGACGGTGGAGCGATTGGTCGGGACGACGGAGCGCGAGGAGGATCGCGTCCTCGAGACGAGCCTCCGCCCGCGCACGCTGGACGAATATATCGGGCAGGACCGCGTCAAGGACAACCTGCGGATCGTTATCGAGGCCGCCAGGGCGCGCGGCGAGGCGCTCGACCACGTCCTCCTCTACGGCCCGCCGGGGCTCGGCAAGACGACGCTGGCCCAGATCATCGCCACCGAGATGGGCGTCAGCCTGCGGATCACCTCCGGGCCGGCGATCGAGCGCGCCGGCGACCTCGTCTCGATCCTGACCAACCTCAAGGCCGGCGACGTCCTCTTCATCGACGAGGTCCACCGCCTCAACCGCCAGGTCGAGGAGGTCCTCTACTCGGCGATGGAGGACTACGCCGTCGACATCATCATCGGCAAGGGGCCGTCCGCCCGCTCGATGCGGATCAGCCTCCCGCGCTTCACCCTGGTCGGCGCGACGACCCGCTACGCCCTCCTCTCCGCGCCCCTGCGCGACCGCTTCGGCGCCATCGAGCGGCTCGACTTCTACGACGAGCGGGCGATGCTCGACATCATGCGCCGCTCGGCGCGCATCCTCGCCGTCGCGCTCGACGAGGCCGGGGCCGGCGAGCTTGCCCGTCGGGCGCGCGGCACGCCGCGCGTGGCGAACCGCCTCCTCAAGCGGGTGCGCGACTACGCCCAGGTCCGCGCCGGTGGCGCGATCACCCACGCGGTCGCGCGCGAGGCGCTGGCCCGCCTGGCGGTCGACGACCTCGGCCTCGACGAGTCCGACCGCCGCGTGCTGCTGGCGATCATCGATAAGTTCGACGGTGGGCCGGTCGGCATCGCCACGCTGGCGGCGGCGACCAACGAGGAGGTCGACGCGATCATGGACGTCTACGAGCCGTACCTGATCCAGCTCGGCTTCCTCCAGCGGACGCCGCGTGGGCGGGTCGCCACGCGCCGGGCCTATGGGCACCTCCACCGGCCCTACACCGGCGCCGTCGCCGCCCGCGCCGCCGAGCAGACCAGCTTCCTCGACGGGCCGGAGTTCGGGTCGCCCGGGGACGACGACCCGGAGGACGGGCGCCCGCGGGAGCCGCGTTGAGGCCGGCGCGTCGCCGGCGACGATCCTTGCCCGAGAGAGGCCCCGCATGGACGATCTGCCCGCCGTGCTCCGCTCGTCGGCGGCCCTGCTGACGCCCGACGAGGCGCGCGGGCCGATCCTGGCCGGGGTGTCCGGCGGGGCCGATTCGCTGGCGCTGCTCCACCTGCTGTGGCGCTGGTCCGGCGAGGGGGGGCCGACCGTGGAGGTCGTCCATGTGCAGCACGGGCTGCGCCCCGCGGCCGAGGGCGGGCGGTCGGCGTCGCCGGGCGGCGGCCGGTGACGATCGAGCGGGTCGATGTCGCGGCCGCGCGCGCGGCGCGCCGCGCCGGGCTGGAGGACGCCGCGCGCGCGGCCCGCTACGCGGCGCTCGCCGCGGTGGCCACCCGGTGCGGCGCGCGGGTGCTTGCCCTCGGACACCAGGCCGACGACCAGGCGGAGACGGTCCTGCTGCACCTCTTCCGCGGCGCGGGGCTGTCCGGGCTGGGCGCGATGGCGCCGGTGCGCCGCGCGTTCCGGCCGCCGGGCGTCCCACCCGACGAGGCCCCGGTGTTGACCCTCTGGCGCCCGCTGCTCGGCGTGCCGCGCGCGGCGATCGACGACTACTGCCGCCGCTGGGGACTGGCGCCGGCTGTCGACCCGACGAATGCCGACCTCGCGCTGCGCCGCAACGCCGTCCGCCACGACATCCTCCCCGCGATCGAGCGCCACTTCCCGAACGCGCGCTCCCCGCTGGCCCGCGCCGCCCGGATCCTGGCCGACGACGACGCGCTGCTGGAGGAGTTGATCGACCGACGCTGGCCGGCGGTCGCGCGCCACGAAGGCGGGATCGTGATCGTGGACCGGAGCGCCTTCCGGGCCGAGCACCGGGCCGCGCAGCGGAGGATCGTGCGGCGGGCCTGGGCGACACTCCGCGGCGCGACCGCCGGGCTGGCCGCCGAGCCGGTCGAGGCGGCCCGCGAGGCGCTCGACGCCGGCCGGACGGGCGCGCGCCTCGCCTTGCCGGGGGGCGTGGCGCTGGCGCTCGACCGCGACAGCGGCGCGCTGGGCGATGCCGAGACGCTCGATGACCGGTTGCGGGCGCGCGCGGGACTCCCGCTGCTGGCGCCCGACCGGTGTATCCCCCTTCCGGCGGTGGGGGAGATCGCGCTGGGCGGAGGGTGGGCGGTCCGGGTCGGGGAGGGCCGGGCGCCGGCAGGGGGGGCGCCCGGCCCCTGGGTGCTACATATCCCTTTGGATCCTGGGGGTGTCTGTGGCGGTGTATACTGGGGGCGGTTCGAGCACAACGGGGCGGCGGGCGGCGCCCCGGCCCAGCCCGAAGGGGCGGAACTGGCCTGGCTGCTGCGGACCTGGCTGCCCGGCGATCGCGTGCGGTTGCCCGGCGGCCGGGGGACGAAGAAGCTGCAGGACTGGTTCGTCGACCGGCGGGTGCCGCGCTATCTGCGGGGGCGGCTGGTGCTGCTGACGTGCGGGGAGTGGGTGGTGTGGGTCGCCGGGTTGGCGGCCTTCCCATTGCCCCCGCCGGCGGCGGCCGCGGCGCGGTGGGTCCGCGTGCAAGTCCTCCGCGACGGGGCGCGCATGGTGTAGGGGCGGGGCGCGCCGTGGCGCCGGCGGCACGCCGAGATTGACCGGGGAGGGTGGACGGTGGAGGACGGGGCGATCGAGCGGGTGCTGATCGAGGAGGGGCGCATCCGGGAGCGGGTGCGCGAACTCGGCGCGCAGATCGCGCGTGACCACGCCGGCCGCGACGCGCCGCTGATCCTCGTCGGCATCCTGCGCGGCGCGGTCGTCTTCATGGCCGACCTGATCCGCGCGGTGGAGGCCCCGCTGACGATCGACTTCATCGCCGTCTCCAGCTACGGCCGGAGCACCAAGTCGAGCGGCGTCGTCCGCATCTTCAAGGATCTCAACGAGTCGATCGAGGGCGCCGACGTGATCATCGTCGAGGACATCATCGACAGCGGGCTGACGCTCTCCTACCTGGTGGACCTGCTGCGGCGGCGCAACCCGGCGTCGCTGAGGGTCTGCTCGTTCCTCTTCAAGGAGCGCGAGCGCGACCACGACCTCGTGCCGATCGACTACATCGGGTTTCGCATCCCCGACGAGTTCGTCGTCGGCTACGGGCTCGACTACGCCGGGTTCTACCGCAACCTGCCCTACCTGGGGGTGCTGGCGCCGGGAGCGCCGCCGCCAGGTTGACCGACCGCGCGCGGGCCGCCCCGGTCGGCGTAACGGTTGGTGTCCGCCGACAGTTGACAGTCGTAGGAATAGCGGTCGGGGAGAGCCGTCTGATATACTAGGGGCAGTCCCGACGCGGGCACGTCTCGCAATCGCCGGCGGCTTCCCCCAGCGGGCGCGGCACGCACGACCAAGACACACCTCGACAACGGATGCGGAGGAGCAGCAATGGGGTCGAACAAGTGGGCGCGCCACACCTTCGTCTGGGTCTTACTGATCCTGGCGGTGGTCTTCATCTACTTCACCTTGTTCAACAACAACCGGCCGGCGGATCCGCTGAATACCGCCGAACTGGCGCGCGACGTCCAGAGCGGCCGGGTCCAGAAGATCGAGACGACGACCGGCGATAACGAGGTCGTGGTCACCTACAGCGGCGATCCGAAGAATCAGAAGGTCTTCCGACTGCCGGACGAGGTCAGCATCATCGACGCCCTGCAGTCGTATGGCGTCAACCTCCAGACGAGCCAGGTTCCGATCATCACCAAGCCGGCCAGCCAGTGGGGCGGCCTGTTGAGCATGCTCACCTTCATCCTGCCGACCCTCTTCCTGATCGGCATCTTCGTCTTCATGATGCGCCAGGCCCAGGGCTCGAACAACCAGGCGATGTCGTTCGGCAAGAGCCGCGCCCGGATGTTCACCGGCAACCGCCCGACGGTCACCTTCGCGGATGTGGCCGGGGTGGAGGAGGCGAAGCAGGAGCTGGCGGAGGTGGTGGAGTTCCTGAAGTACCCGGACAAGTTCGCGGCGCTGGGGGCGCGCATCCCGCGCGGGGTGCTCCTGGTGGGGCCGCCGGGGACGGGGAAGACCTTGCTGTCGCGGGCGGTGGCGGGGGAGGCGGGGGTGCCGTTCTTCTCGATCTCGGGGTCGGAGTTCGTGGAGATGTTCGTGGGGGTGGGCGCCTCGCGCGTGCGGGACCTGTTCGAGCAGGCCAAGCGCAACGCGCCGTGCATCATCTTCATCGACGAGATCGACGCGGTCGGGCGGCAGCGCGGGGCGGGGCTGGGCGGCTCGCACGACGAGCGCGAGCAGACGCTCAACCAGATCCTGGTGGAGATGGACGGCTTCGACTCGAACACCAACATCATCATCATCGCCGCCACCAACCGCCCGGACGTGCTGGACCCGGCGCTGCTGCGGCCGGGGCGCTTCGACCGGCAGGTGGTGCTGGACCGGCCGGACGTGAAGGGGCGGCAGGCGATCCTCGACGTGCACACGCGCGGCAAGCCGCTGGAGGACGACTGCCACCCGGCGCTGCTGGCGAAGCAGACGCCCGGCTTCTCGGGGGCGGACCTGGAGAACCTGGTGAACGAGGCGGCGATCCTGGCGGCGCGGCGCAACAAGAAGACGATCGGGCGGGCGGAGCTGGAGGAGGCGATCGACCGGGTGCAGGCGGGGCCGGAGCGCAAGAGCCGGGTGATCAGCCAGCGCGAGAAGGTGATGACCGCCTACCACGAGGCGGGGCACGCGGTGACCGCGCGGGTGCTGCCCAACGCCGACCCGGTGCACAAGATCAGCATCGTGGCGCGCGGGATGATGGGCGGCTACACGCGCTACCTGCCGGAGGAGGACCGCTTCTACTACACGCGCTCGCAGTTCCGCGACACGCTGGTCTGCATGCTGGGGGGCACGCGGTCGAGCGGCTGGTCTTCGACGAGCTGTCGACCGGGGCCTCCAACGACATCGAGCGGGCGACCGGGCTGGCGCGGCGGATGGTGACCGAGTTCGGGATGAGCGAGCGGCTGGGGACGGTGGCCTACGGGAAGAAGGAGGAGATGGTCTTCCTGGGGCGCGAGATCAGCGAGCAGCGCAACTACTCGGAGGAGGTGGCGGTGGCCATCGACACCGAGGTCAAGGCGCTCCTCGACGAGGCCTACCAGCGCGCGAGCGACATCCTCACCGAGCACCTGCCCCAGGTGACCCGGATCGTCGAGGTGCTGATGGAGCGCGAGACGATCGACGGGGCGGAGATCGACCGGTTCTTCGCCGCCCCGAAGCCGGCGCCGCGGCTGGTGGGGCCGCCGGCGGGCGAGCCGGCGATCGCGGCGATGCGCGCGCGCCCGGCGGCGGAGCGCCCCGCCCCCGAGCGCCCCGAGCGCCCGGAGCCGGACGCGCCGGCCGGCGGGCACCTGCGCCCCCAGCCCGCCCTCGACTAGCGGGCCAGGGATCAGGATCGCGAAGACAATTGCCGGGGCGCGGGCGCAGCAGGCGCCCGCCCCCCTCTCGTTGTCCGCCGCATCGCTGGGGAGGTCGCTGGCCGGCCTGCCTCGCGGAAACGACCGGCGGCGCCGGCCGTAGCACCAGTGGAGGCGCGGGTCGGTCGAGCGGAGACGCCGATCGCCTCGTGCATGCTGTGCAGCATCCTGATCTATGCGGAGGGCGTGGACACGAAGCTGGCGACGATGCGGCCGAGCGCGGTGCTGCCCCAGTTCTTCGCGGACGCGGCGCGATCGGTCGGGAACCCCCGGCCCGCGTTGATCGCGAACTACTGTAGATCCTCGACCGGGCGAAGTAGCGCGGTCGCGCGGCCGACAACGCGCACCTCCGCCGGGAGTACGACATATCCCATTGGCCTGGAACGATGCCCTGCGGTAACATGCGACGACCACAGGCATGAAGAGTCCGACGGAGAGGGAGGAGTGGAGATGGATTTGGGGCTAACGGGGAAGGTGGCGCTGGTCACGGCGGCGAGCAAGGGCCTCGGCAAAGGAATTGCGCTCCACCTGGCGCAAGAGGGGGCGGAGGTCGTCATCAACTCGCGATCGGAGGAGGCGTTGCGGGCCGCGGCGCGCGAGATCGCGGCGGCCAGCGGGCGCGAGCCGCTCGCCGTGGCGGGCAGCGTGGGCGACGCGACGACCGCGGAGCGGCTGGTCAGCGCCGCAGTGGAGCGGTTCGGCCGGCTCGACATCCTGGTCAATAACGCCGGCGGCCCACCGCCGGGCCAGTTCGACGACCTGAACGACGAGCAGTGGCAGGCGGCGGTCGATCTGCTGCTGCTCAGCACGGTGCGCCTGACGCGCGCGGCGCTGCCCCGCATGCGCGAGCGCGGCTGGGGGCGGATCATCAACTCGACCTCGGTCTCGGTCAAGCAGCCGATCACCGGCCTGCTGCTCTCCAACGCGGTGCGCACGGCGGTGATCGGGCTGGCGAAGACACTGGCGCAGGAGGTGGCGCGCGACGGGATCACCGTCAACAACCTCCTGCCGGGCTCGATCTACACCGGGCGGATCGAGCAACTCAACGAGGCGACCGCCCGGCGCACCGGCAAGTCGGTGGAAGAGGTGCGCCGGGCGGCCGAAGACGACATCCCGGTGGGGCGCTACGGGCGCGTGGAGGAGTACGCCGCCGCCGCCGCGTTCCTGGCCTCCGAGCAGGCCAGCTATATCACCGGCGTCAGCCTGCTGGTCGACGGCGGCGTCTACCGGGGGCTGATGTAACGTGCGGGCGCGGGTGCGGGGTGCGGGAGGCATCGAACGGGGGGATCCGGCGCTGTGTGATACGCCCTATTCCGCACTCCGCACTCCGCACCCCGCATTCGAGGCGCTGTGCCAGGAGGCGCAGGGATGCCGCCGCTGCCCGGCGATGGCGGGGCGGTGGCGCGTGCTGAGCGCGGCGAATGGGCGGCCGGGCGCGGCGGTGCTGTTCGTCGGCGAGGCGCCCGGCCGGCGCGGCGGCGAGCGGACCGGCGTGCCGTTCAGCGGCGACCAGACGGGGCGCAACTTCGCGCGCCTGCTGGCCGAGGCGGGCCTCGGCCGCGACGAGGTGTTCATCACCAACGCGATCCTCTGCAACCCGCGCGACGAGCGGGGCCGCAACCGCCCGCCGGCCCGCGACGAACTCGCCGCCTGCCAGGGTTTCCTGGCTCGCCAATTGCGAGTGATCGATGCGCCGATCGTCGTGCCGCTCGGGGCGGTGGCGCTGGCGGCGCTCGACCGGCTCGCGCCGCACGGACTGCGGCTGCGGGAGGCGGTCGGCGGGGCGTATCCGTGGTGTGGCCGGATCCTGGCGCCGCTCTACCACCCCGGCCCGCGCGCGCAACTGCACCGGCCCTTCGCGGCGCAGTGCGCCGACTTCCGGGGGCTCGGGGCGCTCGTCGTTCGGGCACGCGCCGCTCGGCGGAACCTTGGGGCCGGGTCCGACGTTGCATGATCGAGTGGGCGGCGCGGGAGCGATCTGCTATACTGACCGCAGTCACGACCGGGGAGTCAGACACGCCTTCGACCAGCATTCGCCCGGGTCGCGGCGGGTCTGGAGTAGCCGCAAGGACGAGGGTACGCACGCCGGTAAGGAGGGACCGCATGCCAGGAATGGGACTGTTTCAGCCGTGGCACCTGCTCTTGATTCTGCTGATCGTCCTGATCGTCTTCGGCGCCGGGAAGCTGGGCCAGGTCGGTGGGGCGCTGGGCCAGAGTGTCCGGGAATTCAAGTCGAACGTCGGCGACGACGACGATAAGGACAAGGACGTCGTGGCGACCAGCGAGGCCCCGGCGGTCGAGTCGCGCGCCACGACCACGAAGGTCATCCGCCCCACCGAGCCGGTGACCGTCGTCCGCACCACCGAGCGTCAGGCCGAGTCGTTGCGCCGCGAGGAAATTTAACCATCGAGCGTGACGACCCCCACAACTGCGCGAACTGCGAGGCCGGAGCCTACGGGCTCCGGCCTTTCTTTATGGCAGCGATAGCCGGCGCAGATCGGCGACGAGCGCCCGGCAGTCGGCGAGAGGCGGCCAGAGGACGCGCGAGGTATGCTCGGGCGCGATGATGTCCTCGCGGCGCAGTCGCGGGCTGAGCGCGTTGGTCGGCGCGAGGGCGCGCTGCTCCTCGGGCAGGCCGTCGGCCCAGCGGCCCGGCGGGGCGGGCGGCTCGACCGCCAGGAAGTCGCCGGCGGTGAAGTAGACCTGCCGGGCGCGGATCGTGTCGTCGCGGAGATTGGGCAGGTGGTCGCGGATCAGCTGGTAGCCGCGCGGCGGGGTCGCGGGCGTGCCGAGGTCGGCCAGCAGGGTCAGCGGCCCGGCGGGCGTCGCGAACGCGGCCTGTGGCGCGCCCGCGAGCAGCCGGATCGTCTCGGCCCGGAAGCGGGCGGCCAACTCGCGCAGCTCGGCCCGCTCCGCCAGCAGCGCGGCGACGTCGCGCGGTGAGGCGATCGGGTCGAGGCGGTGCTGGCGGACCAGCTCGAGATGGTCCAGTTCCACGCGCGCCATCAGCCCCCGCTCGCGGTTGACCCCGGTGACCAGGTGGGCGAGGCCCCGGTAGTCGATCTGCCCGCCCGCCGCCAGCCGGCGCCGCTCGTCCGCGATCAGGCGGCCGTAGAAGAGGGCGCGGTCGGGCGGCAGCAGGGTGGCGTAGGCGCGGGCGACCGCCTCCAGCGTCGAGCGCATCCGCCCGGCCTCGGCGCGGTAGGTCCAGCCGTTGATCCGGCCGCGCAGGTTGCCCGCCGGGAGCCACCCGGCCAGCGCGCGGATCGCGCCTGGGTCCGGCTCCATCACGCTGGCGGTGAGCGCCAGGTGCGCCCAGGGCGCGGGCGGGAGATCGGCGAGGGCGCGGAGATAGCGCGCCAGGTCGGCGTGCGCGATCGGGGCGGGCGGGACGCGCGCGCCCGCCCCGCGCCAGCGGTCGCCGCCCAGGGCGGCCGTTGCGCCGGAGACCAGGAGGAGGCCGGCGAAGGCGCGGCGAGTGAGGCGGCGCTCCACGACATATCCCCAGGGCGCTCGAGACCGCAAGCCACGACCGTAGAGGAGTATACCGCACCATCCAGCACAGTGGCAGCCAGCCCTCTTCGGACGCCGATCCGGCGGACTACCGCTGCCCGGCTTGCGGCGAGCTGGTGCCACCAGGCGAGATCGACGTCCGCCGCGACGACGCCTCTTGCCAAACGCGGGGCTGGGCGGCGGATGGCCGGGCGGGCGGGTAGCGCCTGCTCACCCGGTGAGGCGTGTCGGGGAAGAAGCGGTACCGGTATCGCGAATGTCCGCAAAGGGTCTACGCCGGCGGGGTGGCGACGAGCGCGCGGGCCTGGCGTAGCGTCCAGACCAGCCGGTTGCGCCCGCGCAGCAGATGCGTCGCGACGACACGCGCCTCGTCCGAATCCGGTTCGAGATCGCGGAGTTGGAGCGCGGGGGCGAGGTCGGGGAGGGGCGGGACATCGAGCGCCGGATCGTGGCGGAAGGCGCCCTCGCGGCTGTAGTCGATCGGGACGAGTAGGCGGCCGAGGGCGCGGGCGACCGCGTTGGCGGCACGCACGGCTGGATCGGCGGCCGGGCGGGCGGCGAGCGCCGCCGTCGCGGCATAGTAGCGGTCGAGATCGCCCCGCAGGGCCTGCGCCTCCGCGATCGCCAGGCCGAGATCGACGGTCCCGCCGGCGGCGGCGCCATAGTGCGCGAGCGTCGTCAGGAAGCCGTCGACGACCGGGCGGAAGTCGAGCGGGTGGAGCGGGGCGTTGAGGAGGCGCAGGAGGACCGTGGCGTACATCCGCCCGTCGCGCAGCAGATTGTCGCGGTCGGCGATCTCGATCGTGTCGTCCTCGGTGTGCCAGGCGATGTTGCCGCCGCAGCCGCCGACCGCGTAGTAGCCGCGCGCCGCGCGGGCCTCCTCCGACATCGTCGAGGAGAGCATCAGGCAGCCGCTGAGGCCGATGTTGTTGAAGGAGTAGTCGCCGGCGCGCGGCGGGCGCTCGGGTTGGGGTTCGATGCCGGTGGCGTCAAGGATCGCGGCGCGCAGGAAGGGCACGGTCTCGCCCATCGCGGTGAGGTGGTCGTAGGTCGTCGCCCAGCGGCAGCCGGGCGAGTCGCAGTTGACCTGGGCGATGGCATTCTCCGCGAGGTCGAGGGCGAAGTGGTCGGCGTACCAGGTCGAGCCGGCGTAGCGCCCGTGGGAATGGCCGGACCACCAGGCGATGCGGAGGCTGCGCGCCAGCCGGTCGCGGTGCTGACCGAAGACGCGAGCGAGTTCGAGCAGCGTGGCATCGCCGGTGGCGTTGTCGCCCACCCCGCCGTGCCAGGAGTCGAGGTGGGCATGGAGGAGGACGAATTTGTCTGGCTCGACCGCGCCCGCGATCCGGGCCACCAGGACCGGGATCGGCCGCCAGCCGGTCTCCAGCCGGGTCACCACCCCGACCGTCAGCGGCGCCGCCCGGTTGCCCGCCTCGGCGACCAGGCGCTCGCCGTCGGGCCGGCTGACCTCCAGCACCGGGATGCGGGGCTGGCGCGCGACCGAGTCGAGATCGGGCGCGCCCCAGATCGTCGTGCAGATGCCCTCGTGGATGCGCTCGCCGGGGCTGATGAAGACGGCGGCGCGCGCGCCCAGGCGGGTCAGTTCGGCCACCTTGCCCGGCATCGGCAGGCCCTCGGTCAGGACGATCTTCCCGGCGATCGGCGTGTCACCCGCCGCGACGCCGGCGCTGAAGAGGTCGCCGACGCCGCGGGCGTGGCCGGACGGCAGGTAGACCAGGTCGCCGCGGAGCGCCTCGCCCCCCGTGGACAGGCCCATCGCCGGCGTCTTCGCCGCGACCGTGCGCGCCGTCGGGCCGTAGACCTCCAGCGCCGATTCGCGCGGCAGGCTGATCAGGCAGATGGGGTGGTGGAGGTCGTACGGGATGCCCCACTCGTCGAGCCGGGCGGTGATCGCCCGAACCGCCTCGGCCTCCTCGGCGGCGCCGGATTCGCGGACGAGGCCCGCGAAGCGTTCGACCAGCGCCCAGGGCGCTTCGAGGCTGATCGCGCCGGTGATCGTCCGTTCGAGGGCCTGATCCTTCCAGGTTGTCCAGGCGTCTGCCGTCATCGTCCCCCCTCATTCCCGTTCTGGTCTCGTGGCGCGGTCGCACCGCGCCGGCTTTATAGCACCGTCGCGCGAAAGAGGTCAAACGCCCGGTTTCCCGCAGGCGGCACGCCGCGCCCCGCCCCTGAACGGCCAAGCGGTGCTATGGTACCATCCCCCCTTGGAACTCTTGGCGTTTTCGGGCGCGCGGTTCGCCCGTCATGAAGACCACGCACCCTGCCAACGAAGTTGATGTCGCAATGGATGAGATCTATCGCCTCGACACCCTCAGCGAAGCGCAACGCCGGGCGATGGCACGCCTGGGGGCGGCCTTCGCGCGCGAGGGCGTCGCGCTCTTCCTGGTCGGCGGCTCGGTGCGCGATCTGCTCCTCGGGCGGGCAGCGCGCGACCTCGACTTCGCCACCGACGCGCCGCCCGCCCTGATCCGGCGGGCCGCGGAGCGCGCGGGCGCGACCGCGGTCTACACGGCGAACGAGCGGTTCGCGACGGTCGCGATGACGGTCGAGGGCGTGACGCTGGAGATCACCAGCTTCCGCGGGCCGGGCGGCCCGGCGCGCGACGACGGCGACCCCCTCGACGCCTTGCGCGCCGACCTCGCGCTGCGCGATTTCACGATCAACGCGATGGCGCTCGAATTGCGGGCGGACGCGACCGTGGCCCCGATCGACCCGTTCGACGGGCGGATCGACCTGTGCCAGCGGACGATCCGCGGCGTCGAAGATCCGCGCGCGCGGCTGGCGGAGGATCCGCTGCGCGCGCTACGCGCCGTCCGGTTCGCGGCGGAACTCGATTTCCTGATCGAGCCGGCGACGGAGGCGGCGGTCGTCGCCCACGCGCCCGCGCTCGGCCGGGTCAGCCCGGAGCGGATCGGCGCGGAACTCGGCCGCCTGCTGCTGGCGCCGGGGGCTGTCGCCGGGCTGCACCAGTTCGAGCGCCTGGGCCTGCTGCGCGAGACGCTGCCCGAACTGGCGCCGCTGGTCGAGTTCGAGGCGGAGGGGTCGAAGGACCTCTGGACGCACACCCGGCAGGTGGTCGGGCGCACGCCGCCGCGCTTGGCCGTTCGCTGGGCGGCGCTGCTGCACGACGTCGCCAAGCCGCGGACCTACGGGGTGCAGGGGGGCGAAGTCCACTTCTTCGGCCACGAGGCGCTCGGGGCGCGGATCGCGCGGCAGGCGCTGGCCCGGCTGCGGCTCGAGCGCGACCTCGCGGACGGCATCTGCCGGCTGGTCGAGCTGCACGGGCGCCCAACGCAGTACGACGACGACTGGACCGACGGCGGGGTGCGCCGGCTGATGCTCGAAGCCGGCCCCTGGCTGGACGATCTGCTCGACCTGGCGCGGGCGGATGTGACCAGCGGCCGGCCCCAGGCGCAGCGGCGCGCGCAGGGGCGGATCGACGCGCTGGCCGCGCGCTGCCGGCAGCTCGTCGCCGAGCAGGAGCTGGCCCGCCTGCAGAGCCCGCTCGACGGGGTGCAACTGATGGCCCTCTTCGACCGCCCGCCGGGGCCGTGGATCAAGCCGCTCAAGGAGCACCTGCGCGAGCTGGTGATCGACGGTCGGCTGGCGCCCGACGACGTGGCGGGCGCGACGGCCGAGGCGCGGCGTTGGATGGCGGAGCGCCCGCCGCCCTAGCACGACATGACATTTGCAGAACCAGTGCTCCATCTATCTCAACCAGAGGACCCCGAGCCACAGGCGGCGAACCGTCCGCAGGGTGAGCAGCCCCCATCCTCCAGGAATGTATGGGGCCCCGCCGCGCGCGGGGGGCGTGGGCGGCGCCCCGCTGCTCGTAGGCGAGGGCCGTTGGTGGACGCTGCGCCACAGGGGGGTCCCGCTGGGCTGCCCTCGCCTCGCTCAGGACGGCGCGAGGTTCTGGTTAAGGCGGAAGAGGTTCGCCGGGTCGTACCGCCGCTTGAGGGCAACCAGCCGGTCATAATTGGCGCCGTAGGCGGCGCGCGCGAGGCCCTCCCCCGCCTCCAGGTTCGGGTACGACCGCGCGGTCGCGAAGGGGGCCATGGCCGCGCACGCGCGCCGCGCCCAGGCGATATTGCGCTCGTCCTCGGCGGGCGCGGCCCAGTTCGCCTCGACGCCGAGCAGGAATGGCGCATCCCGACGGCCGAAGGCGGTGTCCCCGGCGCCGACCCGGCTCATGGCGCCCCCGAGCTGCCAGATGTCGACGGTGGAGAGGGGCGAAGGGCGCTCCGCGGCCAGCGCCAGGAGGCGGTCGATGGCCGCGTCGCTGAGAGCGTCCAGGTAGCGCGACTTCCAGTAGTACCGCAACTCGCCGGCGGGGTAGTCCGCGTCGAAGGTGGCCTGCACCTCGACGAAGGGCATCGGCGCGCTCAGATCGGCGAGCGGCGCGCCGAGCTCCCGCAGGGGCTGGAGGGCGCGCGCGCCCTCCTCGACCGGCCCGGCGTGGCAGGCGGCGAACAGCACGAAGTCCGCCCCGTGCGCGTCGGCCGGGAAGAGCGGAGCGGCCGGGACTGTCCCCAGGATGGCGAAGGCGCTCACCTCGTCGGGCGCCCCGGCGCAGTACCCCTGGAAGAAGCGCAACGCCGCCCCGGCGACGCGCGCGGGGTAGAAGACGAAACAGAACATGACCTCCGGGCCGACCGGGTGCAGCCGGTACTCGAAGGCGGTGACGACGCCGAAGTTGCCACCCCCGCCGCGCACCGCCCAGAAGAGGTCCGGCTCCTCGCGCGCGCTGGCCCGCCGCAGCCGGCCATCGGCGGTGACGATCTCGACCGCCAGCAGGTTGTCGATCGCCAGCCCGTGCTTGCGCCTTAACCAGCCGAGCCCGCCGCCGAGCGTCAGCCCCGCGATGCCGGTGTCGGAGACGACCCCGCCCGGCGTCGCCAGCCCCCAGGTCTGCGTCGCCCGGTCGAGCTCGCCCCAGGTGGCGCCGGCCTCGGCCCGAACCGTGCCGGCCGCCGGGTCCACCCGGATGCCCTGCATCCCCGACAGGTCGATCACCAGCCCGCCGTCGCAGACGGCGCTGCCGGCGACGTGGTGCCCGCCCCCGCGCACCGCCACCAGGAGCCCGTGCGCGCGCGCGAAACGCACCGCTGCGGCGACATCGGCGGCCCCGGCACAGCGGGCGATCAGCGCGGGCCACCGGTCGATCATGCCGTTCCAGACCCGTCGGGCCTCGTCGTACCCCGCCGCGCCCGGCCACAGCACCCCGCCGCGCAGCCCCGCCGCGAATGCCTCGACGACACCCCGATCGGGCGCCGCGCGCTCAGCGGTTATCCGCACTTGCTCGTTGTTCATCGGCTGCCCTCCTTCGCGTTTCTCGCTGCGCCGCGCCGGGCGCGGCCCCTGCCGTGGCTCCGCGGTGAGCGGCGTTCGCGCGGGCCGCAGGGGGCGGCCGCCCGGTGGTTCGGCCTCCCGCGCATCGCCGCCACTCACTCGAGTGTAGGATCGGCGCTGGGGTGGCGGAACGTCCGAAAGGCGGGATGGGAGGGCGGGATCTCGCCGCCCGTGCCGGGCGGGGGGGCCATCCGAAAGGATGGGGCGGAACACGGCGGGGCGCGTGGCGGGCGGCGGGGTGGGCGCGACGGCCTGGGTGGCTCAGGCCAACAGGCCGAGCGCCCTGGCCCGCGCGACCGCCGCGGTGCGGCTCGGGGCCTGGAGCTTGCCGTAGATGTGCCGGGCATGCCACTTGACGGTCGGCACGGCGAGGAAGAGTTCGTCGGCGATCTGCTGGTTGGAGCGGGGCGATCAGGCGCAGGACCGCCAGCTCCCGCTCGGTCAGCGGCTCGACGAGCGGCCGGTCCGGCAGCCGGATCGGCTGGCCGGTCGCGGGCGCTCCGGCGTTGCCGCCGGCCGGTGGCGCGGCCAATTCGGTCTGCGCGCGTGCCGCGACGCGGCCGAGATCGCCGGGCTCGCCGCATCGCGCGGCCGCGGCGACCAGTTCCGGGGGCAGGCGCGGCGCGGCTTCCGCGAGCAGGCGCCGCGCCCGCTCGCGGGTCTCGCGGTCGCCGGCCGGGTGCCGCCGGGCGAACGTGAGCAAGGCGACCCCCGGTTCGGGCCGCCCGGCGCGGACGAACAGGGCGCCGACGCTCGTCAGGATCGCCAGGGCGAGTGGGGTGAACGCGTCCTCGGTCGCCAGGCACAGTGCCCGCGCGAACGCGGCCCGCGCCGCGGGCTGGTCCCCGTGGCGGCGGCGGCCAGGCCCAGCCCGTGCAGGGCCGTGGCGAGCCCGCCACGATCCGCGAGATCCTCGTAGATCGCCTGGCTGCGCGCGTACAGACGCCGCGCTTCCTCATGGTCCGCGGCGAGGAGCGCCACCTTGCCGAGGTGGGCGAGGGCGATCGCCATGCCCTCGCGGTCGGCGAACTCCTCGCGGATGGCGTAGGCGGCCCGGTAGTGCGCGCGCGCCTCGTCCTGTTCGCCGAGCGCGCGGGCGACATCGCCGGACGCGAGGAGACAGTAGGCCGTGAACCAGCGGTCCCCGGCGACCCGGACCGCCGCCTGGGCCTGCCGCGCGTGGGACCGCGCCTCCGCATACTGCCCGCGCGCTAGGGCGGCTTGGCACAGCACGTACCAGGCGTAGGGGAGATTCGTCCGGTGCCCCTGCGCTTCGGCGCGCCGGCGGGCCTCCTCCCCCAGCCGGGCCGCCCCGGCGTAGTCCCCCGCGATGAGGGCGAGCACCCCCAACCCCAGCAGCGGGTCGGTCGCCAGCCCCGGCGGCAGCGGCAGGCCGAGGGCGTCGTAGCGCCCGCGCGCTTCCTCGAATGCCGCCCGCGACTGGCCCAACTGCCCCGTCCGGATGTACAGCCACCCCACGTCGACCAGGGCCGCCGCCAGGGTGAGGCCGGCCGGGGGCGTCGGCGCGGCGTCCCGCAGGCGGCGGATGAAGGCTTCCTCCGCCGCGACGCCTTCGGCATAGAGGCCGCGCACATCGCACGCGAGATACAGCGTATGGGCGGCCCGGTACAGCCCGCCGACCTCGCCGCCGGCGAGCGCCCATTGCCACGCGGCGCGCACGTTCTCGAAGTCGGCGGCGACCGCCGCGATGGCCTCGCGCTGCCCGCCGCCGACGATCGCCTCGAAGCGGTCGGCGAGGAAACCGGTGTAGTAAGCGCCGTGCGCCCGCTCCACCCGGGCCGCCTCGTCGGGCGCCTCGGCGAGCCGCTCCGCCGCGTACTGGCGCAGCAACTCGTGGAGACTGTAGCGCCCGTCGGGCGCGAGGCGCACGAGCGACTTGTCCACGAGCGCCGCCAGGATCGGGAGCGTGGCCCCCGCCACGCGCTCGGCCGCCTCGCGCCGGAACCCGCCGCGGAAGAGGGCGAGCGCGCGAAAGGCCCGGCGCTCGCCCTCGGACAGCAGCGCCCAGGACCCCGCGAAGGCGGCGCGCACGCTGCGGTGCCGCGCGGGCACATTCCGCAGCCCCGTCGCCAGCACCGCCGCGTTCCCGGCGATCTCGTCGGCGATGGCCGCGCAGGGCAGGGTCGTCGTCCAGGCGGCGGCGAGTTCCAGCGCCAGCGGCAACCCCCCGACCAGCCGGCAGATCCGCGCCACCCCCGCCCCCTCGGCCGCCGGGTCGAAGTCGTGCCGCGCGCGCCGGGCGCGCTCGACGAAGAGCCGCGCCGCCTCGCTGCGCTCCAGCTCATCCGGTGCGGCGCACGCGGGCGCCGCGAGCCCGCCGAGCGGGAAGCGCCACTCCTCCCGGAGGTTGAGCGCCTCACGCGAGGTGGCGAGCACCACGACCCCCGGCGCGGCCGCCAGGATCTCGGCGAGCAGGTCGACGCCCGGCAGGAGGTGCTCGAGGTTGTCGAGCAGCAGCAGCAGGCGCTTGCGGCGCAACGCGGCGAGGAGGCGGGCGCGCGGCTCGCTTGGGCCGGACCGCGGGCCGCCGATCGCCTGCGCGATGGCGGCGGGGAGGAGGTCCGCTGCGGGGAGGGTCTCCAGCGGGGCGAAGGCGACACCGTCCGCGAAGGCGCCCCCGGCGCGGGCGGCCGCCTCGAGGGCGAGGCGGGTCTTCCCGCTGCCGCCGGGGCCGCTGACGGTCACCAGCCGGCAGGCGGAGGCGGCGAGCAGCCGGGCCAACTCGGCCAGTTCCGCCTCGCGGCCGACGAAGGTGGTCGGCTGAGGCGGGAGGGGCGCAGGCAGGGCGGGGCGCGCGGCCATCGGACGACTCCTCCCCGCACGCCCCCGCCCTGGCGGTGCATAGCGCGACATATGCTCGGCCCGGCGCGCTCTATGGCCTCGGCCGAGGGCGGGGGCGTGGTCGGTCCACCGATGTACCCCATCATACCACGCGGCGTTCCCGCGCACCCCTCGGGGGGGGCAAAGCGCCTGCGAGCAACATATCCTTTAGCACACAAAATAGAGCTACGCGGCTCCGGCGGGCCACGCCCGACTTCTACGCAGCGGTTGACCCTGCTGGTCAAGGACGCCGAGTTGACGCTCGGGGGCAGAGCCGTCAATCAGACAAGCAATCGGGGGAGCGGACACTTGCAGAGGGTGTGCGTATCCTGGATTTTCGTGGTATGCGCCTTGCATAGTGCCTCCTAGCGAATGGCGGGGCGCACTGTTGGCGTGCCCCGGCCGCCAACGGGCCATCTATCCTGGAGCAGCGCATGGCCGAGAAAGACCAACGCGACGCCGGCACGCTGATCGACCGGGTGCGCGAAGCCGCGGAGCGTCTCGCTGAGGCGCTGACCGAGGCGCTTCGCGGACCAGCCCCCGAACCCGCGGTCGCCCGCGTCCGCCAGCCAACTCCCGAGGAAGTGCGGCGCTACATCCGCCAGCGGCGGGGCTACTGAAGCGCCACGCTAAGCCTCCGACAATCGTTGCCGGGGTCCGGCGTGATCCGCCGGACCCCGGTTTTTGTCCCCCTGGCGGGGTATACTCTTCTAACACGGCGAAGGGGTGTGGGGCGACCGGGCGGCGGTGGCGAGGGCAAGGCATGGCGGTTCTGGTTGGGGAAGGGTGGCGCGCGGGAGAGCGGGCCACGGCGCTGCGACACTGGTGGGCGGCGAACCGCGCCTGGCTGCTCACCGTCGGAGGTATCTTCCTGCTGTCGCGGACCCTCTACCTGATCGTCGCCGGGTTCGCCTTCCTGCTGCTGCCGGAGGCCGACGAGCCGAACTTGCGCCACTTCCCGGTCCACCCCGCGATCGAGATCCACTGGCGCTGGGACGCGATCTACTACTCCGACATCACCGAGGACGGCTACAAGCCGGGCGGGCTGACGGCGTTCTTCCCCTCCTGCCGCTCCTAATGCGCGCGCTTGCCGCGCCGCTGGGCCTGCTGCCGGGGTGACGCCGGCGGAGGCGCGGCTGGTCGCCGGCCTCATCGTCCCGAACGTCGCCGGGTTGGGGGCGCTGCTGCTGCTGCACCGGCTGGTCCGGCTCGATGAGGGGGAGGCGGTCGCGACGCGGGCGGTCCTCTACCTGGCGTTCTTCCCGCTGGCGCTCTACTTCATCGTGCCGTACACCGAGTCGCTGCTGCTGCTGACCAGCGTCGGCCTCTTCCTGGCGCTCCGGGGGCGACGCTGGATCGTCGCCGGCGCCTGCGGGCTGCTGGCCGCGCTCAGCCGGCAGGTCGGCATCCTGCTGCTCGTCCCGTTCGCCTGGGAGCTGGGGATGGCGCTGCGCGCAGCTCCACCGGGACGGGCCGCGCCGGGCGCTCCTGCCGGTGGCGCTGCGCGGGCTGGCCGGGATGGCGCTGATCCCCGCCGGGCTCGGCTCCTACATGGCCTACCTCTACCGCCTGAGCGGCGACCCGCTCGCCTTCGCGACCGTCCAGCGGGACTGGAGCCGGGGCTTCATCCTCCCCGCCGGTGGCACTGTGGAACGGGCTGCGCTACGCGCTCGATCCGGGCCTCAACCCGACCCTCGACATCTACGGGCGCGGCCTGCTGCACGCGGCCCTGACCTTCCTCTTCCTGGGGGTGACACTCGGGGCGGCGCGCGCACTGCGCCGTCCTACACCCTCTACGGCCTCGCCACGCTGCTGGTTCTGCTGTCGTCGGGGATGGGGGGTGCATTGGTGCTGCACAGCAACGGGCGGATGGTGATGCTCCTCTTCCCGGTCTTCATCGTGCTGGCGCGCTGGGGTCGGCACCGGCTGGTCCACCTGACCATCCTCACCGTCTCGTGCGTCCTCTTCGCCCTCTGCGTGGCCCTCTTCGTCCGCTGGTACCCGGTCGCCTGACGCCGGGGCGGCGGCTGGGCGGATAGGGCCGACTACGCCCCACCCTCACCGCTCAATGGGACGGTCGGCCGTCCATGGCGATCACTCGGCGAGTGCCGCGCGGAGCCGTGCCGCCAGACGGTCCAGTTCCGCTCGTGCGGGGGTCGGTGGGGCTTGCGGGTAGATCCGCAGGTGGTCATCCCCGGCGCGGCGCGGGAAGACGTGCAGGTGGACATGGAACACCTCCTGCCCCGCCGCCACCCCGTTCGACTGCCAGATGTTGATGCCGTCGGGCGCGAAGCCCCGCCGGACGGCCCCGGTCACCAGCACGACCGTCTGCATCAGGCGCGCGGCAACATCGAGGGGAGTTGATCGAGCATCGGGACATGCACCTTCGGGACGACGAGGACGTGTCCGGGGTTTGGTTGGCGCAGATCGATGAAGGCCAGCGTCGCGTCGTCCTCGTACACACGGCTCGCCTCCACCTGCCGCTCGACGATGCGGCAGAAGACGCAGTCGGTACTCATCGGCCCTCCGTTGGCTCATCGCCGAGCTGCTCGGCGTCCCAGCGGCGCCACTGGGCCAGCGCGTCATCGAAGTACGCCTCGGTCGCCATCCAGCGCCCGCTCCAGGCGGCCCAATCGCTGACCCGGCCGCCCATCTCCTGGATGCCGTAGGCCGCGGCGAAGTAGGGGACGGCCGCCAAGTCGGCGGGGCCGAAGGGCCTGACCTCGGTGTAGCCGACGAGGAACGCCTCCCAATAGTCGTCCCCGTTGAGGATCGCGCTGAGCAACACCCCGTAGGGATCGGAGGCGCGCCAGCCGGGTCCGCCCGAGTCGAAGTCGTAGAAGGTGATCCGCCCTTCCGGGGTGACGTGCAGGTTGTCCAGGCTCAGGTCGCCATGACAAACACCCCAGTCCAAGCCCGCCGCCGCGAGGGCCGTGACGCGGGCGCGCACCTTCTCGGCCAGGCCGACCAGGAAGGCCCAGTCGTCCGGCCGATCGGCCAACCGGGGGCGCAGCGCCGCGAGCGGCCGGTCGAGGAAGTAGGCCAGGTCGAGCGGGACGCGCGCGTGCGGGCTCGCGAAGTCGTCGAGCGCCGCGTGCAGGCGCGCGGTCGTCCGGCCGAAGTGGCGATAGAGGGTGGTCGTGAAGGGCCGCGCCGGCTTCGCGCCCCTAGCGTGGGCGAAGAGGACGGCATACCGCACGCCCTCCGGCGCGCGCAAGGCGCCGATCAGCCGCCCGTCGCGTCGCGGGATGGGCGGCGCGACCGCGACCCCCCTGGCGGTCAAATGGGCGAGGACGTCCAATTCGTAGGCGATCTCCGACCGCGAGCGCCAGCGGGCGCGGTACACCTTCAGGATGTAGTCGCCGGCCGTCGTGGCGACCGCGTACACATCGTTCACGTACGAGCGGAGGAGCGTGCAGTCCACGGGCGGGGCGATCGTGTACGCACGGCCGACCTCCGCCAGCAGCGCCTCCGGCGAGAGGAGCGAGTAGGCGACGGGGAACGGAGGGGCAGACGCCCCATCCCCGTCCGCCTCTGGCGTGTCGGGCCACGACTCGGGTGATTCCATGAACGGAGCGTAGCACGGCCCGCGACCGCGCGGCAATGCCGGCGAAGGGTGCGGCGCGGCGTTACCGGCTCATCAAGCCCGGCGCCGGCCGACGATCAGCGCGACGGTGCCGAGGCCGAAGAGGCGGTGCCGGACCCCTTCAAACCCCGCGTCCCGCAGCACGCGCTCGATCGCGGGGAGGGGCGGGATCGAGCCGACCGAGGACGGGAGGTAGGTGTAGGCGGCGGGATCGCCGGCCAGCAGGCCCCCAAGCCGCGGCACGACGCGCTGCAGATGGAGCTGGGCAAGGCGGGTGCGCGCGGGCGGGTCGGGGATCGGGACGAGGTCAAGCAGCGCGACCCGGCCGCCGGGGGCCAGCACGCGGGCCAACTCGCCGAACATCAGGCCGAGGTCGGCGACGTTGCGCAGGGCGAAGGCGGAGCAGGCCGCCTCGAACGCGCCGTCCGGGTGCGGCAGGCGCAGGGCGTCGCCGCGCACGAAGACGAGGCGGCGATCGGGCGGCATGCCCCGCTCGCGGAACCGGCGAGTCCGCGCGCGGTCGAGCATCGCGGCGCTGAAGTCGAGGCCGACAACGCGGGCGGCGGGGCGGGCGCGGGCGGCGGCCAGCGCCAGGTCGCCGGTGCCGGTCGCCACGTCGAGCACGGTCGCCGGCCCGGCGGCGAGGGTCGCCCGCAGGACGGCGCGCTTCCAGCGGCGGTGGCTGCCGCCGGTCATCACGTCGTTCAGCAGGTCGTAGCGCCGGGCGATGCGGTCGAACATCGCCTCGACGCGCGCCGCCTTGTCGCCCCCGGCGTCGCCGATCATCCCGCCCCCTCCACTCATCCTCGCCCGCGCCGCCCCAGGATCAGGCCCGCCCGAGCGATCTGCGCGGCCAGCAACTCGTCCACCGCCTTGCCGCGCTCGCGCCGGTCCCAGATCAGGAAGAGCCAGAAGACCGCGCAGAGGCGTCGGGCGGCCTCGAAGCGCGGCCGGTCGCCGCCGCGCAGGCCGAGGCGCGGCAGGAGATCCGCCCACTGGTCGTCGCCGATCCGCTGCGCCCAGAGCCCCTCGACCAGGTCGGCCAGCTCGAACGCGAGGTCGCTCCAGCCGGCGTACTCGAAGTCGACGAGGCGGACCCGCGCGCCGTCCCAGAGGCAGTTGGCGAAGTTCGGGTCGCCGCGCGCGAAGACCGGCGGCGCGGGCGCCAGCAGAATCGCCTCATCGTCGCCCGCCAGCCACTCCCGGACCAGGGGCAGGACGGCCGCCGCCAGCGGCTCCTCCGGGCGCGCGCCGACCTGCTTCGCCAGCAGCCGGACGCGCGCGATGCGGTCGGCGGGGCGGCCGATCATCGGGTACGGGTAGTCGGCGGTCGCCGGGGTGATCGCGTAGACCGGGCGCAACGCCTCGACCAGCGCCAGCGACTCCCGGCGGCCGGGCGGCTGGCAGCTCAGCGGCGTGCCGGGGACGAACTCCATCACGACGGCCGGCGGATCGCGGTCGGGCGCGTACCGACGGGGGCGCGGCGCCACGTCCAGGCCGCGCGCGGCGAGCAGCGAGAGCGCCCGCCACTCCCGCTCGGCCCGCCGGCAGTCGTCCACCTTGTAGAGCTTGGCGCAGTAGCGCCTGCGGCCGGCGCCGAACGCGTAGACCGCGTTGTTCATCCCGCCGGTCAGCGCGACGATCCCCCGCTCGCGGAGGGCCGCGGCCCGCTCCGACCCCTCCAGTGCGTGCGCCGCGTAGATGGCCGCCAGGTCCACCTCCGGCGGCGAGTCGTCGTGCCCCGGCGTCATGATGGGCTCCACCACCGTCCGCACCACCCCCGCACGCCGCTCACGTCGGCAGGAGGAGGCTGATAGCGAGCAGGAATCCGAAGAGGAGATGCAATTGCGCCGTCCGCGCCAGGCTCGCGTTCAGCGCGGCCCCGCTGTCGCGGTAGACGCGGCGGATCAGCGCGGCCGCGAGCGGCAGCGACAGCCACGGCAGCCACCACCAGGCCGAGAGCAGGCCCGCCAGCCAGAGGATCGGCAGGATCAGGTAGGGGGGCGTGACCAGGGCCGCGTACTCGCGCTGGGTCGCGCGCCGCCCGAGCCGCACCGCCAGCGTCCGCTTGCCGGCCGCGCGGTCGGTCTCCAGGTCGCGCAGGTTGTTGACGACGAGGATCGCCGTCACCGGGCCGCCGACCGGCAGGGAGAGCGCCAGGGCCAGCGGGGTCAGCTCGCGCGCCTGGACGTAGTAGGTGCCGGCGACCGCGACGACGCCGAAGAAGAGGAGGACGAACACCTCGCCGAGGCCGTTATAGCCGAGGGGCAGCGGGCCGGCGGTGTAGGCGAAGGTCGCGGCGATCGCCAGGAGGCCGAGCGCCAGGATCGGCCAGCCGCCGCGCCAGACGAGGTAGAGGCCGCAGGCCGCCGCCAGCGCCACGACCGCGATCGTCCCGGCCAACACCCGCTCCGGCGCGATCAGCCCGCTCTGCGTGACCCTGGTCGGCCCCAGCCGCTCGGCGGTATCGGCCCCGCTGCGGAAATCGAAGACGTCGTTCGCCAGGTTCGCCCCGATCTGCAGCAGCAGCGCGACCAGCAACGCCGCGAGCGCCGCCGGGAGGACGAAGACGCCGTCGGCGAGCGCCAGGGCCGAGCCGACGACGACCGGCACGACCGCGGCCGGCAGCGTCTTGGGGCGGGCGGCGAGGATCCAGGCCCGGAGCGGCGTGGGGCGGGCGACGGTCACGGCGCCTCTTTTCAGCAGCGAGCAGCAAGTTCCTGGCGGCAGGAAAACATGGCGCCCATACGCCTGACGTGAGGCGCTCGTCGCACTGGCATTATGGAGAATATACCGACTGGCGATGGGCAGCGCAATGCGGTGGGTCCCTACCGGCTTCTTGCCAGCCACCACGCTCCGCCCCGCGCTACCATTTTACATAATCGGCGGCGTTGTCGTCGAGGGCGTCCTGCTCGTGGGCGTAGCGCATCGTCGTCTGGGGGTTGGCGTGGCGGCGCGGCGTGCTGCACCTTGGCGAGCAAGGGGCAGGCGCCGCCGCGCAGGGCCAGCGTCACGAAGGAGTGGCGCAGGCGCGCGGCTGTGGGGGAGAGCTGATCCGACAGGCCGGCGGCGGCGAAGCGTTCCCGCAGGATGAATTTCAGCCCCGCGTGGGAGAAGCGGCCCGTGTACCCGGTAGGCGGTCGCGGCGCCGTCGAGGGCGTCCTGCTCGTCCGTAGCGCATCGCCCGGGGGTTGGCGTGGCGCGGTAGGCGAGGCGGCGCGCAAGACGGGGCGCAGTCGCCGGACAGGCCGGCGGCGGCCGCGGCGACCCCCGCGTAGGAGAGCGGCCCATGCGTAGCGCGCGGCGCGCCTGCTCGTCCCGCGCCCGCACGCGGTCCGGAAGACGGGGCAACCAGGCGTCGAGCGCGCGGCGGGCCTTGTCCTGCAGCTTGACCCGCTCCCGCGCGCCGCCCTTGCCGGTGATCCAGGCGACGTGATAGCCCTCGACCTGGCCGAGATCGGCGATCGCCAGGCCGAGCGCTTCCGACGAGCGGAGACCGGTCGCCAGCATGACGACGATCAGGGCGCGGTCCCGCAGGTCGCGCAGGGTGTCCCCCCGGCAGGCGTCCTCCAGCGCGCGGGCCTGGGGCCGGGTGAGCCAGAGGGTGGCGCTGGCCCGGCCGAGCTTGTGCCCCTTGATGTCCTCCATCGGATCGACCGCGATCAGCCCGTAGCGGTGCAGCCGCGCGAAGAGGAGGCGCAGCGGCGTCAGGCGGCGGTTGATCGTCGCCGGCTGGAGCGGCCGCGCGCCCGGCCCGTCGCCGCCCAGCCGCCGCAGGTAGGCGGCGATGTCGCCCTCGGTCATCAGTTGCAGCGATTGGAGCGCCGCCTGGAGCGCGGCGCCGACCGCCGGGTCGGCGCGCAGGGCCTCGGGGTCGGCGGGCAGCCGGAGCGGGCCGCCGAGCCGCCAGATCAGGAAATCTTCCAGGTCGGCGCGGTAGGCGCGGCGCGTCTGGGGTGATTTGCCGCGCAGGATCACCTCGGCCAGCAGGTCGGCCAGGGTGCGCTCGGGCAGCGCCGGCGCGGATCGCCCCGCTGTCGCGATGCCGCCGGAGGGGGCGGGCACGGACACGGCCAGATCGCCCGGCCGATCGGCGGGCGGGTCGGCGCCGGGGCGCGACGGCAGGAGTTCGCCGCGCGTCATCGCGCCCCGCCCGCCCCCTGGCCGGCCTGCCGCCAACTGTAGGTCGGCCGCCAGCCGAAGAACCGCTCCATCTTGCGGCAACTGAACGCGGAGGCGAAGTCGTCGTGGTCGGGCGCGACGCGGTCGTAGCCGTCGTAGTATTCGGCCATCAGCTCGCGCAGCGGGCGGTCGGCGCTGGTGTCGGCGGCGGCGATCAGGAAGACCTCGTGGCCGGCACTGCGGCCCTCCAGCACCGCCAGCGAGGCGGTGCCGACGTCGCGCGCGTCGATGTAGCTCCAGAAGTTGCCCCGGCCGGTGGCGGGATCGTCGCGCCGGGCCTGGAGGATGTCGTAGCGGTCGGGCGGGATGACGTTGTTGATCCGCAGGCCGACGAAGGCGGTCTCCGGGTAGCGCAGGGCCAGCGACTCGGCGATCACCTCGCTGAGGTACTTGCTGAGGGCGTAGGCGTTCGGCGACGGCAGCCGCTCCGACTCGTCGAAGGGGATCCGGCCCGGCGCCGCCCCTCGGTCAGCAGCCCGGTCGCCATCTCGCTCGACGCGTAGACCACGCGCCGCGCGCCGAGGTCGCCGGCGGCCTGCATGACATAGTAGGCGGTGCGGACGTTGTTGTCGAAGACGGCGGTGCGGGCGTGGCCGCTGGGCGAGGGGTTGGCGGCGAGGTGGCAGACGCCCTCCGGCCGGAACTGGTGGAAGGCGTCGTAGACCGCGCCGGCGTCGGCGAGGTCGATCTGGCAGAACCGGCCGGGGAGGCCGAGCCCCGCATCCTGCGGGCGGGTGCGGTCGAGGTTGATCACCTCGTGGCCCCGCTCCGCAAGGGGGGCACGACGTGCCGGCCCGCGCGCCCCGTCCCGCCCGTCACGATTACGCGCACCGCAATCCTCCTCACCAACGCCCCAATGCCGCGCGGGCGCCCCCCCCGCCCCGTCCACTATACCACAAGTGTACGGACATGCCCCCGGTACCCGCCACCCCGGCCCCCTTAGTCCCATCTACTCTCAATAAGGTCGATTATCGAGAGTAGATCGATCGTCCCGAATTGTGGCGCCGATCGTCCTGTGCGATCATCCACACCCTGGGCCAGGGATGAGTGCGACACGCGGGGAGACTGGCGATGCGGCGCCGGCTGATCATGGTGAGCGGGGCGAGTCCGGGCGCCGGCAAATCGACGCTCGCGGCCGTCTTAGCCCGGCGTTTCTCCGCGCGGGGCATCGCCAGCCACGCGCTATCCGAGGGGAATTGCTCACGCTCCCGCTCTTCGCGCGGTTCGATCGGGAGGTGGGCAACAACGATGCCCGCGCCATCGCGACCTTCGTCGAGGGTGTCCGCGCGCTCGCGGCGGACGCCGCGGCCTCCGATTCGACCTGGATCACCGACGCCCTCCTCCCGGGATTCTTCTGGCTCCTCGGGCGGTATCCGTTCGGGCGCGTCGAGGCGTGCAGCGACGATATCGCGCGCACCCTCCACCCTCTCCGCCCGCTCGTTGTCTACCTCGATGGGGACATCGCGCACCTCTTCGACCGCGCGACAGCGGAGCGGGGCGCCGCCTGGGGCGAGCGGATGGTCGCGGCAATTCAGCGTTGGGAACTACCGTATTACCCGGACACGCCTCCGCGCGACCTGGACGACGTCATCCGGTTCTTCGGGTGGCTGAAGCGTCAGACGCTCGCCCTGCTCGCACGGTGGCCAGAAGGGGCGTTGATCCTCGATGCGGCCCGTGCGCCGACTGACAGCCTCGCGGATTGCGTACTGGACCACCTCGACAAGGAGATGTTCGACGAGGACGCGCAACCTCGGGCGCCTCAATAGTCCTCTGTGGAGGTTGGCGGCAATCAGTCCCAGCCCGTGCGCCGCGCCACCCACCGGCGGGCGACGGCCCCCTGGGTGGCCTGGAACGCGCGCAGGGTCGGCAGGCCGGGCGGGGACGGCTGTAGCGCCCCGTGGGTGAAGTACCCCGCTAACGCGACGACCGCTGCGGTGACGGCGTCCGGGTCGGCCGTGCGGGCGGCGGGGTGCCGCCGGAGCAGGTCCTCGGGGTCGGGGCCGCCCTGCATCGCCACGCTCGGGGCGAAACCGGCGACATCGACCCAGGCGGCCCCGAGGCGGGCGTGGGGCCAGTCGACGACGACGACCCGCTCGGCGGTCAGGAGCAGGTTATCCGCGCGCAGGTCGAGGTGCAGCAGGGTCTCGCCCGCCACCGCCGCGGCCGCCCCCTCCTCCGCGGTCGCGAGGGCCGCGGCGTGGCGCCGCGACCAGTCATCGAGACCGGGAGGTGGCGCGTCGCGGAGTTGTCGCCACCACGGCTGGCCGAAGACCGCCGGACCCGCGTCGCCGGCCAGGGCGCGAGGGACCGGGGAGGGCGTGAGGGCGGTCGACAGGTCGACGAGGGCCGCGACCACCCGGTCGAGTTCGTCCGCGCGCCACGGCTGCGCCGGCATCCGGCCCGCGACATCCTCGAAGGCGAGCGCCACCCAGCCCCCTTCGCCCTCGTCGTGCGACCAGAGCAGGCGCGGCACGGGGGCCGCTGGCGGGAGCGCGGCCGCGATGCGCGCCTCGCGATGGTGCATGGCGGGGGTCTGCCGGTTCGGGATCGGCCCGGCCGCCTTCAGGAAGAGGCGCCGCCTGTCCGCCGTCCGGAGGCGCGCGGCGAGGCCGGGGGAGAAGCCGGCCGGCTGCGTCTCCGCGGCGACGACCGCGGCGCCGAGCCGCCGCTCGACGGCCGCGCGCACGCCCCTGGGAAGTTGCTCCCAACTCATCCGCGCGCCCGTCGCGGGCGGCGGCGCTGCCATTGCGATCCTCCCTCACCCCGCCGCCGCGCTCTCTCGCCGCCAGGGCGCGGGGCTAGGATGGCCGCCCGCCGGTGCCGGGCGCGACGAAATGTCCGTCATTTCCCGGCAGATGCCGCGGCGGCTTCTCCGAGGACGGGCAGCGCCAGCCCCGCGGCCCCCAGTTCCGAGCCGACGGCATCGGGGTAATAGCGCGCCAGGAGGTCGAGCCCGAGCTTGGCGCGGCGCACGCGCTCGCGCGTCAGCCCCAGCGAGACCCCCTCGAGGTGCTGGCCGGCGGGGTAGATATTCGGCGCGTTGCGCAGGCCGAACTTGAGGTAGACCGGCGCGGCGACGCGGACGATCTCGGGGATCTCGTAGTGCCGCACGAAGCCGCCGAGGTCGTCGGGCGCCTCGACGTAGATGTCGAGCGGCAGATCCACCGCCGCACGGATCGCCGCGATCTGCGCCAGCGTCAGATCGGTCGGGATGTTGTAGGTGTCGGCGCCGAGCCGCTCCATCAGCCGGATCGCCGCCGGGTTGGCCGACGCCATCATCACGCTGATCTTGAACTGCATCTCCGCCGGGAGTTCGCCCGCCCTGCGCATCTCCCCCGCCACCCACAGCGCGCCCTCGTCGGCCAGCAGGACCGAGCGGATGCCGTGCGCCGCCGCGCGCCGGACGTCCTCCAGGCACTGGACGAGCTGCTCCTGCCCCCGCAGTCGTGGGGCCACCGTGCGCCCGGCGCTGGAGACCGCCATTGCGCCGATGTCCCAGCCGGCGTGCGGACGGGCGAAGAGGCTGACCTCCATCCGGCGCGACGCGGCCAGCGCGGCCATCTCGCGGATCTCGTCGTCCGTCATCAGCATGACGCCGCTGCCCTGCGAGACGCGGTGGATGGTGATCCCCCAGCGCTCGGCCTCCTCGACGACCGCGGCCAGCGCCCCCGGCCCCTCGGTGCTCGGGATCTCCACGCGGTACTGCGCGCCGTCCGGGAACCGCTTCGCGCTGCTCGGCAGGTCGTGCGCGTCGCCGGGCGGCAGCCCCAGACCCCTTAGGAAACGTCGCGTCCGCTCCATCGGCGGCTCCCCTTCTCCCTATTCAATGGCCCGGTTCGGCCGCGATCAGTCGAGCGTGTACTGGTGGACCGTCGCGCCTGGGGGAAGCCCCACCTCGGCGGCCTTCCCCGCCCCCTCGCCGGAGACGAGCCAGGCGTCCTCCCCGGCGGCGCCGGCGACGACGAACGCCAGCCGGCCTCCGCTCGCGAGATCGGGTTCGAGCCAGCGGACCTCGCGGATCGCCGGCTCCCCGGCGAACGGCTCGAAGACCGCGACGAACCACGCCTCCGCCGCCGTCACCCGCCGCAGCAGGACCGCGCGGGTCTCGGCCGCCGGGTTGGATGGCCCGCGCGCGGCGATCGTCAGCGCGCCCGGTGGGTTGAGCGCCCAGCAGGCGGTGCCGGCCCCGTCGGTCTGCCACCGGGCCTGCCACTCGCCCGCGGCGAGTTGATGGGGATCACTGAGATGGCGGTAGCCGTCCCGATCCGAAGTCCGCGGCAACGGCAGCAAGCCGGGTAGTTCCAGATCGCCGAGGTGGTGCCAGGCGAGATCGATCTGTCGCGGTTCGGGGCAGCGGACCCCGACGAGATCGATGAAGTAGGGCATCGGGGACGCCTTCCAGAGGAGGCAACGGCGCGCGGTCACGCCGGCATAAACCGCCGCGGGGGCGTTGGCCGGCCAGCTCACGCGCGCGTCGGCGACGCCGTAGCCGCCCGCATCCCCGGCGGCGAAGCGGATCAGTTCGCCGGTCGCCGGCGGCTGGGCCGTCTCGCCGACCAGGACGGTGTTGTGGGCGAGGGTGTGGCGATACCAGCTCTTGTTGAGCGGGATGCCGTAGCCGGGCGTCCCGAGGTCGGCGGAGAGGCGCCGGCCGAAGGCGTGCAGGTCGAGCGCCAGCTTATCGAAGTGGCCGTGCCCGCCGCCGTGCGGCCCGTACTTGAGGAGGAGGCAACGTTCCTCCGCGCCGGCGC
>JAUJMV010000001.1:552786-560158 GCA_030446685.1 Thermomicrobiales bacterium | reverse complement strand
TCGTCCAGGACGACGCCGAGGGTCGCCAGCGCCGCCAGGTGCCAGCACTCGATGTTGTGCGTCCGCCGCCAGAGCTGGCCCAGCAGGTGCTCGGCCGCCGGGCGGAGCAATTGGGCCTCGATCCGCGCCCGCTGCTCGGGCCGCAGCGCCTCGCGCACCAGATCGTAGGACCAGGCCAGCGGGATCGACCAGGTCGCCTCGTCCAGCGACTGCCCCATGCAGCGGCCCTGCCCGGCGTGCGTGCCGTGGACCTCGTAGTGCGGATAGCGCGCGGCGTACGCCTCCAGCACCCCGGCGGCGTGCTCGGCGTGCTGCGCCTCGCCGCCGGCCCGCCAGAGGATCGCGGCGGCGCGCAGCCCCGCGACAATCTCGTGGTTGGTGCGCGAGCGCCAGGCGGCGTCGTAGACCCCGCCAGAGAAGACCCGCCCGTCGACCGGGCAGCGATGGGCGTGCGGCCGGGCGGGATCATACTCCAGCCGCGTGGCGTGGTCGGGGCAGAAGTAGTCGTGCCCCCATCCCGCGCCCTCTTCCGGCGCCGCCAGCCCCTGCCGCCGGGCCTCCGCCACGGTCGCCTCCAGCGCGTCCCAGACCGCCGCGAAGGCCGGATCGTCCCGCCGCCCGCGCAAGCGCGCGATCTCGGCCTCGTTCAGCAGCCGCATGATTGGCCCTTCTCCCTCACGAAGATAGCCTCCCCCGTCCCCCACCCGACCAACGACTCCCTCCCACCCATCGTTCAATTTACGTCAAATTTCGCCGCGAGTGCTTCGAGCGCCCCCACGTCCGGCTGCACGCCGATGCCGGGGCGGTCGCCGAGATGCACCGTACCCGCCGCCTCGAACGCCGCCTTGTCCGGGAAGAGCGCCGACTCGTCGGTAAACTGACTGCCGTTGAGGGCGGCCGGGCCGGCGAAGCCGAAGGCGGCGGCGACCTGGCAGACCGCCAACTTCGTCAGCAGGCCGTCGGTCAGGCCGCTGACCAGGAGCGGGAGGCCGGCGGATTCCGCCACGGCGATCTGCTGCAAGGTCGGCCAGACGCCGCCGCTGCGCGTAACCTTGACGACCAGGTAGTCGACCGACCCCTCCGCGGCGTACCCGAAGAAGTCCGCCGGGCCGACGCTCGCCTCGTCGACCGCCAGCGGGAGCGGGCAGTCGCGGCGCAACTCCCGCAGCAGATGGGGCCGGTCGGCGGCCAGCGGCTGTTCCAGCACGTCGGCGCCGGCCTCCGCCAGCCCGCGCGCCACCGCCCGCGCCTCGTGCAGGAGGAACCCCTGGTTCGCGTCGGCCCAGACGAAGGCCTCCGGCCCCGCCGCCTCGCGCACGGCCCGCGCGACCGCGACGTCGGTGTGCGGCGCGACCGCGACCTTGAAGTTGAAATGCCGGAAGCCCTCCGCGCGCGCCTGGGCCGCCTCCTCGCCCGCCGCCGCGGGATCGTGCGCCGTGACCGTGTAGCTGAGGGCGACGCTGTCGCGATCCGCGCCGCCGCCGAGGTAGGCGCGCAGCGGCAGCCCGGCGGCGCGCGCGCAGAGGTCGTGCAGCGCCAGATCGACCGCCGCCTTGGCGATCGGCTGCCCGGTGCTCGGGCCGCGCCCGATCGCCGCCTGCATCCGGCGGTGCAGCCCCCAGCGGTCGGTCACCGGCAGCCCGACGATCGCCGGCCCGAGATAGTGCCGGATCGTCGTCGCGATCGTCTCGAGTGTCTCGTAGGACCACTGCGGCACCGGGCGCCCCTCGCCCCAGCCGACCGCGCCCTCGCTGTCGGTCAGGCGCACGAAGACGTGCGGCGCCGTGCCGCCCGCGGCGCCGGCCGACCCCGATGCGAAGGTGAAGCTGCGGATCATCGGCAGCCGCACCGGGAAGACCTCGACCCGTGCGATCGTCCGTGGCCGGTCCATGCGCCCTGTGCCTCCACGCGAAGTCGTGAGTCGGGTAGTCGGGTAGTGAATAGTGGCAGCCACAACGCTGACCGCGGAGCCTCGTCCTCTACCCGACTACCCGACTACCCGACTATGCACTCCGTCCGTTCATCGCGCGGTAGAACGGATCGCCGGCGGCGATCGAGCCGCGCTCCACCGGCCGGCCGGTCAGCGCCGACTTGTACAGGCTGGTGATGAACTCGATCGTGCCGCGCACGCCGGGGCCGCTGGTCGAGGGGCGCTCCCCGCGCGCCATGTCGTCCAGCAACGCCCCGAGTTGCGCCCCGTGGGAGGAAGGGATGTCGGCCGGGATGGCCTCCCAGGCGGCGAGCAGGCCGGGATTATCGGCGCTGTCCGGCAGGGTCAGGGTCCAGTCCGCGTTGCTGTAGCGGTAGAGGTGCCGCAGCTCGACCGTCGCGTCGGCGAAGTCGAACCGCACGTAACTCTCCTGGCGCGGCGAGAGGACGCTGTTGACGATGCTCCCCATCGCGCCGCCGGCGAAGCGGACGATCGCCATCGAGACGTCCTCGACCTCGATCGCGCGGTCGAGCGTGCCGATCATCGCGCGGACCTCGGCCCAGTCGCCCAGCGTCCAGAGGAAGAGATCGATCGCGTGGATGCCCTGCCCCATCGTCGCGCCGCCGAGCTCGGTCGCCCACTTGCCGCGCCACGGCACCGCGTAATAGGCGTGGTCGCGGTACCAGACGGTATTGCAGAGGCCGACCAGCGGCCGCCCGAGCACGCCCGCCGCGATCAGCCCCTTGAGGTGCCGCGCCGCCGAGCCGAACCGCCACTGCACCACGCTGGCGCAGTAGCGGCCGGTGCGCCGCTCGGCCTCCTCGATGCGGTCAAGTTCGGCCAGCGACGCGCACAGCGGCTTCTCGCAGAGCACCCAGGCCCCCGCCTCCAGCGCCTGGACGATCAACTCCGTGTGGGTGGAGGGCGGCGTGCAGATCATGACCAGGCCGGGGCGCTCGGCCGCTAGCATCGCGCCGGCGTCGGTGTACGCGCCGGCGATCCCGTGCGCCTCGCAGAAGGCGCGCACCCGCTCCGGATCAACATCCATCGCCGCGACCAGCTCGGTCCGTTCCGGCTCGCCCCGCAGGGCCGCGACGTGCGACCTGGCGATCCCCCCCGTGCCGATGATCGCCGCTCGTACCGTTTCCACCCGCCCCTCCTTCCTCTTGCCCGGATCCGCCTCGCAGTGAATATATCATATAGGTTAGTGACCGGGCGGTAACGGCATGCATCGGTGGGTGTGGTAGGGGAATCGCTACCCCAGCCTGGACGAACGGCGCCGAAAGAGAGACCGGCGCGACACCGAGGTGTCGCGCCGGTCTGAGCGGTCAGCGATCGTAACCCGCGCGCGGCGGGGCGCTACTGGAAGAAGTACTGGCTCGGGTTGGTCACCGCCGGGTTGAGGTACGGCCCGCCGCTGGAGAACATTCTCTCCGGCACGTTGCGGAAGTTGTTCTTGACGATGCCGTAGCCGTTGGCCGGCAGCGAGACGCCGATGCAATAGAACTGGTCCGCCGCGATCTCGAGGATCTGCTTCATCAGTTCGACCTGCTTGCCCTCGTCCGGCGTGACCTTGATCTGGTCGTAGAGCTCCATCTGCTTCCGGGTGATCGCGGGCGGCTCCTCCGGCTGGGTGCGCGGGTTGCCGCCGGGGTTGTACCAGGCGGTCCAGGCCTGGGCGAAGTTCGACTCGAAGCTGTAGGGGAAGTAGTAACGCATCTCGACGATGCCGTCCTTCAGGCCCCCGTCGCCGCCCCAGAGGACCGCGTCGTGCTCGTTGGCGTCCTTGCGGGTGTAGAGGAGCGCCCGGTCCTCCGCCTTCACCTGCATCTCGATGCCGACCTTCTGCCAGTGGCCCTGGACCAGCACCAGCCCGTCGGGCGGCTCCGTGCCGGCGGCCTCGACGATGATCGAGATGCGCTTGCCGTCGGGGCCGAGGCGGAAGCCCTGGGCGTCCTTCCGGGGGAAGGCCTTGTCGAGCGCCTCGTTGGCCTTCTTCAGGTCGAACTCGGTGTACTGCTTCGCCAGCCGCTCGTTGAACCAGGGGTCTCCTTGCGCGGCGCGAGCTGCCAGGGCTCGCCCTGCCCGACGTAGGCGACGTCGATGATCTCCTGGCGGTTGATCGCGTGGGAGAGGCCGATGCGGAAGTCCTTGTTCTGGAAGATCTGCCGCTTCGTCGGGTCCTTGTGCGTCAGGTTGAGGCAGAGCGCCATCGTGTTCATGCTGCTCGGGATCGTCTCGAAGAAGCGGTAGTTCGCCTTCTGGGCATTGTCGGCGAAGACCGCCTTGTTCTGGTTGGTGGCGATGGTCCGGTCCTGCATGTCGACTTCGCCGCTGATCGCCTTGAGGGTCTGCGCCTGCGGGTCCTCGATGATGTCGAAGGTGACGCGGTCGATGTAGGGAAGCTGGTTGCCCTCCGGGTCGACCTTGAAGTAGAAGGGATTGCGCTCGAAGACCAGGCGGGACGAGTTGCTGGAGAAGCCGGTGTTCAACTTCCAGCCATGCAGCGTCGGCAGATCGGTGTTGTTCCACTGCGCCTGGAAGGGCGTGCCGGGGATCGAGCTGCCCTTGGTCTGGTAGAGGCGGACCCAGTTCTCGGCCCCGTTATCTTTGGCGAGCTGGTCGACATTCGGATTGTACTTCTTGTGGAACTGCTTCAGGTAATGGCTGGCGGAGACCCCGATGCCACCCTGCGCCGAATTGACCATGAACAGACCGTTCGGCTCGGGGAACTTCGCCTTGACGGTCAACTGGTCGACCTTCTCGATCGTGCCGACCTGTTTCCCCTGTCTCATGAAGAGCGGCGCCCGCCGGGGTGAGTTCCTTGTCCAGCGTGACGTCCTCCCACCAGAACATGATGTCGTCGGCGCTGACGGGCGCGCCGTCCGACCAGCGCAGCCCCTCGCGCAGCTTGAACGTGAACTCCCGCCCGTCGGGGCTGATCTGGAAGGACTCGGCGACGCCGGGAATCACCTGCTCCCACTCGATATCCCAGCGCACCAGCGGCTCGTGCCCGACCGTGCGGCTGAGCCAGACCTGGTCCGCCGGGTTGCGCGTCATCGCTCGCCAGGTGCCGCCGTACTTGCCGACCCGCTCGATCGGCTGGACGACCAGCGGGGTCTTCGGCAGGCGCTCGGCCACCGGCGGCAGCTTGCCGTCCTTCGCCAGTTGGGCCAGTTGCGGCGCGTCCTTGTAGGATCGCGGGGCCGCTCCCTGCGTCGGATTGGCGACCGGCGTGGTGTTCGGCGCCGCCGCCTGGGTCGGCTGGATGGCGGCGGTGGGGGCCTGCCCCGCGACGGTCGTGGCCTGGGGCGCCGCCCCAACCGTCGCCTGCGCTGCCGGCGAGGGGAGGTCGGTGTCTGCCCCGGCAGGCATCGCCGCCGCCGCAGGCGGTCGCCACGACCCCCGCCGCCGCCAGCCCCGAGAGGTAGAGGAAGTTCCGTCGGGTCACTACCCGCCTGGGGTACGGCTCCGCCGTCACCCGATCCGTCCGCCGGTCTGCCACTGCCGATCCTCCTTCGTCCTGTACGATCCTACCGCGACAACGCTCATTGATGGGTATCGCGACACCGGCCGATCCGGCTTTTGACCGCGATCGGACAGCGTAGCCGGAAGGGGCGCGGGTCGCGGCCCACGGAAGGTGGTGAGCAGTCGGCGTCGACTGCGAGATCGTCCTGCGCCGGTGATCATATACAATATACAGACCGCCGCGCGCGAAGTCAATTGATCGCCGCGCGGGCGACGAGCGGTTCGCGGGCGACGAGAGCGAATGGTGCGCCGATAGTCAGACGTGTCCCGCCGCCATTTGGTTCCCGGCGCGCGGCCTTGCGCCGCTCACGCGCCGCGCGGATGGGCCGCGGCAAGCAACGGCGCGCTGAGCCGCAGATCGCCGTCGGCGACGCCGACCGAATCGAGCGGCCAGCGGGCAGTGAACTTCGCCCCGTCCGGTTCGAGGCGTGGCGGGCTGGCGCAGGGCGCCTCGTCCGCCCGCAGCACCTCGAGCCCGGCGACGATCGCGACCCCGCCCAGCGCGGCCGGGTCGAAGGAGCGGCGCGGCCCTCGGTAGCAGACGCCGTCGAGCCAGACCCGCCCGTCGGATCGGCCCAACTCCCAGACGACGGCGTGCGGGCCGAAGCGGCCGGGCAGGGTGTGGATCACCGCGCGGCGCGAGCCGGCGGCGAGTTCGTACCGGCCTTCCGCCAGTGCCCCGGCGTTGACGCCCGCCCCGGTCAGTTCGTAGCGGATGCGGAAATCCTCCGCCGCGAAGGCGCCGTCCGCCGGACGGTCGAGCGAGAGGTGGAAGTCGCCCAGGTTGGTCGCGAGGCCGAAGGCGGAGAGGACGCGCGGCCCCCGCTGCGCGTTGCGGACGGTCGCCGAGGCGAAGTCGCGCCCGTCGTGGAGGAAGCGCAGGCGCAGCACGACCGCCGGGTCGTCCTCCGTCCGCCAGTAGCCGAGCAGGGGGCGGCGCTGCGTCCAGAGGGCGTCGTAGTTGACCGAGCCGAGGCAGGCGTCGGCGGTCAGCCAGGTCGTCCCCCAGACCGAGTCCTCCTCCAGCTCGCGGCGGATGAAGCGCCGCCGCACCTCCAGCGGATCGTCCGGCAGCGCCCGGAACCGCCCGACCAGTTCGGGCGGGCAGGGGCGTTCGTGCGGTGAGGGGAGGCCGGGCACACCCCCCACCGCCGGGTGCGCGCGGATCGCCACGCCGGTCCCGTCCGCCAGGAAGCGCGCGGTGGCGGGGGCCAGCCGGTCGCCGTAGGCGCGGCTGTGCGGCCCGGCCCACTGCTCCGTGCCGGGGTGGAAATGGTCGGCGATCGTCCCCCAGGCAACGCCCCGCAACGTCTCGGCGTCCGCTCGTGCGGCGGGGTCGCGGACGAGCGCCAGGATCAGCTCGCACTGGCGGAGCGCGACCGGCGTGTAGGTGGGGCTGTTGTATTCGGTGAGACCGCCGTGGAACGCGGTGTGCTCGACGATCCGGCGCAGCCGCCGCCGGCCGTAGTCGGTCAGCCGCGGCTCGCCGAGGATTTCGCCGGCGGCCAGCGTCACCGCCGCCCCCATGATCACGATGTTCGTGTAGCCGGGGCCGACGTTGCGCCGGAAGATCGACCACGCCGCGTGGCCGAGGCCCGCGCGCACGTCCCGCGCCAGATCGGCCGGCAGCGCGGCGGCGTGCGCGGTCAGCGCCTGCGCCAGCCGCGCGCCGCAGAAGTCGGCCCAATTCCAGTCGGGCGGCGCCATCGCCGCCAGCGGCTCCTCCAGCAGCCAGGGCCAGATGCCGTAGGTCGCCGCGGTCGGGTCGGTCTCCTGGAGCGTCAGCACCTTGCCGATGATTGCGGCGGCCCGTTCCCGGTGCCGGGCCTCGCCCGAGCGCAGCAGCGCCAGCGCGTAGTCGAGCGATTCGCGCGTGGCGTGGACCCAGGCGCCCTCCGGGACGCGCGTGTGGTA
>JAUJMV010000001.1:546095-552686 GCA_030446685.1 Thermomicrobiales bacterium | reverse complement strand
GCCTGGTCGTAGGAGCGGGTCTGCGGGCTCATCAGCGCGCTGTAGAGGAGCATCGTGCGGTCGCCGGTCTTGAACGCCTCCAACTCGCGCTCCATCGCCAGCACGCCGGGGAGGATCCGCTCGAGCATGATCTTGCGCGGCAGCGGCGTCGGCTGCAGCGCGTGGATCCCGGTCTCGTTGATGTAGGCCGGCACCTCGACCACCACATCGCCGGCGATGCCGTCGAGCGCGCCCCGGTTCGGGATATTCACCTGGAAGAACCCGCCGTGGTTGTTGGTCAGCGCGTCGATGATCGGCACCTGCTGCTCGCGCGTCGGCGTCTCACCGACGAGCGCGGTCACGCTCGCCGCCGGGTCGGCCGCGACGCGCGCCACCTCCGCCAGGCGCTTCTCCAGGTTGGAAACGTAGTAGGGCCGCGCCAGCTCGGTGTCCGGCCCGCCCCAGGGCTCGCCGAACCAGCGCTTCTTCGTCTCGATGTCGGTGTTCTGCCACCAGGCCGCGTCGCGCGGCGTGTCGCCGATCGGCATCAGCCCGTAGAGCTGGTACTGCTGGATCGTGCCGCGCGACATCTGGATGTCGTGGGTGCGCTCCGCGATGTGCGTCGTCCAGTACTCCTCGCCCTTCGTCGCGATCCACTCGTCGAGGATCGGGTAGGCGTCCCGGCCCTCGTAGAGGAAATGGGTCAGCCAGATGTTGTGGTTCAGGCCCGGCGCCTGCCAGGTGACGCGCGCCGGGTCGAGGCCGAGGACCTGGCAGATGCCGAGGTAGCCGTAGTGGCCGTGGCAGAGGCCGCAGACCTTCACGCCGGTCTCGCGCGTCATCAGCGTGCAGCCCTGGTAGACCGGGTTGCCCGACTGGATCAGCCAGGCGTCGGGGCAGATGCGCTCCATGTCGCGCGCGACCGACAGCATCAGGTTGAAGTTGTGGAAGGCGCCGCCGGCGGCGACCCCGCCGTAGTAGTAGCCGTGCCGCGCGGTGACCTCGCGCACGCGGCGGGCATGGTAGTGGCCCTTGGCGTCGGCGGTGTTGATCACGAAGTCGGCCCCCCGGAGCGCCTCCTCGCGCTCCTCCGTCTGCACGAAGTGCAGCTCGGCCCCGCGCTCCTTGGCGTACCGCTCCGCCAGCGCGGTGATCGCCCCCAGCCGCTCGCCGTCGATGTCCATGAAGACGACCTCGCTCCCCGCCAGGCTCGGGGTCAGGCAGAGGTCCTTCACCAGCCCCAGCGAGAAGGTCGCGCTCCCCGCCCCGATCACGCCGATCCGCACCGCCGTCCCCATGCCGCCCTCCTATATCATATATTAGCCTCGCGCGAGCGAAGACTTGCCGGACACCTTCGATGGCCACATCCTATCACAGGTCGCGCGGTTGTCGCGCGCTCGATTTGCGAGAGGAGCAGCAGACCATGCCGCTGGTACGCATCACCGTCGCCGCGCTGCGGTTCACCGCGCGCTGGGAGGAGGAGCGCGCGCGCCGCACCTGCGCCGCGTTCCGGGGACTGCTCCCCTTCCGCAACCGGCTGATCCAGGCCCGCTGGAGCGGCGAGGCGGCCTGGGTCCCGCTCGGCGATCTCGCCACCGGCGTCGGCCACGAGAACCCCACCAGCCACCCCGCGCCCGGCGACCTCCTCCTCTACCCCGGCGGGCTGAGCGAGACCGAAATCCTCTTCCCGTACGGGGCCACCCTCTTCGCCAGCAAGGTGGGCCAGCTCGCCGGGAACCACTTCCTCACGATCGTCGAGGGGCGCGAGCAGTTGGCGGAACTCGGCCGCCTCGTCCTGTGGGAAGGCGCGCAGGAGATTGTCTTCGAGGAGTGACCAGTAAATGGGGTGGGTCGTGGCAACGCGATGGTGATGACCTGTATTGTTGGCGTAGCTGTGCCGTCGCGAGAAAGTAGTCGCCCCGCTATAGGCGCGCGGATCGCGGTGAGAGGCCGGTCGGCAAAATCCGGACGGCGATGCCACCGTTTTCGTAGAGGCCCGCCGATGATAGCAGCCACGAGGCAAACCGAAGGCTCCCCGCTGATCCTACGCCTGCGGCCGGACCAAGGAGATGAGCGACGAGCAATTCTTCGACTTCTGCTTGCAGAATCCGGATCTGCGTATCGAGAGCGCACCGCGGAAGGGGAACTGGAGATCATGCCGCCGGCCGGGTGGGGTGCCAGCAGCCGCAACTCCATCGTCACCCACCTGCTGACCGCTTGGGCACTGTTCAATGGCACGAACGTAGTATCCGACTCCTCGGGCGGCTTCACCCTCCCCAACGGTGCTATCCGTGCCCCCGATGCCGCCGGGCGCTCGCCGCGTCCGGACATGATGTGACCAGCATTGCCCCACGACCATCGAGATATGTTCCTTGCCGACGAGCCTGGCAGCGATTGCTATAGCTGAACGGCGTATTCTCATCACCAATGACGCGGCTGGGATGATTATCCGTCGCCATCTCTCCCCGACGCAGGTGTTATCTTTTTCGCCCTACACAAGGCCCGGTCCAGCGGCCGCCTTGCCGAATCCGGCCGAACTCGGCGACCGGCTCGACCATTTCATCGTTGCGTCTCGTTTGGGACACGGATGAACCGGGGACGCGACTGCCACCAGTATCCTCGTGCCGCGCGCCTGCGCGGTGGCGTGCGCGAGGCGGTTCGGCTCCGGCAGGCGGTACTTCGTGCAAGACCGCAGGACGTAGTCGACCGCCTCGTCGAGCGTGATACGGTGGCCGACCGAGACGTAGAGCGGTTTCACCCGGTCTTTGGTGCGCAGCGCCGCCCCGACGACCCGCCCGCGGTAGATCAGCGGCTCCCGCGCGCCGCGCTCCTCCGCCAGCGGCGGGTGATCGCCGCGCAGGATCGACTTGGCGCAGCCCAGGGTGGGCAGCCCGGTGGCGAGCCCGAGGTGGCAGGCCAGCCCGAAGCCGCGCGGGTGTGCCAGCCCCTGCCCGTCGGCGAGGAGCAGGTCGGGCCGAACCGTCAGCCGCCCCAGCGCGTCGAGGAGCGCCGGCAGCTCGCGCCAGGAGAGGAGGCCAGGGACGTAGGGGAAACGCAACGCCGCCTCGCCCTGCACCGTTTCCACTACCTCCAGCTCGGGGAAGCGCAGCACGACGACCGTGGCGAGCGCGCGGTCGTCGCGCATGTGGACGTCGGAGCCCGCGATCAGGGTCGGCGGCGCGGCCAGCGGCTCCTCGACCACGCGCCGCGCCCATTCCCGCTGCAAGACGCCGACCTGGGCCGGGTCCAGCGTCTGGTCGGGGGCATACTGGCGGTCGATAGCGACAGCGGGCCGGGACGATTCGCTCATCATGCTCCATCCGTGCCACTATCGCCCGCGCCGGCGTCTTGCCCCTCTTCGGCGAGTCGGGCGCCGATGATCGCCGGATTGCCGCGCAGGTAGGCCGCCGCGTCGAGCGCCTGCTTTCCCTCCGGCTGCACCTCGTCGACGCGGAGCAGACCATCGCCGGTCGCCACCAGCAGCTCCCCCGTCGGGGAGGCGGCGACCGTGCCGGGCGCGGCGTCGCCCGTCGTCGCCCCATCGAGCGCCAGCGCGCGGAGGATTTGCAGCCGCTTCCCCCGGTCGAAGGTGAAGGCCCGCGGCCAGGGGTTCAGCGCGTGGATCTGGCGCTCCAGCTCGATCGCCCGGTTGGACCACTTGATCCTGCCGTCTTCTTTGCTGAATAGTCGTGATGTCGTTGCCAGAGCTGGTTCTTGAGTCTTTAGGGATATGTCTCCCCGCACCCAGCGCGGGATCGTCGCCACCAGCAGGTCCGCCCCCAGCGCGAAGAGCTTCGGCGTCAGGCTGGCGGTCGTTTCCCCCCGCCCCAGCGGCACGCGCCGCCGCGCCAGGACCGGCCCGGTGTCCATCCCGCGGTCGGTCAGCATGATCGTCACGCCGGTCTCCTCGTCCCCCGCCAGGATCGCCGCCGCCACCGGCGACGGGCCGCGGTGCCGGGGCAGCAGCGAGGGATGGACGTTGAGGCAGCCGTGCGGCGGCAGATCGAGGACCGCCGGGCGCAGGAGCTGGCCGTAGGCGGCGATGACGAAGAGGTCGGCGCGCGCCGCGGCCAGCCGCTCCAGCACGCCCGGCCCGCGCAGGCGCTCCGGCTGGAAGACCGGCAGGCCGCGCTCCTCCGCATAGGCTTTGACCGGCGGCGCGACCAGCCGTCGGCCTCGCCCAGCGGGGCGATCCGGCTGGGTGACGACCAGGACCGGCTCGATGCCGGGCGCCTCCTGGAGCGCGGCCAGCGGCAGGATCGCGAAGTCCGGCGTCCCGAGGAAGACGACGCGGATCGGATCGCCGCCGGGACGCGCGACGCCGCCGGTCGCCGGCATCGCTGGCCCGTCCGCCGTCATCGCGCCCCTTCGCCCACCACTCCCCCCTGCCTCGCCCGCGCCCGACCCGCGCCGCGCCCGGCCGCTCGTCGGGCTACGCCTCCGCCGTGACCTCGTTCATCAGCGTGCCGACGCCCGCGATCTCGACCTCGATCCGGTCGCCGGCGCGCATCGGGCCGACCCCCGCCGGGGTCCCGGTCATGATCACGTCGCCCGGCAGGAGGGTCATCACGCCGCTGATGAACTCGATCAGGAACGGGACGTTGAAGATCAAATACTTCGTGTTCGACGACTGCTTGACCTCGCCGTTGAGCCGCGACTCGATCGCCAGGTCGTCCGCGCGCAGATCGGTCGCGATGACCGGGCCGAGGGGGCAGAAGGTGTCGAAGCCCTTGGCCCGCACCCACTGCCCGTCCTTGCTCTGGAAGTTGCGGGCGCTCACGTCGTTGCCGCAGGTGAAGCCGAGGATGTGGTCGTAGGCGTCCTCGCGGCGCACCCGCCGCGCCCGCCGCCCGATTACGATCGCCAGCTCCGCCTCGTAGTGGACCGGATCGGCGCCGGGCGGCAGGACGATCCGGTCGCCGTGCCCGACCAGGCTCGACGGCGGCTTCATGAAGATGACCGGCTCGTCCGGCACCTCGCGCGGCTGACGCGCCCCGGTGTCCTCCTGGATGTGATCGAGATAGTTCAGGCCGACCGCCACGATCTTGCCCGGCGCGACCGGCGGCAGCAGTTGCAGATCGGACAGGGCGCCGATCCGCTCCTCCGGCAGCAAGCGGCCGAAGAGTTCGCCGCCGGCCGCCCGCACCTCGTCCCCCTCGACGATCCCCAGCCGCGCCGCGTCACCATCGCGATACCGTACGATCCGCACCCCTCGCTCCTCTCCGTCCCCCCGTCGGCGGCGCCGCGCCGCCCGCCAGCGTCGCTATTCTAGCACGGGCCGCGCGATTCTCCGCGCGCGCAGGGGTGCCGCGGCGATTTGCACCGGCGCGGGGGCGTCTGGTATACTGAGGGCCGTTGAGCGTGGGGGCTCGACCTATTCCTCGGTAGCTCAATGGTAGAGCGGGCGGCTGTTAACCGCTAGGTTCGAGGTTCGAATCCTCGCCGAGGAGCCAATCAGAAAGCCGGGGGGCGCAGACAGCGCCCCCCGGCTTTTCCTCATTCCATCGGCGTCGGAGATGCCCACCCGCCCCGGACGCGCCGCCCGCCGCGCTAATCGGCGGGCGCGGCGACTGGCGCGCGCAGGTACCGCGCCTCCCACTCCTCCATCTCCGGGGTGAAATAGCGCAGGCGGGTCTTCTTGAACTCGGTCGAGCTGTAGAGCGTGGCGTACTCGGTGATCCCGGTCGTCGCGCTGATCGCGTCGATGACCTCCTGGCACTCCTCCACCGAGCGGCCGTGGATCATCGAGAAGACGCTGTAGGGCCAGTCCGGGTAGGTCGGCCGCTGGTAGCAGTGGCTGACCGAGCGGAACGAGCCGAAGACCGGGCCGAGCTCGTCGATCCGCCCTTCCGGCACCTTCCAGACCGCCATCGCGTTCGCCTTGAACCCCGCCTTGCGGTGGTAGAGGACCGCCGCCATCCGCCGGAAATGCCCGATCGCCTTCAGCCGGTCGAGGCGCGCGAAGAACTCGTCCAGGTCCAGGCCGAGGCGCCCGGCCATCGGGGTGAAGGGCTCCGGGACGAGCGGCAGATTCTCCTGCACCTCGCGGATGATCTCGACATCGCCCGGCGCCAGCGCCTTCGGGCCGAGATCGCTCCGCTTGGCGTCGCTGTAGTGCGGCTTTGCCTGCGCGCCCGGCGCGCGCTTGCCGGTCATGTCGAGGTCCACGCCGATCTTGAAGAGGCGCAGCGTCGGCAGCATCCGGGCCTGCTCGGCCCCCGCCAGCTCCCGCAGCTTCTCCACCGTCGCCGCCAGGTCGCTGCCGGGGGGCACCGCGATCGTCAGCCAGAGGTTGTACTCGTGGTTGCGCTTGTAGTTGTGGGTCACGCCGGGGTGCGAGTTGACCGCCAGCGCCCCCTCGACCAGCCGGTCCTCCGGGATCTTCATCGCCACCAGGCTGCTCTGGTAGCCGAGGCTGCGCGTGTCGAAGATGCCGCTGATCTGCCGGATGATGTTCTTGCGCTCCAACTGCTCGATGCGCGCGATGATGTCAACCTCGCTCGTCCCCAACTGCGCGGCCAGTTGCGCGAAGGGCCGGCGGGTCAGCGGGAAGTCGTTCTGGATGATGTTGAGCAGTTGCTGATCGAGTTCGTCCATCGTGCGCCGCTCCTC
>JAUJMV010000001.1:522054-545995 GCA_030446685.1 Thermomicrobiales bacterium | reverse complement strand
GGCCGGCGCGCTGCCGAGCGCGTCGAGCGCCGCGCGCATGTCGCGGGCGATGCAGGTGAAGATCGGGATGTCGACCTCGGTGAAGGCGCTCGACTCCGAGCCGCGCAACTCCTCCACCAGATCGAGGAAGTCCTCGGGGTAATCCGACTCAAAGGCGACGACGAACTCCTGGTCGTCGAGGCCGAACGAGTAGGAGGTGTTGATCTTCACCGTCGGGTACTTGTGGCCGATCTTGATGTGCTGGCGCATGATCCGGTTGCGCTCCTCGAAGGGAAGCGCGTACCAGCGGCGCTGCTTGATCATCGGGTAGACGAAGAGGTACTTCGCCCCGCCGGGGAGCACCGTCAGGCGCGTCCCCTCCTGCCCCTCGTGGTGGTGATCGCGCACGTATTGGGAGTGCTTGGTCATCGCCAGGTAGGAGTGGGCGATCCGCAGGTACGGCCCGATCGCGGTCGAGAAGACGCGGGTGAGCAGCGCCCCCTGCTCCTCCAGCGTGCCGCTGACCGACCAGAGCATGAAGTCGGCGTCGCCGCGCGTTCCGACGAGGCTGTACGAGCGCAGCACCAGCAGCTCGGCCGCGGCCGCCTCGATCGCGTCCGCCAACTCCGCCTTGCCCGCCTCGCGCTCCTCCAAGGGCAGCCGGCGCCAGGCCGGATCGACCGCGAAGAAGGTGTACTTCACGTACTGCCGCGGCTCGCGGGACTCACCCTCCAGCCGGGCGCGCACCGGATTGCTCGACCGCTTCTCGTTCGTCTGCTCGTTCAAGACCGGACTCCTCGCCTCTGATGACAGTGAAAGGTTGATCGGCGCCGGTAGCGGCCCGCGTCCCCGCCCGGCGACCCGCAATCCTACGACCGCGCGCCGAGCGCGCCGGCCTCCGCCAGCCGCGCGGAGATAGCGGCGGCGTCGACGTCGAAGTCGCGCCCGTAGAGATCGGCGATCCGCGCCAGATCGTCGGCGGTCAGATCGGGCAGATCCGAGGCGGCGGCAAACTCCTCGACCTGCTCCAGATCGTAGATGTTCGGCTGGATCGAGACGACGGCCGGCTCGCTGAGGATGAACTTCAGCGCCGCCTGGCCGATCGTCATCCCGCGCCCCTCGGTCAGGAAGTCGAGCGCCTTCAGCTTCTCCAGCCCGATCACCAGCCAGTCCCGCTTGCGGTGCCGCCGGTGGTCGTTCGGCGCGAAGGTCGTCTCCAGCGTGTAGCGCCCCTCCAAGAGCCCCGACGAGTGCGGCACGCGCACGAGGATGCCGGTGCCGGTCTCGCGCGCCACCGGGAAGAAGCGCCGGCCGGGGTCCTGCTCGAACAGGTTGTAGATGATCTGCAGCGAGGTCAGCGGGCGGCGGCGCATGTCGCGGTCGCCCTCCTCCGTCCCGCCGATCGCCGGGCCGAGCGCCGCCCCGTAATGGCGGATCTTGCCCTCCGCCTTCAGCCGCTCCAACTCCTCGAACGTGGCGTCGTTATCGATCGCACTGAAGCGGGGGTTGTGGAGCTGGTAGAGATCGACGTAGTCGGTGCCGAGGCGGCGCAGGCTCTGCTCCAGCGCGAAGCGGATGAACTTCGGGGAGAAGTCCTGCGGGCGCTCCTGCTGGCCGCGGCGCTCGGTGTGGTTGTAGAAGTCGTAGCCGAACTTCGTGCCGATCACCACCTCCGACCGCCGGCCCCGCTTCGAGAAGGCGTCGGCCAGGAGCGTCTCGCCACGCCCGTCGCCGTAGGTGTCGCCGGTGTCGTAGAAGGTGACGCCGAGACTGGCAGCGCGGTGGAGCATGCCGATCGCCTGCTCGTCGCTGTAGTCGCCCCACCACCCGGCGCTGATGGTCCAGACCCCGAAGCCGATCTCCGAGACGGTCAGATCGGTCCCCGGAAAGGTGCGGTACTGCATATGCCCCTCGTCAGTGCGGTCCTCCGGCAGCGCCGCCGATTAGAGTCCGGCTGCGAACACTCCTCAAATACTACCAACGTTCCGGGAGGTCTGCAAAGGAATGCCCAGGTTTACCCAGATTTGCCACGGCCGCCCGCGCGTCACGTCCCCTAGCACTCTACCAACGATCCCCCGTCGGAACACGCCGCGACCGCCCACGACCACGCCCGCACCGCCCGTTCCGTTTGCCGCCCGGGTGGCCCTGCCGTATCATGGCGCTGCTGGGGTGACGGCACGCCGCGGGGCGGGGAGGACAGAGCCGATGGAGATGCCATCACCGAGGCCGGTCGAGGCGACCGGGGTGCCGGGGCTGGACGTGGCGCTGGGGGGTGGCCTGACGCGCGGCGCCCTGGTCATGGTCGTCGGGCCGCCGGGGAGCGGCAAGACCACGCTGGCGACCCAGTTGGCCTTCGCGGCCGCGCGTGCGGGACGCCGCGCCGCGATCCTCACGGCCTTTTCCGAGCCGACCACCAAGCTGATCGGCCACCTGCACACCCTGCGCTACTTCGACGAGGAGGCGGTCGGCGACGCGGTGCAGATCCTGAGCCTCCAGCAGCTCCTGGGGGAAGGGCCGGATGGGGCGGGCGACGAGATCGTGGCCGCCGCCCGCCAGGTGCGCGCCGACCTGGTCGTCATCGACGGCTACCAGGGGGTGCGGGGCGCGGTCGGGGGCGTGCAGGCGGGCCGCCAGTTCCTCTACGATCTCGGCGGCCGGCTCAACCTGCTCGGCACGACCGTCGTCGTCACCCATACCAGCGCGCCGAGCGAGCGCGGCCTGGTCGCCGAGGCGACGACCGCCGACGTGATCGTGCAGCTCTCGTCCGTCCTCGCCGGCGTCCGGCAGCGTCGCGGGCTCACGATCGTCAAGGCCCGCGGCGCCGCGCCCCTGCCCGGTCGGCACGGGCTGACGCTCGACCGGGCGGGGGTGACGGTCTACCCCCGCATCGAGGCCCTGGTCGCGTTGGCCGACCCGGATGCGGCGGGAACAGCGCCGGCGACGGACATCGCGCCCGCCGCCGAACCCGCGGCGATCGGGCGCGCCCCGTTCGGGCTGCCGGCGCTCGATGCACTCCTCGGCGGCGGGCTCACGCGCGACTCGCGCACGCTGGTCGTCGGGCGGCTCGGGACGGGGAAGACGCTGCTGGCGCTGCACTTTGCCCTCGACGGGGTGCGGGCCGGTGAGCCGACGGTCTTCCTCGGTTTCCGCGAGAGTCCCGGGCAGTTGGCCCAGAAAGCCGACCTCTTCGCCCTCGGGGAGGGGTTGCGCGCGGCGCTGGCGCCGGGGGGCGGCCTGACGCTCCTCCGGCTGCCGCCGGTTGAGCTGGACCCCGACGTACTCGCCGCGCGACTCCTCGCCGCCCTCGACCGCGCCGGGGCCCGACGGCTGGTGGTGGACAGCATGGCCGAGATCGAGCGCGCCGCGGTGACCGCCGGCGATCCGGGCCGGCTGGACGACTACCTGGCGGCCCTGGTGGAGGCCCTCCGGGCGCGCGGGATCACCTCGCTCTTCACCAAGGAGCTGCGCACGACGCTGGCGGCGGACATCGACTTCACCGAAGAGCCGCTGGCGGTCTTCACTGAGAACGTCGTGCTGCTGCGGCAGGTAGCCCACCGCGGCCGGCTCCGCCGCGTCCTGGCTGTGCTGAAGATGAACTTCTCCGACCACGACGCCACGCTGCGCGAGTTCACGATCGCGCCGCCGGCCGGTATCCGGGTGCTGGCCCCGTTCGAGAGCGACACCGGCGTGCTGGCGGACCTGGCGCACGACGACGCCTGAGCAGCCCGCCCGATCGCGCTGGGAACGTCTGTAATCCCTTCTGTAATCCCTGGGGATATGTAGCGCCGCGCCCGCGCCGCGCGGCCGATCGGCACGATCGCGCTCATGGATGCTCAGGAGCGGCTCCGTCAGACCCTCGACGCCGAGCGGGTGCGGTTGCGCGCCGCCGTGCCGGCGAACACACAGGCCGCCCTCCTCGCGCTGATTCGCGCCAGGGATCGGTTCGCCCTGGCCTCCGACCGCGCCGCCGATCCGATCATCGCGCCCGATCCGGCCGGCACCCCGCCGGCGCCCGACCGCGCGGACGAGCGGCGCCTCCACGGCCTCGGCTGGAACGGGGCGCTGCGCCTGTGCTTCGCCACCGCGTCCGAGCACACCCACGCCGCGCGACCCCAGCCCGGCGCGGATCTGGACGGCTGGGCCGCGGGCTTCCTGCGCGACTGCGGACGCCTGGGCGCGGCGGAGCTGATCCTGGCAGACCTTGAGACCGGCTACCTGCGGGTGCAGGCGCGCGACGAACACATTTTCGACGCCTGGATCGCGACCAGCCGCCTGCCGGCCGAGCGGCGCGAGCGCGCCGACTTCGACTGGTGGGCCAACACCCTGGGCGCGCGCACCGAGGCCGAGTTGCGCGCGCTGGCCGCGGAGCGTCCCTCGGTGCGGCGACAACTCCGAACCTTCATTGCGGAGCGCGGCCTGCCCGCGGATGCGTACACGGCGGCGCCCCCGATCGACGACCACTATCGCCGCTGGGGCGCGCTCGCGGTCCGCCGGATGGGCCACCAGCACAGCTACCCCCCGGACGCGGCGATCGGCGGCATCACCTTCCAGTTCTATCTCGATCTGCTGGCGACCCTGATCGGCTGGCTGGCGCGCGACCTCGACTTGCGTGCGTCCGGCGGCGCGGCGGACGGCGTGCCCGAGTCTGAGGCGGCGCTGGCGGTCCCGCGTTCCGAGACCGCGCTGGTCGCGGCGCTCGCCGGCGCGCTCGACGCCGACACGGCGGTCATGCGCCAGGCCCTGGGCGCGTTCACGCTCGACGGGGAGAACGCCAACTACCACGGCGCGCCGCCCGGCGCGGCCGCGCCACCGTGCGTCCGCGTCGGCGAAGACCGGATTGCCTGGTCGGTCACGGGCCTGCTGGCCGAGCCGATCGTCTTCCTGACGCGCGAACTCCGGCGACGCCACGATCGGGAGTACCACAACACCGCCTACCTGCGCGAAGGGGTCTTCCGCCAGGACCTCTACGGACTCTTCCCCGAGCCGCGCTTCGTCAAGAGCGCCGGGCGCGTCGAACTGCGGCGCGAGGGGGGCGGCCTGCGCACGGACCTCGACGCCCTGATCTTCGACCGGAAGACCGGCGCCCTCGGCATCTTCGAGCTGAAGTCCCAGGATCCCTTCGCCCGCTCGGCCGGGGAGCGCCGGCGGCAGCGGGACTACTTCCTGGGCGCCACTAGCCAGATCGCCGCGACCCGCCAGTGGCTGCAGCGCCACGACCCGACCGAACTGCTGGCCCGGTTCGACAGCGCGACGGCGAAGCGATTCCGGGTGCAGCGCGTCTACCTCTTCGTGCTCGGCCGCTACCTCGCCCACTTCGCGGAGGGGTCGGCGCCCGACCGCCACGCCGCGTGGGGCGCCTGGCCGCAAGTTCTGCGCCTGGTCGACGACCGGCCCTTCGCCCCGTCCGACGCGAATCCGATCCGCGCGCTGTTCGACAGATTGACCAAAGACACGCCACCCCGCAACCCCGATGCCGCGCCCGGCGTGCGGGAGATCGCGCTCGGCACGGGCCGTATCCGCGTCTACCCGTCGTTCGCCGCGCTCAAGGCCGACGGCGGCTGAATGCGGACAACCCTGGGGTGCGGCCGCGCGACTACCCGGCAGTTGTAGCCCAGGGGATATGTCGCGGAGCGCGCGGGCCGGGCGCCGCGCCGAGCGCTAGACCGGCAGGCCGGCGACGAAGAAGAGCACCTTCGCGACGATCTCCCCGGTCAGCACGACGCCGACGCCGATGTAGAGCAGGCCGGTCGCCGAGCGCATCGCCTTGATCCGCGTCGTGTGCCAGGCCAGCGCGGCGAGGACGAGCGGGAAGAGCAGCCCGATCGCCACGCGCACGCCGAGGATCAGCCCGTAGACGTTCAGCAACTCGGACCCCTTCTGCGCCGCCGCCGGGAAGCCGAACTGCCCCAGGTAGAACGGCAGGGCCAGCAGTTGGAGGGCCAGCGCCGCGAAGAGGATCATCGTCATGTGCCGCAGCGGGCGCGGCGAGAGCATCGGCGTCGACAGGTAGGAGTGCCCGAGCATCAGGCCGGTCATCGCCGCCCCCAGGGCCAGGCTGGCGGCGAGGAAGTTGAGGACCGTCCCGAAACCGATCCAGGGCGCCTGCCCGTAGGCCAGCGCCCCGAGGACGAGCGTCGCCCCCGGCGACCGCCGCCAGTCCGCCCACGACCCGCCGCCCTGGTCGCCAGCCGATCCAGACCGCCGGGTTGTAGAGGCCGAGCAGGACCAGGAAACCGGTGAAGGCCCACCCCTCGCGCCCCAGCCAGTCCGGCCGGACATTGAGCCGCAGCAGCACCTCCGCCGCGGGATAGCGCCCCCGAATCCAGGCGGCGAGGAGCGCGCCCGCGAAGAACCAGAGCGCGCTCCGGCCCAGGAACGCCCCCCCCGACCTCCCCCTCGTAGTCCGCCAGCAGCAGGACCAGGAAGGAGCCGATCACCAGTTGGGCCATCAGCAGAAAGAGCGCCAGGGGCAGCACTTGCGCGAGCGACATCCCATTCCCCCGATCGTCCCGGCCTCCGCGCGCCAGCCGCACCCCGGTGGCGCCGCGGATGAGGCCGGCCCGCGCGCGACAACGCCCTCAAAGCTTACCGATTCTCGCCCCGCGCAACAAGGCATCCCCTTTTCCGCTTGCCGCGACCTGCGCTATCATGGCCCACTACGCCGCGCAACGACCGGGAGGCCGGACGATCCGGAACGGTGGTGACCGAATGGCGACAGGCCCGCGCGCTCGGCGAAACAGCCCCGTCCCGCCCGCCGCCCTGCTCATTCTGGTCGTCCTACTGGCTGGCTGCGCTCCCCAGGCGACGGAGCGCGCCCCCGCCACCACCCCGGCGGCGCTGTCCGCCACGCCCGGCCCGACCAGTCCACGCCCGGCCTCCGGAACCGGCGTGACCCCGGTCGCCACGGTTGGACCCGGCGCGGGGACGGCGACCGCCCCACCTGGGACCGAAGGTCAGCGGCTCCTCGCCGAGTTGCGGCGCGGCGGCTACGTCATCTTCTTCCGGCACGCCGCCACCGACTTCTCCCAGGCGGACACCGACCGGCAGAACCTGGAGAACTGCCGGACCCAGCGCAACCTCAGCCCCCAGGGCCGCGCCGACGCCGAGCGGATCGGCGACGCCTTCCGCCTGCTGCGCATCCCCGTCGGCCAGGTCCTCGCCAGCCCCTACTGCCGCGCGCGCGGGACACCGCGCAACTCGCCTTCGCGCGCCACGAGATCACGCGCGATCTGCTGGCGCTCCCTGGGCGCGGGACGAGGCGGAGCGCCAGGCGCTGATCGACGCGTTCGCCCGGCTCCTGGCCGCCCCGCCGCCGGTCGCCGGGACCAACACCGTCCTCGTCGGCCACGACTTCAGCATCCAGGCCGTGGCCGACCTCACCATCGCCGAGGGCGAGGCGGCGATCTTCGAGCCGCGCGGCGCGGAGGGGTTCCGGCTGGTCGGGCGCGTCCCCCATTACGGCTGGCCGGCGCTGGAATACGCCGCCTCCGGCACTCGGCGCGCACACCCGCGGAGTTGCGGCCGAGGCGCGCCAGGGACGGTGACACGCGCTTGCCAAGTCAGGGACCAGAGAGGAGGTTCAGCAGGGTGCTCTTGCCGCTGCCGGAGGGGCCGACGACGGCGATCCACTCGCCGGGCTCGACACGGAAGCTTACCCCGGCGAGCGCTTCCACGCGGCGCTCGCCGCCGCCGTAGACCTTCGTGAGCCCCTCGACGATCATGACGGGTGCTGTCTGCGTGGCTGACTCCTCCTGGTGAACCAAAATGAACTCCTCCCGGCGAACGGGGTGGAACCATGCCCGGAAGACCCCTGACCGGTCCGGGCATGGCCCGCTACCGCGGCTTGTCGAGCGCGATCGGCTGCTCGCGGATGCGCTTGCCCGTCGCGTTGAACACCGCGTTGGCGATTGCCGACGCCACGCCGGTGATCCCGATCTCCCCGTTGCCCTGCGCGCCCGTGGCCGTGTGGTCGTCCGGGATGTGGGTGTAGCTGATGTCGACCCGGGGCACGTCGAGATGCACCAGCACATGGTACTCGGGGACTCCCGTTGCAATTTCCCGCAGGCGTCCCGGGCGGCCCGCACGAAGGCGACGGTCCGGTTGAGGCTCCGGTGGGGGGCGGCCTGAGGCAGATTCGTGCATCGCCATACCGAGCCCGTTCCTTGCGTCGTTGCGGCGCGTGCCGGTTCCGGCGGCCCCGCTACAGGCCGACCACCCACCCACGACCGACGAAGACCAGCAGCGCGAGCAAGCTCAGCATCAGGGCGGGGACAGGAGATTCCTTGAGCCGTAGGTGTGTGGCTACTGCCCCGGCCATCAGCAGGCTGAGACACAGGGCGGCCAGCGGGACGAGGCCCGTGAACATGCCCGACAATCCGGGCAGCGTCAGGCCCAACGCGCCGGCCACCTCCGCCGCACCGATCGCCCAGATGCCGCCCTGGCTCATGGTCTTGGTCCAGGCGAAGTTCGGATCGGCCTCGAAGGCGGCTTTCGGACGGAGGAGATGGAACAACCCGGCGGCGAGGAACACGGCGGCGAGCAGGGCTTGCAAGATCCAGAGGCCGAGGTTCATGGCAGGCTCCTGGTGGTGGGTCAGGCCCGTGGCGGGCGTCAACAGCTGGTGGCGTCACAATCCGGGGCCGGGCACGCCCGCGACGCCATGCCGAGCGGCGATGGTGGTTCCGGCTCGGCCGGAGTCGCGGGCCTGCCCGGCGGGACCCGGAGCCGGTCGGTCGTGCATGAGCGGCAGCCGCGCGGGGGTGCGGACCGGCACGGTCACCCCGCGCTCGGCGGTGGGCGGCGGGTCGACCCCGGCGGCGACCCGCCGCCCCATCCGGCGTGCGTGGCGCTCGTGCCACCGTCACCACCCCCGCGCGGCCCGCCGCCGCGTCAGTCGGGCGAGCGTGCCGAAGACGCGTCGTTGCAGGGCGGGGGGCAGCCCCGCGAAGTCCCCCTCGTTCAGCGCCCAGGCGTGGGCGAGCAGCGCGGGGTCGGTGAGCACGGCGCGGGGGTGAGCCGCCCCGCGTTCGACAGCCGGAAGAGCAGTTCGAACAGCTCCTGATGCCGCCCGGCGGGGCGCACCTCATGCTCGAAGCGCAGCTCGCCGTCCCCCGCGTTCCAGAAGTAATGCCAGACGCCGGGCGGCACCGTGACGCGCTCCCCCGGCGCGAGCAGCCGCGTCTCGCCCCCGATGTACACGCCCATGCGCCCGGAGGTGGGGGCGAAGGTCTCCTGGAGCACGGTGTGCCGGTGCTTGAAGGGGGGTCCCCTGCTTCGGCCACACCCAGGCGACGTGCAGCAGCGCGCGCGCCCGTGTCCGCGCCCGTCTGGAGCAGGGTAAGCCGGTCGCCCGTGCGCGTGTCCACGAGCGTGTCGCCGCGTTGGTGCATCATCTGCGTCTCCTTTCGGCTCCTGGGTGAGTCCGCGCTGCGTCGCGCGACGCGGCCTCGCCATCGAGTCGTCGATCCCGGTGGACACCTGCCCACCCCCGTTCCGCGGCGGGAACATCCGGCCGCGCGCGGCCACGCGCCCCGCGGCCCGTCGCCCGCTAGCCGCCAGGCCAGGCGGTCGCGCGCCGCTCGCCCGCAGGGGCTCCGGCAGCGCCTCGCGGGAAGCGCCTGGTCGATGAGGTGGCGGCCGCCGCCGGGTCGCGTCGCGGATGGCGGTGTTCACGAGCGCCCTCCGTTTCGTCAATAAGATTAGACACGTTTACCAACAACCCAAATAGAGAGGCCGCGGCCTCACGGGTCGCAATGCCACGCCGCCGCCTGGTCGGCCAGCGCGCGCAGCCTGGCGACGATCCGCTCGCGCTCCAGCCGGTAGTAGACCTCCTGCCCGACCTTCTCGCTGTCGAGGATCCCGGCGTCCTTCAGCACCCGCAGGTGGTGGGGAGATGGCGGGCCGGCTCAGGCGGAAGTTGCCGGCGAGCTCGCCGACGTTGCGGCGCCCCTGGTCGCCCAGGAGGGAGAGGATCTGCAGGCGCACCGGGTCGCCGAGGGCGTCGAGGAACCGCGCGATCGCCTTGAGTTCCGCCGCGTCGGGACCGCTCGCCGCCGGTGTCTGCATGGTCGCCCTCCTCGGGTTAGGTAAACAAGTCTAAACTAATGAACGCATTCTAGCGCACCCCGCCCCCGCTGTCAACACCCCGATGGCTCCCGTGAGCATCCGGGGTCCGAGGAGCAGCGGAACGGTCAACCGGAATAAGCCGGGGATTTGGCGGTAGTGTGCGGAAACTGCGGCGGGATCGGCCAGGACAGCGCGTCATGCGGCAGGGACCGCTACGAGGGCTGGTCGCTGGACGAAACGCCCGCCTCCCTCGCGCGTCTGGCACGGTTTCCCTAGCACGGCAAGGAAAATGCGCCCCAGTGGCGATGGCAGTCCTGCTCTCGCCGGATCGCACGGACTGGGGCGAGCTGGCGTATTCCGGTTGACGTTCCCGCTGCTACTCGGACCCCGAGTCGTTGCAGCCGGCCCAGCCGCCGACCCGCCCCCGGCGAACCCGGGGGTGATCGTCGTGCCCGCCGGGGGCGCCTTTCCGTCCAGCGCGACCAGGACCCACCCCGCCGGCGAACGGATCGACGACGAAGATGGACGAGGGCCGCGGAGTCGCCGGGCCGGGCGCGGCGCGGCCGCCGGCGATGAGGCCGAGGATCAGCAGCACCGCGAGTCTGGTCCGGGATAGGCGCATCGCGCCCTCCTCTCCGTTGCCGGCGTGCGGCCACCGGTGGCGCCCCCCCGGCAAGACGCCGACCCAGCGGTCGACCCCGGCCGCGCCGCCCGATGGGGCAGTCGCGCCGGGCGCGGCGGCGTCGCGCCCCCCGCTCTCCGGATGGACGGTCTACGGAAGGGCAACCGGATCGGGCGCCGTCCGTTGTACCGGCGTGACGCGGTCGCGGGGTTCCGCCTTCGCCGCCCCCGCCGGTCACGGCCAGCGCCACACCAGGGAAGTTGATGCGGGTCCGCGGAGCCAGCGGGCCGATCGCGACGCCGCCCCCATGAGCCGGGAGCGGAGCAGGGGTGGGTACAGGCGGGGGGATTCGGTGTCCCGCGCAGTCAAGGAGTAGAGGATGGCTGGGAGGATTATCAAACTGCCGCTGGCCCTGATCCTGATCGTCGTCGCCGGGCTGCTGCTCGCCGCCGCGCGACCGGGGCCGCGCCCGCCGCGTCGAGCCGCGCCGCCGCCCACGCCGTCGCCCAGCCCACGCCCACAACCCCGGCTCGATGGAGCCACGTTTCTTTGATAGCACCAAGCACTACCTGAGCGGGCGCTTCCGCCAGTACTGGGAGGCCAACGGCGATCTCTACGTCTTCGGCCTCCCGCTCACCCGCGTCTACGACGAGGCCTCCACCGACGGCAAGGTCTACAAGACCCAGTACTTCGAGCGCGCCCATCTGCTTCGAGTACCACCTCGAGAACCCGGCCCCCTTCGACGTCGACGCGACGCTGATGGGCAACGAGATCGCCGCCGGTCGGGAGGGCGAGGCGCCCTTCCAGAGCGCCCCGCGCGCGGGCACGCGCGCCCGGCGACGCTTGCCAGTTCTACTCCGAGCCCGAAGATGCCCGCGCGCACAACGTCTCCGGCCCCTTCTGCGCGTTCTGGCAGCGCTACGGCGGGCTGCAGAACTTCGGCTTCCCCCTCTCGGAGGAGTTCGACGAGGTCAGCCCGACCGACGGGCAGGTCTACAAGGTGCAGTACTTCGAGCGCGGGCGCTGGGAGTACCACCCCGAGAACGGCGTCGGGAGCGGCTACGAGGTGCTGCTGGGCCTGCTCGGCCGGGAGCGGCTGCAACGCGCGCAACGTGTCGGAGGCGGTCCAGGCGCCCGAGACGACCCCGCCGGTGGGGGCGGACATCCCCGGCGGCGCCCCGGTCGCCGGGAACACCACCATCACGCCGCTGAAGGCGGGAGATGGCGAGTACGGCTTCAACGTCTTCCTCCGCGCCGATTTCGGCCGCCGCCGACTTCAACAACCGCGCGGTCGGCAAGGTGCGTGAGGCCGGCTTCGGCTGGGTCCGCCTCCAGTTGGTCTGGCGCGACCTCGAGCCGGCGCGGGGCCAGTACGACTGGGCGCCCCTCGACACGCGGGTCGCCGCGGCGCACGGCGCCGGCCTGAAGGTGCTGCTCAGCGTGGTCAAGTCCCCCGCCTGGGCCACCCCGGCGCGATCGCCCAGGGCCGGCCGGCCGGCGGGCTGCCGGAGGACCCCGCCGCCTTCGCGGAGACCATGCGCGCGCTCGCCGGGCGCTACCAGGGGCGAGGCAGGCCTACGAAATCTGGAACGAGCAGAACCTGGCCGGCGAGGTCGGCGGCCCTCGTCGAGGTCGCCCCCTACGTCGCCACCCTCAAGGCCGCTTACACCGCCGTCAAGGTCGACCTAGCACGGTCTTCGTCCTCTTCGGCGGCCTCAGCCCGGCCACCTTCAGCGACCCGCGGATCGTGATCGACGACGTCGAGTACTTGCGGCAGTTCTACGCCGTCAACGGCGGGGAGGGCCGCAACTACTTCGACGCCCTGGCGGCCCACGCCGCCGGCACCACCAATCCGCCGGAGACGCGGCTGCCGGAGAACCTGGGCCCCGGCCACTGCCCGCCCCAATACGCCTCGCTGGAGGGGACCTGCTGGAACGGGGGCATGGACTTCTACTTCCGCCGCATCGAGGATCTGCGCGCAGTGATGGAGGGCTCGGGCGACGGCGTCAAGCAGGTCTGGCTGACCGAGTTCGGCAGCACCGCCCAGGCGGGCCGGCGGCGGGCGGCTACGAGTACTGCCTGGTGAACACCGAGCAGCAGCAGGCCGACTACACCGTGCGCCCCTTCAAGTACGCCAGGGAGCGCTGGCCCAGGGCGGGCGTGCTGATCCTCTGGAACCTCAACTACGCGGCGATCCCGGGCATCCCGGCGGGTGATGAAAAGGCCGGCTGGTCGCGTGGTACGATCCGACTGGACGAACCGGCCAGTCTACGAGGCGGTCAAGGGCATGGAGCGGTAGCCCGCCGCGCCCCAGGCGCGGGACCGGCCCGCGACACGGCCGGTCGACCGCGCTCCGACGAGGAGTCGCGCCGCTCCATCGGGAGCGGCGCGACCGGCGTCCGCCACCCGGCGCGCGACGTCGGTGACGTGGACGGGTGGAACGAAGGAGGAGTCGATGCCCCGGAGGAGCGCGAGGACCGCCAGGCTGCCGCTGGTCCTGTTCATGGTCGCCGTCGTCGGGTTGCTGCCCGCCGCCCTGCCCACCGGGGCCGCCCCGGACCCGCCAGGGGCGCGCCGCCCCGGACGCCGCCTCGATGGCGCCGCGCTACTTCGAGGGCACCAAGCACTACCTGAGCGGGCGCTTCCGCCAGTACTGGAAGGCCAACGGCGATCTCTACGTTTTCGGCCTCCCGCTCACCCGCGTCTACGACGAGGCCTCCACCGACGGCAAGGTCTACAAGACCCAGTACTTCGAGCGCGCCCGCTTCGAGTACCACCCCGAGAACCAGCCGCCCTACGACGTCCTCCTGACCCTGCTCGGCAACGAGATCGCCGCCGACCGGCTGGCCGAGCCCGCCTTCCAGAGCGCCCCGCGCGCCGAGTACGCGCCCGACGAGGCGTGCCAGTTCTACTCCGAGCCGGAAGGCGCCCCAAGCACAACCTCCGGGGCCCCTCTGCGAGTTCTGGCAGCGCTACGGCGGGCTGCAGAACTTCGGCTTCCCGCTCTCCGAGGAGTTCCGCGAGACGAACTCGGTCGACGACGAGGTCTATCTGGTGCAGTATTTCGAGCGCGGGCGCTGGGAGTACCACCCCGAGAACGAGACCGGGAGCGGTTTCGAGGTGCTGCTCGGCTTCCTCGGCCGGGAGCGGATGGACCGCCTCAAGGTGCCGGAGGCGGTCCGCGCGCCCGAGACGGCCCCGCCGACCGGGGCCGACATCCCCGGCGGGTCGCCGGCCCCCGGGAACGCCCCCCGTCCGGCGGGCCGATGAGGGTGAACCCTGTCGAGTACGGCTTCAACGTCTTCCTGCGCGCCGACGCCGCCACCGGCGACTACAACGACCGCGCGGTCGGCAAGGTCCGCGAGGCCGGCTTCGGCTGGGTCCGCCTCCAGTTGGTCTGGCGCGACCTCGAGCCGGCGCGGGCCAGTACGACTGGGCGCCCCTCGATAAGCGGGTCGCCGCGGCGCGCGGCGCCGGCCTGAAGGTCCTGTTCAGCGTGGTCAAGTCCCCCAACTGGGCCACCCCGGCCGCGATCGCCCAGGGCCGCGCCCAGCCGGCGAGCTGCCGGAAGACCCCGCCGTCTTCGGCGAGACGATGCGGGCGGTCGCCGCGCGCTACCAGGGGCGCGTGCAGGCCTACGAGATCTGGAACGAGCAGAATATGTCCGGCGAGGTCGGCGGCTACGTCGAGGTCGCCCCCTACCTCGCCACCCTCAAGGCCGCCTACACCACGATCAAGGGGTCGACCGCGGCGCGTTCGTCCTCGTCGGCGGCATGACCCCGGCCACCTTCATCGAGCCGAAGGAGGCGATCGACGAGACCGAGTTCCTGCGCCAGATCTACACCCTCAACGGCGGCGAGGGGCGCAACTACTTCGACGCCGTCCCCACCCACGCCGCCGGCACCACCAATCCGCCGGAGGCGCGGTGGCCGGAGAACCCCGCCCCGGCCACTGCACGCCCGAATACGCCGCCCAGGAGGGGACCTGCTGGAACGGGGGATGGACTTCTACTTCCGCCGCCCCGAGGATCTGCGCGCGGTGATGGAGCAGTACAACGACGGCGACAAGCAGATCTGGATTACCGAGTTCGGCTGGGCCTCCTGCCAGGGCACGTCGCCGTTCTTCGGCTACGAGTACTGCCTGCTGAACACCGAGCAGGTGCAGGCCGACTACACCGTCCGGGCGATCCGCTACGCCAGGGAGCGCTGGCCCTGGGCCGGCGTGCTCTTCGTCTGGAACCTCAACTACTCGACCATCGCGGGGATCGCACGGCGATGAAAAGGCCAGTTGGTCCGTGGTACGAGCCGACTGGTCGAACCGGCCCGTCTACGAGGCGCTCAAGGGCATGGAGAAGTAGCCGGCCGCGCCGCCCCACCTGACGCGATCGGGGCGCGGGACGCGCCACTCCACCGGGGGCTCGCGTCCCGCGTCCGCCGCGCCAGATCTGCGGGCGCGGTCACGGCCGGGCCGGCGGCAGCGGCGACGCGACGGGTGGTTGGATGTGAGCGCGGAGACGAACCTGCAGTCGCGGCCCCCGAGGGCGCCGCCCCCAGCCGCTGGCCGCGCGCCGCCGCCCGCCGGCTGGCGCCGCTGGGGGTCCCGGCGTTCTACACCCGTCGCCCTCCTCTTCTCCTGGCCGCTACCGCTCCACCTCGGCTCGCACGTCCCCTACCTCGGCGACCGCGGTGATCTTCCTCTGGGACATCTGGTACTTCCGCCAGGCGATCGAGTCCTGGACCAATCCCTTCCACACGACGTTGCTCTACGTCACCCCTACGGGGTCAGCACCGCGTCACGACGCTGGTGCCGCTGGAGAGCGCGCTGATGGCGCCGCTGCAGTGGCTGGGCGGCGCGCCGGTCCTGGCCTACAGTACTAATGCTCCTCAGCTCGATCCTCGGCGCCTGGGCGATGTGGGCGCTGGCGCTGCGGCTGACCGGGTCGCGCCCCGCCGCGCTGGTGGCGGGCCTCGTCTACGGCTGGTCCCCGTACCACAGCACCCACGCGCTCGGCGGCCACCTCAACCTCGCCAGCCACCAGTGGCCCCCAAGCTCTACGCCCTGGCCCTCCTCCGCACGATCGACGCCCTCTGGCCGGGCGGCTGGGCGGCGGAGCCCGACGACGACGAGCCGCGCGACGCAGTTGCGCTCCCGCCGGCGCGCCCCTGGCGCTGGGCCGCGCTGACCGGCTGGCCGCCGCCGCGGTCGCCCTCACCGAGTGGACCTACGCCGCCTTCCTGGTGCTCTGGACGATCCTCTACCTGGCCTATCGCGGCTGGCCGCTGGCGCGCGCGGGCGCCTGGCGGCCGCTCGCGCGCGCGGCCGGGCCGCTCGCCGCCGCCGCCGCCCTCGCCCTCCTGCTGACGGCGCCGCTGCTCGGGGCGATGATCCGCGACCTGCGCGACGCGGACTACCTCGTGCGCGACCCGGCCGAATCGCTCGACTTCTCCGCCGACCTGGCGGCCTACCTGGCGAACGAGCGCCACCGCTGGTGTGGCGGCAATTCGACGCGCTCAACGACCGCCTGGGGACCAATCCCGCCGAGCGGATCGTGACGCTCGGCTACACGGGGCCATCGCCTCTGCCTCGCGGCGCTGATCGCCGGGCGCACGGCGGCGGGCGGTGCGCTTCTGGGGCTGGAGCGCGCCGTCTTCGCGATCCTCAGCCTGGGGCCGGTGCTCCATCTGCTGGGGCGGACCAGTTGGACGACCTGGGACACCGTGCCGTCTTCGGCTACGCGATGCGCCCGGCTCGCCGCGCGCCCGCGCGCTTCGCCGGCCTGGTCGAGCGCCGCGGTGCTGGCAGCTACTGCGGCGTCGGCGCGCGCTGTCGAGGTCCGCCACCGCCGCGCCCTGGCGCTCGCGCGGCGGCGGTGCTGATCCTGGCCGAGCCACCTCGCCCCGCGCGCTCGTCCGCGTCGCCGAGACGATGATGCCGGGCGCCGTGCTCAACGTGCCCACGATCCCGGCGATCGAATACCGAGTTCTGGTACCAGGCGCAGCACGCGCGCGTCGGCGGCTCGCGCCAACCGTCGCTGCCGCCGAGAACCCGGTGATGCGCTACCTCGCCGGCGACGCCGGCCAGCGCGCCGCGGAATACGGCGCCCAGGAGCGCTCGCTCCGGGAGGCGGGGGGATTCGTCGTGGTCTACTGGTGGCGCGGCCCCCCGACGAGATCCGCGGTGCTGGAGCGCAAGCGCGACCCTGTTCGGCAGCGCGGACGGGGTCGAACTCGTCCCCATGCCGGGCGAGCGGCCGCCTCTACATCATCGCGCCCCCGCCGGGCCGTCGCCGCGCCGCCCCTTGCCACGGTACGACCTGACCACCGAGCAGCCTTCGGCCGTCCGGAGAGCATGAGCCGCTACGCCCGCGTTTCGCGCAGCCATGGGCCGTCTGCTCGAACAGCTTGCGGGATGGCGCCGCGGATCGTGCTATGGAAGGCGAGGTTGACGAGCGACGCGAGCAAGGCCGGCCCAGCCATCCGCGGACGAGGCCTGACGATCGACGAAACGAGAAGTAGTGGCGCGCAACGGAGACGCGCGATGCCGGGCGCCGGACGGGGACTGGGCGGCGCGCGCTCAACGTGCAGCCGGGCGCAGACGGCGGGCGATGGTCCGACCCGGCGTCGGGTCCGATCCACGCGCGCGACGCCGCGGATGCGCCGTGTGCCAGATGTAATCGCGGAGACGAACCAGCAGCCGGCGCCACGAGCGTGAACCGCCCACGCCCGGCCGCGCCCGAAGGGCGTCGCGCGGCCGGCGCGTTGCAGGTCGCGGTAGCCGGCGTGCCGGGGGTCAGGTTGAGGTCGCCGAGCAGGAGCGCCCTCCCGTCGCCGGCGGCCAGCGCGGTCAGCGCGGCGACCTGCGCCGCCGTCCCCTACCTCGGAGAGCCGTCCCGGTGCAGGCGCGGCGGCGGCGGGTGCGATCACCGTCAGCGCCCGACCATCGACCTCGATCACCGCCCGCAGGTCCGGCCGACGGATACAGGTGGAGCCGCGCGGCCTCGCGGATCGGGTAGCGGCTCAAGACGGGATGCCGCCGGAGAACGGGCCTGGTGCGGGTAGGCCCCCAACGCCGCGGGCCGGTCCGCCTACAACTCCTGCAGGCCGATGACATCGGCGCCCGGGCCGAGGGCCGCGGCGCTGCGCTCGGGCCGGGCCAGCCGCGTTGCCGTCGTTGTAGGTCATGATCGCCAGGGCCGGCCCCACCCCGGCGACGCGGCGCGCGGCAGCCGACGAGCAGAGGCGCGGAGCCGGCGAGCAGCAGCGCCGTCGGCCAGCGGCGGCGCGCGAGCGCGGGCGGCAGCAGGGCCAGCGCGAGGACCCAGGCGGGCCGCGGCCACCCAGTGGCCGGCGGCGACCGGCCAGAGGGCGTCGCCGGTGCGAGGGCGAGGTAAAGCGCGAGCCGCGCGGCGTAGACGTCGACGGCGCGGGGCCGCGCGCGGGCCGCCGTCCGGGCCGGCGCGCCGGCGCGGTCGCCCTCCGCCGAGTGACCTACGCCGCCTTCCTGCGCTCTCGACGACTCACGCGCGCGCCCGGAGTCTCGCCCGGCGCTGCGCGCGGGCGGGCCGCTCGCCGCGCGGCGCAGGCTGCGCGGCGAAGCACGCCCGCCGCTCCGGGCGACGGCGACCTGCGCCAGGCCGACTACCTCGTGCGCGATCGCCGAGCAGCGCCCGACCCGCCGACCTGGCGCCCTACCTGGCCGCCGACCCGGCGCTCGTGGCGGGTGAGCTGCTCCCCGCCGACGACCCCGCGCCGCGGCGCCGGCCGCGGCCAATCCCGCCGCGCCCGCCCGCCCGCGCGGCGGTCGCCCCGGCCGCTCGCGCCGCCCCGGCGCTCCGGCGCGCCCGGCGCTCGGCGGCGGTCTCGGGGCGCTCCGCGCGACCCGCGACCCGCCGGGCGCGGGGGTCAGCCGGATCTCTCCCGCCGTTGGACCTGCCTCCAGCACGGCGCGAAGGGCCGGTCCTCGGCGATCAGGTCGAGCTCCCGGCTGCCGACGATGCCGGTCCCCTGGCCCCGCCCCACCAGCCGTCGGCCACCTACGGCCTCTTGGCGTGCGCGCGCGCTGGCGCTCGAAGATGCGCACCCCCGCCTCCAGGAGTGGCCGGTGCCCGCGCGCGGCGGTGCCGACCCTGGCCGGGGATTGGAGGACGCGCACGTCGACGCCGTCGCGCGCCGCCGCCATCAGCGCCTCGCGCAGGAGCGGCACCCCCAGGAAGTGGCGTCGGCGATCCAGACCCGCTCCCGCGCCGCGGCCAGCACGAGCTGGAGGGTCAACGCGCCCCCGCCCCCGGCGACGCGCCGCCACGCCGCCGGCCGGGGCGGGCGGGGCGGGGCGCTCGTCGGCGGGCAGGGCGCTTGGCGTCCCAACGACCGCGAAGTGGCGCTCCAGGTCGGCCACCGCCGGTGATGCGCGACCGCACCGCCATGTCGCGAGGGCAGACGGTGTCGGGACGGCGCCGGGGTGCACTGGTCGGAGAGGCCGGGATCCGCCGAGCGCGGCGTAGTCGCCGTCGATTCGAATGGTCACGGTTGACGATGCGGAAGGGGTCGGCGAGGCCGGGCGGGGTGACGACGCGCACATCGACGCCCGCCCGCCGCAACTGCCGCCCGGCACGTCGCTCGAGCCCCACCAGTCGTAGAGCACCCGGACGCGCCCCGCCGCCGCGCGCGCCATCAGCACCTCGGCGAACACCCGGCCGATGCCCGCCGCCTTGAAGGGTAGTTCTCCCAGGTGGACCCAGCGCCCGGCGCGGTCGATCGCCGCGAGCCAGTCGGCCCCGGGCCGTCGCGCAGCAGGGTCAGGGCGTTCCCCGCGCGCGCCGTGACGCGCGCCAGCGCGCCCTGGCGCCCCGCCCCGCCGCCGGGTCGGCTGCGCCGCGCGGGCACGTCGGCGTCCTCAAGATCGGCTCGCGGGGGGGGGGCTTCCAGCCGAACCGCCGTTTCGATTATGGCGTCCCACCAGGCTAACGGCCCTGCTGACGGGCCGGGAGGATAGCCGCGAATCGGCGTGCGCGCCCCATTTCCCTCAGCCGCGCCGGGGTGCTGACTAGGGAGGAGGCCGCCGCGCCCCGCCTCGGTTCGGCCTGTCGGCTGCACCCTCCCGCCCGCCCCCGGCAGCCGGGAGCTTCGGGGCCCCGCCGGCATTGTGCCGCGCTTACCGCAAACGGCCAGCGACGCCCCCGCTGCTAGACTGGCCGCGGGCCACCGCGACCCGCTGATGGCGCGCCCGGGCGAGAGCTGTCCGCTCGGGCGCCTAGCGCCGGTAAGGGGGGAGCACGCCACACCCCTCGGCTGGCGCGCCTCCGGGCGCAAATCCAGAAGGAGGCACCATGCTCTACCCGCAGCAGAACCGCATCCGGCAGGCCCTCGACCTCTCCGGCTTCTGGCAGTTCCAGCTCGACCCCGAGGGCGTGGGCGAGGCGGAAGGGTGGGCGCGGGGCCTGCCCGCGCCGCGCACGATCGCGGTGCCGGGCAGTTGGAACGAGCAGTTCGCGGACACGCGCGACTACCTGGACGCGGCCTGGTACGCCACGGTCGTCGAGGCGCCGCCGTCCTGGCGCGGCCAGCGCGTCTTCCTGCGCGTCGGCTCGGCCAACTACGCGGCGGCGGTCTGGGTGAACGGGGCGCCGGTCGGCGCGCACGAGGGCGGCCACCTGCCCTTCGCCTGCGACGTGACCGAGCACCTGTCGTGGGACGGGCCGACCAGCATCGCCATCCGCGTGGACAACACGCTCCTGCCCTCGCGCGTGCCGCCCGGCGCGGCCGGCGGCGGCGCGGCCGGCTTCCTGCGCGGCTACCCCGCCACCACCTTCGATTTCTTCCCCTACGCCGGCCTCCACCGGCCGGTGATCCTCTACGCGGTCCCGCCGCTGCACCTCGCCGACGTGACCGTGACGACCACCGTGGAGGACGGCACGGGGGTCGTGCGGGTGACGGCCCGCGCGAGCGAGCCCTGGGCCGGCGCCGGCGCGCTCACGCTCGCGGCGGAGACCGGGCCGATCACCGCCGCGCTCGCCTTCGCCGACGGGCGCGCCGAGGCGACGCTGCGCGTGCCGGGGGCGCGGCTGTGGGGGCCGGGCGATCCCCATCTCTACCCCCTGACGGTCGCCCTGCACGACGACGGGCGGGTCGCGGACACCTACACGTTGGAGGTGGGCATCCGCACCGTCGAGGTGCGCGGCGACCGGTTGCTGCTGAACGGCGAGCCGATCTTCCTGAAGGGCTTCGGCAAGCACGAGGACTTCCCCGTCAACGGCCGCGGGCTCAACCTGCCGCTGCTGGTCAAGGACAACGCGCTGCTGAAGTGGATCGGGGCCAACTCCTACCGCACGTCGCACTACCCCTACGCGGAGGAGGCGCTGCGGCTGGCCGACCGGGAGGGCATCCTGATCATCGACGAGACCCCGGCCGTGGGCCTGGGGTTCGCCGACGACGAGGGGCTGATCCGCCAGCGGCGCGAGCAATGCCTGCGGCAGATCGATGAACTGGTCGCGCGCGACAAGAACCACCCCTGCGTGATCGGGTGGTGCGTGGCGAACGAGCCCTTCCCCGCCGCGTTCGGCCAGCCGGCCAACGAGGACGATCCCGCCGTCAAGATCGGGCTGGACTTCCTCGATGCGCTGGCCGCGCGCGCCCGCGCGCTGGACCCGACGCGCCCGGTCACGATCTCGGCGCTGCACGGGACGCCGCTCTCCTGGCTGCGGCTGTGCGACATCGTCTGTCTCAACCGCTACTACGGCTGGTATACGCAGGCCGGGCAGCCGGCCGCGGGGACGGCGGTGCTGGCGCGCGAGCTGGACGACGTTCACGCGGCGCTGGGCAAGCCGCTGGCGCTCACCGAGTTCGGGGCGGACACGATCGCCGGCCACCACAGCATCCCACCGGAGATGTTCAGCGAGGAGTACCAGGTCGAGTTCCTGCGCGGCTACCTGGACGTCGCGGCGGCGCGCCCGTTCGTCGTCGGGCTGCACGTCTGGAACTTCGCCGACTTCAAGACCGCGCAGGGCATCATCCGCCCAGGCGGGCTCAACCAGAAGGGCGTCTTCACGCGCGACCGGCGGCCGAAGATGGCGGCCCACTTCCTCCGCGAGCGCTGGGGCGGGGGGGCGCCCGGCTGAGGTCGTCGGCGCCGGCCGGCGCCCCTGGGCCGATGGCCTGCTCCCGGCGTTGGCCCAGGACGCCCCCCGTTCCGCGCGCCGTGCCCCCCCCGGCGTGCGGCCTCCGCGCGATGTAGTGCAAGTACCGCTCACACCACTCTGGCAGGCCACATCGAGCCGCCCGATGTGTCGAAGGTCTGCTCAAATCCGCCATCGCGCCCTCCTTTGATAACCTGTTGGCATTCGGAACCTTGCGCGACTCCCCGGTGATCGCGCACCATAGAACGCAATAGATCGCCATTACGCGGGCGGTGGAGCGGGTTGTCGCGCGCGGGAGCGATGGGGGGAGTCGGGCGGATGTCGGAGCGTTCACGGATCGTCGCCTGGTGGATCTACGTGGCGCTCGTCGTCGCGATCTTCGAGATCACCTTCCTGCTGACCAACTTCGCCTACGCCGTCGGCGCGGCACTCCTCGCCATCGCCGTCCTCGGCATCCTGCTGAAGCTGATCGTCCGCGCGCTGGCCCGCCGCGGCGCGAGAGTCCGTCCGGACGCACCGAAGCGCCCCCTTTCGGTTGACTAACGCCCCCACTTCGTCCATAATTTCACAAAGAGGATCCAGCGTCGCGCGTGGCACGCGCCGTGCAGCCGCGAGGTGATCACCTCCCGACGGGTCGGCCGCACAATCGGAGAGAGGGTGAGCATGCTGTCGAGCTACGTCCCGGTCCTGGTCCTCTTCCTGCTCGCGGCCGGCCTCGCGGCGCTCATCCTCGGCCTGGCGCAAATCATGGGGCCGCGCGGCCTGAACGCCGGCGCGGAGGACCCCTACGAGAGCGGCATCGTGCCGACCGAGCCGGCGCGCAAGCGCTTCCCGGTGCGCTTCGCCCTGGTGGCGATGCTCTTCCTGGTCTTCGACATCGAGGCGGTCTTCTTCTATCCCTGGGCCGTCGTCTTCAAGCGCCTCGGCGTCTTCGGCCTGGTCGAGATGTTCCTCTTCATCGGCATCCTGCTCGTCGGGTATATCTACGCCTACAAGAAAGGGGCGCTCAATTGGGAGTAGAAAGCCAACTCGCCAAGACCGGCGTCCCCGGGGTCCTGCTGGGCAAGCTGGCCGACTGGGGACGCGCCAATTCGCTCTGGCCGATGACCTTCGGCCTCGCCTGCTGCGCGATCGAGATGATGGCGACCAGCGCCTCGCGCTACGACCTGGCGCGCTTCGGCTCGGAGGTCTACCGCGCCTCGCCGCGCCAGGCCGACCTGATGATCGTCTCCGGGCGCGTCTCACAGAAGATGGCCCCGGTCGTGCGGCAGCTCTACGACCAGATGCCCGCCCCCAAGTGGGTGATCGCGATGGGCGACTGCGCCTCCTGCGGCGGCATCTTCAACAACTACGCGATCGTCAACGGTGTCGACAAGATCGTGCCGGTCGACGTCTACGTGCCCGGCTGCCCGCCGCGCCCCGAGGCGCTGATCGACGGCATCCTCAAGTTGCAGGCGAAGATCGGCACGGAGAAACTGGGGGATCATGACCGCATCGCCGGGGGGGACATCACGGCCGACCTCGACACAGCCGGTCGTTGACGGCGGCCAAGAAAAGGCCACGGGGGAAGCGGCGGCCGTCGAGGGCTACGCGCCGGCGATCGAAGCCGCGCGCCTGGCGTTCGGCGACGCGCTGATCGAGACGGTCTACTTCCGCGGCGAGACGACGCTCGTGGTGGAGAAGGGGCCGATCCTCGACCTCCTGCGCCTGCTGCGCGACGACCCCGCGCTCCGCTTCGACCGGCTGGTCGACCTGACGGCGGTGGACTACCTCGACCTCGGGCGCGAGCCGCGCTTCGCGGTCGTCTACCACCTGATGAGCCGGAGCAGCCTCGAGCGGCTGCGGGTCCGCGCCCTCGTCCCGGAGGACGATCCCGTCATCGACTCCTGCGTCGCGCTCTTCCCGGTGGCGAACTGGCCGGAGCGCGAGGTCTACGACATGTTCGGCATCGCGTTCGCCGGCCACCCGGACCTCACCCGCATCATGATGCCGGACGACTGGGACGGCCACCCGCTGCGCAAGGATTTCCCGATCGGCGCCGAGGAGATCGACTTCTCCTTCAACCGCGAGGTCGTCGCGGCGTCCCACCCGGCGACGCTTCGCGAGCGCGAGGAACGCTACCGCAGCGACCGCCCGGTCAATAA
>JAUJMV010000001.1:517266-521954 GCA_030446685.1 Thermomicrobiales bacterium | reverse complement strand
GCCGCCAACGGCACGCAGGTGATGCTCTCGGGCGACGGCATGACGATCAACATGGGGCCGCAGCACCCGAGCACGCACGGCGTGCTCCGGCTTGTGCTCGACCTGGAGGGCGAGACGGTCGCGCGCTGCACCCCGGTGATCGGTTACCTGCACACCGGCTTCGAGAAGACCTACGAGGCCAAGACCTACCTCCAGGCCGTGGTGCTGACCGACCGGATGGACTACCTGGCGCCGCTCTCGAACAACCTCGGCTATGCCCTGGCGGTCGAGAAGCTGCTCGGCGTCGAGATCCCCGAGCGCGCGACGGTCATCCGCGTGCTGCTGGCCGAGTTGACCCGCATCAACAACCATCTCGTCTGGCTCGGCACGCAGGCGCTCGACCTCGGCGCGATGAGCGCGTTTTTGTACTGCTTCCGCGAGCGCGAGGTGCTGCTCGACCTCTTCGAGATGATGAGCGGCGCGCGCCTGATGACCAGCTTCATCCGCCCCGGCGGCCTGATGGCCGACCTGCCGGACGGCTGGACCGCGAAGGCCGACGCCTTCATCCGCGCCTTCCCGGCGCACATCGACGAGTACGAGACGCTGTTGACGGACAACGAGATCTTCCGCGAGCGCACGATCGGGGTCGGCGTGATCAGCCGCGAGGACGCGCTGGCGCTGGACGTGACCGGGCCGGGCCTGCGCGCCGCCGGCTTCGACTGGGACCTCCGCAAGCTCGCGCCCTACTGCGGCTATGAGGGGTACGACTTCGACGTGCCGGTCCGCACCGGCAGCGATGTCTACGACCGCTACCTCGTCCGCATCGCCGAGATGCACGAGAGCACCAAGATCGCGCGGCAGGCGCTCGACCGCTTGCCGGACGGCCCGATCATGACCGCCGACCGCAAGGTCGCCCTGCCGCCGCGCGCCGAGCTGGCGACGAGCATGGAGGCGGTGATCCACCACTTCAAGCTGGTCAGCGAGGGCTTCAAGCCGCCGGTGGGCGAGGTCTACCAGGCGATCGAGTCGCCGAAGGGCGAGATCGGCTTCTACATCGTCAGCGACGGCAGCGGCAAGCCCTACCGGGTCCACGTCCGCGCCCCGTCGTTCATCAACCTACAGGCCCTGCCGATCATGTCGGTCGGCGGCCTCGTCGCCGACCTGGTCGCGATCATCGGCAGCATCGACCCCGTGCTGGGGGAAGTCGACCGCTAACGAAGTGCTGAGTCCTGAGTCCTGAGTCCTGAGTGAGCTCGGGGCATATTGGCACGGATCACGGGGTGAGAGACTCAGCACTCAGCACTCAGGACTGGAGAGGGATGCCACTCGCACCGGACACCATCGCGGAGATCGAGCGGATCAGGGCGGCGCTGCCGAACACGCGCTCGGCGCTGCTGCCCGCGCTGAAGGCGGCGCAGCGGGAGCAGGGCTGGCTGCCGCGCGAGACGATGGCCGAGGTCGCCGAGCGGCTCGACCTCGACCCGAACGCCGCCTACATGCTCGCCACCTTCTACACGATGCTGCACACCGAGCCGGTCGGCCACTACCACCTGGAGGTCTGCCGGAGCCTGCCCTGCTATCTGCTCGGCTGCGACGCCGTGATCGAGGCGCTCAAGGAGCGGCTCGGCGTCGAACTGGGCGAGGTCAGCGCGGACGGCCTCTTCTCAGTGCAGATCGGCGAATGCCTGGGCGACTGCCCGCACGCCCCGATGATGCGCGTCAACGACGACTACGTCGGCCCGCTCGCGCCCGACACGATCGGCGAGCTGCTGGAGATCCTGCGCGCCAGGGCCGGCGAGCGGGTCCGCGGGCTGGCCGCCGACCCGGCGGACGGCCCGCCACCGAACGAAGGGCCGCTGCACTACTCGAACGCGATCGACGCGCGGCCGCTGTCCACGGTCAGGGAATAGCCGGCGCCCGATCCCTCCCCCGGCCTCCGCGCGAGGGTGAGGCCGCGGGCGCCCGGAACGATAGAGGATAGGCAAGCATGAGCGACGTGACACCACAGACGACCGGGGCCGGGCAGGGGGACGACTGGAGCCTGTTCCGCAACCGCCAGGTGCCGCAGATGGTCCGGCTGGATGTGGCGCTGGAGCACGGCGCCTACCAGGGGCTGAAGAAGGCGCTGGCCGAGTACACCCCGGAGCAGGTGACGCAGATCGTGATCGACGCCAGCCTGCTCGGGCGCGGCGGCGCCGGCTTCCCCGCCGGCCGCAAGTGGTCCTTCATCCCCAAGGCGCCGGGGCAGAAGTACCTGACGGTCAACGCCGACGAGAGCGAGCCCGGCACCTTCAGCAACCGCGAGCTGATGGAGACCGACCCCCACCAGTTGATCGAGGGGATCGCCCTCTGCTGCTACGCGGTCGGGATCAGCCAGGCGTTCATCTACATCCGCGGCGAGTACGTCTACGCCGCCGACCAGCTCGACCGCGCGATCGCCGAGGCGCGCGCGGGGGGCTATCTCGGCCCCAACATCCTCGGCTCCGACTACAGCCTCGAGGTCTTCGTCTTCCGCGGCGCGGGCGCCTACATCTGCGGCGAGGAATCGGCGCTGCTCGAATCGATCGAGGGCAACCGGCCGATGCCCCGCTCCCGCCCGCCCTTCCCGGCGGTTGTCGGCCTCTACGGCCGCCCGACGGTGATCAACAACGTCGAGACGATCTGCAACGTGCCGCGGATCGTCTTCAAGGGCGCCGACTGGTACAAGACGCTCGGGACGCCGACCAGCCCCGGCACCAAGGTCTACTCGATCAGCGGCCACGTCCGGCGCCCCGGCAACTACGAACTGCCGCTCGGCACGACGCTGCGCGAGCTGATCTACGAGCACGCCGGCGGCGTGCCGGGCGACCGCGCGGTCAAGGCGGTCCTCCCCTCCGGGGCGGCGGCGCCCTGGATCCCCGGCGACCAGCTCGACCTGCCGCTCGACTACGACAACCCGAAGAAGGTCGGGACGATCCTCGGCTCCGCCTCCGTCATCGTGATGGACGAGACGGTCTCGATCCCGCACGCCACCCTCCGGCTGACCGAGTTCTTCCGCCACGAGTCCTGCGGCAAATGCACCCCCTGCCGCGAGGGGACGATGTGGCTGGAGAAGACGATGGAGCGCATCTGCGCCGGCGAAGGCGTTCCCGGGGACCTGGACCTGCTGATCGACGTCTGCTCGAAGATCAACGGCCGCGTCCTCTGCGCCCTGGGCGACTTCGCCGTCAGCCCGATCCAGAGCAGTCTCAAGTTTTTCCGCCACGAGTACGAGGCGCTGATCCCCGGCCTGGCCCCGGTGCGCGAGCCGGAACTGGTCGCCGCCGACAAGTGATGAGTCGGGAGCCGGGAGCCGGGAGCAGAACCTACGTGCTCCCGGCACCCGACTCCCGGCTCCCGACTAGAGGAAACGATGGTCCAGGAAGCCACCAAGCCCGCGGCGCCGCCCGACACGGTGACGCTGACAATCGACGACCGGCAGGTGACGGTGCCGAAGGGGACGCTGATCGTCGAGGCGGCGAAGCAGGTCGGCATCGACATCCCGGTCTTCTGCTACGAGCCGCGGCTCGGCCCGGTCGGGGCCTGCCGCATGTGCCTCGTCGAGATCGAGAAGATGCCGAAGCTCCAGACCGCCTGCACCTCGCCGGTGGCCGACGGGATGGTCGTGCGGACCGCCGCGCCGCAGGCGCGCGCGGCGCAGAGCGACGTCCTCGGCATGCTCCTCGCCAACCACCCGCTCGACTGCCCGGTCTGCGACAAGGGCGGCGAGTGCCCCTTGCAGGACACCACCTTCAACTACGGCCCCGGCGTCAGCCGGTTCTACGAGCCGAAGCGCACCTTCATCAAGCCGATCCCGCTCAGCCCACTGATCGCGCTCGACCGCGAGCGCTGCATCATGTGCTACCGCTGCGTCCGCTTCCAGCGCGAGATCGCCGGCGACGAGGCGCTGACGGTGATCGACCGCGGCTCGCACTCCGAGATCGCGGTCACCGAGGGCGACACCTTCGACTCGCCCTTCTCCGGCAACACGATCGAGCTCTGCCCGGTCGGCGCGCTGACCTCGATCCCCTTCCGCTTCCGCGCGCGCCCCTGGGACCTCACCAAGGTCCCGAGCGTCTGCAACGAGTGCAGCGTCGGCTGCAACATCCAGGTGGACTACCGCAACAACCAGGTGCTGCGCCTCGAATCGCGCGCCAACCCGGCCGTTGACGACGGCTGGCTCTGCGACCACGGGCGCTTCACCTACGATTACGTCAACAGCTCCGACCGCCTGCGCGCCCCGCTGGTCCGCCGGGGCGACGAGCTGGTCCCGGTGAGCTGGGACGACGCGCTCTACGCCGTCGCTCGCGGGTTCGCCCAGGTGCAGCGGGAGTCGGGCGCCGACACGATCGGCGGCATCATCTCGCCGCAGGCGACCAACGAGGAGCTGTACCTCTTCAATAAGCTGCTGCGCGGCACGCTCGGCACGAGCAATGTCGATCACTGGCCGCGCAGCCGCCCGGTCGCCGGCCCGTTCGGCGTCGACGCGCTGCACGGCTCGATCGCGGCGCTGGAGCGCCAGAAAACGATCCTGCTGATCGGGCTGAACCCGGTCCCGGAGCAGCCGGTCCTCGACCTGCGCCTCAAGAAGGCCGTCAAGAACGGCGCGAAGCTGATCGTCGTCGGGCCGGAGCCGCCGCCCTACGGCAAGGTGCTCGAGAAGGGGGCGGCGCACGTCCTCCGCGTCCCCC
>JAUJMV010000001.1:514740-517166 GCA_030446685.1 Thermomicrobiales bacterium | reverse complement strand
GTGCAGGATCTCTTCCTGACCGAGACGGCGCGGCGCGCGGATGTGGTGCTGCCGGCCGTCTCCTGGGCGGAGAAGGAGGGGACGCTGACCAACCTGGAGCGGCGCGTCCAGCGCGTCCGCCCCGCCGTCCGCCCGCCCGGCGAGGCGCGGCCCGACTGGCGCGTGATCCGCGACCTCGGCAAGCGGCTCGCGCCGGACGGCGGCTTCGGCTTCACGTCGCCGGTAGCGGTCTGGCAGGAGTTGGCCGCGGCGGTCCCGGCCTACGGCGCGCTCTCCTACAGTGCTTTGGCGAAGGGCGGGCAGCAGTGGCCGCTGCCGCACGTTGGCGACGGCAACGGCGGCGGCCGGTTCGCGTTCCGCTCGGGCGCGGCCACGCAACAAGAGGAAGGCGGCGCGGCATCATGACAGCCGGTGACATCGTCGAATACGTCGTCAAGAGCGCGATCATCATCGTCTTCCTGCTAACCGCGTTCGCCTACATGACGCTCTACGAGCGCAAGCTGGTCGGGCGCGTCCAGGTGCGCCACGGCCCCAACCGGGTCGGGCCGGGCGGCCTCCTTCAGCCGGTGGCGGACGGCGTGAAATTGCTCTTCAAGCAGGCGATCACGCCGCGCGGCGTCGACTTCCCGCTCTACATCCTGGCCCCGGCGATCTCGGTCGTCGCGGCCCTGGTGACCTTCGCCGTCATCCCGGTTGGGCCGGGCGGGGTCAACCTCTTCGGCTACCGCACCGACCTCTGGCTCGCCGATCTCGACGTCGGCGTCCTCTTCGTCCTGGCGATGAGCTCGCTCGGCGTCTACGGCATCGTCCTGGCCGGCTACGCCTCGAACAGCAAGTACTCGCTCCTCGGCGGGCTGCGCGCGTCGGCGCAACTGATTTCCTATGAGCTGTCGCTCGGCCTGTCGCTGGTCGGCGTGCTGATGCTGACCGGCTCGCTGAGCCTCAACGACATCGTCAACGGCCAGGGCGGCACTTGGCTCGGCTTCATCCCGCGCTGGTACATCCTGGTCCAGCCACTCGCCTTCATCATTTACGCGATCAGTGGCGTGGCGGAGACCAACCGCGCGCCGTTCGATCTCGTCGAGGCGGAGCAGGAGCTGGTCGGCGGCTACCACACCGAGTACACCGGCCTGCGCTTCGCGCTCTTCTTCATGGCCGAGTACATCAACATGGTCACGATCAGCGCGCTGGCCGCGACCCTCTTCCTCGGCGGCTGGCGCGGGCCCTTCTTCGGCGGCCCCTGGTGGCTGCTGCTGAAGATCGCGCTCCTGCTGACCGGCTACGTCCTGCTGCGCGCCACGCTGCCGCGCCTGCGTTACGACCAGTTGATGCACTTCGGCTGGCGCGTGCTGCTGCCGCTCTCGCTCCTCAACATCGTCATCACCGCGATCGGCATCGTGCTACTTGGATAAGGTGAGGGATCTACGCGTGAACCACAAAGGCACAAAGGCCACAAAGGACACGGAGATCTCCGTAATCACGTCGCCTCCTTTGTGATCTTTGTGGCCTTTGTGCCTTTGTGGTTCCGTCTTATAACTGGGGGAGGGCATGGCAGGGCTTCTCGCGGACCTCGGGGCGTTCGCCCGGGGCTTCCGCACCACAATCGGACACATCTTCCGCAAGCCGGTGACGCAGCAATACCCGGACGTCATCCCGCCGGTGCAGACGCGCTTCCGCGGGCGGCACATGCTGATGCGCTACGATAACGGCCTCGAGCGTTGCATCGGCTGCTCGCTCTGCGCGGTGATCTGCCCCGCCGAGGCGATCTACGTCGAGGCGGCGGAGAACAGCGACACGGCGCGCTACTCGCCCGGCGAGCGCTACGCCAAGCGCTACGAGATCAACATGATCCGCTGCATCTACTGCGGCTACTGCCAGGAAGCCTGCCCGACCGAGGCGATCGTCCTCGGCCACGAGTACGCCTTCTCCGACTACACGCGCGACGGGCTGATCTACACCAAGGACATGCTCCTCGTCCCGGACCCGCGGCAGGCCCCCGCGACGAGCGCATCCGCCGCCGACTGAGACGCTATTGCACGCCGCCCACGGGCGACGCGCGGGCAATTCGAGCGCCGCTGGCACGACCCGTGCCGCGGCGCTTGTGTACGGATGCACAAACTGTGGGAAGTATGCTAGGCTAGCACGCACGGGGTGGGAGGGGCGGCTCGGCGTGAGCGAGCGCCCGCGTGTCGGGGGTCGGAGGCGATGGTCCTATTCTTCATCGCGGCGATCGTCGCGGTCCTGGCCGGGATCGCGGTGATCACCGCGCGCAACAGCATCCACAGCGCGCTCTTCCTGGTCGTCAACCTGTTCTGCCTGGCGATCCTCTACCTGACGCTCAACGCCGAGCTGCTGGCGGTGCTGCAGATCGTCGTCTACGCCGGCGCGATCATGGTCCTCTTCATCTTCGTGATCACCCTGCTCAA
>JAUJMV010000001.1:510518-514640 GCA_030446685.1 Thermomicrobiales bacterium | reverse complement strand
GAAGCGATCTCGATCCTGCTGCTGCTCGCCATCATCGGCGCGGTCGTCCTCGCCAAGCGCCAGCGCGATCCGGACGTACCAACGAACGGGCGGGTGGTGGCGAACGGCCGGGCGGCGGAGGGCCTGCCGCCCGTCAGGAGCGGGGGCCGCATTCGCGACGGCGAGCGGGCCGCCGTCCTGACCGAGACGAGGGAGTGAGCGCATGGCGCCCCTGGCGTACTACTTCATCCTCAGCGCGATCCTCTTCACGACCGGCGTGATCGGCGTGCTGATCCGCAAGAACCCGCTGATCATGTTCATGTCGATCGAGCTGATGCTCAACTCGGCGAACCTCTCGTTCGCCTCCTTCGCGCGCTACCGCAACGGTCTCGACGGGCAGGTGATCGCCTTCTTCATCATGACCGTCGCCGCGGCGGAGGTCGTCGTCGGGCTGGCGATCATCGTCTCGATCTTCCGCACGCGCGCATCGGTCGACGTCGACGACGTCAACACGCTGAAGGGGTAGGGCCGATGGATCTCGTGTGGCTGACCCTGCTCTTCCCGCTCCTCGGCTTCGCGGTCAACGCCCTCCTCGGCGGGCGGCTGCCGCGCCGCGCGCCCGGCATCGTCGCCTCGCTGGCGATGCTCGCGGCCTTCGCGGTCGCGATCTACGTGACGGCCGATCTGCTGGCGCTGCCGCACGAGCAGCAGGGGCGCGACGTCATCCTCTACAACTGGGTCCCCGTCGCGGGCCTGACCGTGCCGCTCGGCCTCTGGGTCGATCCGCTCTCGGCGCTGATGCTGCTGATCGTCACCGGCGTCGGCTTCCTGATCTTCGTCTACGCGACCGGCTACATGGCCGACGACGAGGGGCAGCGCCGCTTCTTCGCCAACATGAGCATTTTCGTCCTGGCCATGCTCGTGCTGGTCCTGGCCGATAATTTCATGCTGCTGCTGGTCGGCTGGGGCGGCGTCGGCTTCGCCTCCTACGCGCTGATCGCGCACTACTTCTGGCGGCCGGAGGCGGCGGGCGCGGCGGTCAAGGCGTTCGTCGTCAACACCCTCGGCGACGTCGGCATGATGCTCGGCATGTTCCTGATGTTCCGCGAGTTCGGCACCCTCCAGTACTTCGGCCGGGGCACCGCACCGGGGGTCTTCGACCAGGTCGCCGGGACGGGCGTGGGCACGCTGGCCGCGATTACCCTGCTGCTGCTGGTCGGGGCGGTGGCGAAGTCGGGCCAGTTCCCGCTGCACGTCTGGCTGCCGGACGCGATGGCCGGCCCGACGCCGGTCTCGGCGCTGATCCACGCCGCCACGATGGTCACCGCCGGGGTCTACCTGCTGGCGCGCGCCTGGCCGCTCTACGAGGCCGCCCCCTTCACCCTGGGGGTGATCATCTGGCTCGGCGCGATCACCATGGTCGGCGCGGCGCTCCTCGGCGTGGCGCAGTCGAACATCAAGCGCGTCCTCGCCTACTCGACGATCAGCCAGCTCGGCTACATGTTCCTGGCCGCCGGCGTCGGCGCCTACGGCGCGGCGGTCTTCCACCTGATGACCCACGCCTTCTTCAAGGCGCTCCTCTTCCTCGCCGCCGGCGTCGCGATCCACGCGCTGCACGGCGAGGAGGAGCTGCCGCGGATGGGCGGGCTGCGCCGCGTCGTGCCGTCGGCCTGGCTCGCGTTCGGCGTCGGCGGGCTGGCGATCGCCGGCATCCCGCCCTTCTCCGGCTTCTTCAGCAAGGACGAGATCATCTGGTCGGCCTTCTTCAGCGCGCGCGGCAACGCCCTCCTCGGGTTGCTGGCGCTGCTCACCGGCGGCCTGACCGCGTTTTATGTCTTCCGGGCCTTCTTCCTCGCCTTCTACGGGGCGGCGCGCTACAACCTGCACGCCGCGGAGGGGGCGGCGCCCGGCCACGGCCACGAGCCGGCCCAGGAGCACGACGACCAGCCCGGCGACCACGCCATCCACGCGCCGTCGTTCGAGATGAAGCTGCCGCTCGCCGTCCTCGGCGTCCTGGCGGTCGTCGGCGGCTGGGCGCTGATCCCCGGCCTTACGACCCTCTTCGAGGAATATCTCGAACCGGTCTTCGCCTTCCCCTTCGCCTACGCGTCGCCGGTGGGGCACGCGGGCGGGGCGAGCTACTGGACGGTCGCGGTCGTCGCGGCGCTGACCGGGCTGGCCGGCATCGGCCTCGCCTACGTCCTGTACGTCGCGCGCCCGGCCCTCGCCACCGGCCTGGCGACGCGCTTCGCCGGCGCGCACCGCCTGCTGGACCGCCGCTACTACATCGACGCGTTCTACGACCTGGCCTTCGTCCGCTCGTTCCGCGCCCTCGCCCGCGCCCTCAGCGACGGCTTCGACCGCCTGCTCGACGACCTGGTCGACGGCGTCGCCGCGATCTTCCGCGAGGCGAGCGAGGCCCTGCGCGAGGTGCAGACCGGCTACGTCCGCAACTACGCGCTGATGATCCTCGGCGGCACGGTGCTGATCTTCGCCTTCGTCGTCTTCAGGGGGCTTGTCCAATGAGCGGGCTGCCGATCCTCTCGATCCTGGTCTTCCTGCCGGTTGTCGCGGCAATCCTCTGCCTGGTCCTCCCCGACCGCGGCGAAGGGGCCGGTCCGGCGCGGATCGTGGCGCTCGTCGCGTCGCTCGTCGCGCTCGCGCTGGCGATCCTGCTGCTGATCGACTTCCCGCCCGGCGCGCAGGGGCTGCGCTACGAGGAGCGCGCGAGCTGGATCCCGGCGATCGGCGCGAGCTACCACCTCGGCGTCGACGGCCTCAACGTCCTGCTCGTCTTCCTCACCGCGCTCCTGACGCCGGTGGCCCTCCTCGCCTCCTGGGACGCCATGGGCCGCTCCCCACGCCTCTTCTCGGCCTTCCTTCTGCTGCTGGAGGGGACAGTAATTGGCGCGCTGACCGCGCTCGATCTGGTCCTCTACTTCGTCTTCTGGGAGGCGATGCTGGTCCCGATGTACCTGCTGATCGCCACCTTCGGCGGCGCGCGGCGCGGCTACGCGGCATTGAAATTCTTCATCTACACCAGCGTCGGTAGCCTCCTGATGCTCGTCGCCATCCTGTATGTCTATTTCCTCCACTCGGCCCAGAACGTGGAGGTCGCCGCCTCGTTCGACCTCGCCGATCTGCTGGCGACGACGATCTCGCCGGGGCTGCAACGCTGGCTCTTCCTCGCCTTCGCGCTCGCCTACGCGATCAAGCTGCCGCTCTTCCCGCTGCACACCTGGCTGCCGGACACCTACACCCAGGCGCCGGTCACCGCCCTGATCCTGGCGACGATGCTGGTCAAGGTCGGCGCTTACTCCTTCCTGCGCTTCGCGATCCCGCTCTTCCCGCAGGCTTCGGCGGAGATCCTGCCGATCCTCGCGATCCTGGCGACGATCGGGATCGTCTACGGCGGGATCGTCTCGGCGGCGCAGCGGGACATGGTGCGGCTGCTGGCCTTCTCCAGCCTCGCGCACCTCGGCTTCATCGCCCTCGGCCTCTTCGCGCTCGACGCCCGCGCGATCCAGGGCAGCATCCTGCAGATGGTCAACCACGGCCTGAGCGCCGGCGCGCTCTTCGCCCTCGTCGCGATGATCGCCGCGCGGGTCGGCACCTTCGATCTCGCCGCGGTCGGGGGGCTGGCGCGGCGCTGGCCGGTCCTGACCGGCTGCTTCCTGCTGGCCGCCTTCTCCTCGCTCGGCCTGCCCGGCCTCAACGGCTTCGTCGGCGAGTTCCTGATCCTGCTCGGCGCGTTCCGCACCCATCCGGTCCTGGCGACGGTCGGCACCTTCGGCGTGCTGCTCGCCGCCGTCTACATGCTGCGCCTCTTCGTCGGCGCGATGTACGGCCCGGAGCGCGCGCCGTCCGGCGCCGGCGCCCGCGCCTCGCGCGACCTCTCGCCCCGCGAACTGGCGGCGCTGGCCCCGCTGCTGCTGCTGATCGTCTGGATCGGCGTCTACCCGGCCCCGTTCCTACGTCGCACCGAGGGGGCGGTCAGCCAGCTCGTCACCAACATCGCCGCGGCCCGCGAAGGCACGCCGCTCACAATCGCGCCGCCTCCGCGCGACGCCGCGCTGACGCCGCCGGAACACACGCGATGACGAATGGGCTGCACCACGGAGGCCCGGCGACACCGACGGAAGG
>JAUJMV010000001.1:470262-510418 GCA_030446685.1 Thermomicrobiales bacterium | reverse complement strand
AGGAGTGCCGCGTGGAGATCGCCCCCCCACCCTTCGACCTCGGCGCGATCGCGCCCTTCCTGATCGTCGCCGTCGGCGCGATGATCGCGCTGCTGGCCGACCTCTTCATCCCCCCGGCGCGACGGCCCGCCCTCGGTTACTTCGCGCTCGGGACGACGCTCGTCGCGATCGGCGCCTGCGTCTGGCTCTGGGGCGGCGCGGTGCCGCGGCTGGCCTTCGCGAACATGATCGCGGTCGACCGGTTCGGGCTCTTCGTCACCATCGTCACCCTGATCGGCGCCGCGCTCTCGATCCTGCTGTCGGTCGACTTCCTCCAGGAGCAGCGGCTTGGTTACGGCGAGTACTTCCCGTTGATGCTCTTCACCGTCTCCGGGATGATCCTGCTGGCGTTCGCCAACGACCTGATCACCTTCTTCATCGCCCTGGAAATCCTCTCGCTCGGCCTCTACATCCTCGCCGGCTCCGCGCGCGGCCGGGCCGTCTCGCAGGAGTCGGCGATCAAGTACTTCCTGCTCGGCTCCTTCTCGTTCGGCTTCCTCGTCTACGGCACCTCGCTGATCTACGGCGCCACCGGGACGACCAACTTCACCGCGCTGCGGGTCGCGCTGGAAGGGTCCGGCCTGACCGACAACCCGCTCCTCCTCGCCGGGCTGGCGCTGGTCCTGGTCGGGTTCGCCTTCAAGTTGGCGCTCGCCCCCTTCCACATGTGGACGCCCGACGTCTACAGCGGCGCGCCGACCGCCGTCACCGCCTTCATGTCGGTCGGCACCAAGGTCGCCACCTTCGCCGCCCTGCTCCGGCTGGTCACCGGGGCGCTGCCGGCCCTCTACGCCGACTGGTCGAACGCGCTCTTCGCGCTGGCGATCGTGACGATGATCCTCGGCAACCTCGCCGCGATCACCCAGCGCAACATCAAGCGGATGCTGGCCTACTCCAGCATCGGCCAGGCCGGCTACGTCCTGGTCGCGGTCGTGGCGAGCGACACCACCCAGCCCGGCGTCAACGACGCGGCGCAGAGCAGCGTCCTCTTCTACCTGCTGGCCTACACCTTCATGAACCTCGGCGCGTTCGCGGTCGTCGTCGCCCTCGCGCGCCCCGACGACGAGCGGCTCGACCTCGACCGCGACTACGCCGGCCTGGCGCGGCGCCAGCCGCTCCTCGCCGCCGCGATGGCTGTCTTCATGCTCTCGCTCGGCGGCATCCCGCTCACCGCTGGGTTCATGGGCAAGCTGCTGGTCTTCCGCGCGGCGATCGAGGCGGGCTATTGGCCGCTGGCGGTGGTCGGCGTGCTGACCAGCGCGGTCGCGCTCGCCTTCTACCTGCGGGTGGTCGTCCGCATGTACGCGGGCGAGTCGCGGCACGCCGAGGAGCGGCCGGCGCGCGTCCCGGTCCCGCTGGCCGTCGTCCTCGCCGTCTGCCTCGTCGCCACGATCCAGTTCGGCATCCTCCCCGCCATCCCGCTCGACGCCGCCCGCGGCGCGCTGACCATCACCGCGCCGTAGGCCGCGTCATCATGAGCGAGGATTGGGCCTCCCGTTAGTTATTCGACCAGATTTTACTGTTAGCGCAACCTCCTATCGCGGACAATGTGTACGCTCCTGGCCGGGGTGTGATGGCACACGGCCTACAAAGGGCATTATCTGCCGGCACTATCGCACAGCACCGCCCATTCCTAGCGATAGCGGTGCCATCCGTAACCAGCGTCACCGCCCGCTCGTCGGTTTCGTCCGCTGCCACGCCGACCAAGGCATGGAAAGCCGGACAGGAACGGCGGCACTTACCTGTAGCACTGATCGACGGCGCACTGTGGCGGAGACTGCCGCGGCGATGCGGATGCAGCGCTTGGCCGCGTCCACGAGCAACCGAGGGAGAGCGCACAATGATCGGCGAAGAAGGGTACGTGATGAGCGCCGATGACGTGCGGCTGTATTACCACACCGTCGGGAGTGGTCCTTCCCCGGTGGTCATCCCCGCCGCCTGTATGCTCGCCGGCGAGCTGGATCCGCTAGCCGAGGGGCGCACCCTCATCTATTACGACACTCGCGGCCGTGGGCGGTCGGAGGCGGTGGCCGACCCCACCCGCCTGACGCTGGCGCACGAGATCGCCGATCTCGAGGCGATCCGGCGGCATTTTGGGCTGGAGCGATTCGCCTTGCTCGGGTGGTCCTATCTCGGCGCGGTGACCGCGCTCCACGCAGTAGAGCACCCCAGTGTCGTCGCGCGGCTGCTCCTGATCGGGCCGATGCGACTGCGGCGCGGGCGCTACCCAGGCGAGGACCCGGCAGTGGTCGAGGGGCGGGTGGATCCTGCCAGGGTGCGCCGGCTGGAGGAGTTGCGCGCGGCGGGTCTGGAGGCCGATGACCCAGCGGCCTACTGTCGGGAGTGGCAGCGAGTGTACCTCCCGCGCCAGATGGGTCGGCCCACTGCGCTGGCCCGGATGAAGAACGATCCCTGCGCCTTGCCGAACGAGTGGGGGACCAACGTGTTGCGCACACTTCAGGCCCTGGGACGCTCCTGGGGCGCGTGGGACTGGCGCCCGCAGGTTGCCAGCCTCGGGATGCCGGCGTTAGTGCTGCAGGGAGCCGAAGATGCTACCCCTCTGGCGTCGGCAAGGGACTGGGTCGAGACGCTCGGCAACGCGCGCCTCCTCGTGCTGCCGGAGGTCGGACACTTCCCCTGGCTCGAGGATCCGGATGCCTTCTTTCCGCCCGCGGAGCAATTCCTTGCCGGAGCCTGGCCGCAAGGGGCGGAGAGGTCGAACCCTAGTCAGCCACCCTCGCCGATCTGCTAAAATGGGCGGGTAGAGGAGCGCACCGCACGGCGCACCCCGATTGGCAGAGCAGCGGCAGAGGAGGCACAGCCGCCATGACCGTCCATCCCGTCGCCCTCGGCCCGGAATTCGACCTGCTGCCCGACGACACCGAGGAGACACTGGTGGGAACCTCGCTGCACCAGGGGGCGATCACCGCGCTCTACACCAGCCTGACGCTCTGCGGCCCCCGGCGCGGGCTGCCCTGGTTCGTCGGCAACCAGATCAAGGTCGTGGTCCAGCGCCGGGATAACAAAGCGCCCTACATGCCCTACCCGGACATCCTGGTCCACCCGACCATCACCAACGCCTCGCGCACCTCGCTCGTCCTCGCCGCCGACGGCCCGCCTGCGCTGGTCATCGAGGTTGCCAGCCTGGCGACCGCACGGGAGAACGACATCAACTTGCTCTCGCCGACCGGCAAGCCGGCGGTGTACGAGGCGATCGGGGTCGGCGAATACCTGGTCTTCGACCCCACGGGCGACATCATCGGGACGCAGGTCTGGGCGCGGCGGGCCGGCCCCGGCGGGTTCGTCCCCTGGGAACCCGAGGCCGACGGCCGCTGGGTCAGCACGGCGCTGGGCATCGCCTTCGAGCCGCGCGGCGTCCTGCTGCGGGTCTACGACCAGGACGGGCGGCTCGTGCCGATCACCGAGGAGCTGGCCGACCTCGTGGACGATCGCGACCGGCGCCTCGCCGACCGCGACCGCCTACTTGCGGAGCAGGAGCGGCAACTGGCCGAGCGCGACCGGCGGCTGGCGGCGCTGGAAGAGGAATTGCGCCAGCTCCGCGGGCAGTGACGGCACGCGTATCGGCGGCGTAGCGAGCAACCCGGCCGAGTTTGACGGTGGAGTACGCGCCCACTATACTAGGCAGCAGTGCGCGCGGATCGGTCCGGCCGCACCGGGGCGTAGCGCAGTGGTAGCGCGCGGCGTTTGGGACGCTGAGGTCGCTGGTTCAAATCCAGTCGCCCCGACCACCGACTTCTATCAGCCGCATTTCGGGACAGCATCACCGCCGGGGGCTGGCCGCAGCATCAGTCCCCCTGCGTGGCCGCATCTTCGCTCGCCCCGCGTTCCGCCGGAAGCGTACTTGAACTCCATACTGGGTGGCTGAGCGGCACGTCACACACCTATCGCGGCGCTGCGCATCTCGTGCCGCACCGCATTGCGGCCACCGCGGCCAAACCCGCCCTTTTCTACAAGCGCACACCCTCCAGCACTAGCTTCAATTGTGAGACGTCGATTTGGCTTAGAGGGCGATGGACCTGAATATGGGGGCGTGGTTCCACCTAACAGCAGGCGCGCTATGCCAGGCCGCGGTCGCGCAGCCGCGCCTTCTTCGCCTGTGCATTGAAAAACTGTGCAAGCAGTTGGGGCTAACTGGCATCATCGCCGAATTGGTTGGGCCTTGATGATGTCGGCGGCGATCGGCCCGTCCACCCTGGCGAACTAGATTTGAAAGACGCTCGGCGGCGCGGCGCGCGCAACCGACGTTATTCGGGCTACTGAACATCATTGGGATTTCACGCAAGCGGAGGTCGAGGATCGGCTAGTGCCGCATGGCCGAGGGGAAGCGATCAGGAAGGGGAAGTTCTAATGCGGGGCATGGACGCCCTATCCGGCGAAGTCCTCGGCCTCGCGCACGGTCCGCTCGTTCGCGCGGTTTATCAGTGCGGCTGGATGCGGGCCGACAGGAACCTTCCTGAAAAGTTCGGCGGAACACACAAAAATCCGCGCACAGATACCGCTTGACGAACCCCCTCGCCGCCCGACGAACGGCCGCCGCGCCCAACCTTTCCGATAGCCCGTCTCGCGTGCCAAGTAATTCAGAACGAGTGTGCTCATCACCCGGCGCTAGATGTTCGATTTGCCCCAATAGGGCTGACCGTTCCCCTACAAAGCATTGTCATAAGGTCAAAACGATCATAATAGCGCCGCGTACTACTTGTACGTTCTATAGGTTCTGGCTTGTGCTGGGGAAGGTCCGTCCTTCAGCCAAAAAGTAAAGGTAGGATAGCCGGCGCGCGCAGCGCAACGACCGATAGAGCGAATCTGGGGCAACTGCCGCTATTCGTGACCGCGCAAATGGATGCCTTCGTTCGTCGCGCGCGATTATGACGAATTCTACGCAGCCGGGCGCTGCGCGAAGGTGACGCCGCCGACCAGGATGCGCAGCCTTCGAACCTGCGCGTAATCGGCGCTCAGCAGCACCGTCGGCCAAGACCGGCGAAGGATGGCGCGCATTGGCCGGCGAGGTCAAAAATGTCTGGGCGATGAAGGCGGCGCGCACTTCCCCTCCGGAGTGCGCACCGGGATGTTCTGCGATTGTTCGGATCCGCCCTGCGACCGGCACGGCCCCCGGCCCCACACCTCGACCCCGGAGGACAGCGCCGAAGGTCGTAACGGCGCGCTTCCACTCGGCGATCCGGGCATCGCTGCTCGTCGCGGTCTGGCCTGAAGTCCAGATCCGTATGCACTCGTGCCGGCCCGTGCCCTCCGCCCAGCAGACGTCGTGGACCTGCAGCAGCAGCGCGTCCACCGCGCCCGCGCCGCGATCGTCGCCCCCCTTGATGATGTCAGCCTGGCGGGTTCGGCGGCGATGCGCGCGGCCTCCCGGGATCCGGTTCGACGATCGGGTGCCCGTCGGCCAGGGCTTCGAGCGCTCGCGGCGTCAGTCGCTCGAAGTGGGCCTGGATGCCGCCGTCTTGCGCGTGCGCTGCCGCCGTTCGAGCCGTTCGTACCAGCCGGTTCGCTCATCCCGTTGCTGCGGCGAGCGCGGGTTGAACACGGTAACCGGCGAGGTGACCGCGTGGATGTCTTCGTCGCGCGCGAGCGCCTCCAACCGCTCGGCCAGGATGCCCCGACTGCGCGTCGGCGAGCACCGTCGGCCCCGGCGTCGACCGCGATGCCCGGCGCACTTCCATCTCCGCCAGCACCGGGATCCAGCGATCGGCAGCTCGTCGCCTGGCGGAGGTAGTCGAGCGGCCCGGCGCGCGCCCGAGCCGGGGCAGTTCCGGCTCCAACAGGCCGGCCAGCCGCGACGAACGTCGCGTCGGCGTCGCGGGCGCAGATCGTCGCCGCGTCGGCGTTCGTACAGCAGTCGCTCCGGCCCGGCGGGTAACCGGCGAGGTCCGCCCCCATCCTCCAGCCGCCCCGCCAAGCGAGCGGCGCGGCCCGCCAGGTCATCGAGGCGGGCAGTTCGACCCGCCGGCGCGGCCAGTTGAGCAGCCGAAGGCGTCGCGAGCGCAGATCGTCGCCGCGTCGGCGTCGAATCCTCCAGCGAAGCCACGCGGCCGCCAGATCTCCACACCGAGCGCCGTGCCGCCCAAGCGCCGTGTCGCCCAAGCGCGACCAGGGCTTGGCGTCGTGGACCACCTTCGGCGGGCCGTCGACGCCGAGGAGCGGCCGCAACGCGTCCAGCAGCCCCGCCCCGTCCTGCGCCCCTCGATCCTGCTCGAACGGCACGCAGTAGGCGACGCCCGGCCGGAAGCAAAAGCCGACGGCCCCAAGCCCGTCCCCCACCGGGCCGCCTCGCCCCGATCGGTCGGTCGCGACAGCGAGGGCAACGCGCTCGGCGCCCGAGTGTGCCCCCAGCACCGCGCGAACCCGCCCCGGCGAATCGAGCACGGTCCGCCGCATCCCCACAGCCGACTCGACGGCGCCGCCGCTCTCGGGCGGTGGATTCTGGCTCGCGGTCTCCGCCATCCCCCCGCCCCCCTGCCGCCACCACGCCCCGCTGCCGATTTGCCGCTCATGCAGACCCTAGCAATTCCCGCACCACCTCCGGGCAACACCCGAACACCCTACGACGCAGGTTGCAGCGGCCCACGGAATGCCGTATGCTAGTCCCGACAAGGGAATCGGTGAGAGGGGATTGACGCCGGTTCACGCCCGGTCGCCCGAACCGTCCTCGCCGCGGACCTTGCGCGCGGAGTAGCTCAGTGGTAGAGCATCTGCCTTCCAAGCAGAGGGTCGCGAGTTCGAGCCTCGTCTCCCGCTTCAACGTCCTGCCCTCACGGTGCCTTCACCATTCCTACCCATAACCGGCAATCCAATGCCAATAGGCACCGAAGCCCGATGCGCTTCGCCCCGCGAATTGGCAGCTCGCGCTAGCTCGCGCATCGCTCTTTCCCTCGCAGCCCATATATGATATAGAGGAGCGCGGCAGAGCGAGGCAATTGACTGGGGCGAGGTGGTAACGGAGGGAGTATGACTGCGGGCGGCGATCCGGGGCAGCTGGCGCGGACAGCGACGGGCGCACCGGGCGATCTGACGATCACGGGATTCGAGAGCCTGACCTTCAACTACCGCTCCCACGTCGGGCGTGACGTGGAGGGGCACGGGCATCCCGCGCCCGAGCACACCGCCACCCAGCGCCTGACCCGCGTGCGGACGAGCGCCGGCGTGGACGGCTACTGCTTCGGCGGGTCGGAGGAGACGATCGAGGTCGCGCGGCGCCTCTTCATCGGGATGAGCCCGTTCGACCGCGAGCTGCTGCACGACAAGGTCGCGCAGGGGCAGCGGCTGGAGTGGCGCGCGCTCAACCCGCGCCACGTCAACACCCTCGACCAGGCGCTCTGGGACTTCGCCGGGCGCCTTACCGGGCTGCCGGTCTACAAGCTGCTCGGCGGCTTCCGCGACAAGGTCGCCGCCTACGCCAGCTCGATGTGCGGCGATGACATCCCCGGCGGGCTCGACACGCCGGAGGCCTACGGCGAGTTCGCCCGGGCCTGCGTGGCGCAGGGGTACAAGGCGTTCAAGCTGCATACCTGGATGCCCCCCTACGGCCCGGATCTCAAGCGCGACATCGCCGCCTGCGCCGCGGTGCGCGACGCGGTCGGCCCGGAGATCAAGTTGATGCTCGACCCGCACCACAACTACACCCGCGAGGAGGCGCTCTACCTGGGCCGCGCGCTGGAGGAGCTCGACTTCTACTGGATGGAAGAGCCGATGCCGGAGTACAACGTCTCCTCCTTCGTCTGGCTCTGCGAAAACCTGACCCTGCCGATCTGCGGGCCGGAGACCGCCGAGGGCGGCCTCTACACCCGCGCCGAATGGATTTTGCGCGGCGCGGCCGATCTCTCGCGGACCGGCGTCGCCGATGTCGGCGGCATCACCCCGACCATGAAGTGCATCCACCTCTGCGAAGCGTTCGGGATGCGGATCGAGCTGCACGGCGGCGGCGCCGGCACCCTCCACGCCCTCGGCGCGATGCGCATCCCCGGCGAGTTCTACGAGCGCGGCCTGCTCCACCCCCACGTCGACTTCGACGCCCAGAAGCCCTGGCTGAAGACGCCGATCGACGCGATCGACAGCAACGGCGACATCGCCATCCCGCAAGGCCCCGGCCTCGGCGAGGAGATCGACTGGGATTTCATCAAGGACAACCTGGTCCAGGATTGGCACTGACGAGTGCGGAGTGCGGAGTGCGGAATGGGGACGGAGGAATGTAAGGGACGGAATAGGGCGGGGGAATGAGGGACGGTGAATTGCTGGCGAGGACGCGCGCGTATGCCCCGCGCGTGATCCGCCTGGTACAGGCGCTGCCGACCGACCGGACTGCTGATGTGATCGGTAAGCAGTTGCTGCGCTCGGCGACATCGGTGGGTGCGAACTACCGCGCGGCCTGCCGGGCGCGCTCGCCTGCCGACTTCATCGCCAAGATGGGCCTCGTCGAGGAAGAGGCGGACGAGTGCCTGTACTGGCTCGATCCGCTGAGCGCGAGCGGATCGGTCAAGGAGGAGCGGGTAGCGGAATTGGCCGCGGAGGGGAATGCCCTGGTCGCGATGACGGTCGCGTCGATCAACACCGCCAAGCGTCGCCGGGCATAGCCACGTATTCCGCACTCCGCACTCCGCACTGGAAAGGGGTTCATCATGAGTCTGAACGGCCACGGCCCGGAGCGGCGCGACCTGCGGATCGCCGAGATGATCGTCACCCCGGTGGCCTGCCCCGACCCGCCGCTGCTGAACCACCACGGCGTCCACGAGCCTACCTTCCTGCGCGCGATCGTCCGGCTGCGGACCGCGGACGGGCTGGAGGGGCTCGGAGAGGGGCCGGGCGGCGGCCTCTTCGTGCAGGAGCTGCGCGCGGCCGCGAAGCACGTCATCGGCGCGGACCCCTACCAGTTGGAGCGCCTACGGGTGCTGATCGGCCGGACCCCGCGCGTCTTCTCGGCGGTCGAGTCGGCCTGCCTCGATCTCGTCGGCAAGGCGACCGGGCGCCCGGTCTACGAGCTGCTCGGCGGGCCGGTGCGCCGGCGCGTGCCGTTCGCGGCCTACCTCTTCTACAAGGAGGAGGGGGACGACGACTGGGGCGCGGCGCTCGACCCGGAGAGCCTGGTGCGCCAGGCCGAGCGGTTCCACGAGCGGTACGGCATGACGGTCTTCAAGCTGAAGGCGGGCGTGCTCGACCCCTGGGAGGAGTGCGCGACGATGCGCCTCCTGCGGGAGCGGTTCGGGCCGAAGGCGGGGCTGCGGATCGACCCGAACGCCGCCTGGTCGGTCGAGACCTCGCTGCGGGTGGCCGAGCGGCTGCGCGACCTCGATCTCGAATACCTCGAAGACCCCACCGCCGGGATCGAGGGGATGGCGGAGGTGGCGAAGCGCACGCCGATCCCGCTGAGCACCAACATGTGCGTCACCTCGTTCAGCCACGTCGCCTCGGCCTACCGCGCGGGGGCGGTGCAGGTCGTCCTCGGCGACCACCACGGGTGGGGCGGCCTGACCGCCTTCCGCGAGCTCGGCGTCGTCTGCAAGACCCTCCACTGGGGGCTGTCGCAGCACTCCAACAGCCACCTGGGGATCTCCTTCGCGGCGATGATCCACGCCGGGGCGGCGATCCCGAACCTGATCTACGCCAGCGACACCCACTACCCCTGGAACCCGGCGGACATCGTCAACGAGACCGAGCGGTTCACCTTCCGCGACGGCGCGATCGAGATCTGGGACGCGCCCGGCCTGGGCGTGACGATCGACGAGGACAAGCTCGCCGCCGCCGCCGAGGCCTACGAGCGGCGCGGCAGCAGCCTGGCGCGCGACGACGTCGGCGCGATGCGCGAGCGCAACCCCGACTTCCTGCCGCTCATCCCGAAGTGGTGACGCGGCGTCGAGGGGGAGGGCCGTGACCACGTCGCTGTCGGTCGCCCCGCTCACGATCTCCCCGGACATCGCGCGCCGCTATCTGCTCGGGCGGCAGGGGCTGTGGCCAGGGCGTCGCTGGGCCGGCAAGGAGGGCGCGGCCGAGGCGATCCGCGCCCTCGAAGCGGTGCAAGTCGATCCGGTGACCGTCGTGGCGCGCAGCCACGACCTCGTGCTGTGGAGCCGCGTGGAGGGGTACGATCCGGCGCACTTGGACGAACTCCTCTACCGGGACCGCGCGTTCTTCGACTACGGCGGCCACCTCGACATCTACCCGATCGAGGAACTGCCGTACTGGCGGCTGCACATGCGGCGCCGCCGCGCCGCGGCGCGGCAGGCAACGTTCGCCGCCGAGCACGGCGCGCTGCTCGATGAGGTGCGGGCAGCGGTGCGGTCGCGGGGTCCGCTGGGCAACCGCGACCTGGCGGGGACCGCGCGGGTGCGGAGCTACCGGGGGCGCAAGGATACGGGGCTGGCGCTCTACCACCTCTGGCTCACCGGGGAGTTGATGACCCACAGCCGGCGGGGCTTCGAGCGGCAGTACGATCTGCGCGAACGGGCCGTCCCGCCCGCGCTCGACCATGAGGCGACGGAGGCCGCGGCGGAGCGTCACTTCGCCGCCAAGGCGCTCAGGCAGTTGGGCCTCGGCACGTTGCGCGAGTGGGCCGGCGCGTTCGCGTACCCGCTGCATCGCCGGGTGGATCGCGCCGAAGCACGCGCCCGGCTGGATGCACTCGTCGCGACCGGGGAGGCGGTCGAGATCCGCGTCGAAGGCCAGCGGGAGCCGCGCTACGCGCCGGCCGCCGACGCCCCGCTGTTCGCCGACCTGGCCGACGGGAGGACGCCGCACGGGTGGCGCCCGCTGGGGAGCACGACCCGGACCGAGGTGAACTTCCTCTCGCCGCTCGACAACCTCCTGGAACGGAACCGGACGCGGGCGCTCTTCGACTTCGAGTACCTGTGGGAGGTCTACAAGCCGGCCGCGCGGCGGCGCTGGGGCTACTACACCATGCCGGTGCTCTACGGCGACCGCCTCGTGGCCCGCGTCGATCCGAAACTCGACCGCCAGGCCGGCACCCTCCGGATCAACGCGCTGTGGCTGGAGGACGAGACGACCGCGGACGACCTCGCTTTCGCCGAAGCGCTCGCGCGCGGCTTGTCCCGCTTTGCCCACTTCCACGCGGCGCGCGCGGTCGACCTCGACGCCCTGCGCCCCACGGGCCTGCGCGATCACCTCCAAACGGCGCTGGCCGTCTAGCCCGCGCGCCGGGTCGGCGCGAGCGGTCTCCCACACTATTCCTTGAGGAAGAGCTCGATCACCGGGACCAGCACGTCCGGGCGCTGCACCGGCAGTTGCAGCGTCAGCGTGCCGGCGGTGCCGGGCATGGTGGTGTTCTGCGCCTGCCGCTTCGGATCGTTGACGATCAGCTTGATCTCCGAGGCGTCGTTGAGGAGCTGGGCGTAGGCGACCCTGTCGGCCAGGCCGTCGAGGTGGACGTGCCGGAAGGGCCAGGCGAAGAGGTGCAGGTAGAGACGGTCGCCACGCCGGGTGAAGCGGCAGTCGGGCGGCGGGGTCAGCTCGCTGGCGGTCGCGCCGTAGATCGACCGGTTGTGCAGGCGCATCCACGCGCCGATGGCGGCGAGGGTGGCGCGGGCGCGCGGGTCGAACTCGCCGCGCCCGGTCGGCCCGACGTTGAGGAGGAGGTTGCCGCCCTTCGACACCGAGTCGATCAGCATCCGCACCAGCAACTCCGGCGACTTCCAATCGAGGTTGTCGCGGTCGTACCCCCAGGAGCCATTGAGCGTCTGGCAGGCCTCCCAGGTGACGCGCTGGCCGTCCACCGTGAGCCAGGCGCGCGGCTGGTACTGCTCCGGCGTCCTGATGTCGGCGGCGCCGGGGAGATCGAGGCGGTCGTTGATGATGATGTCGGGTGCCAGTTCGCGCACCAGGGCTAGCAGTTTCTCCGACTGCCAGTCGTCGCGCCCCTTGCCGCCCCAGACCCGCCCCGGGTAGGAGAAATCGAACCAGATGATGTCGATCGGGCCGTAATGAGTAAGCAGCTCGCGGGTCTGGCCGTGCAGGTACTCGACGTATTTGCGCATGTCGCGGCCCTGATTGGCGGCCTTGAACTCCTCGTCGTCGCGCTGGGCGTGCAGGCCGTCGACCGGGAAGTCGGGGTGGTGCCAGTCGATCAGCGAGTGGTAGAAGCCGATCTTGAGGCCCTCGGCGCGGCAGGCGTCGACGAAGGGGCGCAGCAGGTCGCGCCCGGCGGGGGTGTTCGGCGCCTTGTAGTCGGTCAGCGCCGAGTCCCACAGGCAGAAGCCCTCGTGGTGCTTGGTCGTCAGCACCACGTACTTCATCCCGGCGGCCTTCGCGTCGCGCGCCCACCGGGCGGGGTCGTAGAGGTCGGGATCGAAGTGGTCGAAGTATTGCTGATAGTCCTCGTCCCGGATGCGCTCGCGCTGCTTGACCCACTCGTGGCGCGCGGGCAGGGCGTAGAGGCCCCAGTGGATGAACAGCCCGAAGCGGTCGCGGGTGAACCAGCCCGTGTCGCCGTGGGCGTAGGTGGGCGGCGCCTGCGCGGTTGTGGTCATGTCGCGGGCCTCCTGTCCGAGAAGCAGGGGATAAGGGCCGCCTGTTGCAGCCGGCGTCTCACGGGCCTCCGACCGCGGTCGGCGACTACTCAGCACTCAGCACTCAGCACTCAGCACCCTTCAGGTGGTGCGGGCGGTCTCGGCCCCCTCGGCCAGGGGGAAGGTGATGCGCCGGCCGCTGCGGGCCGACTGGTAGATCGCGAGGATGATCTCGACCGCCTTGCGCGCCTCGGCGCCGGGGACCGGGACCTCGCCCCCGTCGCGCAGCGCCCGGAAGATGGCGCGCAACTGGCGGACGTGCGCCGCCCCGAACTTCTCCCCCTCCTCCCAGCCGTCGGCCAGCGCGTGGTCCTCGGCCGTCAGCAGGTCGCCCTCCGGCTCGCGCGCCGGCTGCCAGTGGGTCAGCCTGGTCCCTTCGAGCGTGGCCGAGCCGGCGGTCCCGACGATGTCGAGCCTGACTGGGAAACTCTTGTGCGCCGCGGTCGCGCCCTGGATCGCGCCGAGCGCGCCCCCGGTGAAGCGGAGGGCGGCGCTGGCGGCGTCCTCCGCCTCGATCGGGCGGGCGAGGGTGGCGGTGTAGGCGGACAGGCTCTCCAGCGGGCCGAGCGTCCACTGCAGCAGGTCGATCGTGTGGATGCTCTGGTTCATCAGCGCGCCGCCGCCGTCGAGCGCCCAGGTGCCGCGCCAGCCGCCCTTCTCGGCGTAATAGTCGGGCGAGCGGAACCAGTGGACGAAGGCGTTGCCGAAGACCGGCTGCCCGAAGAGTCCCGCCTCGACCGCGCGCTTGAGGCGCAGCGCCGCCGGGTTGAAGCGGTTCTGGAAGATGACCGCCAGGGTGACGCCGGCCTCCTCGCAGGCGGCGATCATCCGGTCGGCCCCCTCCAGCGTGATCGCCATCGGCTTCTCGCTGACGACGTGCTTGCCGGCCCCCGCCGCGCGCACCGCCTGGTCCGGGTGCATCCCCGACGGCGTGCCGAGCACGACCAGGTCGACGTCCGGCCGCGCGAGCAGGTCGTCGTAGTCGGCGTGCCACGTCGCCCCATGCTCCGCGGCGAGCGCCTGTCCGGCGTCCTCGCGCGGCTCGGCGACCGCGACGACGCGCGCCTCAGCCAACTCGCCGATCGCCGCGGCGTGGACCGCGCCGATCGTCCCCGCGCCGACGATGCCGACCCCGAATGTCTCCGCCATGGTGCCCATCCTCCCGCATACCTGGATTACGGCCTCACCACGGAGGCACAGAGACCACAAAGATCACAAAGAAGATTCAACGATACGATACCTGCTCTATGACCCTCGATCCATCTCCGTGTTCTTTGTGGTCTCTGTGCCTCCGTGGTGGATCGTTCCTCTTTCACAGCTAGCAGTCACGCCGCCAGCGCGAGGGCGCGGGCGGGGTTGGCGATCAGCAACCGGTCGATCTCCGGCCGGCCGAAGCCGGCCGCGCGCAGCGCCGGGACGAACCGCCCGAGCAGGTAGTCGAGGCGGTGCTGGCGCTCCACCCGCCCGTCGCCGAGGATGATGTAGGCGCTGGCGTCCTGCGAGATCAGCGCCCGGTCGAGCAGATCGGCGTCCGCCAGCGCCCGCAGCCAGCCGATGTAGACGGCGTCGGCCGGCCGGTTGCCGATGGCGTCGTACTCGACCCAAGCGCCGCGCCGCGCCAGGGTCAGGTGCGCCGCGGCGTCCGGCTCGTTCTGCAGGTGGACGACCACGAAGCGCGCGGGGTCGCCGCCCCCGCCGACGAAGGCGTCGAGGGTGCGATTGGCCGGCGCGGCGTGGCCGACGTGGCAGGCGACTAAGGCGCCGGTGCGCCGGCTGGCGAGCCCCGCCGCGGCGGCGCGCCGCGGCGCGGCCGGCGTCGGGCCGTCCGGATCGCAGCCGAGCTTGATGAACCCGGCGCCTTCCGCGATGCCCGCGCCGAACCAGTTGGCCAGTTCCTCGACCGACGACGCCTTGATCCACTCGGGCAGCCAGTCGTCGCGGTAGGTCCCGACAGCGCGCACGATCTGCAGGCCGGTGCGCTCGGCGACCGCGCGGTAGGCCGGGAGGTGCTGCCCGACGATCGTCGGCGTGCATTCGACGAGCGTGCGGACACTCTGTGCCCGCACCGCGCGCAGATGCTCGACCATCGGCGCGACGATCGTTTCCAGATCGTCGGCATACTCCGCCGGCCGGTCGGCCGGCAGCCGCACATCGACCACCAGATGCTCGTGGATCAGCGTCACTCCCAGGTCGTCGGGCGACAGGTCGCCGGCGATCGTGCGGACGACGGGCATGGCACTCCCTCCAGGGGTCGAACGTCTGAACGTCGAACGTCGAACGTCTCCCCCTCCGTGGCCGACCGCGAGACGTTCAGGCACAGCCGATGAATGGAATGACGTTTGACGTTCAGACGTTCGACGTTCGACCCCGCCGCTACGCCCACTCGATCCCCTGCTCGGCCAGCAGACCCTTGAACGCCTGGGTGGCGGCGCGGAAGCGGTCGGGGCCGCTGAAGCCGGAGAAGGTGCCGGCGGCGCTCAAGTGCGGCTCCATCGAGAAGAAGCCGTCGAAGCCGGAGGCGCGGAGCGCGCCGATCGTCTCGCGCAGTTCCCCATCCCCCTCGCCCGGCGGCACGACCTGGCCGGTCGCCAGGATCGCGTCCTTGACGTGGATGTAGGCGACGAACGGGCGCAGCAGGTCGTAGCCCTCGCTGTGCGGGCGCACGCCGCACTGCACGAAGTTGGCCGGGTCCCAGGCGGCGCGCAGGATCGGCGAGTCGATCGCGGTCAGGATGTCGTGGCAGCGGGCGGGCACGTCGCCGTAAATGTGCTTCTCGTTCTCGTGGACCAGCGTGACGCCCCGCCCCTCCGCCTCGCGCACCAGCGCGCCCATGCGCTCCAGCACCTCCTCCCGGTGGGTGGCGGGGTCGTCGCCCTCGGGGATGAAGAAGGAGAAGATGCGGATGAAGGGGGCATCCAGCTCGCGGGCGACGTGGAGGGCGCGGCGGAAGTCGTCCAGGTGCGGCGCGAAATCGTCGCCGATCGTGATCTTGCCGATCGGCGAACCGATCGACGAGACCCCGACGCCCGCCGCGGCCAGCAGCGCCTTGACGCGCGCCACCTCGTCATCGTCGAGCTTGAGGACGTTCTTGCCCCAGACCCCGCGGAACTCCAGGTGCCGGATGCCCTCCGCCCGCAGCGTCTCCAGTTGGGCGTCCAGTTCGGGCGAGATCTCGTCGGCGAAGCCGGTCAGCGTCCACATGCGCGTTCCCCCTCCGGGGGTTGAAGGTTGAAGGTGCGCGGTTGAAAGTCTAACGGCCTACCGAACCTTCAACCTCCCACCTTCAACCTTCAACCCTACACGAACAGCGGCTCCAGTTGCGTCCGCTCCGCGAGCCGCGCCATCTCGGCGTCGGACGGCCGGGCGGCGAAGCGGCTGGCGGCGTCGAAGACGCGGGGCAGGATCTCGATGTCGCCGACGGTGTTCAGGAAGACGCCGGGGCGCCCCAGCACCCAGTGGACCGCCGGGTCGATGTCGGCCTGGTCGCGCAGCGGCTCGTACCAGGTGGCCGCCTCGCGCGGGCGCTCGCCCCACGGCGCGCGGGTGATCGCCTTGATCGTCTGCACCGCGACATTCCGCTCCCGGCAGAGCGCCAGCAGCGCCTCGAAGTCGGCGGCGTACTGGGGGTTCTGCATCAGCACGTAGCTGTACGGGAGGAGCACCGTGTCGAAGTCGAAGCGCTCCAGGCTCCGCTTGTGCGTCGCGGCGATGCCGAGGCCGTGGCCGGTGACGCCGATGAAGCGGACCAGCCCCGCGTCGCGCGCCTCGACGGCCGCCTCCAGCGCGCCGCCCGGCCCGAGCGCCACCTCCCACTCGTCGTCCTGCGCCAGGTTGTGCAACTGGATCAGGTCGATCCGGTCGGTGCGCAGCCGCTCCAGCGAGCGGCGGATCTGGTCGCGCGCCGCGGCGTAGGTCCGCTCGCCGGTCTTGGTCGCCAGGAAGAAGTCGCCGCGGTGGCGCTCCATCCAGGGGCCGAGGCGCACTTCGGCCTCGCCGTAGCTCGCCGCCGTGTCGATGTGGTTGACCCCGTACTGCAGGACCGTCTCCATCGCGCGGTCGGCCTCGTCCTGCGTGACGCGGCTGAGCGCGGCGGCCCCGAAGATGGTGCGCGTGCTCTGGTGGCCGGTGCGCCCGAACGGCGCCTTGTCGATCGCCATCGGTCCCTCCCTCATCTGTGACCAGCTTTCCGCCGTATCGGCGCTTCGCCGCGGCCCATCGAATCCGCAACCCCTTGTGTATATATGATCTATGACGGCGGCGCAAGAATGCGTGCAGGTAGGGGGGCCGCACATGCCCGCTTGCCCGTCCCCCTGTGCCGCATTGTCGCACGGATCGGCAGCGACCGCTCACGCGCGGGCTACGCGCCCCCCGCCCCCGATCCTCGCCGCCCGTCGAGCGTCCCGCGGATGCTGGCGAGGTGGTCGCGGGCGTGGGCGGTGAAGATCCGCTCGATGAGCTGCCGGAGCGGACGCGGCGGCCCGCCGCGCGGCGACCCGGAGGTGTGATCGAGTTCCCCATCGGTCAGCGACCGGATGAGGGCGGCGCCCGCCGCGCCGTTGCGGCGCAGCAGCGCGGCCGTCTCCTCGCGCGTGCAATCGGCGTACCGCGCGGCGTGGCGCTCGTTGTAGCCGGGCGCGGGCGGCGCCGGCAGTGGCTGCCCCTGCACGACCGCACCGATCAGCCGCGCGACGGCGCCGTCCTGGTCGTAGCCGTTGGCGATGTGGTGGGCGACCACGCCGACCGTCCAACCCTCGCGGGCGCAGACCGCCCGCCAGTCGGCCGCGGTGCAGCCCTCGACGGCCGCGATCACCTCGTCGTTGACGCGCTCGAACTCCTCCGCCAGCGCCCGCGCCAGCCCATCCATGCGCCCTCCCCTCCCATACTCCACGCGTGCTATAGTAAATAGTCAGAACATTGACCATATAGTAAGATGTCTGACGAGCTTGTCAAGGGGAGGGTGCCGTGACGATTGAGGAGACGCTACCGCCGCCACGGCGGGGTCTGGGCCTCCTGCTGCGGCTCCCGTATCAGGCGCTGGTCGCCCGCGTCCAGGACGGACTCGCCGCGGCCGGCTACGACGACATCCACTTCGCGCACCTGAGCGTCTTCCAGAACCTCGGCGACGGCGCGCGCGCCTCCGACCTCGCCGCGCGGGCACAGATCACCAAACAGTCGATGGGCTACCTGGTCGACTACCTCGCCGCGCGCGGCTACGTCGAGCGCGTGCCCGATCCGGCCGACCGGCGGGCCGCGCTGGTCCGCCCGACCGAGCGGGGGCGGGCGGTGGACCGGACGGCGCGGCTGCTGATCGAACGGCTGGAGCGGGAGTGCGCGGCGCGCCTCGGCGAGGATCGGCTGCGCCAACTCCGCGGCCTCCTCCACGAGTTGCTCGTCGCGCTGAGCGAGGAAGACGGCCCCACCGCCGACCGGGTGGAATGACCGGACGGCGCGCATTGCACTGCCAGAAAGCCGCGCGGGGGCTTGCGCCATGTGACGGGCTGTGGTAGAAGCCCTGCGGATCGGCCCGCGACGCGGGGAAGGAGTCGCGCGCGTCGCCGGCGGTCTCCCGGATTCGTCGTCTGGAACACGCTCGTGACGGCCGGGCCGACCCGACCGCGCCTCCCCCCGACAGGGAGGGCGGGAGAGGGTGCGACCGTGTGTGAGGAGGGGTGATGCGCCGACGGACGCACCGGCTGCCGGGTCTGGTTCTAGTCCTACTGGCCGCGCTGGCGCTGGCGCCGGCCGGGGCGGGCGCGGCGGCGCCGATCCCGAGGGAGCGGGCCCTCGTGCCGCCCGCGGTCCCCTTCCCCGGCGCCGTCACCTACCGCCTCTACGCCACCCGCGAGGGGCTGGTCGGCGGCACGACCGCCAACGGCCACGTCATCACCGAGCGCGACCGCTTCGTCGCCCTCCCCTCGCGCCGGGCGCTGTCGAGCAAGGGCGGCTACGAGAAGCAGGTGCTGGTCAGCTACAAGGGCCGCAGCGCGATCGCGCCGGTCTGGGACGTCGGCCCCTGGAACATCCGCGACAACTACTGGGACCCGCCCGAATTGCGCGAGACCGGGAAGGGCCTGCCGCGCGGCTGGCCCGCCGCCCACGCCCAGTACTTCGACCGCTACAACGGCGGGATCAGCGACAAGGGCCACACCGTCGTCAGCCCGGCCGGGATCGACCTGGCCGACGGCCTCTTCTGGGACGACCTCGGCATGGTCGGCAGCGACTGGGTCGACGTGACCTTCCTCTGGCTCAGCCCCGGCGCCGCCTACTTCACGCAGCCCCTGCCGGCGGAAGTCCGCGCGCCCGTCGCGCCGTTCGCCTCCACCGACGCCCGCCGCTACTTCCCGGAGACCGGCCACGCCCTGGGCGCCCCCTTCAAGGGCTACTGGGAGGCACACGGCGGCCTGGCCCGGTTCGGCCTGCCGCTGACCGAGCCGTTCAGCGAGGTCAACGCCGACGACGGGAAACCCTACACCGTGCAGTACTTCGAGCGCGCCCGGCTGGAGCACCACCCGGAGCACGCCGGGACGCCCTACGAGATCCTGCTCGGCTTCCTGGGCAAGGCGTTCCACCCGCCCGACCCGCCAGTCGCGGCCCGCGCCGACGCCCAACACTTCCCGGAGACCGGCCACAACCTCGGCGGCCCCTTCCGCGCCTACTGGGAGGCCAACGGCGGGCTGGCGGCCTACGGCCTGCCGCTGACCGAGGAACTGCGCGAGGTCAGCCCAACCGACGGGAAGGAGTACACGGTCCAGTACTTCGAGCGCGCCCGCTTCGAGCACCACCCCGAGAACCCCGCGCCCTACGACGTCCTCCTCGGCCACCTGGGGCGGCAGTTGCTCGATCTGCGCCCGGCCAGGCGGTAACGCCCGCGCCGGCCGCGACTTCAGACGGCCGTCCAGCCACCGTCCACCATCAGGATGTGGCCGGTGATGTAGCCGGCGGCGGGGGAGCAGAGGAAGGCGATCGGCCAGGCGACGTCGTCCGGCTCGCCGAGGCGGCCGAGCGGCATCCGCCGCAAGGCGTGCTCGGTGTAGGGCATGCCCGGCTGGAGGATCGGCGCGGTAACGGCGGTGCGGATCGCCGACGGGCCGACCGCGTTGACGGTGATGCCGTGCGGCGACAGCTCGGCGGCGAGCTGCCGGGTCAGTTGCACGAGGCCGCCCTTCGCGGCGGCGTAGGCGGCGCGGTTGGGATAGCCGACGACGCCGAAGATCGACGTCAGGTTGACGATCCTGCCGCGCCCGCGCGCGATCATCGTCGGGGCGACCGCCCGGACGCAGAGGAAGGCGCCCTTCAGGTTGACGGCGACGATGCGGTCCCACTCCTCCTCGGTCAGCTCGGCGATGCCGACGCGCCCGCCGCCGCCGGCGTTGTTGACCAGGATGTCGATCCGCCCCTCGAAGGCGGCGAGCGCCTCGTCCAGCGCCGCCCGGACGCTCGGGCCGTCGGCCACGTCGGCGACGAGCGGCACCGCCCGCCGCCCGAGGGCGGCGATCTCGTCGCGGACCGTCGCCAGTTCCGCCCCGGTCCGCGACAAGAGGGCGACGTCGGCCCCCAGCGTCGCCAGCGCCAGCGCGGTCGCGCGGCCGATGCCGCGCCCCGCGCCGGTCACGATCGCCGCCTGCCCCGCCAGGCTGAACGGGCCGCCGGTCATGGCCTACTCCTTCGGGAGCGGCGCCGGGGTGATGGCGAGCTTGGCCGTCGTGCCGCCGTCGACGTAGAGCACCTGCCCGGTGATGAAGTCGGCGGCGTCGGAGACGAGGAACGCCGCCGCCCTGGCGATGTCGGCCGGCTCGCCGACCCGGCCCCAGGGGACGATGCTGTCGCCGTACTCGCGCGTGTAGTTGGGATTGGCGAGGTGGCGCGGCACCTCGACGTGGCCCGGCGCGAGGGCGTTGACCCGGATGCGCCGGGGGATCAGCTCAACCGCCAGCTCGCGGGTGAGGGCGATGATCGCCCCCTTGGTCGCCGCGTAGACCGAGTAGCCCGGCACGCCGCCGAAGGCGTGGATCGAGGCCAGGTTGAGGATGCTCCCCCCGCCACGCCCCTCCAGCAGCGGGATCGCCCGCTGGGCGCAGAAGTACTGGCTGCGGATGTTAATCCCGAAAACCTCGTCGAAGAACTCCGGGGTTATGTCGAGGATCGCGCCGCGCCTGGTCACGCCCGAGTTGTTGACGAGGATGTCGAGCCCGCCGAGGAACGCGGCCGCCTCGTCCACCACGCGCCGGCAGTCCTCGACGCGCGCGAGGTCGCCGGCGATCGTCACCGCCCGCCCGCCCATCCCGGCGATCTCCCGCGCGGTCTGCTCGGCCCCCGCCGCGCTGTGGGCGTAGTGCAGCGCGACCGCCGCGCCCTGCCGGGCCAACTCGGCGGCGATGCCCTGCCCGATGCCGATCCCCGCGCCCGTCACCAGAGCCAGCTTACCGGCCAGTGCTCCCGTACCGCTCATCCACCGTCCCCCATTGCCCGATCAGACCACCCGCTTTCCGTAGGGGCGGGTTTGAAACCCGCCCGGTTGCCCGGACTTCCGCCGTCGGGGACGGACGACCAACCCGGTTGCAAACCCGCCCCTGCCGGCCCATGCTCATCCTGCGTCACGCCTGCGCCGCCGCGAGGCCGGCGACGCCCTCCCGCAACCGGGCGCCCTGCTCCTTGTACCAGTTGAACAGGATGCGGACGTCGGTGCCCATGCAGAAGTGCCGCACGCCGAGTTCGAGATACGGCCCTGCGCCGCCGGGGTCCTGGATCTCGGCGCGCGGGGCGACGCCCCGCTTCAGCGCCGTCGCGATCATGAACCGCTCCGCCTCGCGCACCGCCGGGTGGTTGCGGTCGCCGACCACGCCGATGCTCATGGCGTAGTCGGCCGGGCCGAACTGCACCATGTCCACGCCCGGCACCGCCAGCAGCGCGTCCAGGTCCTCGATCGCCTCCCGCTTCTCGATCATCAAGGCGACCACGGCGTCGGCGGTCGATTGGACGAAGGCGGGCGCGCCGACCTCCAGCACGACGCCGACGTCGCGCCCCTGCCCCACCCCGCGCAGGCCACCGGTCGCCGGGGACTCGGCGCGCACCGCCCGGACGCACGCCTCGACGTCGGCGGCCGTGCGGACATCGGCGAAGAGGAGGTTCTGGATGCCGGAGTTGAGCGCCCGGACCGCGACGTGCGCCCGCGCCTCCTGCGGGACCTTGATCATCCCGGTCAACCCGTCGAACAGGTCGATCGCCCGCCCCTGGTTCTCCAGCGAGAAGAGATCGTACGGCGCGTACTCGGCCAGGATCTCGACGTAGTCGAAGCCCCCGCTGTGGCCGACCAGCTCGATGATCGTCGGCCAGGCGCTGTGCAGCCGCGTCCCCAGGCTCGGCTGCCCGGCGTCGAGCAGTTCCCGCAGCCGGTTCTTGCGCACCATCGCTCGCTCCTTGTTCGCGCGTGCCGAAGGCGGCCAGCCGCGGAGTCGCGCGCCGCCGCACGGCCTATCGCCCGTTCGCGCCCGTCGCCCGCCGCTTGCTCTCCGCCCCCCCGGTCGGCGGACCGCCCGCGGCGACGCGCGCCCGCCGGCCACCGGGCGCTCGGCGGCGGGCGCTCTTTCCAGGAACGCGGATTGTTGCTACTGTATACCGAGGCGGGGGCGAAGGCAACAGCGACTTGTATTCCAGGTCGCCGCGGCCCAATGACTGCCTGGGCGGGATCGCGGAGCGGCCGGGGAGGGAGGGGCGGATGCGGATCATCGTCGGCGCCGATCACGCGGGGTTCCCGCTCAAGGGGCGGGTGGTGGGGGCGCTCCGCGAGTGGGGCCATACGGTCGAGGATGTCGGGACGCACAGCACCGACCCGGTCGACTTCCCCGACATCACCCGGCGCGTCTGCGAGCCCGTTCGCGCGGGGGACGCCGACCGCGGCGTGCTGGTCTGCGGCACCGGGATCGGCGCCTGCATGGCCGCCAACAAGATCCCCGGCATCCGCGCGGCGCTTTGCCACGACGTCTACTCGGCGCACCAGTCGGTGGAGCACGACGACGCCAACGTCCTCTGCCTCGGGGCGCAGATCGTCGGGGACCAGCTCGCGCTCGATCTCCTGAAGACCTATCTCGCCGCCCGGATGAGCGACGAGGAGCAGTTCCACCGGCGCGTCGCGAAGCTGGCCGACCTCGAACGCCGCGCCGCGCGAGAGTTGCGGGCGGCCGAGTAGACCGTCCCGGCGCGGCCGGCGACTGATGTTTGGGAGGGGACCGTGAGCGCGGAGCGGCCGGTGCTGATCTCGGTCATGCAGTACCAGGACGAACTGGCGTCGGGGACGGTCGGCGCGCTCGACCTGATCGAGGCCGCGCGCCGCTTCGGGGTGGCCGGTGTCGAACTGCGCCCGGAGGCCTGGCGGGACCAGGACCATGAGCTGCCGGCGGCGCGGGCGCTGGCCGAGCGGCTGGGCTTGCTGCTCACCTACGCGACGACGACGACGCTCTTCGGCGACGCGGGCGGGGAGGCGCTGCGCCGGGACATCGCCGACACCCGCGCGCTCGGCGCGTCCCAACTGCGCGTCTTCCCGGGGCCGGTCCCGGCCGACGACGACGCGGGCGACTGGGTCGCCGCCGAGCGGGCGGTCGGCCACGCCGCGGCGCACGGCGTCACCCTCGCGCTGGAGAACTATTCGGGGACGCCCGGCGGGCGCGTCGCCGAGATCGCGCGCGTCCTGGCGCGCATCCAGTCGCCCGCGCTGGCGACCAACATCGACCCCGGCAACTACGCGCGGCACGGCGAGGATATCGTGGCCGCCATTCGCGCGGTCGGCGGACGGGCCGTCTCCGCGCACCTGAAAGATCAGGGCGCCGACCCCGCCGAACCCCCGACCGCGCTCGGCGAGGGCGTCCTGCCGCTGCGCGACATCCTCGCCGCGCTCGACCACCTGCCGCAGCGGCTCCTCTACTGCTTCGAGTTCCGCGGCGGCGGCGACCCGGAGGGCCGGATCGCGCGGAGCCTGGCCTGGCTGCGCGGGCGCTAGGCGAGTGGCGGGCAGCACGAAGGCGGATAGGCGGATGGGCGGGCAGACGGTCTTCGCCCCCGCGCGAGCCGCGCACACGCCCATCTGCCCACAGTATCTGCGCGGCGGACGCCGCGACGAGCGAAAGGAGAGCCCGGTGACCGGACCCTTCCAGGCCGCGACCGCGCCGTTCCACCACCACACCGCGATCCGCGTGCGCGACATCGCGGCTATGCTGGCCTTCTACCGCGACACGGTCGGCCTCCCCTTCATCCGCCAGATCGGCGACGACCCGGCGCCGCGCGTCGTCTGGCTCCACGCGGTGCAACTGATCGCCGCGGACGACCCCGGCGACCCCCGCCAGGGGACGCTCGATCACCTGGCGATCTCGGTCCTCAACATCAGAGCCGATCGTCGCGCGCCTGGCGCCGCCGGCGCCGCGCTGGAAGGCCCGATCACCCAGTCGGACTTCCCCGACCCTGCACCTCGACAACGTCTTCTTCCGCGACCCCGAGGGCAACCGCGTCGAACTGGTCCAGTGGACCCCGCTCGGCGACGGCGCGTCTCGGCGTCCTCAACATCGAGCGACGATCGTCGCGCGCCTGCGCGCCGCGCCGCGGCGCCGCGCTGGGAAGGGCGGCGAGGCGGATCCCGGTGGAGCAGGAGACCCCATGCATCTGGAAGACTTCCCCGACCTGGAGCGGCGCGCAACAGCGCGGGTGCGCTATGCCTCGCCAACGCCTTCTTCCGCGACCGCCCGAAGCGCGGTCTGATCATTCCAGCGCAAGTGGCGCGCTTCTAGGGCAACTCCGCGTCGAACTGGTCCAGTGGATCCGCGCTCGTCGCGGCGACTTCGCCACCGTCGCGCGGCACGACATCGTAGCGGCCCGCTGCCCAGGATCACGCTGACGATGGCAAGCTTCCGAACAAGCTGTGGGCCTCGCAGGGGCGCGAGGGGCCGGTGGCGGAGGTCCGTCCCAACAGAACGCGCGCCTGCCTTTGGGCGTCCACGAAGGTCCCGCCGGCTCCGCCGCACCCGCTCGCAGCCGCGCCAGGCGGAAGAGTCCGATGTCGTGGCGCGTCTCGCCGCGCTCCGCCAGGTCGGCCATGATCTCGCCGATCACGCTGGCGAACTTGTAGCCGTGGCCGGAGCAGGGCGACGCGAAGAAGACCTGCGGCCACTCCGGGTGCCGGTCGATGATGAAGTGCCCGTCCGGGGTGTTCGTGAACATGCAGGCGGCGAGCGTCAGCGTCGGCCCGGTGCCGTCCGGGAAGTAGCGGGCCGCGAAGTCGCGCAGCAGTTCCTCGTCCGCGCGCGTCGGCTCGGTCAGCAGGGAGTCCGGGTCGCCGGTCTCCCCGAGGTGGTGGTACTTGCCGAACTTGAAGCCCGGCACCGCGAAGATCGGCAGGCCGTAGAAGCGCCCCTCCGGCACTTGCAGGTTGAAGACCGGGAAGCGCCCGGGCATGAAGAGCTCGGGGCGCAGCGGCTGCAGCCAGGCCAGCACCTGCCGCTCCGGGACGGCCAGCCCGTCGAGGGCGGGCAGCAGGCGCGCGCTCCAGGCGCCCGCCGCGATCACCAGCGTCGCGGCCTCGTAGACCCCGCGGTCGGTCACGACCCGGACGCCCCCGCCCGCGGTCGGGCCGTACTCCAGCACCCGCTCGCGCCCGTGGATCTCCGCCCCCCTGGCCAGCGCCCCGTTGACGAAGGCGACGGTGGCGCGCTCCGGCAGCACGAACCCGCCCCGCGGCTGGTAGAGCGCCAGGGTGTCGGCTGGCAACCGGTAGCCGGGGAAGCGCCCCGCCAGGGCCGCGCCGTCCAGCACCTCGTGCGGCAGGTCGTGGTCGAGCGCCGACTGGAGCGCGCCCTTGAAGACCCAGCCCCCCTCCGGCCCGGCGTCGATCGAGCCGGTGATCTGGAGCAGCCGCTCCCCGGCCCGCCCCTCGAGCTCCTCCCAGAGTTCGTAGGCGCGCTGGAGGAGCCGCACATAGGACGGGTCCTCGTAATAGGCGAGGCGGATGATCCGCGTGTAGCCGTGGGACGAGCCGCGGCCGTGCGGGATGTCGAAGCGCTCGAGCCCCAGCACCCGCCGGCCGCGCCGGGCCAGCTCGTAGCAGGTGGCGCTCCCCATGCCACCCACCCCGACCACGATCGTGTCGAACCGCCGCTCCCCGCCGCTCATGCCCCCTCCGAAGTTGGTAGGCGGGTGGGCGGGTAGGCGGGTAGTGGAGGACGAACTGCCCTACTGCTCGCGCCGCCTTCGTTCACTACCCGCCCACCGGCCCACCCGCCTCCCCACTCGCCCGCCGCGCCGACCCCCGCTCGACCAGCGCGCCGGGGAAGAGCTTCGTGACCGGCGGCGCGTCCGGCGCGGCGCGCCGCTCCTGCAGCAGGGCCAGCGTCGCGGCGATCATCGCGTCGACCGGCTGGCGGATGGTCGTCAGCGCGTAGGCCGACCAGCGCGCCATCGGGATGTCGTCGAAGCCGACGATCGACAGGTCGTCCGGCACACGGACACCGCGCTCGCGCGCCAGGTCGAGCGCGCCGAGCGCGATGATGTCGCTGGCGCAGAAGATCGCGTCCGGCGGGTCGTCGCGCTCCAGCAGCCGGCGCGCGGCCTCGTAGCCCGACTCGTAGCTGTAGCGGCCCTGCTCCCGCAGCGTGCCGACGATCCCCCGCTCGTAGAGCCGGTCGGTAAAACCCTTCTCGCGGTCCCGGTTGGTCGAGCTGTTGGCGCTGCCGGCGATGTAGGCGAGGCGACGGTGGCCCGCGTCGAGCAGCAGGTTGGCGACCAGCCGCCCGCCCTCGACGTTGTCGCAGCAGACCGCGCTGGCGCCGCCGCCCGGCACGTTGCGGTTGAAGAGGATCACCGGCGTGCCGGCGCGGGCGCAATCTTCCAGCCGCGCCGAGGAGAGGGTGGCCGAGGTGATGATCAGCCCGTCGACCCGGTACTGGAGCACCGCCGGCAGGATGTCGTCGATCTCCTGCCCCGGCGGCGCGCTGAAGACGAGCGCCTGCCGCCCGCGCTCCTGCAACGCCTGGAGGAACTTCTCCAGCACGTAGGGTTGGAAGGGGCTGGAGATGCCGGCCATGACCACGCCGACGATGTTGCTCTGGTTGGTGATCAGGCTGCGGGCGATCGCGTTGGGGGTGTAGCCGAGCCGCCGCGCCGCCGCCAGCACCCGCGCGCGCGTCTCCGCGGCGACGCTGCCGTCGTCGCTGAAGGCGCGCGACACCGTCGACTGGTGGACGCCCGCCAGCCGCGCCACGTCCACCGACGTGATCTTCCGCGCGGGCGCCGGCCCGATCGCCGCCTTCACGCCCATCCCGCGCCCCCCGCGCTCACCCCGCCGGCGGGGCGTAGAGCTGCTTCAGCAGGTTGAACTCGCCCCACTCGGTCCACTCCTGCACGAACTTGCCCCCCTCGACGATGTGGTTGGTGATGCCCATCACCCGCACGCGCCGGCCGGTCGGCGGGCCGTAGAGGCTCGGCCCGGTGTGCGTGCCGATCATCGTCCAGAGGACCGCCGTGCGGTAGCGGCCGCCGCCGTCGTCGTTCCAGTAGAGATCGTCGATGTGCATCGCGGCGTCGGGGAAGGCGGCGATGCGGGCCAGGATATCCCCCCGGAAGTCGCCGATGCCGTAGAGCTCGCGGTCCGACGCGCCGTGGCAGAGGTAGTTCGGCGCGTAGTACTCCTCCACCTTGCCGAACATGCGCCGGTTCCAGATCTCGTGCGTGCTGCGCCGCACCAGATCCTCGATGTCGAACCCGCCGCCCGCCGGCCGCGCCGGCAGTTCCGGCGGCGGCTCCTGGCCGACCAGCCGCTCGACCTCCCCCACCCCATCCGGGCCGAGCGCGGGCGGCGGCGCCCCGGCCTGTTGCCGGCGCAGCACCTCCTCGACGTCGAGGCCGAGCTGCCGGATCAGGCTCAACTCATTGTAAACGACCCACTCCTCGATGACCTGCTCGCCCCGGACGACGCAGTTGGCGATGCCACGGACGACGACCCGGCGCCCGGTCGGCGGGCCGTAGACGCTGTAGCCGGTATTGCGGGCGGTCCAGGTCCAGCGCATCGAGGTGCGGTAGCCGTCCCGGTCGTTGCCGGTCCAGATCACGTCCTCGATGAAATCGCGGATGTCGGGGAAGCCGGCCATCTTGGTCAGCGAGTTGACGATGACCTGGTCACGGCCGAAGGTGTCGCCGTCGGAGGTATGCACGACCGTCGTCGGCGTGTAGTAGCGGTAGATCAGGCCGATGTTGCGCCGGTCCCAGATCTGGTAAGTGCTCTGCTTGATGTAATCGACGATGTCGCTGAACTCGTCGAAGCCCCGCATCGTCTGGGTCGGTTCGCCGGCGCTCCCGCGCCCGTTCGGCCCGGTCCCCGCCTCGGTGACCGCACGCTCGCCCCCGTCCATCGCGCGCGCCTCCTTACGTGCTGGTGAACGCGCGCCGCCCCGGCCCGCGCTACGCGTAGCGCAGCTTCCAGAGCAGCGCCAACTCGTTGATCAGCGTCCATTCCTCGACAATTTGCCCCCCCTTGATCCGGTGGGAGGTCGTGCCGAGCAGGCGGACCTGCTTGCCGGTCGGGCGCCCGTAGTGGCCCAGCCCGCGGTGCGTGCCGGTCAGGGTCCAGCGCGAGGCGGTGCGGTAGCCGTCGCGCTCGTTGCCGTTCCAGTAGAGGTCGTCGATCTGGAGTACGGCGTCCGGGAAGGCGGCCAGGAGGTGCAGCACGAACGCCTTCACGTCGCCGTGGCCGTAGAGCTCGCGCCCCGAGGGGCCGTGCAGCGGGCAGGTCGGGGCGTAGTAGACCGGGATCTTGTTGAGCAGGCGCCAGTTCCAGATCTCGTGCGTCGCCTGCCGAACGAAGTCCTCGACGTCGAACGCGCCGGGGCGCCGCGGGGTGTAGGGTGCCGGCGTCGCCTGGCCCTCGACCCGCGGGATCTCCCCGACCAGGTCGTGGGCGGCGCTCCGATCGACCTGCTCCGCCAGCGCGCGGAGGGTCTCGTCCACGTCCAGCCCGAGCTGGCGGACGACGGTCATTTCGTCGTGGACCATCCACTCCTCGACGATCCGACCCTCCCGCACGATGCAGTTGGCGAACGAGCGGAACTGGATCCGCCGGCGGGTCGGCGGGCCATACTTGCTCCAGCCGTAGTTGTGGGCGATCTGGGTGATGCGGTGGCAGGTGCGGAAGCCGGCCTGGTCGTCCCCCGCCCAGACGACGTCGTCGGCGTAGAGGCGGAGGTCGGGGAAGCCCGCCAGGCGCTGGATCACGTACTCGAACGTCCGCTCGCGCCCGTACGTCGCGCCCCAGTCCGACCAGACGACGGTGTTCTGGGCGTAGTGGTCGTAGAGCAGGCCGATCCCGCCCTCCTCCCACATCTTGTGCGTGCAGCGGACGATGTAGTCCACGATGTCGGTGTAGTCGGGCGCGAAGCCGCGCAGGGGCTGGTGGCGCGCGGTCCCGGCCGCGGCCAGGTAGTCGAGGATGTCCACCCTGGCGCGGAAATCGATCGGGTCGTCCGCCGCCCCGTCCGGCAGGCGCGCGGGCGACGTCGGTCCCGGTCGGTCTGGCTCCGACGCCGTCGGGGCTTCGTCTCGTGCCGTGGTCCACTCATACCGTCTGCTTCCTCGGGTCGCCGTGACGAACGGGCGTTGCCCCTCACCGGTTTTCGGGCTGCTAGTCCCCCGAGATGCGCGTCTGGGGCGGGCGCTCCCCCGCCCGGATCAACTCGGCGAGCGCCTTGCCGGGATCACGCGCCAGCGTCCAGGTGCCCCCATGATCGAGCCAGTCGGCCAGCAGGTGCGCATTCTCGCGAGCCAGTTGCCGCGCCAGCCGCCAGCTGATGTTGCGACTCATCGCGGCGTTGGCGACCGCTTCGACGAAGTCGCGCTCGGCGCCGGCCTGTGGGGCAGGGGCAGAATCCGCTGGCGCTTCCGACGAGGGCAGTTCCACCGCCGGCGCCGGCGGCTCCGGGTCCGCACCGCCCGACGCGTCCGCCCCGTCCAGGCCGAGCGCGTTCTGCAACACGCCGAAGAAGTAGGCCATCTTCGGCTTGACCGCTAGCCCCCCCGTTCCCCGGTCGACCCGCTGGGCGCGGATCGACCCGGTGTGCTGCTGGGTGAGCCGGCGTGCATCGTACAGCAGGGCGTGGAACTCCTCCAGCGACAGGCCCGAACGACGGTAGAGATTGACTGCCCGCGCCAGCGTGGCCCCCGCGGGTGCCTGATCGTTCAACTCGCGGCGCAGATCCTCGATGAACCCGGCCAGCCCGAGCCGCACCGCGGCTAGTTCGGCCGCCTCGCTCGCCCGCGCCTCCCCCGGCTGTTGCGTGCCCTGCGGGGTCGATGGCTCGATGGGAGACGCCGACGCCTCCGCACGCCCCCGTCCCCGCGTCCCTCCCTTTTTTCTTGATGGGGGGGCCGATCGAATATTCGAACGATCCCTTTCTCTATTTTCTTCTGTATTTCCTTCTCTATTCCTTTCTCTATTATTGGCTAAAGATCTCTTAACATCAGACGTGCGGCTCCGGTTGTCGTCAGAAGTAAAGTTTTCTTTATTTCTGCCCACCTGAAGTTCTGATATCAAGTTTTCTTTACTTCTGACGTAAAGCCGGTCGAGGTGGAAGTGTTCGTAGTAGGCGCCCTCGGCCTCGACCCAGCGGCCGAGCACGAAGATGTTCTGGCGACCGGTGCGACGACTCTCGATGACCGTCCGCCGCACCAGCGCCTGGATGTCGTTGCTAATCGATACCAGGGAGAGATTGAGCAGATCGGCGATCTGCTCCCGTTCCAGCGAGCAGGCGAGGTAACCGTCGGCATAGAGGGCGTGCAGACCCATGTAGTGCGGGTCGCGCGACCGCCAGACGTGCCGTCGCATCACCAGGTAGGTCGAGAACTCCGGCGACCGGGTGAACGACAGGAACTCCGGATTGTCCAGGTCGGCGAAGTCCAGCAGGATGAACTGCCGATTGAAGTTTTCAGCCCCCATGGGTGGCTCTCTTTATCATGTCGCCCTCCAACGGCGCGACGATCTCACCGGTTCGATTCCCCGCCGTGCCCGCAGGCTGGTACCGGTCCTGCGCCCCGCCGGTTAGGATCAATCATCCAACCACGCGGCGAATTCACCGATCGCCCGGAGCAGTTCGACCTTGACGAAGTCGCTCGGCCGCGTCCCGGGATCTTGCCGCGAGAAGTGCCGGAGCTTGTCGCGGAGGGCGAGCAGGTCACGGTCGGTGCGCGAGAGCGGTGCGCCCCGCTCGTGGGTGGCGACGGTGACCGTCGGTCGCCCAGGGCTGTTTCGCAGCGAAACACTTTCCATAATTTCTGCGACCGTCCGCCCTTGCCGGATCGCCTCGCGCGCCTCCCTGGCAGCCTCCCGCACGACCGCCCGCGGCAGCGGCCCCGCCTCCCGGCTCGCCTCGGCGAGCGCTTGTGCCAGCGGGGCGCGCACCTCCGCCGGCGCGATTAGGATCTCCTGGGCCTGGCTCTTGGTCAGGTCACCGCGGATGACCGGCTCGGCCAGCGCGTCGTCCTCGAAGAGGCGGAAGTCCTTGCTGACGCGCGCCGGGCTGACCCCGAGCTTCTCCGCGATCTGGCGGACACCGTACCCCTGCTGGCGCAGGCGCGCGTACGCGTTGGCCTCGTCCTGGTCGGAGAGGTCCTCGCGCTGGAGGTTCTCGACCAGTTGCTCGAAGGAGCGCCGGTCGGCCTCGGAGTCGCGGACGACCGCCGGGAGCTCGTGACAGTCCGCCAGCCCGGCGGCCCGCCAGCGTCGCTCGCCGGCGACGATGTAGTAGTACCCAGGCTCCTCGTGCTCCGGCGCCGGGCGTACGCGCAGTGGTTGCAGGATGCCATGCTCGGCGATCGACCGCGCCAACTCCGCGAGCTTCTCCTCGTCGAAGTGCTTGCGCGGCTGCTCCGGGTCCGGGATTAGGTACCGGCGCTCGATCATGAACGCGCCCGGCAGCGCGTAGCGGCCGTGGTGCCGGTCGTGAACCGGCGTCGGGATAATCCGCGGCGCGGCCTGCTCCTGCTGCCGGGTGAGGCCCGCCTGGAGTTTGGCGATTCTGTCCGCGCCCATCGCTACCCCACCCTCGTGCCATCGGCGAGGGCACCGAGGCCGAGCCGGCCCAGGACCTCGTCGGCCAGCGTGCGGTAGTCATCGCCGGTGGTCGTCGGCTCGATGTCAAGGAGCGTCTCCTGGGCGAAGGCGACTTCCTTGGCCTTCTGGCTGCGCCGGATCATCGTGGCGAAGGTCTCGGGGTAGGTGCGGCGGAGCTGGTCGTAGACCGCGCGCGTAACGACCGTGCGCGGCTCGGCCAGCGTCAGCACGGGGCCGAGGAAGCGCAGGTCGGGGTTGAAGTACTCGCGGACCTCCTCGACGGTGCGGAAGAGCATGTCCATGCCCATCAGCGCGAAGGCGGCGCTGTCGATCGGGACCAGGTAGGCATCGGCCGCCACCAGCGCGTTGAAGGTCAGCTTCCCGAGCGCGGGCGGGCAGTCGATGACGACCACCTCGTGCGGCAGGCCACGCATCCCCTTGCGCAGGCGCAGATCCCCGCCCCCAACCTGGGCGAGCCCCAGATCGGCGTCGGCCAGCCGCAGATCCGCTGGCGCCACATCGAGGTGCGGGCGCGCGGGCACCGCCACGTCCCGCAGCGGGCGGTTGTCGAAGAGGACCTCGCGCACGGTGAGTGTTTCGTGGTCGGTGGCGATCCCCAGCTGCTGGGTCAGCGTGCCCTGCGGGTCGACATCGACCGCGAGCGTCGCCAGCCCGCGCTCGGCGAAGGCGGCTGCCAGGTGCAGTGCCGTGGTCGTCTTACCCACACCTCCCTTGGCGTTGGCGATCGCGATCGTCACGGTCATCGTTCCCTCCCCCTTGGCGTCACGCCTGCCGTGCGCCATCGCGCGTCCCCTCTCGCCTGCGGGCGCCGACTCTAGCGCACCAGCAGCGCCTCATGGTAGTGCCGGATCGCCTCGCGGATCAGCTGCGACTGATCGATCTTACGCTTCTCCTGGCGCCGGAAGTGACTCTTCAATTCGTCGAGCGACGTCAACTCGACCTCGGTCAGGTAGACCGTCGTGCGGAAGCGTTCCGGCTCCTCGGCCTCCTGCGACAACGTTGTGCACCTCGTCCTTACTCGCCACCCGTGGACCTCCCTCGCTGGAAAGTGTACGTACACTAGAGGTTCCAGTGTGGCATCCTAATGCTCTGATGTCAAGATGCACCAGCGTCCAAATGCGGTAATGCCCCGATCGCTGGAGCTGCTCCGAGCGCGAGTTCCCAAGCCTCCAGGGCAACGCGCAGAAGGCGCAGGCGCGCAGCAAGGCAGGGCCGTAGGTTCGCAGCAGCGCGTCGGGATCGGCCTTCGGCGTGCCTGGTTCGCGCGGCGCGCTCGGCGACCCGGACGGCCAGACCGGCCGCGACCAGCCGCCGGGCCTTGTGCTGCCCCAGCCGGCGCCCCTCGCTCTGCGGCCGGCCGGGGCGCGGGTCCTCGGCGTCGACGTGCAGCACGACCGTACCCGGCCGGCGCGCCACCAGCTGGCGCAGCTGCCCCTCCGTCAGCTCCCCCTCGCCGCGCGTGCCGACGGCGGGCAGGCCGACGAGCGCCAGGGCGATCGCCTTCCAGGCGCCGCCGGCGAGGTGGAGGGTGCCGCCGGGCGCGAGCCGGTCGAGGGCGTCGTGGTTGAAGAAGAGGTCGTCGACCCGCCGCGCCCGGTAGGCCCCGTGCAGGTTCCGCTCGCCGGTGTGCCCGCGCCCGCGGAGCCCCGCCCCCGCAGGTCGCAGACCTGGCCGCCGCGGCGGTAGGGGATCACCAGCCGGCCGGCGAGGCTGCTGACCGTCGTACCGCCCGGGGTGAGGACGCCGGCCTGGCGGCCGAGGCCGCGGTGGCCGGACCGCTGCAGGAGCAGCGGGAGCCAGGCGCCGACCGGGCAATAGCCGATGCCCCAGCGGGCGATGACCTCGTCGGCGAACCGGCCGAAGCGGCGCGCCAGGTCCTGGCGGGCGTCGTCGGGGAGGGCGGCGGCGCAGTGCACGGCGAGGGTCGCGTAGAGGGCGCGGACGCGCGCGATGTCGTGCAGGGCGGCGGTCGCAGGGCGGGGCGCCGGCCGTGCCGCCCCTGGTGGCGGTGCGTCGCCGGCGAGCCGGTGGTAGTAGCACGTTGCCCCGCTCGCCAGGTCGCGCGCCTTGAAGGCGCCTTCCACAACCCGCATGCAGCCTGCAATAGCGCCATCGGGGCTGACCTGGCACCAGTCGGCCTTCTGGCAGATCGGGCAGGGGTAGGTGCGGGAGACACGGGGCCACCGCTCTGCTGAGGGCATGAAGAAACCCTCCATCAGCTGATAGCGGGCTGATCACCATGCGGTGATCACCGCATTGGCTGCTCGCGGCAGTGTCTGCGGGGGGATGCCCTCTGCTTGGGGACGCCAGAACCGGTATCCGGGCCAACTAGCGCCCAACCTTCTGTGGTGCCGACTATCTCATTGCGCTGTAGCATAACATAGAGTATTGATTTTGGCTAGCATAGCAAAAATAGTACTCAATTTTCGTCGCTTGGGGTCTCGTCGACCAACTCAATGAGGTTGCGTTTCTGCGCAAGCTCCCAAATTTGTTGGATGAGCCATTCTTCCCGCTGGAGGAAAAGGTCGTCAGGCTCGGTGAAGCCGAGGATTTCCATCTGGCCGGCGAGTTCGATGTAGCGCCGGCGGTCCCCTTCGTGGTGGTGACCGCCTTCCACGGGTAGCGCCTTGCGTGGCCGACCACGGCGTCGCGGTCGCTGCGGGGTGTCGCTCATCGGCTTCGGCACTCCTTCGGTCCGTGGTCATCCTCGCCGTGTGATCGCTGCGCCCACTGTACACCGAAGCCGCGCGACTGACACCTCCCTCGCCCTTCGCACTGCCGGTGGGACACGGTACTATTCACATAGCGCTTGATGACTTCGACGTTGGCCATGGTGCCGTACGGAGGTGATGCGATGGCGTCGATCCTGGTCAAGTTATTCGAGTATAACCGCTGGGCGAATGTGCGCGCCGTCGCGGCGTGCGCGGGCCTGGCCGACACGCAGCTCGACGCAACCGTGCCGGGCACGGCCGGCTCCGTCCGGCACACGCTGATGCACATTGCCGGCGCGGAGCAGCGCTATATCCTGCGGCTGAGTGGCCGCCAGCCGACCTACGGTGAACGCGACGGCTGGCCGGGTGCCGAACGGCTGCAGCAGACGCTCGAGGAGAGTGGCCGCGCCCTAATCGCGCTGGCCGAACGCGCCGATCCAGACGAGGTGCTACAGGGCGAGTACCAGGGCCGTCCCTACTCGCTGCCAGCCGCGACCGTCTACGTCCAGGCGATCAACCATGCGACCGAACACCGCGCCCAGATCGCGACGATCCTGACCCAGCAGGGCGTCGAGCCGCCCGACTGCTCCGGTTGGGCCTGGGACGCGGCGCCGAATTCCGGCCCTACGGGGCGAGCGGGCTAGCAGCGCTCCTCGGAGAGCAGGTCGAGGTGCTGGCGGGACCCTTCGAAAGCTTGCGAAAAACAGGGCTGCGAATGTGCTTGGGGATGGGTGCAACGGTGTGTGCTAGCGGGTGGGCCACCTCGCCAGCACAGGGGCGCTATGCCGGGTGTTCCCGGCCGTGCCGAGGTGGAGGTGTTCGGTGCGCGAGCGCCCGTGCCGCTTCCGCAAGGACGCTCGCCAGGATTCGTGGGTGGGCGAGGGCAATGGGGGATTTGACCAGGTGCAGCACCTCGAGGAGCGCCTGCTGGGCGGCCCGCTCTTTGGGGACGGCCGCCAGGACGCGATCGAGGTAGTGGTGCGCGATCCGGGTCCGGTAACTGCGGCGGCCCCCCTCCGTCAGCGGCCAGCGGAAGTCCTCGCTGGTGGCGAGCAGCCAGGGAGTAGCATTGCTCCGTGCCAACCGGTGTTGGAAACGTCCCGCTAAACCGCCCAAATCGCCGTGCGGGTGCCGGCGGCGTTGCTCGCGTAAACACCGGTCGAGCGTTAAGGCCCCCAAGGCACTGGCCGTCATCCCTTGCCCATAGACGGGATTGAAGGTGCAGACGGCGTCGCCGAGCACTAGGAAGCCCTCCGGTCGGCGATCCAATTGGTCGTAATGCCGCAGGCGATTCTCCGTCCGTCGATAACCCCAGATCGGCGAGAGCGGTCGCGCATCGCGGATCGCGTCGTGCAGCAAGGGCGTATCCAGGCTCCGCGCAAAGTCGAGGAACCCCGCCTCGTCCGTTGGCGGGTAGTCGCGCGCGGTCCCGGTCAGCGTCACGATCCAGCGCCCCCGCTCGATCGGATAGATCACGCCGCCGCGCGGTTGGTGCGGCGGGGCGGGGCTGACCAGCAGGGCCTGCCAGTCACTGTCGAAGGTGGGGGGGCGCTCGTACCAGCGGCTGGCGTAACCGAGGAAGGCATTGACGATCGACTCCCGTNCTGCTGGAACGGCTGGACCCGGCGCTGCGGGAGCGGCTGCGCGCCGACCCGCACCGGCCGCGCTACCACTTCCTGCCGGCGGCGAACTGGCTCAACGATCCGAACGGGCTGATCCAGTGGCGCGGGCGCTACCACCTCTTCTACCAGTACAACCCCCACGGCCCCTTCCACGGCACGATCCATTGGGGCCACGCCGTCAGCGACGACCTGGTCCACTGGGAGCACCTGCCGGTCGCGCTGACCCCCACGCCCGACTCGCCCGACCAGGACGGCTGCTGGTCCGGCTGCGCGGTCGACAACGACGGCGTGCCGACCCTCGTCTACACCGGCGTGCGCGGGCCGCACCGCGAGCACCAGCTCGTCTGCCTCGCCACCAGCCGCGACGGGCTGCGCACCTGGCAGAAATGGCCGGGCAACCCGGTCGTCCCGGAGCGCCCGCCGGGGCTCGACCTCGTCCAGTACCGCGACCCCAGCGTCTGGCGCGGCGAGGACGGCGCCTGGTACATGGTCTACGGTGCCGGGATCACCGGCGTCGGCGGGGCGGTGCTCCTCTACCGCTCGGCCGACCTGGCCGACTGGGAGTACCTGGGGCCGATCCGCGTCGGTGACACCGGGCGGCGCGAGCCCTTCTGGACCGGCGTGATGTGGGAATGCCCCCAGCTCTGCCCGCTCGACGGCCGCCACCTCCTCGTCGTGTCGGTCTGGGAGCCGGGGCGGCTGCATTACGCCGCCTACATGGTCGGCGACTACGCCGGCCACCGCTTCACGCCGCGCGCCGAGGGGCTGCTGGACGGGGGCCGGCTCTACGCGCCGCAGTCGATGCGCGACGACCGCGGCCGGCGGCTCCTCTGGGGCTGGCTGCGCGAGGGGCGGACCAAAGACGCCCAACTGGCCGCCGGCTGGTCCGGTGTGATGTCGCTGCCGCGCGTTCTGACCCTCGGGCCGGACGGCGACCTGCGCCAGGCGCCCGCCCCGGAGATGGAGGCGCTGCGCGGCGCCCACCGGCACGTCGGCGCGCGCGACATCGCGCCCGGCGCGCGCGGCCTGCTCGGCGATCTGCGCGGTGACTGCCTCGAGATCGCGGCCACCCTCGATCCCGGCGACGCCGCCCACTGCGGTCTGACCGTCCGCTGCTCGACCGGGGGCGAGGAGGAGACGCGGATCAGCTTCGACCGCGCGCGGGGACGGCTGCGGGTCGACACCTCCCGGTCGAGCCTCGACCCCGCGACCGAGGGCGCGCGGGCGGAAGTTCCCTGCCCGCTCGACCCCGACGGCCTGCTGCGGCTCCGGGTCTTCCTCGACCGCTCGGCGATCGAGGTCTTCGCCAACGAGCGCGCCTGCATCGCCGAGCGCGTCTACCCCAGCCGCCCCGACAGCCTCGGCCTCGACCTCGTCGCCAAGGGCGGGGTCGCCCGGCTGCGGACGTTGGACGCCTGGGAGATGCGCGCGATCTGGCCCGCGGACTGACCAGTGGCGCCGCACCGCCCGCCATCTGCCGACCGGCACCCGCCGGTCAGCCCTCCCCCAGCCGCCCGTGGGCGCGCATCGCCGCCCGCAGGCGGTCGTGCGGCAGGGCGTGGACGGTGTTACCGTCGCGCCCCGTCAGGGTCTCGGCCGCGACCAGGGCGTTGAGGACCGCCTCGGCGGTGGCCTCGACCGTCGCCTGGAAGAAGTCGTCGAGCTGCCGGTCGTTGACCTGGCGGGTCGCGCGCAGCGCCGACCGGTCGGCCCGGTCGCCGCGCGCCTCCGGAGCGTTGGCGAAGGCGAGCAGCAGATCGCCCGAGCCGTGCCGCGCCGTCGCGCCGACCCGGCCCAGCCCGAGCATCCCGCGCCGGCAGAGGCGGCCGAGCTGCCGGTCGGTCAGCGGCGCGTCGGCGCCGATCACGACGATGACCGAGCCGTCCGCCCTGTCGCGGTCGCCGCGGCCGGGGCCGCGCTCCGGGAGCAGATCGGGGATCGCCCGCCCCACCGGGACGCCGTCGATCAGCAGATCCTCCCGCCGCCCGAAGTTGCCCTGCACCAGCACCCCGACCGTGTAGAGGGCGCCGTCGAGCGCGACCTGGCGCGAGGCGGTCCCGATGCCCCCCTTGAACCCGAACAGGCTCATGCCCGTCCCGCCGCCGACGTTGCCCTCCGCCACCGGGCCGCCCGTCGCCCCGTCGAGCGCCGCGAAGACGTGCTCCGCCGTGACGTGCTGCCCGGCGCTGTCGTTGAGGAAGCCGTCAAACGTCTCGGCGACGACCGGGATCACGAAGTCGTCCCCGGCGGCCAGCGCCGGCTCGCGCCGCGCCAGCCACTCCACGCAGGCGCGGTGGGCCGCGCCGACCGACAGGGTGTTGGTCAGGAGGATCGGCGACTCCAGGGTCCCGTACTCGTCCACCTGCGAGCGCCCGGTGATCTCCCCCGCGCCGTTGAGGACCGCGATCGCCGCCGGCACCGGCGCGGCGTAGGCCGAGCCCTCGTGGGGGTGGATCGCGGTCACGCCGGTGCGCGCGGGGCCGTGGCCCACCCGCAGCGGGCCGTCGCCGTGGACGATCGTGGCGTGGCCGACGCGCACGCCCGCGACATCGGTGATCGCGTTGCGCGGCCCCGGCGGCAGCGTCCCGACCGTGATGCCCAACCCCCGCAGCCGCGGCCGCGCGGCCGGCAGGCCCGCACCCATTCCATCCGCGCCCACTGCCCTCCTCCCATCGCCCGGGCCGCGCATCCGACGCGGCACGAACGCGCCGGCTGATCCGTCGGGGCGTCGGGTACCCGCCTGCGGGCGTGAACACCCACGCCCCGCCCCGGCGCGCTCCGCCATCGCGAGAGCGGTAGAGCCGGCCCTCCCCCTCTCCCAGGATTGGGAGAGGGGGTGCCGCCCGCAGGCGGCGGGGGTGAGGGCGCAGCGGGGGTGAGGTCGTGTTAGCCGTTGCCGGGGGCGTAGGCCGCGCAGAGCATCCCGAAGTAGGTGGGCGCTTCGTAAGACAGGAACTCCCCCCGCCACCCGTCGCCGAGCGCCCCGTGGAGGATCAGCATCTGCCAGTAGCTGTCCGCCTTCGCCGCCGCCACCAGCGCCGGGTCGATCTCCAGCAGTCCCGCCAGCCGGTCCGCGCGCACCAGATCCGCGACGCGCGCGTCGTACTCCGCGGCGGCCGGATCGTAGCCGTACGGCCCGTCGGCCCGGTGGGCGTGGCCGTGGTCCGCGCTGGCGATCAGCGCCACCCGCCTGCCGGAGGACGCCGCCAGCGCCGCGAGCGCCCGGCCCGCCCGGACGTGCGCCTCGCGCGGCAGGTCGCGCGCCGGGCTGAGGACCACCACCGGCACCGGCGGATCGGTTCGACCCCCCATGAACCAGAGCGGGATCAGCGCGCCCCAGTCGAGCGGGGCGGTCGCCGTGGCCGGGTCGTTGCCGCCGTAGCTGACGCCGACCGCCGGGAGCCCGGCCGCGCGGAGGGCGTCGAGCGCCGCGCCCGCCAGGTCGCGATCGGTCGGGCAGCGCAACTCGATCGCCTCCCTGGTCCAGTCGGACAGCGAGCCGGCGAGGCGCCCGGCGACGATCGCCGCCAGGTGGCCCTCGACGTGGACGTTGTGCGGCGTGCAGAGGATCGTCGCGTCGGGGCGGGCCGCGGCGAAGCGGCGGCCAAGTTCGGCCATCGCCCCCTGCGTCGCGCCGGCGAGGCCGCGCTCCCCCGGCGCGCAAGCCTCGGGAATCGCCAGATGCCCGTGGGGCGCGATCGCCCCGAAGACCAGCCCACCCATCGTCCCCCCTCCCGTTCGCCCCGGCGTCCGCCTGCCGGTGCGCATTGATACCCCATCGCGCGCGGGAACACAAGGCCAGTTGCGCCCCCCAACTCCGGGGGGGGTGAAAGCGACTGAACCGGCCCTCTCCCCCCACTGTTGTGGAGCTGGGGGGCGCTCCCCACCCCACGCGCGCGGCGCCCGGTGCGCTATACTCGCGCGACGGGCGGGACGCGCCGCGCGCACGACGTAAGGAGGATGACCGATGGAGTATCGCACCTTGGGGCGGACGGGGGAGCGCGTGAGCGCGCTCGGCATCGGCGGGGCGCACGCGGCGCGGCCGCGCGACGCCGCGGAGTCGATCCGCCTCATCCGCACCGCCATCGACGCCGGCGTCACCTTCATGGACAACTGCTGGGACTACTCCGGCGGCGAGGCGGA
>JAUJMV010000001.1:466655-470162 GCA_030446685.1 Thermomicrobiales bacterium | reverse complement strand
GGCGGGCAAGATCCGCTTCCTCGGCTTCACCGGACACAAGGACCCGGACATCCACCTCAAGATGCTCGGGATGGGGTTCGACTGGGACACCGTGCAACTTCCCCTCAACTGCGTCGACCGCCACCACCGCAGCTTCGAGGAGCGGGTGCTGCCGGTGCTGGTGGAGCGCGGCATCGGCGTCCTCGGCATGAAGCCCCTGGCGGCGGGCGAGGCGGTGCGCAGCGGGACGGCGACGGCGGAGGAGTGCCTGCGCTACGCGCTGAGCCTGCCGACCTCCGTGGTGATCACCGGCTGCGACTCGCTCGCCATCCTGGAGCAGGCGCTGCGCGTCTGGCGGGACTTCACGCCGATGGGGCCGGAGGAGCTGGACGCCCTGCGCGCCCGCACCGCCGACCGGGCGCGCGGCGGCGGGCTGGAGGGCTACAAGACCACCGGCAACTTCGACGGCACCGCCAAGAACCCCCACTGGCTCACCACCGCCTCGGTCACGGCGTAGGCGCCCCCAGGCATGGGCTGGCGGCACGGCGGGGGCGCCGCGCGCCCTCGACAACGGGCGCGTTCACGCCGTGTCCGCCGACGACCGGAGGGCGCGGAATCCGGCGAGCGCCCGACCCAATGCCTGATCGGTGATCCATCTGGCAGGCATCTTGCTCCTGCTGCCCGCGGAGCCGGCCCGCGCGCGTTGGTCGCGGGCGAGATGGTAATGCAGGCGGGAGGAGCGTGGAGATGCAACCGGAGCACGATCGGGATCGCGCGGCGACGGAACCGGGCGCGGGCGCGAGTGGGGGGGAGACGCCGGCCGTCGGCGCGGCCGTCCCGCCGGAGCGGGGCGCCGACACCAACCAGCTCCCCCTCGGCGAGCCGCCGACGACCCTCACGCTCCCGTCCACCCAGCGCCCCGGCGGGACCACCAGGGTGACGCTGGCGCAGTTCCGCGAGAACATGATGGTCGTCGGGAGCGACGACGAGGTGCTCGGGATGGTGGATCGGGTCGATGTGGGCGGTTCGCTCAAGTTGAAGGCGGACGCGACCGGGGAGCCGCACTGGATCATGATCTCCTGGGTCGCGCGCGTGGCCGACCAGGCGCACCTCGACCGCCCCGCCCAGCAGGCCAAGCAGGCGTGGCTGACCGACCCGCCGCGGGAGGATGAGTTGCCCTGACCAACCCCGCGTCCGGGGCATCACGGGGAGTCGCCGCGGGGATCGGCGGGCGCCGCCATTCCGGCGCCGCGCCCCTCGGTCGTTCGGAGGGGTCTCGCGAGGCGCGCGATCGAAGAGGAGGAGGGACACCGATGGTTGCACCGGGCCTGCGCGTGCCCCTGGAGGGCAAGGTGGCGATCGTGACCGGCTCGACGCGGGGCATCGGGCGCGGGGTCGCGGCCGCGCTCGCGGCGAATGGGGCGGCGGTCGTCCTCAACGGGCGGCGCGCGGAGGCGGCCGAGCGGCAGGTCGCGGAGACCACGCGGGACGGCGGGCGCGCGGTCTTCGTCGCCGGCGACGTGGGCGAGGCGGCCACCGCCGACGCGCTGGTCGCCGCGGCGGTGGGGGAGTTCGGCCGGCTCGACATCCTGGTCAACAACGCCGGGCTGACCGACACCAGCGGCGACTTCCTGACCTGGCCCGAGGAGCGGATCGACCAGATCCTCGCGGTCAACCTGCGCGGCGCGCTCCTCTGCGCCCAGCGCGCCGCCCGGCGGATGGTCGAGCAGGGGGACGGCGGCGCGATCGTCAACATCACGTCGGTCGGCGGCTCGCAGCGCGCCCACCACAACAACGTCGTCTACGACGTGACCAAGGGCGGGCTCGACGCCCTGACCCGCGCCCTGGCGACCGACCTCGGCCCCGCCGGCATCCGCGTCAACGCCATCGGCCCGGCCGCCACCGCCGACGCGCCCCCCGAGGGGCGTGGGGGCGATCTCCCGCTGCGGCGCGGCGGGACGCCAGACGACATCGCCGGGGCGGTCCTCTACTTCGTCTCCGACGCGGCGCGCTTCATCTCCGGCCAGATCCTCTACGCCGACGGCGGCCTGATGGCGCAACTGCGCAGCCCGCGCCGCTGACGCGCGACCTCGGTTCGCCGCACGGCGCGCGGCCCGCGCCCGGTCGGGCGCGGGCCGCGATCGCGCCGAGGCCGCTACTGTCCCCGCGCCCCGGCGCCGGCGGGCAGCGGCACGACCGCCGGCACCGCCGCCTCGCGCAGCAGGGCATTGAACGCGGCCAAATCTTCCCCGACGACCCCGTCGAGCCGGGCCACCTGCCGGTCGACCCGCTCGCGCAGGCTGGCGAAGACCTCCCGCGCCTGCGCCGTCGGGGCGGCATCCGCGTTCGAGACGACCATCGTCAGCGTCGCCAGCTTCTCCTTCAGCCGGGCGGGGAAGGAGAGCGCGCTGGCCGCCCGGACCTGGATCAGCTCGCCCTCGATCTCGTCCAGGTGCGCCGCGATCCCCCGCGCCGCCTCCGCGACCCGCCCCCCGTGCTCCTGCCCCGCGGTGCGGCGCGTCCAGCCCTCCACCTGCTGCCGGATGTCCCGCAGCCGGGCCACCGCGTCATGCACCTCCGACAACTTGTCGCGGATCTGCAGCAGCAGCCCCAATTGGGCCGCGAAGTCCTCGTCGGTGGTGGCGAGGCGCGGGTCCTTCAGGAGCGTGAACGGCTCCTCGCGGGTCTGGCCGTCCACCGTCAGCCGCACCCGGTAGGCCCCCGGCGCAGCCAGCGGGCCGGGGACGACAAAGCGCTCCAGCGTGTTCTCGTCGGGCAGTTGGCGGGCCTCCGGGTGGCGCATATTCCAGACGAAGCGGTTGAGCCCTGCCGCGGCCGGGGCGCGCAGGGTCGCGCTCGGTGGCGTCTCCGCCTCCTCCAGTTCCGGCGCCGCCCCCTCCTCCCCCTCGGTCAGCCCGCGCGGCACCTCCCCCTCGACCGGCGCGGGCTCTTCCTTTGCGGGCGCGCCGTTCGCCGCCGCGCTCGTGAACGACGCGATCACCGCGCCCGCGCTGTCGAGGAAGGCCAGCTTCACCGCCCCCCGCGGCTGCTCGCTCAGGTAGTAATGGACCTGCACCCCGTCCGGCGGGTTCTGCCCGGCGTCGTAGTAGGTCTGCGCCGCCGCGCCGTGCGCCGCCTTCCGCTCCCGGTAGGTGACGGTCAGCGGCCCGACGCGCCGGAAGTTGAGCCCCTCCGCCACCGCCGGCGCGTTGGCGCGCCCGGCCATGATGCGGTGGGTCGGGCGCGGCGGGAAGAGCGTCACCGCCGCCGGCGCGCTCCCCTCGGCCATCCGCCGCAGCGGCGTCAGATCGTCGAGAATCCAGAAGGAGCGCCCGTGGGTCGCCAGCACCAGCTCGTCGCCCTGGACGATCAGGTCGTGGATCGGCACGACCGGCAGGTTGCCCCCCAGCCGCTGCCAGCGGCCCCCGTCGTCGAACGAGACGTAGACGCCCGACTCCGTCCCGGCGTAGAGCAGGCCGCGCCGCGCCGGGTCCTCGCGGATCGTCCGCGTGAAGTCGTCCGCCGGGA
>JAUJMV010000001.1:452225-466555 GCA_030446685.1 Thermomicrobiales bacterium | reverse complement strand
GCCGGCCCAGAAGACGCCCGGCTCGTGCGGCGACTCGCGGAAGGCGAAGATCGTGCAGTAGTGCTCCGCGCCGGTGTTGTCGCGGGTGATCGGCCCGCCGGACGGCCCCAGCTTCGACGGGTCGTTGCGGGTCAGGTCGGGGCTGATCGCCTCCCAGCTCGCCCCCTCGTCAGTCGAGCGGAAGACGCGCTCGCCCGCAACGTACAGGACGTTCGGGTCGTGCGGCGAGAGTTCGACCGGGAAGGTCCACTGGAAGCGGTGCTTCAGCGACTCGGCCCCCGCGCCCATCCCCTTCAGCTCCGGCCAGACGGTGATGTTGCGGACCTGGCCGGTCGCGTGGTCGTAACGGTAGAGCAGGCCATCCCCCGGCCCGCTGCCGATCGCGCCGCCGAAGACGATATTCGGGTTGTCGGGGCGCACGGCGATATAACCGCTCTCGCCGCCGCCCGGCACGTACCAGTCGGCCTCGGTGATCGCGCCGCGCATCGAGCGGCTCGGCAGGGTGATCGCGCTGTTGTCCTGCTGCGAGCCGTAGACGCGGTAGGGGAACCGCGTGTCGGCGGTGACGTGGTAGAACTGGGCGGTCGGCTGGTTGTAGATCGTCGACCACGACGCGCCGCCGTTGAACGAGACGCAGGCGCCGCCGTCGTTCCCCTCGATCAGCCGCAGCGGGTTCGCCGGGTCGATCCAGAGATCGTGGTTGTCGCCGTGCGGCGTCGGCACCGCGGTGAAGCTCTTGCCGCCGTCGGTCGACTTCCAGCACTGGAGGTTGAGGACCCAGACCGTCTCCGGGTCGCGGGGGTCGGCGAAGATGTGCATGTAGTACCAGGCCCGCCGCCGCAGGTCGTCGTTCTCGCAGACCCGCTGCCAGGTCGCCCCGCCGTCGTCCGAGCGGAAGAGCGCCCCGTCCTCGGCCTCCACCAGCGCCCAGACGCGCCCCGGCCGCGCCGGCGACAGGGCCACGCCGATCTTGCCGATGGTCCCCGCCGGCAGGCCGGGGTTGCGGGTGATCTCGACCCAGGTGTCGCCGCCGTCGGTCGACTTGAAGAGCCCGCTCCCCGGGCCACCGCTGTTCAGGCTGTAGGGCGTGCGCCCGGCCTCCCAGAGCGCCGCGTAGAGGATGCGCGGGTTGTGGGGGTCGAGCGAGAGGTCGATCGCGCCGGCCCGGTCCCCCCGGTGCAGCACCAGCTCCCAGCTCGCGCCGCCGTCCTTCGAGCGGTAGACGCCGCGCTCCGGGTTCGGCCCCCAGACGTGCCCCAGCGCCGCGACGTAGACGGTGTCCGGATCGCGCGGATCGACCCGGACGCGCGCGATGTGGCGCGTCTCCGCCAGCCCCAGGTGTACCCAGGTCTCCCCGCCGTCGGTCGAGCGGTAGACCCCGTCGCCGTGGACCACGTTGCCGCGGATCGCCGTCTCGCCCATCCCGGCGTAGATCACGTTCGGGTCCGAGGGCGCCACCGCCAGCGCGCCGACGGCCGCCGTCTTGAAGTGGCCGTCCGAGACGTTGTCCCAGGTGACGCCGGCATCGGTCGTCTTCCAGACGCCCCCGGCGCAGGCCCCGAAGTAGAAGACCAGCGGATTGACCGGATCGCCCGCCACCGCCACGACCCGCCCCCCGCGGTGCGGCCCGAGCAGCCGCCACTCCAGCCCCGCCAGCGGGTCCGGCCCCCCCGCCGCGTTCGGTGCAACCTCGCGTGCCTGCGCTTGCGTGGACATTGGCGCCTCCCTCTCCTCGTGCCGCTCCCCGACGGCGCGAGTATCGCCCCTCGCCGCGCGCCCTGTCAAAAGAGGCGCCGAGGGTGCGGAGAACGCCCCCGGGGGATTGGCTTACAGGGCAGGTCTTCTGCCGTGGGGAGGAGCGGCTGGCGACTGAAGTCGCGCCTGCCGGCCGCGGGCCATGAAGTCCGGCCATGCCGGACTGAGGCTTGCCCGAACATCGCGTCGATCGAGAGCGCCCGGGGCCTGGCCCCGATCCCAGTCCGCGGCGGCGGACTTCGTGGCCCGCGGGCCGGCAGGCGCGACTTCAGTCGCCAGCGCGACCAACCTCCTTACCTCTGTGAATCCGGAAGTGGGCCGCCGGTGGCGCGCTCGCCGGTGTGGCCCTATACTCCGGCTGGCCCGCCGACCGGCGTGGCTCGCGCCCCAGGCGCGCGAATCCGTCCGGGAGGCGACGGCGCGCGGGCCGCGACGGATCGAGGCAGGAGGGAGGGGGCTCGGATGCGGGAGAGCAGACTGCGGGTCGGCGTGCTCGGCGCGGGCGCCTGGGCGCGGTCCGCGCACATCCCCGGCTGGCAGCGCGACCCGCGCTGCGCGGTCGTCGCCATCGGCGATGTCGCGCCCGACCGCGCGCGCGACTGCGCCGCCCACTTCGCGATCCCCGAGGCGACCGCCGACTGGCAGGCGCTCGTGGCCCGGCCCGACCTCGACGTGATCGACATCGTCACCCCCTCGCACACCCACCTCGCCCTGGCGACCACGGCGCTCGAGGCGGGCAAGCACGTCCTCTGCGAGAAGCCGGTCGCCTACGACTTCCGCGAGACCCGCCGCCTCGCCGCCCTGGCGCGCGAGCGCGGCCTGAAGACGAAGCTCGGCTTCACCTTCCGCTACAGCCCCGGCGTCCAGTACGCCAAGTCGCTGATCGACGAGGGGTTCGTCGGCCGCCCCTTCATCTTCAACGGCTACGAGCAGAACTCGCAGTGGCTCGATCCCCAGAACCCCCTGCGCCAGGTCGACCCCGACGCCGACCAGGCGACCCTCCAGACTTCCTCGCTGGAGGGCTACGGCGCCCCGATCATCGACATCGGCCACTGGTGGGTCGGGGCCGACTACGCGCGGGTCGTCGGCACCATGCGCAACTTCATCCCCGAGCGGATGGTCCGCGCCACCGGCCGGATGATGCGGATGAACATCGACGACGGCGACATCTTCCTCGGCGAGTACACCAACGGCGCGATCGGCTCGATCCAGACCAGCTTCGTCACGATCGGCAACTACCCCGGCATCGAGGCCCGCCTCTACGGCGAGCGCGGGGCGATCATCTGCCGGCTGGTCGAGGAGTTCGGCGTCGCCGAGACGGTCCGCCTCGCCACGCCGGACGGCGTCGAGTTCAAGGAGGTCGCGATCCCGCCGCGCTTCTACCCGCCCGGCGGGCACCCGCGCGAGTCGTGGCGTTCCCTCTTCTACGCCAACCTGATCGCCGACTTCGCCGGCGAGATCCTCGACGGCGGCGAGCGCAACGCGGGCGGTTTCGCCGACGGCGCGCGGGTGCAGGAGACGATCAACGCCGTCGAGCGCTCGTTCCACGAGCGCCGCTGGGTCGACCTGCCGCTCGACGGCGAGGCGCCAGGGCGCGGGGCGGCCCGATGAGCGCGGCCACGCGGGCGCCCACCTTCACCGCCTGGCTCGACGACTTCTTCGCGCGGCACTACCGCCACCGGCCGGTCGACGCCACCTTCATCGGCGTCCACGACTACGACGACCGCCTCCCGGACCACGGCGAGCGCGGCGAGGCCGCGGCCCTCTCCGGCATCGAGGACTTGCTGCGCCGCCTCCGCGCGCTCCCCGCCGAGCCGCTGACCGGGGCGGAGGCCCTCGACCGGCGGCTGGCCGAGGGCGCCCTGGAGATCGAGCGCTGGGAGCACGCCTCGCGGCACTGCGCGGCGGGCAACCCGAGCTACTACACCGGCGAGGCGGTCTTCGGCGCGATCGCCCTCTTCCTGCGCCCCTTCGCCCCGCTCCCCGAGCGCGTCGAGGCGGCGATCGCGCGGATGGCGGCGATCCCGGCCTTCCTGGCGCAGGGGCAGGCCGCCGTGCGCGAGGGGCCGCCCGCCTGGACCGCCCGCGCGCTCCGCGAGTGCGCCGGGGCGCTGGCCTTCTTCCGCGGCGGCATCGACCAGTTGGCGCGCGAGGGGGGCATCACCGACCCCCGCTTCCGCGCCGCCGCCGACCGCGCCGCCGCCGCCTTCGCCGCCTACGCGGCCTACCTGCGCGCCGACCTGGCCGCGCGCCCGAGCGCCGGCTACGCCTGCGGCGAGGAGGCCCTCGATCTGCTGCTGCGGCGCGGCCATTTCCTCGACCGGGGCGCGGACGAACTGCTCGCCTACGCCCGCGACGCGCTCGCCGCCGAGGAAGATCACCTCGCCGCGCGCGCGACCGACTTCGGCGCGCGGACGCCGGCCGAGGCGCTGGCGCGGCTGGCCGACGCCCACCCCACCGCCGAGGGCTACTACGCGCGCTACCGGGAGCTGTGGGAGGCCGGCCGCGCGGCGGCCGAGGATCACGCCCTGCTAACCTGGCCCGACGCCCCGATCCGCTACGTGCCGCAGCCGGGGTGGGCGCGCGAGGCCGCCCCGCACCTCTACTTCCTCCCCTACCGCTCCCCCGCGCCCTTCGACCGCGCGCCCCTGACCGAGTACCTTGTGCCACCCATCGATCCCGGCCTGCCCGCGGCCGAGCGGGAGCGCCGCCTGCGCGCAACCAACAATAGCGTGATCAAGCTCAACCACGTCGTCCACCACGGCGGCATCGGCCACCACGTCCAGAACTGGCACGCCGCCCGCGCCGCCTCCCGCGTCGCCCGCGTCGCCGCCGTGGACTGCGCCTCGCGGATCGCCCTCCCCTGCGGCGGCACGATGGCCGAGGGCTGGGCCTGCTACGCGACCGACCTGATGGGCGAGATCGGCTTCCTGACCCCGCTGGAGGGCTACGCGCAGCACCACGCGCGCCTGCGGATGGCCGCGCGGGCGATCGTGGACGTTGAGTTGCACCGCGGCGCCTTCACGCTCGACGCGGCAGCCGCGTTCTACCGCGACCGCGTCGGCATGGCGCCGGAGGCGGCCGAGGCGGAAGCGGTCAAGAACAGCATGTTCCCCGGCATGGCCCTAATCTACCTGATCGGCGCCGACCTGATCCACGACCTGCGCCGCGACCTCGCCGCGCGCGACGGCGCCGCCTTCGACCTCCGCGCCTTCCACGACCGCTTCCTCGCCCACGGCTCGGCCCCGGTCGCCCTGGTCGCGGACGCGATGCGCCGAACGCCGGATGGAGCAGCGTAGCCCTACCGCGGCACTCGGCGACCCGATGCGATGAGTCCTCCGCCGCGCGAAGCGACCCACTGGCGGTGACGTGATGGTGCAACTGCCGGTGTAAGGGCGGTGCGTGCGCCAAGGTCGAAGACCAGGGGCGGTTGTCGCCCGCGACGCGATCCGCCGCGGCGGGCGCGTGGCGGGCGTTCCCGCCGGGCGGGCACGATCGACAACAACCCGAGGAGAGAGGAGCGAGGCGATGGCCGCGCGGATCATGGTCGTGGACGACACCCAGGAGATCCTGGAGTTCTTCCGCGAGATCCTCGAGGATGAGGGCTACGAGGTCCACCTGCACGCCTACGCGATCCAGGACCTCGCGGAGATCGAGCGCGTCGCCCCGGACCTGCCGATCCTCGACTTCATCATGACCGACGAGCGGAGCGGCTGGCAAGCTGCTGCAGAAGCTGAAGATGCGCTCGGCCACCGCCGCCCTCCCGGTGGTGATCTGCACCGGGGCGCTGCGGCAGGTGGAGGAGCTGGAAGGGCACCTCAAGGCGCTGGGGGTGGAAGTCGTCCTCAAGCCGCTCCACATCGAGGGGCTGCTGGGGGCGGTGCGCCGCGCCCTCGCCGCCCGCGACGCCCCCGGGACGCGGGCGCGCATCCCGATAACGCGCGGATCGCCGGGTGGGACCGCCGGTCGCGGCCACGCGCGGCGTCACGCCGGGGGCGTGCTGGCCCGACGACCGACGGAAGAGGAAGCACGGATGGCGACGGCGCACCGGCCCGAGGACTTCGGTATCGGCCGGCTCTTCTGGGTGATGCGCGAGGCGGCGATCGTCGCCGACGTCGACACCGGCCGCATCGTCCTGTGGAACCCGGCGGCGGAGGCGCTCCTCGGCTACCCGGCCGCGGAGGCGCGCGGCCTGGACCTCGCCGCGCTGGTGCCGGCGCGCCTGCGGGCGGCGCACCGCGCGGGCCTCGCCCGCTATCGCGCGACGGGGCATGGCCGGCTCGTCGACAGCGGCGCGCCGGCGGAGCGGCCGCCGTGCGGCGGGACGGGGCCGAGGTGCCGATCGAGCTGACCCTCACCCCGCTCCCCGGCCCCGGCGGGGGGACGCTACGCGCTGGCCCTCCTGCGCGATCTCTCCGCGCGGCGCCGCGCCGAGGCGGCGGCGCGGAAGGGCCGAGGCCTTCGCCACCCTCTTCGAGGCGGCGGGCGAGGGGATCGCCATCCACGAGGGGGCGCCACGTCGCGGTGAACGCGGCCCTCGCGGTGCTGCTCGGCTACGCGCCGGCCGGAGCTCGTCGGCCGCCAGGCCTGGGAGGTGGTGGCGCCGGCGTCGCGCGGGGCCGTCCGCCGGCACGCGCTCGCGGGCTACGCCCACCCCTACGAGGCGGTGGGGCTGCGCCGGGACGGCAGCACCTTCCCTGCGAGATCCTCGGCAAGCCGATCCGCTACCAGGGCCGCCCGGCGCGGCTGGTCACCGTGCGCGACACCAGCGCACGCGCCCGGCGGAGGCCGAGCGGGCCGCCCAGGCACGGCTGGACGGGGCGCTGCTGGCGGTGCGCACCGTCGAGCACGAGCTGCTCAACTGCTCCGGGGCGAGCGCGCGCTGCAGCTCGCTGCTGCGCCAACCCGGCCTGCCCCGCGCGCGGCGGCCTACGCGCGCCAGGCGCTGGGGCGGACCCAGGACGTGGCGGCGACGGTCGACCGCCTCCAGCACCTGGTCGCCCTGGCGGAGACCGCCTGGGGGCCCTGGCTGCCGCCGACGATCGACCTGCGCGAATCCGGCGAGTGAGCCGGCCGCCCCGCCGGTTGCTGACGCCGGCACCGGTCCCCGTGCCGCCGCGCGCGCGGCGCGCGGCGGCCGCTCAGCGGCCCACCGGCCCGGGGAGCAGGTCGCGGACGAGGGCGAAGAGGGTGTCGAGGTCGAAGGGCGTGGGGAGCAGCCCGGCGAAGCCCCGGGCCGCCCAGTCGGCGTCGTCGGCCGCGCGCGCCCGGTCACGCTGACCACCGGCGCCCCGCCGGCCAGGGCGCGGACCCCGTCGAGCGCGGCCCAGGGGTCGGCCCACGCCCCGCCCGCCAGCACCCGCTGCGCGTCGGTCAGGACCGGGTCGAGCGGGCCGCGCGCCAGGACGGTCGCCGCCTCGGCCACCCCCGCCGCCGCCACCACGCGGTCGCCCGCCCCGCCCAGCGCCTCCCCGAGCAGGGCCAGCACGGCCGGGTCGTCCTCGAGGATCAGGATCGTGGGCCGGGCCATGCCGCGCCTCCCCGCACACCGCCGGCCGCCCGCCCGCGCGCCGGCGCCACCAATACCGTCGTGCCAAGCACCGCCGCCCGAGCGGGCGGCCAGCGGCCGCGCGGGCCGACCGCGAGCGGCGTGCCCACCCCGGCACCGCACCCGCGCCAGGTCCCGGCGCCATGGCGCGCGCCAGCAGCGCCCGGACCAGCGCCGCGTCGGGGGCCGCGGCGCCGCACGGGGCGCAGGCGCGGACTGTCCGCAGCGCCCCGCCCGGCCCCGGCGTGGTCAGGCTGGTCGAGAGCGGCCGGTCGCCCCGCCCGCAGAGGGCGCAGCACCGCGCCGCGCTGTCGCCCCCTGCCCGGCGGCGCTCACGACCGGCCCGGTCGGGGCCGTGGCGCAGCGCCACCGGCTGGCACCTGACGCGCACCTGGTCGCGCGCCGTGGGCCGTCCGCGCATTGGTGGCCCCTCCCCTCACCCGGCGCGGCGGGGCCCGCCGGCGTGGCCTTGACGTACCGATAGAGCGTGGCGCGCGAGATGCCGAGGGTCCGCAGATCTCCGCGACCGCGTGGCGCCGGTCGTCGTAGAGGGCCTGCGCCAGCGCCACCCGGCCCGGGGTGCCCAGCTTCCGCGGTCGCCCCCCTGCCGCCCGCGCGCGCGCGCGCCGCCAGCCCCGCCTGGGTGCGCTCGCGGATCAGGTCGCGCTCGAACTCGGCCAGCGCCCCGAAGACGTGGAAGATGAGCCGACCGCCGCTGGTGGTGGTGTCGAAACTGCTCGGTCAGGCTGCGGAAGCCGATGCCCCGCCCCTCCAGCGCGGTCAGCGTCTCGATGAGCGCCTTCAGGGAGCGCCCGAGGCGGTCGAGCCGCCAGACCACCAGCACATCGCCGGGGCGGAGGAAGGCGAGCGCCTGGCCGAGCCCCCGGCCGCTCCGCCTTGGCCCCCGAGATCGTGTCGGTGAAGAGCCGCTCGCAGCCGGCCGCCCGCAGGGCGTCCTCCTGCAGGGCCAGGGTCTGCTCGACCGTCGACACCCGCGCGTCGCCCACCAGCACCGCCGCCCCCCTGCCGCGCCTCGCGCCCCGCCGGGGGAGTCGTCGAAGTCAGCGCGCGAGGCAAGGAGCGGGACGATGATTCTAGGACAAGTTCTGAGAACGGTGGCGTGCGGCAAACCGCCCGCCCCGCCGCCCCCAGGCGCGTCGTCTCAGAAACGACTGTATATGAGACGACACCCGGCCGGCCAGATAGGACGGCGCGGCGGCGAGCCGCCCGTGACCATGGCGCGTGCGCAGGCACGATCGCGCGGCCACTCCAGCCGGCGGTAGCCGGCCGGCGCCAGGTCCGGCGCGACGTCGACCGGCGGGGCGCTGGCCCGCCCTTCGTCCCTCGCAGGCGGCCGCGCCCCGCAGCCGCGCGACCGGATCGTGGAGCGGGCGCGGAGCCGGCGGGACCGCCCCGCCCTGGCGGTCCCGCTCGACGTCGCGCCGCGGACGCGCGCCCGGGTCACGCCAGCCGCCGCCCGGCCGCGCGCGGTGAGGCGGCGGCGGCCGACGCGCCTGCCGCCGGGATCCGGCACGCGTGCCGGGCAGCCCCGCTCCGCCGGCCGGTCGTCCGGGCGCACGGTCGCGCTGACGACGGGCAGCAGGGCCCACCGGGGCCCGGCCCACAGTGCGCACCATGTATACCCCAAGCGTTGGCCGAGCGTGCGGCGGGGGCGATCTAGTTGTCGCGGTCACAGCCGCAGCCAAGACAGCGCCCTCACCGCCGCTCAGGGACGTGCCCTCAGTATATGAGCCAAGACAGCCTGCGCCATCCCTGGGCGCGCGTGGCGATCACGCTCGCGTCACGCCGCGCCCCGTCGCGCCCTGGGGGGTGGAAGCAGATGACCAGGAGCGCGCAGGCGGCGGGCACGCCGGCGAAGATCGCCAGCCCCGGCCCATAGCCCGCGAACGCCTGCTGCAGGGCCGCCAGCGGCAGCGGCGCAACCGCCGAGGCGACGATCGACACCATCGAGGCGGCGCCTTGCACCCGGCCGAGGCCCCGGCGCCGTAGTACTCGGCCCAGACCACGCCGCCCAGCACCATCTGCAAGCCGGAGCCCGCGCCGAGCAGCAGCCCGTAGACGACCGCCCCGGCCGTGGTCGCGGTCAGCAGCAGGGCCGCCAGCGAGGCGAGCAGCAGCCCCTGCGGGATGAGCATGAGCCAGCGCGTGCCGACACGCCCGACCAGCAGGCCGGCGAGCAGCGTCGTCGTCCCGGTCGCGGCCAGGGAGTAGGGCGCGAAGGTCGCCGCCGCCACGTCCGCCCCGAGGCCCCGCTCGGCGAAGATCGAGACCTGGTGGAAGACCAGGGCGGTGGAGACGAACGCGCTGGCCGAGAGCGGCACCGCCAGCAGCCAGAAGGCGCGCGAGGTCAGGACGCGGCGCGGCCGCCCCGTCGCGTCGTCGGCGGCGGCGATCAGCCCACTCGGCGGCCGCGCCGCGCCATCCGGGTGGAGCCCCAGGTCCTCCGGGAAGTTGCGCACCAGGAGCAGCGCCACCGATGACCGTGAGCCAGACGAGGACGCCGAGCACCAGATAGGATCGTTGCCAGCCCAGGGCGTCGTTGAGCGCCTGAGCCAGGGGCGGCAGGAAGGCGTTCGACGCGGTGCCCCGAAGCCCGCCAGGGCGACGGCCAGCCCGCGCCGGCGCGCGAACCACTGGACGGCGTGCCGAGGAGCGGCAGCGGCCCCTGGCCCGTGGCACGCAAGGCGGCGAAGAGGACGACGATCGCCGCCACCGACGTCGCGACGGCGAGCCCGCAGCAGATCGCGCCCAGCGCGAACGCGACCACGGCGAGCATGATGCGCGCGCCGAGGCGGTCGGCCAGGCGGCTGACCAGCACGACGACCCCCGCGCCGACGAGCGTGCCGACGGTGTAGACGCCGGAAATGGTCGTCCGCGACAGCCCGGTGTGGGCGATCACCGGGTCGATGAAGATCGAGAAGACGTAGGACTGGCTCGGCCCCGAGGAGAACCGGGCGACGGCGGCGACCGCGACCATGGCCCAGCCGTAGAACGGCAACTACCCCGCCGAGCGGGAGCAATCGCAGGCGCGATGTCTCTCTCCGTTGCGCTGGTCGCGGACCGCGCGCGCGGCACCCCCGACACACCAGGCTCACGACTTGCTGGGTCATCCGCGCTTGATCCCCCGACGCGCCCGACACGTGCCGATGGTCGAGCATGGCCGTCGATCGACGGCGCACAGGGGCTCTCCAACCGTTTTCGCGGGCGCCATCCCTACCGCAGGCCCCGCTTCACCACAAGCGCGGATGACCCGACTTGCTGGCTCTGCGCCACGGTGACGCCAAGGCAGGCGGTGACGGCTACTTCCGACGTGGGCGGCGCGACTTGACCGTCGAGGCCGGCGGCGCGTTGCGCGCGAGCGCGGCCGCCAACCACCCAGGGCCGGCGGCGGCGCAGCCAGCCCTCCGCCGCTTCCGCGACGTAGGCGACCGCCTCGGTCTCATCGCCGAAGCCGACGTAGGCGGGCAACGGACGCGGCGTTTCTTTCGACCGAGCAGGTACGCCGGCACGAACGGGTTCGTCGCCACCGCCTCGGCGCCCGCCTCCGCCTGGCCGCCCGGGCCGTGCCGCCGGAACGCGGCGAGGGCGCGCGTGTAGGCCCGAAGCGCTGCCCTCCTCCGGGTACTGCCGGAGCAGGCTCCGCTGCGCGCGCGACGGGGTTGGTGGTGCCTCGGGCATGCGAAGACCGACCCGGAGGGGCGGGGTGGCGCCCGCCCTACGGCACCCGCCCGCGCCCCGCCCGGTCCGGGCGCTCCAGGAGCCGCCGGCGGCAGCGCCGCCGGGGCACGCGCAGCGCTTCCTCGCCGCCTACGGCCCCATCGCCGGCCATTCCGTCCCGCCGCCATCGCCTCAGTGCTCACGCCTATCGCCAGACCCGCGACCAGCGCTTCGCCGCCTGGCGCACGCTCACCGGCCTCGCCGCTGCGGCCTGTACGCGCTCGGGACAGCGCCGCCGGCAACGACGTGGCCCGAAGGCCCGACCGCCCGCCGTCGTCCGCGGGCGGTGCGCACCGCTGGTACCTGCGGACGAAGCACCCCACGACCGTCCCCGTCGCCCGAGATTGGGGAGGCCCCTGCGCGAATACCGCGTGACGCCATGCGGCGCATAGCGACCGCCACCGCGGGATGTGCGCCGCGGCCAGATCGCAGTCTTCACCCGCCCACGCCCGCCGCCCGCGCGTCGCGCCAGGCGATCAGGCGCTCCAGGCGGCGAGGTCGAAGGGGGCGTTGGCGCCGCAGATGAAGGTCGCGCCGCGGCGACGAAGTCGTCGAGGAGGTTGAATTGGCTCGTCCACCGACGGTGCGCTCGATCGCGCCGGGGTCGCCGCCGAAACTGTCGAGGATGCGATTCTTCCTGCTGAAGGTGTCGATCCCCACCGGCGTGCTGCGCGGTGATCCGCAGGGTCACCTTCTCGCCCCGCCGATCAGGATCGGGACGGCGCGGCCGTTGACCAGCTCGCGCGTGCCTTGATGATCTCCAGGTTGCGCAGGCGGTGCGCCGGCCGTGCCGAAGGGATAGCCGTACTCGTAGTAGTCGCGCTTTCGGCCCAGCCCGCGCCGAGGCCGAGGATCAGCCGCCCGCCCGTCGCGTGGTCGAGCGTCTTCGCCATCTGCGAGAGGTGCGCCGGGTTGCGATAGCTCATCGCGAGGACCAGGCACCCGACGGTCGCGCGCGTGATCCGCGGGCCGATCGCCGCGAGGGTCGTCCAGCCCTCGAAGTGCGGGGCGTCCGGGTCGCCCAGAGCGGGAAAACGATCCCAGTTCCAGAGCGAGTCGGCGCCGAGCGCGTCGGCGCGCAGCCACGCGCGCTCGTATTTGTCCAGTCGGCCCGCGCCTACCTCGCGGATGCCAAACCCGGATTAGCTCGCGGAGCGAACCGAGGCGCGGTCATCATCTCCGCCCCGGGAAACCGCGCTCAGCCTCCACCGGGGAGGTCCGGCCCATCGGGGTGCGGCTCGCGCTCGCTTGCGTTCAGGTGCAGCACAAGCCGAGATTGCGCGGGTCAGATCTGCCCAGCCGGCTATCGCCACCGCCACCCGGCCGGCCGCCTCAGGCGACGGCGACGATTTGCCCGCCACTCCCCAGCTCGCGCGCCAGCTCGTTGATCCGCTCGATCACCGGCGCGGTCATCGGGATGCCCGCGCGCAGCCGCTCCACCTTCAGGTTGTGCTCGATCTCGCCCGGCAGGAAAATGCCGGGCGAGCCGGGGGCGGGCCGCGACCCCTTGAGTTGATCGATCAACTCGCCCATGCGCGCCCGGAACTCGTCGAGCGGGATGAAGGTCGCGATGTCCAGCGCCTGATAGGTCTGGGCGGTCCCCGGTCCTCCCAGGCCGGCGCCGAAGCGGCCGCCGCTCAGCACCCCCGTGAGGATGTCCAGGCAGACGGCCAGGCCGTAGCCCTTCGGCCCGCCCAGCGGCAGCATCACCCCCCGCATCCCGGCGTCCGGGTCGTCGGTCGGCCGGCCCTGCTCGTCCAGCGCCCAACCGAAGGGGATCCGCTCCCCGCGCTCCTTGGCGACCATCAGCTTGCTGCCCGCCGCCACGCTGGTCGCCATGTCCAGATCGACCGCCCAGCCGCGGTCGGTCGGGGCCGCCCACGACAGCGGGTTGAGGGCGACGACCGGCTCGGCGCCGCCGTGCGGGACCATCCGCACCCCGGCGTTGGTGGTGGCGAAGCCGATGCAGCCGGCGTCGGCCGCGAGCTGCGTAAAAAAGGCCATCGCGCCGCAGTGGGTGCTGTTGCGCACCGCCACCGTCCCCGTGCCGAAGTCCCCCGCGCGCTCGATCGCCAGCCCCATCGCCCGGCGCCCGATTAGGTGGCCCGCCCCGCGGTCGCCGTCGAGCAGGACGTTGCCCCCCTTCTCGCGCACGACGCGGATCGCCGGCCGCGGGTTCCACGCCCCGCCCCGCAGCGACCGCACGTAGTCGGGCGTGTAGCGCGTGCCGTGGGAGTGGACGCCGCGCAGGTCGGCGTCGACCAAGCAGGCGCCCATGAAGGCGGCGTCCTCCTCCGGCATCCCGGCCCGCGCGAAGAGGTCGGCCACGACCTCGCGGAGATTGTCGGCCGCCACGGTGATCGTGCGCGGGCGCGCCTCGCTCGCCGTCGTGTCACTGCCCATGCCACCCTCCCTCAGCGCCGCGGGGGCCTCCCAACGGTCACCCCCCGCCCACCTCCACTCTTCGCGCGCCGCTACCGCCCGGTGCCGGCCCTCTCCCCCGCCGGCGGCTCCACGACCAGGATCAGGTTCGTCGCGGCGTCGCCGATCCAGACCCGCCCGTCGGCGCCGCGGGTCATGGCGTGGACCTCGCACCCCGCGATCCGCCACTCCTCCCGCACCGCCCCGGTCGCCGGGTCGAGCCGGTAGATCCGCCCCTCATTCGTCTCCGCCACGCTCAGCGTGCCGTCGCGCTCGTCCCAGAACAGGCCGTGCGACCGGGGCGCGGGGAAGGGAATCTGCCCCAGCAGATCGCCCGTCTCCGCGTCGATGTGGTCGATCCGCCGCGCGCCGGGGCGGGTCACCCAGAGGGTCCCGCTGGCCCCCGGCCCGGCGTTGGGGCGGCCGGCGGGGGCGGTCGGGTGGAGTTCCGGCCCGGCGGGGGCCGGCGCCGGGGGCCGCTCGCCCGGCCCGTAGGGGCGCCACTGGATGCCGTGGACGCCCCCCCGGTCGGCGTCGGGCAGCGGCAGGCAGGCGAGGCAATGGCCCGTGCCCGGGTCGTGCCGGTAGATCACCGCCGGCCGCACGTTCGCCGCGACCCACACCGACCCGGAACCGAAGCTCAACCCGCTGGCGTTGCGCGCCGGGCCGGGGAAACTCGTCAGCACCCGCCCCTCGTAGTCCATCAGATAGGCCCGGTTGTCGCGCTGATCGGCGAGCCACAGCCCCTCCGGGACCGCCTCCAGGCCGTTCACCTGCTGCCCCGGCGCCGCGAACGCACGCCGCGCCGTGACGACGCGCCTCTCCGTCGCTGCCATCGCGCCCCCCCACCATCCGCGCCGACCCCGGC
>JAUJMV010000001.1:450832-452125 GCA_030446685.1 Thermomicrobiales bacterium | reverse complement strand
CCCCGGCCCCCTGGCTAGCGGTCGGCCAGCGCCGGGATCACCCGCTCCGCGAAGAGCCGCACCGGCTCCAGGTCGATCCAATCCGGCGTGCGGAAGATCACATACTGGCAGCCGGCGTCGGCGTACGCGCGGAAGATCGCGATCAACTCGTCCGGCGTCCCGATCAGCGCGCCCTCCCCCGGCAGGAAGTCGCGCAGGCGCTCGCGCTTGGCGGCGACCTCCGCCTCGTCCCGGCCGATCACCACCGTCGCGAAGATCGAGCGGGTGATCGCCTCGTACGGGCGTCCCACCCGCGCGCAGTGCTCGCGCAGCACGCCGAAGAGGCGCCCGACCTTCTCGGGCGACCCCGCGACGTTGCAGAACTGGGCGTGCTCGGCGACGAGGCGCAGGGTCACGCGCTCGCCGCTCCCGCCGATCAGGATCGGCGGGTGGGGCCGCTGGAGGGGCGCCGGGTTCTCGCGCACCCCGTCGAGTCGGTAGTACTCCCCCGCGAAGTCCGCCGGCGGCTCGCCCCAGAGCGCCCGCACGACGCGCAGCGCCTCCTCCAGGCGCCGCAGGCGGACCGGGGCCGGCTCGAACGCGCCCCAGCCGTAGGCCTCGTACTCCCGGCGGTGCCAGCCGGCGCCGAGGCCGAGGATCGACCGCCCCTGGCTGATCAGGTCGAGCGTCGTCGCCATCTTTGCCATCATCGCCGGGTTGCGGTAGGGCACGCCGAGCACGAGCTGGCCGAGGCGGATGCGCTGGGTGATCGCCGCCAGCGCGCCCAGCGTCGTGAAGCACTCCAGCACCGGCTCGGAGACTGGGTGCCCGGAATAGCCGCCCTCGTAGAGGAAGTGATCGTAGAGCCAGAGGGAATCGAAGGCGCTCTCATCGGCCAGCCGCGCGACCCGCTCCACGCCGTCCCACGGGTTGCCGGTCGGCCCGGCCAGATACGGATTGACCTGCAGGCCGAACTGCATCACTCCCCCCCTCTGAATGGTCGCCCCGCCGCCGTCCCGCCCGCCCGCCGGGACCGGCGCGGGGAAGCGGGCGCGCCCGGCCAGGGGCGACACCTATCCGCTAACCGCTCCGCTCGCCGCCAGGATACCGGCCCGCCGCCCGACCGTCAAACGCCCGCCGCCGGCGTTCAGGGCGCAAGCATCCCCCGCATCATAAGGGATCGCCAGGCGGACGCGCCCCCCCGGCCCCCCAACGTTGGGGGGAGAACAGCCGAAGCCAGCCGAGTGCCTCTCCGAAAGGCTGGGACGAGGGAAAGGTCCTACTCCCCCCAGAATTGGGGGGCCGGGGGGGCGC
>JAUJMV010000001.1:418025-450732 GCA_030446685.1 Thermomicrobiales bacterium | reverse complement strand
CGACAGTGCGGCACGCTCGCGTGGAGGAGCCAACCATGACCCAGGGTGCGACCAATCCCGGCGGCCCGATTCTCGGCACGCCGCCGAGCACCGTCACCAACCCGCCGCGCCGATGGGGGCCGGACGCCCCGCCGAACGTCTACCCCGACCCTGACATCATCTTCGTCGATCCCGAGTTTCGCCGCTTGATCGTCGGCAACACCCCGCTCCAGCGCCTCTGGACCGGGGCGCTCTGGGCGGAGGGTCCGGCCTGGTCCGGCCAGGGCCGCTACCTCCTCTGGAGCGACGTCGGCGGCGATGTCCAATACCGCTGGTTGCAGGAGGACGGCCGCGTGGCGGTCTTCCGCGCGCCCTCGCGCAACAGCAACGGCAACGCCTTCGACTTCCAGGGGCGCCAGCTCTCCTGCGAGCATTTCACCCGCCGCGTCGTCCGCTGGGAGCACGACGGCGCGCTGACCGTCCTCGCCGACGCCTACGACGGCCGGCGGCTCAACTCGCCCAACGACGTCGTCCCCCACCCCGACGGCAGCGTCTGGTTCACCGACCCGCCCTACGGCGACTCGCTCTACGAGGGCCAGCCGGACGCGGGCGGGCCACTCGACCCCCGCCTCGGCGCACCGGACGGCGGCGGGCAGGCGCGAGCGTTGCCGAACGCGGTCTACCGCGTCGATCCGGGCGGCCGGATCGACCGTGTCACCGACGAACTCGCCTACCCCAACGGGCTCTGCTTCTCCCCCGACTACCGGCGCCTCTACGTCTGCGACACCGGGCCGGGGCCGCGCGACATCAAGGTCTTCGACGTCACCGGCGACAACAGCCTGGCAAACGGCCGGGTCTTCAGCGACATGACCGTGGACGGCGTGAAGTGCGGGCCGGACGGCCTGCGCGCCGACGTCCACGGCAACCTCTGGTGCGCCAGCAATGCGGGCGGCGCCGGCCTCGGCTACAGCGGCGTGCTCGTCTTCGCGCCGCACGGCGGGCTCCTCGGGCGCATCCGCCTGCCCGAGGCCTGCGCGAACGTCTGCTTCGGCGGCCCGAAGCGCAACCGCCTCTTCATGACGGCCAGCCAATCGCTCTACGCGCTCTACGTCAACACCCAGGGGCGGCGCCCGGCTGAGCGCGCCGCCCTCCTCCATTCGACACCCCGGCGACCCGGCTCCAAGCCCGAACGAGCGCGCCGGGTGCCGGATCGGCGTGGTATAGTCCCATCCGCCGCGACCGTGTCCAGAGCGGTTCGCGCAACGGTCGCGCCGCGCCTCGGCGTCGTCCGTAGGGGCGTTCAACTGAACGCCCGAAGCGTTGCCGCGGCACCGGCTCAACCCTCACAAGAACCGCTGTAAGCCGTTGGGCACGCAACGCACGAGGAGGGCAACGCCGCGCCCGCCGCGCCGCCCGGCCCGGCGGCGGACGCCGACAAGGAGCGCCCGTGCCAGCAGCACCACCCAGCCGCATCCCGCCGCTGGCCGCGCTGGGCCACCGCGACTTCCGCCTGCTCTTCTTCGGCCTGCTCGTCTCGACGATGGGCAGCCAGATCACGCGGGTCGCCAGCGCCTGGCTGATCTACGAGCTGACCGGCTCGGCCCTCGCGCTCGGCCTGGCCGGGCTCTTCGCCGCCCTGCCGCTGATCCCGATGTCGCTGCTCGGCGGCGCGCTGGCCGACGCCGTCGAGCGCCGCCGCCTGATGCTGGCGATGCAGGCCCTCGCGCTCCTCACCGTCGGCGCCCTCGCCGCGCTGACGGCGACCGGCCTGATCGCCGTCTGGCACCTCTACGCCGCCAACTTCCTGATCACCATCGTCGGCGTGCTCGACCGGCCCGCGCGCCAGTCGCTGATCCCCAACCTGGTGCCGCCGGCGCACCTGCTCAACGCCTACACGCTGCTGACCGTCCTCAACCAGGCGGCCAGCCTGGTCGGCCCGGTGGTCGCCGGCCTGATCCTGACCGCCGGCGGCCCGGCCTGGGTCTTCGGCCTCGACGCCCTGACCTTCCTGGCCGTCATCCTGGCGCTCCTGCTGCTGCACGTCCCGCCGCTCGCCGGCGGCGGGCGGCCGCTCAGCCTCGGCAGCATCGGCGAGGGGCTGCGCTTCGTCTGGTCGAAGCAGATCATCGTCGGCCTGCTCGGCCTGGACGTGGTGGCGATGCTCTTCGGCTACTACCCGACGCTGCTGCCGGTCTTCGCCGAGCGCCTCGGCGTCGGCCCGGCAGGCTTCGGCCTGCTGACGGCGGCCCCCGCCACCGGCTCGCTGGTCGGCGCCGGCGTCATGCTGCTGGTCGGGCAACTGAAGCGCCCCGGCTGGACCATGCTGGTGGCGGTCGCCGGCTATGCGGTCGGGCTGATCGGCCTCGGCCTCAGCGCCTGGTTCCCGCTGGCGCTGGCCTTCGGCGCGCTGCTCGGCCTCACCGACGCGGTCAGCATGGCGATCCGCCACGCCGCCACGCAGCTCAACACCCCCGACGACTTGCGCGGCCGGGTCTCCAGCGTCTTCCAGATCAGCGTCCAGGGCGGCAACTCGGTCGGCGCGCTCAACGCCGGCTTCGCCGCCGCGGCCCTCGGCGCCGGCCCGGCGACCGTGCTGGGCGGCGGGCTGGTCCTCGTCTCGGTGATCCTCTTCGGCTGGCTGGTCCGCCCCCTGCGCGCCTTCAAGACCTGAGCGGCGCCGCACTCAGTCGGGCATGACCAGGACGAACTTGCCGGGGGCGCCCGCCTCGAACTGCCGGAACGCCTCCTCGGCCTGGTCGAGCGGGAAGCGCCCGGCGATCAGCCGCCCCAGCGGCACGCCGCGGTCGACGATGAAGCGGGCGCACTCCTCCAGCAGCACCGTGCTGAAGGTCCAGGAGCCGTAGAGGGTGAGCTGCCGGTGGATGATGTCCGGGGTCGGGTTCAGCGTGACCGTGCCGCCCTCGCCGACGAAGCAGGCGCGCCCGAAGGGGCGCGCGCTGCGCACCGCCTGGCGCGGGCGGCCGCGCTGCCGGTGCAATCAATCGTCGCGTCGGCCCCCTCCCCGCCGGTCAGCGCGGCGACCGCCGCCACCGGGTCGGCCTCGTCCGCCCGCACGGTCTCGTCCGCCCCGAGCGCGCGCGCGAGATCGAGCCGGGCCGGCGCCAGGTCGATCGCGATCACCCGCGCGCCCATCGCCTTGCCGAGCAGCGTCGCGCTCAGCCCGACCGGCCCCTGCCCGTAGACGGCGAGCGTGTCGCGCCCCGAGACGTCGAGCCGCTTGAGCGCGGCGTAGGCCGTCCCCGTGCCGCAGGCGATCGCCGCCCCCTCCTCGAACGTCAGCGGCGCCGGCAGCGGCAGCAGCGCCCGGGCCGGGACGACGATCGCCTCGGCGTTGCCGCCGTCCGCGCCGAACCCGTACACCCGGTGACCGCCCCGCGCGCAGAGCTGCTCCCAGCCCGACCGGCAGTGCTTGCAGGCGCCGCAGCCGGCGTAGTGGTAGACGATCACGCGGTCGCCGAGCGCCAGCCCCGCGACGCCCGGCCCGATCGCCGCCACCTCGCCGCACGGCTCGTGGCCCCCGATCGAGGTCGCCGCCCGCCCCCGCGGTAGAGCGGCAGATCGCTGCCGCAGAGGCCGGACGCCCGCACCCGCACCACCGCCTCCCCCGGCCCCGGCCGGGGATCGGAAGTCGCGCAGCTCCACCCGCCGGTCGCCGACGAAGACCACGCCGCGCATCGCCCGCCCCCTTCCCCCTGGATGGTGTTCGTCCGCGCCGGCATCGTACCACAGCCGCGCCGCCGGGCGCGCAACAGTTCGAGGCGGCCAGTCGCGTAGGCGGCTAGGCGGCTAGGCGGGTAGGCGGGTAGGCGGATAGGAGGCCGCTATCATCGCGATCGGCCAGGCGGTGCTCATGCCCAGCTACCCGCCTAGCCGCCCACCCGCCCACCCGCCACCGAACGCCATCCGGCCCGGCGCCGCACCTGCTAGACTGCCCGTGCTACCGGGGCCGCGCGGCGTCGGAGCGGGTGGAGAGGAGAGACCGACATGTACATCGGCCAGCAGACCGGCGATCTCTCGGATCGCAACCTCACCTGGCTCGCGCAACTGGGGGTGGAACACCTCGTCGTCGACACCACCGAAGGCATCGAGCGCGCGGACGGCGCCTGGGATGTCGCGGCGATCCGCGACTTGCAGGCGCGGCTGGCGCGGTTCGGGATGACCCTCGACGTGCTGACCCTAGGGCTCGACATCCGCAACACGCCGCGGCGCTTCCCCGGCATCGTGCGCGGGCTGCCGAGCCGCGACGCGGAGATCGCGACGCTCCAGCAGCGCATCCGCGCGGCCGGCGAGGCCGGCGTCCCCTGCCTCAAGTACAACTTCACCCTGCTCGGGTTCCTGCGCACCGGCACCACTCCCGGCCGCGGCGGGGCGCGCTACAGCCACTTCGACCTCGCCAAGTGGACCGACCACTCGCTGACCGAGGCGGGGCCGATGCCGGCGGAGCGGTCCTGGGACAACATCGCCTACTTCCTGGAGCGGGTCGTCCCGGTCGCCGAGGCGGCCGGGGTGCGGCTCGCCTGCCACCCGCACGACCCGCCCGGCCCGCCGGAGGGGCTGCGCGGGGTCGTCCGCGTGCTCGGCAGCGTCGAGGGGCTCAAGCGCTTCGTGGCGATCGCCCCGAGCCCCTACCACGGGCTGAACTTCTGCCAGGGCACGGTCGCGGAGATGTGCGTCGACCCGGCGCGCGAGGTGCCGGAGGCCATCCGCCACTTCGGCGAGGCGGACAAGATCTTCATGGTCCACTCGCGCAACATCCGCGGCGGCTTCCTCAACTTCGAGGAGGTCTACCCCGACGAGGGCGACATCGACATGTACGGGACGCTGCGCGCCTACAAGGAGGCGGGGTACGACGGCATCATCTGCCCCGACCACGTCCCGCAGTCCGACGTGGACCCCGGCGGCGAGCGCCAGTTCGCCTTCTGCCTCGGCTACCTCCGCGCGCTGATCCAGGTGGTGGAGGGGCCGGCGCCTAACCAGCCGGCGGGGCAGCAGTCCTGACGGCGGCCAGCCCCGCGACCGCGCGAGGAGGAGGACCGATGACGCCGACCGATCTCTGTTTCCTGCCCGCGACCGAGCTCGCACGGCGCATCCGGGCGCGGGAGCTGTCGGCGCGCGAGGTGCTGGAGGCGCACCTCGCGCAGATCGCGCGGGTCAACCCCCAGATCAACGCGATCGTCACGCTGGTGCCGGAGCGCGCCCTGGCGGCGGCCGACGCGGCGGACGCGGCGCTGGCGCGCGGCGCGGCGGTCGGCCCGCTGCACGGACTGCCGATCGCCCACAAGGACCTGGAGCCGACGCGCGGCATCCGCACGACCTTCGGGTCGCGGATCTACCGCGACTTCGTCCCGGACGAGAATTCGCTGCTGGTCGACCGCCTGCAAGGGGCGGGCGCGATCACCATCGGGAAGACCAACACGCCGGAGTTCGGCGCCGGCTCGCAGACCTTCAACGAGGTCTTCGGCGCGACGCGCAACCCCTACGACCCGACCAAGACCTGCGGCGGCAGCAGCGGCGGCGCGGCCGCCGCCCTCGCCTGCGGGATGATCCCCATCGCCGACGGCAGCGACTTCGGGGGCTCCCTCCGCAACCCGGCCAGCTTCTGCAATGTGGTCGGGTTCCGCACGGCCCCCGGCCGCGTGCCGGTCTACCCCGCCGCCCTCGGCTGGTGGCCGCTGTCGGTCGCCGGCCCGATGGCGCGCACCGTGGGGGACGTCGCGCTCCTCCTGAGCGCCATCGCCGGGCCGGACCCGCGCGTGCCGATCAGCCTCACCGAGCCGGGCGCCCGGTTCGCCGCGCCGCCGCCGCGCGACTTCCGCGGCGTGCGGATCGCCTGGAGCCGCGACCTCGGGGGGCTGCCGGTCGATCCCCGCGTGACCGCCGCGCTCGACGCGCGGCGCGCGACCTTCGCGGCGCTCGGCTGCACCGTGGATGACGGCGAGCCGGACTTCGCGGGGGCCGACGAGGTCTTCAAGGGTTGGCGCGCTTGGAGCAGCGAGCTGCGCCACGCCGACCTGATCGCGGCGCACCGCGACCTCTACAAGGAGACGATCCGGCGGGAGGTGGAGGAGGGCGCGCGGCTGACCGGGCCGCGACTCGCCCGCCTGGAGCGCCTGCGGACCGAGATCTACGGGCGGGTACATGCCTTCATGGAGCGGCACGAGTTCCTGATCTGCCCGGTCAGCCAGGCGCCGCCCTTCGACGTGGAGCAGCCCTACGTCACCGCGATCGACGGCGTGCCGCTGGACTCCTACATCGACTGGATGCGGTCGTGCTACTTCATCAGCATCACCGGCCTCCCCGCGATTGCGGTCCCCTGCGGCTTCACCCCGGAGGGGCTGCCGGTCGGCGTGCAGATCGTCGGGCGGCACCACCAGGACGAGCTCGGCGTGCTGCAACTGGCCCGCGCCTTCGAGGAGGCGACCGACTGCTGGCGGGTCCGGCCGCCGCTCGCCGACGCCTGAGCCGTCGGTTCACCCCTCGCCCGAACACGGGGTCTCGCCGACATTCGCTGATCCGTTCCCCACCTTTCCCCCCAGGGCGGCGCGGGTCGTTGGCCGGCGCCCGCAACGCGGCTCCGCGTGGCCTCGGGGTGGGCAGACCTCCTCGCCCCAACGCCCGGAGCGGGCGAAGGGTGGTGATCGAAAGGCGGCAAGACCCGTCGGGTAACTCGACGGCGAACGGGGTGCGCCCTCGCCGCCCTCGACGGTTCGCCCGCGGCCGCAAGAGGGGGTACGGGCTGGCACCGCGCCATGGCCTCCGCGCTCCTCGCGTCACCGTTCTTCGTTCGAGGCGACTGTCCCAGGGGGGCGCACGCCCGCTGTGCCGCCTTGCGCCGCGATCGTCTCGTCCCAATAGCGGTACAAGACCGCCTTCAACTCGCGCACGATCGCCTGCTGCTGTTCCCCCTGGCTCTCCAGCACCAGCGGGAGGAGGGCGAGGAAGATGCGGTACGTGACGAGTCCGCGGAGCCGCCGCTCCTCGGGTCCGCCCCGCGGCCAAAGTGCCGCGAATAACGCTTCCAGGCGCTCCAGAACCCCTCCCTGGAGATCCGCCAGGGCGGCCGCGAGCGGCGCCGAGATGGTGGAGGCGAGGGAGAGCGCGAAGTAGCCGGGGTACGCGAGATTGAAGGTGATCAGCGCGTCGATGAAGGTGTCGTTGAACGCCGGGAACGGCAGGGCGATCACCGGGGGGGAGAGGATGGTGTCGTATACCCGATGGAGGTCCGCGACCGCCTGTGCGGCATACGCCTGCGCGATGGCCTCTTTGTTCGGGAAGAACTGATACAGCGAACCCGGCGAAACCCCCGCCCGTGCGGCGATCATGTTGGTCGTCGTCTTGTCGTAGCCGATCTCGGCAAAGAGCGCCCCCGCGGCGCGGAGGATCTCCTCCACGCGGAGCAGGCCGCGCTGCTGGCGACGGGCACGACGGCGTTCCTGGTTCACTCCCAAAGGCTCGCTCTCCTCGCGACGTGAGCCCCCCGACGAGCCCCCTTGACAATACGACTATTTACTCGTACAATGCGCTCATATCACGAGCACACACTCGTATATTGTAGCGGCAAACAGTCGCCATGTGCAGGACGGAGGGGGTCATGGGCGCGAGGTTGACACGCCGGACAATCCTCGGCGGCACGGTAGTCGGCGCGGGCGCGGCCCTGCTCGGCGCCTCTGGCGGTGGGGCGGTGGCCGCCAGCGGCGGGACCCAGGGCGGTGGGAGGGAGGACGCAGCGATGGTTCCGCGCATCGTGCAGCAGTGGGCGGACGCCTGGAACGCCGCCGACCCCGCGCGCATGGCGGCGCTCTTCACCGACGACGGGGTCTACGAGGACTTCGCCTTCCAGGCCCGCTTCCAGGGTCGGGAGGGGATCGCGCTGTGGGTTTCCATCACCAGCGCCAGCATCCGCGACGCGCGCGTCGAACTCGTCGACGCCTTCCACGCAGGCGACCGGGCCGCCGCCCGCTGGATCTTCTCCGGCACGGACACCGGCGCGTTCGCGCGCGACCTGCCGCCGACCGGGAAGTCGTTCTCGCTCCCGGTCGCGTCCCTCTTCGAGTTGGAGGGCCAACTGATCCGGCGCGTCGGCGACTACTACAATCTGGCGGATCTACTGCGCCAGATCGGGCTCCCCGCCGGGGCCTACACGCCTCCGACGGGGTGACCCCGCGCCCGGCCCTCCGCCGCGCCGTTCGGCCGCCGGCGCCCGCCCGGTCGGGAGGCCGGCCGTACCCCGGAAAGGACCTGCCATGGCCAACGTCTCGCGACGACCGGTTGCTCGGCGGACGGGTGCTTGGATCGCCTGGGTCCTCATGGCCCTTTCGGCGGTCGGTATCGCCCTGTTCTCCGCCATCCCCTACCTGACCTTCAGCCCCGGCGTGAGCCGCATCCCGCTCAACCCCGCCTTCCCCTGGCACATTGTCGGGCTGTCGCTCCACGCCATCCCAGGCGGGTTGGCGCTGCTCCTCGGGCCGTTCCAGTTCGTCCCGGCGCTCCGGGGCCGGTATCCGGCGCTCCACGGGATCATCGGCCGCGTCTACCTCGCCAGCATCCTCGTCGGCAGTGTGATGGGCGTCTATTCCGCGATCGTGTCGGTGTCGGGCCTGGCCGCCCAGCTCGGCTTCCTCCTCCTCGCCGCCGCGTGGTTCTACAGCGGGCTCCTGGCCTTCGTCGCGATCCGGCGGCGGCAGATCTCGCTGCACCGCGACTGGATGATCCGCAACTACTCCTTCACCTTCGCGGCGGTGCTGCTGCGCGTCTTCCTCGCCGCCGGGATTGCGTACCGGAACGCCAACCCGTCCCTCCCCTTCGCGGAGGTTTACACCGCCTCGGTCTGGTGCTCGATCTTCGTCTCGTACGTCGTCGCCGAATGGTTCATCATCCAGCGCGCGCCCGCCCCCGCGGCGCGGACGGCCGTCAAGGCGGGGCAGCCGCTGGCCCAGGCCTGACCGCCCGCCCGCGGCGGCGGCTACAAACAGTCGCGCGGCGGGCAGTTCCCCAGCTTGCGCCCGATCGGCCCGAAGAGATCGAGCAGGCGCCGCCGATCCGCGTCGGGCAGCGGCCCACCGAGGATGCCGCGCACGTTCTGCTCCAGGTGGGCGGCGTTGGCCGTGCCGGTGAGGACGCAGGAAACCGCAGGATGCCCGGCGGCGAAGCGGTAGGCGGCCGTCGTGACCGAATCGACGCCGTCGCGGACCAGCCAGTCCAGCGGGCCGCGCTCCGGCAGGGCGTCCGGCGCCAGGTCGCCGCGCGCCTTCAGATCGGCGATCAGCGCCGCCAGCGCCTCCGGGCGGCCGATCTTGCGCCGCACCGCGCACATCACCAGCACCCCGACATCCTGCCGCCGGGCCGCCGGCAGCACCGCCTGCTCCGGGCCGGGCGTCAGCAGGTTGTAGCCGACCATCAGCGCGTCGAAGAGATCGTCCGCCAGCGCCCGGCGCAGCGTCTCCCACCTGTCATCAATCCCGAAGGACTCGCTGATCCCCAGGAAGCGCACCTTGCCCGCCTCTTGCAGCCGGCGCATCGCCGGGACGAACCGATCCCGCACCCGCTCGTACCAGTCCGGCGTCACGCCGTGGAGCTGGAAGAGGTCGACATGGTCGGTGTTCAGCCGCGCCAGGCTCCGGTCGAGCGAGTCGAGCAGTTCCTGCTCGCCCTTCAGCAGCGAGGGGTCCGCGGCGTCCCCCGCGCGCGACCGCACCGGGGTGAACTTGGTGCAGAGGACGTACGAATCGCGCGGCGCCCCGGCCAGCGCCCGCCCGAGGATCGCCTCGCTCTCGCGGTAGTCGGCGGCGGTGTCGATCAGGTTGATCCCCAGGTCGAGCGCCCGGCGCACCGCGCGCCGCGCCTCCTCCTCCGGGACGCCGCTCCCCTGGCCGAGCTGGCTCGGCCCGCCGGTGCCCAACCCCATCACCGAAACCTGTAGGCCGGTCCGCCCGAACCGCCGGTATTCCATGTCGCCTCACCCTCCCCGTTCAGGCCGACAGTAGTGACCGTTACTCCGCCGGCGCGTCATCGCCGCCCGGCGGGAGGCCGTGCGGCGCCAGCGGCAGCGACCGCAGCCGCCGGCCCGTCGCCGCGTGGATGGCGTTCCCGATCGCCGGGGCGATCCCGACGATCGGCGTCTCCCCCGCCCCCGCCGACGGCAGATCCGGCCGGTCGAGCAGGACAATGTCGATCGGCGGCACGTCGGCGAAGCGCGGCACGCGGTAGCGCGAGAACCGGTCGGTCAGGATAATCCCGTCCGCGAAGTCGACCGCCTCGAAGAGCGCGCCGCCGATCCCCTGGATGATCGCCCCCACCACCTGGTTGCGCACGCCGTCCGGGTTGACGATCGCGCCGCACTCGAACGCCTGCACCACCCGCACGACCCGCACCTGGCCGCCCGCCCGATCGACCGCCACCTCCGCGCAGGTCGCCACGTAGCTCCCCTTCTCCGTCCCCCCGGCGATCCCGCTGCCGTGGCCGGGAGCGGCCGGCGCCCGGCCCCACCCGAAGCGCGCCGCCGCGGCCTCGAGCACGGCGCGCAGCCGGTCGTCCTGGAGGTTCCGCAGGCGGAACGCCAGCGGGTCCAGGCCGAGGGCGCCGGCCAGCTCGTCCATGTGGACCTCGCGCGCAAAGTGGTTGGCGGTGGCGGCCAGCGCCCGGTAGGAGCCCTGGCGCAGGGGCGCCGGCGCGGGGTGGAACTCGCTCCGCTGGTGGGGGACGTCGTACGGCGTGCGCAGGCCCGACGCGCCCGAGTTGTAGTTGTGGCACTCCCAGGCGACCAGCCCGCCGTCGGCGCCGACCCCGCTGGCGATGTCGATCGATCCCGCCGGGCGAAAGTACGCCTGGGTGAACTCCTCCTCGCGCGTCCAGACGAGCTTGACCGGCCGCCCCACGGCCCGCGCCAGGCGCGCCGCCTCGATCGCCGCCTCGCCGGTGTGCTTGCCGCCGTAGGCGCCCCCCGTCTCCGGCACGACCACGCGGACATCCGCCTCCGGCAGCCCGAAGGCGCGGGCCAGTTCATCGCGCACGCCGAACGGCCGCTGCGTCCCGGTCCACACCGTCAGCCGCCCGTCGTGCCACTCCGCCACCGCCGCGCGCGGCTCCAGCGGCGCGTGCGCGATGTAGGCCACGTTGTAGGTCCGCGCGAGGGTCCGCGCCGCCGCCGCCCGCCCCTCCTCCACCGATCCGACCTCGTGCCGCTGCGGGCGCCCCGGCCGCCCGCCGCCCCCGGCCGGGGCCGGCTGCGCCCGGAGCGACGCGAAGAGATCCCGCGCGTCGTGCCGCTCCCCGCCGGCCCACTCCGCGCGGATCGCGCCGAGCGCCGCGCCGGCCGCCTGGCGGTCCGGCGCGACCACCCCGACGAAGTCGTCCACGCGGACGATCGCGACCCCCGGCAGCGCCGCGGCCGCCGCCATGTCGAGCGCCGCCAGGCGCGCGCCGGACCGCGGCGCGCGCAGGACCATCCCGACCAGCAGCCCCGGCCGCGCGAGGTCCGGGGTGTAGCGCCGCCGCCCGGTCACGATCGCCCGGCCGTCGACCGCCGGGGCCGACCGCCCGGCCACCGTCCACCGCGCCGGGGGCGTGATCGGGGCGTCGTCGCCGTACTCCTCCTCCAGCGCCCCCCCCCCGGCCAGCGCCCCGAAGCCGAGCGCCCGTCCCGTGGCCGGGTCCGCGACCGCCCCGCCGTCCACGCGCAGCGCGCCGCGCTCGACGCCCCACCCCGCGGCCGCACGGTCGACCAGCAGCTCGCGCGCGGCCGCGGCCACCTTGCGCAGGTGGGCGGCCATCAGGGCGTGGTGCGGCTGCCGGTGGTGCCGGCGTCGAACGGCACGCGCTCGGTGTCGGCCATGACGATCCGGATCGCCTCGACCGGCAGGCGCAATTCATCGGCGACCGCCTGGGCGAGCGAGGTCCGGATGTCCTGGCCCACCTCGGTCTTGCCGGTGTAGACCACGACCGCGCCGTCCGGCTCGATCCGGAGCCAGTCCGCGATCCGCGGCGCGGGCAGCTCGCCCGGCGCCGGGCGGCCGGGGCGGCCCGCCTGGCCGGGGTCCGGGCTGGTCGTCCGCGCGAGCTCGCCCGTCATCGCGCACCTCCCGCCACCGCCGTGGCGCGCAACTCCGCCGCCGCCCGGCCGATGGCTTGGACGATCCGCGGGTAGGTCCCGCACCGGCAGAGGTTGCCCTGCATCGCGCGCACGATCGCCTCCTCGCTCGGGTCCGGGCACCGCAGGAGCAGGCCGAGGGCTGTGAGAATCATCCCGGGCGTGCAGTAGCCGCACTGGAAGGCGCCCGCGTCGAGGAACGCCTGCTGGACCGGGTGCAGCCGCCCGCCCTCCTCCAGCGCCTCGATCGTGCGCACGCGCCGCCCGGCCACGGCCCCGACCGGCGTGACGCACGCGTGGGTCGGATTGTCGTCGACCAGCACGGTGCAGGCGCCGCAGGCCCCTCGCCGCAGCCGATCTTGCAGCCGGTCAGCCCAAGCTCCTCGCGCAGGACGAAGAGCAGGGCCGCGCCGGGCCGGTATCCACCGCCACCCGCGCCCCGTTCACGGTGAGTTCGATGCCCCCGCCATCCCCGCTCCCTCCTCCCACGCCCTCCCGCGCCCCTGCCGCCGTTCCCCCGTCATCCCGATTCTAGCGCGATCCCCGGCGGGGTCGGCGCGCTTGACAGATCGCCCGCGGGGCCTACGGTGTGGCGGAGGACGGCCCGGAGGGGCGCCGCCCCGGATCGTGGCACGGCGGCGATTCTAGCGATTCCCCGCCGGGTCAATTGGCCCCCGGCGGCCTTCGCGGACCGCGCGCGGGGAATCGTCGTGGAGGGCGTGCTCGTTCGGTGTCGCGATCAGGCGCGTGAGCGCTCGACGCTACAGCGCGATCCTCGATCGCACGCGGACGCTCCACGCCGCAGCATCCTCGTCGCCATGCCCTTCGCCACCGCATCATCTGGTTTGCGCCGCGAGCGGGCGAACGTTGGATGGCCGCAGGGGACGCGCGGGCACGCCCTTCTGCGCCGGCCCCAAGCCATGTTCCACCTCCTCGTCAATCCCGGTGCCGAACGGTCAGATCGTTACATCCTCCTGCCCGGTCAACACCCGCATGAAGCTGCCGATCGGCCTGCAGCGAACGCCCGCAACGGCCTCAAAGCGATGCTGCGGACAACGTCGGTCTCACCGAAGCGGAGTTTTTCACGGCTGATCGAGGGAAAACGTTGATGGAATACACGAACTTGTCATCCACTGCCGGCCGCAGAGGGCGGCCTGGCGATCCCCGACGGCCTCCCGCCCGGCCCGCGTTGGAAGCGTCCTGCTTCGCGCAGGCGTGCAAGCGTAGCCGAACTCTTGGTGGAGGTCCGGAGCGGCTTCATCTGCGCTCGCACCTGGAGGCGATGCGACCGGCCGCCCCGCCTTCGCGCCTCGCGAACGCGGCATCATCATCGCGCGCGGTCAAACTGCGCGATCCGCCATTGGCGCGAGGTGCGCGCGCTCCGCGACGACTTCGCCGCGCGCCGCGAGTCCAAGCCCTCGCCTCCGACCCCCGTCTCCTGAAACAGCCAGCCAGAAGGAATAGCGCGCAGGGGCGAGCGGGACGGGATAGATCGCCCGCTCCTGCCCCCCGCCCCGCCCTACGACGCCCGCGGCCCGGCCTCCCGCACCCCCTCCGGAACCTGCCCGGCGAACTGCGCGAAGTTCGCGGCGAACTGCCGCGCCAGCTCGCGCGCCGTGCGGTCGTAGGCGGCCCCGTCGCGCCAGGTGCGGCGCGGTTGCAGGATCTCCGCGGGGACGCCGGGGCAACGCGTCGGGACGTGGAGGCCGAAAATCGAGTCGGTGACCCGCTCGACCCCCTCCAGCTCGCCCGCGATCGCCGCCCGCACCATCGCCCGCGTGTGGTCGAGGCTCATCCGCCGCCCCACCCCGTACGGCCCGCCGGTCCAGCCGGTGTTGACCAGGTAGCAGCGCGACCCGTGCCGCGCGATCCGCTCGCCCAGCATCCGCGCGTAGACCTCCGGCGGCAGCGGCAGGAAGGGCGAGCCGAAGCAGGTGCTGAAGGTCGCCTCCGGCTCGTCGCCCAGGCCGCGCTCGGTCCCCGCCAGCTTCGAGGTGTAGCCGGAGAGGAAATGGTACAGCGCCTGCTCCGGCGTCAGCACGGCGATCGGAGGCAGGACGCCGAAGGCGTCGGCGGTCAGCAGCACGATCGCCGCCGGGTGCCCGCCGGTCCCCTCCGCCACCACCCCGCCGACGTAGTCCAGCGGGTAGGCGCCGCGGGTGTTCTCGGTCAGCGAGCCGTCGTCGTAATCGGGCACGCGCGTCGCCGGATCGAGGACGACATTCTCCATCAGCGCGCCGAAGCGCATCGCCCCCCAGATCAGCGGCTCGTGCTGCTGCGACAGGTTGATCAGCTTGGCGTAGGACCCGCCCTCGAAGTTGAAGACCCCCCGGTCGCTCCAGCCGTGCTCGTCGTCGCCGATCAGCCGGCGCGTCGGGTCGGTCGAGAGGGTCGTCTTGCCGGTGCCGGAGAGGCCGAAGAAGAGGGCCACGTCGCCCGCCCCACCCATGCTCGCCGAGCAGTGCATCGGCAGCACCCCCTGCAAAGGCAGGAGGTAATTCATCACCGTGAAGAGCGCCTTCTTGATCTCGCCCGCGTACTCGGTCCCGGCGATGATCACCAGCCGCCGCTCCAGGTCGAGCGCGACGACCGTCTCCGACTTGATCCCGTCGATCGCCGGGTCGGCCAGGAAGCCCGGCGCGGCGATCACCGTGTAGTCGGGCCGCAGGCCCGGCCGCGGCCCGGTCGCCGGGTCGCGGAAGAGCAGGCGCGCGAAGTGGTTGTGCCAGGCGTACTCGGTCACCACCCGCACTCCGATGCCGTAGGCGGGGTCCGCGCCGACCCGCGCGTCGAGGACGAAGAGGTCGCGCCCCTGGAGATAGGCCGCGACGCGCGCCCGCAGGGCGTCGAAGCGCTCCGGCGCCAGCGGCTGATTGACCTTGCCCCACCAGATGCGGTCGTGGTAGGCCGGGTGGTCGACGACGAACTTGTCGCCCGGCGAGCGGCCGGTGTAGGCCCCGGTCTCGGCCGCCAGCGCGCCGTTCGCCGCCAGCCGCGCCTCGCCCCGCGCCACCGCCGCCTCGACCAGCTTGGCCGTCGCCAGGTTCCAGTGGACCGTGCCGGGGTTGGTGACGCCGATCGCCGCCAGCGCCTCGCCCCCCGACGCCTCGTGCCCCCCGCCCGCCTCCGCCGCGTCCTGCCCGCGCTCGACCGTAGCCGCCATGGCTGCCCCCTCCTCGTCTCTCCGCCCGCTTCCGCACCGAAGCGCCGCCCCCGGACCTCCCCGCCCGGACCACCCCGAACGTTCCCCGTTCGACGTGACGGCAGCGGCCAATTGTACCCCCTCGGCGCTCGGGACTCAACCCGTCTGCACAAAGGTGGCCCGCCCCTTTGTGCATGATGCATACCACGCCGCCCGCGCCGCCCCTCCGCGACGTGAAAAGGGCCGGGTACTCCGCGTACCCGGCCCCTGCCACCCTGCCATGTCGCGTGCCGCGCGCCCGGTCGCTAGTAGCGATTGAAGAGCAGCGCCCGCTTGACCTCCTCGATCGCGTGGGTGATCTTGATGTGCCGCGGGCAGGCGTCGGTGCAGTTGAAGATGGTGCGGCAGCGCCAGACGCCCTCGCGCTGGTTGAGGATGTCGAGCCGCTCCCCCGCCCCCTGGTCCCGGCTGTCGAAGATGAAACGGTGGGCGTTGACGATCGACGCCGGGCCGACGAACTCCTTGTTGGCCCAGAAGGGCGGGCAGGAGGTGGTGCAGGCCGCGCAGAGGATGCACTTGGTCGTGTCGTCGAAGATCGCCCGCTGCTCCGGGCTCTGCAGCCGCTCGGTCGGCGGCGGCGTGTCCTCGTTGATCAGGTACGGCTTGACCTTCTTGTAGCTCTCGAAGAACGGGTCCATGTCGACGACCAGATCCTTGACGATCTTCAGCCCCAGCAGCGGCTCGATCGTCAACTTGGCGCCCGCGTCCTTCACCAGCAGCGTGCAGGCGAGCCGGTTGCGCCCGTTGATCCGCATCGCGTCGGAGCCGCAGACGCCGTGCGCGCAGGAGCGGCGGTAGGTCAGCGTCCCGTCCTGCTCCCACTTGATCTTGTTCAGACCGTCGAGCACGCGGTCGGTCGGCTCCAGATCGACATCGTACTCCCGGAAGTACGGCTTGCTATCGGTCGTCGGATCGAAACGCTTGATCCGGTAGTGAATGCGCATCGTTTCCCCTTCGGGCGAGTCGGGCAGTCGGCTAATCGGCTAGAAGAAGACGGGGACCGCTTCGTTCTCCTCTACCCGACTACCCGACTACCCGACTAGCCGACTTCACCTAGTACTTCCGCTCCTTCGGCTGGAAGCGGGTGATCGACACCGGGCGCGACCCGTGGCGCAGCCCGCCCGAGGTCTTCCAGACCAGGGTGTGCTTGAGCCAGTTAACGTCGTCGCGCTCCGGGTAGTCCTCGCGGTAGTGCGCCCCGCGGCTCTCCTGGCGCGCCAGCGCGCCCGCCACGATGCACTCGGCGCAGTCGAGCATGTAGCCGAGCTCGATCGCCTCCAGCAGATCGGTGTTGTAGGTGCGGGTGTGGTCGTCGATCGCCACCCGCTGGTAGCGGTGCTGCAGATCGAGCAGGATCCCGTGCATCTCTTTGAGGCCCTGCTCGTTGCGCACCACCGACGCCTTGTCGAACATCTCGACCTGCAAGGTTTGCCGGATCTCGCCGGCCTTCTCGCTCACCCCGGCGCCCCGGCTCAGCAGCCGCTCCACCTGGTCGCGCGCGAAGCCCTCCGGGTTGGCCGGCAGCGGGACGAGGTCGGCGTGGCGGACGAAGTCGAGCGCGTGCTTGCCCGCGCGCCGCCCGAAGACGACCAGGTCCACCAGCGAGTTGGTCCCCAGCCGGTTGGCCCCGTGGACCGACACGCAGGCGCACTCCCCGGCCGCGTAGAAGCCCGGCAGCGCCGTCCGGTCGTCCACCAGCACCCGCCCGTCCACGTCGGTCGGCAGCCCGCCCATCGCGTAGTGCGCCGTCGGCTGGATCGGCGAAAGTTCCTTCGTCGGGTCGACCCCCAGGTAGACCCGGATGAACTCGGTGATGTCGGGGAGCTTGGCCTCCTGCACGTCGTAGGGGATGTGCCGCAGGTCGAGGTAGACGTAGTCCTTATTCGGCCCCGCGCCCCGCCCCTCCTTGATCTCCTGGTAGATGAAGCGCGACATCATGTCGCGCGGCGCCAGGTCGGCCAGCGTCGGGGCGTAGCGCTTGGCGAACGCCTCTTCCTCGCTGTTGCGGACGATGCCCCCCTCGCCCCGCGCCGCCTCCGAGAGCAGGATCCCCAGCTTGTAGATCCCCGTCGGGTGGAACTGGAACATCTCCATGTCCTCGAGCGGGATGCCGCGCCGCCAGGGGATCGCCACCCCGTCCCCGGTCAGCGCCATCGCGTTCGAGGTGACCGAGTAGACCCGCCCGAAGCCGCCGGTGGCGAAGATCACCGCCTTGCCGTGGAAGGTGTGGATCTCCCCGGTGCGGATCGCGTAGGCGACCACGCCGCAGCAGACCCCCTCGTTGAAGAGGATGTCCAGCACCTGGAACTCATCGAAGAAGTTGACGCTGTGCTTGATCCCCTGCTGGTAGAGCGTCTGCAGGATCATGTGCCCGGTGCGGTCGGCGGCGTAGCAGGAGCGCATCACCGGCCCCTCACCGTAGTTGCGCGTGTGCCCGCCGAAGCGCCGCTGGGCGATCTTGCCGTCCGGCGTGCGGCTGAACGGGAGCCCCATGTGCTCCAGCTCGATGATCGCGTCCACCGCCTCGCGCGCCAGCACCTCCGCGGCGTCCTGGTCGGTCAGGTAGTCGCCCCCCTTGACCGTGTCGAACATGTGCCACTCCCAGTGGTCCTCCTCGAGATTGCCCAGCGCGGCGCAGATGCCGCCCTGCGCCGCCCCGGTGTGCGACCGGCTGGGGTAGAGCTTCGAGATCACCGCCACGTCGGCGTGGCCGGCGAGCTGCACCGCCGCCATCAGGCCGGCGCCCCCCGCCCCGACGACGATCACGTCGTGCTTGTGATAGTTCTCAGGACGCGCCTCGGACGCCATGGCTCTCCTCCTCAACGACCGTCAACGGGCCGCCCCGCAGAGCCAGCCGGTTCGGGCGGGCTCGCTGCCCCCGCGCGCAACTCGCGGTGAATGGTGCTGGTGGCTGGCACGCGCTGTGTAGGACATACCGCCGGAGGTGGATTCCGGCGCTTCATCGACGGGTTCCCCCACCCCGTTGACATATGTCAATTGTAGCACGAGCGCGCCGCCTTTGAAAGGCGAAATCCGCGCGCTGCCGGGGATTCCGCCCCCCCGCGGCGGACCAACCGTGCGGCCGCCCGGCGGCCCATTCGTACTTCGTACCTCGTACTTCGTACTTCAGCGCACGCCCGCCCGCGCCAGCACCTCGCCCATCCGTTCGAGCGCCTTGCCGATGTTCTCGCGCGAGTTGGCGTAGGAGAAGCGCAGGTGGCCCTCGCCGTGCCGGCCGAAGGCGGTGCCGGAGAGGCAGGCGACCCCCGCCTCATTCAGCAGCAAATCGGCCAACTCCGACGCGGCTCGCCCGGTCCCGACCACCCGCGGGAAGGCGTAGAACGCCCCCTCCGGCACAACGCACTCGACGCCCGGCAGCGCGTTCAGGCCGGCGACGATCAGGTCGCGGCGGGCGCGGAACTCCGCCAGCATCCGGCCGACCGAGTCCTGCGGCCCGGTGAGCGCCTCCAGGCCGGCGAACTGCGTGGCGGCGGCCGTGCAGGAGTTCGAGTTGACCTGCAGCTTGGCGACCGCCTCCGCCAGCCAGACCGGCATCACGCCGTAGCCGAGCCGCCAGCCGGTCATCGCGTAGGTCTTGGAGAAGCCGTCGAGGATGATCGTCCGCTCCGCCATCCCCGGCTCCGCCGCGATCGAGGCGAACGCGCCGTCGTAGAGGAGGCGCGAGTAGATCTCGTCGCTGAGGACCATGATGTCGGGGCGGTCGCGCAGGATGTCGGCGATCGCCGCGATGTCCCCCGGCGTCAGCACGCCGCCGGTCGGGTTGGCGGGCGAGTTGAGGATCACCAGCCGCGTGCGCTCGCTCAGCCCGGCCCGGAACTCGTCCAGGTCGAAGCGGAACTGCCGCTCCTGCCGCAGCGGCACGAAGACCGGCCGGCCGCCGACGAACTCGACCATCGACTCATAGATCGGGAAGGCCGGGTTCGGCATCAGCACCTCGTCCCCCTCGTCCACCAGCGCGGTGATCGCGAAGAACATGATCGGCTTGCCGCCCGGCGTGACCACCACCTGCTCGCGCTCGACCGGGATCCCCCGGCTGCGCGCCACGTCGGCGGCGATCGCGTCGCGCAACTGCGGGATCCCCGCGGCCGGTGTGTAGTGGGTCTGCCCCTCGCGCAGCGCGCGGCAGCCGGCCTCCACGATGTTCTCGGGCGTGTCGAAGTCCGGCTCGCCGATCTCCAAGTGGATGATCTCGCGCCCCTGCGCCTCCAGCGCCTTCGCCTTCGCCAGCACCGAGAACGCCGTCTCGGTGCCCAACCGCTCCATCCGGCTCGCCAGCCGCATCGTCGCGCCCTCCCCTCCCGCCCCGGCGCGACCCCGCGCGCCGCGCTCCACGCCCTCCACACGCGCCCCCCACGGTCCGGGGCGCCCATCCCCGCGCCTACACGCTGCGCCGCGTCCCGGACCAGGCGCCGTGCCGCCAGAGCCGCCGGGCGTTATCAGACCCACACGTCCGGCCGCCACGACCCGCTCCCCTCCCCCAATACTGGGGGAGGAGCTCGCCACCCTCCCCTCGCAATGGAGAGGCCAGGGCCACCACCGGGGACCGCCTCCCCGTCCCCCCTCCCCTCGCAGGGGAGGGGTCGAGGGAGAGGTCACCCCGACCGCACGCGCGGATCAATCCACGGGTAGAGCAATTCGGTCGCGAGGTTGCTCAGGATGATCGCCGCCGCCAGGATGAGGAAGGCCGCTTGCAGCACCGGGAGGTCGCGCCGGTTCACCGACTCGGTCAGCAACAGGCCGATGCCGCGGTAGACGAAGATCTGCTCGAAGATGACCGAGCCGCCGAGCGCGCTGCCGAGCGCGATCGCGCCGTAGGTGGTGACCGGCAGGACCGCGTTGCGCCCGACATACGCTAGGGCCAGCCGCTCGTCGGTCAGCCCGCGCGCCCGGCCCTGCACGACGTAGTCCTCCTCCAGCACCGCCGTCGTCGCGTTCTTCATCAGCAGGAACCAGTAGCCGAACGTCATCAGGACGTAGGCCAGGATCGGGAGCCAGGCGTGCGCCAGCAGGTCGCCCAGGAAGGACAGGCTCAGTTCCGGCCGGACGCCCGGACTGAGCGCGCCCCGCTGCGCCGAGATGTCGAACAGCCCCCAGCGCACCCCGCCGTAGACCACCAGCAGCGTGCCGAGGATCGCCTGCGGCACCCCGAGCGTCAGCGCCGCGAACGCGCTGAGCACCGTGTCGAACGTCTCGCCCCGCCAGTAGCCCGCCAGCGTCCCCAGCGCCACGCCGAGCGCGAAGCTGAGCAGGAGGCCGGTGCCGACCGTGAAGAGCGTCCAGGGCAGCAGCGCCGCGATGATCCGCCCCACCGGCACTCCCCGCGACACCAGCGAGGTGCCGAAGTCGCCGCGCGCCAGTTGGCCCAGGTAGGCGAAGTACTGCCCCGGCAGCGAGTGGCCGTCCGCGACCGGGGCCTCCGCCGGCAGGAGCCGGAAGAGGAAGAAGCAGAGGGTCATCACGAACCAGATCGCGAAGAGCGCGCGGGCGAGGCTACCCAGCAGCCGGCCGTCGCGCGGCCACCGCGGGATGCGGCTGGCGGCTGTTTTCGCCGCGGTCGGTCGGCGGGACATCCCTGCGGTCACGATGGCACCCGTCTACCCGGTGTCGATTGCAACGCGCCGTCAGTACTCTTCCACGAAGAGGTCCGCCACCCGCGCCCGGAACCCCGGCAGCACCTCGCCCCCGTCGAGTTCGTCACCTTCCCGCAACTCGCGCACTTCACTGCCCGCTGCGTAGACAGTAACGGAGCGATCCTCGGGCCACAGCACCCAGACGAGCCGCGTGCCGGCATCCAGGTAGTCGCGCACCTTCTCGCGGAGATCGCTCGCCCTGTCACTCGGGGAAACAATCTCCACAGCCAAGTCCGGCGCGAGCGGCCAGTACCTCCTGGGGATGCCAGACTCGGGCACACGCCCGCGCGTCACGAACGATACGTCCGGGATGCGCAAGACATCGGGGGAGCGGGTCAGCAGGTAACTCGCGCCATCGCTGGCGACAACCCCCAAGCGTCGTGGACGCACGAACGTGTCGAGCAAGCGGGCAACGGTCATTACGATGAAATTGTGCAGCGCGCTCGTTCCCGGCACCTCGACCAGCTCTCCTCTCACCAGTTCGAACCGCTTGCCGGGGATCTCGGGCATCTCCCAAAGGTCTTCCGCCGTGATCAGTTGCTTGACGCTCATCCCTTCCCCTCCCGCTCCGTGCCGGCCCCCGCCACTCCGCCCGGCGTCACGATCGGCAGGGTCAGCAGCGCGTGCGGCACGATCAGCACGTCCGCCCCCGCCCCGAAGCGCCCGGCCACCAGCGCCAGCGCCTCCTCCATCGTGTCGACCGCGACCATGTGCGCCCGGCGGACCAGTTCCGGGTCGTCCGCGCCGACGATGACGACCGTGCAGTGCTGCAAGACCTTCGCCATCACGAACGCGCGCTGCCCGCCCGGCGGGTAGCCGTGCGCCAGCGCGTCCTCGACGATCGCCCGCGGGCTCGCCGCCCCGGCCAGCGCCTCGTAGAACCGCGCCTCCCCGACGCCCTCGCCCGCCCCCTCCGGCAGCGGCGCCGGCACGATCAGGAAGCCCCCCTCCCGCACCACCGGCGTCGGGGCGAAGTGCAGGTACGACGCCGCGCGCGACGCCTGGTAGAGGTTGACATCCTTCGGCCAGCCGACCCCCGCCACCGCCGCGTCGTACTGGCGCGGGATCGGCACGGTGTAGAGCGGCGCCGCCCGCTCGACCAGCGCGTCGTGGACCGCCTCGGGCGCGCCGGCCGCCACCGCGACGACCCGGCCCTCGTCGTCCAGCACCACGTTGATCGCGAAGCGCAGGTTCGCCCGCCGCGCCGCCTCGCGCACGATCGCCTGGAAGGGGTTGCCGTCGATCCGCCCCAGCCGCGTGCCGGGCTCCTCGAGCATCCGCGCGCCGTGCGTGAAGGCGATCGTCGCCTCGCCCGCGCAGCCGATCGCCAGCGTCTTGCCGCCGCCGCTGTACCCGGCGTACTGGTGCGGCTCGACCACCCCGGTCGCGATGATCAGATCCGCCTCGTAGGCCCGGCGGTTGACGACGATCGGGCAGCCGCCCGGCCCCGCCCCGAGGTCGCTCAGCCAGGCCGCGTCGCGCGCGTCGTGGTCGATCACCTTGTAGCGCTGCACGATGTCGGTGCTCAGCTTCTCCCACTTCTCCATCGGCGTGCTCGCCCGGTGCAGCCCGACCGCCACCAGGATCGTGATGTCCTCCTTCGCCACGCCGGCCAGCTCGAGCTGCGTGCAGATCGGCGGCACCAGCAGGTGGTCCGGGCAGGCGCGCGTGGCGTCGGTGACGGCGATGCAGACCCGGTCGCCCGGCCCCACCAGTTCCCCTAGCGGCGGCGACCCGAGCGGCGACCGCAGCGCGTCGCGCACCGCGCGCCAGGTCTCCACCGGCGGCAATTGCCGGGAGTGGACGACGGTGCCGCGCATCCCCTCCGGCAGCGCGAAGCGCAGCGTCCCATCGGCGTAGGGGATGGTGTACTCGGTCATCGCTCCCTCCAACGCGTCCGCCGCTCCGGCCCCAGCCCCCAACTTCGGGGCGGGAGAAGCCGCCCAGGCGAGTGCCCCTCCGCAGGGCTGGTGCGCTGCCCTCGTCCTCTCCCCCCAACGTTGGGGGGCTGGGGGGGCCATCCTCGCCTATGCTATTATGCACCCAAATCGGCCCGTCGGCGCGGAGGGCGCTCGCCGGCGAGATGCGCGAGAGGGGGAGGACCATGCGGGGGAAAGTCACGGTGGTCGGCGCCGGCATGGTCGGCGCGACGACGGCGCAGTACCTGGCCCAGAAGGATTACGCGGACATCGTCCTGGTCGACATCGTGGAGAAGCTGCCGCAGGGCAAGGCACTCGACCTGATGCAGGCCGGCCCGGTCGTCGGCTACGACACCCGGATCACCGGCGCGAACAGTTACGACGCGACGGCGGGCTCGGACGTGGTCGTGATCACCTCCGGCTCGCCGCGCAAGCCGGGGATGAGCCGCGACGACCTGCTGCGGGTCAACATGAACATCGTCGGCTCGGTGACCCAGGAGATCGTCGGCCGCAGCCCCGACTGCGTGATCGTCGTCGTCACCAACCCGCTCGACGCGATGTGCCACGTCGCGCTCCAGCGCTCCGGCTTCCCCAGCGAGCGGGTGATCGGGCAGGCGGGCGTCCTCGACTCGGCCCGCTTCCGCGCCTTCATCGCCCGGGAGCTCGATGTCTCGATCGAGGACGTGACCGCCTTCGTCCTCGGCGGCCACGGCGACACGATGGTGCCGCTGCCCCGCTACTCGACCGTCGCCGGCATCCCGATCACCGAACTGCTGCCCGCCGAGCGGATCGGCGAGATCGCGGCGCGCACCGCCAACGGCGGCGGCGAGATCGTGCAGTTGCTTGGCACCAGCGCCTACTACGCGCCGGCCGCCTCGGTGGTCGAGATGGTCGACGCCATCATGCTCGACAAGAACCGCGTCATCCCCTGCAGCGTCTACCTCCAGGGCCAGTACGGCATTCAGGATCTCTACGTCGGCGTGCCGGTCAAGCTCGGCGCGGGCGGCCTGAAGCAGATCCTCGAGATTACCCTCACCGACGAGGAAGGGGCCGCGCTCCAGCGGTCGGCCGGCGCCGTCCGCGAGCTGGTCGAGGCGATGGACCGCCTCGGCGCCGAAGCGCAGTGAACCGCTAAGACGCCAAGAACGCCAAGAAGCGCCAAGGGGCCAATGCGATCAAGAGATTGGGTGGGGTGAGAGCCGATATTCTCTCGCTTGGCGACCTTGGCGTTCTTGGCGTCTTGGCGGTTATATCTTCGAAGAAGGGGCCGTGAGCGGGATGATCAATTACACTCGGATTGTCGATCTCACCCTGCCGCTCGTCCCCGGACAGGGCGGCCGGCCCCTGCGGATCGAGCGCGGCCGCACCGAGGAGTTGACGCCCCACCCCCCGGTCGAGCACCCCTGGTACATCATGCACCGCGTCAGCACGATCAGCCATATCGGCACGCACATCGAGGCGCCCTACCACTGTGTCGAGACCGGGCGCGACCTCGCCGGCATCCCGGTCGAGCAACTGGTCGGCGAGGCGGTCGTCCTCGATCTGAGCACGCTGCCGCCCGACACGCTGGTCGGCGCCGCCGAGTTGGAGCCAGTCATTGCCGCGGCGGGCGGCATCAAGCAGGGCGATATCGCCCTGCTCCGCACCGGCTTCGCCGGGCGACAGGACACGCCCGAATACGCGCACCGCCCGAGCCTGACCGCCGCGGCGATGCTGGCGCTGGTCGAGCGCGGCGTCAAGCTGGTCGGCACCGATCTCGCCGGGCTGGAGGGGCCGCTCACCCCGGCCACCTCGACTGCCACCTGGCCCTCCTCGAACACGACATCCCCTTCATCGAGAACGTCGCGAACCTCGCCAGCCTCAGCCGGCCGCGCGTCTTCATCTGTGCCCTGCCGATCCCGGTGCAGGGCCTCGACGCTTTCCCGCTACGCATCGTGGCGTTCGAGTAGAGGATTGAGGACTGAGGACTGAGGGCGAAGTATGACCAACCGTTCACCAACCGTCCAGTTCTGCAACCGCCCCACCCCGTCCTCAGTCCTCAGTCCTCAGCCCTGGCCGTCCTGAAGGAGCGAAGCGACGATGGACCAGGCGATGATCGGCGTGGACGAGGCCCGCGAGCGCATCCTCGCCGGCGTCGAGCCGCTGCCGGTCGAGCAGGTGCCGTTGCTCGACGCGCTCGGCCTGGTGCTGGCCGAGGACGTGGTCGCCGCGGCCGACATCCCCCCTTCCGCAACTCGGCGATGGACGGCTACGCCGTGCGCGCCGCGGACCTGGCGGGCGCCCGCCGCGACGCGCCCGCCCGGCTCCGGGTCGTCGCGCAGGGGCCGGCGGGGTACGCCCCGCGCGGCGCGGTCGCCCCCGGCACCGCGATCCGGATCATGACCGGCGCCCCGCTGCCGCCCGGCGCGGACACCGTCGTCCGCTTCGAGGAGACCGACGAGGCGCGGGGCGCGCGGTCGGGCGCGGACCCCGGCGCCGTGGCGATCTACACCGCGCAGGGGCCGTGGATCAACGTGCGCGAGGCCGGCGAGGACGTGCGCCGCGGCGAGACGGTGCTGCGCGCCGGGGCGCTCCTCCGGCCCGCCGAGATCGGCGTGCTGGCCTCGCTCGGCCGCGCGAACGTCCCGGTCCACCGCCGCCCGGTCGTCGCGATCGTCGCGACCGGCGACGAGGTGGTCGCGCCGGGACGCCCCCTCGGGCCAGGCCAGATCCGCGACAGCAACAGTTACACCCTGGCCGCGCTGGTCCGGCGCTACGGCGGCGTCCCCGCCTCCTCGGCGTCGCGCGGGACACCGTCGCCGAACTGACCGGCCTGCTCCCGGGCCGCGCGCGACGCCGACCTGATCGTCTCCTCCGGCGGCGTCTCGATCGGCGATTACGACATGGTCAAGGACGTGCTGCGCGCCGAGGGGCGAATCGACCTCTGGCAGGTGCGGATGAAGCCCGGCAGGCCGCTCGCCTACGGCCGCCTCGGCGGCCGGCCCTTCCTGGGGCTGCCGGGCAACCCGGTCGCCGCGTTCGTCTCCTTCGAACTCTTCGGCCGCCCGCTGCTCCTGCGCCTCCTCGGCCACCGCGACTGGCGCAAGCCGACGGTCCGCGCCCGCCTGACCGCGCCGGTGGAGAACCGCGGCGGCCGGCGGCACTTCGTCCGCGCGCTCGTCGCCGCCGGCCCGGACGGCCCGACGGTGCGCCCGACCGGGGAGCAGGGCTCGGGCGTCCTCACCGCGCTGGTGCGCGCCAACGGCCTGCTGATCGTTCCCGACGGTGTGGAATGCCTCGCCCCCGGCGACGAGGCCGAGGTCGAGATGCTCCACTGGGAGCAGGGCAGCGGCGTCTTCGAACGAAGGACTGAGGGCTGAGGACTGAGGGCTGCCTCCGGATAGGCATCATTTCTATCCTCTTGCGACAGCCCTACGTAGCCCTCAGTCCTCAGTCCTCAGTCCTGTAGAGGAACACATGTACACGGTCATCTCGCTCTGGAAGTTCGGCGGACCGGGACAGGCGAACGAAGCGCTCCGGCGGCTGCGCGACGACTTCGGCCCGCTGATCCGCCGGCAGCCCGGCTTGCGCCACTGGTACGCCGTCGCCACCGGCGCGGACGAGGCGGCCACGCTGACGATCTGGGAGAGCCGCGCCGCCTACGAAGCCGTCCAGCCGGTGCTGGCGCCCTGGGCGCAGGCACACTTCGCCGGCCTGGAGGCGCGGGTCCAGCACCGCCGCCGCGGCGACATCGCCGCCTACGAAACCTGCCAGGCGGACCCGGCAGGCGGCTAATACTACAGCGAGAGTTCACGATGCCCCCTGAGCGCGCGCGGCGGCGTTTCCGATGGGCGTGGCAGGCGACCGCGTTGCGGTGTTGCCAATCCAGCACTTCTTGGGGGCGACGTCTGGGAGGGACGACCGCCACCAGCGTGGACTGGGGGCAGCGTCAGCCCCGGTGCCTTCCCCCAGCGGCGCTGGCGCCGCCTGAGGAAGAAGTGCGCCGGGATGCCGAGGGTCATATGGTGATGCCAGCCGCGCCAGGAGCGCACCTCGTAGTCGCCCCGCCCCAGGTGCTGGAAGCAGCGTTCGCTGGGCCAGCGCATCGCCGCTCAGGCGGACCACGGTCGCCCGGGGCGCGCCGGCGGGGGCGTTGCTCTAGGGCTTCAGTGCGCCGGTCTCCCGACTGCGCCGCAGGAGCAGCCAGACCTCCGGCCCCGGCAGGCCGTCCCGCACGGCGACCACCCGCAGGGCGGCGCAGTCGGCCACGCTGGGGCCTTTGCTGCCCTCATGAATTGCGGCGACCACTGCGCCGCGGGCAGCGCCGCGGCCAGCGCCAGTACGAAGCCAGCCGTTCCCGGTCGGCTGGCGCCCCCGGCCCGACCGCGCCGGCACCGCCGTGGCCGGCCGCTCCAGCCAGACCCGCGTTCGTGCGGCACCTCGGCGAAATACCACACCCCCAGCCCGGCGATCTGGTCGAGCAGCGCCGCAGGCCGGTGGACCAGCGGCAGCGCAGCGTGCCCGCCTGCCGGATCGCCTGGATCATGACCCCGCCCAGCTGCGCGGTCGGACTGGGCACCCCGCCGCCCGTCGCGCGGCGTAGGGGGAGGCGGCCTCGACCCGGGGCAGGTAGAGGCGGCGATCCAGCAGCGTGTAGCCGTGCCGGCTGGCATAGCCGACGCCGGCCGGGCAGTTGGCCCGCTTGCCCCGTTCGCCGCAGTACTGCCGCTTGACGCCGACCGAGCCCTGTTTAGGGAAGTCGCTACGTCCAAGGTCAGGACCCCGTCGTCATCGCCTGGTCGACCCTGCCAGTGTCGCTGGAGGATCGCGCCGTCGTCCCAGGCCCCGTCGCTGAGGAACTGCTGCATGGCCCTGCGGTCGGCACCTTCGAGGGCGAGGACCATCGGCTCGATCGACCGCGCAGGTCGAGCAGCAGGCCGTGGAGATACTTGGCCGACCAGGTGCGTTGCGCGGCGAACAATGGGGCGCCGCCCTCCACGAAATCCTGCGGCCTCAGGTCACCCGGTACCAGCGATCGAGTCCAACTGCCGCATGCTGCCCTCCTGGTCTGCACCCTCCTCGGCGGCATGCTACCCTAGCGTCTCGCTGTAGTACTAAGCGGTTCGCGTCACCACCACCCGTGGCGCCGGTTCCCTCCCCCTCGCCCAGCATCGGGCGAGGGGGTTGGGGGATGAGGGCGTACTCACTCGTCACCCATCGCCGGCGCTTCGCCCCCAGTCGTGGGCCGGGCTGGGAACTCCTCGTCAGGGATCTCCGGCGGGCGCGGCGGGAGCAGGGCGGCCAGCACCGCCAGCAGGCCGAGCAGCAGGAAAACGTGGACGCTCACGCCGAGAAAACCGCTCTCCCAGCCGATCGCCCAGATGATCAGGCTCAGCAAGGCCGCGGTCCAGAGCATCCGTTCACCCCGACTGTACCGCGCCGCGCCGCGCTGACACCGCGCCCGGCGCCGCTGCGTAGATCGGGCCGGGCGAGTTGGCATGCGTCATGCATAGTGCGATCGCGCATGGCACCACGTCGCCCGCGTCGGGTCGCCCGCCTCCGCCGGATGGCCCGGCCCTGGCAAGCGATTATGGACGATCGTGCCGATAGAGAGAAGGGGGAAGCAGAATGCCGGGAGCGAAGCGTGGCACGCTGGCACGGTTGCGCGGTGGCGCGCCAGGGATCGGCCAACTCTTCAGCATCGTCCGCGAGTTGAGCTTCGACGAGCTGCGCGACGAGGCGCAACTGCCGCCGCGCCTGCTCCTGCTCGGCGCGGATCGCGCGCTCCTGGCCGCCCTGCGGGACGCGCTCGGCGGCGGCGACGCGACGCACTTCATCGAGATCGCCGACTTCGATGACCTCCCGTCGCACCTCGACAGCTTCGACGGGATCGTCCTGGTCAACGCCGCGCCCAGCGACCGCAACCGGCCCGCGATCAAGGGGTTGCTGAACGGCGTCGAGACGGCCGGGCGCACCCTCACCTTCCAGCTCCCGCCGAGCCTGAGCCGCGACGGGCAGCCGGCGCTCTCAGAGGAGGCGGTGGCCGACCTGCGGCGGCGCCTGATCACGCGCCTGGCGCACCGCCAATTGGCGCTCGGCCGCTACCTCCCGTCCTTCCGGCAGGACGCGGCGATGGGCGTGATCAACGCCACGGCGCGCGCCAACGCCGAGTTCGCGGTGCTCTCCAACATCCCCGCCGTGGTCCCGATCGTCGGGAGCGTCATGGCGATCGGGGCCGATTTCCTCGTCCTGACCAAGAACCAGCTCATGATGATCTACAAGCTGGCCGCCATCCACGGCAAGGACATCAAGGAGCCCTGGCGGCTCTATACCGAGATGCTGCCGGTCGTCGGGGCGGGCATCTTCTGGCGCACGGTTGCGCGCGAACTCGCCTCGCTGATCCCGTTCGCCGCCGGCACCATCCCCAAGCTGATCGTCGCCTACGCCGGCACGATGGTCACCGGGCAGGCCGCCCACCTCTTCTACGAGCAAGGATCGCGCCCCACCAGTGACCAGATGAAGAGCTTCTACGTCCGGGCGGCCGAGCGCGCCAAGTCGCTCGGCATCCTCCAGCGCGAGGACGACCGGAAGGTGATCGAGGGCCGCTTCACCGAGAAGGCCCCACCGCCACCCGCGCCGCTCCCCGAGGTCCTCGAACTGCGCCGGTCGCCGGCCGCGCCACCGGCCGCACCGCCGGCGGGCGATCCGGAGCAGGAACAACCGGGCGGCAGGCCGCGCTAGGCGACCCATTCGCGCGGCGCTGCGGGGGGCGGCCGGTTGGCCGCCCCCCGCCTGTTCCCGCACCCGATCCTCCCCCCCCTTCCCCTCGAACAACCCCGCACGCCCCCCCTCGTGGCCTGCACCCCCCGCCCGGCCTCGCGCGTTGTAGCCTGTAGGCGGTGGGTGGGCCGTCCCGGCATTCGCCTCGTCCGCGCCCGCCACAGCCCCGGCACTATCTGCGATAATGGTCCGCCGGAGGGCTGTACATTTCGCTCGAACCTGCTACACTACGGGCGGGACAGGGTGAACGTACACCTTCGAGGGAGCGGCACGTCGCGCTGTCCGCCGACTGGGCGATCGAGAGACATTCCGGACGGGGGCAAGCCGGTTCGCGCCCCCGGTCGGCGCGCCCCCCGTACGACGGGGCAGGCGCGGCGCCCTGGTGGAGCGGGCGGGAGGAAAGGCAGGAGGACACGGCGCATGCAGACCCAGTTCACACAACGCCTGATGCGCGCGGGCATCGTCGCCAGCCTCGCCGGGAGCATCCTGGTCTTCGGCGCGTGCAGCCGGCCCGGCAGCGGCGAAGCCGAAGCGACCGCGGCGCCGACCCCCGGCGGACCCGCCGCCGCGACGGTCACGCGCACCGGCGGGACCGGCACCAGGGCCACGCCGACGCGCACGAACACCGGCCCGGCCGTCACCACCCCGACCCCTCCCCGGACGGGGACGAGTCCGACGGCCACGCCGGCGACCGGCCTTCAGGGTGAGCGGTACGTGGTGCAGGCGGGCGACACGCTCCTCCAGATCGCCAACCGCTACGGCGTGACCGTCGAGGCGATCGTCCAAGCCAACAAGCTCGAGAACCCGGACGTGCTGCGCGTGGGCCAGGAACTGATCATCCCGCGGCCGTAACAGCACGGGCGGGACCCCCCCCAGCCCTTGACGGGCGAGCGGGGGGGATGGTACACTTCACGTTGTCGAGAGCGGGGCGACCTCACCTCGCATCAGTAATGACCGATGAGGGATAAAGGAGGTGATGCTTATGAGTAGTCACAAGCTTATGGGCATCGCCGGGGGGACCGGTAAGTAGCCCTGGCGATGTCCAAAAGGCTCGAACGAGGCCGGTCAATGACCGGCCTCGTTTTCTTTTGCCTCGGCCGCTTGCCGGCAGGGGAACACGGACGGGAGCGGGCGGGCAACGAGAACGGGGCGGGCCACCGGTGGTAGCCCGCCCCGTTCGTTCGCCTGTCGCGGGGGGTTGTTACGCGTTGTCGCCGGAGTCGTCCCGGTCACCGGCCCCCTCGGCCGTCGGCTCGGCGGTCTCCTGGCCTTCGGCCGTCCGGTCGATCTCCTCGCTGTCGGCCGCGTCCTCGACCTCCGGCTCCTGCTCGACGACCGGCTGGTCGATCCGCGCCAGCACCTCGTCCTCGGGCGAGACCAGGGCCGCGCCCTCGGGCAGCGGCACCTGGCCGGCGGTCAACTGCGCGCCGATCTCGGTCAGCGCGCTCAGGTCGACCTCAAGCGCGGCGGGGATGCGATCGGGGAGGGCGCGAATCTGGAGTTCGGACGCGACCTGCGTCAGCAGGCCGCCCGCCTCGGTCGCGCCGGGGGCCTCGCCGGTGAAGGCCAGCGGCACCGCCACCGTCAGGTCGGCCTGCATATCCGGGGCCAGGAAATCGACGTGGACGAGGTTGCGCCGCGTCGGATCGTGCTGCACCTGGTGGATCAGCACCGGCCGGGCGCGCCCACCCTCGATCGTCAGGTCGAGCAGCGTCGCCGAGCCGGCCCGCGCGTAGACGCGCTCGAACTCGCGCGTGCTCAGCGTGATCGCCTGCACCCCCCGGATCGCCGGGCCGTACACCACCGCCGGCAGCAGCCCCTCGCGCCGCAGTCGCCGGACCCGCTTGCCGAGGACCGTCCGCGCCTGCGCGCTCATCTGCAATCTCGCCATCGTCTCCCCTCCGCTCCTCGACGTTCGTCCCCGGACGCGGCCCGCGCCGCCCCATAATCCCGCGCCGCGCCGTGCGACAGGGGCCGCGCCCCGCGTCTCCCCGTGGAGAACCGCGCGGCACTCGACAGCCGCACACATGGAAACGCGCTCGGCGCTCGGGCGGAGCGGCGGCGCGCAACACCGCGCAGTGTAGCACAGCACCGCGCGATCCGGCAACCAAGAGCGCCGTTATGTTGCCTTGGCCGAGAAGGGGGACTGCGGATCGGTCCGGTGCGACCGCTCGAATTGTGGCCACCAGACACCCGGTCGATCCGGACGACCAGCGCCAGGACTGCGCGGAAGCGTTCTCCGCGCGCCCGTAGTCGGGCCACGAAGCGTCCCCCCCCCGCGAGAGGAGATTGCCGTAGTCCGTTGGCTGCTCTCCGAGCGGGCCACCGCATGGCCCACATCTTCTCCCCCCCCGGATTGGGCTCACAGGGGAAGGTTGCGTTGGTCGCACCGGCGGCTGAAGCCGCGCCCGACCCGGAGGGTGCCCGCCGCGGGCCACCAACCCCCCGCCGGGGCCTGGGGCCGGGCATAGCCTTGAGCTCCCCCGACAAGCATACTGCGTGGGTCGGTCCCAGCCCGACTTGGCCGGGCTTAGTGGCCCGCGGGCCGGCAGGCGTGGCTTCAGCCGCCAGCCGCGCCCACGCCGGAAAACCTCCCCCGGTAAGCCGGGATGGGGATCCGGGGGACGTCCCTTCGCTGCCCAAGCGTTATGTCATGGAACAGTCCGACCACCCCTGCTATACTTCCTCGCGCGCGGCATGGCAAGCCGGTCATCCCGATACCGATCACCGGGCGCCGCGCTTACACCAGAGGAGCCCGCACCCGCGCCCGCGTCTCGGGCGTTTGCTTCAGTAGCGCACGCGAGGAGCCGCCGGGGCGACGCCCCGACCGCCCTCCCACGCCCGACGACCACCCGGCACGCCACCTGAGCGGTTGGCGCAACGGTTGCGCCGCCGTGCCGGTGCGGTGCCGGGGTGCTCATCTGATCGCCCGGCACCCTGCCGTGGCGCCGGTCCAGCCGGGACGAGAACCGCCCTAGCGGATAGACGGACCCCATGATGCGTTCCCCCACCAAGACCCTCCTCGCGCTCGCGCTCGTGCTCCTCCTCATCGGCGGCGCCGGCTGGTGGACCTGGCGTGACAACGCCAGCG
>JAUJMV010000001.1:405837-417925 GCA_030446685.1 Thermomicrobiales bacterium | reverse complement strand
GCGGCGCCGGCTGGTGGACCTGGCGTGACAACGCCAGCGCCGCCGCCCCGGCCGTCTACGTCGCGCTCGGCGCCTCCGACACCGTCGGCGTCGGCGCGACCCGCCCGGCCCGCGAAGGCTGGGCGCCGCTCTTCCACGCCGGCCTGCCGGAGGGCGCCCGGCTGGTCAATCTCGGCGTCAGCGGCGCCACGCTGCGCGACGTGCTCGCGCAGCAGGTCCCGGTCGCCGTCGACGCCCGGCCGCGCTGGGTGACGATCTGGCCCGGCGTCAACGACCTGCGCGCCGGCGTCGATCTGCCGACCTTCACCGCGCAACTCGACACCCTGCTCGGCGACCTGACCCGCGCCGACGCCGGGGCCGGCACACTCCGGATCGTCGTGCTGAATCTGCCCGACCTCCGCACCGTCCCGGCCCTGGCGACCGGCGACCGCGCCGCGCTCGACCGCCGCGTGCGCGAGTGGAACGCTGCCATCGCCGGCGTCGCCGCGCGCCACGGCCCGGCCGTCGTCCTCGTCGACCTCTACGCCCAGTACGCCGAACTCGGCGCGCACCCCGAGTACGTCAGCGCCGACGGCTTCCACCCGTCGAGCGCCGGCTACCGGCGGATCGCCGACCTGGCGCTGGCCGGGCTGCGGGACGCGGAAGGCGCCCCCCGATGATCGGCCGCTGGCGAGAGCGACTTGGCGCGCTGACCGGCCCCCGCGCCGCCCGGCCCGACCCCGAGGCGCCGGCGGTCGAGGCGCGCGGGCTGCGCAAGGTCTACCGCTCCGGCGCCATCGCGGTCGAGGCCCTGCGCGGCGTGGACCTGCGGATCGAACGCGGCGAGCTGGTCGCGATCGTCGGCCCGTCCGGCTGCGGCAAGACCAGCCTCCTCAACTGCCTGGCCGGGCTGGAGACGACCTACGGCGGCGAGATCCTGCTCACCGGCATCCCCCTGCGGGGGTTGTCCGACGATCGCCGGGCGGCCCTGCGCGCCCGCGCGACCGGCTTCATCTTCCAGCAGTTCAACCTGCTGCCGACCCTCAGCGCCCTGGAGAACGTCGAACTGCCGCTGCTGATCGTCGGCCGCCGCGGCGCGCAGGCGCGCGCGCGGGCGACGGCGATGCTGGAGGCGGTCGGGCTGGGCGACCGCCTCGACCACCGCCCGTCCGCCCTCTCCGGCGGGCAGCAGCAGCGCGTGGCGATCGCCCGCGCGCTGGTCGGGCGCCCCGCCATCGTCTGGGCCGACGAGCCGACCGGCAACCTCGACAGCGAATCCGCCGCCGAGATCATGGCCCTGATCCGCCGGCTCAACCGCGAGGACGGGCAGACCTTCGTCATCGTCACCCACGCCGCCGACGTCGCCGCCAACGCCTCGCGCCTCGTCCGCATGCGCGACGGGCGCATCGTCGCCGACGAGCCGACCGGCGCCGCGCCCGCCGAGGCGCGCACCACCACCGTCCCCCTCGCCGCGGACGACTGACCCCGAGGGTCGAACGCCGGACCGTCGAACGTCGAACGTCTCTCCCATTGCAACGGCCGCGCCTTCGCCGAAACGCCCCAACCTCCAACGCGAGCCGCCGAACCTTCAACTTTCAACCTTCGACCTTCGACCCGGAAACGGAGCCCAGTGGATCGCTTCTTCGGCCTCCCCGTCCCCCTCGTCGCCGGCGTCCTGGCCGCCCTCGTCGGCCTGCTCCTCGGCGGCTTCGCGCTGCTCGGCTGGCGGCAGGCGCTGCTGGTCAAGCTCGGCGCGCGCAACATCCCGCGGCGGCGCGTCCGCGCCGCCCTGATCGTCTTCGGCCTGACCCTCTCCACCACCGTCATCGGCAGCGCCATCGGCACCGGCGACACGATCACCTACACCCTGCGCTCGCTCGTCACCGAGAGCCTCGGCACCGTCGACGAGATCGTCGTCCGCGAGCCGCCGCGCATCAGCAACACCGAGCGGATCCGCGCGCTGACCGAGGGGAGCTTCGGGGGCGTCCCGGCCGACCGGCTCGGCTGGTTCCCCCCCGGCGAGTACGCCCGCATCCGCGAGGCGGTGCGCGACAGCGCCGCGATCGCGGCGGTCGCGCCGGCCATCGCCGACCAGGTGACGGTCGTCCACGGCGACACCCAGCAGTTGCAGACCGCCGTCGCCCTCCTGGCGATCGGCACGCCCGATCCCGCCTTCGGCCCGCTGGTCGCCACCGACGGGACCCCGCTCCGCCTGGAGGCGCTGGCCGACGACGAGGTCGTCCTCAACGCCGCCGCCGCCGGCCTCTTCGGCGCCGACGCCGGCGCGACGCTGCAGATCCGGGCGGCGGGCGGGCCGCCGGACGGCTGGCCCGTCCGCGTCGCGGCGATCGCCAGGAACGGCGGGATCGGCGGCGTCCAGCCGCTGATCGTCGCCCCGCTGCCGCGCTACGGCCGCCTCCTCGGCCGCGCCGACTACAACCAACTGCTGGTCGCCAACCGCGGCGGCATCGCCTCCGTCGCCCGCACCGCCGCGGCGAGCAGCGAGCTGCGCGCCCTCCTGGTCAACCGCGCGGCCGCGGCGCAGGTGCGCCAGTACCTCGCGCGCCCGGAGACGCAGCGCGCCCTCGTCGAGGTCGAGGGGACGCTCGAAGGGCGCGACCGCGACCGGCTGGCCGCGCTGCGGGCCGAGGCGCTGCAACCCCAGTTGACCGACCGCTTCGTCTCGCTCGTCTCCGAACCCCGCGCCCGCCAGCAGCTCCTCTTCCTGGCGCGCGGCATCCCGAACCGCTCCGAGCGCGGCGCCGCCTTCGCCAGCCTGCGCGACCTCGCCCCGCTCTCGGTGATCGAGATCAAGCGGGAGGGCTTCGACCAGGCGGACGAGTACGGCTCAGTCGTGACGACGGTCTTCCTCGTCCTCGGCATCTTCTCGATCGCCGCCTCGATCATGCTGATCTACCTGATCTTCGCCCTCCTCGCCGCCGACCGCGGCGCCGAACTGGCGACGATGCGCGCCCTCGGGATGCGCCGCCGCCAGATCATGGCCCTCTTCCTGGTCGAGGGGCTCGTCTACGACCTCACCGCCGCCGCGCTCGGCGCGCTCGGCGGCGTCGCGGCCACCGCCCTCACCGTCAACTCGCTCGCCGGCAGCCTCCAAGCCTTCGGGCTGCGCCTCCAGCCGCACCTGGACGCGCGCGGCCCCCTGATCGCCTTCGCCATCGGCGTACTGGTCACCTTCGCCACGATGCTCCTCGCCGCCTGGCGGGTCAGCCGCGTCGAGATCGTCGCCGCGACGCGCGGCGAAGCGGTCGACGAGAGCCGCGCCGGCCTCCTCGTCCTCGGCCTGGGGCTCGCCCTCGCCGCCGCCACGGTCTGGTGGCGCTGGCGCGAGCCCGCCCTCTTCTACCTGCCGCGCCACCCGCTCGTCCTCCCCGGCGCCCTGACCCTGGCGATCCTCGGCGCGACCTGCTGCCTGCTGGCGCTCCCCCACTGGCGCGCGGCCCGGCGCGGCGACGCCCTCGCCGGCGGGCTGGCGACCGCGGCCGGCGCGGCGATCATCATCCTCTGGACCCGCGCCCTCACGGGGCTGCCCACCCCCCGCGGCGCGACCCGCGCCGACGCCCTCACCGCCGCCGTCGGCGGGCTGGTCCTGATCGTCGCGGCGGTCTGGACCGCCACGCGGGCGCTCGGCCCGGCGTTGCGCGGCCTCGACCGCGCCCTCGGCGGCGTCGCCCCCCGCGCGCGGCTCCGCGCGACCGTCCGCCCCGCGGCCGGCTACCTCGGCGTGCAACGCTGGCGGACCGGCCTGGCGGTGACGATGTTCGGGATGGTCGTCTTCATCATGGTCGCCTCCCTGACGCTGATCGACGTGCTGGTCAACGCCTACGCCGACCGCGAGGCCCCGGTCGCCGGCTACGAACTGCGCGCCGACCTGCGCGCCGCCGCCGCCGGGGCGCCCCCCCTGACCGACATCGAGGCCGCCCTCCGCGAGGCCCCGGCCGTCTCGCGCGAGACCTTCGGCGCGGTCGGCGGCCTCGCCACCCGGGACGTGCAGCTGATCCAGTTCGGCCCGCCGCGCGCCGCCTGGGCCGCCGCGCCGCTCGTCGTCGCCGACGACGGGTTCCTCGGCGGCATCGCCGCCCGGATCGACCGCCGCGCCCCCGGCTACGACAGCGACGCCGCCGTCTGGCGCGCGCTCCGCGAGCGCCCCGGCACCGCCGTCGCCACCGTCTCGACCCTCAACTCGGTCCTCAGCCTGCCGCCCGCGGCCGCCGGCGAGCGGTTCGCGCCGGTGACGGTCTGGGTCCGCGCCCCCGACGGCGGCCGGCCGGTCCGGCTGCAGATCGTCGGCGTCGTCGACGCGCGCTCCGACCTCGACGGCGGCATCTACACCTCGCGCGCCACCGCCGAGGGGGCTCGGCGTCGCCCTCCCGCCCCGACGACCTACTTCTTCGCGGTCGCCCCCGGTGGCCGCACCCGCGACGCCGCGGAGGGGCTGCGCGTCTCCTTCAACGACCGCGGCCTGGTCGTGACCGACCTCGGCGACACGCTGCGGATCGGGCAGTCGGTGCGGGCGCTGCTGACCCAGCTCGTGCAGGGCTTCATGGGCCTCGGGCTGATCGCCGGCATCGCCGCCCTCGGCATCCTCGGCGTGCAGTCGGTGATCGAGCGCCGGCAGCAACTCGGCACCCTCCGCGCGCTCGGCTTCACCCGCGGGCAGATGCGCGCCACCCTCGCCTTCGAGTCGGCGACGATCGCCCTCCTCGGCATCGCCCTCGGTACGGTGCTCGGCCTGCTGCTCGCCCGCAGCCTCGTCGCGCTCCTCGCCGCCGGCAACCCGGAGATCCGCTACTCCGTCCCCTGGGACCAGATCGCCCTCACCACCCTGATGGCCTGGCTCGGCGCGCTCGGCGCCCTCGCCATTGCCGCCCTCCAGGCCGGCCGCGTCTCCCCCGCCGACGCCCTGCGCGCCGCCTGAGCCGACGCCCTCCGCGCGGCCAGACCGGCGCCGCGACTGGAGCGGCCCGCCGGCCAATCGGCGCCGCGCACGATGGGTCGGTGTCGGGACGCTCGACCCAACGCCCGGAACGCTGCCCTGGCGCCGGCTGGGGCACCCGGCGCAGGATTGTAGGGGCAGGCCCCCGTGCCTGCCCGCGTAGCCGGCCACCGGCGTCATCGGTCGGCTGCGGCCACGAGGCCGTCACCGCTTCTTGCGTCTCGACCGCGAGCAGGTCGAGCGTTTGTCGCGACGGCGAGGCCGATCGGGTGCGCCGCTCGCCGCCGTGCCCTGGCACGGGGCGCGCGCGGGACGGGCGGCCCCGCCCGTCCCCGCTGGCTAGCGGCCCGCGACCGCCGCCGTGACGATCGCGGCGACCTGCTCGGCGGCGCTGAAATCGGCGGTGAGCCGGTTCTTGGTCAGCGCGAACGCGACCCCGCTGGCGGTGTCGGCGTAGCCGTGGCTCCCCCGGCCCCGCCCATCCCGAATGCGGTCGAGGGTTCTTGCTCGTCGGCCCCGGACGGCCGGGGGCGTAGCCCAGCGTCCAACTGACCGGGGTGCCGAAGATCTCGTCGGTCCCACTGAACGCCACGGCGGTGGCCGCGCGCAGCCGCGCGGGCGAGAGGAGCCGCACGCCGTCCACCTCGCCGAGCAGGGCGGCGTACATCCGCGCCAGCGCCCGCGCGGACATCTTGCCCCCGGCGGGGATGTCGGCCCGCAGCACGTCAGCGCGGTTGCCGAACTCGGCGGTCGGGAAGGTCGCGCGCGGCCCCCACTTGAAGAACGGCGAGTCGTCCGGCATGGCGGCGAGGAACTCCGCGCTCCCCTCCGCGTCCTCCAGCCGGGCCAGCTGGCCCAGGTCGGACGCCGGCACGCCGAAGTAGAGCTCGTCGGCGACCCCCAGCGGCCCGGCCACCTCCTCGCGCAGGACCCGCGAGATCGGCTTGCCGGTCGCCCGGCGGACGATCTCGCCGATGATGTAGCCGAACGTGTAGGCGTGGTAGGCGCTCTTGGCGCCCGGTTCCCACCAGGGCTCGGCGGCGGCGATCGTGGCGCACATCTTCTCCCAGTCGCACAGATCCTCCGGCGTGGTGTCGGCCGGGATGCCCGGCACGCCGACCGTGTGCGTCAGGGCGTGGCGGACGGTCGCGCGGTCCTTGCCGTGCGCCCCGAATTCCGGCCACAGCTCCGCGATCGGCGTGTCGTAGCCGAAAAGGCCGCGCTCGACGAGCAGATGGGCGATCGTCGCGGTCGCGCCCTTGCCCGCCGAGTAGCTGTAGATCGGCGTGTCCGACGTGAGCGGGCGCCCGGTTGCCGGGTCGGCGACGCCCGCGACGGCGTCGACAATCTGCTCGCCGTGCCGGTAGACAGCGACTTGTAGGCCCTTGATCCCGTCAATCGCCTCCTGGACGCGCCGCTGCATGTTGGGGTTGCCCCATCTTCACGGACACCGGATGATTGGGCCTGGCCCGAAGGAGGTGTTCGATGCCCCGCACCCACCGACCGTACCCACCGGAGTTCCGGGCCGAGGCGGTGCGCCTCGCCCGGGAGTGACAAGTCGATCCCGGCCCTCGCCGCCGATTTGGGGATCTCGTCCGAGGCGCTGCGCCATTGGCTGCGGCGGGCCGAGGCGGATGAGGGCCGGGGGCAGCCGGGCGAGCTGACGACCGACGAGCGGGAGGAGCTGCGCCGCCTGCGCCGGGAGGTGAAGACCCTCCAGCAGGAGCGGGAGATATTGCGAAAAGCGGCGGCCTACTTCGCGAAGGAGACCTTGTGAGCCGGTACCGGTTCATCCGCGCGGCGCGGGCCACCTACCCTGTCGTGCTCCTCTGCCGAGTCCTGGGCGTGGCCCGCTCGGCGTACTACGCCTGGGCGGGCCGCGGGGTCTCGGCGCGCACAGCCGACGAGGCGCTGACCGTGCAGATCACCGCCGTCCACACCCGCAGCCGCCGGACGTATGGCGCGCCGCGCGTGCATGCGGAGCGGCGGGCGCAGGGCACCCGCTGCGCCCGCAAGCGCGTGGCCTTGATGCGTGCCGCCGGGCGCGTCGGCTGCCACCGCCGCCGCCGGGCGCGCACCACGGTCGCCGACCCGGCGCATGCGCCCGCCCCGAACCTGGTCGCGCGGGACTTCACGGCACCGGCCCCCGACCGCCTCTGGCTCGGCGACATCACGTATTTGCCGACGGGGGAAGGCTGGCTCTACCTCGCCGTCTTGCTGGATGCGCACCCGCGCCGCGTCGTCGGCTGGGCGATGGCCGACCACCTGCGGGCGGAGCTGGCGCTCGACGCCCTGGCGATGGCGCTCAAGTCTCGACGGCCAGCACGGGGCTGATCCACCACACCGACCGGGGCTGCCAGTACACCGCGGCGACGCCGCGCGGCCCTCGCCGCCGTCGGCGCGACCGCGTCCATGAGTCGGTCCGGCGACTGCCTGGACAACGCCATGGCCGAGAGCTTCTTTGCCACCCTCAAGGCCGAGGTGGCCGAGGCGCGCCCCTGGCCGACCCGTGCCGCCGCGCGGACGGCCGTCTTCGAGTGGCTCGAGGTCTGGTACAACCGCCAGCGCCGCCACTCCGCGCTCAACTTTCACGCGCCCGTCACCTTCGAGGAGGACGTGTTGTTGTCTTGTCCCGCCGCCTAGCGGTAACCTGTCCGTGAGAACGGGCTAACCTCATGGCGTGCATGACCCTTCCTCTCCTTGATTGCGGTCCGACCATCGGGGCGAACGAGCGCCGACACTCCATAGTCGTCCGGCGCCGCCCGCGATCGACAACTTCCAGGCTGGGGTTTCGAGCAGGCGCGGCGTCGAGATCGCGCGCCGATCCGGCGCGCGCCTTGCCGAGGACGATTCCCCCAGGATCGGGCCGGTTGAGCGACTACGCACTTCCTCGCGACCGTCGTAGAATGCCGCGAGGGTCGCACGACGACGCATTCACGAACGCGGTTCACGCGCCGATCGCGGGAGGCGCCACTTGATCGAACGAGGCTTGGCCGAGCTGCACCTGCACCTGCACGGCACGATCCCGGCGTCCCTGTTCCTCGACTTCGTCCGCGACCGCCCGGTCGACTGGCGCTTCTACGAGGCGGAGTACGAGCGCGTCTACGGCGTCACCCCGATTCGGGATATCCTGCGCCGCCACCGCCGCGGCGATCCCGCCGCGGCCGGGGATTTCCGACGACTCTTCGTCTACGGCGACGCCGACGCCGGCGCCTTCGCCCGCTTCCAGGCGAAATACAACGCCCTCCTCGACGGCACCGACTTCATGGCCCTCAGCGCCGACGAGGGGCCGGGGAGTCCCCACTTCGAGGAGCTGCGATTCTTCCTCGCGGGCATCATCGCGGACCAGCGGCGAGGGGGGCATCACCTACGCGGAGCAGCGGGTGGACCTCGAAACGGCGCAGGGCGTCCCGCCCACGCCCCACCTGCTGCGCGCCGTCCTGCGCCTCTACGCCGAAGGCGCCGTGGCCGGTCACGGCTTCACGCCCCGCGCCGCCGTGACCCTGCCCCGCCGCGACCCCTGGTCCCACTGGCCGCTCGTCCAGGAACTCGCCCTCGGCCTGCACGGCGCCTGGCTGACCGGGATCGACTTCTGCTCTATCGAAGAGGGCCACCCGCCGCGCGACCAGCGCGCCTTCTTCGCCGCCGTCCACGACTTCAACCGCCGGCATCCCGAGCGGGCGCTGGCGATCCTCTACCACGTCGGCGAGAGTTTCTCCGACAAGTCGCTGGAGAGCGCGATCCGCTGGGTCCAAGAGGCCGCCGAGTTCGGAGCCCACCGCCTGGGACACGCCATCGCCCTCGGCCTCGACCCCGCCCACTTCGGCGCGCACGAGCGGGCCGAGACCGTGGCCGAACGGCGCGACCAACTCCGCTACGACCTCGCGCACGCCGGCGGCCTGCGCCGCCACGGCGTCGCCGTGGACCTCGGCGCGACCCACCGCGAACTCGACGCGCTGGCGGCGCTCCCCGCGGAGGCGACGCTGACGATCCCCTACGACGCCGCGCGGCTGCGGGAAGTCCGGCGGCGCCAGGACTACGCCCTGGCGCGGGTGCGCGCCTCCGGCGCCATCGTCGAGGTCTGCCCCACCTCCAACCGCCGCATCGGCGGGATCGCCGACCCCGCGCACCACCCCGTCCAGCGATTCCTCGCCCACGACCTGCCGTTCGTCATCGGCGCCGACGACCCCGGCATCTTCGGCACGGGCCTGCGCGAGGAGATCGACTGGGTCATCGGGGCCGCCGGCCTCCCGCCCGGAGGCCTTCGAGACACTGGCCGCGCGCGCCTGGCACTATCGCAGCGAAATCCTCAGCGGCCGCGAGCGGGCGACGTAGCGCCGCTCGCCGAGACCAAGCGGCCACACTTCCTCACGCCCTCCCATACACACCTTACTCGTGGCCCTGACAGGCGGAGATTCGTCGCCTCGAATCCGGGCGCGGTCGCCACGCGGCCTGCACGCAGGGGAGCGCGCGTCCGTGGTGGCGTGCGTCGGACTAGCCCCCTGCGGCGATGCCACGCGCGAGCAGGGCGGGGTAGACCGGCTCAGTCATGAGGCGTTCAAGGGCAGCGAAGCGATTGGCACCCGCGAGCAGCGGCGCCAGCAGGCGCGGGCCGTGGGTATAGGTGAACGCATACACGCGCCATGGCAGCCCCTGCAACAGTTCGACGAGGTGCACTGCCGCCGTCGACGGGAGGAGCAGCCAATGCGCCAGGTAGACGGCGACCTCGGCAGCCGGACGCGCATCCTCATGGAGCAGGAAGGCCGCGTTGCCCTGGGCCGCGTCGAGCACACGCCTGGCGGCCCATACGCGGGCATCCCGCACGGGCTGGGCCGGCAGGCCGACCGCGGGCAAGACCTCGGACGCGAGCCAGGCCATATCCTCGCCGAAGCCGAAGACCAGGCCGGGGCTGTGCTGGCGATGGCCTCCCAGATGAGCGCGGCGGGGGTCGGGCTGAGCTGGATCGCGTATTCGCCCTGCGCCCCCCGCCAGTCGCGCAGGGCGTGCTCGGTGTGGTGCCCCGGATACGCCTCGTGCGCGAGGTAGTCGACGAGTTGGGCGGCGTGGAGCGGGCCGCGCGTGTTGACCTCGATGCGCGAGCACGGGCGCGGCCCAGGTAGCGGGTGTAGGCGCGTAGGGCAGATCGACCGGCATCGGGGCCAAGGAGAAACTCGCGCCGGGCGAATGCCCTCCCGCCGGGGGGCCGACTCTGGCAGGGCCCCGTCGGCGGGTCCGCGCGCCGCACCTCCGCGCGACGCGCTCAGGACCACCGGGAGGTGGGCGACGGGAACCGCGCCGGCCCGACGCCAGGCGTCGTACCGCCCAGCCGCGCCGGGGGTCGGCCAGCGTCCCCGTGCCGGGGAGCAGTGCGTCCAGTTCGGCGCGCGCCGCCGCGAGGGTTGCCTCGCACGGGGCGGATGTCGAGGAGCAATTCGGCTTGCTCCAGGCGGAGCGCCGCGCCGTCGACGAGGCGCGCGAGGGTGCCGAGGGCGGTCACTTGACGGGCGAGGTGCGCGGTGCGGGCTGGAGGATAACCCATCCCCGGGGGTTGGAGCCGGTCGAGCAGGGCGTCCGCCGCCGAGCGCGCCGGGCGACGGCATGCGGGCGGCGGCGACGCGCCGCGCCACGCCGGGGGCGACCGAGCCAGGCGAGCACCGTGCCGGGGATGCGCCGGTCGAGTTGGAGCCCGAGGATCGCGTAGTCGTGCGTCCAGGGGTCGAAGAGCGCCGCGTCATGCTCGTCCACGTTCACCATTCGTCTTAGCACACCGTCGCTGCACCACCCCACCCGCGCCACCCGAACGCTAAGGCGCGACCGCGCTGGTCGGACGGTCGCGCCATGATACCGACCTGCCAGGGTCACGAGCAAGATGTGTACGGGAGATCGCGAGGATGCAGCGGCAGCTTGACCTTGCCCACTTGAAATGGTGTCCGTCCCATCCGCGTGGGCTGGAAATCGCTCTCAGTCTGCCGCCGCCGGCAGCTGCGGGACCGTCTCCTCGCGCGGGTCCAGCCGCAACTGCCCGGTCTCGCGGCCGGTCAGCCCGGCGAGGAGTAGGTCGCTCAGCAGGTGCAGGCGGTTGCGCCAGGTCGGGATGCGCGCCAGGTAGTACCCGTGCCAGAGGGTCCACGCCGGCAGGCCCGTGAAGACGAACCGCCCGACCTGCGCCACGCCGGTGCGGTGCCCCAGCAGCGCCAGGTGGCCGCGCGGCGCGAAGCGGAACGGCCCGACCGTCCCCCCCGCCAGCCCCGTCGCGATCGCCTCCGCGACGTAGCGCCCCTGGTGCTCGGCCGCCTGCGCCGTCGGCGGCACCCCCGCCCCGGTCGCCGCGTCGAAGGCCCAGGCCGCGTCGCCGATGACGTAGACCTCCGGGTGTTCCGGCACGCGCAGATGGTCGTCCACGATCACCGCCCCGTTGCGCGCGTGCTCGACCGGCAACTCCCACACGGGCGGCGGGGCGCTGATCCCCGCCGCCCAGAAGAGGGTGTGCGTCGGGATCGGGCCGCGGCTGGTGTGGACCGCCTCGTCGGTCACCGCGTCGATCGCCGCCCCGGTCCAGACCTCGATTCCCTCCGCCTCCAGCAGCCGCCGGACGGCCTGCGAGGTCTCCGGCATCCCCATCGGCACCAGGCGCTCGGCGCGGCCGACGACCACGATGCGCGGCGGCGTGTCCGCCAGCCAGGGATACTCCGCGAAGAGCCCGACGGTCAGGTAGTCGTGGATCGTCGCCGCCAGCTCCACCCCCGTGTCCCCCCCGCCGCCGACCACGAAGGTGAGCCAGGCCCGGCGCGCGTCCGAGTCTTCGAGCCGGTGGGCCGTCTCGATCGCGTCGATCAGGTGGTTCCGCAGTTCCAATGCGTCGGTCGCGGTCTGGAAGCGCCGGGCGTGCCGGCGCAACCCCGGCAGATCGGGGATCGCCGTGACGCTGCCGAGGGCGATCACCAGGGTGTCGTAGGGCCGGACGCCGGCGCTCGTCCGCACCTCGCGGCGGTCGAGGTCGATCGCCTCCACCTCCGCCTGCAGCAGGTGGAACGCGCGCCCGCGCTGGAAGGCGCGGATCGGCACGACGACGTTGTTCGGGTTGGCCCGCCCGTCGGCGACCGTCCAGAGGAGCGGCGTGAAGATCTGACTGTTGTCGCGGTCGATCACCAGCAC
>JAUJMV010000001.1:383410-405737 GCA_030446685.1 Thermomicrobiales bacterium | reverse complement strand
GCGAGGTGGACAGTGAACCAGTCCCCCGCCAGCCGCGCGACCGCCTCCAGCGCCCCCGGCTCCTCGAAGAGGTGCGTCGCGCCCGGCACGACCTCCAGCCGCGCCTCGCCGGGCAGCCGCGCCAGCGCCCCCCGGTTCAGCTCGAGCACCGCCTCGTCGGCCCCGCCGACGATCAGCAGCGTCGGCGCGCGCACGCGCGTCAGCGCCGGCCCCGCCAGATCCGGCCGCCCCCCGCGCGAGACGACCGCCCGCACCAGCCCCGGCCGCTCCGCCGCCGCCACCAGCGCCGCCCCCGCGCCGGTGCTCGCCCCGAAGTGGCCGACCGCCAGCCCGCGCGTCGCCGGCTCCTGGGCGATCCACTCGGTCAGCGCGACCAGGCGCGCGGCCAGGGTCGGGATGTCGAAGCGGAGGTGGCGCGTGCGCGCGTCGATCGCCTCCTCCTCCGCGGTCAGCAGATCGGCCAGCAGCGTTGCCAGCCCGCGCTCCCGCAGGGCCAGCGCCACCGCCCGGTTGCGCGGGCTGTGCCGACCGCTGCCGCTGCCGTGCGCGAAGAGGACGATCCCCGCCGCCCCCGTCGGGACCCCCAGATCCCCCTGGAGGGTCACCCCCCCGGCCGGCGCCGCGACCGGCCGCTCCTCGCCCGGCCCCCCGGCTGGCCACCCCCGCTCGGTCGCCACGGCAGCCCTCCCCCCGTCAGCCCCCGCCGGCCTCGCCGGCCTGCCCCGCCTCCGGCGGCGGGGCCGCGGGCGCGGCGGGGGCGCGGGCCAGCAGATCGCGGACCTCCTCGTCGGTCGTCTGGCTGAAGTCCGCGTACCAGTAGCCGACCGCCTCGAACGGCTCCGGCAGCACCAGGCAGACGACCTCCTCGACAATCGCGCGGAACGCCTCGCAGGTCGCCGGCGCCGCGACCGGGACCGCCACCACGATCGCCGCCGGCCCCCGCCGCCGCAGCGCGGCCACCGCCGCGCGCATCGTCGCCCCGGTCGCCAGCCCGTCGTCGGTCAGGATCACCGTGCGGCCCCCGATGGCGGGCGGCGGGCGGTCGTCCCGGTAGGCGGCCTCGCGCCGGGCCAGCTCGCGCGACTCCGCGGCGGCGATCGCGTCGATCACCTCCTCCGGGATCGCCAGCTCGCGCACCAGCCCCTCGTTGAGCACACGCACGCCACCGGACGCCAGCGCCCCCAGCGCCAGCTCCTCGCGCCCCGGCATCCCCAGCTTGCGGACCAGGAAGACATCCAGCGGCGCGCCGAGCGCCCGCGCCACCTCGAAGCCGACCGGCACGCCGCCGCGCGGCAGCGCCAGCACGATCGTGTCGGGGCGGCCCGCGTAGGCGGCCAGCCGCGCGGCCAGTCGCCGGCCGGCGTCGCGGCGATCCTGGAAGTGGGTCATCCGGACTCCGATTCGGCGCATCCAGCGCCGGAAGAGGTGCGCCGGACGCCCGCGGCGGTACCCGGCGCGGCGGCCCGCGTCCATGCGCGCGGCGCTGCAAGAGCCGTGCCAGTGCCGGGTTTCAGTGCCCGCGCCCGCGGCGCGGGCCTCACCCCCGCCCCTCGCCCGCCCCGTCGAGCGCCTCCTCGTCGGCGGCCAGCCGGTCGTCGATCTCCTCGTCGAGCTGGTGCAGCGTCTCCTCCGAGATCGCCCCCGCTGGTACAGGCGCCGCACCGCCGACTTCTCCGCCAGCGCCGCGCGCCGCGCCGCCGCCCGCTCGCGCTGCCGCTCCGGATCGTCCGACGCCTCCTCCAGCGCGGCCAATTGCCGTTGCAAGCGGTCGCGCTGCCGCATATACGACGCGCACAGCCGCTCGTACTGCACCTCGCTCAACTCGCCGCGCTCGTGCTGGCTCGCCAGGCTCCCAGCGCCGCCTCGCTCGCGCTCAGGCGCCCGCGCAGGCTCTCCACCTCGTCGACCGCTTCCGGGGTGGTGGCGAGACCCAGCCGGCGCAGCAGCGGCCCCATCGTCATACCCTGCAGCAGCAGCGACGTCCCGACCACCCCGAAGGTCATCCCCAGCAGCAGCGGGCGCTCCTGGAAGGGCGTGCCGTCCGGCAGGGTGAAGGGTAGGCTCAGGACGAGGGCGAGCGAGAGCGCGCCGCGCAGCCCGCCCCACAGCAGGACGTGCCGGTACGGCCGCGAGACGCGCAGCGCCCCGCGCAAGAGCGGGCTGAGCGCGTAGACGCTCAGCGCCCGCCGGCCAGCGTCGCCCCGAACGCGACGATCACGATCCACCAGATCCCCGCCAGCACCTCCGGCTCCAGCGCCAGGCCGATCAGCAGGAAGATCAGCGAGTTGGCCGCGAACCCCGCGAACTCCCAGGTCGCCGACAGGGCGTGGTTCGTCCGCGGCGTCATCGCCGTCACCGCCCCGTAGTTGCCGAAGAAGAGCCCCGGCCATCACCACCGCGATCACCCCCGAGAAGTGGAACCGCTCCGCCAGCAGGAACGCCCCATAGGCCGCCACGAAGGTCGCGGTGATCTCGACCAGGTAGTCGTCGATCGCCCGCAGGATCAGCGAGCCGCCGAAGCCGATCGCCGAGCCGATCGCCAGCGCCGCTGACGCTGACGACGAAGTCGAGCAGGCTCTCCCCCAGGCTGAACGTGCCGCTCAGGATCGTCGCCAGGACGATCTGGAAGAGGACGAAGGCCATCCCGTCGTTGAACAGGCTCTCCCCTCCACGATCGTCGCCAGGCGGTGCGGCGCCCCGAGCTGGCGGAAGAGCGCCAGCACCGCCACCGGGTCGGTCGCGGCGATCAGCGTCCCGAAGAGGAGCGCCACCGGCCAGGACAGCCCCAGCGCCCAGTGGACGATCGCCGCCGTCGCCCCAGTGCTCAGCAGCACCCCGGCACCGCCAGCAGCGCCACCGGCGCCAGGTTGCGGCGCAGCCGGTGCGCCGGCAGGTTGTAGGCCCCGTCGAAGAGCAGCAGCGGCAGGAAGATCGTCAGATCAACTCGGGCGTGAGGTTGACGCCCCCAGCTCCGGCGTCAGCCCGACGATCAGCCCCGCCAGCACCAGCGCCACCGTGTAGGGATCCGCACCCGCTTGACCAGCACCGCCACGCCGAGCACGACGAGCAGCAGCTCGATCACCGTCAGGACGCTCAGATTCGTCTCCTCCTCCACCCGCCACCCCCAACCCCTCGCCCGCCCCGCCGCCCGCCCGCGTCCCACCCGTATCATACGACGATCCGGCGCCCACCGGCGGAGCGTCAGACCAAAGCGCGGCGATCGTCGGGCCTCACCCCTTGCGCGGGCGGGATCGATGGTGCCTGTGCCTGGCTCATCGAGGAGCGCGGGCGGGGCCGTCGTCGCCCCACCCGCGCCGCCGGTCGGCTCGTGCATCCACAGGCAGGGCCACGCCCCCGCGGTCCGGGCGTGGCCCCGTGGAACGATGTGCCGCCGCGGCGCTAGCGGTAGAAGACCGAGTACCCACCCACGCGCAGTTGGGCGCCCTGGCCGAAGAGCCGGCTGCCCGGCGCGCTCCCCTCGTCGACGAAGGTCTCCGCCGCCCCCGCCACCGCCGGGTTGTAGCGAACCCCCTCGGCGGTCGAGAGCCGCGCCAGACCCCGCCCGGTCGGGCCGTGCGCGTCCAGCAGCGTGAACGTCCCCATGCCGCAGTCGAGCTGGTTCGGCGAGAAGTTCATCTCTCGCCGCCGTGATCGAGCACCATCAGGCTGCGGTCAATGTGGTGGCCGAGCCGCGAGACCCGAACACCTTCCTCGCCGTCCACCAGCCAGCGCACCGTGCCCGCCGCCTTGTTGTAGGCGATCGCCAGCGCGTGCAGGTCGTCCGGCCCGCGCTCGGCCACTGGATCGCGTATGAGAACGACGCATAGTTGCCGTAAACGCCGCGCGCGAAGGGCAGGTGCTCTCGTAGAAGGCGTAGATCCGCTTGTTGGTCATGAAGAAGTCGAACACCATGAAGGTGTCGAAATCGATCGCGTTCATCGCCGTCGCGCCCAGACGCAGATCGTCGTCCGGGTCGGCGACCGCCCCGCCGAACGGGTGCGCGGCCGTGCTGTGGTGCGGCCGCCGATCGTCGCGGCGCAGACCAACTCCCGGCCGTCCGTCGGGGCCTTGAAGCCGGGCTGGCCCGTCTCCGCATTCGTGCGATTGATGTAGTACAGCCACTTGACGTGGTCGATGCCGCCGGGGAGCCCGAAGGGATTGTCGGCCGCCCCCTCCTGCCCGAGCGTGCGCGCGAAGGCCGGCTCGCCGGTCGCCGGGTTCGTCCCGCCTTCGCGACGACGCGCAGCCCCGCCTTCGAGGTCGTCACTACCCCGTCGTCCCCCACGTAGGGACCGGCGGCGAAGGGAACCAGTTGTCCGCGGTGAACCCGCCGCGGAAGGTGTCGAGGAACTTGACCCCTCCGTGCGGGCCGGCGCGCCCGCGGCGGGGATGGCGCCGAGGCTGAGGGCGAGCAGCGCGACCAGGGCGACGACGGGCACCACCTCATTGAGATCCTCCCTCCGCGGGCAGGGGAATCGCCGGGGCCAAGACGCCCGCGGGCGGCCACGATCGCACCCTCCCGAACGCCCACCTCCTCCCCGCGCCCGCCCCCGCGCCCGCCCGGCTCCGCCGGCCCGGCACCAGGGCCAGCGGGCGAACGCCCCTCGAGGGGGGTCGCCCCCCACCTCCCGACAACCCGCCTTCCCCCGCCGCCACGACCACACGCGCGCGGCGGCGGGAACCTCAATGTCTGCGTGCAATAAGGTTACACATGGCGGCCTCCCTCGCCATGAAGAAAAGCGCCTACCCGCCATGGGGAAAAACCCCTACACCCAGCCCCCGCTGCCCGCTCCCCACCGCCCCCTCCCACTCGCTTGTCCACAGGGGTAGGGAGTCACCCAGCCCCAGTCCCCGGAGGGGGGACTTCGTGCCGCCGGCCCAGGCGCGACTTCAGTCGCCAGCCTATCCCCCCGTAGTCAGGCGGCCCCCGCCTTGCTACACTTCCCGCGGCTTCGACAACGACCGCACGACCGCGGCCCCTTGCCCGCCGGGGGCGCGCTTCTCCGAGGACGGCCATGAGCGGCAGCGGGCAACGGCAGCGCGAACCTGATCTGGGCGATCGCCGAACTCCGCGGCGACTACAAGCAATCCGACTACGGCAAAGTGATCCTCCCCTTCACCCTCCTCCGCCGCCTCGACTGCGTCCTCGCCCCCACCAAGGCCGCCGTCCTGCGCGAGCACGAGGTGCTGGCGAAACAGGTCCTCGCCAGGGACAAGACGCGGCTGGGCTTCGCCCTCCTCCTCCTCGATCTCGCCACGAATCGCCTGCGCGACCAGAGCGCACCAGCCGAGCGTGCCTGCTCGGTTCTACCAATAACCGAGAAAGCAGCCCTGCTGGCACCACAGCTGCGGCGGTCGGCAGCGATCGGCGGGCGCCCTGCTAAGGGAGCGACTACCTGCCGCCAGCGGCTATCGCGCAGCCCTCGACATTGGGTAGAACTTTCGTACTGGAACCGCCCCAACCTCGCCCTGCCGCCCTGCGCGCTCGGCCCCTACCAGCCTAGGCGCGCGACCGATTTGGCGATGAGAGGATCTGCCGCTATACTAGCAATATTGTACGTACATTTGTCCTCCCAGCGCGCAGGCTGCTACAGCGCACTTACCGCTAAACGATGACCAGCAATGAGCGGCAACACTGCTGCCGCGGGTTTCTGCCGGAGGCGATGATGGGTGTTCCGGTCCACGAGCAGAAAATATTGTTCGCTAAGTCGGGGAATCGCTGTGCCTTCGAGGATTGCCCCCGTATCCTCACCGCCGACGGTAGCCCGCCCGATCGCATCGTTGTCCTCGGCGAGGTCGCGCACATAGTAGCGAAAGTCCGCACGGCCCCTGCGGGAAGCGCGCTGCTGACGCCGGAGGAGCGGAACCGCTACGACAACCTGATCTTGCTCTGCGCGCAGCACCACCAGCTCATCGATGCGCAGCCACAAACGTACACGGTGCAACGGCTGCATGCGATGAAGGAGGAACACGAACGGTGGGTGGCGCAACGTCTCGACGGCTGCTGCTGATGACCTCGCCACTTACCACCCACGGTTCGGGAAACCGTCCATAGTACCCTGCTCCCAGTGGAGCGGATGCCAGCCTTCATCTACGGCATACCTTGCGGTGACTGAGCGAAAGCGCGATACAGGACGCTACGCAAGCTGCGTGGCCGCGAGATGGCGCCTTTCCTGCCCAGAGGCGCGATGCTCTTCGCCTTCACGACCTCGGCGAACGGGATGGCCCGTTCGCTGACCTGGCCGATGGCCAGCCGGTCGAGCGCTTCCGCGTCGCTGAATGGATCGAGGACCCGAACCACTTCCGTTGGTTCGTCGAACTGCTCAACCGTTCCCTCAACAAGCTCACTGGGCGGCATGAGCTCATGCTTGACCGCGAGCACCGCCGTTATTACTTCGCTGGCGAAGGAACCGGCCAGGTGCGAAGGTCACCTACGTGCCATTGAATAAGAAGCGCACCTCACGCAATGTCGTCTGGGAGCCGAAGAACGGAGAACGACGCGGACGGCTGGTACCACTGGAGCGTGCGCTGCGCCTGCTTGCGTATCGGCGCTGATGAGTGGTGCCTGAGCATGCGGCCCGAGCTACGGATCACGATCGACGGCGTCAGCCTCCCCAAGTCCGACATCATCGGCGGCAAAGTCACGCGCAAGAAGTCGCGACGTTCAACTACGATCTACTGAGCGAAGTGCAGTTCTGGCGCGACTATTTAAGCGATAGCCGTCCTCACATCATCCTGCCCTTCGGCGATGGCCTCCGTTACCAATACATCCGCGTCTCCACGACACTCATGCATGGTTCGATCGAGTGGCCGCATCCCGGAGGAACACGCGAAAGCCTTCACCAACGTCCACAGTTTGTCGACGATCTGGCCCAGCTGGGGCGGAAAGACGGGAACTCGACGCAATGGATGACGACACCGAGGAGGACGACTGGCTCGACGACATGGAAGGGGATTCGGATGAGGACCGCTATCGCGCGACTCGCCACACTCCCTACCGGCCACCGCATAGCGTGGTAACCGGAGGTGGGATTCGTTGCATCGCATCTTCGAGCCGTTCCTCATGCTGGGTGGCGAGGAATTGCACGTCGATCCTGAAAGCCTGGCATCGCGCGGTCCGCGCTCGTCTGGGACGGCGCGTCACCCTACGCGAGTGAGTCGGCTTTATCGGCACAGCGGAGACGATTGAGAAAGCGCGGCAGTGGTTTATCGGCAACGCCGAGGGCGTATTGGGAGATGAGAAACACCCGGAGTTCCCAGGATATGCTGCTGACCGCGGGTTCTTCTCCTGTTGGAGTTTGACGAGGGTGGACGAGCAACTGACGCAAACGGAGATGAAGACGCTTCTGCTGGCGATGAAGTCACAGCGCGCCCGCTTCGACAAGCGGTCCAGTTGATCGATGACAAGCTTGCCCTGCTGTCCGAGCGGGATGCGCCGCCACAATATGTGCTGATCGGGCTGCCGATTGAGTTGGTCAGGCGTTGTGGCGTAGCCGATTACCACGACAAGGAGTTGGGGCGGTCCATCGTGACCTCCGCCGCGCGATCAAGGCGGTGGCGATGAAGCATCGCCTCCCCACCCAGCTTGCGTCAGCCCACGATGGAGGGCAAGGACAAGGACCATCCCGCGAAGATCGCCTGGAACTTTCTCACCGGGCTGTACTTCAAGGGCGGTGTCCCGTGGGGGCTACGACGTGTTCGCCGCGGCACCCGTTACGTCGATCGGATTCTACCGCCCGCTCGGCTCGAAGTTCCCGACCATGCAGCGACGAGCCTCGTGCAGGCATTTGACGAGCACGGTGACGGCCTGGTCTTGCGGGGACACGACTTCGAGTGGGATCCCGCGAAGGAGGAGAGCCGTTCGCCGCACCTGCCCGAGGATCGGGCGGCCGAACTCGTCGCCATGGTCCTGACGCGCTACCAACGCGAGATGAAGCAGACACCCCGGCGGGTTGTGATCCACAAGTCGTCGCGCTACTGGCTACAGGAGCGGGCCGGATTTGAAGCGGCTCTCACCGGGCGTGTCAATCATTACGATCTGCTGGCATTCGAGACGCAAAGTGCCGCGCGGGATCACCACCAGCAAGTATCCAGCGCTGCGCGGTACGAACTTCAGCGTCGGCGATCCGGACTTCCTGTATACCACCGGTTTCATCGCGTCGCTCAACGAGTTCCACGGCATGCATGTGCCGTCGCCGGTACGGATCGCCGACCACATTGGCCAAGACACGCCGCGGGAGGTGTTGCTCTGGAGATACTGGCGCTGACTAAAATGAACTGGAACTCGGCGCACTTCGGTGGCTTGCTACCGATCACGCCAGGTTCTCCAAACGCGTCGGCGAAATTATGCGCGAGATCCCCGCCGATCGTGATCCGCAGCCACAGTTTAAGTATTACATGTAGACGAGTTGTCCAACGCCCCAGCCACTTGCGTGGTAGTTGGGGAGTCTACCAATTATCGTGGCTACTCGGCTAGCGGCGGTAGGCACCACCAAACAGTATTTCAGCCGACCAGCCCAACCTGCCCGGATCGGCGGCGACGACTTCTGGACCGCCGACGAACCGCCCCACAACACCGTCACCGACCGCCTGCCCTGGGTCAACTGGCTCAACTTCCACCCGACCGAGGCCCGGCAACACCACCAACTCCCGGAACGCAAATGCCGGCAACCGAAGCATCGCCACCGGCACCGCCCCCCTGGCCGGGTTCGATCAGCGCGCGCCCCCACCTGCCGGCCGCGCCACCGCCCGCTCCGCCGTCCCGCGCCCGCGGATCGCGAAAAACGAAACGAACGGGCCACGGAGGACAGAAAAATCGAGCCATAGCGCCAAAATCCAGCGCGTGAAGCGTCACCGCAGCCGCAAAGAGGAGTCAAAACACCCCCAAATCGCCGCATATTCTCCCCATGACGCCGCCCCTCCTCCCTCTCCCGGGATTGGGAGAGGGGTGCAGGCGGCGGGTGAGGGCGCACCCACCACGTCGCCTGGTCACTCGCCCAAATGGTTGAGCCCGCGACACCGGCGTAGTGGCGAGCGTTGTTCGTCACCAACGGCAGCCCGTACAGCCGTGCCGTCGCCGCGATCCACGCGTCGGCATGGGCGATCGGCTGACGGCCCGGCGTGCACGCGCCGCCCACGCCTGCACAAGGCCCGATCGACCGGGCGAGTGATGAATGCGTCGAGGAACTGGCGCAGGTGGGCACGCCGGGCCACACTCCAGTCGCGCTCCAGCGCCCACCGCTCCAACTCCGCCAGCGTCATGAAGGAAATGACGATCGTGCCGGTAAGGTACGGGAGGTATGCCAGCACGTAGGACAGACATCCGTATCGACCACGTAGGCATCAGCCAAGCCCCCGTGCCGCCAGGAAGTCGTCGACCGACTCATCCTCCGGCCAGATGCCCTCGGCCAGGGCGAGCGGGTCGCGCAGCGGCGTGAACCCTTGCCGGGCCATCAGCGTGGGCAGATCAATGAACTCCGGCAGGCGCGGCGTCAGCAGCAGTTGCCGCCAACGCACCAACTCGCTCTCCGGCAATTCCTCGATCAGCCGGTGCAACTCTTCCTTGATGCTCATGGTGTCCTTCCGCGAACTCGTCGCGACCGCCGGACACTGTCAGCGGATCCCGGTCACCGCCGCCCGCGACGCACGCGCACGACACCGCGCCGACGCCGGCGCCCCTCCATTCTACCCTTCCCGGTACGCCCGCGCCCCGCCACCGTCGGCTCTGTGCGACACGCCCCGCTCCCGACAGCGCCCCCCCAGCGCCGCCCCTCCCCCTCGCTCAGGATTGGGAAAGGGGGTGCCGCCGGGTGCCGGGCGCCCCCTGGGCGTGACGCGGCGGCGGGGTTGAGGGCGCGGCGGCGGGGGCGCGGCAGCGATTTGGCCACGCCCTCACTCAGCACTCAGCACTCAGCACTCAGCACCCCTCACTTCACCGTCACGCTCTTCGCCAGGTTGCGCGGCTTGTCCGGGTCGTAGCCGCGCAGCCGCGCCAGGTGGTAGCCCAGCAACTGCGCCGGCAGCGCGTTGACGATCGGCGAGGCGTCCCCCACGTCCGCCACCGGCAGGTGGATGTCGAACACCGGGTCGTCCTGCGGCGACACCCCGATCATCAGCCCCCCGCGCGACTTCATCTCCATCGCCCCCGAGAGGATGTCGTCGCGCGTCTCGTCGTTCGGCGCGAAGACCAGGCAGGGCGTCCCCTCCGTCAGCAGCGCGATCACCCCGTGCTTCAGCTCCCCCCCCGCGAAGCCCTCCGCGTGGACGTAGCTGACCTCCTTGATTTTGAGGGCCGCCTCCAGCGCCGTCGGGTAGCTCAGCCCCCGCCCGATCGCGTAGAGGTGCTCCGCCCCCGCGATCCGCTCCGCCACCGCCCGCACCCGCGCCGCCCCGCCCCCAGCCAGGAAGCGGTCGAGCTCGTCCGCCGCGCGCAGCAGCAACTCCCGCCCGATCTCCGGCGTCCCCGCCAGCGTGTGCGCCGTCAGCGTCAGCACCGCCAGCTTCGCCGTATACGCCTTGGTCGAGAGGACGCACTGCTCCGGCCCCGCCCCCAGCGGCACACTGAAGTCGGCCATCCGGTCGAGCGTCGAGCCGCGCACGTTGACCAGCGCCCCGATCGTCGCCCCCCGCCCCCGCGAGGTCACCATCGCCTCGATGATGTCCGCCGTCTCGCCGCTCTGCGACAGCGCCAGCGCCAGCGAGCGGTCGGTCAGGAAGTGCTCCTGGTACTTGAACTCCGAGCCCAGCACCGCGTTGACGTGCCGCCGCGCGATCCGGCTGAAGAGGTACATCCCCGTCAGCGCCGCGTACGACGCCGTCCCGCAGCCGACCAGGAAGGTGCCGTACGAGCCCCAGATCAGATCGGCCAGCGCCCGCGCCCGCTCGGCGTAGCCGGTCGCGATCTGCCGCACCACCCGCCCCTGCTCGGCCATCTCCTTCGACATGAAGTCGGGGTATTCCCCCAGCCCCGCGTCGCCCGCGTCCCAGTCGACCCGCTCGCGCTTGAGCGGCAGCGGCTGGCCGGAGTAGAGGTCGAGCAGCGTCACCTCGTCCGGCCGGATGATCGCCACCTGGTTGTCCTCCAGGTAGACCACGTCCCGCGTGTACTCGGTCAGCGCCAGGCTGTCGGAGGCGACGTAGTTCGCCCCCTCCCCCAGCCCCAGCACCAGCGGCGAGATCGTCTTCACCGCGACCAGCTCGTTACGGGTCACGTCCATCGCGATGATCGCGTTCAGCCCCTGCAAGCGCGCGAACGCCGCGCGCGTGGCGTCGGCCAGCGACTTCCCGCTCGCCACCCCCTCCTCGATCAGGTGGACCATCACCTCCGAGTCGGTGTCGGAGCGGAACTGGTGGCCGCGCGCCAGCAGCTCGTCGCGCAGCGGGCGGAAGTTCTCGATGATGCCGTTGTGGATCAGCGCCAGCCGCCCCGTGCAGTCGAGGTGCGGGTGCGCGTTGGCGTCGGTGACCCCGCCGTGGGTCGCCCAGCGCGTGTGGCCGAAGCCGATCGCCGCCGCCGGCAGATCGACCGTCGCCCCGCCGATCTTGCCGGTCTGCTTGCGGACGGCGACGTGGCCGTTCTCGCGCGCCGCCACCCCCCACGAGTCGTAGCCGCGATATTCGAGGCGCTTGAGCGCGCCGAGGACCATCCCGCCGACGTTCGCCGGCCGGCCGACGTACCCGAAGATGCCGCACATGAGGATTCGCTCTCCCTTCGTTCCCTGTCGCGCGCCGCGCCATCGCGCCCGAGGCGCGCGGCGCCCACCGCGACCCGCCGGGCGCGGAGTCCACGCCGCGACCGGGCCGCGCCCGCCGCAGGCGCAACGGACGGACTGGTCAGCTCCGGAAAGGAGAGAGGAAAGGAAAGGGACTTCCCATCGCACGCCGGCCGGGCCTTTGTCGCGGGATCACCCCCGCGGTTTGTGCCCGCCGTCACGACCGTGCCAGCCGGGGGGCCACCCGCCGAATGGTTCGATCGGCCCCCACCTCGTCAACTCGCCGCCTCCACGGCGAGTCCCGGCGCTACATCTCCCGCGTCCGCGCGCCCCCGCTCCGCCTCTCGCGCCGCCGCCAACCAGACCACCCCGTTGTCAGCCTCCGGCCAAGCGCATTCTACACCGCGCCCGCCCGGAGAATCAAGAGGCCGCGCCTGGGGAACGCCCCCCACCGCCCGTGGGTGTTTCCCCCCAGTGGGGCCGCCCCCGGCCCTCCCAGCTTCCTGGATGGAGGAAGCCGAGACCAAGCGGGCGCCTCCCCATAAGGCTGAGGCGCTGGGTAGGTCCCTCTCCCCCCAAAGTTGGGGGGCCGGGGGGGCGTCCCCGTTGACCGCCCGCCCCCGGCCCCCTACCATGCCGCTCGGACACGAGGCAGGACGGAACAGCGATGGAGCATCGATGAACACACCACCAGACACCGGCCGCGCGATCACCGCCGAGGACCTGTACCGGCTCCAGTTCGTCGGCGACCCCCAACTCTCGCCCGACGGGGCGCGGGTCGCCTTCGTCGTGACCGTCGCCGACGAAGAGCGCAACGACTACCGCTCGCGCATCTGGCTCGCCGAGACGGCCGGCGACCGCCCGCCCCGCCCCCTCACCGGCGGCGGCGGCAAGGACACCGCCCCCCGCTGGTCGCCCGACGGCCGGCGCCTCGCCTTCCTCTCCGACCGCGCGCCCGCGGTGCGGCCGGCGGGGGCGGAGGAGGGCGACCCCGCCAAGCCGCAGATCTGGACCCTCGACCTGGCCGGCGGCGAGGCGCGCCAGGTGACCGCCCTCAAGAACGGCGCGGCCGATCCCGCCTGGTCCCCCGACGGCCGCCGGATCGCCTTCACCTCCCAGACCGGCGGCGAGGAGGAGGAGGACGATCGGGAGTCGTCAACCGGGGCCGGCGAGCCGGGCGGCGGGCGCAAGGCGCGGACGAAGGAGGAGCGGGCGAAGGATCGCGCCAACAAGGTCCGCGAGATCACCACGCTCAAGTACAAGTGGGACGGCGTCGGCTTCTTCGACGGCAAGCGCCGCCACCTCTTCATGGTGGACCTCGCCGCGGCGGTCACCGGCGACGCCCTCCCCGCGGCGCGGCAACTGACCGACGGCGACTGGAACGACGGCGCCCCGGCCTGGTCGCCCGACGGCGCCGCGCTCGCCTTCACCTCCTACCGCGAGCCCGACGAGGACGTCACCTTCCGGTCGGACATCTACGTCCTGGCCCTGGCGGGCGGCGCACCCCGCAAGCTGACCGGGAGCAAAGGCCCGGCCGCCGCCCCCCGCTGGTCCCCCGACGGCCGCCTGATCGCCTTCCTCGGCCACGAGGAGGGCGAGGGGAGCGCCGCGACGACCCGGCTCTGGACGGTCGCCGCCGACGGCGCCGCCCCGCCCCGCTGCCTCAGCCGCGACTTCGACCGCGACCTCGGCAACAGCACCCTCACCGACCAGACCCTGCCCGCCGGCGACGCCGGCCCGGCCTGGACCGCCGCCGGCGACGCGATCCTCGCCCTCGTCAGCGACGGCGGGACCTGCGGCCTGCGCCGCTTCCCCCTCGACGGCGGCGATCCGACCCCGGTGCTCGGCGGCGACCGCACCCTGACCGCCTTCTCGGCCGCCGCCGGCCGCATCGCCTTCGCCGCCACCGACCCGGCCGCGCCCGCCGAACTCTTCACCGCCGGCGCGGACGGCACGGCAGAGCGCCCGCTGACGGCGCTCAACCGCGACTTCCTGGCCGCGCGCGACATCGCGCGCCCGGAGCGGCTGCGCTTCCGCGGCCACAACGACGATCCGATCGACGGCTGGCTGCTGCGCCCGCCCGGCGCGGCCCCCGGCGATCCGCCCGCCCCGCTGATCGTCCAGATCCACGGCGGCCCGCACGCCCAGTACGGCGCGGCCTTCTTCCACGAGTTCCAGGCGCTCGCCGCGCGCGGCTACGCCGTCTTCGCCTGCAACCCCCACGGCAGCACCGGCCGGGGGGAGCGCTTCGCCAAGGAACTCCTGCGCGCCTGGGGCGAGCGCGCGATGCCCGACGTCATGGCGGGCGTCGACGCCGCGCTGGCCCAGGGCGGGCTCGACCCGGCGCGGCTCGGCCTGACCGGCGGCTCCTACGGCGGCTACCTCACCAACTGGATCATCACCCAGACCGGCCGCTTCCGCGCGGCCGTCACCCAGCGCTCCTACTGCAACGCGCTCGGCTACTTCGGCGTGGACGACATCGGCGCGATCACCGACGTGGCCGAACTCGGCGGCCACCCCTGGGAGGTCACCGACCGCTACTTGCGGCTCTCCCCCCTGCTGCACGTCGCCAGCGTCACCACCCCGACCCTGATCGAGCACCAGGAGCACGACTACCGCTGCCCGCTCAGCCAGGCCGAGCAGTGGCACGCCGCCCTCAAGAAGGTCGGCGTCCCGACGAAGCTCCTCATCTACCCCAACGAAAGCCACGGCATGTCCCGCAACGGCCAGCCGCGGCACCGCGTCGAGCGCCTGCACCACAACGTCGCCTGGTTCGACCAGTGGCTGCCCGACACGGGGCGCGGGGCATAGGAAATCGCGCTTCGAGCGACGGACGCCGAGCGGGGCCGCCGGGTAGACGCGGCGGGCGCGGCCCACGGCAGCGCGCCCACCGGCGCGCCACGGTCCCGCCCCTGTCATCCTGAGCCGCGGCGAAGGATCGGTTCACTTGGCGCCGGACGAAGCCATTCGCCACGCAATCGGCGCCGAGGCCGATCCTTCGCCGCGGCTCAGGATGACCAGGAGAGGCCACCGCGCACCCCAATGAATTCAACCCGCGTCAGGCGGGTCTATGCCCTGCAAGGGTACTTCGCGGCACCGCAACGCCCGCGAGCGACGGGTTGCAACCCACCATCCGCTTCGCCTCGCCCGCCCCTCCCCGTTACCCCGGCGGCTCATCCCGGCGGCGTGCCGCCGCCCCGGTGTCCTCCGGCCCCTCCGCGGCGAACGCCCGTGGCTCATCGCCCGTGGGCCGATCCGCCGGCGGGGCGGTCGCGCGCCCGCCCCCGAGGAGCAGGAGGAGCAGCGTGGCCGCCGTGAGCGCGGCGACCACGAGGATCGCCAGCAGCAACAAATCCATCGGCCCCTACCACACCCTCTCCGGACCACCCCGCTCGGCCAGCGGGCGCATTATAGCCGCGCCCAGCGCAAGCGGGCCGGATCGACTTCGCGGCCCGGTAGCCGGGGAGTCGGATCGGCCCCCCAGCCTGGAACGTTGACCGCCCCTCTACCCGACTACCCGACTACCCGACTACCCGACTACCTACCCGCCCGCGAACCGGCGCGGCGGATGGTGAAAAGCCGCGCCCCGCTGCTATACTCGCACCCGTGGATCGAGCGCGGCGGCCGCCAGTCGGGGCCGGGAACGTGGGGCAGGGATGAGCGAGGGGTTCGGCGGCGAGGCGGGACAAGAGGAACGCCCGGAGTACGGCGAGATCCTGATGCACCCCGACGAGGCGAAGGCGATCTTCCAGACCGAGCTGATGCGGCAGATCCTGCGGCGCGGCGTGGCGGTGGAAAACCTGCAGCCGCGCCAGATCCCGCAACTCCTCGAAGCGAACATGGACGCGATGCTCACCGTCCTGGCCGAGAACAACAACCGCATCGTCGATCTGCTCTACCAGATGGGGCTGATCAACTTCGAGGACGCCGACCCGCTCGACAGCTAACACCCGCCTAGCACTCGGCACGCAGCACTCAGCACCCGGAGGAGTCAGCGCATGCCACTGATCAACCGGCCCGCCGCGGTCACGGAGTACCGCTCGCGCGCGATCCAGTTCCTCGACCGGCTGCGGTTCCCCGCGACAACCGCGGACATCCTCGCCCACTTCACGCGCCGCAACACCCCGATGGAACTGATGGAGGAGGCGATGGCGCTGCCGGCGCGCTCCTTCGCCTCCGCGGAGGAGGCGGCCGACGCGCTGCTCGCCATTCACCAGGAGCGCGCCCCGCACACCTGGACCAGCCGCGAGGTGCGCGACAAACTCTCCGGCAACGGATAGCACCCGGCGGGCGCGCAACCACGCGGCGACCGCTTCGTTCTTGGGACAGGGCCACAAGCACGGCTTGCGGCAGCGCGGATCGTGTGCCTCCACGGCCACCGTCGCGCGTCGGTGTGAACGCCCGCATCGGTGCGCGTTGCCGACACCGGCGGGACCATGCTAGAGTACGGCGTTCGGGTGGCGCGGGGCCGCGACAGCACAAGGGGAACAGGTTCGTGATCGCCAGAGCCCGGGAACTCGTCTCCTACCGCAGCCTGGTGCGCAACCTGGTCACGAAGGACCTCAAGGTCCGCTATAAGAACTCCTTCCTCGGCTTCCTCTGGTCGCTGCTCAACCCGCTCCTGATGATGACCATCTACACGGTCGTCTTCACCAAGATCCTCAACTCGCCGGTCCAGAACTTCCAGGTCTTCGTCCTCGCCGCGCTGCTGCCCTGGAACTGGTGCGCGCGCAGCCTCTCGCTCTGCGCCACCAGCCTGCTCGACAACAGCACGATCATCAACAAGGTCTACTTCCCGCGCGTCCTCCTGCCGGTCTCGGCGGTCGCCTCGGAGGCGGTCAACTTCCTCCTGGCGCTGCCGGCCCTCTTCCTGCTGATGGCCTATTACGACGTGCCCTTCACCGGCTGGCTCTCCTTCCTCCCCCTGCTGATGGTGATCGAGGGGACGCTGCTGATCGGCCTCGGCCTGATCCTCGCCGCGCTCAACGTCCTCTTCCGCGACACCGGGGTCATCCTGGAGGTCCTGCTGACCGCCTGGTTCTTCCTGACCCCGATCTTCTACTGGAGCGGGCAATTCCCCGAGCACATCGCCCGCTGGATGAACTGGCTCAACCCGATGGCCTCGATCATCGAGCAGTACCGGCAGATCCTCTACTGGCAGGGGACCGAGGTCGCGGGGCGCGTCGACCCGCTCTTCATCCTGCGGACCGGCGCCACCGCGCTGGTCCTGCTGGCGGTCGGCTACTGGTTCTTCCTGCGGGTGAACCGGCGACTCGGGGAGCACCTCTAATGCGAGGGCGCGGGACGCTCGATCCGGCGAACGCGGTCGAATTCGACCGGGTCTCGCGGCACTTCACGATCCACCACGAGCGCACCGAGTCCTTCCAGGACTGGTTCATCCATCGCTTCAAGCGCGACCGCGCGGCGACCGAGACCTTCTACGCGCTGCGCGACGTCAGCTTCAGCGTGCGCCACGGCGAGACCCTCGGCCTGATCGGGCGCAACGGCGCCGGCAAGAGCACCATGCTGAAGCTCGCCACCGGCATCCTCGAGCCGTCGAGCGGCGCGGTGCGGATCGGCGGGCGCACCTACGCGATGCTCGAACTCGGCGCGGGCTTCCACCCCGAACTCTCCGGGCGCGATAACATCTTCCTCAACGGCTCGATCTACGGCTTCGGGCGCAAGGCGATGCGCCGCAAGTTCGAGCGGATCGTCGAGTTCGCCGAGCTGGAGCGCTTCATCGACACGCCGGTCAAGTACTACTCGTCCGGCATGTTCATGCGCCTCGGCTTCGCCACCGCGATCAACATGGACCCGCAAATCCTGGTGATCGACGAGGTGCTGGCGGTCGGGGACGTCGCCTTCCAGCGCAAGTGCAGCGACGCCATCCGCGACCTCCAACGGCAGGGGGTCACGATCCTGCTCGTCTCCCACAACAGCGAGGCGGTGCGCGAGTTCTGCCACCGCGCGGTCCTCCTCTCCGGCGGCCGCGTCGTCGCCGACGGCGAGGTGGAGGGGGTGCTGACCGAGTACGCCCGGCTGCAGCTCCAGGAGCAGGCCGACGCCCAGCGGCTGGCCTCCGAGCCGGCGCCGGGCGGCGAGCACGCGCGGGCGCGGATCGCCAGCATCGTGATGCGCGACGGCGCGATGCAGCCGACCCACGAGGCCGGCCCGGAGAGCCCTTTCACCGTCGACCTGACGGTGCTCGGCGGCGAGGACTACCCACTCGATCTCGCCCTGCGCTGGCGCACCGACCTCGGCCTGCTCCTCTTCGAGAGCCGCTGCACGCTGTCGCCCGGCCCCGCCGGCGAGCCGCGCCTGGCGCGCTGCCACATCCCCTCCCTGCCGCTCCACAGCGAGGACATCGTGCTGGAGGCCGCGCTCTGCGACCCGCTGGCGGACGTCGTCATCGACACTACCGAGGCCCATCTGCACATCGCCGCGCCGAAGGGGCCGCTGCTGCGCTTCGAGCACCACTGGTCGCAGCCCGCCACCGAGTCGCAGCCGCTCCTCCGGGCCCTCCCGCATCGCTAGCGAGGGCGGCGGGATGGACCAGCCGACCACGGATCGCCGCGAGCCCCCCCGACAGCCCGCGACTGCGGCCGCGGAAGCGCTGTCGGCGGGGGAGCGCCTGCGCGCCCACTGGCGGGCGGAGCTGGAGCGCTGGGCGGTGGTCAGCGCCCACCTGCCCCTCGGCGGAGACGGGCGGGGCGCGGCGGTCCTCGCGCTGAGCCGGCGCGCGGTGCGCTTCCTCCTGCGCTGGTACATCAACCCGATCGTCGAGCAGCAGAACCGTTTCAACGCCGCCGCCGTCAGTCTCGACGCGCTCGACCGCGCGAGGGCGCGCGAACTCGAGCGCGAGGTCGCCGCCCTGCGCGAGCGCGTGGCCCTGTTCGAAGCGCGGCTGCGGGCGCTGGAGGCGCCGGGCGGCGCGACCACCCCGCCGGACGCGCGCGAAGAAGGGCGACGGCAAGGATGACCCGCGTCGCCTGCTGCACCCCCCTGCCCCCGAGCCCGAGCGGGATCGCGCAGTACAGCGCCGAACTCCTCCCCTTCCTGGCCGGTCGCTACGCGCTCGACGCCATCATCGCCGACGACGCTCCGCCGCCCGCTCCGCCGCCCGGCGTGACGATCCGGCGGGCCGGCGAGTTCGCGTCGCTGCGGGACCGGTACGACGCGGTCATCTACCAGGTCGGGAACAGCCCGGCGCACGCCGCGATCCTCGACCGGGCCGAGCGCCACCCCGGCATCTGCGTCCTGCACGACGTCGTGCTCCAGCACGTCCAGGGCTGGCGCGCGCTGCACCGCGGCCCGGCGGCGCTGGCGGACTATCGCGCCGAGATGGCGCGGCGCTACGGCGCGGCCGGCGCCGAGGCCGCCGACGATCTGCTCGCCAACCGCGCGCCGCGCCGCCCGCACGCCGACTTCCCCCTCTGCGAGCGCGCGGTCGAGCGCAGCCGGGCGGTGATCGTCCACAGCCGCTACGCCCGCGACCAGGTGCTGCGCCTCTGCCCGGCCGCGGCCGTGACGGTCGTGCCGCACGGCGTCCCGCTCCCGCCGCCCGGCGACCGCGCCGCCGCCCGCGCGAGCCTGGGCCTGCCGCAAGGGTCGTTCGTCGTGGCCGCGCTCGGCAACCTGATCCCGGAGAAGCGGCTGGAGGTCGCGCTCGGCGCCTTCGCGCGGGCGCTCTTCGGCCTGCCGGACGCGCTCTTCGTCATCGCCGGCGCGGCCTCGCCCCACTACTCCCCGGCGGCCTACATCCGCCACCAGGGACTCGATCCGGTCGTCCGCCAACTCGGCGCGGTCGATGCCGCGACCTTTGAAACGCTGCTGGTCGCGGCCGACGCCTGCGTCAACCTGCGCTGGCCGACCGGCGGCGAGACCTCCGGCAGCCTCCTGCGGATGCTCGCGGCCGGGCGACCGACCCTCGTCAGCGACGCCGGATCCTTCGCCGAGACGCCCGACGACGCCTGCCTGAAAATCCCGCTCGACCGCGACGAGGAAGGGGCCGTCACGCGCGCCCTGCTGCGGCTGGCGCGCGACCCGGTTGGGGCGGCGCGCATCGGCGCCCGCGCCCGCGCCTTCGTCGCGCGCGAGCACACCTTCGAGCGGGCCGCGGCCGGTTATGCCGGGGTGCTCGACCGGGTAGTCGCGACGATCGGCGGGGCTGCCGCATCGCCCGACCCAGCGACCGGAGCGGAGGGACCAGCATGAGCGAACGATCGTCCAGGCTCGTCATCGGGCTGATCTCCGGCACCTCGGTCGATGCGATCGACGCGGCGCTGGTGCGGATCGCCGACGCTGACGGGGGCGCCCGCCGCCGGGTCGACCTCCTCGCCTCGTCGGAGACACCGTTCGCCCCGGCCCTGCGCCGGGCGATCTTCGACCTCTTCCCGCCGCGGCGCGGCTCGGTCGCGGCGGTCGCCACTCTCGACGCCCTGCTCGGCGAGGCGTTCGCCGCCGCCGCGCTTGCCCTCCTCGCCGGCTCCGGCGTGGACCCGTCAGAGGTCGACCTGATCGGCTCGCACGGGCAGACGGTCTACCACGCGCCGCATCCGCCGGCCCGCTCCCGCGGCGGGCTGGCCGCCCCAGTGACGGTGCAACTCGGCTCGGGCGCGATCATCGCCGTGCGCACCGGCATCACCACCGTCTACGACTTCCGCCGCGCCGACCTCGCGCTCGGCGGCGAGGGCGCCCCCCTGGTCCCCTATGTCGACTACCTGCTGCTCGGCGACGACCGCGCGCTGGCCCTCCAGAACATCGGCGGCATCGGCAACGTGACGGTGATCGCGCCGGGGCGCGGGGCGGCCGGCGTCTTCGCGTTCGACACCGGACCCGGCAACATGGTCATCGACGCCCTGGCGGAGCGGGTCACCGGCGGCCGCCTGCGCTACGATGCGGACGGCGCGCTCGCCGCCGTCGGCCGGCCGTCGGTGCCGCTCCTCGACGAACTGCTGGCGCACCCCTACTTCGCGCAGGCGCCGCCGAAGAGCACCGGGCGCGAGGACTTCGGCACGGCGTACGCCGCCGCCTTCCTCGAGCGCGGCCGCGCGCTCGGCCTCGCGGACGCCGACCTCCTGGCGACCGCCACCGCGCTGACCGCGCGCTCGATCGCCGACGCCTACCGCCGCTTCGTCCTGCCGCACGTGCCCCTCGAAGCGGTCGCGGTCGGCGGCGGCGGGGCGCGCAACCCGACCCTCCTCCGGATGCTCGCCGCCGAACTCGCCCCGCTGCCGGTCGGCACCGTCGCCGACTACGGCATCCCGGTCGATGCGAAGGAAGCCCTCGCCTTCGCCGTCCTCGCCTACGAGACCGCCCACGGCCGCCCCGGCGCCCTCCCCGCGACCACCGGCGCGCGCCAGCCCGCCGTCCTCGGCTCGATCGCGCCTGGCCGCGGCTTCCGGCTGTGGTAGCTGTGGTAGTAGAGGGACGCAGGCAGGCATGAGCGGTGGTGATGGGGAACCGGCGAGGCGCAAGCGACGGTGGCGCTTCTACCGGACGCCGGCAGGGCACGAACCGGTCGCCGATTTCCTCGACAGCCTTTCGGCCGAGGATGCCGCGCAGATCGTGGCGGCGATGAGGGAAGTGGCGCAAGTCGGTCTTGTCGCGGCGCGACACGTACGGAACGAGATGTACGAAGTGCGCGCCACCGGCAGGAACCAGACCTACCGCATCCTCTTCGCGACGGAAGGTCGCGCGCGTCACATCCTGCTCGCGCTGGAAGGCTTCAGCAAGAAAACGCAGCGGACACCGCCCCACCTGATCGATCTCGCTGAACAGCGCCTTACCGATTGGCGGCTGCGAGGCACGAACCACTAACCCCCCGCCGCTCCGGGTACAGGTACGCGACCCCGGCTCGTCCGGTCTGTCCGTCCGGCTAGACCGTCGCTGACAGAGCACTGAAACCGGCGTACAATGAACGAGGATGGCTACTGCCCCGTCCACTTGGTCGAGTTGCCGCCATTGAGGGCGGGATAGCGGAAAGCTCGGGAAGCGTTAGAGACGCCGCGACGAGCCAGGGAGGGGTAGCTGTCGATGGATAGGACGAGCGACGCCAGCGCGAAGCGCGCGCTGCTCGACGACGAGAGCGACGATCTGGACCGCTACGTGGCCCGGCGCGCGCGCACCGATCCGGAGTTCCCGCACCTGGTCGCTTCGGCACTCCGGGGGCGCCGCGCCCGGCGGCGTGTTGACCGCGCCTGGTGCGGCATCAAGCGGTTCACGGCGCGTGTCGCGCGCCATCTGACCGATGTCGTCCGGCGCTGATCCACGGGAGCCGGCGACTCGCCGCGTCGCGTAGACGGTATGAAGAGCGCATCCCGTCGCGCGCTCGCCCGCGAATGCTATACTTCCGGCACAATCGAAAGCGGCGTTGAGCAGGACCAGTACGCCGGGGACGGGATCACCAGAGAAGGAAGGCCACCGACTGCGAGCCTTCCGATCCACGCCCGGCGGAACCCACCTGTGAGCCGGCTCCCCAAAGCGCGCGCGAGTATGGAGCCGCGGCGGCCCCGTTACCGGCCCTGAACGAGGGAGGCGCGCGCCTCCGAACTCGGGTGGTACCACGGAAGAGAACCTTTCGTCCCGTCAGACGGGCGAAAGGTTTTTTGTTGCCC
>JAUJMV010000001.1:362417-383310 GCA_030446685.1 Thermomicrobiales bacterium | reverse complement strand
CTGCTGCGAGGTGAACCGATGCGCCGCACCGCCCTCTTCTGCGAGACGCTCCGGCAGGCCCCGGCCGACGCCGAGGCCGCCGGCCACCAACTGCTCCTGCGCGGCGGCTTCATCCAGCCGCTCGCCGCCGGCCTCTACTCCTTCCTGCCGCTCGGCCAGCGGGTCCGCGAGAAGATCGAGCGCATCCTGCGCGAGGAGATGGACGCGGTCGACGGGCAGGAGATCGCCATGCCGGTCGTCCACCCCGCCGAGTTGTGGCAGGAGACCGGGCGCTGGTCGGCGATCGGGCCGGAGCTGGCCCGCTTCCGGGACCGCGGCGGGCGCGACATGGTCCTGGCAATGACGCACGAGGAGGTCGTCGCCGACCTGCTGCGCCGGCAGGTGCGCTCCTACCGGCAACTGCCGGTCGTGCTCTACCAGCTCCAGACCAAGTTCCGCGACGAGCCGCGCGCCCGCGGCGGCCTGCTCCGCACGCGCGAGTTCACCATGAAGGACGCCTATTCCTGCCACCCCACCGCCGAGGACCTGGACCGCTACTACCCGCGCATGTACGGGGCGTATTTCAACTGCTTCCGGCGGGTCGGGATCGAGCCGGTCGCGGTCCAGGCCGACGTCGGAATGATGGGCGGCACGCTGGCGCACGAGTTCATGTTCCTCAGCCCGATCGGCGAGGACCAACTCGCGCTCTGCGACGCCTGCGGCTACGCCGCCAACCGCCAGGTCGCGACCTTCCGCAAGCCCCTCCCCCCGGAGGAGGCGCCGCGGCCGCTGGAGGAGGTGGCGACGCCCGACACCCGGACGATCGCCGCCCTCACCGCCCTCCTCGGCATCCCGGCGGCGCGCACGGCGAAGGCGGCCTTCTTCATGGCCGGCGAGCGCCTCATCTTCGCGGTCGTGCGCGGCGACCTGGAGGTGAACGAGACGAAACTGGCGCACGCGGCGGGGGCCGGCGAGTTGCGCCCGGCCGGCCCGGCGGACCTGGCCGCGGCCGGGATCGTCGCCGGTTACGCCTCGCCGATCGGCGTGGCGGGCGCGACGGTCGTGGTGGACGACTTGGTCGCGCGCTCGCCCAACCTCGTCGCCGGGGCCAACCGGCCCGGCTACCACCTGCGCAACACCAACCTCGGGCGCGACTACCGGGCCGACGTCGTCGCGGACATCGCCGCCGCCCCCGACGGCGCGCCCTGCCCGCGCTGCGGCGAGCCGCTGCGACTGGCGCGCGGGGTCGAGGTGGGCAACACCTTCAAACTGGGCACGAAGTACAGCGCGGCCCTCGGCGCGACGGTCCTGGACGAGGAGGGGCGGACGCGCGACATCGTGATGGGCTCCTACGGCATCGGCGTCGGCCGGCTGCTCGCCTGCATCGCCGAGGGCGGGCGGGACGAGCGGGGCCTGGTCTGGCCGGTGACCGTCGCCCCCTTCGCAGTCTACCTCGTCGGGCTCGACCTGACCGACGACGGGGTGCGCACCGCCGCCGAGGAGCTGTACCGGCAATTGCGCGCGGGCGGGATCGAGACCCTCTACGACGACCGGCCGGAGCGCGCCGGGGTGAAGTTCAACGACGCCGATCTCCTCGGCATCCCGCTCCGCCTGACGATCGGGCGCCGCTCGCTCGGACAGGGGGCGGTGGAGTTGAAGGCGCGCGCAGGCGGCGAGCCGCACCTGATACCGCTCCCCGCCGCGCTCGCCGCGGTCCGCGACGAACTGGCCCGCCTGCACGCGGCGATCGCGGCCCGCCTCCAGCCGGTCACCTTCGACGCCCAGTAACGGCGACGCGCGAGCGGGCAGCGACGCCATCGCCCCGGATAGACCGGGGTTACTCCCGCGGGATCAGCCACCCGCATTGCCGGGTAGGGGCACACGCGCGGCCACCGGAGGCTGTGCGCAGGTGGGTCGTGCCGGCGGCAAGACTCGCCGCCGCACGCCGCCCTGGGTATACTTGGCCGCCCGCCGTCAGCCGGCGGGCGGGCGCATGATGCGCCGATGCGCGGGGCATCGTGAGGAGTCCTGGTGACGATGGGCGAGCGCGAGTGGTCGTGGGATCCCTCCCTCTATCGCGGCAGCGCGGCGTATTACGCGCGCGGCCGCATCCCCTACCCGCGCACGGTGGCCGACCGCCTGGCGGAGGCGCTGCACCTGGACGGTTCGGGGCGCCTGCTCGACGTGGGGTGCGGCCCGGGGTCGCTCACGCTGCTCCTGGCGCCACACTTCGCCCAGGCGCTGGGGATCGACGCCGATCCCGACATGCTCCGCGAGGCGGCCCGCCGCGCCGGCGAGGCCGGCCTGCACCATGTCGGCTGGCGGCATCTGCGCGGCGAGGACCTCCCCGCCGGCCTGGGCTCCTTCCGGCTGATCACCTTCGCCCAGTCCTTCCACTGGATGGACCGGCCCCGCGTCGCCGCCGCGGCCCGCGGCATGCTGGACGCGGACGGGGCCTGCGTCCACGTCCACGCCACCACGCACGAGGGGATCGACACCGACCGCGCACTGCCGCACCCGCAACCGCCACGCGCGGCGATCGCCGCCCTCGTGCGCCGCTATCTCGGGGCGACGCGGCGCGCCGGCCAGGGTATCCTGCCGCGGGGCACGCCGGGCGGCGAGGGCGCCATCTACCGTGCCGCCGGCTTCAGCGGCCCGCAGCGCATCGAAATCCCGGGCGCGGTCGTCACCCGCGCCGCCGATGACGTCGTCGCCTCCGTGTACTCGCTGTCCAGCTCGGCGCCGCACCTCTTCGGGGACCGGCGCGCCGCGTTCGAGGCCGACCTGCGCCGGCTCCTCCGCGAGGCGAGCCCGGACGGCCTGTTCAGCGAGCAGACCCGCGAGATCGCGCTCGACATCTGGCGGCGGTAGCACCCGTCCCGGCGTGGGCGAGCGCGACCTCTCGCCCCCGGCACGACCCACCTGCGCACAGCCTCCGGTGGCCGCGCGTGTAGGGTCAGGCCCCCGTGCCTGCCCGCCTGGCCCGCCACCGGCGTCACCGATCGGGCGCCGGCGTGCGACCGCTCCACCATCATGGCCCCCGTGGGGCCAGTGGCCGGGCAACGCGGGCAGCCCCCCGCGCTGCCCCCACGCGACGGCAGCCAGGCCCGTTCCCAACAATGGCCTTTCCAGCCGCGCCACAACGCGGCGGCGGCGCTCCCACCGATGCGGCGCGACAATGGGCCGCGCTGCACTGTCCACCCGTCCACCCCGCGGCCAGCCGATGGGACGGTGCGCCGCCTCGCCGACCGGGCTACACTCGAAGCCGCCGTGCCTGGGCGGGCGATCCGGCAATAGTTCGCCCCGGGTTAGTGGCCGCGCCGATGGCACGAGACGGGGGAGGGGTTGGATGCACGCCGTAGACACAGTTCAGACCGACCGCCTGCTCGCCGAACGCCTGCGCCCCGCCGATTTCGACGACCTCTGCCGGCTGCACCGCGACCCCCGCGTGATGGCGACGCTCGCGCCCGCCGGCCATCCCACCGGCGGCGTCCTCACCGACGAGGAGACTGGGCAATTCCTCCGCCGCAACCTGGCGCACTGGGACCGGCACGGCTACGGCCTCTGGGCCGTCCGCGACCGCCGGGATGGGCGGTTCGTCGGGCGCGGCGGCCTGCGCCGGGTCCAGATCGGCGACCACGAGGAAGTGGAGCTCGGCTACGCGCTGATGGCCGACGCCTGGGGCCGGGGGTTGGCGACGGAGCTCGCCCGCGCCGCCGTCCGGGTCGGCTTCGAGCGGCTCGGCCTGGCCGACATCGTCTGCTTCACCCTGACGACCAACCGCGCCTCGCAGCGGGTCATGGAGAAGGCCGGCTTCCGCTACGAGCGCGACCTCACCCACGCCGGCCTGCCGCACCGCTTCTACCGCCTCACCGCCGCCCAATGGCGCCGCGATCGCGCGGCCGGGGAGCGCGCCCCGGCGCCGCCCTAACTCGTCGCGCTGGTGTAACGCCGCAGCCCGGCCCGCCAGACGAGGCGGGCGGCGAGGACCGCGCCGAGGGCGGCGGCGAGGCCGAGCAGGAGGGGCGGGCCGGCGCCGCGGGTCAGGGCGCGCGCGGGGATGGTCGCGATGAAGGCGACCGGCACGACAGCGGTCAGCAGCGCGCGCACCGCCGGGTGGTAAATGCCGACCGGGTAGCGGCCCAGTTGCCAGAAGGCGTCGTAGAGGACGTCCGGCTCGACGTACGGCGCCCAGAAGGCCAGGCACGCCAGCAGCACCCGCGAGGCCCAGGTGATCGCCACGCCGGCCGCGAGGAGGACGGCCCAAGCGAGCACGCCCCCCACCGTCGGCAGCGCCTCCAGGCCGCGCGCCCCGAAGGCGACCGTCGCCAGCCCGAGCGCCACCTGCGCCAGGCCCCAGGGGTGGCAGGCGCCGAGGCTCGCCAGGAAGATGCTCGGCGCCGGCTGGAGGAGCAGATCGTCGAGCCGGCCCTCCCGCACCGTCCCCGCGAACCAGGCAAGGTTCGGCTCGATGAAGGTCGCGCGGAGCCCGCCGACGACGGTGAAGGTCCCGAGCAGGACGACCATCTCCGGCAGCCGCCAGCCGGCCAGGGTCTCGGTCTGCGTGTAGACGACGCCGAGCGCCGCCAGGCCGCGGCGACCCCCGTCGCGGTCAGCAGCGCCGCGAAGAGGAGGTTGGCGCGGTGGGCCAGCTCGCGCTGGAGCGCGATGGTGAAGATCCCGAGCAGCAGGCGCAACAGCCGCATCGCGCTACCCTCCTACCGCCGTATAGCGCCGGACGCCGGCCCGCCAGGCCAGCGCCGCCGCGGGCGACGATCCCGATCCACACGATCTGCCAGCCGTAGCCGGCCAGCACCCCCGCGCCGTCGAGCTGGCCCGCCGCGACCTCCGCCGGGAAGCCGAGCATCGCGCGGAAGGGCAGCGCCGCGCCGAGCGGTTGCAGCGGTCCGGGCAGCAGGGCGACCGGCGCGGCCTCGCCGCCGAGCAGGAAAATTAATGTGTCGCCGAAGCCGACCAGGCCGTGCGCGCGCTCGGTCCAGAAGGCGCTGAGGGCGAGCAGGTAGGTGAAGAGGAAGCGCAGGAGCGCCGCCAGCAGCAGCGCCGGCAGCGCGGCGGCCACGTCCGCCGCCCGGAAGTCGGGCGCGACGAAGAGCCCCACGCCGGCCAGCAGCGGCAGGCCGAGGATCAGGTGCCAGAGGCGCATCGCCAGGTTCTCCCCAGCGGGGCCAGCACCACCGGGTGCGGCCGGAGGAGCCCATCGGCCAGCGCGCCCGCGTAGATGCCGTTGGAGAAGGTGTGATTCTCGTAGGAGACGGTCAGCAGGCGCACGACCAGCAGCGCCAGATAGTACGCCCCGATCCCGCGCTGGCCGGGCAGCGCGGTCGTCCAGACCGCCAGGCCGATCAGCGGCGTCACCGCCTGGTTGGCGACGAGCGTCAGCAGGAAGCTGCGCCCGCCCATCCACTGGAGGAAGGAACGCCGGACGTAGCCGTCGAGCAGGCGCAGCGCGCGCGGCGGACGCATCACCCCCACCCCTCCCGATACACCCGGTCGATCACCATCTCCAGCGGCGGCTGCTCGACCGCCAGGTCCTCGACCGGCAGTTCCGCCAGCAGCCGCGCGCGGTCACCGCCGGCGCCCGCTCGCGCGGCACCCGCAGCGACACCCGGTCGCCGTCCGCCCCGACGATCTCGCCGTACGCCCCCAGTCGGTCGCGCCGCCGTCGCGCACCGCGACCTTGAGGAGCTTGTAGGGCGACAGCCGCGCCGCGAGCCCCGCCAGGTCGCCGTCGTAGGCCAGCCGCCCCTGGTCGATCAGGATGATCCGGCGGCAGAGGGTCTCCACGTCGGCCATGTAGTGGCTGGTCAGCAGGATCGTCGCGCCGGTCTGCCGGCTGTAGTCGGCGACGAAGCGGCGCATCTGGCCGGTCGCGGTCACGTCCAGGCCGATCGTCGGCTCGTCGAGGAAGAGGACCCGCGGCCGGTAGAGCAGCGACGACGCCAGCCCGGCGCGCATCCGCTCCCCCAGGCTGAGCGCCCGCACCTGCCGCTGGAGGAGCCGGTCCAGGTCCAGGATCGCGGTCAGTTCGGCCAGGTTCCGCCGGAACGCGCCCTCCGGCACCTCGTACACCAGTTGCTGGAAGCGCAGCGCGTCGAGCACGGTCAACTCGCCCGGCGCGCCGAGCGGGCGGCTGCCGCGCACCATCGCGATCTGCCGCAGGAACTCGTGCTCCCGCCGCCAGGGCCGGAAGCCGAGGACGCGCGCCTCGCCGCCGGTCGGGTGGAGGACGCCGCTCAACATCTTCAGCGTCGTCGTCTTCCCCGCGCCGTTCGGCCCGATGAATCCGACCACCTCGCCCGGTTCGAGGGTGAACGAGACCCCCGCACCGCGCGCACCTCGCGGACCCGCCGCCTGAAGAGCGAGCCGACCGCCGCCCGCAGCCCCGCCTCGCGCACCGGCGCGACGTAGGTCATCTCCAACCCCTCGGCCGTCACCGCCGCCAAGTTCACACCTCCCCGTCGGGTCGGAGGTCTGGTGGTCGAAGGTTGAAGGTTCAAGGTCACGGCTACCGGCGTGCAATCACGCTGACGTGAACGGCAAGCGACGACCTTCAACCTTCAACCTTCAACCTTCAACCTCCAGACCTCCGACCCTCCCCCCCTCAACGCTCATCCCGATCCCACTGTAGTACACTGAAGCAAGAAGGAAACTTCAGCCGCCCGCCGCCCCCGCCCGCCGGGCGTGAGATTGCAGCGGCGGTTGAGCCTGCGGTGTGAGGGTATGCGGCACTATCGCCCGGCGGACCTCGCCCGGCTGACCGGCGTCAGCGCGCAGACGGTGCGCGCCTACGAGCGCCTGGGCTTCCTGCCACCCGCCGCCCGCAGCCCCGGCGGGCACCGGCGCTACGGGTGGCGGCACCGGCGCGCGCTGGAGGTGTCGCGCGCGGCGATCGCCGGCTACGGCTGGGTCCCGGCGCTCGACATCATGCGCGCCGCGCACCGGGGCGACAGCGACGCCGCGCTGGCCCTGGCCGACGCCCGGCACGCGCGGCTCGACCGCGAGCGGCGCGAACTGGAGGCGACGCTCGGCATCCTGCGGACGCTCTCGGAGGACCGGGCCGCCCCACGGGGCGCCGCGCCGCCGCCCGCGCCGGTGCGCGTCGGGGAGGCCGCGCGAGGGGCGGGGGTGCGCGTGTCGGCGCTCCACTTCTGGGAGGGGCAGGGGCTGCTGACGCCCCGGCGCGACGAGCGCAGCGGCTACCGCCTCTACGACGCCGAGCAGATCCGCCGCCTGCGCGTGGTGACGCTGCTGCGCCGGGCGGGGTACGATTTCCCCACCATCCGCGCCGTGATCGGCGAGCTGGCGGCGGGCGACCCGCGCCAGGCCCTCACCGCGGCGGAGCAGCGCCTGGCCGAACTCGCCGCCGCCAGCCGTCGCGCGGCCGCCGCCACGGCCGCCCTCTGGGGCTACGTCGAGGAGTTCGCGGCCATACCGGGGCCGCAAGCACGCCCGCTCGCGGGCGAGGGGGAGGCGACATGACAACGAGCAAGCCCCGGCCAGCCCCGCCCGACGACCGGGACAGGGGGCTGCCGCTGACCGAGCGGGCCAACCCGCGCACCGGCGGGATCGACCAGTTGCCCACGGCCGACATCCTGCGACTGATGAACGACGAGGACGCGACGGTGCCGGCGGCGGTGCGCGCCACGATCCCGCAGATCGCCCGCGCGGTCGACGCGCTGGCCGAGCGGCTGGCGCGCGGCGGGCGGCTGCTCCTCTTCGGCGCGGGGACCAGCGGGCGGCTGGCCGCCCTCGACGCCGCCGAGTGGCCTCCGACCTTCGGAACCCCGCCCGACCTCGCGCGGGCCTTCATCGCCGGCGGGCCGTCGGCGCTGACGCGGGCGGTCGAGGGGGCGGAGGACGACGCCGACCTCGGGCGGCGCGACGCGGAGGGGGCGGGCGCCGGCCCGGACGATCTCGCGCTCGGCGTCAGCGCCAGCGGCGGCGCCCCCTACGTCCTCGGCACGGTGATGGCGGCGCGTGAGCGCGGCGCGCTGACGGTCGGGCTCGCCTGCCGCGACGGATCGCCGCTCGAAGCGGCGGTCGCGATCATGATCGCCCCCCTGGTCGGGCCGGAGGTGATCGCCGGGTCGAGCCGGCTGAAGGCGGGGACGGCGCAGAAGCTGGTCCTCAACATGCTCAGCACCGCCACGATGATCCGCCTCGGCAAGGTCTACCGCAACCTGATGATCGACGTGCAGCCGACCAACGCGAAGCTGCGCGACCGCGCCCGGCGCATCGTGCAGGAGGCCGCCGGCGTGAACCCCGAGGAAGCCGCGGCGGCGCTGGCCGAGGCCGGCAACGTCCGCACCGCGATCGTGATGCTCTGGCTCGGCCTCGACCGCGCCGCGGCGGAGCAGCGCCAGCGCGAGTACCGCGAACTGCGCCTGGCGCTCGGCGAGTAGCGCGCCCCGTTCCCGGCCTCGTGCCGGGTCAGGCCAGCAACTCCCGCACCTTGCCCCGCAGCCAGGCGTAGTACGGTTGCGCCCGGAAGTCCGCCGGACGCTTCCGCGCCAGCCGCGCCAGCCGCCCGATCCCGATCAGCAGCGCCGCGCAGCGGATGCGCCGCTCGTGATCGGCCGGCAGGGGAGCGACCCCGGCGTAGCCCGCCAACAACAGGGGCAGCACCCGGCGGGGCAACGTCTGGCCGTCGTGCAGCAGGAAATGACCCAAGTCGTAGTGCCGGTCCGCGCCGCGGATCTCCCCGAAGTCAATGATGCCGGAATAACGGCCGTCCTGCTGGTAGATGTGCGTCGCGTCGAAGTCGCCGTGCGCCAGCGCGCCGCGCGCGACAGCGAGCCGGGGGTTATCGCGCGCGACGAGCGCCCGCAGCACCGCGACCTCCCCCGGTTCCAGCACGCCCGCCGCCAGCAAGGCCACGTCCTCCTCGAAGGGTTCGAGGAAGGCGGCGCGGTAGGTCGGCTGCTCCGCCGTGAGCCGGCCGACCTCGGAGCCGTCCCGCACGATCCAGCCGAAGCCCTCGACCCCAATGCCGTTGACGATCGCCAAGTCCCGGCCCGCCTCGGCGAGGATGCCCGCGAGGTCCCGCTCCACCCCCCGCCGCCCGATGGAGCCGCCCGGAATCTCGGTCGTCACCATCACCGACCGCCCGATCGCCTCGTGCCGGTGCTCGAAGTAGACGACCTCGGGAACCTTGACGTCGCGATCACGCAAGAGCCGGTGAACCCGCGCTTCCGGCGCGAAACTCGCGCCCTCCTCCGGCAGCACGCGCAGATAGAACACCGCGTCGTCACGCCGCACCCGGTAGACGCGCGTGGAGACGCCCTCCCGCACCCGCTCCACCCGCAGCCGCGCCGCGCGCGGAAAGAGGCGGCGGGCGAGCCGCCCGACCGCCTCGATCTCCCGGAGCTGCTCCCCACGTCCCGATCTCTTCGCTCCACGCGCCACGCGCCACGCTCCACGCCGGCGCCCTACGGCAGCACGTCGTCCCGCACCCACTGCCAGGGGTTGACCGGAGCGCCGGAGACGCGGACCTCCCAGTGTAGGTGCGCGCCGGTGGAGAGGCCAGTCGTGCCGACGCGGCCAATCGGGTCGCCGCTGTTGACGACCTGCCCCTCGGCCACCGCGATGTCGTAGAGGTGGAAGTAGCAGGTCAGCACGCCGAGACCGTGGTCGATCGCCACGAAGTTGCCCCGGATGGCGAGCGGGCCGGCGTAGACGACGCGCCCCGGCGCGGGCGCGACGACCGGCGCCCCCTCCGGCGCGCCGATGTCGAGGCCGTTGTGCCAGGAGGCGTAGGGGCCGTCGTTGTAGGCGCGCAGGATGCCGAACTCGGTCGTGATCGGCCCCTCCGCGGGCAGCTCGAAACGCCCGCTCCACAGTCGTTGCGGCGTGAAGAGGCGGTAGAGCGGTTCGACCGCCTGCTCCTCGCGCGCGGCGATCGTTGGATCGAGGAGCTCTTCCTGCTCCGGCGGCAGCTCGATCCGCTCGCGCGGGAAGGCGGAATCGCGTACGTACACTTCCTCCGCGACCGTCTTCGTCGCGCCGCCGCCGTCCCGCACCTCCACCGCCAGCGTGTGCGGGCCGGGTGCGGCGGAGGGCGGCACGCCGACGAGCGCACGGTGGTAGAAGCCCCGGCCGAAGAAGGCGACCGGCCGGTCGTCGAAGCGCGCGGCGACGACCGTCACGGGCCGGTCGGCGAAGAGGTCGGCCACGGCGGTCTGCCCCTGCCCCGGCTGCACGCCATTGAGGGTCAGCGCGAGCCGGGCCGGCCGCGGCCAGCCGCGGCTGGCGACCAGTTGCGCGCCGAGCGGCGACATCCGCACCGCGCGGTCGGGCGGCGCGGCCGGGTCGTACTCCAGCCGGCCGCGCTCGAAGTACTGCACCGTCAGCGCCCCCGCGGCCTGCTCCTCGCTGAGCGGGTAGCCGAGCAGGCGCAACCCGTCGTTGGCGTGCCAGAAGTCGCGGAAGCCGAAGGCGAGGCTGTGGCTGGTCGCGGCGACGTGCTCGCGCTCGGGCGTCGTCTCGAACGGCTCGACCGCTGGGAAAGCGCGCGGGCCGAGCGCCTCGCGCCCGAGGTGGCCCAGCTCGACCCACGGCCCGCCGTCCGCCCCCGCGTGCAGCTCGAAGCGGGCCTGGTCGAAGAGCTGGACGGGGCGGCGCACGCCGTCCGCGCCCTCCTCTTCATACTGCTCGCTGAGGGGGAAGCCGAAGCGCGCCGCGCCACCCCCTCCCCGCCAATAGGTCAGGAAGTCGTCGCGCAGGTAGTGGCCGGTCTGCGCCAGGTAAATGACGTTGGGAGGCAATGCTCCCTCGGGCGGCGGCAGCGATGCGGTCGGGGGTGGATCGGTGGCCGGGTCGGGCGCGGCGGCGTTGGCGACCGGCCCCGGCGCGGCGAGCGCCAGCACGAGATTGCAGGCCAGGAGCACCCGCAACACGAACGTACACACCCGACTGGGCGGCCAGGACCGCACGGGCTGCAGCATTTCATCCTCCGCGTACGTTCTACGTACGTTCGGTAGCCCATCTCCGCTGGGGAGATGCTACCACGCGCGACGGCGTCCGCACAACCAAGCGCTGCGGCTCCGCGGCGTGCCGGCAGGCGGCACAGCATGGCGTACCCATCCGGCCGACACGGTGCTGCCGCTCCCCCGCGCCCATCGCGTCGGCCGGCGTTGCCGGTAAACCGGCGCAAGCAAAAGGCGGCGGGGAGCTTACTCCCCGCCGCCTGCTGCTTACGTTCGGCTGTCGCGCGCGGCCCGGTTACTCGGTCTCGTCGCCGGCCGGCGTCGGCTCGGCGGCCGCCTCCGCGATCGTCTTGTCCGGCTCGTCCGCGCCCGCCATGGCGGCGGCGACGCGGGTCGGGGCGGGGACGCGGCGCGGCGGCGCAGCCGCAGCCTCCAACTCGACCTCTTCCTCACTGCGGCGCATCTCATCCAGTCGGCGGCGCTCCGCGATCTTCTCCTCGCGGCGCTCGACCTTCTTGCGGCGCGGGTTGGCCTGCGCGTTCTGAACGCGGCGCATGAAGCGCTCGACCTGGCCTGCCGTGTCGACGATGCGCTGCTCGCCGGTGTAGAACGGGTGGCACGCCGAGCAGATATCGGTGTGGATCGCCGGGCGCGTCGAGCGGGTGGTCCAACTGTTGCCGCAGGCACAGGTGACGACCGCCTCCTGATACCGCGGGTGAATGCCTTGCTTCACGGGAAATGTCCTTCCTGGTTCCAGCTTTACGGTCCTGGTCCTGACCGATAGAGGGTCCGCGCTGCAAGGACTGCCATGCGCCCTCGGCGCATCTGGACCTGCTACAACGCCCGAGTCGTTAGTCGGCAACGACCTCGACCGGCGCCGCGTAGACGCTGACACGCTTGCGGTTCTTGTCGATCGGCTCGAATGTCACCGTCCCCGCGATCAGCGAGAAGATGGTGTAGTCCTTGCCCAGGCCGACATTGTTGCCGGGGTGGATCTTCGTGCCGCGCTGCCGCACGATGATCGTGCCGGGCCGCACCGCCTCGCCCCCGTACCGCTTCACGCCCAGCATCTTCGGCTTGCTGTCGCGACCGTTCCTGGAACTACCAACGCCTTTCTTATGGGCCATATTCCCTCTCCCTCGCCACCTCGGCGGCGTTCAACATTGCGCCAGTGCGCTAGACGACAATATCCCTGATCCGCAGCCGCGTCAGCTCCTGCCGGTGGCCGGTCTTGCGGCGGTAGCGCTTCTTCGCCTTCATCTTGAAGATGATCAGCTTCTCGCCCCGGTGGTGCTCGGTGATGTCGGCCACCACCCGCGCCCCCTCGACGACCGGCGTGCCGATGCGCAGATCCGCGCCCTCGCCCCCGACCATCAGCACGCGGTCCAGTTCGACCGCGCTGCCCGGCTCCGCGTCCAGCAGCTCGACGTCGATCACCTGGCCGACGCTCACGCGATACTGCTTGCCTCCGCTCTCAATGACCGCGTACACCGCCCCCATCCCTTCCCGCGCACCCGGCATCGCCGCCGGTGAACTCGATTCCCGGTATGCCGCGCCGGATGCGGGTCGGCATACGAAGTAGGCCGTCGCCGGCCCACGGCCTCAAATAGTAGCAAATCCGCCATGATCCGTCAAATCGGCGCGGCGTCACGGTTCTACCAAGAACTGGGGGCTGACCGCGCGGCGTGCGCCACGAGCCGCCGCTCCTCTTGGCGGTGCTGAATCGCCAGCGTAGCTGGACCGCGACCAGTCGCTGTCGGTGGCTAGACCTGGGCGGATAAACGAGGCCGCCATGCCGTAGCAGGTGATGCAGCAGAGCCCAAGCCTGATTGCCCCCCCGACCTTTCCCCCGCGCCGGGACGGTTGCCCAATCCGCCGCTTCGTCCGCTGGCAACCGACTACCGACTACCGCGGTTCCTGTGCTGGTTGAGCCTGTGGCCTTGCGCGACGGGCGCGATCTACCCCTGTCATCCTGAGCGCGGCGAAGGATCGGTTTCTCTGGCACCGGAGCCGGCCATCTACCACACAGGTGCCGCTGAAGCCGATCCTTCGTCGCGCTCAGGATAAGGCGTGTCCCAACCCCACAATCAATCGCCTCGCCCCTCGGCCGGCGGGAGTACGGACGCCGCGAATGCCGGCCGAGGGGAGCACATCGCGGCGTCGAGTCGTCCACACCCCCATCCTGCGGCCGGGAGTTGCCCGAGGAACGGGGGTGCTGACGAGCATCGCCGCCCCCACCGAACCGCGCGCGAGTCTCAACAGCACCGTGCCGTTCAGTCGAAAAACGGGGCGATGTTCTCGGCGATCCGCGCGAACTCGTCCTCCTGGAGCGGGAGTCGGCGGAACGCTGCCCAGCCCTCGCGCGGCCGGAGATTGTCGCCGGTGGCCGCATCCGAGCCGTACAGCACCCGCTCGACACCGACCTGGCGAATCCGGCGTGCCACCAGGGCCGCGCCCTCCGACGAGATGGTGCGGCTCACCACCGTTGCGACATCGAACCAGAGCCGGGCGATGCGCGGATCGCCGCGTTCGACCGCCTCGCCGAGCACGGCCATGGCCGCATGGGCCGGGGGATCGTCGTAGCCAGGGCCGCTGGCCGCGAGGTGCGCCACCTGCACCGGGATGTCGGGGGCGAGCGGCAGCAGTTGCTCCAGAAACACGCGCGCCTGCGCCGCGCCGTAGGGGCGCTGCCTGGAGATGGACGCCCGCAGGTGGACCACGATCGCCATGCGGTGGGCATTCGCCGCCTGGAACACGCGCCGGAGCTGCGCGACCTGCGGGGGCTGGTCCAGTTGCACGTCCGAGTTGCCGAAATGGAGCTTGAGCCCGTGGCGGAGGTGCGGGTCGCCCGCGCACCGCGCCAGTTCGTCGAGCGCGTACGCCTTGAGCGGGTTGACGCCGCAGAATGCGCGGAGCCGCTCGGGGTACCGCGCCGCCTCGGCCGCGGTCCAGTCGTTCTCCGCCCGGACCTTGGCGTACTCGTCATCGACGGTTCGCGCCGGGCTGCCGTACAGGTACGCGACCGAGAGGAGGACCGCGCGGCGGATGCCGGCGGCATCGAGGAGGGCGACCACGTCGCGCGCCGCGATGGGGTGCAGCCCGTCGGCGCCCGTGGCCAGCAGCGCCGCGATGGCGGGGCTAAAAAGATGCTGGTGGTGATCGGCGACCGGCGCGACGTATTTCGACGCCGTGGGAACGTGCGGTTCCATCCGGACCTCAGGCTACACGGCCCCGCCGCGACACAGCCGCCCCGAACTCGAGCAACGCGGTCATGGTCAGGGGTGGATTACTCGCGCGCACTCTACCACACGCGAGCCCGAAGTGCGCCATGAATCGCATCATGATCTCCGTCCGGGAAGAGGTGAGCGATCGCCCGGTTAGACGTCGTATTATGAGTAGTTGTACGACGTCACTCCCCTTCCATGTTCACATGCCAGGCGCAGACTCTCTGCCTAGCATCTCTCACCGCTCAGTCAAGGACCTGGGGCCTGCCAAGCGCTCCGCGCTCGCGCGCCAGCCTTGTCCGCCGGGCATCGTGCGGCACTCCCGGCCGCTGCGACAACAGGGCGGGCGGGTCATGCAGCCGCCGTGCCAGCCGTTGTCCTGCTCGGGTGATTGCGCGCGCACCGTGCGCCGCCCCGGCCCTAATCTCGGATGGTCAACGTGGCTGGTTCGTCACCCTGGCACACATCCCCCTCCCCGCGGGTCCGGAAAATACGAGCCATTGCGCGCGGCACGCCGATCACCGACAGCACCCGAGGGGCGAAAAACATGAAAAACGCGAAACGAACCCGCCTCGGCGCCGCCCTTTCCCTTGCCACGGCAAGGAAATCCCACTTTCCGACGCCGCTCGAACCGCCCCCAACTCCCCCCATTTTGCCCCCACGGTCCCCCGCGCCCCGCCGGCCCCCCTCGGCGGCGTGCGGCGCCGGCGACGCGGGCCGCGACAACAGCGGCTTCAGCCACCACGGCGCAGGGGAGGACGGGTGCTATAATGCCGCCGCGACGCCGACCGGCGCAAAGCCCACAGGAACGGAGGCCCCCTTGCCGCGCTACGACTTCTCGCGCTTCCTCAACATCCGCAACGCCCACAGCCCCAGCTTCAGCCCGGACGGCGCGCGGCTCGCCTTCCTCTGCGACATCACCGGCGTCCCGCAGGTCTGGAGCGTCCCGGTCGCCGGCGGCTGGCCCGACCAGTTGACCTTCTACCCCGAGCGCGTCTCGGCGCTGGAGTACGCCCCCGCCGGGGACCGGCTCGTCTTCGGCATGGACGCGGGGGGTAACGAGCGCCAGGGACTCTACAGCCTCACCCCTGGCGGCGAGGAGGTCGCGCCGCTGGCGACCAACCCGGCGGTCATCCACGGGTGGGGCGCCTGGAGCCCGGACGGCGCCCAGATCGCCTACGCCTCCAACGCGCGCGACCCGCGCTTCTTCGACATCTACGTCAGGCCGCTGGACGGCGAGCCCCGCCTGGTCTACCGGCACGACGGCACCAACAACGTGCGCGACTGGCGCCCCGACGGCCGCGCGCTCCTGCTGGAGCGCCGCAACGGCAGCCTCGACAACGACCTCCTCCTGCTCGACCTCGACAGCGGCGAGGCCCGCCTGCTGACCGCCCACGAGGGCGAGGCGCTGCACGCCGGCGCCCGGTTCGCCGGCGACGCCATCGTCCTGACCACCAACCGCGACCGCGAGTTCATGGCCCCGGCCCGGCTCGACCCCGCCACCGGCCGGCTCGACCTCATCGCCGAACACTCCTGGGACGCGGAGGAGATCGTCGCCGACGCCGCCGACCGGTTCGTGGCCTACACGGTCAACGAGGACGGCTACAGCCGGCTCTACCTCGCCGGCGACCGCGCGCCGGTCGGCGGGCTGCCGGACGGCGTGATCGCCGGCCTGCGCCTCGCGCCCGACGGCGCGACCCTCGCCTTCGCCCTCTACGGCCCGACGCGCAACGCCAACATCTGGACCCTCGACATCGCCACCCGCCAGGCCCGCCAGGTGACGAACGCCTCCCGTGCCGGCATCGCCGACGAGGCGCTCTCGGTGCCGCGCCTCGTCCACTACCCGAGCTTCGACGGGCTGGCGATCCCCGCCTTCCTCTACCTGCCGCACGGCGTGGCGGGGCCGGTGCCGGTCGTGCTCCACGTCCACGGCGGCCCGGAGGGGCAGGCCCGCCCGATCCTCAACCCGACGATCCAGTACCTCGCCCACCGCGGGTTCGGCGTGCTGGCGACCAACGTGCGCGGCAGCACCGGCTACGGCAAGACCTTCACCCACCTCGACGACGTGCGCAAGCGGATGGACTCGGTGGCCGACCTCGAGGCGGCGGTGCGCTGGCTGAAAGCGTCCGGCACGGCGCGCCCCGACGCGATCGCGGTGATGGGCGGCTCCTACGGCGGCTTCATGACCCTCTCCGCCGTGACGACCTACCCCGACCTCTGGGCCGCCGCGGTCTGCACCGTCGGCATCGCCAACTTCGTCACCTTCCTGGAGCAGACCGGCCCCTGGCGGCGCAAATTGCGCGAGTCGGAGTACGGCAACCTGGAGGACGACCGCGAGTTCCTGGAGGCGATCAGTCCGATCAACCACGTCGACCGGATCACCGCGCCGCTGCTCGTGATCCACGGCGCGAACGACCCTCGCGTGCCGGTCGGCGAGGCGGAGCAGATCGTCGAGAGCCTGCGGGCGCGCGGGCGGGAGGTGGGGTACCTGCGCTACGAGGACGAGGGCCACGGGCTGGTGAAGCTGCCGAACCGCATCCACGCCGCCGAGGCGACCGCGGCCTTCCTCGACCGCTTCCTCGTCGCCGACTGAAAGAGGGCACGACCGACCACAAAGGCGCCAAGACCACCAAGGGCATAATAGAAGAACCAGCTCTCGATCTTCGCCCTTTCCCTTTTCGCTCCCGCTTTGTGTCCTTTGTGATCTCCGTGTCTTTGTGGTGAAGCAGGAGGCTGACATGCAGGCGACCACCGGATACGACGTGGCGGCGGCGCGGGCGGCGCTGCCGGCGCTGCGCGACGTGACCTATCTCAACGTCGGCACCGAAGGGATCATGGCCGAGCCCGTCCTGCGCGAGCACCTGCGCGCGGTCGCCTGGCACGAGACGCACGGCCATTACGGGCAGGCGGCGGTGCTCGAACTGCTGGAAGCATCGCGCGCGCGGCTGGCGCGGCTGCTCGACGTGGCCCCGGACGAGCTGGCGCTGACGACCAACGCGACCGACGGGGTCAACCTGGTCGCGTTCGGCCACGCCTGGGCGCCGGGCGACGAGGTGCTGCTCTCCGACCAGGAGCACCCGGCGGTCACCTTCCCCTTCTTCAACCTGCAACGCCAGGGCCGGGCCCAGGTCCGCATCTTCCGGATCGACCCCGACGCCACCCGGACGCTCGCCAACTTCCGGGGCGCGCTGACCGACCGGACGCGGATGGCCGTCTTCAGCCACGTCTCCTGCGAGACCGGCATCCGCCTCCCCGCCGCCGAGCTGTGCGCGGCCGCCGGCGCGCGGGGCGTCCTGACCCTGGTGGACGGCGCGCAGTCGGTCGGCCAGTTCCCGGTCCATCCGCGCGCGATCGGGGCGGATTTCCTCACCGGCAACGGGCACAAGTGGCTCTGCGGCCCGAAAGGGACCGGATTCCTCTACGTGGCGTCGCGCCACCTGCCGGACCTGCTGCCGCCGTACGTCGGGGCCGGCTCGCTCACCAACGCGGCCCTCGCCGCCCGCCGCTACGACGGCCTCGACGGGATCGAACTGGCCTTCGAGCCGAGCGCGCGGCGCTACGAGTACGGCACCCGCAACCTCGGGCGCTTCGCCGCGCTCGGCGGGGCGATCGACTACCTTGAGGGATTCGGCTGGGAGGCGATCTGGCGACACCAGGCGGCCTGCGCCGCCACGCTGAAGGAGCGGCTGGCGGAGCTACCCGGCGCGACGGTCCACACGCCGTCCGGGTGGGACGCCTCCTGCGGCCTCGTCACCGCCTCCTTCCGCGACCGCGCCGGCGCACCGCTCGACGGGATCGCGCTGTCGCGCTGGCTCTGGCGGCAGGGCATCATCCAGCGGCGCGTCACCGAGCCGAACGGCATCCGCCTCTCCTGCGCCTACTTCACCGATGAGAGCGACATCGATCGCCTGATCGCGACGTTACGCGAACACCTGGACAGTGGCGCGAGTCGGTAGGGCCGGCGCGGCGCCGGCCGCGGGGGAGCAGGCCAGGAGGGCGGTATGCAGCCACTCGCCACCGTCCCAGGCCCATAACGGTAGCTGCGCGGCACGCCGCATCACCCCTCAGGGGACGGGTGGGCAACGCGGGTGAAGCGCGCGGCGGGCTGGCGCGCGAAGTTGTCGAGCAGTTCCGCCACCGGTTCGGGCTTGGCGATCATCGGCAGGTGGACCGCCTCGATCTCCTGGACCACCCAGCCCCGGGCCCGCGCCAGTGCCTCGCCGGTGGCGGCCAGCGGGTCGCCCCCTTGCACTTCACGTAGAGCAGTGGCGTGTCCGGGCCGATGCCGACGCCGAGCGCGACCCGACCCTCGTAAGCCGCGACCGGCATCGGGACGATCCGATCCTCGACCCAGTCGGCGTCGCGCTTGACCAAGCCGTCGAGGAGCAGGCCGGCATCGGGGGCGTAGACGGGAATGCCGTCGTCGTCGAAGGCGCGGGCGCGCAATGTCTCGACCGCGGCGAGGCCGAGGGCGTCGTGCAGGCTCTGGCCGTCCGGCGCCAGCAGCGCGTCGAGGAAGACGAGCCGGCCGACGCGCTCCACCGCCAGCGCCGCCACCTGCTGCACCACCGCGCCCCCGTAGCCATGCCCGACGAGCGTGACCCGCTGCAGATCCTCGTACTCCAGCGTCTTCAGCACGTCGGCCACATGCAGGTCCAGATCGACATCGGGGCCGAGGAGATGGTCGCGGTCGCCGAGCCCGGTCAGCGTCGGCGTGTGGACGGTGTGCCCGCGCGCGCGCAGGTCAGGCGCGACGCGATTCCAGACCCAGCCGCCGAGCCACGCCCCGTGGACCAGCACGAACGTTGTCACCCGTCGCCTCTTCCTGTAAATCATCCCCGCCGCGGCAATTCGGCGGGTCGCACTCGGGTGCGGTTCAAAGTATTGCGCGACTGGTACGTACACCGGAGGAGTTTCGAGTACCGACGCGGCCCGCTGAAGCGCCCCAAGCAGGCGACGCAGGACTTTGCACCGCACCCGTCGCACTCGTCGCCAGCGACCCGGCGCGCAGGCTCATGGTACACTATCGGGGCGGCACCGGGGCGGTCGCCACGGGTGACGGGGGCGGCGCCTCGCGCTCGCAGGGCGCCGGCGAGTCTATCCAGGAGCGGACCTTGTTCAAGACCGAGAAATCCAATCTTCGGGGATATGTCACGCCGGCGCGGGCCGGACGAGGCGCGTGAGGCGGCGCTTGCCCACCCGCACCGACCGCGCCGCCGGGATCATCGACAAGGTCATCGACACCGTCGCCCCGCCGTCGCGCTCCTCCCGGTCCCGGCCCGGTTCGCGCCCCACCCGGCGCGCTCGCGCGTCTTCTCGCGGTAGTCGCCGCGCCGCCGCCCCGCTTCCCGTCCGCGGGTGCCTGTTCGCTGGCATCGTCGGTGCTTGCCTGCTCGTCGCGGCCGTGATCATCGGCAGCCTCCTGCTCGACCGCGTCACGTCGCGGATGGCGGCCGAGGCCTTCCCGACGCCGACCCGGACGCCGAACAGCGCCGCGCTCGGCGCCGGTCCGGTCCTCGGCCCGCCCTCGATCACGCCCGACCGCATCCGGGCCGTGTTGGAGAGCTACAATTCGCCGGCGGCCGACGAGGCGCAGGCGTTCTACGACCTCGGCGTGGCGCGCGGGATCGACCCCGCCTACTGTCTCGCCTTCTTCATCATGGAGAGCGGCGCCGGGACGCGCGGCGTCGCCCGCACGACCTACTCCGTCGGCAACATCCGCGCCCGCCCCGGCGAGCCGTCGTTCGAGGGCTACCGGCAGTACGCCAGTTGGCGCGAGGGGATCGCCGACTGGTATCGCCTGATCGACGAACTCTACGTCGAGGAGTGGGGCCTCACCACCGTCGACGCCATCGTCCCGATCTACGCCCCCCCCAGTGACAACAACGACCCGGACGCCTACATCCGCACGGTGAAACGGCTCGTCGCCGGCTGGCGCGGCCTATGACGAGTGCTGAGTGCTGAGTGCTGAGCGGGGGGTGTGACGATTCAGCAGCGAGTTCCAAGTGGCTCCGTCCCACTCACTACTCGGCACTCAGCACTCAGCACTCCAAGGGGGAATTGTGCCGAGCGTGACGCGCGATGGGCTGGAGATCGCCTACTGGGTCGAGGGCGAGGGAGAACCCGCCGTCTGGTTGCAGGGGCTGAACGCCGATCACACCGCCTGGTCGGCGCAGACCGCGACCTTTCGGGCGCACTATCGTTGCATCGCGATCGACAACCGCGACATCGGCGCGAGCGGCCGTGCGGAGCGTCCGTACACTTTGGTGGAGCTGGCGGAGGACACGCGCGCGGTTCTCGACGCGGCGGAGGTGGCGGACGCGCACGTCGTCGGGCTGTCGATGGGCGGCGGGATCGCGCAGGAACTGGCGCTCACGGCGCCGGACCGGGTCCGCAGCCTCACGCTCGTCTCGTCGTTCGCGCGCCCCGACGCCCGGCTGCTCGCGATCCTCGACGCCTGGGCGGCGATCTATCCGAAGCTCGGGCTGAGCGACTTCGCCAGGCAGTCCTGGCCCTGGCTCTTCAGCCACCACTTCTTCGAGCGCCCGGCCAACCTGCGCAACCTGCAACGCTACGCCGACAACGCCGCCAACCCGCAGGAACCCGCCGCCTTCGCGCGCCAGGTCGCGGCCAGCCGCACCCACGACACCCTCGATCGCCTCGGCGCGCTCGACTTGCCGGTGCTGGTCGTCGCCGGGGCGGAGGACATGCTGGTGCAGCCCCACCTGGTGCGCCAACTGGCGG
>JAUJMV010000001.1:337368-362317 GCA_030446685.1 Thermomicrobiales bacterium | reverse complement strand
GGGGCCGGGGCGCCCTTAGCGCTCGGCGCGTCGCCGCCCTTCTGGCTGCCGGGGGTCCAGCCCTCGGGCATCTCGGGCTGCGCGCCGAAGAAGAATTCTTCCATCTGCTGGTCGAGCATCTCGCGGGTGGCGGGGTCGAGCAGATTGAGGCCGTAGTGATTGATCATGATTGTCAACTGCCCCTGCCACTGCCGCCAGGCTTCCTGAGAGATGTTATCGTAGATGCGCTGGCCGAGTTCGCCGGGGAAGGGCGGCTTCTCCAGCCCGGGCAGCAAGCGTCCCAGCTTCGCGCATTGGACCATCCGCGCCATCGTTCCCTCCCGACCGTCGCCCGCACTCTACCCTGGCGCCAATAGTAGCACGCTGCGGAGTGCCCTAACAGGCCGGACGCGCTGCCACCACGCCTATCGAGACTGCGGGGCGAGCCAACCGCGCTCGACCAGCGCCTCGCGCCCGATCTGGCCGAGCCCGACCCGTTGGCGAGGGTCGGCCGCCTCCGGGCGGAGCTCGAAGCGGGCGCGCTCGAAGTACTGCACGACGCGCCCGTTCTCCTCGAACTCCTCGGAGATCGGGAGGCCGAAGGCGACCGCGCCACCGTTGTCCGCCCAATAGTCCTTGAAGGGTCCGCCGAGTGCGTGCCGCGTCTGCTCGAAGTAGACGCGGCTGTCGGTCGATTCGAATGGTTCGACGGTCGGGAAGGTGCGGCCCCGGGTCAGTTCGGCGCCGAGCCGCGCGATCGCGACCCGGCCCGGGTCGGCCGGGTCGGCTTCGAGCTTGGCGCGCTCGAAGTACTGGACCTGGCGCCTGGCGCCCTGCGCGTCGGCCTCCTCGAACGCCTCGGTCAGCGGCAGGCCAAAACGATCCAGCCCGCCGTTCAACCCCCAGAAGTAGCGGAACGCGCCGGACAGGTTGTGGCGGCTCTCCGGGAAGTAGCGCGTGTTCGGGTCGGTGACAGTCGGGGGATCCTGCGGGTCGCTCGGCAGCGGCTTGACCAGGCGCACCGCCGTCACGCGGCTGCTGAACTCGCCCGCCCCAATCCAGGCGACCACCGCGCCGGCAATGGCCGGCGTCTGCGCTCGCTCGGCGCGGGTCAATGGGAAGGCGCGACTCGACGCGCGATCGAAGGCGTAGACATTCGGCTGGCCGTCGCGCCAGTCCTCCCAGACGAGCAGATCGCCGGCCAGGGCGGGGCGCTGCGCTAGGTGCCCGTCAACGACGATCCGCTCCGCGCCCGACCTCAGGTCGCGCAGGACGATCGCCGCGGCGGTTCGGCCCGCGCGGCGGCGGGTGAAGGCGAGGGCATCGCCCGCCAGCACCGGCGCGGTGTCGTCGTCCGGGCCGGCGGTGATCGGGAACTCCCGGCGTTCCCGCAGGTCGAAGCCGGTCAGCCCCCAGCGCCCGGAGCGGTGGTCCTCCCAGACGATGGTCGAGCCGGAGATCGCGACCGCGCCCTCGTCGGCGGGGCCGAGGATGACCGGGAACTCGCTCCCCATCGCCAGGTCGTAGCCGTAGAGGTCCCAGTTGCCGCCGCGCCGGTCCCGCCAGACCACCGTGCCGCCGCTGATGGCGGGGCTGTTGCGCTCGCCGGGGCCGGCGGCGATCGTGAAGGGGGCGCCGCCGTCGAGGCGCAGGCCGCGGATCATTGCACCGCCCGTGCCCCGCTCCGTCCAGACCAGCACGCCATCGGCGACGGCCAGATCGTCGCGGCGGGCCGGGCCGTCCAGCAGCCTGGTCTCGCGCGCATCGGCGAGGGCGTAGGCGATGAGCCCACCCTCCTCGTCGGTCCAGACGACAATCTTGCCGTCGGTCGTGACGCTGCCGCGCGTGCCGGCGACCTCGGCCTGCATCAGGACCGCGGCGTTGAAGGGGCGCGGCCCGGCGGCGACCGCCCCGCTGGTGACCCGCACCGCGCCGGCCGGGGCGACCGGCCCGATGAGGGCGGCGACGAGCAGGCCGCCCAGCAGCCGCCGCGGCCAGCGGCCGGCGATCGATCGCGCGCGCATCCCGTCCATTCCCGCTACCCCCCACTCCACGCTGCTGTATTGATTGTACGTACACAGTGCGATTCGTCAAGGCCGGAGAGTACAACCACCGCCCTACTCGGACGAGAGCGTACGGACAGGAGCCTGAAAGCCATCAAGGGTCGTGCCGGGCGAGTATGCTATAGTGCCGGTGCTACAATGGTTGGAAGGTCGAGGGTGGAAGGGGGTAACGTGGCCGAGGCGCTGCCGATCATCCTCGATGTCGACACCGGGATCGACGACGCGCTGGCGCTCGCGCTGGCGGTGCGCTCGCCCGCTGTCGATCTGCGCGCGGTCACCACAGTCGCCGGCAACGTCGGGCTGCCGCTGACCACCGAGAACAGCCGCCGCGTGCTGGCCCATCTCGGCGCGACCGACGTGCCCGTCCATAAAGGCTTCAGCCGACCGCTGGCCCGCCCGCTGCACGACGCGCAGCATTTCCACGGCCGGAGCGGTCTCGGCACGTTGGAGCTCCCGCCGGCCACCCGGCTGCTCGACAAACCGTCCGCCCCGGAGTTCCTGGTCGAGGCGATCCTGGACGCGCCAGGGACGATCACTCTCGTCTGCGTCGGGCCGCTGACGAACCTGGCGGCGGCGATCGCGCTCGAACCGGAGCTGCCGGGGGCGCTGAAGCGGCTGGTCATCATGGGGGGCTCGCTGGGGCGCGGCAACGTCACGCCCTACGCGGAGTTCAACATCTACGTCGACCCCGAGGCGGCGGCGCAGGTCTTCGCCGCCTGCCCGCTGACGATGGTCGGCCTCGACGTGACCGAGCGGACGATCCTCTCGCGCGCGGCCTGGGAGGGGTTACGGGAGACTGACACGTTGACCGGACGGCTGGTCTACGGCGCCTGCGAGCACAGCTTCCTGGTGCGGCAGGACGAGGGTGCAACTGCACGACCCGCTCGCGGTCGGCGTTGCGCTCGACCCGTCGTTCTGCACGGTCAAGCAGGGTATAGTCACCGTGGAGACAGTCACCGCCTGGTGCGCCGGGCGCACTACGCTCCAAGAGCGGTCGGACGGCCCGCACGCTGTCTGCACCGACGTCGACGCGGATCGCTTCCTTCGGGTTTTCTTCGACACGCTCGGCCTGGGCAGGGCCGAGGGCTGAGGACTCACCGAGCGGAGGATCGATGAGGCGGTCCATGTTCCGGCAGGGCGTCTGACGCGCCGTCAGCGCACTGAGTCCTCAGCCCTCAGCCCTCAGCCTTCTACCGATGGCGTTCCACGGTGAAGTCGGCGAGGGCCAGCAAATTGTCCCGCGCGGGGCTGGGGAGCAGGGGTAACAGCGCGGACTTGGCGCGCTCGACGTAGCGAATCGCCTCGTCGAGGCTCTCGCGCAGGACATCGGCGCCGCGCAACGCCTCGATCGCCGTGGCATAGTCCTCCTCGGAGACGCCCTGGCCGACGATCGCGCGGCGCAGCCGCGCCACCTCGCGCGGGTCGTGGCCATTCCCCAGGAAGAGGAGCATCGGCAAGGTCACCGTCCCCTGACGCAGATCCGACCCAACCGGCTTGCCGAGCTGCTCGCTCGTCTCCTGGATGTCGAGCACATCGTCGACGACCTGGAAGGCCAGGCCGAGGTCGCCCGCGTACTGCCGCACCGCCACGATCCGCTCCTCCGGCACGCCGCAGAGGACGCCGGCGATCTCCGCCGAGCCGGCGAAGAGGAGGCGGTCTTGCCGTAGATGCGGCCCTCGTACTCCTCGCGGGTCTGGTCGGGATCGTGGGCTTTGAAAATCTCGCTGAGCTGGCCGTCAGTGATCGCGGCGAGGATCTGGCCGAAGATCGCCATCACGCGCGCGCTGCCGGTCTCCGCGGCGGTGCGCGCGGCCTGCGCGAACAGGTAGTCGCCAAGCAGGACCACCGTCCCACTGTCGAAGAGGGCGTTGAGGGTGGGCGCGCCGCGCCGCGTCTCGGCATTGTCGATCAGATCGTCGTGGACCAGCCCGGCGGTGTGCAGCAACTCCGAGGCAGCGGCGGCGGTGATCACATTGCTGGGATCATAGTCGTCGTCCGGGCGCAGGGCGCGGGCGATCAGCAGCATCATCGCCGGGCGCAGCCGCTTGCCGCCCGCCCCGATGATGTCGCCAACCACGGCGGACAGCAAGGGGTAGTTGACCTGCGCCGCAGCCCGGATGCGATCTTCGACGCGCACGAGATCGTCGCGAACGGGGGCGAGGAGATCCTGTAAGTTAACCTTGACGCTCATGAGCCTACCGCGGCGAGGCGTGAGCCTACCCCTGTGTCAGTCGCAGCCGCGTGCCGTCGCGAACGCTCCTCAGTTTTCGGACGCTTCCGAAAGATCTAATCTTTCTTGCCCCATTATAGCACAGCCGCACAAGTGGGCCGGCGCACGATAGACCGTCCCTCGGAGGAACACAACCATTGACAGGAGGACCCTGGCTGTGTAGACTGACCCATCGTTACATCACTGGCGATAGCCGCGTCACGGATCGGGTAGGCAAGCCGGGGCGCGCGGGACGATACTTAAGCGCCGCATCGTGCCATCCTCGCGAATTTCGGTGCTGTCACCCGGTGTTCGTCTGCCCGGAATCGCGCGCACGCCCCTATAGGATGGAGTGCGGATGGCGATCGTCAGCGGGAAGATCGCCAAACCCAGGCGACCGCCGGGCGCCTCCACATCGCGATCGCCGGGAACGCCGGCCGCCCGATCTGGCGGGACGACACAAGGCAGCGCGCCCTCTCCCTGCATCCTCGCCGCGCGCAACGCGGACTTCTTGGCACCCGTCACGCTGGCGCCAGGCGCCGCCCACGCGAGCCGTGCGGCCCGCAACACCGACCCTGCACCCACGCGCGAATCGGCCGCCGCTGGCTCGCGCCGGCCACACCACTCACGCCCGGCGCACGCTGGCCGCGCCCGACCCGTTCAGCGCGCGAGACGGCCGCGGCGTGCATCGGAGGGGTGAACGGACACTACGCCGAGGCCGGGCGGCCGGACGCCGCCGCGGCGTGAGGGGATGGAGGAAAAGGGAGGAGCGATGATGCGGCTTGGGCGCGACGACTATTACGTCGGCCGGAGGAGACGACGGGGGGTTGTCTGGCCCGTCTTCCTCTCGACGGCGGCGCTGGTCGCCGCAGCGGTGCTGTTCTTCTGGTTGCGGCCCACCATCGGCGGCACCGTCACCGACGCCTACAGCGGGCAACCAGTGGGCGGGGTCGGCATTCAACTGGGGAACCAGCGGACGACGACCGACGGCCGGGGCCGCTTCACGCTCACGGCGGTGCGGGAACCGGCGACACTGGTCCTCAAGCCCGGCGACGATTACACCCCCGCGGAACAGGGAATCCGCCCCGGAGCCCGCAAAGACCTCGCGATCAAACTTCGTCCCGCCGCCCTCTCCGGCACGATCGTCCACCAGCAGAGCGGCGCCCCCCTGCCCGGCGTCGTCGTCAAGGCGGTCGGCGCGGACGGCGCGGCGTCGTCGGAGGCAACGACGGACGAGCGCGGGCGCTACCGGATTGCCGGCGTACCGGATGGGGCGAGGCTAGTCGTCGAGGGGCCGGGCTTCGCGCGCAAGGAACTGGAGATCGGCCCGCGCACCGTGCTGGACCTCCAAGTGCGTCCGGACATCGTCGGCGGCGTGGTGCGGGCGAAGGGGGGCCAGCCCCTGGCAGACGCGACGGTCGCGGTCAACGGGGCCGTCGTGACGACCGGGGAGGACGGCGCGTACACGCTCGCCGGCGTGCCGGACGGGGCGGCGATCGTCGTCCAGGCGCCGGGGTATCGCCGCCAGGAGCAGGAACCGGGCGACGCGACAACGCTCGATTTCGCGCTCGAGCGGCTGGTAGTGAAGGCGATCTACCTGACGCCCGAGTCGGTCATGAAGGACGAGAAGTTCAACGCCCTGCTCGCCCTGGCGGACCGCACCGAGATCAACGCGATGGTAATCGATTTCAAGGACGAGACCGGCTGGGTCTGGCACGACAGCAAGCACGCCAAGGCGCGGGAGTACGGGGCGGTTCAGGCCAAGTACGACCTGGAGGCGCGACTGAAGACGCTGCGCGAGCACAACGTCTACACCATCGCGCGGATCGTCTGCATGCTCGACCCGACGCTGGCGCACAAGAACCCGGCGGTCGCCGTCCGCAACAGCAAGACCGGCGGGATCTGGGAGAACGACAGCGGCGTCGCCTGGGTCAACGCGATGCAGCCCGACGCCTGGCGCTACAACATCGAGTTCGCGGTCGAGGCGGCGAAGCTCGGCTTCGATGAGGTCCAGTACGACTATGTCCGCTTCCCGTCGGACGGCGACATCGAGGCGATCGATCTCGGGGCGCCGAACACCGTCGCCAACCGCACCGAGGCGATCTACAACTTCCTCAGGACCAGCCGCGAGGCACTCGCCCCCTACGGCGTGCCGCTCGCCATTGACATCTTCGGGATCGCCCTGTTCGACCAGGACGACAACGGCATCGGCCAGCAGTTGGAGAAGATGGCCGCGGTCGTGGACTACATCTGCCCGATGATCTACCCCTCCCACTTCGGCCGGGGCTGGGGCGGCTTCGACATCCCGAACGACCACCCCTACGAGATCATCCTGACTAGCCTACAGACCGGCGGCGAGCGGATCGCCATCCCCCAGCGCAAGTTCCGCCCCTGGCTGCAGGACTTCTCCTACGGTCGGGGCATCGAGTACGGTCCGAAGGAGGTCAAGGCGCAGATGCAGGCGACCTATGACTTCGGGGCGACCGGCTGGCTGCTCTGGAACGCGAACAACACGTTCACCGAGGGCGCGCTGCAAGGGCCGTAGGGCGTGGAGCGCGGAGTTCCGTCGGCGCGCCGGCGACGGATGGAACCTCCTGTGAGCGACCACTACTCGCGCGTTCGTCCGCGCCCCGCGCTCCACGCCCTACGATCCACGCTCGATCATGCGCCGTTCTAGGAGCGGTAGGGATATGTCGCGGACGGTGGCGTAGGTCCGGGCATTCGCGGCGGCGATCTCGGGCTGGCGCGGGACCGGGGGGTAGTCGGCCGGATCGTCACGCATCGCGGCGGGGAGCGGGACCGGGCTGCGCGCGGCCCAGCGGTCGCGCCAGGCGGCGGGGACGCCCGGCGGCACGGTCTGCCCGCCGAGCGCGGCCCAGACGAGCGCCCAGGCGCGCGGCGCGACCCGCCAGATGTCGTAACCGCCGCCGCCGAGAGCGATCAGCCGCCCGTCGCAGTGTTCGTGCGCCAGGTCGTGGACGAGCGCCGCCGCCCCCTCGAAGGTGCGGGTCGTCGCGCACAGGTGCGTCAGCGGGTCGAGGCAGTGGCCGTCGCAGCCGTTCTGGAGGACGATCACGTCGGGCCGGTAGAGCCGCGCGATCGCCGGCACCAGCGCCTCGAACCCCTCCAGCCAGGACGCGTCGTCGGTGAACGGCTCCAGCGGCACATTGATCGCGAAGCCGTAGCCGTCGCCCCGCCCGCGCTCGTCGGTCGCGCCAGTGCCGGGGAAGAGGTAACGCCCCGTCTCGTGGAACGACACGGTGAGCACCCGGTCGGTGTCGTAGAAGAGGTCCTGCACGCCGTCGCCGTGGTGCGCGTCGTTATCGATGTAGAGGACGCGCGCTCCATACCGGTCAATCAGGCGCCGGCAGGCCACGGCGATGTCGTTGTAGACGCAGAAGCCCGACGCGAGGCCGAACCCGGCGTGGTGCAGCCCGCCGCCGATGTTGAAGGCGTGGGCGGCCCGCCCCTCCATCACCAGTTCCGCCGCCAGGAGCGAGCCGCCGACCAGGAGCGTCGCCGCCTCGTGCATGCCGGGGAAGATCGGCACGTCCTCGGTGCCGAGCCCGAACCGCGCCGCCCCCGCCGGGTCGAGTTCCCCGGCGCTCGCCGCCTTGACCGCCGCGATGAACCGGGGACTATGCACCGACGCCAGTTCGGCCTCGGTCGCGGCGCGGGGCGGGACGAGCGTGTGGGCGCCGTCGAGCAGGCCGCAGGCGTCCAGCAGCTCGACGGTCAGTTGCAGGCGCAGAGGATTGAACGGGTGATCCTCGTTGAAGCGGTAGCGGTGGTACTCCGGTGTATAGATCAGCGCGGTCGTACAGCCCATGCCCCACACCCCATCCTCGACCGGCGGCACGACGCGCCGCGCCGCCGCCCCCGCCGCGCACCATTCTCCCGCCGCACCGCGGAGCCGCCGCACAGTCCCGCGCGGCCGTCACGCACCTTTCGTGCCTCCCACCGGGTCGAGGATAGAGTTCACAGTCGGGTAGTTGGGCTGGCCGACCGGCGGGGAACGGCCGCGCTTCCTCTCTCCGGCTACCCGCCTACCCTACAGTGAACTGGTGCCGGTCGAGGGCGGGCCGCGGCACCGCCGGGTCATCTGGTATAGTCGCGCGGACGCCGGCGGCGCGGGCGGCGGTGATACTCGGCGGACGGGGAGGGCGGGAGGTGGACGGCGCGATGCATCGCTTCAACCCGGAGATGCGCCAGCGGCTCTTGAGCGCGGAACGCTACCAATTCCTGCCGCCCGACACTGTTCTCGCCTTGCTCCCGCTGCGGGCGGACGCCGGCATCGCCGATGTGGGCTGCGGGCCGGGCTTCTTCACCCTGCCGCTCGCCGGGCGGACGCCGCGCGGCCGGGTCTTCGCGGTCGACATCGAGCCGCTGATGCTGGAGGACGTGGCGCGGCGGGCGGCGGAGGCGGGTCTGACCAATGTCGAGACGGTGCGGGCGACCGAGCAGGACGTGCCGCTCCCGGCGGCCAGCCTCGACGGCATCTTCACCTCGATGGTCTACCACGAGATCGCCGACCGCGTCCCCTATCTGACGATGCTGCGCCGCTTGCTGCGCCCCGGCGGCTGGCTGGCGCTCCTCGAATGGGAGCAGCGGCAGAATCCGGGCGGCGGCCCGCCCCTCGACGCGCGCCTGCCGCCCGAGCAGACGGCGGACGAACTCGCCGCCGCCGGCTGGCGCATCGCCGCGCGCCACGCGCCGAACGAGTGGACCTACCTGCTCCTCGCCGGGCCGGCGGACGAGTGAGCCGGCTGATGGGCCGGTGTCGGGCGCCATCGGCGGTTTGCTCGAGGAGCAGGCGCTCTGAGGTGGGTGTCATCCTGAGCCGTGGCGAAGGATCGGCGTCCGCGACACCCGCGTGGTAGCCAGCCTCGTCCGGTGCCAGGGGAACCGATCCTGCGCTGCGGCTCAGGATGACAAGGGAAAGCCGCGATGTTCCCTGACGCCCAAGTCGGGCAACACCTTATGCGCGCTTCGCCACCTCCAGCTCGTCGCGCAGCGGGGTGTCGTAGGGGGTCGATAGTGCGGACGGTTGGCTTCGCCCGCCGCGCCTCGTCGACGCTCCCCGGATAGAGCGCCGGAGGGTGGTAGCCGCGCCGCTGGTAGAACCGCGGGGCGTCGAGGTTGTCGTTGGTGGTGATCAGCCAGACCCAGCCCGCCCCGGCTCCGCGCGCGCGCCTCGACCGTCGCCAGCAGCGCCGTCCCGACACCCTTCCTCCGAGCCGTCGCGTTGAGGCTAATCAGTTCGCAGCCAGCGGCGTCGAACTGGAAGGTGGCCGCGCCGACCCGCGCCGCGCCGTCCCAGGCGATCGGCGCGTCGAGGTCGGCCAGCCGGTGCAGCCGCCCCTGGTCGCCATCGTCTGGCCGCCCCACTCGGCCCGCCAGGGGTCCGCCAACCAGGCGCGATCCGCTTCGGCAACCGGAGCGATGCGAAGCGATCCACGCACCTCCTCGGTCATCCACCGCCCCCATCGCTGCTCTGCCTACTCGTCACCCCGCACTCGGTATCGCCGCGCTGTCGGTGAGAACTCCCGGGTAACAGTTCGGGGTGGCCTGGCCGTCTGCCCGCCGGCGGGGGGCGCGGCGGTCATTTCGGCCCCCGCCCGCTCCCGGGATTGGGCGAGGGAGGGGAGTAGGGGCCGGTGGGCTCGAACCGAGGGGGGGCGGGGCCGCCGCGCCCGGGCGCGACACGGCGCGGGGGGGGAATGGGGGGATTTGGGGTCGGGAGCGGGGTGGGTGGACTATCCTCCCGACCGGTCGACGGGACCGTTTTCCCCTGCACGCCACAGTATCGAAGCGGTCGAGGGCGGTTCGTTTCGCGAAAATGCCGTTCTCGCGGCTGGTCGCGCCCGCGCGCGGGGCGGGGTGTGCGCGCCCGGATACCGATCGGACCCGGCGGCGATAGCGGCCTAGTGCCGCGGGGCGGAGGGGCGCGGGCCGCGGGTGGGCGGCCCGCCGATGTCCGGCCCCCCGACGTACCCGCTTGTGCACTGGGTGACCTGACGCTTGCCCTTACCCGCCTGGGAGACGGCCGGCTGGTCCACCGCGCGAGCGCGCCGAGCGACGAGACGACCCAGACATCGAACTGTTGCACCCGATCTTGGAGAGTATAGAAATCGGCCTACGGCTTTGCTATACTACAGGGCGACCGTGGAGAGGTGGCCGAGCGGTTGAAGGCGGCGCTCTCGAAAAGCGTTAGGTGATGAGCCTCGTGGGTTCGAATCCCACCCTCTCCGCCGATCTGTCGAGCAGGGAAGGGTCGCATAGCCTGGCCTAGTGCGCGCGACTGGAAATCGCGTAGGCGGTAACACCGCCTCGAGGGTTCGAATCCCCTCCCCTTCCGCCACCCAACGACGGCACCCGCTTGTGCAGTGGGTGCCTTCTTTTCATTGCGGAACAATGCGCTTGCCCTTACCCACCTGGGTGGTAGATCAAGGCCGGGCTGGTCCACCGAATCGCGACAATTGAGCGCGCCGAGCGGAGAGACGATGCCAGCATCGAGGTCGCCATTACGAGCGGCGACAGACTGCTCGCGGCGGCGCTGTCCATCCCGACGCCCGGCCCGATCCGCGTGGGCTCGTCCCGCTGCACCCCGCCGGTGACCCCTCGCGAGAGCAGTTCCTCTTCCGCCACCTTGCCGCGACCTTGCCACGCCACGGTGTCGCGGTGCTGCGGTTCGACCGGCGGCCCGGCCCACCACGATCTCGACGTGCCCCTTGCGACGCAGGCGCGCGATGCGCTGGCCGCCCTCCGGACGCTGCGCGCCCACCCCGACATGCGGGACGCGCCGATCGGCCTGTGGGGCTTCAGCCAGGGCGCGTGGGCCGCGCCGCTCGCCGCCGCCGACTCGCCGGAGGCAGCCTTCCTCGTCCTCGTCGCCTCCACCGGGGTGAGTCCCGCCGCGCAGATGCGGTACGGCGCGGCGGAACAACTGCGCCGCTGGCCGGCTTCGGGGGGACGCGCTGGCCGAGCTCGCCGAACTACGCGCCGCCTGCGAGGCGTACCTGCGCGGTCGTGCCGATCGCGCGGTGACCCAGGCGCTGGTCGACCGTCTCGCCACTCGGCCCTGGTTCCCGCTGGCGTACATCCCGCGCGAACTGCCACCGCCGGGTGTGTGGACGGACATGGACTTCGATCCCGAGCCCGTCTTCGCGCGCGCACCAGTGCCCCGTGCTCCTCTTCTATGGTGAGGATGACGAATGGACCCCGGTTGATGCCAGCAGCGACGCCTGGCGACGGGCCGCGGCGCGCGGGGGCAACCGCGGACGTCACAGTGGTGCGCCTGCCGAACACAAGTCACCATCCCACGCTGGGCGGCCGACGGGACATCGAGGCGATTAGCCCTCGCTACACAGAGCGGCTGATCTCTTGGGTCAGGCAGCGTCTCCCGCACACGTCGCATAAGCCATAGCATAGGTCGTACTACAGGGCGAGTAGTCGTCTGCCGCGCACGGACACCCTTGGCGAACACACCACGACACTCGATTCGTGCGCTACCCGTCGCGCCCCCCCTCGATTCCGCGGTGGTGCTTGCCGGCGCGCGGAGCGCGCCCGCGAGGAATGTCAGTAGCCAGTGGCGCTCCTCCCGCACCGGGCTCCGCGTGCCGCCGGAGCGACGAGCGTCCATCGCCCGCTTGCCCTGGTTCGCCATCAGCAAGTTGTTCGCGCGCTCGAAGCGCCACCAGAGTTCGTCCGGCGGCACGTACGGCAACGCCCGGCGCAACGCCGTGTGGTAGCGACGCGTCACGTCGGTGTCGGCGAACTGCATCGGGGGCGGTTCGCGATCGGGGCCGTCAGTTTCGCGCGCGGCCATCCACGCCTGCCCCCACTCCCCGGCGCGATCCGTGTCGAACAGCGCGAAGACGGGGGTGGCGAAGGCTGCAAGCAGATCCTCGACTGCAGGGGTCGGGAGCTCCGCCTCGAGCGCGTCGAGCAGGCACAATTGCTCGGCGTTCACCGACGCGAACGCGCGCCGCACCAACGACCGCAGTAGCGCCGCCTTCGATCCGAAGTGGTAATTGACGGCGGCGAGGTTCACCCCAGCCTCCGCCGTCACCGCACGCAACGAGAAGCCCTCCAACCCCTGCCGGGCGAAGAGGCGCTCCGCGGCGTCGAGGATGCGTTCTTTCGTGTCCGTCGCCGACATCTTCCTGCCACCCCTTGCTGGCCGGGACCACACCGGGTATGATTCAAACGTCGTTTCAATCGCCGTTCACCGATGAGGAGGGACTCGCCGTGACGTCCGCCGCTGCTTGGTCAGGGCCGGGGCTGGGTTACCGCCGTCGCGCGACCGCTACGTCCTTCGGCACGGGGCGACGCTCGGGCCGCTCGGCTCTCCCGAAGTCTTGCGTTCCATACCCGGCGCGACAGCGCGTTTCGTAGGAGGACGGCGGGGCCGACACTCGTCGAGAAACCGGCGCCCTCCGCCCAGTCTCGGATTGTACGCCCTTCACCGTTTCCCGTCCGCGCACCCCGCAATGCGCGAGGCACGGCCGCTCGTTAGGACGCCCGGCTTGCCTGAATGGGGCGCCCGGTAGAGGAAGAGTATCATCGATCTCGGTATGGTTGTCCGTGAAAGGGGAGGAATCGCCAATGGCATTCGGTAACACCACCTCGGAGGTCCAGCAGGAGATTGGCATGTTTGCCGACGAGTGGCGGGGCGAGCGCATCCGTCACCGCTTGGGAATTGTGCGCCGCGTCGCGCTCGTGGACCTCGTCCTGCTGATCGCCCTTGTGTCCTCGTCGCTCACCGACCGGAGGGAGTTCGTCCAGGTTCTGGGGCCGCTGCACGGGGTGAACTTCCTCCTGCTGCGTCGTCGCGGCAGCCGCGGCGCTCGACGGCTTGTGGGGGTGGTGGTTCCCGGGGATTATCCTGATCACCGCCGGCCCACCCGGCGCATTCGTCGGGGAGTGGGCCATCGCGCGCCGCATGGCGTCCGCGGGCGTCGTTGACAACGTCGGTACAACCGCCGGGGTGGAGGCACGCGGTGGCGCCAGCGCGGCGAGTGGGGCCGTCATCCAGCAGGCTCCGACCCGCCGAGGACGGGCCGGGCGGACGGGGAGGGCAGGAATGACCGACACCGTAACGTGGCTCGTCCGCTATGGGCATGTCCTCGGCGCCGCGGTGTGGGTCGGGGGCTACGCCCTGCTGGCCCTCGTGATCGTCCCGCTGATGGGGCAGGGCGCGAACGCGACCCTCGGTCGGCTCACCGTCACGCGGTGCGCGTGCTCACCTACGCCGGCACGCTCACCATCGGGTTCGGCCCGTCCTCATCACGCGCACGCGCGGGTTCGCCAGCCTCTTCACCGGCGCCTGGGGCGGCCTGGTGCTCGCCTCGATCGTGACGGCGATCGCCCTCCTCGGGATCGGCGACGGCGCGTTGCGGCCCGCGCTCCGTCGTCTCGCCGCGACCGGCGACGGCGCCGCCGCCCGCCGCTGGGCACTCGCCGGGTTCGCGCTGACCGTGCTGGCGATCGGCCTGATGACCGGCGCGCGCCGGCAATTGAGCCAGGCGCGCGCGGCGACGGGTGGAGGCAGGTGCCGGCGATGCGGCGCTACGAGCGTGAAATCACCTCGATCCTCTCGCGGCACAACGACAGCGGGGCGGCGCCCGGCGGAACACCCCCGGCTGCCCGCGCCGTCCACGCCCCGGGCGGTGCGGGGACCCCGCGATACGTCCGCTGGGTGTCGGCGGATCGCCGGCGGGTCGCGCTGCTCCACGGCCTCGACCTCGCGTGGTTTGGCACGGCCGCGCTGCTGGCCTGGACCCTGGGCGATGGCCTGCTGTTCCGCCTCGCGATCCTCGCGATCCAGCCCCTGCTGTGGGTGCTGGGCCTGGCCCTGCTGCGCCTGGGCCAGCGCGACCGACGGCTCGGGCGCTGGCTCACGGTCTGCGGCCTGCTGCTCCTCCCGTGGTTACTGGCGCGCCGCGCCCGCGGCGGCGATCCGGGCCAGTCCGTCGACACCCGACGAGCCGCGGGGATAGGTCACGAGTCGACGCGCGACGGGTAGTACTCCTCCGCGCCCTGCTATACTCCGCGGCAACGGTCGCCTATTCGCGCGCCAGGCGCGCGCCCCGCGCAGCAGGAGCAGCCGATGACCGCCCAGGCAGGCCCGATCCACGACTTCCACAGCCACACCTTCCTCTCCGACGGTGAGCTGTCGCCGGTGGAGTTGATCCGCCGCGCGGCGGTCGCGGGGTACGTGACGCTCGGCATCACCGATCACTGCGGCATCGGCGACTTGCAGCGGATCATCGGCACGCTGAAGGCCGACCGCGACGCCGTGCGCGCGGCCTGGCCGGAGATCGAGGTCTTCGTCGGCGTGGAGTTGACCCACCTGCCCCGGCGGTCATCCCCCAGGCGGCCTACCGGGCGCGCGAGGCGGGGGCCGAGATCGTCAACGTCCACGGCGAGACGCCGGTCGAGCCGACCGCGCCCGGCACCAACCGGGCGGCGGCCAACTGTGAGTTGGTCGACATCCTGGTCCATCCGGGGCTGATCGACGAGGAGGACGCGGCGGCGGCGCGGGAGCACGGCGTCTTCCTGGAGCTGACCTTCGGGCGCGGCCACTCGCTGACCAACGGCCACGTCGCGAAGACGGCATTGGCGGCCGGCGCGGCGCTCCTCGTCAATAGCGACGGCCATCTGCCGTCCGGCCTGCTCAGCGCGGAGATGGCGCGACGGATCGCGCGGGGCGCCGGGCTGACCGAGGAGCAGGCCGGGCGGGTGCTGACCGAGAACCCGGTCCGGCTGCTGGAGCGGCTGCGGTCGCGCTCCGCGCGGTACGTCTGATGGCGACCCCAACGGACGAGCCACCGAACAATGTCCGGATCGGCGCGACCCTGCGCGAGTACGCCGATCTCCTCGAACTGCGCGGCGAGAGCCCGTTCCGCACCGCCGCCTACCGCCGCGCCGCCGAGCGCGTCGAGGGCTCGACCGCCCGGCCGCCGACCTCAGCGCGGCCGAGTTGCAGGCGCTCGACGGCATCGGCAAGGGGATCAGCGGGGCGATCGCCGAGATCGGCCGCACCGGCGCCTACGGCCCGCTGGAGGAGCTGCGCCGGACCATCCCGCCCGCGGTGATCCGCTTCACCGATCTGCCCGGCGTCGGCGCCAAGACCGCCCTGCGCCTCTACGAGGCGCTCGGCGTGACGACGCTCGACGAGCTGCGCGCGGCGGCCGAGGCCGGGCGGATCGCCGGGGCGAAGGGCCTCGGCCCGCGGGTCGAGCGGACGGTCCGCGCCGGGCTGGCCGAACTGGCGAGCAGGGACACGCGCGTCCCGCTCGGCGCGGCGCTGCCGGCCGCCGCGCGACTGCTCGAACAGTTCCGCGAGCGCACCCGGCTCCCGGCGCTGATCGTCGGGAGTGCCCGGCGCTACGTCGAGGCGGTCGGCGACGTCGATCTGCTCGCCGCCGCCGCCGACCCCGCGCCCGTGCTCGACGCCTTCGCGGCACTGCCCTGGCGGTGCGGACGGTCGAGCGATCCGAGCGAGCGATCACCATCGAGCTGCCGCAGGGCCTGACCGCGCAACTCGGCGTCGTGGCCGCCGGCGCGCTTCGGCACCGAACTGGTGCTGTGGACCGGCTCGCGGGCGCACCTCGACGAGCTGCGCGCGTTCGCCGCGCGACACGGCACAGATGACCCATTCCGGGCGACGTTCCCGGACGAGGCGGGGGTCTACGCCGCGCTCGGCCTGCCGCCGATCCGGCCGGAGCTGCGCGAGGGCCGCGGCGAGGTCGAGGCGGCCTGGGCCGGGCGGCTGCCGCGCGTGATCGAGATCGGCGACATCCGCGGCGACCTCCACGCCCACAGCACCTGGAGCGACGGCGCCAGCACGATCGCGGAGATGGCGGCGGCGGCGATCGCGCGCGGCTACGCCTATCTCAGTGTCAGCGACCACACCCACAGCCTCGGGGTCGCCAACGGGCTGGACGAGGCGCGGCTGCGGGCGCAGTGGCGCGAGATCGACCGGCGGAACGCCGAACTCGCGCCGTTCCGCCTGCTCAAGTCGGCCGAGGTGGAGATCCGGCGCGACGGCGCGCTCGACCTGCCGGATGCGGTCCTGGCCGAGCTCGACCTGGTCGTCGCGTCGCTCCACTCGGGGCTGCGCGGTGGGCGCGAGGAGGTGACCGGGCGGCTGCTGCGGGCGATCCGCAACCCGCATGTGGACATCATCGCGCACGCCTCGGGACGGATCGTCGGCGGGCGCTCGGGGGCGGACTACGACTGGGACGCCATTTTCGCCGCGGCGGCCGAGACGCGGACGGCGCTGGAGATCAACGCCTCGCCGGAGCGGCTCGATCTGCGCGACGAGCACGCCCGCCGCGCCCTCGACCACGGGATCACGCTGACGATCGACGGCGACGCGCACGGGGCCGACGGCCTGGCGGCGCTGCACTACGGCATCGCCACCGCCCAGCGCGCCTGGGCGACCACCGCCGATGTGCTCAACACCCGCCCGCTGGACGAACTCCTCGCCTGGGCACGCATACGGCGGTAATCGCGCTACCGCGCGATGCCCGGTCTTGTCCTCAACGGACGGGTTAGTGTCACGTTTCGAGGGCGTGCGCCGTGTGGGCCGCGCGGGTGCCCTCGTCGTTCTCGACGATATACTTCGGATCTTCCTCCAATGCGCGGTAGTCGAAGTCGCCGATGCTGCCGTCCTCGGTGGCGATCCGCACCCCGGCCCTTGCCCTCCGCCGAGCCGCCGTGGTCGCCGACCTTGATCGCGCGCCCTCCGCCGCACCCGGTCGCCGACCTTGAACCCTCGCGCGCCCCGCGCCGTCCGTGTCCGTCATCGATATCCCGCCCAACTCCTCCGTATCACGCCGAGGGCGAATCGTCGCCGCCACCACCCGATCGCGCCAGCGGCGTCAGACGCCGCCCGCCGCAGAGCCGTAGAGCGTGCCGAGGCCGAGCCCCACGGCGTAGCCCTGCAACGCACCCAGCCGCTTCGGTTCGGCGGCGCCGTCGCGCCACCGCAGTTCGTGAGCGCACGCGACCTCGTAGGCCAGCGCGCGTAGGTGAAGAGCGCCGTAGGCCAGGTGGGGACAATATCGGCATCCGCCCAACTGAGACGCCGTCGGCGCAGGGGAAAAGCTTGCGGCCCGACCGCGACGATTCCTACCGCGGGTCGGTCACGCCCAGCGCCGTGGCCGCGCGGGACGTCGTAGACTCGCCGCCATCGCCGCCAGGCCGAGGATTGCGACGCCGGCCAGCGGGACGGAGGTCGCCCCGCGACCGGCCGGCTGCTCGACAAGGCCGTAGAGCGCGCCGATGCCGAGCCCGACGAGCGTAGCCCTGCAAGGCTCCCAGCCCGCTCTTCCGGTTCTCCGCTTCTGCTGCGCGCGCTGGGCGCCGGCGCGACCTCGCCGCGCCATCGGCCGAACGGAACACATCGGGCGTGGTCGTCCGCGCCGGCCGAATTGCCCGCGTCCTGGTGGCGGCCGATCGCGAACCGCCCGGCCCTCGCCGGCCTGGGCGTGCCGCGCTGGACGGTCGCGCTCAGCCAACATTCGATGCCCGCGCTGGCAGGATGTCTTCGATCAGCGCTCCCCCAGCGACCTGCGCCGGCATGACGGACCGCTGCTCGGGCCCGACCGCGCTCGATCGAATCGCCATGTCCGCGTGGCCGGCGATCGGTCCCTGTGGTCGGCAGCGACGCCAAGTTGAGCGAGCCACCGTCCGCGACAGCGCCGGCGGGCCAGGATCTACCGAGCGGCAGCACATTCGTGCGCCTGGCCGGGCGGCTCGCCGAGCGCTGCTCCCGATCCTCGCCCAGCACTCCCTTCGGCTGCCTCGCGCGCGGGGAGCGAACCTATCAGGATGACCGGCGACTTTGATCTCGGCGCGCCGTGCCGGGATACCGCCGCACCGGTATCCCGCGCGTCGGCCCGAGCGCGTCGGCTTGGCCCGTCACCGCCAGGCTTCGATCGCGCCGCCCGTTCGTCCGGCGCGCGCGCTAGCGCAGCTCGCCCCTCGATCCGTAGTTCGCCCCGCTCGATCCGCTCCACCAGTTCGCCCCGCTCGGACGGATCGTAGCTGACCGCGTCGTCCTTCTCGTCCGCCGGGCTGCCCTGCCAGAGGAATTGCGGGCGGGTGTAGTTGATCCGCACCCGGTCGCCGTCCACCTCCGCGACCATCCCCGCCAGCACCTGCTGGCCGTCGACATGAATGCCTTCGTCGTCGATTCCGTCGACGATCCCCAGCGGCTCGTCGTCCATGCTGTAGACCTGCATGCCCTCGCGGACATTCGCCAATGCGCTCACCCGTCGACCTCCGTGATCGTCTCAACTGGTGGGGCGACGACCGCCAGCCGCCCTCCTCTATCGAGCTTGGGGATAAGCAATATCCCTGCCACGATGTCATCCGGGGAAACAAGTGTCACAATCCTAGCGCAGGCGGGCGAGGATCGTCGCGATTGAACGCAACGCGAATGTGCGCCCTCCGGGGCGTGGGAAGGGGCCGGCAGAGCCGCGCGAGGGTCGCTGGTCGCCGATAGAACACACATCCAGCACCCCGCGAATCTGCGCCGGGTGTTCGCGCGCGTGCTCCGGCCGCAGCGCCTTGCGCGCCGCCACATCGCGCACGGGTCCCGGACTTCGGCCAGTTCGCGGTCGGTCAGGCGCGGGGTCCGGCGGATCGAAGATTATCGATCTCCGGCTCCAAACCAGACATTCGCGGTCGGTCAGCGGAGGATGCCGCAGCCACGCGCTGACGGTGGGAACAGCGCCAGCAGACGCCGGCTGTAGCCCGCGCGCCGCAGGCGCACCTCCAGTTCGTCGCGGCCCAACGGCGACGGCAGGGGGCGCCGCGCGGGCGAGGCCAACGGCGCCTCCGCGATGTAGAGCGCTCCGCACGTCCGCACTCCGCAGCTCGTGGTAGTCGGGATAGCTGAGCGCGGCCAAGGCCCCCGCCTCCCGCCCGCGCGGTGCGCGGCTGCTCGACATGCGGAAGGCGGCGGGGGCCAGAGATCGGCCAGCGCCCGCTCAGCATTCAGGTCCGGCGCTGATGGTGACGTCCTCTGGCGGCGCGGGGCGCGGAAGGAGCCGCGAGCCGGAGAACTCGATCGGCGATGTTCCGGACGCCGATCAACACGGCTCGTCCTTCCGGAATCGCGACGCAGCAGGGGGTTATCCCGAAGTTGAGCAACTGTTCAACTGCTCCACGTCGCGCCAGTAGTCCCCGGTCGGCGCGAGGGTCAGGTGCAGGGTCGGCAGGCGGTCGCGCCTGCCGGGCTCTCCGCCGGGACGAAGTCCTCGGCGGACTCGCAGACGAGCTGGATCTCGTCGTGGCGCGAGTCGATCTTGACGACCGCGCGGATGATCGCGTCCTCGACCCACAGGCCGGCGTGCTGCTCGAAGCACTCGGGGAAGGCAACCAGCTCGAGCTTGCCGCTCATGTCCTCGACGGTGATGATTCCCATCGTCGTGTTCTTCTTGGTGGTAATCCGCCTTACCGCGCCGATCATTGCCACGATCGTCGCCTTCTGCCCGACCTGGTCCTCGGTGATCTCCCCGAGCAGGGTGACGCCGGAGCCGGTCGCCACGAGCGACAGGGGGTGCTCGGAGAAGTAGAGGCCGGTCATCTCCTTCTCCCAGGCGAGCAGGGTCTTGCGCGGCAACTCCTCGACCTCCGGCAGGCGGGTAGCGGCCGGGGCGGCGAGCGCGTCGGGCAGGCCGAAGGCGCCGAAGAGGCTGATCTGTCCCGCCTCGCGGGCGCGCTGCGCCTGCTGCCCGGCGTTGAGCGCCTTCTCCAGCCCCTCCAGGAGCTGGCTGCGCGTGCCGAGCTCGTCGAGCGCCCCGGCCTTGATCAGGCTCTCCAGCACGCGCTTGTTCAGCAGGCGGCTGTCGACGGTCGAGCAGAGCTGGTCGAGCGAGTCGAACCGCTCGCCCGGCTGCTCGGCGCGCTTGGCGAGGATCGCGTCGATCGCCGCGCCGCCGACGTTCTTCACCGCCGCCAGACCGAAGCGGATGCCGCGCCGCTCGACCCCGTCCTCGCCGGCGACGGGCTCGATCGAGAAGTCCTTGCGGCTGCGGTTGAGGCTCGGCGGCAGGATCGGGATGCCCATCCGCTTGACTTCGAGCACGCCCTTGACGACCTTGTCGCTGTCGCCCATCGCCACGGAGAGGAACGCGGCCATGTACTCCTCGGGGAAGTTGGCCTTGAGGTAGGCGGTCTGGTAGGTGATCTGCGCGTAGGCCGCCGCGTGCGCCCTCCCGAAGCCGTAGCGGGCGAAGGGGATCATCCAGTCCCACAGCTCCTGGGCCTTCTGCTTCGACAGCCCGCCGTGGCCCTGGCAGCCCTTGACGAACTTCTCCTCCTCGGCCTTCAGCACCGCCAGATCCTTCTTGCCGACCGCCTTGCGCAGCTTGTCGGCCGCGCCCCAGTCGTAGCCGGCGATCTGGAGCGCGATGAAGAGGATGTCGTCCTGGTAGACCAGGACGCCGAACGAGTCCTTGAGGATCGGCTCGAGGGTCGGGTCGAGGTACTCCACCTTCGACGGGTCGTGCTTGCGCTCGATGTAGACCGGGATGTTGTCCATCGGGCCGGGGCGGTAGAGCGCGATCATCGCGGCGACATCGAAGATCGTCGTCGGCTTGAGGTCGCGCAGGTACTTGCGCATCCCGCCCGACTCGACCTGGAAGAGGCCGGTCGTCTCGCCGGTGCCGAGCAGGTCGTAGGTGGGACCGTCGTCGAGCGGCAGCGCCTCCGGGTTGAGGTCGAGGCCGCGGTATTCCTTGAGGATCTTCACCGCGCGGCCGAGGACCGAGAGGTTCGCCAGCCCCAGGAAATCCATCTTCATCAGGCCGATGTCCTCGGCCTTGCGCATGTCGTACTGGATCAGCAGCTTCTCGCCGCCGCCGGTGTCCTTCTGGACCGGCGCGTACTCGGTCAGCGGCTTCTCGGTGATGATCACGCCCGCCGCGTGGGTCCCGGCGTTGCGCGTGACCCCCTCCAGGCGGCGCGCGGTCTCGATCAGCTTGGCGATCTGCGGGTCGGTCTCCTGCAGCTTGCGCAACTCCGGCACCGTTTCGAGCGCCTTGTCGAGCCCGGTCATCATCGGGATCAGCTTCGAGACGCGGTCGACCTCGCCGTAGGACAGGCCCATCACCCGCCCGACGTCGCGGATCGCCGCCTTCGCTTCCATCGTGCCGAAGGTGATGATCTGCGCGACCCGGTCCTCGCCGTACTTGCGGGTGACGTACTCGATCACCTCCTCGCGCCGGCTGTCCTCGAAGTCCATGTCGATGTCGGGCGGGGAGGGGCGGAAGGGGTTGAGGAAGCGCTCGAACGGCAGCGCATAGACGAACGGATCGACCGAGGTGATGTTCAGGCCGTAGGAGACGAGCGAGCCGGCGGCCGAGCCGCGCGTGGTGATGACGATGCCTTGCTCGCGCGACCAGTTGGCGAAGTCCTGCACGATCAGGAAATAGGTCGGGTAGCCCTTCTGGTTGATGATGTCCAGCTCGTAGTCGAGCCGCTCCTGGTACTCGGGGGGCAGCACCGCCAGCGGCTCGGGCTGCGGGTCCGGCACCAGGCTCTCGACCGTCGAAGGGGCCAGATCGCCGGCGGTGGCGGCCGGGTCGAGCGCGGCCGGCGCGGCGACCGCGCGGCTCAGCGCCAGGCGCCGCTTCAGGCCCGCCTCGGCCAGCTCGCGCAGGTGCTGCTCGGGGGTCTGCGGCGCGGGGACCGGGTAGTGGGGCAGGATCCAGTTGCCCATCGGGATCTGCAGCTCGCACAGCCGCGCGATCTCGAGGGTGTTGGCGACCGCCTCCGGCACGTCCTTGAAGAGCTCGGCCATCTCGGCCGGGGAGCGGAAGAAGTTGGTGTCGCTGGTCATCTTGAGGCGCTTGGGGTCGTCGAGCGTCTTGCCGGTCTGCACGCAGATCAGCACGTCCTGGATCGCCATGTCCTCGCGGTTGACGTAGTGGACGTCGGCGGTGCAGACGAGCGGGATGCCGAGCTCCTTGCCCAATTCGATCACGCCGCGGTTGACGACCGCCTGCTCGGGGATCGACGGGTGGTGCTGGAGTTCGAGGAAGTAGTTGCCCTCGCCGAAGATCCTCACATAGTCGATCGCGGTCGCGCGCGCCTCCTCGTACCGCTCGGCGACCAGCAGGCGCGGCACCTCCGCCGCCAGGCAGGCCGAGAGGCAGACGAGCCCCTCGGAGTGCTGCCGGAGCAGGTCGCGGTCGATCCGCGGCTTGTAATAGAAACCCTCGGTGTGCGCCAGGCTCGTCAGCTTGATCAGGTTGCGGTAGCCGGCCTCATTCTTCGCCAGCAGCACCAGGTGGTAGTTCTCGGCGTCCTCGCGGCCCCGCTTCGCGCGCATGCCGTTCGGGGCGATGTAGGCCTCGACGCCGATGATCGGCTTCACCCCGGCCTTCTCCGCCGCCTGGTAGAAGTTGATCGCCCCGTAGAGCGCGCCGTGGTCGGTCAGCGCGACCGCGCCCATCCCGAACTCGTTGGCGCGCTTCATGTAGGCGTCGATCTTGCCCAATCCGTCGAGCAGCGAGAAGTCGGTGTGCAGGTGCAGGTGGACGAAGTCGCTCATGCCTGAATACCTCCGAGGTGGGGAGCGGGCGGCGGGCCGGCGACCAGGCCGATCCCTTCGCGGCAGAGTCCGTGGATGCGCCGGGCGACCCGCGCGGCCGGCAGATCGCCGCACTCTGCGGGAGTGCCCAGTTCGGGGAGCGCGGCGGCGATCGCGCGGTGGCACTCGGCCACGCGCGCGCCGAGCCGCGCGCGATCGGGGCGGGGCGCCTCGCGGGCGATCACCACCTCCAGCGGCGCCCAGAGGGTGAAGAGGTGGACGGGGACGGGCAGCGGGAAGGCATCCATGAAGCGCCGGACGTGCCGGGGGTGCTCGAAGACGAACTCGAAGATGACGCGCTCGTAGCCGGCCCGGAGGAAGGTCGCCGCGACCGCCGCGCCGTTGACGTAGGCGAGGCCGCCCGCGACCTCGCCCGCGACCCGCGAGACGACGAACTCGTGGAGACAGTCGCCGTGGACGCAGGCGCCGTTCGGCGCGAGCCCGGCGAGGCGCCGCCCGATGGTCGTCTTCCCCACGCCCGCGGGGCCATTGAGGATGATGACACGCCGCCGCACCGCTCGTCCCCCGCTCGCGGCCAATTGCCGATCCTGGCTCGATAGCGGCCCTTGTTCCGCATGGGCGCGCTAACCGATGCGGCCTGGCTCCGCGGGCACGCCGCCCGTGAGAGGGGCCGAACAAATCTTCTGTACGTACGAGATTCTACGTGGTCTAAGAGGCGAGCGCAATATCCGCCAGGCCGGAGAGGACTTCGCGCACCCGGTCGCGCACCGGCTCGGGGGTGCGCTCGTCGCGCAGGAGCAGGAGGATGCGCTGCACGCTCGGCTCGTCGACGACGGCGTTCTCGGCGTGCTCGGGGAAGTAGCCGGCGGCGATCAGCAGCCGGTCCTTCTCGGCGCCCTCCAGGCGCAGGCCGCGCGCGAGCTTGTCGATCGCCTCGCGGGTGGGGGAGCGCTGCCCGCTCTCCAGGCGGCTGACTAGGCTGTGGTCCATGTCCGCCTCGCTCGCCAGCCGCTCCTGCGACCAGCGCCGCGCCTCGCGGTGCCGCTTCAGGCGCCCCCGGAACTCCAGCCCGTCGCCACCGCTCCCAGCGCGCCGCGCCTCGATGTCGTCATTCCGCTGTGCCATAGCGTCAACCCCGCTCCTTGCCCAGTGACCGCTGACATCTCGCCAACCCAAGCATAGCCGATCTGTGCCAGCCAGTCAAGGGCTTTGACAGTTATCCACAACGGTCGTGACAAGATGGCACAGCTTTTGCCGGATCGGCGACTGTCGCGCCGGCACAAGCTGTGCAAGCGGACGCGCACTTGATGTCGCGATGCTGTCATGTACCCTCTTTTCCTTGCCCTGCCTGCCTTTCCGCCCGCTGTTCCATGGGGGCAGGTGCCCGGCTCCAGCAGGGGAACCGCCCCTGCCACACGCGCAGGGACACCGGAGATCGCGGAGGAGAGCGGCGCCGTCTGATATACTCGCCCGGTTTGCGACCCTCTCGAGGGCGCGACGCCGGCGCGGGAGGCGGGCAGCGATGCGCGAGGGGCGCGGAGGCGCGGGGGGAAGGGGAGAGCGTGAGTGACCTAGCGGGCGCGCCGGTCGCCCTTACCGAGGAACCGATCCGGGCCTACCTCGACCGGCTCGCGTCGGCGGCGCCGGCGCCGGGGGGGGGCAGCGTCGCGGCGCTGACCGCCGCGCAGGGGGCGGCGCTATTGGCGATGGTCGCCAACCTCACCATCGGCAAGCCGCGCTTCCGGCAGCACGACGCCGAGGTCGGCGCGATCCTGGCCGAGGCGGAGCGGCTGCGCGCCGACAGCACCGCGATCGTCGACCGCGACGCCGCGGTGCTGCGCGCCCTCATCGCCGCCTACAAGCTCCCCAGGGCGACGCCCGAGGAAGGGGCGGCGCGCGCCGCGACGCTTCAGGAGCGGCTGCGCGAGGCGACCGCTGTGCCGCTGATCGTGCTGCGCGCCGCCGCCGCCCTCCCGCGGCTCTGCCGCCGCCTCCTGCCGCTCGGCAACCCGACCGCCGTCAGCGACATCGGCGTCGCCGCCGCCTGCGCCGGGGCCGCCTACCGCGGCGCCGAGCTCAGTGTGCTGATCAACCTGGGCCACCTGACCGACAGCGCCTACGTGG